>CAZGBK010000001.1:0-227005 GCA_964524005.1 uncultured Enterobacteriaceae bacterium
GAACCAGTGGCTGTTCCTGCGCATGCGCGAGAAGGGCATCGCCTACAAGAAGACGCAGGTGGTGAACTGGGACCCGGTGGACCAGACCGTGTTGGCCAACGAGCAGGTCATCGACGGACGCGGCTGGCGCACCGGCGCGCTGGTCGAGAAGCGGGAGATCCCGGGTTACTACCTGGGCATCACGCAGTACGCCGAGGAGTTGCTCTCCAGCCTCGACACGCTCGGCGGCTGGCCGGAGCGCGTGCGCACCATGCAGGCCAACTGGATCGGCAAGAGCGTGGGCGTGCGCTTCGCCTTCACGCACGACATCCGGGGTGCTGATGGCGCCTTGATCGGCGACGGCAAGCTGTGGGTGTTCACCACCCGCGCCGACACCATCATGGGCGTGACTTTCTGCGCAGTGGCTGCAGAGCACCCGCTGGCGCTGCACGCGGCAGGACTCGATCCGGCTGTGGCGGCCTTTGTCGACAGATGCCGGCAGGGCACGCAGCAGGAGGCCGAACTCGCCACCCAAGACAAAGAGGGCGTGGCCACGGGGCTCACGGTCGTCCACCCGCTCACCGGCGAACAGGTCCCGGTGTGGGTCGGCAACTACGTTCTGATGAGCTACGGCGAGGGCGCGGTGATGGCGGTGCCGGCGCACGACGAGCGGGATTTCGGCTTCGCCCGCAAGTACGGCCTGCCGATCCGTCAGGTGATCGATGTCGACGGCCAGGTCTTCTCGACCGATGTGTGGCAGGACTGGTACGCCAGCAAGGATGGCCGATGTGTGAATTCGGGCGCCTACGACGGCAAGGGCTACGCCGACGCGATCGAGGCCATTGCGGCGGATCTTGCGGCGCGCGGGATCGGCGAGAAGAAGACGCAGTGGCGCCTGCGCGACTGGGGTATCAGCCGGCAGCGTTACTGGGGCTGCCCGATCCCGATCATCCACTGCCCCGCCTGCGGCGACGTGCCGGTGCCGGATGAGCAGCTGCCGGTGGTGCTACCGGAGGACTGCGTGCCGGATGGTTCTGGCAACCCGCTGCGCAACCGGGCTGATTTCCTCGACTGCGCCTGCCCGAAGTGCGGCGGCGCGGCGCAGCGCGAGACCGACACCATGGACACGTTCGTGGACAGCAGCTGGTACTACGCCCGCTATTGCGCGCGCGACAATCAAAACGCCATGGTCGACGCCCGCGCCGACTACTGGATGCCGGTGCAGCAGTACATCGGCGGCATCGAGCACGCCATCCTGCATCTGCTCTATTCGCGCTTCTGGAACAAGGTGATGTGCGACCTCGGCTTGATGCGCGAGCGCGAGCCTTTTGCGCACCTGCTCACCCAGGGCATGGTGCTGAACCACATCTTCTCGCGGCGCACCGACAAGGGCGGCATCGAGTACTTTGCGCCGGACGAGATCGACATCGTCCGCGACGACGCCGGACGTATCACTGGCGCCACGCTAAAGACCGACGGCAGTGCGGTGGGCTACGACGGCATCGGCACCATGAGCAAGTCCAAGCGCAACGGCGTCGACCCGCAGGGGCTGATCGATACCTACGGCGCCGATACCGCGCGCTTCTTCATGATGTTCGCCAGCCCGCCGGAGCAGACGCTGGAGTGGTCCGACGCCGGCGTCGAGGGCGCATACCGTTTCTTGAAGCGCGTCTGGGGCTATGGCGCTACGGTCAGTGATGCGGTCAAGACAGCCGGACCGATCCCGTCCTCTCTTGACGCGGCACTTGCGGACGCCCGCCGCGACATCCACTTGACGCTCAAGCAGTGCAACTTCGACCTTGGCCGGCAGCAGTTCAATACGGTTGCCTCGGGTTGCATGAAGCTGCTCAACGCGCTCGAAAAGTTGCCGTGCGATGGCGCAGCGGCAAACGCCGTCGCGCGCGAAGGCGTTTCCATCTTGCTACGGGTGCTCGCGCCCATCACCCCGCACATCGCTCAGGTGCTGTGGGCCGAGCTCGGCTTTGGCGACGACATCCTAGCCGCTGGGTGGCCCGAGCCAGACCCGGCGGCCTTGGTTCAAGACGAGATCGAGCTAGTACTTCAGGTCAACGGCAAGCTGCGCGGCAGCCTGCGGGTCGCAGCCGATGCGCCGAAAGAGGTCATCGAGCAGGCGGCACTGGCAAGCGAGATGACGACGCGTTACCTTGAAGGCCGACCGGTGAAGAAGGTGGTTGTCGTGCCCGGTCGACTCGTCAACATCGTGGGGTGATCGAGATGCGCCGAGCGCTACGCGTCTACCCGGGCCTACTGGCTTTGCTACTGGTCAGTCTGGTCAGCGCCTGCGGCTGGCAGCTGGCCGGGGCGGGGCCCGACACGGCACCTCTTGGACGGGTGCTGGTGCGAGGCGACGCTGGCACGGCCGGCATGCTGCGCGACCTGGTGCGCCAAAGTGGCGGAGCGCAACTGGTCCCTGGAACCGAGGCCGCCGATGTCGAGATCAACATCCTTGAAGACCGCACCCTGCGACGCATCATTGCTTTGTCGGGTGGTGGCCGGGTACGCGAAATCGAACTGGTCCAGGTCGTCCGCTTTGATGTCCGCCAGCAGTCGCGCGCGCTCATCGCTCCGAACACCGTGGAATTCCGAACCCAAGTCTCTTATGACGATGCTGCCGTGCTCAGCAAAACCGCCGAGATCGCCACGCTGGTCGAGGCCATGCAACGCGATGCGGCTGTGCAGATCCTGCGCCGCATCGACGCGGTCCGGAAATAAAGCGTGCCGCGCGGGGCTGTACCCGGACTGTGGACTCTCGTCGGTGACGAACCGCTGCTGGTCATCGAAGCCGCCGATACCATCCGCAGCAATGCCCTCAAAGCTGGCTTCAGCGAGCGTACCGTGCTGGCAGCGGGAGGCAATTTCGACTGGTCCTTGCTTGAGCGCGCGGCCAGCAGTCTGTCGCTGTTCGCCAGCAAGCAGATCATCGAGCTGCGACTGCCGACCGCCAAACCTGGTGACACCGGCGGCGAGGCGATCCGCCGCTACTGCGAGCACCTCCCCGACGAGACGGTGACCATCGTCAGCATCCAGGGCGCCGACTGGCAGACGCGTAAGAGCGCCTGGTTCAAGGCTCTGCAAACGGCTGGCGAGGTGATCGAATGCGACGCACCGTCGCTGGAATCGTTGCCGCGCTGGATCGCCTCGCGTATGGAACGCGCCGGCCAGTCCGCCGACGCCGACACGCTCGCATTCCTCGCCGCACGGGTCGAGGGCAACCTGTTGGCGGCTCGGCAGGAGCTGGAAAAACTCGCCCTGCTGTTCCCGCCCGGTCAGCTCGACGCTGCGCTGGTCCGCGAGGCCGTGCTCGACGTGGCCAGGTTCGACCCGCAACAGTGGGTCGATGCAGCATTGGCCGGCGACGCCTTGCGAGCGCGCCGCGTATTGCAGGGACTGGCCAGCGAGGCCGTCGCCATCCCGCTACTGGTGTGGATGCTGGGGGACCTGCTACAAGCGGTCTGGGCTGTACTCGACGAGGGCGGGCGCCCCAGCGAGACCACGCGCCGCGCCTGCCGCCTCTATGGCGAGCGCGAACGCTTGGTGCTGAACGCCAGCCGTCGCCTGCCCTTGCGCGCCGTCGAATCGGCCTTGCGCACCTTGGCTTTGGCCGAACGCGCCGGCAAGGGACTCGAGCCGCTGCACGACCCTTGGCAGATCCTCGCCGCGGTCACTGGGCAGCTGGCTCCAGCACGTCCGCGGCAAGCCGCATGAACGCTTTAAAGCGACTGGTATTGGCCAGCAACAACCCCGGCAAGCTGCGTGAACTCGAGACGCTACTGGCTCCGCTGGGCTTCGACCTGGTCACCCAGGGCGCGCTGGGCATCGGCGAAGCCGACGAGCCCCACGTCACGTTTGTTGAGAATGCCTTGGCCAAGGCGCGCCATGCCGCCTTGCATAGCGGCCTACCAGCCCTCGCCGACGATTCGGGCATCTGCGTTGCCGCACTGGGAGGCGCCCCAGGCGTGCGCTCGGCCCGCTTCGCGGGGGAACCACGTTCCGATGTCCGCAATAACACCCGCCTGCTTGACGTGTTGCACGGCGAAGCCGACCGGCGGGCCTGGTACCACGCGGTCCTGGTCTTGGTACGTCACGCCGACGACCCTCAGCCGTTGATCGCCGAAGGCAGCTGGTATGGCGAGATCGCCCAAGCGCCCCGCGGCGAGGGCGGTTTTGGCTACGATCCGATCTTCTGGCTGCCCGAATTCGGCTGCACCAGCGCCGAACTATCGGCCGACCGCAAACGTGCGCTGAGTCATCGCAGCCAAGCGCTACAAGGACTGATAGCGGCACTACAGCGTCAATCGTGAAGCGCGGCACCATTGCAATCCTTCCGGTCAACGCTGGCAGAGCGACCGATACCAGCGCCTCCACCATCTCTTCAGCACTGATCGGTCTGCGCGAACCGCCGCCGCTGTCGCTCTACATCCACCTACCGTGGTGTGTGCGCAAGTGTCCATACTGCGATTTCAACTCGCACGAGGCACGCGGCGAGATCCCCCAAGAAGCCTACGTCGATGCCCTGATCGCCGATGCGCAAGGCGCGCTCCCGCTGGTTTGGGGGCGGCCGATACACACTGTGTTTTTGGGTGGCGGCACACCGTCGCTGTTCGCCCCGCGGCAGATCGCTCGTCTGTTCGATGGGTTACGAGCCTTGCTTGGACTGCGCCCGGATATCGAGATCACGCTCGAAGCCAACCCCGGGGCGACAGATGCGGCACATCTTGCCGGCTTCGCGGCAGCCGGGATCAACCGCTTGTCGATCGGCGTACAGAGCTTTGATGATCACCTGCTGACGGCGATCGGTCGCATCCATTCAGCGGACGAGGCAAGCGCCATCGTGCGCGCCGCGAACGGCTTGTTCGAGCGGGTCAATGTCGACCTGATGCACGCCCTGCCGGGACAAACCGCAGCGCAAGCGGTCGCTGACGTCGACCGTGCCATCGACCTCGGCGCCGGGCATGTATCGGCGTATCAACTCACCCTCGAGCCGAATACCGCTTTTGCGGCAACGCCACCGAGCGGGCTACCAGAT
Organism: uncultured Enterobacteriaceae bacterium; assembly: GCA_964524005.1. Taxonomy (GTDB): domain Bacteria; phylum Pseudomonadota; class Gammaproteobacteria; order Burkholderiales; family UBA3065; genus UBA3065. The sequence continues at coordinate 5,027 of CAZGBK010000001.1, forward strand.
GCCGATGCTTCAGCCGAGATCGCGGAAGCGGTCGAGGCCCGTCTGGATCAGGCGGGCTTCGAACATTACGAAACCTCGGCACATGCGCGCCGCGGTCAGCAGTGCCAACACAACCTGAATTATTGGACCTTTGGCGACTACTTGGGCATCGGCGCCGGCGCGCACAGCAAGCTGACCCTGCAAGATCGCATCGTCCGGCAAGCCCGGCCGCGTCACCCAAGATCGTATCTGGAGCGCGCAGCAGGGGGTCTGGCCATGTTCGAGGCCGAGACCGACGTCGCGGCAGACGACTTGCCCTTCGAGTTTGCGATGAACGCGCTGCGCCTGCACGGGGGCTTTCCGACCCGCCTGTTCACTGAACGAACAGGTCTGCCGTGGGCCGTCTTGTGGACAAAGCTCAAGCCAGCAATAGACCAGGGGCTGGTCGGTATTGAAGGCGCACGGGTGGTGCCGACTTCCATGGGCCGGCGCCACCTGAACACGCTGCTCGCGGGTCTGCTGCCCTAAGTGCGACGTCGCTGGAACAGCGTGTTGACCGAATCGTTTACAGGTTCTTGGCGTTGAAGTTGCAGGCCTTCGCGGCGTCGGCTTTGGCCGACGTGAGCGTCTTGGCATTGCCGCGCACGTGCTCCGGATCGCGGAACAGGCCGGAACGCTCGCCCATGGTGTTGGCGCCGTGCGTGGCAACGTCGCCATCACTGAACTGGTCATAGCTGAGAGTCTGGGTCAGCTGGTCCATTACGCACGAGCACTTGTACATGGTGTCGAGGTTGGCACCGTTGCTCTGCATACATTCATTGACGAAGATGACGCGGTCGATGGTCGGATAGTCGGCAGGGCCAGCCTGGGCCGCCATCGGTACGGCCAACACGCTGGCAAGTAGCGGAATCAGGGTCTTATGCATGTCTCATTCTCCGTTTTAGGTCCGGGTAGCTTGCGCCGGGAAGACCGTTGTAGAAGGTTCAATGGCCGAATAGTTCCGCGGCGGGCTTGCATCGGCGGGGGTTGAACCGCAGTGATGCATCAATCGAACGGGGTACTTGCACATTTGCGCAGACTAGGACAGCATCTAAGCCGGATCGCGATTAGAGCAGTATTGCCGTTCGCGTCTCCGAACCATCAACAATGAGGAGGTTGTTATGCGCAAGCTGTTCGCCCTGTTCGCCGTCTTCGGCATGTTCGCCCCGGCCGCTTTTGCCTACGACAAGATCGACTGGAATGCCATGGACACCAACAAGGACGGCTACATCTCGCCGCAAGAAATGGTTGACCACTACAAGAAGGCTGGCGTTTACAAGTAAGAGCCTGCCGGTATCGCAAAAGGGGCGCCCAAGGCGCCCTTTTTGTTTGCGGGTGCCGCGCGTTTAGACGCGTCGGACCGCCGGATCAGCCAGCAGTGGCCCGCGCTGCCACGATCTGATCCATCAGCCGCAATCCGGCGAACGCGTCCTTGGCGTAGAACACGCGGTCGGGCGCGGTGGTGTACGCCCGGCTGCAGTCCTGTTCGACAAACTTGCGAGTCAGCGCCGCGCCACCAAGGATGACCGGGATGTCGTAGCCCTCGCGGGCCATCTCCTCGAGGTTCTCCTTCATGATCACCGTGCTCTTCACCAAGAGCCCGCTCATGCCGATGGCATCTGCGTTGTGCTGCTTGGCAGCCTCGAGCATGTTGAGCAGCGGCTGCTTGATGCCGAGGTTGATCACCTTGTAGCCGTTGTTGGTGAGGATGATGTCGACCAGGTTCTTGCCGATGTCGTGCACGTCGCCCTTGACCGTCGCCAGCACCAGGATCCCCTTCTCCTGGCCCTCGACCCGCTCCATGAACGGTTCCAGATAGGCCACCGCGGCTTTCATGGTCTCGGCACTCTGCAGCACGAAGGGCAACTGCATCTCGCCGGCACCGAACAACTCGCCCACCACCTTCATGCCGTCGAGTAGCAGGTCGTTGATGATGGCCAGCGGCGCATAGGTCTTCATCGCCTCGGCAAGGTCATCGTTCAGGCCTTGTTTGTCGCCGTCGATGATGCGCTGCTTGAGCACCTCCTCGATGGTATCCGGACGCGACTTGACCACCGCCGCCGTGGTGCGATCCTTGAACTTGTCGACGAAGGTGAGCAACGGGTCGCCAGCATCCCAGCGATTGAAGATGAGGTTCTCGGCAGCGATGCGCTCGTCCTCGGCGATCTTGTGCAGCGGCATGATCTTGGCCACATGAATGATCGCCGCCGTCATGCCGGCCTTCTCGGCGTGCGCCAGGAACACCGAGTTCAGCACATGCCGCGCCGCCGGGTTGAGGCCGAAGCTGATGTTCGACAGACCCAGCATGATCTGGCACTCGGGCAACTCGGCGCGGATGCGCTCGATGGCCTTGAGGGTGGCGATGCCGTGCTCACGGTCGTCCTCGACCCCGGTGCAGATGGTGAAGGTGAGCGGGTCGAACAGCAGATCCTCGGCCGGCAGGCCGTGCTTGTTCACCGCGAAGTCGTAGAGCCGGTGCGCGACCTCGAGCTTCTTGTCGACGCTCTTGGCCATGCCGTCCTCGTCGATGGTCAGTGCGATCACCGCAGCGCCGAACTTCTTGGCGAGCTGCAGCACCTTGGCGGCCTTCTCCTCGCCGTCCTCGAAGTTGATCGAGTTGATGATGGCCTTGCCGCCGATCAGCTTCAGCGCCGCCTCGAGCACCGGGTACTCGGTCGAGTCGATGACCATGGGCACCGTGACCTGGCCGCGGTAGCGCGACACCACCTCGCTCATGTCGCTCACCTCCGGCCGGCCCACATACGCGGTACACACATCCAGCGCGTGGCTGCCCTCGCGCACCTGCTCGCGGCCCATGGCGGTGATGCCGTCCCAGTCCTCGGCGGCCAGCAGCTCGCGGAACTTCTTGCTACCGTTGGCGTTGCTGCGCTCGCCGATAGCAAAGATGGCGGCCTCCTGACGCAAGGGCACGCTGGTGTAGAGGCTGGCGACCGAGGGTTCCCACTGCGGGGTGCGCTCCACCGGCGCCGGGCTCGGGCGGGCATCGAGCATGGCGCGCAGCTCTCGGATATGCTCGGGCGTGGTGCCGCAGCAGCCGCCGATGAGGTGGACGCCGTCCTCCTCGACGAAGCGGCCCTGCCACTCGGCGAGCTCGTAGGGCAGCAGCGGGTATTCGGTCTTGCCATCCACCAGCATGGGCAGCCCGGCGTTGGGCATGACGGAGATGCACTTGCGCCACTTTTCACCAAGATACTTCACATGCTCGGCCATCTCGGCCGGGCCGGTGGCGCAGTTGAGGCCGATGCCATCGATGTCCATCGCGTCCAGCACAGTGGTGGCACAGCCGATGTCGGAGCCGACCAGCATGGTGCCAGTGGTCTCGATGGTCACCTGGACAAAGATGGGGATGTCCTCGCGGCCCTTCTCGCGGCGGGCGATCTTGCAGCCGTTGATGGCCGCCTTCACCGTGAGCAGGTCCTGATTGGTCTCGAGCAGGAAACAGTCGATGCCACCATCGATCAGGCCGCGCGCCTGCTCGGCGTAACTGTCCTCGAGCACGTCATAGGTCGTGTGGCCGAGGCTGGCGAGTTTCGTCCCAGGCCCGACCGAGCCGAGCACATAGCGCGGCCACTCCGGCGTGCTGTACTCATCGGCCAGACGGCGGGCGATGGCGGCAGCGTCGCGGTTGAGCTCGTAGGTGCGCTCGACCAGGTCGAACTCGGCGAACACCACCTTGTTGGCGCCGAAGGTGTTGGTCTCGACACAATCTGCGCCGGCCTCGAAGTAAGCGCGGTGCACCTTCTCGACGAAATCCGGACGCGTGGCGACGAGGATCTCGGAGCAGTTCTCGAGCCCCATGAAGTCGCGCTCGACGTCCCAGTCCTCGGCCTGGATCAGCGTACCGGTACCACCGTCGCACAGCAGCACACGCTGGGCGAGGCGTTCGAGAAAAGTCGGGCGGGTGCTCACCGTGTGGCGCGCTCTTGTCTGCGTGGAAGGGCCGGATTTTAGCGGACAATGGGCCAATGCGCTCCCTTGCTCACCCACCCTTCCCTCACGATCGGCCTGGCGATCTGGCCACCATCCGCAGCTTGCTGCCATACCTCGGGGAGTTCCGTGGCCGCGTTGCCGCCGCGCTCTTGCTGTTATTGGCCGCCAAGGTTGCGAATGTGGGCGTACCCGTGGTGCTGAAACGTATCGTTGATGCGCTATCGGCGCAGCCGGTCGAGTTGGTGCTGCCGCTGGCGCTAGTGGTCGGTTACGGCCTGTTGCGGTTTGCCGCCACCCTGTTTGGCGAACTGCGCGACGCGATCTTTGCCAAGGTCACGCAGCGGGCCATCCGCCGCATCGCACTGCGGGTGTTCCGCCATCTGCATGGACTGTCGCTGAAGTTCCACCTAGAGCGGCAGACAGGCGGCATGTCGCGCGACATCGAGCGCGGTACTCGCGGCATCTCCTTCCTGCTGCAGTTCATGGTCTTCAACATCCTGCCCACCCTGGTCGAAATCGGGCTGGTCGCCAGCTATCTGTTCTGGCAGTACGACTGGCGCTTCGGGGCCATCACACTGGCCACGCTGGCTGTCTATGTCGGCTTCACGCTACTGGTCACCGAGTGGCGCATGGTGTTCCGTCGCACCATGAACGACATGGACTCCAGCGCCAACACGCGTGCCATCGACTCGCTGCTCAACTTCGAGACGGTCAAGACCTTCGGCAACGAGGACTGGGAGGCGCGCCGCTACGATGACAGCCTGACGCGATGGGAATCTGCTGCGGTCCGTAACCAGACCTCGCTGGCCACCTTGAACGCTGGACAAGCGCTGATCATCGGAGTCGGGGTCACACTGCTGATGCTGCTCGCCGCCGATGGAGTCGTCACTGGGCAGCTCTCGCTCGGCGACTTGGTGCTGATGAACGCCTTCCTTCTGCAGCTTTATCTGCCGCTCAACTTCCTGGGCTTCGTCTACCGCGAGATCAAGAATGCATTGGCCGATATGGAGCGCATGTTCGGCTTGCTGCGAGAGAACCCTGATGTCGCCGATGCAGCCGACGCGTATCCACTGCAACTCGCGGGGGCACGGATTGACTTTCAGGATGTTCGCTTTGGCTACGATGAACGCCGCGAAGTTCTGCACGGCGTAAGCTTCACCATCGAGCCCGGCCAGACCGTTGCGGTGGTTGGCGCGTCCGGCTCAGGCAAAACAACCTTGGCCCGGCTGCTGTTCCGCTTCTATGACGTCAGCGGCGGGCGCATCTGCATCGACGGTCAGGACATCCGCCAGGTGACGCAGCAGAGCCTGCGCGCAGCGATCGGCGTGGTGCCGCAAGACACTGTGCTGTTCAACGACACAATCGCCTACAACATTGCCTACGGCGCACCGGACGCATCACACGAGCAGGTCGTCGAAGCCGCCCGCGCCGCTCACATCCACGCCTTTGTCGAGTCGCTGCCCGACGGCTACCAGACGCGCGTCGGCGAGCGCGGACTCAAGCTGTCGGGCGGCGAGAAGCAACGTGTGGCGATCGCCCGGGCTTTGCTGAAGGATCCGCCAGTGATGGTCTTCGACGAAGCCACATCGGCACTGGATTCGGCCACCGAGCGCGCTATCCAAGCCGAGCTGACACGCATCGCTCACGATCGCACGACGTTGGTCATTGCGCACCGCCTATCGACTGTGGTCGATGCCGACGAGATCTTGGTGCTCGATGCCGGCCATATCATCGAGCGTGGCACACACCCCGAGTTGCTCGCGCGCAAAGGTGTCTACCGCGCAATGTGGGAACGCCAGCAACACGAGCCGGAGCAGTCGCCCGGCCAAGATTCGGAATCTGCTTGATGAATTTTCTACAAGCCTGTATTTTTCTTGCACTTTAGACTTCAGGAGTTGACCGATGCACCGCGGATTCAAGCGCTGTTTCAGCTCCCTCCTGGCCACTGTGTTGGTCGCCGTGCCGGTCTCCGGCGTCGCCGATCCAGCAGCTAGAAAGCCCGCACCAGCGAAGCCCCAAGCGACTGAGCAGGCCGACCCGAGCGGCGCCAGTCCCGGCGTGCAGTCGCGCACTGTGGTGGTGTTTGACGAAGACAGCGGGCAGTTGCTCTACAGCCGCAATGACGCCGGCGCCAAGCCGATCGCTTCGATCACCAAGCTGATGACGGCCATGGTCGTGTTGGATGCGCGACTGCCCATGGACGAGACACTGACCATCAGCCGCGATGACGTCGATACCCTGAAAGGCTCATCATCCCGAATCCCGGTGGGTGCCAAGATGACCCGCGAAGAAGCCCTGCGCCTCGCGCTGATGTCCTCTGAGAACCGTGCAGCTTCGGCACTGGCACGACATTACCCTGGCGGTAACGATGCCTTTGTCCGCGCCATGAACGCCAAAGCCCGCATGATCGGTATGGAGCACAGTCATTTCGCCGACAGCACTGGCCTGCACGCCAGCAACCGGGCGAGCGCCATGGACCTGGTCCGCCTCGTGCAGGCCTCGCACAGTTACCCCGAGATCAGAGCGTTCAGCACCGAGGGCGCGCGCACGGCGCGACTGGGTGCCCAAGCGCTGGAGTTCCGCAACACCAACCCGTTGGTGCGCAACCCGGATTGGGACATCGGTATTTCGAAGACGGGCTACATCCGTGAGGCGGGCCGCTGCTTGGTCATGCAGACCCGGGTCGCCGCGCGCTCGGTAGTCATCGTGCTGCTAGATGCTGGCGGCTCACAGACCCGTGTCGGTGATGCCGCCCGCATCAAACGCTGGCTGGAAGCCCAGCCGCGCCAGGGCCAGAACATCCTGGCAGCGTCCTCTAGCTAGACCGGCGGACGGGCGCCCGCTAAGCGTTCGTCAGGGCAAGCGCGGAGCTTTGTAAGTGGCGTGGTGACGGGCGAAGATGGCCGCCATCTCGCCCGAGGCGATCATCTCGTCGATCAGCTTTTGCAGTGCCTCGGCGAGTTGCGGTCGATCGGCCTTCACCGCGACACCTGGCTGCCAAAAACTCACCACCGGTCCGGTCATCTCGATGGCACCGATAGCAAAACCCTCGCGTTCCGGCCCCAACAGACCCTCGAGCTCGGTACGCGGGCCCATCACCGCGCTGACCTCGCCAGCCCGAAGGGCGGCAACCGCCTCGCCATGATTGCGATAGTGCCGAACCCGGTCGCTTAGGCGGCCGTTGTAAACGGTGAGCAGATACGTATTGGCGGCGCTGGCGATCTCGACGCCGATGTGATTGTTCTGAAAGAACGGTTCGAGGTTATCGAGTTTCGGGATGCGCTTGAGGTCGCGCAGCACCTGAATGCTCTCGGAGTAATAAGGGGCAACCAGGCGAACCTGCTTGACGCGTTCGGCAAACACCGGGTCGACCGGCATGTGCAGCATAACGTCGGCGGGGGCATAGCCGAGGTAATGGCCTTTCCAGACATAATTGCGCAGGTCGTCCTCGACGCTCTCGTCAGCTTCGGCCCAGGCGAGATCCAGCTTCAAACCCAATTTTTCAGCTAGGGCGCCGGCGAGGTCGACGTCGATCCCGCCAGACTCACGGTCAGAAAACGGCGGGAAAGCGCTGTAGACAGCGACGCGCAAAACGCCCGGCGTCTTCACTTCAAGGGCATGCGACAGGGTCGACAGCACAAGGGCGGCAGCGCACGCCACCCCGCAGAAAAAGCGCTTCAACATGTTCTTGGGTGCCTTGCTCAGTCTTCGTGCTTGGTTTCCAGCCAGGTACGAATGGCCCACAGACCTTCTTGGCTAAGGATGCCTTCGAACTTCGGCATGTAGACGCGACCGTCACGGACCTTACCGTTGCGGACGGCATCGGCGAAATACCCATCACCCTCATCGCCCTTGGGCAGGTAGCGTAGATCGGGGGCGATACCACCGGACACCGCATCGAGCCCATGGCAACGGGCGCAATTCTGGTTGTAGGCAGAGCTGCCGATACGCGTCGCGACGTCATTGCCGCGGTAGGGGTTGGTCTTGGTCCAGGCATCGCCCAGGACATCGAGCCCCGTGATGTCGATCACCTGCGGTGTGACATCGCCGTGGGCAGTGACTTGAGCCGGGACAGCCAGCGCGGCAGCAACTGCCACAGCAGCTAAATAGACAGATTTCATGGACATCTCCACTCCGACATGGATGCCGGAAAAAATGGGCCGACCCGAAAGTCGGCCCCAAACGTAGTGAGGAGAAAAGCTATGGCTGACACACGGTCAGACGCATGGCTTACTTGGCCAACTTAAACACCCAAAGCGCACCGCCTTGGTTGAGGTAGTTGACCCGCTTGGCAACGTCGCCGCCCCACAGGGGAACAGCGCCGCCCCAGCCCGATACGACGGCGATGTACTGCTCACCGTCTTGTTCCCAGGTCACCGGGGGCGCAACCACGCCCGAACCGGTCTGGAATGCCCACAGCTCTTTGCCGGTCTTCGCGTCTAGCGCCTTGAGGTATCCCTCAGGCGTGCCGTGGAAGACCAGGCCGCCCTTGGTGGTCATGGCGCCACCCCAAAGCGGAGCGTTGTTCTTCTGCTCCCAAACGATCTTGCCAGTCTTCGGATCGACCGCACGCATGGCGCCGATGTAATCCTCGTAGAGCGGCTTGATATTGAAGCCGGCGCCCAAGAAGGCCGCACCCTTTTTGTAGGAGATCGGCTCGTTCCAGATGTCCATGCCCCATTCGTTGGCCGGCACGTAGAACAGGCCGGTGTCGGGGCTGTAGGCGATCTGCTGCTGGTTCTTGCCGCCCAGGAACGAAGGCGCGCTGAACACCGTCTTGCCCTGCTTTTCGCTGCCCGGGTTGCCCGGACGGTTCGCGTCGTCGTAGATCGGACGGCCAGTTGCCATGTCGACACCGGTCGCCCAAGTGACCTTGCTGACGAAGGGGAAGGCATTCAGCAGCTGACCGGTCTTGGCGTCATTGACATAGAAGAAGCCGTTACGGTCGGCCTTGCCACCCGCACGGATGGTCTTGCCGTCGGGACCCTTCATGTCGAAGGTGACGAATTCGTTCACACCGTCGTAGTCCCAGCCATCGTTCGGTGTGTTCTGGTAGTGCCAGACGATCTTGCCGGTGTCGACGTCGATGGCAACGGTCGAGCACGAGAACAAATTGTCGCCCGGACGGGTGTGGCTGTTCCACGGGGCCGGGTTGCCGGTGCCCATGTAAACCAGGTTGGTACGCGGATCGTAAGTGCCACCCAGCCAGGTGGTCGAACCGCCGGTCTTCCAGGTGTCGCCGGGCCAAGTGGCGTTGGTGGTCCCGGAGATGCCGTTCTCTTGACCATTCAGATAGCCCATGTGGCCCTCGACCACCGGACGGGTCCAGACCAACTTACCGGTCTTCGCGTCACGCGCGTCAACGCGACCAACGACGCCGAACTCACCACCCGAGACACCGGTGATGACCAGGCCCTTGGCAATCACGGGAGCAGCAGTGTAAGAGTAGCCAGCGCTGAATTCGCCCAGCGTCTCTTTCCACACGACCTTGCCGGTCTCTTGATCCAGTGCGACCAGCTGTGCGTCCAGCGTGCCGAAGATAACCAGGTTGTCGTACAGCGCAGCGCCCCGATTGACCACATCGCAGCAGGGCATGATGCCTTCAGGCAGGCGGTGTTCGTACTGCCACAGTTCGCGCCCGGTCTTGGCATCGACAGCGTACATACGGCTGTACGAGGCGGTGACGAAGATCTTGCCGTTGTGGATGACCGGCTGCGACTCTTGGCCGCGCTGCTTTTCACCCCCGAACGAGAAGGCCCAGGCCGGGACCAGCTTCTTGACATTACTGGTGTTGATCTTGGTCAGCGGCGAATAACGCTGGCCTTCAGTGCCCATGCCAAAGCTCAGGACGTTCTTGGTGTCCTTGGCGTCGTTGACGATCATGGCGTCGGTCACCGGGGCGGCGCCGACATTCATCGCGCCGCCAGCAAAGGCAGCGGCGACAAACAGAGACAGAGTCTTGCGTTGCATCCCTTTTTCCTCCTGGATTGATCTATGTGACGGCGCCACCAGTGGCGTCACCGTGCCGCAATATCAAGCAAAGGGCATGCCAGTTTCGAAAACGTAGGGCAAATCACCGCTTATTCACGTTGTCGATCAGGGCATCCACCCTGTAAATAAGCGGCTTGGCTGCTGTCTGGACGCCACCACAGGCGAGACATGAATACGCCTAGGTCAGTGCGAGAATCTTTTGGACGATGTCTCATCTGTGTCCCGACTGTCTCAGCTTGAGACACGCCAGCGAGACAGCTTGGTGAGACACTCGCGTGGGACGCGCAGGTCGGGTACCGAACCAGCCAGCCAGCGAATTCCGAGCGACCGATCGTCATCCAGCCAACAAAGGCAGGACTGGCGTTGAATACGTCAGGGGGAGCGAACACCCGCTAACGCGGCGCGCTCGATGGCCGGGTAGAGGTGCGCCACCGACCGACGGTATTCGCTTTCAGCCAAGGGCAACGATGCCCACTCGGCAGGCAACGGCATCGCCAAAACCTCGGTCATGTCCAAGCCTGAAGCCGCCGCTTGCACAAAGGTCTGTTCTAGCCAGTCGAGCCAACGCCGAGTCATGCGGATGCCGCGATCGTCGTCGAGCACTGGTCCATGCCCGGGCACCATCCGCTTGAATGGCAGGGCCGCCAAGATGTCGAGCGACTGCCGCCAGCGCGCAAGGTTGGCATGCGGCGTGGTCGGTGCACGATCAAAAAACACCAAGTCGCCCGTGAACAGCACACCAGTGGTCTCGTCGAACACGGCGAGATCCGCCTCGCTGTGGCCTGCCAAGGCGAGCAGTCGGATGCGGTGCCCCCCTAGCTCGAGCAGGCCGTCGTTGACCACGCCCTCCGGGATGACCAGTTCAGTACCCTGCATAGCGGCACCAACCATGCGATAGAGATTCTCGTTGAAGGCCTCGCCGGAGGTCTCCAAACCCTGTCGGGTGGCCGGCAACGCCGCCAGCGCCTCGGCTGGAAACGCCTGGTTGCCCAGAACGTGATCTGGGTGCAGGTGGGTATTGAGCACCAAGCGCAAAGCTTGTGACGTCCGTTCAGCAATCGCGGCTCGCCACGCCTCCCCCAGCGCTTTAGATGCACTGGTGTCGATGACCACCACACCATCAGCGGTCGCGATCGCGCCAGCATTGGCGATGTTTCCAGCGTTCTGCGGCGACAGGTCCTCGGTTTTGCCGACCAGGGCCCAGGTGCGGGGCGCCACGGACTGGATATCCAGATCAGCAGCTTTCAAGCTTTGCGAAGCGCCAGTGGCCAACAACAGGGCAGCGCCCCAGCACGCAAAGGGAACCGAGACGCGCATCTCAGATCGCTCCGGTGACGCGGTTACCGTTGTTGTCGCGACCATCGATCAGCAGCCCGGTAAGGCCACCCGGGGCATCGAGGGTGAAGACCGGGTTCTCGCTAACCGGCTCGGCTGGAAGGATGCGCGCGACGACCGCGCCCGTCGCATCACGGATATTCAGCTCGTCCAGGTAGAAAGCCGGGATCCCCGGCGCCAGACCGGTATCCATGGGGTGTAACACCGAGAAGCGCAGGCGCGCACCGCTGGCGCTGCTGAATTGCCGAGCACTCACCTGGTTAAGCGTCCGCTCCCAGCCCGCGACGCCACGGCCGACACTGGGGGCTGTACAGCCACCGCCCGCCGAGGACACCACTGCCGAGCCGACGAGCCAACGGCCATCTTTGAGCTTGACTCCGGCGCGCACCGGAGTGGTCTGCTGCACCTTCATGCGAAAGGCGATGTAGGGTGCGAGCGCACCGGGCTCGAACTCGAGAACCTTCAGGATCGGATTGAAGTCCGCGACCACAATGATCCGCTCGACACTTCCGGCCGGCAAAGCCCGGGCGTCGACCGCCACTGGAACGTTCATCGCATCTTCGGCGCTACCCGGTAGTTCGACTCGCACACGGGCATCGAACATCGCTTCGCCGTCAGCAAAGAACGCCTTGCGCATATCCGGCCAACGACCCACCTCATCCGGACCGGCAGACCAGGCTGGCCGGGCCAGCCCCACCATCAAACCCACTAGAACGAGCCAAACCAGAGGCAGCAGGCAGTGGCAGTGAATCGGACCGAATCGGACCAGGCGGGTATGAACCGAGCAGAGTCGGGCCGAGCGAGATTGAACCATGGGAATACCTCCTTCAATGGTCAGGATACTCCCGAGTGAAAACCACACTCAATCGACCATCTGACCAAGCTGTCCAGCGAGGCTGACAAAGTTGGCAACAACTCGCCGGAACACGCAAAGCGACTTATACTGCGTTCAGATATGGGCCAAAGAGTCCGCCAAACAACAACGAAAAGAATCAAAACACACAGGTCGCACGGGTTGCCGTAAGACCTTCCCGCGTAGTGGGGGAGAACATGGCTAGCAGAACTCAGGGGCAGACACGTTCCGTGTCGGCTGCCCGCACCGCACTCCGCGAGCGCGGCTTTGTCGACCCGACCGACCTACCGGACCAGGTCGCGTCGTCTTGGCAACGCTGCTTGGACCGCGGGCTCGACGCCGAAGCCCGCCAGGACATCGACGTTCTGTCGCGTCGCGAGCTTGAAGACAGCCGCGACCGCAACCGCTTCCTCACCCACCAGGCCTTGCCGGCCATGGCGTCGCTCTACGAGCAGATCCGCAACACCCGTTGCATGGTCATTCTCACCGATGCCAGCGGCTTGATCCTCCATTCATTGGGCGACGACGACTTCATCGAGAAGGCGCAACGGGTGGCTCTGCAACCCGGCGTCAGCTGGGACGAAGACAGCAAAGGCACCAACGCCATCGGCACCGCGTTGGTCGAGAACCGCGCTCTAGAGGTCTGCGGCAGCGAGCACTTCTTCCAGGCCAACACCTTCCTCACCTGCTCGGCCACGCCGATCCGTGCTCCGGGCGGCGAGAAGGTCGGTGCGCTCGATGTGTCGGGCGATCACCGCGGCCACCAGAGCCATACTCTGGCTCTGGTCAAGATGACCGCCCAAACGATCGAGAATCACCTCTGTTTCGAGGCCTTCCCGGGCGCGATCGAGATGCGCTTCCATGCCCGCGCCGAATTCATCGGGACACTGTGCGAAGGCCTCGCTCTGTTCGACAGCGAGGGGCGAGTCCTATCGGCCAACCGCAGTGCCGAGTTCCAATTGGGCATGCCACTGGACCAGTTGATCGGCCTACCTTTCGAACGCATCTTCGACCGCCGCTTCGTGCAGGTTTTGGCGCATGGCGGACGCACCCTCGACCTCGTCACCCGCAATGGCGTGCAGGTGGTGGCGATGGTGGCTGGGTCGGCGCGCAATGCCAGCCGCCAAGCACGCGCAGCCCAACGCCCAGCTCGCGAATCGGCGATCCGAGTCGCGCAACGGCGGCTGGGTGACCTGCACGCCGGCGACGACCAGGTAAGTCGTGTGGTGGCGACCCTGCGCAAAGTCATCGATCGTGACCTGCCCATCCTTGTCCATGGCGAGACCGGAACCGGCAAAGAATGGCTGGCACGGGCGATCCATGAAGATAGCAGCCGCTGCAACGGCCCGTTTGTCGCGGTCAATTGCTCGGCGATTCCCGAGACGCTGATCGAATCGGAACTGTTCGGTTACGAGGGCGGCGCGTTTACCGGCGCCCGACGCGAGGGCTTTGTCGGACATCTGCGCGCCGCCCACGGCGGCACCCTGTTCCTTGACGAAATCGGCGACATGCCACTGGGCCTGCAGGCCCGCCTGCTACGGGTGTTGCAAGACCGAGTGGTGGTGCCCTTGGGAGGCGCCGAGCCGGTCGCAGTCGATTTCCAGCTCGTCTGCGCCACCCACCGCTCGCTTGAGCGTCTGATCAACGAAGGCCAGTTCCGCCAGGACCTATACTATCGACTGGCCGGGATGTCAGTGACCCTGCCGCCCTTGCGGGAACGCAGCGATGTGCTGGCGATCGCCCGCAGCATGTTGCGCGACCTGGGCGGAGACCGTGTACGGCTTGGCGTCGAAGCAGAGCGCTGCATCATCGCCTATCACTGGCCAGGCAATCTGCGGCAGCTCAGCAACACCTTGCGCACGGCGCTGGCGCTAGCCGCACCCGAGACGCGGATCGAAGCCGAACATCTGCCAGCCGAACTACAGCACCGTACAACGAACAAGGGTTCGGAGCTCGCTGCCAACGATGGCGGCATCGCCGAGCCGCTACAGGCACTCGAGCGGCGCAGCATCCTGCAAGCAGTCGAGGCCTGTTCCGGGAACATGACGGCTGCCGCGCGCCGATTGGGAATCGGCCGTGCGACGCTGTACCGCAAGCTGAAACAGCTGGGCTGAACGACGCGGTGCCGCCGCTCTGCTGAAGCGCCGCTCTGGCCACCGTATAATCCGCTCGATGCAGCCCCACGCCAGGCCCTAGATGGCCGCGACACCCCTGCCGGACAGCTCGGCGCCACGCCGCTCGCTGTACCTTCGACTGCTGCGCTTCGTGCGGCCCTATCGCGCCCGCTTTGCTGGCGGCATCGCGGCGCTGGCGGTGGTTGCCGCCACCGAGCCGGCCATGCCGGCATTGATGAAGCCCCTACTCGACGGCACCTTCGTCGAACAAGACCCGGTCCTGATGACCTGGATGCCGCTGCTCATCATCGGCCTCTTCTTACTGCGCGGAATCGCCGGCTACATCAGTGACTACGCCATCGCGTGGATCGGTACCCGCGTGGTCATGGACCTGCGCGTCGCCATGTTCGAACGACTACTGAGCCTGCCGACGCCGTTCTACGACGATGCAACCTCGGGCAACCTGCTGTCGAAGGTCAGCTTCGATGTCGCCCAGGTCATGAACGCGGCGACCAAGGCACTGACCACACTGGTCAAAGAGACCTTGGTCGTGGTCGGCCTTCTGGCCTGGCTGTTATGGCTGAATTGGCAACTGACACTGGTGGTGCTGGCCATGTCGCCAGTGGTGGCGTTCCTGATCCGCAAGATCGCACGCCGCCTGCGTGGCGCCAGCCGCGGCGCGCAAGCGGCCATGGGTGACATGACCCATGTGCTTGACGAAGCGATTGGCGGCCACCGGGTGGTCAAGGTCTACGGCGGCCAGCCCTACGAAGCCGGGCGTTTCCGTGATGCCGCGAGCAGTGTGCGGCGCTTTCTGCTGCGACAAGCAGCCACCTCGGCGGCTGGAGTGCCTTTGGTACAGCTGGTGACAGCGTCGGCCGTAGCGCTGGTGATCTGGATCGCCACTGGCCAGGCCCGCGATGGCGGCCTGACAGTCGGCGCCTTTGTCTCGTTCATCGTCGCCATGCTGATGTTGATGCCGCCGCTACGGGCACTGACCGGCGTCATGGATCAGCTGCAGAGGGGTTTGGCAGCGGCTGAAAGCGTCTTCGCCCTGCTCGACGAACTGCCCGAACACGATCCGGGACAGGCGAGCATGGGCCGTGCGCGCGGCGAGGTCCGGCTGGAAGGCGTTGGGTTCTCCTACCAAAAGGGCGGCCAACAGGCGCTTGGCAATATCGACCTGCACATCGAGCCTGGCGAGATGGTGGCGCTGGTCGGCACCAGCGGCAGCGGCAAGACCACACTGGCCAACTTGCTGCCGCGCTTCTACCGCCCCGATGCCGGTCGCATCTGCATCGATGGCATCGACACCGCCGACCTGCGTCTGGCCGACCTGCGCCGGCAGATCGCGCTGGTCAGCCAAGAGGTCGTGCTGTTCAACGACACGGTCGCTGCCAACATCGCCTACGGGGCGCAACGCGATGCCAGCCGCGCCGAGATCGAGGCGGCCGCTGAGGCCGCATACGCCGCAGCGTTCATCCGCCAGATGCCGCAAGGCTTCGACACTCTGATCGGCGAGAACGGTGTCCGCCTATCCGGTGGTCAGCGTCAACGGCTGGCGATCGCCCGGGCGATCCTGAAGGACGCGCCGATCCTGATTCTGGACGAAGCGACCTCGGCCCTGGATTCTGAATCCGAGAAGCAGGTGCAGGCGGCGCTGGAGCGGTTGATGCAGGGCCGCACAACACTCGTCATTGCGCATCGCCTCTCGACGGTCGAGCGCGCTGACCGTATTGTTGTACTCGACGCAGGCCGCGTGGTCGAAGCGGGGAGTCACGCTGAGCTTCTGGCTCGTGGCGGAACCTACGCCCGACTGCATGCCCTGCAATTCGATGAGAGCCGCCCCGACGCGGCCCAGGGAGAAGTCTAGAATGGGCTCGAACACGAGCACTGCGCAATGACTGCCGCACTACCCATGTCGCTGTTCGCCTTCGGCTTGAACCACGAGAGCGCCCCGCTGAGCATCCGCGAGCGGGTGGCCTTTCCTGCCGAGCGGGTCAGCGATGCGCTCCGCAGCCTGGTGGAACAGCGCCCGGTCGCCGAGGCGGCGATCCTGTCGACCTGCAATCGCACCGAGGTGTATTGCCACACCGAGCGCCCGGAAGCTGCCATCGATTGGCTGGCTGACTTCCACCAACTGCCCACCACCACGGTGGCCGACCACCTCTACCAGTTGCCCGGCGAGGCCGCGGTGCGCCATGCCTTCCGCGTCGCGGCGGGGCTCGATTCGATGGTGCTGGGCGAAACGCAGATCCTTGGCCAGATGAAGCAGGCCGCGAAGAGCGCGGAGAATGCCGGGACGCTGGGCTGGATGTTGCACAAGCTGTTCCAGCACTCGTTCGCGGTGGCCAAAGACGTACGGGCGCAAACCGAGATCGGCGCCAAATCGGTTTCGATGGCAGCGGCGGCGGTACGGCTTGCGGGGCGGATCTTCCCCGACCTCGCTCGCGAGCGCGTGCTGTTCATCGGCGCCGGCGAAATGATCGAGCTGTGCGCGACCCACTTCGCCGCGCGCAAGCCTGCGTCGGTGACCGTCGCCAACCGCACGGTCGATCGCGCCAGAGGCCTGGCGCAGCGTTTTGGTGGCGAGGCGATCAGCCTGAACGATCTGCCCGAGGTGCTGGCCCGGCACGACATCATCGTCACCAGCACCGCGAGCCCGTTACCGATCATTGGCAAAGGTCTCGTTGAGCGCGCGATTAAGGCGCGCCGGCGCAAGCCGCTGTTCATCGTTGACCTCGCTGTGCCGCGCGACGTCGAACCGGAAGTCGGTCAGATGGACGACGTATTCCTCTACGCCGTCGATGACCTCGCCCACATCGTCCGCGAGAACGTCGAGAGCCGGCGCGAAGCGGTGATCGATGCCGAGTCGATCATCGATGTGCGGGTCGCCGACTTCATGCACTGGCTGGCAGCACGCGAGGCGGTACCGGTCGTCCGCAACCTGCGGGACAACGCCGAGCGCACCCGACAGGCTGCAGTCGACGCCGCAGTGCGGCAGCTGGCACGTGGTGACGACCCGGCACAGGTGGTCGAGGCGCTGTCGCAGTCGCTCACCAACAAACTGCTGCATGGCCCCACCAAGGCGGTGAGCAACACCGCCGATAATGAGCGCCCCGAACTGCTGAAATGGCTGGCGCGGCTCTATCCAGGGCAGGGCCGTGACTAGCACCCGCCCCAATCGACTGACGGAGCCGCCCAGGGCATGAACCCCAGCCTGCTGCAGCGGCTGGCGCGTCTGGAAGAAAGGCTCGACGAACTCAACCGCCTGCTGGCGGCCGAGGATGCGGCCAACGACCTCGACCGCTACCGTACGCTGACCCGCGAGCACGCCGAGATCGACGGCGTCGTGGGGCTCTACCACGCCTGGCAGAAGAATGAAGCCGACCTGCAAGCGGCGCAGGCCATGAGCACCGACCCCGAGATGGCCGAGCTGGCGCGCGACGAGATCATCGCCTGCGAACAGCATCGCGCCGAATTGGAGGGACAACTGCAGACCGGCCTGTTGCCGCGCGACCCCAACGACGATCGCAACCTCTTTCTGGAGATCCGCGCCGGCACCGGCGGCGATGAATCGGCCTTGTTCGCCGGCGACCTGTTCCGCATGTACTCGCGGTATGCCGAACGTCGTGGCTGGCGCGTCGAAGTGGTGTCCAGCAACGAATCGGACCTGGGTGGCTACCGCGAGGTGATTGCCCGGGTGGCGGGCGACGGCGCCTATTCATGGCTGAAGTTCGAGTCGGGTGGGCACCGCGTTCAGCGGATCCCGGCCACCGAATCTCAAGGGCGGATCCATACCTCGGCGTGTACGGTGGCGGTACTGCCCGAAGCCGACGAGCTGGCCGAGGTGACCATCAACCCGGCCGACCTGCGGATCGACACCTTCCGCGCAAGCGGCGCCGGCGGCCAGCATATCAACAAGACCGACTCGGCAGTGCGGGTGACACACCTGCCCACTGGCATCGTCGTGGAGTGTCAGGACGACCGCAGCCAGCACCGTAACAAAGCCCAGGCCTTGTCGATTTTGGCAGCGCGCATCCAAGCGGCACAGCAGGCAGAACAACAGGCAGCGATCGCCAGCGAGCGCAAGAGTCTGGTCGGCAGCGGTGACCGCTCCGAGCGCATCCGCACCTACAACTTCCCGCAGGGTCGGGTGACCGACCATCGCATCAACCTGACGCTGCACCGCATCGACGCGATCATGGATGGCGATCTCGACGAGTTGCTGGGCGCTCTTCGAGCCGAGCACCAGGCCGAGTTGCTAGCCGCTCTGGCCGGTGATGCCTGAGACATCTGCGCCACTCCTGGCAACGTTGGGCTTGGCTTGGAACTGGGCGCGCAGGAATGTCGATGCGGCCGATGCGAGGGTGCTGCTGCGCGAGACCACCGGCTGTCCCAACGGCGCCTGGATCAGCCACCCCGAGCAACCGCTAAGCGATGCACAGCAAGCGCAGCTGCGAACCTGGGTGACGGCGCGGCAACATGGCACGCCGGTCGCACACCTGCTGGGCTGGCGCGAGTTCTATGGGCATCGGTTTGTGATCAGCGCCGACGTGCTCATTCCGCGGCCGGACACCGAGACGCTGGTCGATGCAGCACTGCGACTTCTGCCTGCCGAGCTGCCCGCCCGCGTGCTGGACCTGGGCACCGGCAGCGGCTGCATCGCCGTCAGCCTGGCACTAGCGCGTCCGCACTGGCGGGTCACCGCGACCGACGTCAGCTCAGCGGCGCTCGCCGTGGCAGAACATAATGTGCAACGGCTAGGCGCAGGTAACGTACGCTGCCTGCACGGCAACTGGTATGCACCCGTCAGCGGGTGCTTCGACCTCATCGTCAGCAACCCGCCCTACATCGCGGCCGACGACCCGCATCTGCAGGCCGGCGACTTGCGCTTTGAACCCGCCACCGCACTCACCCCGGGTGGCGATGGCCTGGATGCATTGCGCGCAGTGGCTGCCGGTGCGCTGGCGCATTTGCAGCCGGGCGGATGGTTGCTGGTCGAACATGGGTGGGACCAGGCCGCTACGGTGGCAGTCGTCCTGGCGCAGGCTGGCCTAAAGAACGTACTGACCTGGCGCGACCTCGGCGGTCATGTGCGGGTGTCCGGTGGACGCTTTCCAGGGGGCGCCGAGGTTGCCGCTGCGAGCGCGAGCGGGTAACCTTCGCGCCCTGCGGAGAAGTGACCGAGCGGTCGAAGGTGCACGATTGGAAATCGTGTGTACGGCTTATCCCCGTACCGAGGGTTCGAATCCCTCCTTCTCCGCCACGGGCTTTGCCGCGGCAGCAGGTCCATCCAGTGGCTTGACGTCGGCCGAGCTCGTCGGCAACGCGTCGGGTTTTCCCAACAAGCCAGCATAGACCGCACGCAGCGGGCGTAAGCGCCAGCACATGACCAGCCCCGCACATAGGATGATGCTGACCAAGACGACCATGTAGGTCACGTCGCGGATCAGCTCGCCACCCTCGACGCCCTGTTGCAGCGGCAGGCCAGCCAGTACCGCAGCCGCCAAGCCTTTGGGCGCCAGCATCGACGTCAGGGCGGTATCCCGCAAGCTGTAGTTGGGCTTGCGATAGAGCAGCCGCGTCAAAACCAGCCGCAAGGCCAAGATGGCAGCCATCATCAAACCCGCCAAAAAAAGAAGGTCGGTGCCGCCAAACTGAATCGAGATGCCCAGATAGATAAAAAAGTAGGTCTTAAGCAGGAACACTGCCTCACGGTAGAAGGCGAGGTCGGCCTCGGACAGCGCGTGCACGCGTCGCTGCAGACTCTCGAACCGCCCGAACCAGCCCGAATCGAAACTCGTCAGCGTAATGCCAAGGGCCATGGCCGCAATGGGGCCGGAAAAGCCCAGCAATTCAGAGGCGCCATAGGCGAGAAAAGCCCAAGCCAGGGTAGTGGACAACGCGCTGGGGAAACCGCGCACCCGTCCGAGAATCAGCAACCAAGCCACTCCAGCGATGACGCCGATGAGCGCAGCGAAGAGCAAAGCAGTGATCACCCCGAACGCCAACGGCACAGGCTGCAGAGTCCCGCCCTGCCCATAGGCCTGCAGCAGAGCCACCAAGCCCACGATGCACAACACATCGGTGAGGGTGGACTCGAGCACCAGCACAGTGCCGGGTTTTTCGGCCATCTGCAGTGTCTCGACCAGCGGGATCACCACCGCCGACGAGGTGCCTGCCAGAATCACACCCAGCATCAGTGCCGGAAGCACTGGTAGCGACAACAAGTACACGCCAGCCGTGGCAACCACGGCGCCGGTCAGCAGAAAGCCACCGATCGACAGCAGCAGCATCGTCCCCATCGCATTGCGCAAGGCGCCGGGCTGGAGCGAAGTGCCGCTCTCGAACAGGATCACCACCAGCGCGATAGTTGCGATGACAGGCCCGACCCGCCCCAGATCGTCGGGCGCGACCCAGCCCAACAACGGCCCGATCACCAGGCCAGCGAGCATCAGTATCAGAACATCGGGGACACCAGTCCGCCGAAACAGCAGCGCCAAGAAATGCGAGGCGAACACCGCCACGCCGATGGCAAGGATCACGGTCTCCATGGCTGCAAGTATGGCCCAGGTCGTGATCGCCAGTGAGATGCGCAAGGATCCGCGGCTTGCGACCATCGCTTATCTTGACCAAGGTCAGAGCACGGGCCTGGTCAGATGCTTTAACCTCATACCTGCCCACACGACACGACAACAGGGCTGTGCGCAGCATGAAACCATCTTCACAAGGAGACTCACATGACTACGCTCATCCCCCGGCCTTCGCTGTTTGACGACATCTTCCGCGACCTCTCTACCGGCTTTCTGGTGCGACCACTGCATGGTGAGCCACTCCCCTCACCAGGACAGATCCGCATCGACGTAAAAGACACCGATGACGCCTTTGTCGTACTCGCCGACCTGCCCGGCGTCCGTAAGGAAGACATCCAAGTGCAGGTGGACAATGGTGTCGTGACCATCGGCGCCGAGATCAGCCAGCAGGACGAAGCCAAGCACGACGGACGGCTGATGCACTCGGAGCGATACGTCGGCTCGGTGTCCCGCAGCTTCACCCTACCGGGTGAAGTGGACCAGTCGGGATCGCGCGCCAAGTACGACAACGGCGTTCTGACGTTGACCTTGCCCAAGGCAAAAGTCAGCAAACAGGCGCGCCTGCACGTCGAGTAGGACCAGCGTCCCGGCGGGAACATCCGCTGGACGCAGAAGGCATGGGAGAAGGTGGTGGACCGAAGGAGGATCGAACTCCCGACCTCCGCATTGCGAACGCGGCGCTCTCCCAGCTGAGCTATCGGCCCGAGGCGAGCAGTATAAGCCGCGCCTCGGGCCGCCTCAATCAGGCGCCGGCGCGGTGGCGGGCGACCGGCGGCCTCCCGCACGAGCGGTCGCCGGCTCACCCAACTCGGCCGCCACCACCGCCCCTAGGAGTATCACCCACCAGGTCAGGTAGAGGCTGATCAAAAACAACGGAAGACTGGCGAACGCCCCGTAAACAACGGTAAGCGCGGGAAAATATTTGACGTAGGCGGCGAAGGCAATACGCGTCAGGTCGAAGCCCACACCCGCCACCAGCGCCCCCAGCAGCGCGTGCCGTGGATCAACGTTGCGGTTGGGAACGGTCATGTAAAGGACCGCGAACGCCGCCACGCTGAGCGCCAAGGGCACCAAAAACAACAGCACATCGGCCACAAGAGGCAGGTTTGACGTCGCACCCACCGCCATGCGAGTAGCGACATTGCTAAACGACAAACCAGCGCCAACGATCACTGGCCCGGCAGTGAGCACCGCCCAGTAGGTCATCAGACGGGTGGCCAGTGGCCGCCGACGCCGCACCCTCCAGATGGTGTTGAAGGTGGCTTCGATGGTCATCATCAGCGACACTGCGCTCAGCGCCAACATGACAATGCCAATCGCCGTCAGGCGGTTGGCGTTCTCGGCAAACTGCAGCATGTAGATGCTGATCACTTTGCCAGCCGACTCGGGAACCAGCGTGGTCAACAGGAAGCGCTTGAACGACAGCGACCACGTGTCGAACATGGGAAAGGCTGAAAACACTGCCAGCATGATCGTCACCAAGGGCACCAGCGCCAGCAGCGTGGTAAAGGTCAGGCTGCTGGCAACCTGCCCCAGCTGATCCTCTCGGAAACGGACGCGGGCCCGGTTGACCAAGCCCGTCCAATGGAAAAGGTGGCGTTTCATGACTGAGACAACACAGATAAGAGAGCGCCAGGGCTGCAGAAACCAGGCAAATAGCAGAACCGGAGCGATTCGCCGCTAACGGCGTCCACTCTGGCGAGTTCACGCAGCTATGATACCGGCCATGGCGCGCATCCTCGTCCTTTACTACTCGACTCACGGTGGCACCCGGGAACTCGCCCGGTTGATCGCTCGGGGTGTTGGCCAAGTGGCCGGCTGCGAAGCCGTGCTGCGCACCGTCCCAGGAGTCTCTGCAGTCTGCGAAGCGACCGAGCCGGCGGTTCCCGACAGTGGTGCACCCTATGCCAGTCTGGACGACCTGGCCGGTTGCGACGGGCTCGTCCTGGGTTCACCAACGCGCTTTGGTAACATGGCCGCACCCCTGAAATACTTCCTGGATGGCACCGCCGGTTTGTGGGCGCAAGGCGCGCTGGCCGGCAAGCCGGCAGCGGTATTCACGTCGAGCGGCTCGCTGCACGGCGGCAACGAGGCTACCTTGCTGAGCATGATGCTACCGCTGCTGCATCACGGCATGCTGATCGTCGGTTTGCCGTATTCCGAGCGAGCACTCAGTGAAACCTCCGGTGGTGGTACGCCATACGGAGCGTCGCACGTGGGCGGAGGCGCCGGCGACCGCCCGGTCGATACCCACGAGCACGCTCTGGCTGTGGCGCTGGGTCGGCGCGTCGCCGAGATCGCCCGGCGGCTCCATCCATGACGAAGACACTTGCGCAGTCACTCAGCAGTGCTGTCTACATCAGCCTGATCTTGCTCACGGTCGCGTGGGAGGGTTACTGGGCGCCTCTCCGACCAGAAGGCTCGTGGCTGATCCTGAAGGGCCTGCCACTACTTTTACCACTGATGGGCGTGCTGAATGGCCGCATTCGCAGCCTGCAATGGGCATCGCTCGTGAGCTTGCTTTACCTCACCGAAGGATTGGTGCGAGCGTGGTCCGACACCGGCATGCAGGCGATTCTGGCGGGCTGGCAAGCTGGCCTGGTGACAGCGTTCATCATGCTGGTCTGGTACCAGCTGAAACGCGCTCGCAGCTGATATTACGGGCGTAGGTCTCGGTCTGTAGCAGAGCCGCCAATACCCCCACCGCGCAGCACACGGGGATAGCCCAGACGGCATGAGCCAGCGCTTGGCCGAGCGAACTGCCGGCGGTCATCTCGAACTCGACAGCCAAGCCGATCGCCTGCTGGATCGTCGCGCCGCCCAAGAAAGCACCGGTATTGACCACGCCGGTCGCCATACCCGACAGCGCGGGCGGGTTGACCTCTTTGGCGCAAGCCCAGGTCAGGGCAAATGAGGTCGAACTAAAGCCAAGCAGCAACGCAAGTAGAGTGCTCCCCCCGACCGACAGCGGCCAAGCGAGCATCCACGGTAACCACAGCAAGGTGTGTACGGCGGTCCAGATCAGCAGGACCGGCCTGCGGCGACCCAGGCGATCTGACAAACGCCCAATGACCAGCCCGCCCACGGCGCAGGCAACCATCATCAAGCCGGTCTGGTGCGCTGCTTCGGCGCGGGTAAAGCCGTAGACGTCCTGCAGGAACGGCATGCCCCATAAACCGGCGAAACCGAAAATCCCCCCAGCCGCACCGAAATTAATGAAAAACCCCGGCCAGGTTGCCCGGTTGGCCACGACCCGCCGCAAACCCGCACGCCAGTCCTTACCGGCAGCGAGCTCGCTGGGTAGGGGGGCGTGGACAGGTGGCAGGCCAACATGCTCCGGACGGTCGTAGACCGAGCGCCAGATCGCTAGCGCCAGTAGAAAGGTGCTGCCTGCCAGCAGCAGGAACAGCTCTTGCCATCGCATCAAGCCCATTAACAACACCAGCGGGGTGGCCGCCAAGGCAGCCCCGAGGTTGCCCACAAAGATGGTCAGACCAGACAGCGTGGCGAACTGGCGCTCGGGGAACCAGACGGCACTGAACTTGAGCAGTCCGATGAACGGGAACGCAACGCCGAAACCGATCAGGACCCGACCCAGCGCCCCGCTAATGGGACCACTCGCCAATGCCGTCAACAGCGTACCCGCCGCGGCCACCGCCATCCCGAAGGCGACCAGACGGCGCGGACCGTAGAGGTCGGCCAGTACGCCTGCCGGTACCTGCATCAGCGTGTAGACCCAGAAGTAGCTGGCCGAGATGGCGCCCAGCACACCGGGACCAGCCGACCAGTCAATCGCCAATGCATCGGCCATAGCGGCCGGCGTGTTGCGATGGAAGAACGCGAGCAGGAACGCCACCACCAGCAAGAGATAGCCGGCCCATCGCAAGCGTACACGTCGAGCAAGCAGCTCAGGTGGGTGATGGTTCGATGAGTCCATTGACAGGGGTCGAGTCTAGCAAGCGGACAACTTCGCGATGCGGCGAGGCGGTGCAGTTCTGTCATTTGACACAGCTTGGTGTTGCGGCGCAACATGCCCGTCCCGCCCGCCGTCTGGAGCCGATGTCCCACGAACGCAAAGCGCTCATGCCGCTCACCCTTGCCGCCCTTGGGGTGGTCTATGGCGATATCGGCACAAGCCCGCTCTACGCCTTCCGCGAGGCACTGGTCGGCGCACATCCCTTATCGCCTACGCCAGACCACGTGTTCGCCATCCTCTCGGCGCTGTTCTGGTCGATGACCTTGATCATCTCGATCAAGTACGTCTGGATGGTGGTCAATTTTGACAACGAAGGGGAAGGCGGCGTCCTTGCGCTGACCGCCCTTGCCCAGCGGCTGACACGCAAGGCCGGTGGACTGTCGGCCGGCGTAGTCATCCTTGGAGTATTCGCTGCTTCGCTATTTTATGGCGACGCCATTATCACGCCAGTGATCTCGGTGCTGTCTGCGGTCGAGGGGCTCAACGTGCTCTCGCCCGACCTGGGCGACTGGGTCATCCCCATCACCATCGGCATTCTGGTTGCCTTGTTCGCGGTACAGCGGCGCGGCACAGCGTTTGTCGGGCGCTTCTTCGGACCAGTCACCACGCTCTGGTTCTTGGTCTTGGGCGGCCTGGGTCTGGTGAGCATCATCCAGACACCCGACATCGTCATGGCACTAGACCCGCGCTATGCGCTGAGCTTTGCCATCAATGAGCCATTGGCTGCGTTCTTCATGCTCAGCGCCGTATTCCTGGTGCTGACTGGTGGCGAGGCGCTCTACACCGACATGGGCCATTTCGGAAAGGTGCCAGTGCGGCTGGCATGGTACGGGCTGGTCTGCCCGGCACTGCTGCTGAACTATTTCGGTCAAGGTGCGCTGGTGCTGCGCGACCCATCGGCAGCGGTCAACCCGTTCTATCTTCTGGCTCCAGAGTGGTTCCTGCCGACCTTGATCGGTCTTGCGACTGCTGCCACAGTGATCGCCTCGCAAGCGGTCATCTCGGGAGCATTCTCGGTGACCATGCAGGCGGCGCGGCTGGGTTTCCTGCCTCGGGTGCGCATCCTCCACACCTCCGACACCGAACGCGGACAGGTGTACATCCCCGCGATGAACTGGCTGATGCTGGTTGCGGTGATCGTCCTCGTGATCGAGTTCGAGACTTCGAGCCGGGTCGCCAACGCGTATGGGGTGGCGGTGTGCGGCGCGATGATGATCGACAGCCTGCTGTGCGCCTATGTCGTGACCTACCGCGGTGGCCGCTACCGCTGGCTGATGCTCGCCGCGTTGGCAGTGTTCTTCTGTGTCGAGCTGCTATTTATGGCGGGTAACCTGACCAAGTTCTTGGCGGGCGCATGGGTTCCGGTACTGATGGCGCTCACCTTGTTTACCCTGCTCACCACGTGGAAGCGAGGCAGTGCGATGGTTTCAGAACAGCGCCGGCAACTCGATATCCCGATGGATGCATTCCTCTCGGGCCCGGCCCTGGACGTCCCGCGTGTGCCAGGCAACGCTGTCTACCTGTGTGCCGAACTCGACGTGGTTCCCACCGCACTGTTCCACAACCTGAAGCATTTCAAGGTGATGCACGAGCGCAATGTGTTCCTGCACATTGAGACCGAAGAAGTGCCTTACGTTGCAGACAGCGAACGCGTGCAGGTGACCGATGTCGGTAAGGGCATGCACATCATTCTGGTGCGCTATGGTTTCCGCGAGCAGCCCGATATCCCAGCAGCGCTGGCTCTGCCGGTGGTACAGCATCTGGATCTACACCCCATGACGACGACCTTCTTCGTCGCACGTTCGCAGGTGGCCGAAGGTCCAGGTGGACTGACCCGCTGGCGTCGCGGCCTGTTTGCCTGGATGACGCGGCAGTCTGAGGGTGCTGCACCGACCTTCCGTCTACCGCCGAATCAGGTTGTCGAGGTCGGAACGCAGGTCATGCTTTGAGGGGCTGCCTGTCCTATTCGAGACCCTGCCGCGCCAGATAGTCGTCGTAACTGCCACGGTGATCGACGATGCCCTCCGGCCGCACCTCCAGCACCCGTGTCGCCAGCGAACTGACGAACTCGCGGTCGTGTGACACGAAGACCAGTGTGCCGGTGAACTTCTCCAGCGCCGTATTGAGCGACTCGATCGACTCCATGTCGAGGTGATTGGTCGGCTCGTCCATCAGCAGCACGTTGGGCCGCTCGAGCATGAGCCGGCCGAACAGCATCCGCCCCTGCTCGCCACCGGAGAGCACCTTGACCGGCTTGGCGAACTCGTCGCCAGAGAACAGCAGACGGCCTAGCGTGCCGCGCGTGAGTGTCTCGATGTCCGCGCCCTCGTAGCCACCGCTGCGGACACAACGGCTGATCCAATCGACCAGGTTGGTGTCGCTATCGAAGTCGGCCGAATGGTCTTGCGCGTAGTAGCCGAGCCGAGCCTTCTCCGCCCACTTCACCTTGCCCTTGCCCTGCAACTCTCCGGCCAGCAGACGCAGCAGGGTGGTCTTACCGACACCGTTCTCGCCGACGATGGCGACCCGCTCACCGGCCTCGATGTGGATCGAGAAATCGCGGATCACCGGCGAGCCGCCTTCGTAGGCGAAAGTGAGCGCTTCCACCTCCAGCGCCAAGCGGTGCAGCTTGTCCTTGTCGTCGTACTCGAAGCGGATGAACGGGTACTGGCGCGAGGACGGCTTCACGTCCTCGACCTTGAGCTTGTCGATCTGCTTCATGCGGCTGGTGGCCTGCCGCGCCTTGGACTTGTGGGCACGGAAGCGGCGAACAAATTCTTCCAGTTCGGCGATGCGGTCCTTGGCCTTGGCGTTGGCCGACATCTGACGCTGGCGGGCCAGGGTCGAGGCCTCCATGTAGTCGTCGTAGTTGCCGGGATAGACCTGGATCGTGCCGTAGTCGAGGTCGGCCATGTGGGTGCAGACCTGATTCAGGAAGTGGCGGTCGTGCGAGATGATGACCATGGTCGACTCGCGCTCGTTCAGCACCCCCTCGAGCCAGCGGATGGTGTTGATATCGAGGTTGTTGGTCGGCTCGTCGAGCAACAGGATGTCGGGGTTGGCGAACAGCGCCTGGCACAGCAGCACGCGCAACTTCCAGCCCGGCGCCACCCCGCGCATCGGGCCCTGGTGCTGCTCGACCGGGATGCCGACGCCGAGCAGCAACTCGGCCGCACGCGACTCGGCGGTGTAACCGTCGTATTCAGCGAAGCGGCCCTCCAGCTCGGCCGCCTTCATGTAATCCTCTTCGGTCGCCTCCGGGTTGGCGTAGATCGCGTCCTTCTCCTGCATCACCGCCCACATCTCGGCGTGGCCCATCATCACGACATCGAGCACGCGCATGTCCTCGTAGGCGAACTGGTCCTGCCGTAGGTAGGCCATACGCTCGTGCGGGTCGTGGCTGACATTGCCTCCGCTGGGCTCCAACACGCCGCACAGGATCTTCATGAAGGTCGATTTCCCGGCGCCATTGGCGCCGATCAGGCCGTAGCGGTAGCCTTCGCCGAACTTGACGCTGACATTCTCGAACAGCGGCTTGGCGCCGAATTGTTGGGTGATATTGGCTGCGACCAGCATGAGCGTGCTCCGCAATAACGACGCGAGTAACGACGGCAAGACGAATGAAAACGCGGCCACTTGGCCGCGCTTGCATGATACCAGCCGCTCACCACCTGCCGTCAGTGGCGCTCGAAGTCTACGTGTCCGTCGATGATGGTGTAGCGCACTTGCCCAGTGAGCGTCTGGCCCAAGAATGGGGTGTTACGACCCTGACTGAAGAGCGCCTCGCGACGCACTGTCCACCGCGCTCTCGGGTCGAACACGCACAAGTCGGCTGGACCACCCTCAACGATATGGCCGTAGGGCAGGCCCAAAACAGCGGCAGGACAGCTGCTGATGGTTGCCAAGGCCATTGCCAAGGAGACGCCCGCGCGCTCGGCCCAAGCGAGCGTCAGCGGCAACAACAGCTCGATGCCACTGGCCCCGGGCTCGGCCTCGCCGAACGGCACTTCTTTAACTTCGTCGTCAAGCGGTGCGTGATCCGAACACACCGCATCGATCGTGCCGTCGGCAACCGCCGCAGACAGGGCCGCGCGGTCGGCCTCGCTGCGCAAGGGTGGAACCAGACGCAACTGTGCATCGAAACGCGGTAATTCGGCATCGGTCAGGTGCAAGTGATGGGCTGCGACGTCGGCGGTGATGGGCAAACCCTCGTTGCGGGCAGCCCTGAGCAGCTCGACCCCCGCCGCTGAAGACAAACGGCACAAGTGAACGCGCGCGCCGGTGAGCCTCACCAACTGGATGATGGTGGCGATCGCTACAGTCTCGGCGACCACCGGGACGCCAACCAGCCCAAGAGCGCCAGCGACCGCCCCCTCATGCGCAATACCGCCGCGTGCCAGACACGAATCCTGGGGCCGCAACCAGACCGGGTGACCAAAAGTCGCCGCATACTGCAGCGCACGCAGCAATACCTGGGTATCAGCCAATGGGGCATCGGCATGGCTGAAAGCGACGCAGCCAGCCTCGGTCAGCTCCGACATCTCGGTAATCGTCTCACCGTGCAGTCCGGTAGTCAGTGCACCCACGGGAAAAACGCGCGGCCCCGGCAGATTGCGAGCGCGGAACTTCAACATCTCAACCAGACCGGGTTCGTCGAGCGGCGGATCGGTGTCGGGAGGGCAGGCCAGCGTGGTCACCCCGCCAGCGGCCGCGGCGTGCATCTCCGATTCGAGTGTGGCACGGTGCTCGAGGCCCGGTTCGCGCAAACGCGCGGCGAGATCGACCAGCCCGGGGCAGATCACCAGGCCAGTCGCCTCGATACGGCGGTTGGCTTGGAAGCCTTGCGGAGCTGACCCGATTGCAGCAACCCGTCCCGCCGCGATATGGATGTCGACGACCCCATCAAAACCGTTGGCCGGGTCGACGACGCGGCCGCCAAGGAGGCTGATCTTCATGACTGCCCTCCGGCCAGCATACTCATCACCGCCATGCGCACGGCAATCCCGAAGGTCACCTGCGGCAGGATGACCGCCTGCGGGCCATCGGCCACTGCCGAATCGATCTCGACACCCCGGTTCATCGGCCCCGGGTGCATGACGATCGCGTCGGGAGCGGCCAGCGCCAGCTTGGCGGCGGTGAGGCCATAGTTCTTGAAGTACTCGCCAGCCGACGGCAGCAACGATCCTTTCATGCGCTCGTTCTGCAGCCGCAACATCATCACCACGTCGACCCCGCGCAGACCTTCGGCCATGTCGTGGAAGACCCGCACGCCAAGCTCTTCGATCCCACTGGGCAGCAGTGTCTTGGGCGCCACCACACGGATCTCGCGCACCCCCAAGGTGCGCAAGGCATGAATCTCGGAGCGGGCCACACGGCTGTGCAGCACATCGCCAACGATCGCCACGCGCAGCGGCGCGAAATCGCCTTTGAAGTGGCGGATGGTGAACATATCCAGCAAGCCCTGCGTGGGATGCGCGTGGCGACCATCGCCGGCATTCACCACTGAAATATGCGAGCGCACATGGCGGGCGATGAAGTGCGCCGCGCCGCTCGCGGCGTGCCGCACCACGAACATGTCGGCGTTCATCGCTTCGAGGTTCTGGACCGTGTCGAGCATGGTCTCGCCCTTGCTCTGGCTGCTCGACTGCACGTTCAGACTGATGACATCGGCCGACAGACGCTTGGCCGCGATCTCGAAGGTTGTGCGGGTGCGTGTCGACGGCTCAAAGAACAGGTTGAAGATGGTCTTGCCGCGCAACAACGGCACCTTCTTCACCTCGCGTTCGCCGATGCTGACAAATGACGCTGCAGTATCGAGGACAGCTAGCAAAGTCTCACGCGGCAGGCCCTGCAATGTGAGCAGATGGCGCAGGCGTCCGTCGCCGTCGATCTGGCCTCCGGCATGATCAAGCATCGCGATAGCCCTCGTGTTGCTGACCTAGTGTCAGACAAAAATGCCCGGCCTCGTCGCGCCCCAAAGCAACATGGGTCTCGGCCGGCAGTTCGCCACGCCAGCCAACGACATCGGCCTGAAAGGGCAGTTCGCGGCCACCGCGATCGATCAACACCGCCAGCCGGATCCGCGCTGGTCGACCGTAGTCGAACAAAGCATTCACAGCGGCCCGCAGTGTGCGGCCGGTATAAAGGACATCATCGATGAGAAGGACATCGGCGCCATCAAGCTCGAAAGGCAGCGCCGATGGTTTAACCTGCGGATGCAGGCCGATGCGGTCGAAATCGTCGCGGTAGAAGGAGATGTCCAGCGCACCAACGGGCTCCGGAGCAACCAGGCGCTCGGCCAACCAGACACCGCCGGTGCGAATGCCAACCACGCGGGTGTTTGCGCTCAAGAGCGGACGCACTTGCCCGGCCCAGGCCTGATAAAGCGGCTCGGCTTCAGGCAGAGTGATGTTCATACCAGGTCTGCAGAATGGCCTGCGCGGCGACTTGGTCGACCACAGCTTTGCGGGCTTGGGCATCGAGGCCACTGCCGGCCAGGTCGATCTCGGCTGCTGCCGATGACCAGCCCTCGTCGACCAGCTCGGCCGGAATGCCGAATCGACCCTCGAGCTGGCGGGCAAAACGCCGACAGCGCTGGTGCAGTGGGTGCGCGTCGTCATCGGGCGCCGGCAGACCTATGACAAGACGTTCCGGATGCCATTCGTCGATCAACTTTCCAATGCGCTCAAACCGGTGCGCGTTGGTGGCGCCAGCAATGGTCTCGAGCGGATGCGTGCTCCGCAACGACAGTTCACCCACGGCAACACCGATCCGGCGTTCGCCGAAGTCGAAGGCGATGACCGTTCCCGGCATCAGGCGTGCCCGGCAGCTTCCGACAGCTGGCCAACGCCGACGCCCAAAAGAGCCAGTGCACGATCGACACGCTCGCCATAGGGCGTCTCGAACAGGATCGACGGATCAGCGGGTACAGTCAACCAAGCGTTGTTTGCCATCTCTTCTTCGAGCTGACCGGCAGTCCAACCGGAATAACCCAGACTGACAACGATCTCACTCGGCCCGCCGCCGGCGGCGCAGGCTTCGAGGATGTCGCGTGACGTGGTGAGGGAGATGCCTTCGCGGACTGGCAGACTGGACTGCCAGCGGCCGATCGGGCGATGCAGTACAAATCCCCGATCAGTCTGCACCGGACCGCCGAACAAGACTGGTCGCTGCGCCAGACGGTCGCTGTCTAGATCGATCTGGATCTGCTTGAACAATGCGCCGACTGTCATGTCGATCGGCTTGTTGACAACGATGCCAAGCGCACCGTCGTGATTGTGTTCGCAAATGTAGGTGAGCGTGCCAGCGAAATGCGGATCCGTCATGCCGGGCATGGCGATCAGGAAGTGGTGGGTCAGGTCCAGCGCAGCCATGCGGTCATTGTAGCGCGCCCCTTTCGGCCTGTCGCCGCAGCTTGACAGCCAGCCTTTCCCGCCGCCACAGGGCATAAAAAAGCCGGCGGGGACGCCGCCGGCTCTTCGAGGACAACAACGCTCAAGCGCTAGGCCGCCTTGGCTTCGGCAGCCTGATCGGCCGCCGCCTCGTCCGGCTGGTCCAGCAGAGTGACCAGCGCCATCGGCGCATTGTCGCCCTGGCGGAATCCAAACTTCAGAATGCTCAGATAACCACCGTTACGCTTGGCAAAACGCGGGCCCAGTACGTCGAACAACTTGACCACCATCTCGCGATCGCGCAAACGGTTGAAGGCCAAACGACGGTTAGCGACCGTGGGATTCTTGGCCAGCGTGATCATCGGCTCGGCGACACGACGCAGTTCCTTCGCCTTCGGCAGCGTGGTACGAATGGTCTCGTAACGCAGCAAAGCGTTTGTCAGGTTGCGCAGCATGGCCAAGCGGTGGCTGCTTGTGCGATTCAGTTTTCTCAGTCCATGACGGTGGCGCATGGCAGTCTCCTCAGCTGCGCTCGAGACCAGCCGGCGGCCAGTTCTCCAGCTTCATTCCCAGTGTCAGGCCACGTGCGGCCAGCACTTCCTTGATCTCGGTGAGCGACTTGCGGCCTAGGTTCGGAGTCTTCAACAACTCCGCCTCGGTGCGCTGGATCAGATCGCCGATGTAGTAAATGTTTTCGGCCTTCAGGCAGTTGGCCGAACGCACGGTCAGTTCGAGGTCGTCGACCGGACGCAGCAGCACAGGGTCAACCTGCGGGGCACGCGCTGGCTCACCCGGAGTCTCGGTACTCTGCAGGTTGGCGAACGTCGACAACTGATCCATCAGCACCGACGCCGCCTGGCGCAGGGCATCTTCCGGGTCGACAACTCCGTTGGTCTCGATGTCAATCACCAGCTTGTCGAGATCGGTGCGTTGTTCGACACGAGCAGCTTGCACGTCGTAGCTGACGCGGCGGATCGGCGAGAACGAAGCGTCGAGCACCAAGGTGCCGATCTGACGTGCCTGGATGCTGTCGTTTCGCAGGTTGCCCGGGACATAGCCACGGCCACGCTCGACCTTGATTTCCATGTTCAGCTTGCCACCCGGGTTCAGGTGAGCGATGACATGGTCGGGATTGACCACCTCGACGTCATGACCCAGACCAATGTCGGCCGCGGTGACAACGCCTTCGCCTTCCTTTTTCAACTCGACCAGAACCTCGTTGCGGGTGTTCAGCTTGAACACGACACCTTTCAGATTGAGGAGCAGGTCGACCACGTCCTCTTGCACGCCCTCGATCGTTGAGTATTCGTGCACGACGCCGTCGATGCGGACTTCGGTCGGTGCGTAGCCGGCCATCGACGAGAGCAGGATGCGGCGCAGGGCATTGCCCAGCGTGTGGCCATACCCACGCTCAAACGGCTCCATGACAATGCGCGCATGGGTCGGCGACAGGGTCTCGACGTCGATGATTCGCGGCTTCAGGAATGCTTCACTCTGCATGTGTTGATTGCTCCCGGGTGGCACGCCGCCCGCGTTGGGCGGCATGGGGAATTACTTCGAATACAGTTCGACGACCAAGTTTTCCTTGATGGTCGGCGGCAATTCGGTGCGCTGGGGGGCAGCCTTGTAGGTTCCCTTGAGTCCCTTGACATCGACCTCGACCCACTCCGGAAAGCCCCGCTGCTCTGCCGAGGCAAGCGCCGCTTTGACGCGCAGATGGTCGCGGGCATGCGGTGCCACCTCGACGACATCACCGGACTTGAGCTGGAATGCCGGAATGTTCACGCGACGGCCGTTGACGAGGATGCCGTTGTGGCGAACCACTTGGCGAGCCTCGTTACGCGAGGCACCGAAACCCATGCGGAAGGTGACGGTGTCGAGACGGCTTTCCAGCATCGCCAGCAAAGTTTCGCCGGTGACGCCCTTGCGTCGGTCAGCTTCCTTGTAGGTCTTGCGAAACTGCCGCTCCAGCACACCGTAGATGCGACGGATCTTTTGCTTCTCGCGCAGCTGCGCACCGTAGTCAGACAACTTGATCTGCTTCTGACCATGTTGACCAGGTGCATATGCACGACGCTCGATCGCGCATTTGTCCGAGAAGCACTTGTCACCCTTGAGGAAGAGCTTCTCGCCCTCACGACGGCACTGACGGCATTTGGCGTCCAGATTTCTTGCCATGTTCGACTCCTGTCCTTAGATCCGGCGCTTCTTCGGCGGACGGCACCCGTTGTGCGGGATCGGCGTCACGTCTGAAATGCTGAGGATCTTGAATCCGACGTTATTGAGCGCACGCACCGCCGACTCGCGGCCCGGGCCCGGACCCTTGATGCGTACTTCGAGGTTCTTCACGCCATATTCCTGGGCAGCGCGACCAGCGTTCTCGGCAGCGATCTGCGCGGCGAACGGGGTCGACTTGCGGGAACCCTTGAAACCACCGCCGCCCGAGGTCGCCCACGACAGAGCATTGCCCTGCCGATCGGTGATCGTGACGATGGTGTTGTTGAACGAGGCGTGGATGTGCGCGATGCCTTCCGAGACGCTCTTGCGGACCTTCTTGCGGACGCGGGTGCTTGCCTTGGTTGCCATTGGTTATGCCCTTGATTACTTGGTGGCGCGGATGGCCTTGCGCGGCCCCTTGCGGGTCCGGGCATTGGTACGGGTGCGCTGACCGCGAACGGGCAGCCCCTTGCGATGACGCAGACCGCGGTAGCAACCCAGGTCGGTCAGACGCTTGATGCTCATCGAAACCTCGCGGCGCAAGTCACCTTCAACCGTGAACTTGCCGACCTCGTCGCGCAGACGCTCCATCTCGGCGTCCGACAGATCCTTGATCTTCTTCGAATACTCGACCCCAGCGGCTTCGCAGATCTTGCGAGCGCGGGTACGGCCGATGCCGAAAATGGCGGTCAGGCCGATCTCGGTGTGCTGGTGGTTGGGGATGTTGACCCCTGCGATCCGTGCCATGTCTTGCTACCTCGTGTCAGTGGTCGCCTGGGCTCAGCCCTGGCGTTGCTTGTGACGCGCGTCTGCGCAGATGACGCGGACGATGCCGTTGCGGCGGATGATCTTGCACTTGCGGCAGATCTTCTTGACCGATGCCTGAACTCTCATGGTTCAACCCTCTCTTCAAATCACTTCGCGCGGAAAACGATCCGTGCCCGTGACAGGTCGTATGGCGTCAGCTCGACCGTCACTTTGTCCCCTGGAAGGATGCGGATGTAGTGCATGCGCATCTTCCCCGAAATGTGTCCGAGCACGACGTGCCCGTTCTCCAGCTTGACCTTGAAGGTCGCATTCGGGAGGTTCTCGAGAACCTCCCCCTGCATCTGGATCGAATCTTCCTTGGCCATGGCGATTACCGCGGCAGCAGGGACGACGATCCCTTGAAATTGGCTTTCTTCAACAGGCCCTCGTACTGCTGCGACATCATGTAGGCCTGCACCTGACTCATGAAGTCCATGGTCACGACAACAATGATCAACAGCGAAGTCCCGCCGAAGTAGAACGGCGTGCCGACGGCGACGATCAGGAACTCCGGCAACAGACAGACCAGCGTGATGTACAACGCACCAGCCAGCGTCAAGCGCATGGTCACGCGGTCGATGTACTTGGCGGTCTGGTCACCCGGACGAATTCCCGGGATGAACGCACCACTGCGCTTGAGGTTGTCTGCGGTCTCCTTCGGGTTGAACACCAAGGCGGTGTAGAAGAAGCAGAAAAAGATGATCGCAGCCGCGTACAACGAGACATAGATCGGCTGACCCGGCGACAGTGCGCCAGCAATATCGCGCAGCCAGGTCATCCCTTCACCTTGGCCGAACCAGCCAGAAAGCGTTGCCGGGAACAGAATGATGCTCGAGGCAAAGATCGGTGGGATCACACCCGACATGTTCAGCTTCAGCGGCAAATGGCTGCTCTGGCCGCCATAGACCTTGTTCCCGACCTGTCGCTTGGCGTAATTGACCAAGATCTTGCGTTGCCCGCGCTCGACGAACACCACGAAGTACGTCACCAGCACCACGCCAACGAAGATGGCAATGATCAACGGGATCGAGAACGTTCCGGTGCGGCCCAGCTCCAGCGTGCTTCCCACCGCCGACGGCAAGCCAGCAACGATACCGGCGAAAATGATCATGGAGATGCCGTTGCCCACGCCGCGCTCGGTGATCTGCTCGCCCAGCCACATCAGGAACATGGTGCCGCCGGTGAGCGTGATGATCGTAGTCAAACGAAAGGCGAGGCCGGGGTCGAGAACCAGTCCCGGCTGGGCCTCCAGCGCAATCGACACACCGGTCGCCTGCACCAGTGCCAGCAGCAACGTGCCGTAGCGGGTGTAACGGGTGATCTTGCGGCGACCTGCCTCGCCCTCTTTCTTCAAGGCCGCCAGCTCAGGCGAAATCACCGAAGCGAGCTGCATGATGATCGAGGCCGAGATATACGGCATGATCCCCAGAGCGAGGATGGTGAAACGCTCCAGCGCGCCTCCCGAGAACATGTTGAACATGCCGAGGATGCCGCCGGCTTGGCTGCGGAACAGCTGCTCCAACACCGCCGGGTCGATACCCGGAACTGGAATGTGCGCGCCGATCCGGTAGACGATCAACGCGCCGAGCACGAACAGCAGGCGGCGACGCAAGTCGCCCATCCTGCCGAACATGCCCAGACTGCTGGTCGCCGGAGTCGCCAATTCGAGCCCCTTACGCCTCGACGACGCTGCCGCCGGCAGCTTCGATGGCGGCGCGCGCACCCTTGCTGACCCGAACGCCGGTCACGGTGAGCTTGCGGTCGATCGAACCGGAGAGGATCACCTTGGCAGCGGTGCAGAGCTGGTCGACCACCCCGGCCCGCTTCAGCGCCAGCAGATCGACCGTGTCACCGTCGACATAGGAGAGTTCCGCTAGGCGCACCTCGGCAGTGAGCCCAGCGTTCAGTGACTTGAAGCCGCGCTTCGGCAGACGGCGCTGCAGCGGCATCTGGCCGCCCTCAAAACCGACCTTGTGAAACCCCCCTGCGCGCGACTTTTGACCTTTGTGACCGCGACCGGCGGTCTTGCCCAGTCCGGACCCGATACCGCGGCCAACGCGGCGGCGCGCCTTTTTCGAACCCTCTGCGGGTTGGATGGTGTTCAGTTCCATGTCAGGCCTCGCACTTGAGCAGGAACGAGGCGCAGTTGATCATGCCGCGGTTGGCAGGTGTGTCTGCGACCTCGACGGTCTGGTTAAGGCGACGCAGGCCGAGGCCAGCGACGCTTGCACGGTGGTTGTGCTTGGTACCGATCGGGCTCTTGACCAGCGTCACCTTGATGGTGCCGGCGGCAGCAGCGGAATTCTTGGTTGCCATGGCTTACCCCAGGATCTCGTCGACCGACTTGCCACGCTTGGCGGCAACCTCGGAGGGCGTGTAAACGTGGCGCAGGCCGTTGATGGTCGCGCGCACGACGTTGTACGGATTGGTCGAACCGAAGCACTTGGCGAGCACATTGCGAACGCCCATCACTTCGAAAACGGCACGCATCGGACCACCGGCGATGATGCCGGTCCCCTCGGACGCCGGCTGGATCAGCACGGTCGAGGCACCATGGCGACCAATCACCGTGTGGTGGAAAGTGCCATCCTTCAGCGGGATCTTGGCCAGGGTACGACGTGCTTCATCGAGCGACTTCTGCATCGCTGACGGCACTTCGCGCGCCTTGCCCTTGCCCATGCCGATACCGCCCTCGCCGTCACCGACCACGGTCAACGCTGCGAAACCGAGGATCCGACCACCCTTGACGACTTTGGTCACGCGGTTGATCGCGATCATCTTCTCGCGCAGGCCGTCGCCCTTGTCTTCGGTGTGTTGCTGATTTCTGCTAGCCATGACAGCCCCGCTCAGAACTTGAGTCCGCCTTCACGCGCGGCTTCCGCCAGCGCCTTCACGCGACCATGAAATTTGAAACCGCTGCGATCGAATGCGACTTCTTCGATTCCCAGCGCCTTGGCCTTCTCGGCGATCTTCTTGCCGATCAGTTGTGCCGCGCCGACGGTGCCACCGTTCGGCGCCACAGCGCGCATGTCCTTGTCCAACGTCGAGGCACTCGCCAGCACGCGAGCGCCATCGGCGTCGATGATTTGCGCGTAGATGTGCTGGTTCGAACGGTTGACCGACAGCCGCGTCGCACGCAGCCCACGGATACGCAGGCGGGTACTCCGGGCGCGGCGCTGACGGTTCTGCTTCTTGTCCATGTCCTCGACCCCTTATTTCTTCTTGGTCTCTTTGATGACCACCACCTCGTCGGAGTACCGCACACCCTTGCCCTTGTATGGCTCCGGCGGACGGTAACCGCGAATCTCGGCAGCGACCTGACCCAGCTTCTGCTTGTCGATACTCTTCAGCACGATCTCGGTCTGCGACGGGGTCTCGACCTTCACGCCTTCCGGCATCTTGTGTTCAACCGGATGCGAGAAACCAAGCGACAAATTGACCTTGTCACCTTGAGCCTGCGCGCGATACCCCACGCCGACCAGGTTCAGCTTGCGCTCGAACCCCTTGCTGACGCCTTGCACCATGTTCGACACCAAAGCCCGCAGCGTGCCGCTCATGGCACGGGCGCGGATGCTGTCTTCGACGGTCCGGACCTGCAGCACCGAGTCGTTGCGCTCGACTGCAACGTATTCAGGGTGCGACTGCGACAACTGCCCCAACGGACCCTTGACGATGATGCTGCCCGCGGCGATCTGGACTTCAACCCCGCTGGGAACCGCGACCGGGGATTTACCGATACGTGACATGGCTCCCCCTTACGCGACGAGACACAGAACTTCGCCGCCGACGCCGAGGCTGCGAGCCTTGCGATCGGTGACGACGCCCTTGGGCGTGGAAACGATGGCGATGCCCAAACCGTTCATCACCTTCGGGATGTCCCGGCTCTGACGATAGATACGCAGACCCGGGCGGCTGACACGCTCGATACGGTCGATGACCGGTCGGCCGACATAGTACTTAAGCGCGATACGGAGGGTCGGCTTGCCGGCCTCGTCACGCACCGCAAAATCTTCAATGTAGCCCTCGTCCTTCAGGACCTGGGCGATGGCCACCTTCAACTTCGAGGCGGGCATTTCCACGGCTGCCTTTTCCGCCGACTGACCATTGCGGATGCGGGTCAGCATATCGGCGATCGGATCACTCATGCTCATGTCTTCTGCCCCCTTACCAGCTGGCCTTGACCAGGCCCGGCACACCGCCTTGCATGGCGATTTCGCGCAGCTTGCCGCGGCCGAGTCCGAACTTGCGATAGACGCCGCGCGGCCGACCAGTCAGCTGGCAGCGGTTGCGCAGACGCGCCGGACTGCTGTCGCGCGGCAGGCGCTGCAGCTTGAGGCGCGCCTCAAACCGCTCCTCTTCCGACTTCGACTGGTCATTAATGATGGATTCGAGCGCGGCGCGCTTGGCGGCGAAACGCTCGACGGTCTTGCGACGCTTGAGTTCGCGGTTGATCAGGGCCAACTTTGCCATTGCGTGCCTCAGTTCTTGAACGGGAAGCGGAACGCCGCGAGCAGTGCCCGCGCTTCGTCGTCGGTCTTCGCCGTGGTAGTGATGGTGATGTTCATCCCGCGCAGGGCATCGACCTTGTCGTACTCGATCTCGGGGAAGATGATCTGTTCGCGGACACCCATGTTGTAGTTACCACGACCATCGAACCCCTTGCCCGAGACACCGCGGAAGTCGCGCACACGCGGCAGGGCCACGGTGATCAGGCGGTCGAGGAACTCAAACATGCGCTTCTTGCGCAGGGTCACCTTGCAACCGACCGGGTAGCCCTCACGAATCTTGAATCCAGCGATCGACTTGCGAGCCAGCGTGACAACCGGCTTCTGACCGGCGATTTTCTCCATGTCGCCAACCGCATGTTCCATCACCTTCTTGTCGGCCACCGCCTCGCCCACACCCATGTTCAGCGTGATCTTTTCGATGCGGGGGACCTCCATCACCGACTTGTAGCCGAACTGGGCCATCAGCGACTTGACCACTTCGTTACGGTATTGCTCTTCAAAACGTGCCATGTCGTCTGCCCCTTAACCGGTGATGGTCTCGCCGGTGGACTTGTAGAAGCGCACCCGGCTGCCATCCTCAAGCACGCGCACTCCAACCCGATCGGCTTTGCCAGTGGCCGGATTGAAGATGCCGATGTTCGACACCTGGATCGGCGCCTCTTGGCTGACGATGCCGCCAGTCTCACCCTTCATGGGGTTCGGCTTGACATGCTTCTTCACCAGATTGACGCCCTGCACCAGCACGCGTTGCTCGTCGAGCACGCGGACCACCGAGCCACGTCGGCCCTTATCTCGGCCGGTACGGACAATGACCTCATCTCCGCGACGGATCTTTCTCATAGCGACCTCAGATGACCTCGGGGGCCAGCGACACGATCTTCATGAAGCGCTCGGTACGCAACTCGCGCGTCACCGGGCCGAAGATGCGGGTGCCGATGGGCTCCAGCTTGTTGTTGAGCAGGACGGCGGCGTTTCCGTCGAACTTGATGAGCGAACCGTCCGGGCGACGCACGCCCTTGGCGGTACGCACCACCACGGCGTTGTAGACATCGCCCTTCTTCACACGGCCACGCGGGGCAGCCTCTTTGATGCTCACCTTGATGATGTCACCCACCGATGCGTAGCGGCGCTTGGAGCCGCCGAGCACCTTGATACACATCACCGAGCGGGCGCCGGTGTTGTCGGCTACATCGAGCCGGGATTGCATTTGAATCATGTCTCACTCCAACTTAGCGCCCACAGAGCGCCAGTCTTGGACCCCGTCGGGGTATTCCCCACCGCGCCAGCGTTATTCCGGTCGCCGCGGGACTGAAGCCGGTCAGAGGGACCCGGCAAAACAAACGAAGCCCGAGAGTCTAGCGCGACCCTGGGCTTCTTTGCAAGCAGTTGGATCAGCTGATGGCGCGCTCGACGACGCGCGTCACACGCCACGACTTGTTACGCGAGATCGGACGGCACTCCTCGATCTGCACCAGATCACCGGTGTGGCAGTCGTTAGCCTCGTCGTGCGCCGCGTACTTCTTCGAACGCGTCACCACCTTACCGTAGATCGGGTGCTTGACCCGACGTTCGACGAGGACGGTCACGGTTTTGTCCATCTTGTCGCTAACGACGCGACCGGTCTCGGTACGCCGGAGGGAAGTGTTCTCACTCATGCCTTGGCCTTTTCACGCAATAGGGTGCGTACACGCGCGATATCGCGACGCACCTGTTTGAGCTGGCTGGTGTTGGTCAGCTGCTGAGTCGCCTGCTGCATGCGCGCCGAAAATTGGGCCTTCAACAGCTCCAGCAGCTCAGTGTTCAGCTCCTCGACCGACTTGTTGCGAAGTTCGCTCGCCTTCATGGTTAGCTCCCGATAGAACGGAGAACGAAAGTGGTCGCGATCGGCAACTTGGCAGAAGCCAGGCGGAACGCCTCGCGCGCCAAGGCTTCCGGCACACCATCCATCTCGTACAGCACCTTGCCGGGCTGGATCTCGGCGACCCAGTACTCGGGACTGCCCTTGCCCCCACCCATCCGGACTTCAGCCGGCTTCTTCGAGATCGGCTTGTCCGGGAAGATGCGAATCCAGATGCGGCCACCGCGTTTGATGTGCCGAGTCATGGCACGACGCGCAGCCTCGATCTGGCGGGCTGTGATTCGGCCGCGGGCGACAGCCTTAAGACCGAAGTCTCCAAAGCTGACCTTGTTGCCACGGGTCGCGATACCAGTGTTGCGGCCCTTCTGGACCTTCCGGTACTTGGTTCTAGACGGCTGCAGCATTCTTCGCTCCCGCCTTTCTCACTCGTTTCTCAGCTTCGGGCGTGACGGCCGGGGCTTCACCCTGGCCAAGTACTTCGCCCTTGTAGATCCACACCTTGATACCGATGATCCCGTAGGTCGTCAGCGCCTCAGACGTGGCGTAGTCGATGTTGGCACGCAGGGTATGCAGAGGCACGCGGCCTTCGCGATACCACTCGGTGCGAGCGATCTCAGCGCCGTTCAGACGGCCGGCGCTCATGATCTTGATGCCCTGGGCGCCCAGACGCATGGCGTTCTGGATCGCCCGACGCATGGCACGACGAAACATGATCCGCTTCTCGAGTTGCTGGGCGATATTGTCGGCAACCAGCTGAGCATCGGTCTCGGGCTTGCGCACTTCCTCGATGTTGACGTGCACTGGCACACCCATCATCTTCTGGAGCGAAGCCTTTAGCGCTTCGATGTCCTCACCCTTCTTGCCGATGACGACACCCGGGCGACCACTGTGGATGGTGATGCGCGCGTTCTTCGCCGGGCGTTCAATGACGACTCGACTCACCGCCGCACCACGCAATTTCTTCTTCAAAAAGCCGCGGACCTTGACGTCTTCGTTGAGCAGGGTCGGGAACGCCTTGCTGTTGGCATACCAGCGGCTGTCCCAGTCACGCGTCACACTCAGGCGAAAGCCGCGGGGGCTGATCTTCTGTCCCATATCCGCTCCTTAATCGCCGACCGTCAACGTGATGTGGCACGTCGGCTTCATGATCCGGTCGCCCCGGCCCTTGGCGCGCGCAGTGAAGCGACGCATGAAGGTCCCGCGATCGATGTAGATAGTCTTGACCTTCAACGTGTCGATATCGGCACCATCGTTGTGCTCGGCGTTGGCGATCGCCGACTCGAGCACTTTTTTGATGATCTCCGCGCCACGTTTGGGGCTGAAGGTGAGGATGTTGAGCGCACGGTCGACCGGGAGACCGCGGATCTGATCCGCGACCAGTCGGCCTTTTTGCGCCGAGAGGCGCACGCCGCGCAGGACTGCTGTCGTTTGCATGGTCATGTCCCCTTACTTCTTCGCCTTCTTGTCCGCCGAGTGACCCTTGAACGTGCGGGTCAGGGCGAACTCGCCAAGCTTGTGACCAACCATGTTCTCGTTGACGAACACGGGCACATGCTGACGACCGTTATGAACAGCGATGGTCAGGCCGACGAAGTCGGGCAGCACCGTCGAACGACGCGACCAGGTCTTGATCGGACGCTTGTCGTTGGTATTGCGGGCAGTCTCGGCTTTCTTCACCAGGTGGTGGTCGCAGAACGGGCCCTTCTTGATGGAACGTGCCATGGCTTATCCCTTCGTGGCGTGACGGCGACGAACGATCATGCTGCTCGTGCGCTTGTTGCGACGGGTGCGGTAACCCTTGGTCGGCTGCCCCCACGGGCTGACCGGATGCGGGTTACCCTGACCGGCCTTGCCTTCACCACCACCGTGCGGGTGATCGACCGCGTTCATCGCGGCGCCACGCACGGTCGGACGGATCCCGCGCCAACGCTGAGCGCCGGCCTTGCCGATCGAACGCAGCGCATGCTCTTCGTTGCCGACCTCGCCGATGGTGGCTCGGCAATCAACGTGAACCTTACGGATCTCACCGGACCGCAGACGCAGCTGTGCATAAGTGCCCTCACGCGCCAGCAGTTGCACCGAGGTGCCCGCCGAACGTGCGAGTTGGGCACCCTTGCCGGGTAGCATCTCAACGCAATGGATGGTCGAGCCGACCGGGATATTGCGCAGCGGCAGTGTGTTGCCCGGCTTGATGGGCGCTTCCGAACCGTTGACGATCTGGCTGTCGACGGACACACCGCGCGGCGCCAAGATGTAACGGCGCTCGCCATCCGCGTAGCACAGCAGTGCCAGGTGGGCGCTTCGGTTGGGATCGTATTCCAGTCGCTCAACACGCGCCGGGATACCGTCCTTGTCGTTGCGTTTGAAATCGACCACACGGTAGTGCTTCTTGTGGCCGCCGCCCATGTGACGCGTGGTGATGTGGCCGTTGTTGTTACGACCCGCAGTGCGGTTTTTACGCTCGGTGAGCGCAGCGACCGGCTTGCCCTTGTGCAGATTGGCGTTGACCACCTTGACCACCGCGCGGCGGCCGGCCGAGGTCGGTTTGACTTTGACGAGTGCCATGACTTACGCCCCCACCGTGAAATCGATGTCCTGGCCGGCCTTGATACCGACATAGGCCTTGCGAACATCGCTGCGGCGGCCGGTGAACCGACCAAAACGTTTTTGTTTGCCCTTGACGTTGATGACACTCACGGTCTCAACCTCGACCTTGAACAGCGCCTCGACCGCAGCCTTGATTTCCGGCTTGGTCGCATCAGAGGCAACACGAAACACCACCTGGTTGTTGCGCTCGGCAACGAAGGTGCTCTTTTCCGAGATGTGCGGCGCAAGCAGCACTTGATAGATACGTTCCTGGCTGATCGTGCTCATGCCCAC
The DNA here is from genome assembly GCA_964524005.1 of uncultured Enterobacteriaceae bacterium. Lineage (GTDB taxonomy): Bacteria > Pseudomonadota > Gammaproteobacteria > Burkholderiales > UBA3065 > UBA3065. The sequence continues at coordinate 49,522 of CAZGBK010000001.1, forward strand.
ATCTCCTCGATCTTGGCCACTGCAGCCTTGGTCATCAGGACCTTGCGCGAACCGACCAGACTGACCGGATCGGCGTGGCTGACCGGCACCACATACACATGCGGCAGGTTGCGACACGAGAGGTAGAGGTTCTCGCTCACCTCGTCGGTGATGATCAACACCTCCTTCAGACCCATCGAGTCGAGGCGTTGCGCCAACAGCTTGGTCTTCGGCGCCTCGATGTCGAAGGACTCGATGACGCTCAAACGCTCTTCACGGGCCAGCTGCGAGAGGATCGTCGCCATACCGGCGCGATACATTTTGCGGTTGACCTTCTGCGTGAAATTCTCGTCCGGCAAGTTCGGGAAGATCTTGCCGCCGCCCCGCCAGATCGGGCTCGATGCCATACCCGCACGCGCACGACCGGTCCCCTTCTGCTTCCACGGCTTGCGTGTCGACTTGGCGATCTCGCTGCGACCCTTCTGAGCTCGCGTGCCTTGACGGGCATTGGCGAGAAAAGCGGTCACGAGCTGATGGACCAGCGATTCATTGTAGTCGCGGGCGAACAGCTCATCGGAGGCCTTCAGACCCCCCTTGACAGGCTTGCCACTGTCGTTGATCAGTGCGAGCTCCATCAGACACCCCCCTTCACGGCTGGGCGGACGACAACGTCTGAACCCTTTGAACCAGGAACAGCGCCTTTGACGAGCAGCAGACCACGCTCGGCATCGACACGGACCACCTCGAGGTTCAGCGTGGTTCGCTTGGCAGCACCGTAGTGACCCGCCATGCGCTTACCGGGAAAGACGCGGCCCGGATCTTGAGCCTGGCCGATCGAGCCCGGCGAGTTGTGCGAGATCGAGTTGCCGTGGCTGGCCCGGTTCGAGCTGAAGTTGTGGCGCTTGATCGGACCACTGAAACCCTTGCCCTGGCTAGTGCCAGTGACATCGACTTTCTGACCCACAGCAAAGATGTCCACGCCGATCACTTTGCCGGGCGTGAGATCCGCCAGCGCGGCGCCATCGACACGAAATTCGCGCATACCGCGACCGGCCTCGACGCCGGCTTTGGCGTACTGGCCGGCGACCGGCTTGCTGACGCGACTGGCACGGCGTTCACCGAATGCCAGTTGGACGGCGGTGTAACCATCCAGTTCGTCAGTGCGGGTGCGGACCACCCGGTTGTTCGACAAGTCGAGCACGGTCACCGGGATCGACGCACCATCGTCGCCGAACACACGGGTCATGCCGACCTTGCGGCCTACAAGACCTAGACTCATGTTTGTAACCCCTTGTACGGGTGCCGGTTACGATTGACCGGCGGTTTTCAGGAACTGCGAGACTTCGAAACGCCCTACTGCAACTTGATCTCGACGTCGACACCAGCGGGTAAGTCGAGCTTCATCAACAGGTCGACGGTCTTGTCCGTCGGGTTGACGATGTCCATCAGGCGCTGGTGGGTACGGATCTCGAACTGGTCGCGCGACGTCTTGTTGACATGGGGCGAACGCAGAACGTCGAACCGCTCAATCCGCGTAGGCAGTGGGACCGGGCCTTTCACAACGGCGCCAGAGCGCTTGGCAGTATCAACAATCTCGAGGGCCGACTGGTCGATCAGGCGATAGTCGAACGCCTTGAGGCGGATACGGATCTTTTGTCCCTGCATTTGAGCGATTCCTTAAAGAGCGAAAAACGAAAAGCCCGCGATTATAGCGGGCCTTTCGATATTTGTAACTGACTTACTCGATGATCTTGGCGACGACGCCGGCGCCGACGGTGCGGCCGCCTTCGCGGATGGCGAAGCGCAGACCCTCTTCCATCGCGATCGGCGCGATCAGCGCAGCCGTGATCGACACGTTGTCACCCGGCATCACCATCTCGGTTCCCGCTGGCAACTCGATCGCACCCGTCACATCCGTCGTGCGGAAGTAGAACTGCGGACGATAACCATTGAAGAACGGCGTGTGACGACCACCCTCGTCCTTGCTCAGCACATAGATCTCAGCAGCAAACTTGGTGTGCGGCGTGATCGAACCCGGCTTGGCCAACACCTGACCACGCTCCACTTCCTCACGCTTCGTCCCACGCAGCAACACACCCACGTTGTCACCCGCCTGACCCTGGTCAAGCAGCTTGCGGAACATCTCGACACCCGTGCAGGTGGTCTTGGTCGTCGGCTTGATACCCACGATCTCGATCTCTTCACCCACCTTGACAATGCCACGCTCGACACGACCCGTCACCACCGTACCCCGGCCCGAGATCGAGAACACATCCTCGATCGGCAGCAGGAACGGCTTGTCGATCGCACGCTCCGGCGTCGGGATGTAGCTGTCCAGCGCATCCGCCAGCTTCATGATCGCGCCTTCACCGATGTCCGACGTGTCACCCTCCAGCGCCTTCAGCGCCGAACCGATCACGATCGGAATGTCATCACCCGGGAAATCGTACTTGCTCAGCAGCTCACGGACTTCCATCTCGACCAGCTCAAGCAGCTCAGCATCATCGACCATGTCAGCCTTGTTCATGAACACGATGATGTACGGCACACCCACCTGACGCGCCAGCAAAATGTGTTCACGCGTCTGCGGCATCGGACCATCCGCAGCCGATACCACCAGGATCGCACCATCCATCTGCGCAGCACCCGTGATCATGTTCTTCACATAGTCCGCGTGACCCGGACAGTCCACGTGCGCATAGTGACGCGTCGCCGTCTCGTACTCGACGTGCGCCGTGTTGATCGTGATCCCACGCGCCTTCTCCTCCGGCGCCGAATCAATCTGATCGTAACCCTTCGCCTCACCACCATGCTTCTTCGACAAGATGGTCGTGATCGCCGCAGTCAACGTCGTCTTCCCATGATCCACGTGACCAATCGTCCCCACATTCACATGCGGCTTGGTCCGCTCAAACTTTTCCTTTGCCATCAGTGCCTCTCTTGTATGGTGGTGCCCATGGGCAGGATTGAACTGCCGGCCTCTCCCTTACCAAGGGAGTGCTCTACCACTGAGCTACATGGGCGGTGAGCCATTTGCGTTCCTGGAGCGGGAGACGGGAATCGAACCCGCGTCATCAGCTTGGAAGGCTGAGGTTCTGCCATTGAACTACTCCCGCCTGACCCGCTTTGCGAACGCTTTGAAACAACTTGCGTACGCCTAAAACTGGTGGAGGGGGAAGGATTCGAACCTTCGAAGGCAGAGCCGTCAGATTTACAGTCTGATCCCTTTGACCGCTCGGGAACCCCTCCAAAGCAAACCGCGGATTATCCCGACTTGGCGCGTCGGATGTCAACGGGTGTCGGAGGAAGAAGGATGGTGCCGGCACCAGGAATCGAACCCGGGACCTTCTGATTACAAATCAGCTGCTCTACCTGCTGAGCTATACCGGCTGAAACCCGCTGCTCGGCGGGCTTACTTCACAACCTGCAAATGCGGTCTGCCAGCGGGTCGCGCGGTGCCGGCATCGCGGCCTGGCGCCGGTCCGGCAGGCGGCCGCGGCTCGCTGTCAGCGTCAAAAAACATGCCCTGACCGCTCTCTCGCGAGAAGATGCCCAGCACGCAATCCACCGGGATGTACACCTCGCGAGAGACGCCGCCGAAGCGAGTGGCGAAAGTCACTGCCTCGTTGGTGATGACGAAATGACGCGTCGCGCTAGAACTGACGTTGAGCACGATCTCGCCATCACGCACATATTCCCGCGGAACTTGAACCTCGTCGGTAACCCGCACCGAGAGAAAAGCGGTTTCGCCACAATCCGAACACCACTCATAGATGGCGCGGACGAGATAGGGTTTGGTCGACCGCCGAACGCTCATGCACGCATCGCTTTCTCGGCCGGGGTCATCGCCTCCTGAAATGCAGGGCGATCGAACAAGCGGCGCACGTAGGTCTCAACAGGGGCTGCCTCGCGACCAAGCTCGATCCCATAACGGGGCAAGCGCCACAACAAGGGAGCCAGCGCAATGTCGAGCATCGACAGATCGTCACCCAAGAGGAAGCGACCACGATTGAACACCGGGGTCAGCTGTGTCAGGCCTGCAGCGACAGCTCTCCGCGCAGCGACGGCGTCAGCACCATCGGCCTCGAGCGCGTCAAGGAAGCAGAAGAGGTCTTTTTCGAACTGAAACAGCATCAGCCGAGCCCGCGCACGAGTCGCGGGGTCGGCAGGCATCAGTTGCGGATGCGGAAAACGATCATCGATGTACTCATTGATGATGTTCGCCTCGTAGAGCACCAAGTCGCGCTCAACAAGCACAGGGACCTGGTTGTATGGGTTGATGACAGCGACATCTTCCGCACGGCCTTGGCCATCGACGTACTCGATCGCAAAGTCCATGCCCTTTTCGAACAGCACCGTTCGGCAGCGGTGGCTCCTCGGACAGGTGCCGCCCGAGTACAGGGTCATCATGCGACTGCCTCCCGTACGCCCAACATGCCTATTTGACGTCCTTCCAGTACTCCTTCTTGAGTGCGTAGACCAACACCAGAAGGATCAGCAGAAAGCCAATCACGAAGAAACCCATGCGGATACGATCGCTACGGGCCGGCTCGGCCACCCAGGTCAGATAGTTGGTGATGTCTCCGACCAGCGCGTCGTACTCGGCCGGAGCCAGAGTGCCGGCGGCCACTTGCACCAGCTTACCGCCGTGTCCCTCCGAGTCCGTTTGCCACTCTTGCTGACCCTGCAGGTCGTACAGCACGTGCGGCATGCCGACATTCGGGTAGGCCAGGTTGTTCCATCCCGTCGGACGGCTGTCGTCGCGGTAAAAGGTGCGCATGTAGGTGTAGATCCAGTCGGACCCACGCGAGCGCGCCTCGACCGAGAGGTCTGGCGGCACAACCCCGAACCAAGCCTTGGCATCTTCGGGGCGTAGCGCAATCGACATGACATCACCAATCTTGGCGTTGGTCGGCAGCAGGTAAGACTTGATCTGCTCCTCGGTCAAGCCAATGTCGGTCAGGCGGCTATACCGCATGTACGACAGGCTATGGCATCCGCTGCAGTAGCTGGCGAAAGCCTGCGCGCCGCGCTGCAGCGACACAGTGTTCTTCAGGTCGACCGGCGCCTTGTCGAGCGGGTGACCGCCGCCGGCGGCAAGCGCCGGCAGCGACAACAAGGAAAACAGCAGGGCGATGATCGACTTCATGAGGTGACCCTTTCAGGCACCGGCTTGTAGCTGTCGCGTGCCGTGTACCAAGGCATAAGCAGGAAGAAAAGGAAATAGATGGCAGTACCGATCTGCGCAACCAAGGTGGCTACCGGGGTACCGCCGAGCACGGGCATCGCGTCCGGGAAGTTGCCCCAGACACCGGTCGGTTCGATACCGAGATAGCCCAGCACCACGAACGAGACGACAAATGCAGCCAGCCAGCGCTTGTAGAGAGGGCCGCGGTAACGGATCGAGTTCACTGGTGCGCGGTCAAGCCACGGCACAAAGAACAGGATCAGCACCGCCGCGCCCATCAGTGCGACCCCGGGAAACTGGGAGCCGAACAGCGGTGGCACCGCACGCAGGATCGAGTAGTAGGGCGTGAAATACCACACCGGAGCGATATGCTCGGGTGTCTTCAGTGGATCAGCGGGGATGAAGTTGTTGGCTTCAAGGAAGTAGCCACCCATCTCCGGCGCCCAGAACACGATCGCCGAGAAGATGATCAGGAAGACCGTTGCGCCAACCATATCCTTCACCGTGTAGTAAGGGTGGAATGGAATGCCATCCCTCGGGATTCCGGTTTTTGGATCTTTGTTCTTCTTGATATCGACGCCGTCAGGGTTGTTTGACCCGACCTCGTGCAAGGCGATGATGTGCACCACCACCAAGCCGAGCAACACGATCGGCAAGGCGATCACGTGGAAGGCGAAGAAGCGGTTGAGCGTGGCGTCCGACACCACGTAGTCACCGCGGATCCAGAGCGACAGGTCCTCACCAATGAACGGCACAGCCGCAAAGAGGTTGACGATCACCTGTGCGCCCCAGTAGCTCATCTGTCCCCAGGGGAGCAGATAGCCCATAAAGGCCTCGGCCATCAGCGCCAAATAGATCACCACGCCGATGATCCAGATCAGCTCGCGCGGCGCCCGGTAGGAGCCATAGATGAGCGCCCGGAACATATGCAGGTAGACCACCACAAAGAACATCGACGCACCGGTCGAGTGCATGTAGCGGATCAGCCAGCCCCAGCTGACGTCACGCATGATGTACTCGACCGAGGCAAAAGCGTGCGCCGCGTCGGGCTTGTAGTTCATGGTCAAGAAGATGCCCGTGACGATCTGGATGATCAGCACCAAGAGGGCCAGCGACCCGAAGTAGTACCAAAAGTTGAAGTTCTTCGGCGCGTAGTACTCACCGATGTGCTCCTTCCACATCGCGGTGAGCGGGAAACGCGCGTCGACCCAGCCTCGCAGGGCTTCGATGCGGCTCATGCTGCAGACTCCTTGGCATCGGCACCGACCAGCAGGACGGTGTCGCTCAGATAACGGTGGGGCGGGACCTCGAGATTGACCGGTGCCGGGACGTTCTTGAATACGCGGCCGGCGAGATCGAAGCGCGAGCCATGGCAGGGGCAGTAGTAGCCGCCCGGCCAGTCACCGCCGAGATCGGCGGCGCCGGCATCGGCGCGATAGGTCGGTGAACAGCCCAGATGCGTGCAGATGCCCACCACAACCAGATATTCGGGTTTGATCGAACGCGTCGGGTTCTTGCAGTAATCAGGCTGCTGCGGCACGGCCGAGGCCGGATCGCTTAACTTGTCGGCGATCTTATCAAGTTCAGCCAGCATCTCCGGGGTGCGACGCACCACCCAAACCGGCTTGCCGCGCCATTCGACGGTCAACTGAGCACCAGGCTCGAGCTTCGAGACATCGACCTCGACCGGGGCGCCCGCGGCTCGCGCCTTGGCGCTAGGCAACATGCTGCCAACGAACGGTATTGCTACGCCGGCAACGGCAGCCCCGCCGACGACGCCGGTGGCCGCCAGAAGGAACCGGCGCTTGCCGGCATCGACCTGTGAATCACTCATGACCTGAAGGCTTCCTGTGAATGGCACTGACAAATATAGGTGATTGTAGCGAAACGGCAGCCATCACCGCGACAGTTCGATGCGCCCCCGGCTTTTTCGCAAGCCGCAGGGCCGCTCATCAGCCCTTCAAACCGGATTGTCGATATCGACGTAGCGGCATTCGATCGCAAAGCGTTCAGCCAGGTGTCCGGCCAAAGACTGCACGCCGAAACGCTCGGTGGCATGGTGGCCAGCAGAAATGAATGACACCCCGCTTTCACGCGCCATGTGAGTGCATTGCTCCGACACTTCGCCCGTGACATAGACATCGGCGCCTGCGGCGATCGCGTCGCCGAACAAACCTTGGCCCCCGCCGGTGCACCATGCGACACGGCGCAGACACTGCCCTTGGTCGCCGAGCACCAGTGGCTGACGGCCCAAAGCGGCCTGGAGTCGCTGGACCAATTGAGCCAGCGAGAGGGGCGCATCGGTATTGCCGATCCAGCCCAAAGACTGTTCACCGAACCTGCCATCGGCCATCACCTCCAGCACCCGACCAAGGCCAGCGTTATTACCCAGCTCGGGGTGGGCATCCAGCGGCAGGTGGTAGGCGAGCAAGGAGATGTCGTGCTTCAGCAGGGCGTGGACCCGGCGGCGGCGCACGCCCGTCAACACTTGCGGCTCGTTGCGCCAGAAATACCCGTGATGCACCAGGATGGCGTCAGCCTGGGCGGCGACTGCCGCGTCGATCAGCGCCTGGCTCGCAGTGACCCCCGTGATCAGGCGCCGGATGTTCGGCCGGCCCTCGACCTGCAGTCCATTGGGCGCGTAATCGCGAAATGTCGCTGCGGCAAGCAGGGCATCAAGGTGGCTGACTAGGGTGTCGCGCTCGACCACGCTGGGAATCTCTCAGGCTGGGGCCGCTAGAATGTAGCAAATCCCGTTCTCCATATCCCGTCATGCAGCGTCTGTGGTTACTCTTCAGTCAGGCCGTGACGGTCGCGGTCGCCGGTCTGTTCGTGGTCTGGACCTTCCACCCGGACTGGCTGCGCGGACAGTTCGCGCCTGCACCGCCGCTGCCGACCATTCGCGAAGCCGCGCCGCTACCCGCCGACACAACATACAGCGTCGCCGGCAGCGGAGCACTTGCCGCCAGCAAGGCTAGCGCTTCGGTGGTCAGCATCTTCACGCGCCAAGAGGTGACACGCGACAGCCCGTTGCGCGGGCACCCGCTGTTCGGACCGTTGTTCGACCAAGACCCACCCACCGAGCTCCGACCGGGGCTAGGGTCGGGCGTCATTGTCAGCAGCGACGGCTATATCCTGACCAATCATCATGTCATCGAATCGGCCGATGCCATCCAGGTGGCACTCGCCGACGGCCGCAGTAGTGCTGCGCAGGTGGTCGGGATCGACCCGGACACCGACCTCGCGGTACTAAAGATCGATGAGCAAGCGTTGCCGGCAATCACCTTCGCCGACCCGACGCAGGCGCGCATCGGGGAGCCGGTCTTGGCGATCGGCAACCCGTTTGGTGTGGGGCAAACCGTGACCCAGGGGATCATCAGCGCGCTTGGCCGCAGTCGCCTCAATCTGAACACGTTCGAGAACTTCATCCAGACCGACGCCGCGATCAACCCCGGCAACTCCGGCGGCGCCTTGGTCGACATGAATGGCCACCTGCTGGGCATCAACACTGCGATCTTCACCCGCAACGGCGGCTCGATGGGAATCGGCTTCGCCATCCCAGCCGACAGCGCGCGCAAGGTCCTCGACCAGATCGTCCGGACGGGCAGCGTCACACGCGGCTGGATGGGCATCGAGATGCAGAGCCTGACCCCCGACATGGCCAGCTCGCTGCGGCTCGACCGCCTCGATGGCGTGCTGGTGGCGGGAGTGGTGCGTGGTGGGCCAGCGGCCCGCGCCGGCATCCGTCCAGGAGATGTCATCGTGAGCATCGACGGGCGACCGGTGCGCGACTCGGCCAGCATCCTCAATCAAGTGGCTGACTTGGCACCCGGGAGTCAGGCAAAAGTCGACGTACTGCGCGATGGCAAACCAGTTGCAATGACGGTCGAAGTCGGTCGCCGCCCGCCGGGCGGACGGCGTGGCAACGGCCGCTGAAGCTGGCGAAGTCAGCGGCTCTCAAGCAGCGATGCGTGGGCCGGCCAAGACCTTGCGCAGCAATTCGGTGGGCACGTCACCGAACACCTCAGCGCGGCCGATCGCCCGCAGCAGAATGAAGCGGATGCGCCCGGCCTCGACCTTTTTGTCCTGCGCCATCAGCTCCAGATAGCGCTCGACTCCGAACGCCGGCGCCTGCACCGGCAAAGCGGCACGTCGCAAAAGCGACTCGATGCGCGCGACGTCTGCCGCGTTGATCCAGCCCAGACCGGCCGAGACCTCGGCAGCGAGCAAAGTGCCAGCTGCCACGGCATGTCCATGCAACCACGCCCCGTAGCCAGCAGCCGTCTCGATGGCATGCCCAAACGTGTGGCCCAGATTGAGCAGGGCGCGTACCCCAGTTTCGTGTTCGTCCTGGGCGACCACCTCTGCCTTGTTGTGGCACGAACGCACGACCGCCTCGACCAACAGTTCAGTATCGCCCGCCATCAGCCCCTCGATCTTTGACTCTAGCCATTCGAAGAAGGGCAGGTCACGGATCAGACCATACTTGATGACCTCGGCCATGCCAGCGGCCAGCTCGGGACCGGGCAGGGTCGCGAGAGTGTCGGTGTCAGCAAGCACCAGTCGCGGCTGGTAGAACGCCCCGATCATGTTCTTGCCGAGCGGATGATTGACCCCGGTCTTGCCACCGACCGACGAGTCGACCTGCGACAACAACGTCGTCGGCACCTGGATGAACGGAACGCCGCGCAGGTAGGTCGCGGCAGCGAACCCGGTAAGGTCGCCGATCACGCCGCCACCCAGCGCGATCAGAGTGGTCTTGCGCTCACAGCGCGCCCTGAGGAGCGCATCGAACACCTGGTTCAGCGTCTCCAGCGTCTTGTACGACTCGCCGTCGGGCAGCACCACCCGGGTGACACGCACACCAGTAGCCTCGAGCGGCCCGGCGAGGCGCTCCAGATAGAGCGGTGCCACCGTGGTGTTGCTGACAATCGCCACTGATGGCGAGGCAAGTTGAGGCAACAGCAGACCCGCCTGATCGATGAGGCCGGGGCCGACATGGATGGGATAACTGCGCTCGCCGAGTGCGACGGTCAACGATTGCATGCTGGCTCCGTGGGGGCAGGATTGGCGGTGACCGAAAGGTCGTCGGCAGGCGCAACGCGGGCACTGAGTTCGGCGCTGATCTGCCGTGCCAAGCGGCTGGCGCTCTGACGGCCGGTCTCGACCACCAGATCAGCCGTCTCACGATACCAAGGGTCGCGTTCGCGGTAGAGCCGCATTAAGCGGCCACGTGGATCGGCACCCTGTAGCAGGGGACGCGAGCGGTCGTGCTGCAGACGCAACCAAAGCTGCTCGGGACGAGCGTGCAGGTAGATGACAAAACCGCGACCGGCAAGGTCGCGACGGTTGTCCGGGTCGATCACCACACCGCCACCTGTGGCCAGCACTAAAGCTTCGCGGCGCGTCAGTTCATCAATGATGCGGCGCTCGCGGGCGCGAAAACCCGCCTCACCCTCGACTTCGAAGATGGTTGCCACCGGCACTCCATTGCGTGCCTCGATCTCGTGATCACTGTCGACAAAATCCAGCCCGAAGTCGCGTGCCAGCAGGCGACCGACAGTCGACTTGCCGGCCCCCATCAGACCCACCAGGAAGATCTTCTGCATCGGCGCCATGCGCGCGATTCTAGCGGAGCGCAAGTGTCCAAGCAGGCTTATCCGAGCCGTCTGTCAACAACAAACCAATCCTCGTGAGGCATCGCGGGCACGCCAAGAGGTCTGGCGCGATGCGCACCCTAATCCGCGCTTGCTGTGCCTTGGTCAGCCACAATCGGAGCCTGCTCGACGATGCGCGGGGTGACAAAGATTAGCAACTCGGTCTTCTCTTGTTGCCGACTGCGGTTGCGGAACGCCGCGCCGATCACTGGCAGATCCCCCAAGAACGGCACTTTTGCGGTGTTGCTGAGCGTGGCTTCGGTGAGGATGCCGCCGATCACCACCGTACCCCCATTCTCGACCAGCACCTGAGTCTGGATCTGTTTGGTATCGATCGGTGGGCCGAACGGTGTGTTGTTGTTGAAGTTGGGCGAGTCCTTGTTCACGCGTAGATTCATGACAATGTGGTTGTCTGGCGTGATTTGCGGTCGCACCTTGAGCGACAGCGTGGCCTTTTTGAAGGTCACTGCGGTGGCACCGCTCGAGGTCGCCAACTGAAATGGGATCTCCGTGCCTTGCTCGATGTTCGCCTCTTCCTGGTCTGCAGTGACGACCCGCGGGCTCGAGACCACGCGCCCTTTGCCGTCGGCCTCTAGCGCGCTGACCTCGAGATTGAGGAAGCGGGTCAGCGACGAATTGAACAAAGACAGACTGAAGGTTCCCGGAGATGCCCCCCGTATCGCAGCTGCCGGCAGATTGACCATGAGGGACTGCAAGGCGTCGACCGCAGGCGTGGTGGTGGTCGCAAAGTTCCCGGTTCCAGTGGTCGTCGAGCTGGTGTTCGATGTCTGACCGGTCTGGCCAGCAATCCCTCCAGCCCCGGGAAACCCGCCGCCGATCAACAGACGCGTCCCGCCGCCCACCCCAGGTGTACCACCAGCACGAGCACTCAGGTCGTTGACACCCAGGCGTACACCCAGGTTGCGGCCAAAGGTGTCCGTTGCTTCAACAATGCGCGCCTCGATCATCACCTGCCTGACCGGCACATCGGTATCGGCGATCAGACGCCTGACCTCAGCGATGCGCTCCGCCGTATCGAGTATGAAAATGCGGTTGGTGCGAGCATCGGCGGTCACTGAACCACGTTTTGAAAGGATCTTCTGGCCGCCATCGGTGAGCAGCGTCTTGAGAGCCTCGGCGCGCTGGTAGTTGAGCTGGATACTGGCGGTCGTCAGTGGCTCGAGCTCAGCGCGCTGGGCCTGAGCCTCGAGGTCGCGTTTTTCACGCGCGGCCAGTTCATCGCGTGGTGCGATGAGGATGACATCGCCGGTGCGACGGGCAGCCAGGTCGCGGCTAGCCAGCACCAGGTCGAGGGCCTGTTGCCAGGGCACATCGACCAGGCGCAAGGTGGTCGTGCCACTGACCGTTTCACTAGCGATGATGTTAAGCCCGGTGAATTCTGCGATGGCTTGCAGCACAGCGCGTACGTCGGCATCACGGAAATTCAGCGAAATGCGCTCCTGACCGTTGCCACCCAGCGGGTTGGCGACAGCGCCACCGGTCGCCAGCAGCACAGCGAGAACCCCTCCCAGGACTCTGATTCGGATCATGGTTCGGACTCCCTAGTCGATATTGTCGTTGAGATGCAGTGACGCCTCGCTTCCGCCAGGACGGCGCACGCGGACGCTCGATTCATCCACGCTCAGCAGTTGCCAGCCGCTCGCGCCGAGCGTGCTGCCAGCAGTACCGCGCAGTACCTCGCCCGACGAGGCGCGCAGCAGCGCCTCGCGCTTACCGCCGCGCTGCAGGACGCCGATCAGTGCGAGAGCCGGCTTGGGCGCCGCGATCGGCGATGGTGCGTCGGCGCTCGCAACTGCCGCCGGCGGCGCCACGGTCGCACGTACAGCGATGCGAAACGGGTCGCCGCTGGGTGCCCAATCGAGCGTTGAGCGACGAGCGGGCTGCGGCATGGCCAGCCGTATCGGCGGCGCGTCGTCGCCAGCCTGGCCGACATAGCGATAGGCGCTGGCGACGAATTCGGCCGACAAGCTGCCACTGTTGCGGTCGGCACGCACCTGCAGACGGTCGAGGGTCACCACGCGCGGTAGGCCGTTCAGCGCGCCGACAAAACCACCCAGAGCCGGGTAGCCTCCAAATAGGCGGATCTGCACCGGCAACTGCATAGAACCTGGATCCGCCGGGCTTTCTGTTCCCGGCTTGAAGTGTTGTAAACGTCCGCTGGCATCGCGGCTGATGTCTTCGAGATCGATCAACAGCGCCTCCCATCGCGCCTCCCGCGGCAGCGCCTGGTCGAGGCTGCTGCCGATTTCGACCAACGCCGCCTCCCGAGTCGCCAGTCGCTGCAACGCCACCACTCGCGACTCGACCGCGGCGAGGGCCGCCCGATGTTCCTCGAGCATCGCATCCTGCTGACGGAGCAGATCCCAGCGCGCATCCCACCACCACCAGGCTGCCAAGCCGAATATCGTTAGCCAGACCGCAGCCTGCACCGCCAAGCGCAGCGGCCGTGCCTGCCGAGGCAGATTGGCCAGCGTGAGTTCTCGAATATTGGGGAAACTCATTGCGCGACCGCCGCAGGCACTGGCCAGTTCGCCAAACGCGCCTCGAGCACAAATTCGACTGGCGCACCGCCCTCATCTGCACGACGCGTCTCGACCAGTCGCACCGAATCGAAGACCGCACCAACCGCGAGCTCCTCGACGAAAGCCGCAACCAGGCGATGCGATGGTGCCTGCCCCGCGAGCGTCAGGCGCTCGCCCTCCTGGCGGAGCGTGTCGAGCCCGACCCCGGGTGGCAAGCGCCGCGGCAATTCGTTGACCAGCGCCATCATCGCGGCCTGTCGACCGGCGAACAGTTCGACCAGTCGGGCGCGCTGCTCGAGTTGGGCAGCTTCGACCGCAAGCGGCTCGAGCCGAACTGCCTCAGTGCGGAGGGCCTCGGTGCGTCGGCCCAAATCCTCAAGCTCGCGCAGTTGGTTGGCGAGCAAAAGTCCCAACACAACCGTACCCGCTGCGGCAAACAGCAGCCCGCCAGCGGCAGCGGCGGCTGTGCACAGCCAGAAACGACGATCAGCCAGGCGCCGCTCCCGCTCCCGGTACGGAATGAGATTGACCGTGATCACGCCAAACCTCGTAATGCCAAACCACAGGCGGTGGTCATCAGTGGCGGTGATGTCGGACTCGCAGCGCTTCCCGCCAATGACCACAGGCCGGGAAACGGGTCGAGCTGGCGTACCGCGATGAGCGACCGGTCGGCGAGTGGCGCAGCCAGAAGTGGGGCCGCCGCCCCCCCGCCGCACAACACGATCTGTTCCGGAGCTTCGCCGCCGGACGAGCGGTGGAAGTCGAGGGTGCGCAGCAACTCCTGTGCCAGACGATCAAACCAGGGTGCCACGAGTTCGGCCAGGATCGACGCCGGATAATCCCCGCTTGCCATCATGCGCTCGACGCCCTGAGGGTCACCTGGATAGCGGCGATAGAGTTCTTCAGCCAAGCCTGACATCGCCAGCGCGTGTTCCTTAAACACCAGCGGATCGCTACCGCGCAATACGCTCAGCCGGGTTCCGGTCCAGCCCAGGTCGACCAGCGTGACGACCGCCATCGTGCCGCCTTCGGCCTCGACCTGCGCCGACCAGGCCCGATAGTCTGCATAGGTATTGAGGTCGGCAATGCGCGCGCGCAGCCCGGCCGACTCGACCAAGGCCAAGCGCTCCTCGACAACGTCGCGTTTGACCGCAACAAGGAGGATCTCCAACCCGCCCGGCGATGGGCCGAGCACCTGGAAGTCCAGGTTGACCTCGTCCAGTGGCAAAGGCACGACCGCCTCGGCCTCTTCCTCGACGCGTTCCTCCAGCTCGTCATCGCTCAAGCCCGTTGGCAGCTCGATGCGACGCGCGATGCTAGCTGCCGCGGGCAGGCCGACGACCACCTCGAGAGGCGGTTCAGGCAGGCGCTGACAGGCAATGGCAATCGCTTCGACGGTTGCATCGAATTGCGCAGCAAGGTCAGCGACCACTGGCGTCGGTTGCACCGCCATGCCTTCCAAGCGGACGCCATGCAGGCCCCGACGGACCTCGGCGAGTTTGATCGAATAGGCACCAAGGTCCAGGCCGACCGACCGCGTCCGCCGTGCTTCGAAAGGCAACCAATTGGCCAGTCGCCCCCAGGTCGGGCGGAGCGCATTGAACATCCGGGAGGTCGTTTGTCGTAGCATCGTGCAGTCGGGAATTGCAAAGCAGTACGACGCCGCTGACAATTCGTCATCTAGCCGATAACCATCGACCAAGCGCTCGTCATGAGCGCTAATTCGGCCCACGGGGAACAAACTTGAATCTGCGCTTCACGCCGGGGCGGGTCTTGCTGGTGCTAGCGGCCTTGGGGCTTTCCTCGGCGATGCTGGTGGTCTTCGCCGCCCTGATCACTTATCCCAAATTGCCCTCGCTGGAGGTGCTAACCGACTACCGACCGAAGCTGCCGCTGCGCATCTATTCGGCCGACGGAAAGCTGATCGGCGAGTTCGGCGAGGAGCGGCGCTCGGTGGTGCGTATCACCGACGTGCCGCAAACCTTGATCGATGCGATCCTCGCGGCCGAGGACGAGCGCTTTTACCAACATGGCGGCATCGACTACACCGGCGTGCTGCGCGCCACGCTGGTCAATTTCATCTCTGGCGAGACACGTCAGGGAGCGAGCACCATCACAATGCAAGTGGCGAAGAACTTCTTCCTGTCGAGCGAAAAGACCTTTACCCGGAAGTTCAACGAAGCGCTCTTGTCGTACAAGATCGAGTCGAACCTGAGCAAGGACCAGATCCTGGAGCTCTATATCAACCAGATCTACCTTGGCCAACGAAGCTATGGTTTTGCCGCCGCGGCGCGGACCTACTTTGGCAAAGAACTGAAACAGCTGAGCATCGCCGAAACCGCCATGCTGGCCGGCCTGCCCAAAGCGCCTTCGACTGGCAACCCGATCAGCAACCCGCAGCGAGCGCGCGGCCGGATGCTTTACGTGCTCGATCGCATGCACGAACTTGGGCGCATCGACGCGGCGCAGTTGCAGCAGGCACGGGACGAGTCGCTGCGAGTCCGACGCTCACGGGCCTTGGCGGAAGGCGCTGACTTCGTCGCTGAGATGGTCCGCCGCGACATCTTCGAGCGTTACGGCGAAGCCGCCTACAACAGCGGCATCGCGGTGCACACCACGATCTTGTCGAAACATCAGGCGGCAGCCGAAGAAGCCCTGCGTCGGGGTGTTCTCGACTACGAAGCACGCCGCGGTTACCGCGGGCCGGTGCGCCAGACCGATCTGCCTACCGATGATGACAGCGCGGTGGCCGCCATCGATGAAGCGCTTGCAGACCTGTTCCCGGCCGGGGGCCTGCAACCGGCGGTCGTACTCGCGGTCGGCGCCAAAGAGTTGCAGGCGCGGACCCGGAGCGGCGAGGTCGTCACCCTGGGAGCAGACAGCATCGCTTTCGGCCAACGCTTCCTCGACCCGAAGACCGAAGCCAAGAAGCGCCTGCGGCGTGGCACAGTTGTCTGGTTACGACCTAATGGTTCCAATGGTTGGGCGCTCAGCCAGATGCCGGATGTCGAGGGTGCGTTGGTCGCCATCGAGCCAGGCGACGGGGCCATCCGCGCCTTGGTCGGCGGTTTCGATGCCAGCCGCAACCAGTTCAACCACGTCACGCAGGCCTGGCGACAACCCGGCTCAGCCTTCAAGCCTTTCATCTATTCGGCGGCTCTGGAGAAAGGCTTTGGGCCAGCCTCGGTGATCGACGACTCGCCCATTTACTTCGACCGGTCGGCGACCGGCAGCGATGCGTGGGCGCCGCAGAACTATGACGGTGTGTTCGATGGCCCGATGCGCTTGCGGCCGGCCTTGGCCAAATCGAAGAACATGGTGGCGATCCGGGTATTGCAATCGATCACGCCGTTGTACGCCCAGGAATACATCACCCGCTTCGGCTTCGACGCCGAGCGGCACCCGCCCTACCTGACCATGGCGCTCGGTGCGGGTTCGGTGACGCCACTGCAACTCGCCGAGGGTTACATGGTGCTGGCCAACGGCGGCTACCGGGTGCGGCCCCATCTCATCACCAGGGTCGTCGACAATGCTGGCCGCGTGCTGGCCCAGACCCGCCCGACACGGGCTGGCGGCGGCGCCCCGCAGGTTATTGAAGCGCGCAATGCCTATTTGATGACCAGCCTGCTGCAGGACGTTGTGCGTAGCGGAACGGCGACGCGCGCGCTTACCCTCGGGCGCAGCGATCTTGCCGGCAAAACCGGCACCACCAACAAGCTCGTCGATGCCTGGTTCGCGGGTTATTCGCCGCGGCTGGTGGCGGTCAGCTGGATCGGCTTCGACCAGCCCCGTAGCCTGGGTGGACGCGAGACCGGGGGCTCGGCCGCCCTGCCGATCTGGATCGACTACATGCGAACCGCGCTGAAGGATTACCCCGAAGCGTCGATGCCGCGCCCGGATGGCGTGGTTGAGGTGCGCGTCAACCCGATCACCGGCAAACCCGCCGAAAATGGGATCAGCGAACTGTTCTTCGACGAATACGCGCCTCCGCCGGCTGCACCAACGCCACCTTGGGGCGTACCGTCGATCGTCCCGGCCGTGCCGACCGGCGAGGGGCTGCGCCCGTGAGTCGCGACACGCCCGCTCGACTGCTACGCGAGGCGATCGCGCAAGCCGCCGCACGCCTCATCGCCGAGGACGGCATCAACGACTTCGCTCTGGCCAAGCGTAAAGCAGCGCGGCAGATGGGTGTGCAGGCGCAGCACCACCTGCCCGACAACGAGAGCATCGAGGAAGCGCTGCGCGCCTACCGCGAAGTGTTCCAGACCGCCTCGCACCCTCAGCTGCTGCGAGAATTGCGGGACACCGCCTACCGCGTGATGCTCGAACTCGAGGACTACACGCCACAACTCACCGGATCGGTGCTGCAGGGGACCGCCGGCGCCGAATCCGACATCAACCTGCTGTTGTTCGCCGACAGCTCCAAAGATGTAGAGATCGACCTCATCAACCGCGGCATTCCGTTCGAGGCAGGCGAACGGCGGCGCCAGTGGCGTGGCATCTCGAGAGCTGTGCCGGTGCTGAGCGTGTTTGTCGATGACCGGGTCGTGAATCTTGAAATCCTCGAGCCACGCGACCGTCATGACCGGCCTCGAAACAGCGGTAGCCGCAGCGAACGTCTTGATGCCCGCGGTCTGGCCCAGCTGCTGGAGCAGCCCGATGAGGACTTGCCGGAGGGCGTATAGCCCAAGTATCATCTTGGGTTCTTTGAATCTCAGGATCAGGCCATGGTCGTTATCCGTCTGGCTCGTGGCGGCGCCAAAAAGCGTCCCTTCTTCAATGTTGTGGTGGCTGACTCGCGCAATCGCCGCGATGGACGCTTTATCGAGCGTGTGGGTTTTTACAACCCGGTCGCCGGCGGCGCCGAGCAGGCCTTGCGTATCGATGTCGAACGCGTCAAGGAATGGGTTGGCAAGGGTGCGCAGGTGTCGCCGACCGTCGAGCGTCTGATCAAGTCTGGTGCCAAGGCCGCCTGACGATCGGGTCGTGATGGGCCGGTTCGCTGGCCCATACGGTGTGCGTGGGTTTGCCCGCGTCCAGGTCTTTACCGAGACGGTCGATAGTCTGCTCGACTACGACACCTGGCTGGTCGGTCGTCATGACCGCTGGGAAGCGCGCAAAGTGGCCGAAGCGACTATTCGCGGCAACGGTTTGGTTGCGCAACTGGAGGGTGTAGACAGCCCGGAGGCAGCGCGGGCATTGCGCGGGATGGACATCGCGGTGCTGCGCAGTGAACTGCCCCCGGCCGAAGACGACGCAGTGTACTGGGTCGACTTGATTGGCTGTCGAGTGGTCAACCGGGAAGGCATCGAGCTGGGCGAGGTGACAGACCTCATCGAGACCGGGTCCAACGATGTTCTCGTAGTGGTGTCGGGAAGCGGTGAGCAGCGCGTCGAACGGCTCGTCCCATACATCGCCCAGGTGATCGATACGGTGGATCTTCCTGGACGTCGCATCGGCGTTGACTGGGGTGAAGATTACTAGGGACCTCGGGTCCGGGGAGCTCGGCCCGGTGAAGTCAGGGCCACGATTGTGACAAGGGGGAAGCGTGAGGTTCGATGTGGTCACGCTCTTCCCGGAACTGGTAGCAGCCGTCGCCGGTGGTGGGATCATCGGCCGCGCTTTCGAGCGTGGACTGGCGCAGTTGCAGACGTGGAATCCGCGCGATTTCACGACCGACAACTACCGCACGGTAGACGACCGCCCCTACGGTGGCGGCCCCGGCATGGTGATGCTGGGAGAGCCACTTGAGCAGGCGATCGCCGCGGCGCGGCAGTCGCAACGCGATGCGGGCATCACCGACCCGCACGTGGTCTACATGAGTCCGCAGGGACGCGTGCTCGACCACGACAGGGTGATGGGATTGGCGCAGCGTCAGGGGCTCATTCTTTTGGCGGGGCGCTATGAAGGCATCGACCAGCGGTTGATCGACCGCGAGGTGGATGAAGAAGTGTCGATCGGCGACTATGTGCTGAGCGGTGGCGAGCTGCCGGCGATGGTCTTGATCGATGCCGTGGTCCGGCATCTTCCGGGCGCGGTCAACGATGCGCAGTCGGTGGTCGAGGAGTCGTTCGCCAATGGGCTGCTGGATTGTCCGCAGTACACCCGGCCGGAGGTCGACCACCACGGCGAGGCAGTACCCGCGGTGCTGATGTCGGGGCACCATGAGGCGATCCGTCGCTGGCGCCTCAAGCAGAGTCTGGGCCGTACGCTCACGCGTCGACCCGATCTGCTGCAGCACAAGCGACTGAACGAGGAAGAGACCCGGCTGCTAGCCGAGTTCCACGAGGAACGGGCGCTGCAGGAACAGGCCTCTGTAGAGAAAAACGGAACCGGCCCAGCCGGAAAGGAGAAGACATGAACCTCATCGAACAACTGGAGCAGGAAGAGATTGCCCGCTTGGCCAAGACCCTTCCGGCCTTCTTCCCGGGTGACACCGTCGTCGTCCAGGTCAAGGTCAAGGAAGGCAACCGCGAGCGTCTGCAGGCTTTCGAAGGCGTCGTCATCGCCAAACGCAACCGTGGTCTGAACTCGAACTTCACGGTGCGCAAGCTCTCGGCCGGCGAAGGCGTCGAACGCACCTTTCAGACCCACTCGCCGCTGGTGGCCAGCGTCGAGGTGAAGCGTCGCGGCGACGTGCGTCGGGCCAAGCTGTACTACCTGCGCGGTCGTACCGGCAAAGCCGCCCGCATCAAGGAAAAGCTGAGCTTCTCGGCCAAGGCCAGCGCCGCCGAGTAAATGTCGGTCCGCCAAGGCGAGGTCCGGTGGATCCCGGCTTCGCCTGCAACGCCCGGCCTCTGCGCCGGGCGTTTTGTTGTCTGACGCTACAGGCGTGAGATGCGCCGTGGTGGCCGACCGGCATCATCTGATTGGCCGCCGCATAATCGTGGCATGTCTGTCACGACCACACCCCCCGCAACCCCTAGCGGCCCGAGCGCTGCAGACGATGCATTACTCGACCGTTTCTGCGACGCCTTGTGGCTGGAAGACGGCTTGTCACCGCGCACCCAGGCAAGTTATCGAAGCGACCTGACGCGCTTTGCCGTCTGGCTGCTCGCTCGTGACGCCACCTTGGCAAACGCCAACCGGGTCGACATCGCCGACCACCTAGCCTGGCTATTTGGTACTGGCGGCCTGAAGGCCCGCTCGGCAGCGCGCGCGGTATCGAGCCTGCGCCGCTTTTACCGTTACCTGTGTCGCGAAGGCCTGTGTAGCGAGGACCCGACCGCGCTGACCGCCAGCCCGCGTCTGCCGCGCAGCCTGCCAAAGAACCTTAGCGAAGCCGAGGTCGACGCATTGCTGGAGGCACCAGCGACTGAACACGCTGACGGCTTGCGCGACCGCGCCATGCTCGAGACGCTGTACGCGACCGGCTTGCGAGTCTCGGAGCTGGTCGAACTGCCGCTGTCGGGTCTTGGACTCGACATGGGTGTGGTGCGGGTGCTGGGTAAAGGCTCGAAAGAGCGGCTGGTACCGCTGGGCGAGACGGCGCTGCACTGGTTGACGCGCTATCTGACCGAGGCACGCCCCGCGATTCTCGACGGCCGTACCAGCGATCGTGTCTTCGTCACTCGACTAGGGCGCGGCATGAGTCGGCAGTTCTTTTGGCAACGCCTGAAGCAACTGGCCCTGCGCGCCGGAATCCAGACCGTGGTGTCGCCACACGTGTTGCGTCATGCGTTTGCCACCCACCTGCTCAACCATGGCGCGGACCTGCGCGTAGTGCAATTGTTGCTGGGGCATGCAGACATCTCGACCACGCAGATCTATACCCACGTCGCCCGTGAGCGGCTGAAGCAATTACACCGTCAACACCACCCGCGTGGCTAAGTTCGGGTTGCGCTACGCTCGATGCGTACCCCCAGACGAGCAACGCCGCGGATCAAGTTGAGTTTGGCCACACTGACCTTGCACCAGGGCGCACGAAACTCGCCGAGGATCATGTCGGCGATGTGCTCGACCAGACGTTCGAGAAGCAGGAAATGATTGACCGCGAGGCTCGCGCGGATGCGCTCGACCACCTCGCCATAGTCGATGGTATCGGCCAAATCATCACTTTGCGCGGCTTCTGGGCCGGGGATCCCGATCTGAATATCGAGCTGAATGGTTTGCGGCACCTTGCGCTCCCACTCGTACACCCCGACCAGGGTATCGATGCGGAATTCCTCGATGAAGATGACATCCATCTGCGACAATCCGGAGCGGCCAAAAGGCCCGCTAGTGTAAGGGAGTCCGCCCTATGCTGCCATTGGCGATCGTCGCCAGTTATCTGCTTGGTTCGGTGCCGTTCGCGGTGGTCGTGACGCGCCTGATGCGACTGCCTGACCCGCGCCAGTTCGGGTCAGGCAACCCGGGCGCCACCAACGTGCTGCGCAGCGGCTCGCGCTTGGCCGCAGCACTGACCCTGATCGGCGATGCCGGAAAAGGGGCCGTGGCTGTGGCCCTCGCCGGGCTGGTCGGGCTCACGGCTGGCGGCGCCGCGCTTTGCGGACTGGCGGCATTCGCCGGGCACGCCTTCAGCGTGTTCCTGCGATTGCGTGGCGGAAAAGGGGTCGCCACCGCCTGCGGCGTGCTCTGGATAGTCGACTGGCGACTGGGTGCTACCGTCTCGGTTGTGTGGCTTGCCGGTGTAGTGCTGTCGCGCACCTCATCGATTGGTGCGCTCGCCGCTGCAACTGTGGCCCCGGCTGTCGCTTGGTGGCTGGTGGACGATGCGGTCGCGACGGCGGCCGTCGTATGCATGTCGCTGGTCCTAATCCTGCGACACCGCGGCAATATTCAGCGCCTGCTCGATGGCACCGAACCGCGATTCGGTGGCCGACGCGCCGACTGAACAGAACCTGGCCAGAAGGTACCGGCTGCTTGATCCAAGCGCGGCCCCTGCTCAAGGACGTATCTGGATTGCCGTTGAAGTCCTGGCGCGGCTTGAGCGCCCCACAGAACCCACAGCATTGGAACGTATCGCTCTCTTCAGCCTGGTACTGGCCGGCATCGCAGTGTTCGGCGGTCATGCCCTGGGTGGCGGCAGCCCCGGCTCACTGTTCCAACTGACCGCCTTCGTCATCGTCATCGGCGGTACGATCAGCGCCGTCATGCTGCAGACACCCTACCCGGTGTTACGGCACGGCGTCAGCCTTGCCCGGCTGCTGCTGCGTCCGACCCAAACTTCACCCGAGCCGCTGATCGAACGCATGATCGAATACAGTCGCATCTCGCGACGCGAGGGTTTCTTGGCGCTGGAGCAACGTCTCGAGGAGCTTGACGATCCATTCCAGCGCAAGGCCATGCAACTGCTGATCGACGGCGTCGAGGCCGCAGAGCTGCGCAACGTACTCGACATCGAGTTGGATACATACGAACAACACCATCGGCGCGCAGCCCGTATCTGGGAGGCCGCCGGCGCCTATGCACCGACCATCGGCATCCTGGGCGCGGTGATGGGGCTGATCCATGTCATGGAAAAGCTCGACAGCCCCGGTCAGCTGGGTAACGGCATCGCTATGGCTTTCGTCGCCACGCTATACGGCGTCGGGTTTGCTAACCTGCTGTTCATTCCGCTCGCGAACCGAATCAAGGCGTGGATCGCCAACGAGGTTCAGTTGCGACGCATGCTCATCGAAGGGTTTTGCGCGGTGGCCACTGGCGACCACCCACGCCTCATCGAACGCCGCATGAGCGGTTTTGCCAACCCAATATGAAACTGCGACAGTGAGATACGCTGGCTCGCGCAACCGACGCCGCGACGATGATCGCGAAGATGCTGATCGCTGGCTGGTTTCCTACGCCGACCTGATCACCCTGCTATTCGCGCTGTTCGTTGTGCTCTACGGCTTGTCGCAAGTGAATGAGTCGAAATACCAGGCCCTCTCCGAGTCGTTGGTCAGCGCATTCGGCCGCGATCATCGCGGCACCCGCCTGACTCCGCTACCTGGCGCGGGCGATATCGGCGGGCTGAGCCCTGCCGAACTGCAGGCGGCCACCAAGACCGCGGAGCGCGAGCGACGCCGGCGCGAGACACTCGCCGACATCCGCAACAGCCTCAACCCACTGGTGAGCACTGGCGGTGTCCGCATCACCGAGAGTTCCGAGGGTATCCACATCGAATTTACCGCCAGCTCCCTGTTCGCGGCCGGAGTCGC
This sequence comes from uncultured Enterobacteriaceae bacterium, assembly GCA_964524005.1. Lineage (GTDB taxonomy): Bacteria > Pseudomonadota > Gammaproteobacteria > Burkholderiales > UBA3065 > UBA3065. Next base: position 73,028 of record CAZGBK010000001.1, read on the forward strand.
CGATATCGGAGCAGCGGCACGTGCGCCGCTGGGTGAACTCGCACAAGTACTAGCGCACACCGACTCCCGGATTCTGGTCGAGGGGCACGCCGACGACACGCCGATCGGCAACCAAATATTTGCCTCGAACTGGGAACTCTCGTCGGCTCGCGCCGCTGGGGTGGCGAGACTGTTCGTCTCCCAAGGCGTCGCCGGCGAGCGGATCAGCACCGCTGGTTACGGCGAATACCGGCCAGTCGCCAACAACGCATCGACCGAGGGCAAGGCGCGCAATCGCCGTGTCGTGGTGGTGGTCAAGGAGCCATGCGACACCGACTGCGAAAAAGCCGACAGGTGGTCTCGCCGCGCCGATGACATGCCAGCCGTGAGGTGACTGCAGGGCGATTGGCCAAACGACAACGCGGCCCACAGGCCGCGTTGCTTCAAGTCACGGACGCACCAGCGTCAGCTCATGCATTAGACCGGCACCGGGTCAATCTTCGAACTGGCCGACCGAGGCATCGCGTACCTGCGCGTCGCGCCGATTCAGATAAAAGTCGCGGACTGTGGCGTATTCATCGTCGCCGGCGGCATCGATGATGTCCTGGATGTCGAGGAATTCGGCGCGGCGGCTGACAATGCGGGTACCGCCCACCTGATAGCGCGTAGCGCTCGGATCGATGTAGAACACCGGGTCGGTCAGGATGTCGCCGACCAAGCCGACGGTGTCACGCACCGTGCTCGGGCCGAAGAATGGCAGCACCACATAAGCGCCTGTCCCGACACCCCAACGGCCAAAGGTCTGGCCAAAATCTTCTTTGCTCTTCTCCAGTCCTGCCGGCGTAGCGACGTCAATGAACCCCAGAAGGCCAAAGGTGCTGTTGAAGGCAAAACGCATGATGTCGGTAGCGCCGCGTGCACCCTTGCCCTGCAGCAGGTTGTTCACGCCGGTCATGACATCGCCGATGTTGGAGAAGAAGTTGCCGATGCCAGTCCGAATCGGCGAAGGTAGATAGTTGTACCCCTTTGCGACCGGTGTCAGCACGACCTGGTCAAGACCCTTGTTGAAGGCATAGACGCCACGGTTGAAACCCTCGATCGGATCGCGCGGGTCGGCGGTGCGACTGGCTGTCGAAGCGCAGCCCGACAGCACGGCTAGAGCGGCAACGAGCAAGAATGTCTTCAAGGTACGCATCATGGTCAGGGTGCCCCTGTTGGTATTTCCGCGCGAGTCTAGCCGCAGAATGACAAATTGGCTACAAAGCGGCACTGGCGGGCGGGCCGCAGACCCGCCCGTCGCACCAATGTAAACGCTAGCCGCTGTTGCGCATGCCGGCAGCGATGCCGTTGATCGTCATCAGGATCGAGTTGCGCAAGCGTGGCTCCGGGTCGCCCTGGCGGAAGCGCGCCAGCAGATCCACCTGCAGGTGATTGAGCGGAGCCACGTAGACCATCCGGGCCCGCAAGTTGGCGCCGAGCGCCGGGTCGGCGGACATCAGCGACTTCTGCTCGGTGATCGCCAGAATGTGTTCCGTGGTGCGCTCGAAAGCGCCGCGAATACGGCCAAAAATACGGTCGGCCGCTTCGCGATCGGACACCAGATCCGCGTAGCGCTCGCCGATCGAGAGGTCCGACTTCACCAGAACCTGCTCGATATTCGAGATCACCGCGCGCAGGAATGGCCAATGGTTGTAGACCTGCCGCAGCCGCTTCATGCCAGAGGTGCCCTCTTGCTCGAGGAAACGATCGATCGCTGAACCCAGCCCATACCAACCCGGCAACACGATGCGGCTCTGGCTCCAGCTGAACACCCAAGGGATAGCACGTAGGTCTTCGATGCGGTTCGATTGCGTCCGCGAGGCCGGCCGACTGCCGACCTGCAACTGCCGGATCTCGTTGATCGGCGTGCCCTCCCAAAAGAAGGTCAGGAAGCCATCGGTCTCGTAGACCAGCTCGCGGAACGCACGGAACGCCCATTCCGACAGGTTTGCCAGCACCTCGCGATCGGCGGCGCTGGCGCCATCCTCCCCAGAGGCGCGCAACAGCGAGGCCTCGAGGGTGGCCGAGACGAGCGTCTCGAGATTGCGGTGGCCGATCTTGGCGTCGGTGTATTTCGACGCGATGACCTCGCCCTGCTCGGTCAGGCGGATCTGCCCATTCACTGAACCGGGCGGCTGCGCCAAGATGGCTTGGTAGCTGGGGCCGCCACCGCGGCTCACAGTGCCGCCCCGGCCATGGAACAAGCGCAAGCGCACCCCATGCCGCTGCGCGACCTTGGTCAGGTTGCGCTCGGCCAGGTACAGCTCCCAGTTCGAGGTGAAGATGCCGCCATCCTTGTTGCTGTCCGAATAACCGAGCATGACCTCCTGCGTCATGTCGCGCGAGGCCAGCAGGGCGCGGTATTCCGGGATCGAGAACAGGCGGTCCATGATCGGACCGCAGGCGCGCAGGTCGCCGATGGTCTCGAACAGCGGGATGATGTTCATGTGCAGTTGCGGGGTCTCCCCTGGCAGCAACAGGCCATGCTCTTTCAGCAGCAAAGCCGCTTCGAGGATGTCCGAGATGCCGTTGCAGTTGGAGATGATGTAGTTGGGCATCGCCTGACGGCCGAAATCGCGATGGATCGCGGCGATCTCCTCGAACACCCGCAGTTCGCCAGCGACGGTCTCGGTGTAATCGAGAAAATTCGACTTCAGCGGCCGCGGGTCGGTGATCTCGCGCACCAGCAGATCGATCTTGGATTCCTCGTCGAGCGCGCTGTAATCGGCGTGGACCAGCGACTTGGCTAACAGCTCGGCCACCGAGTTCTCATGCAGCCGGCTGTGCTGGCGCGAATCGAGCGGCGCCAAGTGGAAGCCGAATACGCGGGCCGCGCGACGCAGTTCGCGCAGACGGCCACGCGCCGCCCAGGTCGAGCCCTGCGAGCGCAGTGCGGTGTCGATGACGTCGAGCTCGTGGACGAACTCAGCGGCGCAGGTGTAGGGCTCGCCATCGGCCAGCGGCGGCTGCGCATACATGTCGAGCCCGAGACGCTGTGCGGTGGCATAGAGCCGGCAATAGATGGCGACGAAGGCGCGCCGGTAGGGCTCATCGGCGCGGTGCGGTGAGTCCTCGGGCGACGCTTCGGACATCGCCACCAGCTCGGGCGTCATCGGCATCAGCAGCTTGGATTGCGCCAGCTCACGCGTCAGGCGCAGCACTTCGTCGAGATAGAACTCGAAAGCCACAACAGCGTGCCGGCACATGGCATGACGCGTCACCTCGGCGGTCACGAACGGATTGCCGTCACGGTCGCCGCCGATCCAGCTGCCCATCATCACGAAATTGCCCAAGTCGCCGTCGCCAAGCTCAGGGAAAGCACGCGCAACCGCATCCTCGATGCGGCTATACACGCGCGGCAGCTCTTTCAGCACGGTGTATCGGTAGAACGACAGGCCGTTTTCGATCTCGTCCTGCACCTGAAGCTTCTCGACCCGCAACATGCGGGTCCGCCACAGCACCTGCAGCGTGTGACGGATCGCCTCGTCCAGCTCTTGCGCCTCTTCCGGCGTCATGTCGACCTGATCACGGGCGTCCATGCGATGATGGATCTCGCGCAGATTGTCCAGGATGCTCTTGCGCTGTACTTCGGTCGGGTGGGCGGTAAGCACCGGTGCAGTGAGCATGCCGCGCAGCGTGTCGGCGACCTCCGTGGCGCCGATACCAGCCGCCTGGATGCGCTCGAGCGCAAGCTCGAAATCGCCATCTTCCCGCGCTGCGGACGACTTGCGCATCTGCCGATGACGACGGTTCAGGTGGACGTCTTCGCAAATGTTGGCCAGCTGATAGAAGAAGCTGAATGCGCGCGCCACGCGAACTGTGCCGGCGGTGTCGATGCGCGCCAACAGGTCTTTCAGTTGCTGCTCGCTGGCGTCATCGCCATCCCGGTGGAAACGGATCGACAGGGTGCGAATCTGCTCGATCAGCTCGTAGATCGGGTCGCCTTCGAGCGCCCGCAGGGTATCTCCCAAGAGGCGCCCCAAATAGCGGATGTCGTCACGCAGGCGGGCCTGCAGGTCGATGGCCTTGCTCATTCTTCACACCTCTGGATCTGATCTGGTTATCGAGGGTCGAGCGGCCGGACCGCGTGCTAGACTGCCGCGCAACACAACCCCAGCGCCTCCTCACCAGCGCCGACAACCCGGGTCATGAGAACAGACAATCCAGCATCCACCCGCACAGCTCCCGAGCGCCTCGTCATCGCAACACGCGAAAGCCCTCTGGCACTCTGGCAGGCGGACCACGTCCAGCATCGATTGCGGGAAGTATACCGAGAAACCCAGGTCGACCTTGCGCGCATGACCACACGCGGCGACCAGATTCTCGACACGCCCCTGTACCAGGCCGGCGGCAAGGGACTGTTCATCAAGGAGCTCGAGGTGGCACTGCTCGAGGGTCGTGCAGACCTCGCCGTGCATTCGCTGAAAGATGTGCCGATGGAGCTCGCCAACGGCTTCACACTGGCCGCCATCGGCGAACGCGAAGACCCGCGGGACGCGTTCGTCTCGAACCGGTTCGATCGCATCGACGCTCTGCCGAACGGTGCCCGCGTCGGGACTGCGAGCCTGCGCCGCGCCTGCCAGCTGCGCGCACGCCGCCCCGATCTGCAGGTCGAAACGCTGCGCGGCAATGTCGGCACTCGCTTGCGCAAGCTCGATGCCGGAGAGTTCGACGGCATCCTGCTTGCCGCCGCTGGCCTCCTGCGTCTTGGCTTGGCCGATCGTATCCGCGAACTGATCGACCCACAGGTGTCCTTGCCAGCGGTCGGCCAAGGCGCGTTGGGAATCGAGACGCGCAGTGACCGACCCGAAGTGATCGCCGCAGTGCAGGTGCTCGACCACCGTGAGACGCGCCTGCGAGTGACCGCCGAGCGCGCCATGAGCCGCGCCTTGGGTGGCAGCTGCAACGTCCCACTGGGAGCCCACGCCGTGCTCCAAGGCGAACATCTGCACCTGACAGGCTTCGTCGCCATGCCCGACGGCAGTCAGATGATCCGCGACGAAGCGAACGGTCGCGCCGAAGACGCCGAAACGATCGGCCTGACTCTCGCCGACCGCCTGCTGTCGCGCGGTGCCGGCGCGGTCATGGACGCGCTCGGGCAGCATTTGAGCGCCCCCGGCGCCTAGGGCCGCAGCGTGCCGGCCGAGCCCGCCAGGGATCGCCGCGTCGTCGTCACCCGCCCGGCTGACCAAGCCGCGCCGCTGGCCGCGACACTGCGTCAGGCGGGCTACGAACCGATACTCCTGCCACTGCTCGAGCTCAAGCCGCTGCCACGGCCGGCTGATCTGGTCGTCGGCCGACGGCCAGATCGCGTGATCGCGGTCAGCCCTAGCGCCATCGACATGGGTCGACAGTGGTGGCCGCAGACCTGGCCATGGCCACCTGATTGCCCGGTTTACGGGGTTGGCGCCGGCACCCGGCGCCGCTGGTCCGAACGAGGCCATCGGGCGCCCCGCGGCCCGGAAGACGGCGGCAACGACAGCAGCGCCTTGCTCGCCCTCCCCGAACTCAACGACATCGTTGACAGCCGCATTCTGATTCTGCGCGGGGAGGGCGGGCGCGACCTGCTCGGCCCGACCCTGCGCCAAAGAGGCGCCCATGTCGAAGAATGGCCGTGCTACCGGCGCGGCGTCCCCCAGGGGCTGGCCGAGCGCTTGGCCGAGTTACTTCAATCGCCGCCGGACGCCTGGGTCATGACCAGCAGCGAGGCAGTTGACCATCTTCATGCAGCCTGGCCCGACAGGGCCAAGCGCGATGCGCCGGTGTTTGCCACACATCCGCGGATCGCCGCGACGGCCAGCGCCGCCGGCTGGCCGGTGATCAGCTGCGACGACCCCGACGCCGGCTTGCTGGCAGCCTTGCAAGCGTGGTTTGATGCTGCGTCGCAGAACGCTTCTTGAGTGCCTCGACCGCACCACCCTTTGCCCCGCCGCCAGTCGCTCGCGAAACAACACCACCATGACCGAACCGCGCCGCTCTCCACTTGCCATAACCGCGCTGGTGATCGCAGGTATCGCCGTGCTCGGCTGCATCTGGCTGGCCGTAGATGGTGCACGTCGCGAGACCAAGCTGCGCGAACAAGTGCTCGACTACCTGGCGCGAGGCGATCGCGCCGGCTCTGAAACGCGACAGCTGGCTGACTACGCCGACACCATCGTGCGTGGCATGGATGGCCGGGTGTCTGCCATCGAACAGAAACTCGCCGACTGGCAGGGCCAGCAACTGGCCATGGAAGCGCTGTACCGCAACCTCGCCAAGACCCGCGATGAATGGTTGCTAGGCGAGATCGAGCAGTTGCTGCTGATCGCCAACCAGCAGCTCGAGCTGGCCAACAACGTCAGCGGCGCGCTGAACGCCCTGCAGACCGCCGACCAGATCCTGCAGCGCCACAGCCAACCAGTGCTGATCCCTTTACGACGGGCAGTCGCTCAAGATATCGAGGGCCTGCGCGGCGTCGCCCAACGCGACGTGGTGGGCAGCATCGCCCGCATCGACGCCCTCATCGCTGCTGCTGACGCTTGGCCTCTAGCCCACCAGTTCAGCAACTTGCCAGCACGCACGCCGGTGATCACCGACAGCGATGGCTGGATGTCGCGCATCTGGGCCGATCTGCGCAACCTCGTCCGGGTCCAATACCTTCCGGGGCGTGCGCTGCCCCTGGTGTCGCCAGAGAGCACCCTGTTCCTGCGAGAGAACATTCGTCTGCGCCTCACCGCTGCGCGTTATGCGGCACTGCGGGGCGACGAGCCCCAGTTGCGCCGTGAGCTCGACCTGAGTCGGGAGTGGCTGGAGCGCTACTTCAGCGGCGAAGCCGAGAGTGTGCGCTCGGCCATCGACCAACTGCGCGCCCTGCGCGCAGTTGAGGTGAGCACCCGCCAGCCCGATATCCAAGCAAGCCTGCAGGCCGCACGGAAGGCGCGGCGCGCCTTCGATACAGGCGGCTGAGCAATGAAGTGGCTGCTCTGGCTGATTGTCCTGTTCGGTATCGCCACGGTACTCACCACCCTTTCGGGCAGCCAGCAAGGTGTTGTCCAGTTCGTCTTCCCGCAACTGCGCGTGGAGCTCGCTTTCACCCTGTTCGTCCTGCTACTGATCGGCTTTGGGCTGCTGTTCATGTTGCTGGTCCGCCTCGTAAGGGCTGCAACCAGCCTGCCTCGCCGGGTGCGCGACCATCGCGAGGCGGTCCGAGCACGGCGCGCGCACGGCGAACTCGAATCCGCATTGCGTGCATTCTTCGAGAACCGTTGGGCACGTGCCGAACGCCACGCCGCCAAGGCCATCGACCACCCGCAGACAGGCTCGCTGGCACGCATGTTGGCGTCCCGCTCGGCGCAAGCCCAGCGCCAGTACAATCGCGCCGAGGCCTACCTGGCCGACGCCAGCGACCATCCGGAAGACCGCTGGATGGCTGCACTTGCGCGGGCCGACATCCTGATCCAGCGTAAGCGTGCCGCCGAAGCTCTGCCGATCCTGCACGCCTTGCGGGCCAAGACCCCAAGCCATTCGGGCGCCTTGCGACTCGAGCTGCTGGCGCAGCAGAACACGGGGCAATGGGCAGAAGTGCTGCGGCTGACCGAACAAGGCGCCAAACTGGGGGTGCTCGACCCCCTCAGCCTCAATCAACATCGCGAGACCGCGACGGTTGCCCTGTTAGACAGTCTCGAAACCGACCTCGCCGCCTTGCAACGAATCTGGGGGCAGACACCCGTCGAGACCCGACGTGCCCCGCGCGTGGCTCTAGCGGCGGCGCGGGCATTCGCGCGGTGCGGACAGGCCGGGCTCGCCGGCGACTGTCTCGATGCAAGCCTCGCGGAAAACTGGTCGAGCGACCTGGCAGCGCTATCCCTTGAGCTCAGCGACCGCAGCGACACGGCAAGCGCTTTGCAGCGCGGCGAGACCTGGCTCACGGCTCATCCGGACGACGTTCAGCTGCTCCTCAGCCTGGGCCGGCTTTGCCAGTCGCGAAGCCTGTGGGGGAAAGCACGCAACTACCTTGAGGCAGCGCTGGCAGTGGCTCCCGGCATCGAAGCTCATCTGGCCTTGGCGGAACTGCTTGAAGAACTGGGCGAACATGAAGCGGCCCGCCCCCACCTGCGTGCGGCCGCCCAACTGGCCGCCGATCGCATCAGTCACAAGGTTTGACCAGAATCTTCGAGCGTCGCTGCCAGTTATACAGCTGCTTTTTCGAGCTGGGCAGTTCGTCGACCTCGCCGACACGAAAGCCGCGTTCGAGGAACCAGTGCGTCGCCTGCGTGGTCAGCACGAAGAGTTTGCGTAAACGCCGGGCCCGCGCCAGCGACATGGCGTGGCGGATCATGCGGTCACCCAACCCGGCATCACGATAGGCTGGATCGACTGCCAGACAGGCAAGCTCGGCGGCCGACTCGTCTTCGAACGGATACAGTGCAGCGCAGGCAACGATCAGGCCATCGTGCTCGAGCACGAAGAAGCGCCGGATCTCCTGCTCGAGCAGTTCGCGCGAGCGTTTCACCAACACACCCTCGTCCTCGAGCGGCTCGATCAGCTGCAAGATCCCGCCGACATCGTCGATGCTCGCCTCGCGCAGGGCATCGAGCCCGCTGGCAGTGAGCATGGTGCCAACGCCATCGTGGGTGAATACCTCGGTGAGCAAGGCGCCCTCGGTCGCGGCATTGATCAGATGTGCCCGCGCCACTCCCGCCCGACAAGCCCGGATAGCATGCGGCAAATAGATCTTGGCATCACCCTCGGGCAGCGCTGGCAACAAGGATTCGGCGTCAGCCACAGTAAGTTCTGGCAAGAGAGTGCCGTCGTTATCAATCACACCGTCGCTGTCAGTCAGGAAGATCAGCTTGTCGGCGCCGATAGCGATCGCGGTCGCCTCGGCGACATCTTCGACGGTGAGATTGAAGATCTCGCCGGTGGGCGAATACCCGATCGGCGACAGCAGGACGATCTCCTCGTCGCGCAACCGGTTGTTGATCGCAACCGCATCGATCTTGCGCACCCGTCCGGTGAACTGCAGGTCGATGCCATCGACCACGCCGACCGGCTGCGCGGTGACAAAATTCCCGCCCGAGACGCGAATATCGGCGCCAGCCATCGGCGTGTTCGGCAAACCCATCGACAGCGCCGCCTCCAGTTCGCAGCGCACCTCGCCGATCGCCTCCTTCACGCATTCCAGGGCGGCCGCATCGGTCACCCGCAGGTTTCCGACATAGCGGCCCTCGAGCTCGGCCCGCGCCATCCGCCGCTCGACGTGCGGCCGCACACCGTGGACGAGCACCAGGCGCACACCGAGGCTCTCGAGCAGATTGAAGTCGTGGACCAGGCCAGTGAAGGTGGGGCTGTCGACCACTTCACCGCCAAACGCGACAACGAACACCCGCCCCCCAAACGCATTGATGTAGGGCGTGGTCGACCGGAACCAGTCGACGAACTGCTGATCGTGGGCTTTGCGCCGCCGCGGAGGGCTAGTCGGGTTATTCATCGGCGCGACGATAGCGCAAAGCACCGACGCCATAAAGCCGACCGGGGACATTGCAGCGTAAGCAGACGCCTGTTGCGGCCTCACCAGAGGCCCCAGGTGCCATGAATGGTAGAGTCACGCATCGCTACGATGCTGCACACCATGACCCCTGATAGCGTCCTCGAATACCTCTGCGAACACCCGGAGTTCTTCGAACATCACGCGGCGACAATCGCCGATCTGACCATCCCGCATCCACATTCGGGGCGGGCCATCTCGATCAACGAGCGGCAGCTCATCGCCCTGCGCGAGCGCAACCGCAAGCTCGAGCAACAGATCGAACAATGGCTAACGATCGGGCGCGACAACGACCGCCGCGGCGACTGCCTGCAAGAATTGGCGCTCGCCGCGTTGCAGACCGCACCGCGCGCAGAGCGCCTGGCCGCGATGTGCCTCGCCCTCGAACAGGGCCTTGCTGTGCCTGCCGTGCGTCTGCTACGCGGGCTCGACCACGATGCCTGGTCGGCGGTGCTGGGAGACCCGGCCCTACCGCGTTGTGGACCGCTCGAAGAGCGCTCAGTCGCGGCAAAAGTATCGTCTGCTTGCGGCCTGGACGTGGCCTCGGCCGCTTGGGTGCCAGTTGCCGACGGCGATCGGATCAGCTTGCTGCTGCTGGCCAGCGACGACCCGGAACGCTTCTCCGCTGCAGCCGGCACACTGTACCTGGAACGTGCGGGCGCGTTGTTCGCCGCGGTGTTGGCGCAGCCAGAGTCATGAGCACAGACGCCGATCGGGCCTTGGTCGACACTTTCATCGGCCACCTGCTCGGCGAACGGCGACTTTCGCGGCACACCGCCGCTGCCTACCGCCGCGACATTGAACAACTGCTGCTCACCAGCGAGCGTCCCCTTGGCGCACTCGCCCCGGCCGATCTCCGACGTTCCTTGGCCGCCGCCCACGGACGTGGGATCGAACCGCGCAGCTTGGCGCGGCGTTTATCCGCGTGGCGTGGCTTTTTTGCCTGGGCGCAGCGACGAGGTCACGTTGACCAAGACCCGACGGCGGGTATCCGCGCACCAAAGGCACCCCGTCGCCTGCCGCAGACCCTGTCGCCCGACGAAGCCAGCCGCTTGCTAGACCATCAAGCCGAATCCTTTGATGCGGCCTGCGATCGCGCCCTGTTCGAGCTGGTCTATTCGTCTGGGCTACGGCTCGCGGAAACCATCGGCCTTGACCTCGCCGACATCGACCTGATCGCCGCACAAGCACGTGTCACCGGCAAAGGCTCAAAGACACGCGATGTCCCTGTCGGCTCGGCAGCCTGCGCAGCATTGCGCGCGTGGCTTGCCCGACGCGTGGAACACGCGGCAGCCGATCAGACCGCGCTGTTTATCTCGCGGCGGGGGCAACGCCTTGGCCCGCGCACGGTGCAGCGGCGCTTAGCCCGACTGGGCCAGCAGCAGGGGCTCGACCGCCACGTTCATCCGCATATGTTGCGCCACGCTTTTGCATCGCATCTGCTGCAGTCATCGGGCGACCTGCGCGCAGTCCAAGAGTTACTGGGCCACGCCAGCATCGCGACGACACAGATCTACGCGCACCTCGACTTTCAGCACCTTGCCAAGATTTACGACCAGACCCACCCACGGGCACGACGCAAGCCCGGTTAAGCCTCGGCAGTCCTAGGCCGAGGCTGTTGCCGTAGCGCCGCACAAACCCGGAGCCTCCTCCCAGCGATCCGGCCCCAGCACCGAAAACGGCAATCCGCTCACCATGTTTGGCCAAACGCGGTCGGTGATGCCCAGAACGCTTAACTCTTCGGCAGACTGTCCCGGCGTCACCGCGCAACTCTTCAACAGGCACACGCCGTCGGCATTGAGCCGCCGGGCTGCCAGGGCCGCGATGCTGTCCGAAGTGAGATCCCATGTCTGCGGCAGATCGGGATCGCGCGCCAAGGCCTCAGCCGGGGCCCAGATTGGGATCTGCCCGCCTGCCAACACCGCAGTGACCTGGTCCAGCCGGGCAATGACGCGAGCAGCATCGCCAAGCGCAATGCCCAGTTCGGTCGCTGTCTGGTCCATCGCTCGAAGCGCCAGCAGGTGCGCCTCGGCATCGTCGAACCCCCGGGACGCTTGCTCGGTACGCACTGCATCAGCATAACGCCCACCCCCTGTGACCAGCAGGTGACGCGCTGGCGACCGCCGCAAACAAGAGAAGAGTTGCTGTCGCGCTGCTTTCAGGGATGCCCCGCGGTGTGCGTGCAGCAGACTCCCGCCGAGCTTAAGTACCCACACCGCTGGCCTCGACTTGTGCCAGCAAACGCAACAGCGCTGCGCCTTTGTGGAGCGTCTCCTGGAACTCGTCCTCTTCGCGTGAATCGGCGACGATGCCGCCGCCGGCCCAGAAGCGCACCGTCCCGCCCGAGAGCACCAGAGTGCGGATAGCGATGTTGGTGTCCATCGCTCCGTCGTAACCCAGATACCCGATCGCGCCACAGTAGACACCACGTCGGTTGGGCTCGAGCTCCTCGATGATCTCCATGCTGCGCAGTTTGGGCGCACCAGTGATCGAACCCCCGGGGAAACACGCACGCAGCAGATCGACGGCGTCGCACCCCGACGCTAGGCGACCAGACACTGTGCTGACCAGATGGTGCACGGTGGCATAGGACTCCACATCGAAGATCTTGGGCACACGTACCGAACCGACTTCGCACACGCGGGAGATGTCGTTGCGCAACAGGTCGACGATCATCAAGTTTTCGGCGCGGTCCTTCTCACTCTCTGAAAGACTGATCGCCAGCGACATGTCCTCTAGTGGCAATCCCGAGCGTCGGCGCGTGCCCTTGATCGGCTTGGTCTCGACCTGGCCGCCGCTACAGCGCAGAAAGCGCTCCGGCGAAGCCGACAACACCTGCCCGAACGGAAGATTCAGGTACGCAGCGTGCGGCGCTGGGTTCATCAGGCGCAACTGACAATACGCCGACCAGGCATCGCCCTGGGCGCGCGCACTGAAACGTTGCGCAAGGTTGACCTGATAGCAGTCGCCGGCGGCGATGTAGTCCTGGATGCGACGGAAAGCCTCACCGTAGGCTTGTCGGCTTAAGTTCGACGTGACTTTCGAAAGCACTCGGAACGGTGCACGTTGACGTGGCTCGGCCGGCAGACTGAAACGTTCGATCAGGTCTGGCCAACGCTGGCGAGTCGCCGGGTCGCGCCCGGCAGAGACCAGTTCCGCCCGGCGCAGGTCATGGTCGACCACCAACGCCCAGTCATAGATGCCGACTGCCATCTCGGGAATGCGCTCGGCGTCTTGGGCGAGCGTCGGCAGGCGTTCGATGCGACGTGCCAAGTCATAGGCAAAGTAACCGACCGCACCACCACCGAATGGCAGGTCATCAAGCGGAGCGGCGGTCTCGCCCAGCGCTTCGCGCAGCAGCTCAAAGGGGTCGCGCGGCGACAGTTCGACCCGAGCCCCACGCCGGATCTCGGTGATACCCGCACGCGTGGTGAGCGTTGCCACGGGTTCAGCGACAAGGATGTCGTAGCGACCCTGGCCGCCACGCGGTGGGCCGCTGTCAATGAACATGGCCCAAGGCAGGTCGGCCAGGCACTCGAAGTACCGGGCGCTGTCCTCGAAGTAGGGGACTCTGGCTCGCATCCTCTCACCTTAGCGTCAAGCTGGCGGATTGTCTTGAAGAGTGCCCTGCGCGGCAAGCAGCGCGAGCGCCGCCGCAGGGGCATGGCAGGTCAGACCGGCAGACTGCCCGGCCGCGACCAGGTCGCCCAAGCTGATTGCTGGTCGACCCAAACGGCTGGCAACATGCCCGATGAAGGCATGGCCGATCCCAGCACAGACCACCGGCGCGGCCGCGGGCAACTGCGCCGTCTCGGCGACACGCTGCGCCGCCGTCGCAACCACACCAATCAGCAGATCGGCACAGTACCGAGCCAAGCTGTTCAGGTCCTCAGCTGACACACTTGCCGCATCCTCACCGATCATCCTGGCCAGACGACGCATACTGCCGGCGCGCGTCTTTTCAGCACCGTCACACGGCGGATAGACGTCGACTGACTCGTCGAGTTCGCCACAGATGCGCATCACATCGGCGGTCGTCGCAAACAGCTCGGCTGCCAACGGACGGCTCCCGGCCTGCCAGGGCACCTCGGCGGCCAGTGCCATGACCGGTGTGCGCACAAGCCCCCGATAAACCAGTTCGCCGCTGTCGAGCCGGGTACCGTCGGTGTGCCCGAACACCCGGGGCCGGCCTTCGCGCAAAGCAATGATGTCAGTCGTCGTGCTGCCCATATCGATCAACAGGCCGTCGCAATACCTGGCTGCCAAAGTCGCGCTAGCCAACCAGTTGGCCGAGGCAAGCTGCTGCGGGTGGTCGAAGGCCTGCGCACCCTCTACGAGGCGGCCATCGACGCCGAACCAACGCCAGCGTCCAGCCACTCGGGCCTCGGCACACCTTACGATCGCCTGCACACCGGTGGTGCGATCAGAAAAGGCATCGACCAACTCGCCACTCATGGTCGCCACGTGCAGTACGTCCTCTGGCGCAGTGCCGTCGTCAGCAGCAAGCTCGGCCATCACTTGGTCGAGCGCTTGCTCCAACCGGTTCAGTCCTTGCCACAACGGACACGCCCGCTGCCCGACCCGCAGCAACTGACCGGCGGTGTCACATACGGCCCATTTCAGATGGGCCCCGCCAATGTCCCAGCCAAGGATCGCCATGCTGCTCATGCCACCTCGAGGCTGAAATGAACAGATCGGCCACGACCGCGTGGCAACTGTGGGGCGCGGCCGGCAAGCAAGTCGAGCATGGCGCCAAGCAAGCACACGCCGGTGGCCGCACTCAGATGCGCGAACGGCGTCGTCAAGCGCGGATTGACCTCGATCGGCACCCAGCGGCCATCACGCCCGCAGACGCAATCGATACCAACATAACCCCAGAGCCCGGGGATTGCAGCAACCACAGAGCGGGCCAAAGCCAGCGCAGCATCGCGGTCGGCGTCGACATTCACTACACCACCACAGTAACGCGCTCTACCACCTTGCCAATCGATGCTCTGCCGATTGATCGACAGCAGCCAGACCGTCTGCCCATCAGTCAGGAGCGACAGGCTCAAGGCCTCTCCATCGACCCAGGGCTCGACCAGCGTGGCGGGCGTGGCAGCAGGCAAGACAGCGTCGAGCGCTGCGTCGGCGACGCGGCGAACATCGGCCGCGCCACAACCATCGTCGGGCTTCAGCACCCACCAGTCACTGCTTGGTCCTGACGGGCGTCGATCCAGGGCAACTGGCAGCGGTCCTTGCGCCTCGTCCCAAAGCGCGCGACGCGTCGCCCACTTGCTCGAGGCCAACCGTACAGCCGAAATGCGGCTGCCAAATAGACAGCAGCGACTGCGCTCGACCCGCTCCGTCAGCCATGCCAATTCGCCGCCGGTCTCCGGGGCCAGCAACCAGACTGCATCGACAGTCTGCAATGCGGCATCGAGTCGCGCTTCGGCAGGGGCCGGACCAGTCTCGAGCAGCAGTGGAGTGACCCCGGGGGTCGCGCGGGCGTCGGCAAACATCGCCTCGAGCATGGCGCGACCCTCGCTTTGCAGCTGCAGCCCGGCAGACAGGCGCGTCAGACCGGCAGTGATAGACTCGACCAGCAATACCCTCATGCAGATCATCCCCGTCATCGATCTCGCCCGCGGCGACGTGGTTCATGCGCGCCAGGGACAGCGCGCGCAGTATGCCCCGCTCCGCTCGACCTTGCTCGACGGCAGCGACCCGCATGCCGTGCTGGCTGCACTGCTACACGCCACCAAGCCTCCAGCCGTCTACATCGCAGACCTCGATGCGATCTGTAGGCAGCAAGCGCAGACCAAACTTGTGGATAGCCTGGCGAAAGCCTGCCCGGTCCCGTTGTGGGTCGATGCCGGGTACGCCGATGCGAGCACCGCCGAGCAGGCCGCAGAGCGCGGCTGGATACCCGTGATTGGCACCGAGACGCTGCGCTCGACCGGGCAGCTGACCCTGCTCGAGGCCAACTTGAAAGATGCTTGGATACTATCGCTGGATGGCGATGCAGGCGGTCTGCGAGGCGACCCGGCCATCTGGGAGTGCACACCGAACTGGCCGACGCGCCGCATCGCCATGGAGCTGCCTCGAGTCGGAAGCGAAGCCGGGCCCCTGGGTGTGTGGCTGCAGCAATGCATGGCGACAGACCCCGCACCATCGGGCAGCGTATGTTGGATTGCCGCTGGTGGAGTGCGCCATGCTGATGATCTCGCCGCACTGGAACAAGCCGGGGTCGGCGCCGCGCTCGTTGCCACCGCCCTGCACAATGGGACTCTGTAGCATCACGCCAGCGTCGCTAGCAGCGCTCCACAAAGAAAAACCCCCGCCGTAGCGGGGGTCGTCAAAGCACATGAGGCGCGCTCAGTTCGCAGCGAACGGATGCGCCGACTGCGACTTCGCCTTGACCACGTCCTTGGCGGTCGGCTCGCCAGCAACTGCACGCTGGATCGCCTCGCGCGTGGCGCGGTAGTTGAAGTCTTGGATCTTCTTGTCGTCAGCGGCATCCCAGTGAATAAAGACGCCGACAGAGACGAACAGGTCATCTGCCTGTGCGACCGGGATGGTGCCATCTTCGACCGAATCGGCCACCGCCATGGCCACACCACGTTGCGCCGGGCCGAACATCTGCACGGCCTGCTTGGCGCCCTTGATGGTGACCTTGTTGAACATCACGCAGTTCGGCTTGGCCAACAGGTTGGGGGCGACCACCGCCAATAGCGCGGTAAAACCGTCCTTGTTGTTGGTCAGACAGTTGTTGAACGCGAGTTCAGCTGCCGAGCCACGTGGTCCAAGGATGAGGTCGATGTGAGCGACCTCATTGCCGTCACCCACCAATGACTCGCCCACCAAGACTTTGTCGATCTTGGCCGACTTGGCGGCTTTCTTGGCAGCCGGTTTGGCGGCGGACTTGGCGGCGGGCTTTGCGGCGGGTTTGTCGGCAGCCGGAGCGGCGGCCTTGGCGGCGGGAGCAGCGGGCGTTGCCGGAGCCGGCGCCGGTGCGGCGGGTTTGGCTGCCGGAGACGGCTGCTTCTTCAGGCCGAGTAGCCCAAGGATGCTGTCAAGGATTCCCATGATGTGTCCTTCCGTGAGGGGCGGTCTGCCAAGGGCGACGGCTGCCGCCCTTGCAGACCCTGCCGCCGCAGCTTAGTTGGCGGCGAACGGGTGGGCCGAGCTGCCCTTCTTGGCGACCACGTCCTTGGCCTTCGGCTCGCCCTTCACGGCGCGCGCGATAGCTTCCTTGGTGGCGGTGTAGTTGTAGTCCTGGATCTTCTTGTCGTCCTCGGCCATCCAGTGGATGAACACGCCGACGGAGATGAACAGGTCATCCGCCTCGGCAGCCGGGATGGTGCCGTCTTCGACCGAATCAGCAACTGCCATGGCGACGCCGCGCTGGGCCGGGCCGAACATCTGAACAGCTTGCTTGGCGCCCTTGATGGTGACCTTGTTGAACATGACGGTGGCCGGCTTGCACATCAGGTTCGGGGCGACCACAGCCAACAGCGAGGTGAAGCCGTCCTTGTTGTTGGTCAGCGTGTTGCAGAAAGCGGTCTCGGCGGCCGAACCACGCGGGCCGAGGATCAGGTCGATGTGCGCGACTTCGTTGCCGTCGCCAACCAGCGACTCACCCACCAACACGCGATCAATCTTAGCCATATCGAACTCCTCAATTTACGGTTTGAACGTTATTTGGACGAACCCACTCGCCTGATCAGGAAAGCTGGTCGGCCGCCATTGTGCCGGCAGTCCTCTATTGCGTCCAGTTCCGCTGCGAACACGGCCGCAACCGTCATGTCAGCGGTCGTACCGGGGTTGTAATGGCGCTTGCGCAAAGCATCGTCGAAGGCCGCGATGCGCTGGGCCGATGCCGTGTCCCAAGTACCGACCGACGGCAACTCGGCCACCAGCGCGGCCGCTTCCGAGCGCACCTGCTCGCCCGCTACGGCGCCATGTTTCCTGCAGATATGGCTGTCGGCCGCGGCCGCCAGCTGTATCAAAAAGACTGCTGTGGTGGCGTCCTCGTGGCTGGCTCGGGACCGCGCATCGACATACCGCGCGGCAAGCCCGAACACATCGGCGAACTGATCGCGATACTGGCGCGCGATCAGGTCGCGGTCGGCGGCAAATGTCATTGCCTCCAAGGGGGTGGCATTGAAGCTGGGATCGCGGACGTCGGCGGTCGCGACATCACCCAATCCGGCCGGGGTCATGCGAGCAATCGCCCTTGCCAAAGCACGACCATCGTTGGCATCGGCACCAGCGATCACACGGGCCAGCCGGCCCCGCCAACCGGGTCCAGGCAGTGCCGCCATGGCCATCGGAGCCAGCAGTAACACGATACCAAGGTTGGTGTTACAGCCAACCGCCTGCCAGGTCGCTTCGACCGCCGTCTCGATGCGCTCACCCAAGCCACCCTGAGGCTTCGACAACGGCCCGGCAATGGCGTCGGCGCTCAGCAGAAAGTCATCGGCCGCCATGGCATTGGCCGGACGTCCGATGGCGACATTGCCGGGCTTGCATGCGGCGACATCGGCAAAGCAAGCCCGACGAATAGCGTTGGCGACCGCCTCGTGGCGAATACTCACTAAAGCCCTCAGCAGCTCAAGGTGCGGCTGATGCCAAAGCAGCATGACCCAGCAGCGTCGGCAGTAGCAGCTGGTCGACAAGCCGTTGCGCGACATCGAAGCCGCACACCGACTGCAGACCGCGCCAGGCCGGGATGCCGTTGACCTCCACCACCAGCAGGCGGCCGTCGCGGTCGCGGATGAGGTCGACCCCGGCATAGTCCATATCGAGCGCTGCGGCGGCGTCGACGGCCAGACGCGCCAGTTCGCCCTCGGCCGGCACCGCCTCGCAACGAGCACCCTTAGCAACGTTGCTGATCCAGTCGGTACCGCGGCGGATCATCGCCGCCACAGCAGTGCGGCCGATGACAAAGACACGAAAGTCGTGCCAGCCAGCCTTGCTGGTGTCGACAAAGCGCTGGAGGTAGTAGGCGTGGCGCAGCTCCTCTGGTGGCGGTAGCTGCCGTTCGACAACACGCTGCACACCAATGCCCTGCGAACCGAACAGGGGCTTGATGACCAGGCCGTGGCCAGAAGCGGTCTCGATATCGACCACCGCCTGCGCCTGCTCTCTCGATTCACAGGCCCAGGTCGGGGGCGTCGGAATGCCTGCCCGATGCAGCAGAAAACTGGTCAGCGCCTTGTCGACGCTCTTCTCGATCGCCCGGCCATGGTTGAACACCGCTACGCCGAGCGCTTGCAGCGCGTGCAGCACGTCGAGTCGCAACACGATCTGCTCGAGCGAACCGCCCGAGATGCCGCGCACGAACACTGCCTTCGGCAAACCATCGGGCGCATGCTCGAAGCCGGGGATCACCAGCCCGAATGGCCGGCTCAGGTCGATACGGCAGTCGCGCAGACTGACCGTGCGCGGCTCGCAGCCGCGCGCGATCAGTGCGGCATCGAGACGTCGCCCGTGCCAGCCGGCATCGTCAGTGGCGACAAGAACGACTGGCGACTCAGGCACCGAAGGAGCGATCGAGCAGGCCCGGATTCGAGATACCAGCATGGAAAGTGCGCCCAGATTCATACGCCGTCACCGACACCACGGCCGGCGCGAACAGGTTCGGGTCGATCTTGTAGAAGTCGTAATTGACCGACTTGAAGATCTCGGCGAACGGTCGTCCGTAGTCACGCGACGTGCATGAAGGCATCTTGCGCGCGAGCTGCTCGGCCTCGTCGTCCGGACCAAGCACCACCAGATTGACCTCCCCACACAGGAGGATGGCGTCGTTGGTGCGCCCCATCGCGTCCATAAAGTTGGGGGCGGTGGGGGACAGCGGTGCGGCGCCCGATCCATCGAGGATCCGCTCGAGCGGAAAACCCACCGTGTGGGCCTTGTGCAGGCCAACCTCCAGCACGCGCGCGACGACTTGGGTGGCCCCGGCCAGACTACGGGTCGGCGTGAGGATGTAGGTCTGGCGCTCGGCCGGCACGCCGGTGTCGCGCGCGACCTTGTCGATGACCTCTTGCGGTGGCGTCTTGTCAGTCTCGAGCACCAGGACACAACGGTCGCCGCGGTCGCTGTAACCGAGTTCCTTGAATAGCTCCTCGCGACCAGCCAGCGCCCGTCCTGGACCCGAACCCAGCGCGAAGAAAGCGTCCTTGCCTTCGCCATGGGCAAGACTCCAGCCGGCGTACTGCGAGCCTAGGCAGGCCAGCACCGGATTGGAGGTGTTGACAACCACCTGCCACGACCAGCGCTCATATGGGGCATAAGCCACGGTGACGCTTCCCAGGCCGGCAAGACAGATCTCGGCGATGATACGGCCCGCCTCGATACCCCCCGGATGCTGCACGCCAGCATCGACGATGGTGGCACCCGACGCGGTCTGACTGACGCCGACCCGCAGCGCCTTGGCCTCCCCGATCAGCCGGTCGACCAGTGGCTGGACGGTGGCACTGACGCTGGGCCAGTTGGCCGGACTCATATCGATCATGGACTCCCCCTACGTGGAACGCGACGGGACACTTGCACCCGGTCGAGCGGCGGCCCGTCTCCGCGCTCTGGTGTTCTTGTATGGCACAGCATCGGCAGCCAAGCCGCCGGTCTGCAACTCCTGTTGTCGCCGCCAGAGTGATGCCCCCTGGCAAACGCGCCGCAAAGCGCTAGGTGCATCGGCAGCCCAAGCGTGCCAAGTGCAGACCGGCTCACCAGCGGCGACGGTCGCCTTGCCAGGCCAGTCGCGGGCCGCGGCAGGAGGCTCGGCGGGGGTCTGCAATGTTCGCCTCGCGTAGACCACCGCCAAAGCCGCCGAACCAGCGGCGGGCTGCCAGGCCGGAAGGACGCCACCCGTTACCGCCGCAACATGCAGCGCCACCACACCTGGCGCGGCCCGATCATACAGTTCCAGGCTAGCGGTCGGGCGCGGGTTGATCTCGAGTGCCCAGGGTCGGCCCGCGGCATCGACGATAAAGTCGAGCCCGCACACGCCACGCAAGCCCAGTGATGCCACCAGCACCATCGCCCAGTCGATCACCATGCGTTCGATCGCCGCCCCCCACCGCCAAGCCGCCACCACTCCGCCAAAACGATATGACAGGCCTGGCGCAGGACTGCACCACTGGCGATTGAACCCGACCGGCACCACGCCTCCGGCGTGGGCGACGAACACCAGCGACCCAGGCCAGCCGCGGACACGCCGCTGCCACAGCGGCTGGCGGACAGGATGTGTCGCACACGCTGGCCAGACGCCGTACCCCGCTGCTCGCGCGCGGTCTTTCAGCAACCAACCCGCCATCGACTCAGGCGCCTCGCGGCGCCACTCTGGCGCCGGGATCCCCAAACGGTCGAACACCGCGTCGTCCCGCGCTGCTTGCCAGACCGACGGCCCATTGCCCAGCAGCCGATAGCGCTCGGCCAGCGCGGCGATCACCTGTGGATGACCATCGAACCCGCCTCCCAGCAACAGTGCCGACGAGGAATCCAGGCCGACCACCGCAGCGATGGCCTCCAAAACCTGTTGTGGATCACAAAACCGGTCAAGCGGTAGGTGTTGCCAGCGTCGGCTGGCAGCCCGGGTGTCGACGTCGCCGAAGGCGTCGACCGCGTGCACCTGCCAACCCGAGCGCAGCGTGCACTCGGCCAGCGCGCGCGCCGATGCCGCCAACACCACCACTGGCGTCGGCATGCCGGCTAGGCCGACTCGGCGACGAATGCACGCGCGAAGACGAAGGCCGCGCGGAAATCGTAGTAGACCGGTTTCTCAGCCTTGACCATGCTGCGGAACATGCGCTGCATGGTCTGATATTTCACATTCCCGATGGCCAATGCGCCGATCGCCACCGTCTTTCCGGAGGCGGAATCGATCCGCTTGCCATCGTCCATCAGGTCGACGCCGGCGATGCCGGCCGGTGGTACCGCATTCACATCTGCCGCGACGAGCAGGTGGTGTGTGGTCGCCAGACCTGCCGCACCGAGAACCTCGACACCCGCCTTGGACGTGGCCAGGACCACATCGGCGTCGCGGATCATGCGCAGCTTGATCTGCTCGAGGTCGGCCTCGGCCGGGGTGATCTGCACCTCGTACTTGCTGGCGAGGCGATTGGCGGTGGTGCGCGCCTGGGTCATCGGCTCGTAGCCGATGATGTGCACGTCGGCGCCGGCGTCGGCGGAGAGCACCGCCGCGGCCGCACCCACCGGGCCGGTGCCACCGATCACCGCCACGCGCTTGCCCTCCAGCGTGGTGCCATGGTCGCGCTTGAGCGCGCGCTCGACGCAGGCGACCATCGCCGCCGCGGTGGTGAAGGCGCCCGACGGGTCGGCGAAGACGCTGACCTCGAACGGCGGCACCATGGCCCGGTGCGCCGCCTCGACCATGTCGTTGGCGATCTCGTTGTCACGGCCACCGATGAAGATGGCGGTGCGCTTCACCCCGCTCGGCCCGCGCGAGAAGATCGCATCCTGCGTCATGCCCTGCACCTGATCGACAGTGAGATGGGTGTAGGGGATGACGACGTCGTAGCCGGAATCCACTGCCATGTTGACGTCGAACGGGCTCACGTTCGGTGCGTGGGTGAACATGTGCAGGATGTAGGGCTGCTCGCTCATCGGTTCTCCTGGGATAGGGTCGGTTCGGGTTAAGGTTGGAGAAATGCGGTCATGGCGCGAGCCGCGCGTGCGTCGTGACGGGGCGCTTAGATGCGCGGCTCGATATCGGCTCCGCGGTTGCGGCCACGGGTCAGAGCTGGACGTACCGCCTGTGCACCGAACCGGTCACGCACCGCCTCAGCCAAGGCGCGGCCAGCCGCCTCGTCGGGCAATACGGCAAACCCGGTCGGCCCCCACGAGCTCTGGCCGCAACAGCTCACGCCCTGCCCGCGAAGCCAGTCGATGACTGCAGCGATGCGTGGGCTGGCAAATCGCCCGCCTTGGGCTGGAGCAAAGTGATCGCCCACTTCGTTCTGGATGACGGTCATCGCCGCGCCGAACTGGAACAAATCGGCCTCGGCCAGTGCGGGCAACAGTTGCATCAGTGTGACCCGGCACAATTGCGCCGCGCGGTCAGCTCCAAACGGTGGCAGCTCGCGGAAAGCCTGGACCTCGGCCTCGCCATGCAAGCCGGTGTGGCTATCGTCGAACAGCAGCAGCACCGACCATTGGGGTGGAATCTCAAGGCGACTGATGGTCGGCGCGACAGTGTCCCCACGATGCCCGCCATCGACCAAAAACCCGCCTTTGGAGAAGCCTGCAATACCGACACCCGAACGCAAGCCACGGCCCGTGGCGCGAGCGAGCTCGACCGGCTCGGCGGCGATCCCGGTCAGTGCGCACAGCGCCGCAGCGGACGCCATGCCCAGCTGCGTGCCCGAGCCCAATCCGATGTGTGGTTCGACCGCCTCGCGTACAACGAAATACCCGGTGGCCGGCACCCCGAAATGCTGTGCAGCGCGCCGCAGGTAGCGCTCGACGCGATCCGCTTGGGCACCCTCGACACGCAGCCTCGGCGCGATCTGAGCGTCGATTCGGGTACCGGGCTGCTCAAGCGTGAAACCAAGACTGCCGAAGCGTCTGCCAAGCCCACCATCGAGATCGAGAAACCCCATGTGTAGCCGCCCGGGCGCCCGGACGCTGACTGCTTGCAAAGCGGCCAAAGGTGGGCGCGCCAGATCGGCGTGGTCGGAGGGCGGGTAGAGATGGGTCATTGGATCGATTTGAAACTCTGTCCATTATTGCACCATGCTTGCGGCTGCCCCGCCAGCGCTCTCGCACAGGGCCGTGTCACGCGCAATGGTGTCGCGCTAAACTGTGCGGCCCGTCGCGCACGCTGGCTAGCGCGACCGTCCGGCCTGCGGCGTGGTGCCGCGTCATGCGCCGGAGCCCCGCAACCGGCATGCCGTTGCTCCCGCCAGAGCACTGTCTTGACTGAACCGGAGCGAGCATTCGCATGAGCCACCATCCAACCGATCCTCAGCCCGCGACTCGATCACGTGATGACGTGCCGTGCGGCTTCTGCGGCCTTTTGTGCGATGACCTCAGCGTGACCACCGACCACGGCCGCGTCCGCATCGATGCCGGCAACTGCCCGCGCGCCGTGGCGGGCTTCAACGCCGCCAACCGCCACCTCGAGGTCGGCGCCACGCCGCAGGTCAAGGGCAAGGCAGCCACGCTCGAGCAAGCCATCACCGCCGCCGCGGACCTGCTGCGCGGTGCCCGCGCGCCCCTGTTCGGCGGCTGCGGCACGCACCTGCCAGGCATGCGTGGCGTCATGGAACTGGCCGATGCCACCGGCGGCACGGTCGACCACATGAACAGCTACAGCATGTTCCGCAACTTCCACGTGCTGCAGAACTCGGGCTGGGTGGTGACGAGCCTCTCCGAGGTGCGCAACCGCGCCGACCTGCTGGTGTGCTTCGGCACCGATATCGCCAGCCGCCTGCCGCGCTTCTACGAGCGCTGCCTGTGGGTCGACGACACGCTCTTCGGCCTGCGCGCCGAGGACCGCGAGGTGGTGATCCTCGGCGAGCCGAAGGACGCCGCGTTGGCGACCTCGCCGGCCGGGCGTGCACCAAAGGTCCTGGCCTGCCGCAATGAGCAACTCCCTGAGGTGGCGCAGGCGCTGCGTGCGCTCGTTCGCGGTGCGCCGGTGAGCGGCAATGCGGTGGCCGGCATCCCGGTCGCCGATCTGGCACACCTGGCCGAACGGCTCAAGGCAGCCAGGTACGGCGTGGTGGCGTGGGTGACCTCCGACCTCGACTTCGACCACGCCGAGCTCGCAGTGCAGTCCGCCTGCGACCTGGTGCGCGAACTCAACGCGCACACCCGCTGCAACGGCCTGCCGCTCGGCGGCAGCGACGGCGACTACACTGCACATCAGGTGATCACCTGGCAGACCGGCTTTACCGTGCGCACGCGCCTTTCGGCCGCGGGCCCGCAGCACGATCCGGTCGCGCTGGATGCAGAACGCGTGCTCGCCGAGGGCCGCGCCGATGCGCTGTTCTGGGTGTCTAGCTTCGACCCGGCCAAGACGCCCCCGGCCGCAAAGATCCCCACCGTGGTGCTTGGCCACCCGGCCATGCAGGTGGACTGCGACGTGTTCATCCCGGTCGGCATCCCGGGCATCGACAGCACCGGGCACCTGTTCCGCACCGACAGCTCGGTGGCGGTGCCGATGCGCAAGTTGCGCGACGTCGGACTGCCGGATGTGGCGGATGTGTCCGCAGCCATCCTCGCCGCACTAAAGCCGCAGCGTGCGGGTAACAAGCAGGAGGCGCGCGCATGCTGATCAAGCTCACCGGCGGCAAGGTCATCGACCCGGCGCACAACGTCGACGGCGTCGCCCGCGACATCTATATCCGCAACGGCCGTATCGTCGATGCGCCCGAGCCGGGCACCAAGGTCGACCACGAATATGACCTGCGCGGCAAGCTGGTGATGGCGGGCGCCATCGACCTGCACACCCACATCGGCGGCGGCAAGGTCAACATCGCCCGCGCCATGCTGCCCGAGGACCACCGGCCCGACCTCTGCGCCGCCACCGATCTGGAACGTTCGGGTTGCGGTCACGCCGCGCCGAGCACCTTTACCACCGGCTACCGCTACGCCGAGATGGGCTACACCGCGGGGTTCGAGCCGGCGATGATGCCGGTGAACGCGCGCCAGGCGCACATGGAGATGGGCGACACGCCGATCATCGACAAGGGCGCCTACGCCATGCTCGGCAGCGACGACCTGCTGCTGAGCCTGATGAAGGACGGCGCCGACCAGCGCGTCATCAATGACTACGTGGCCTGGACCATCACTCATAGCCAAGCCATGGGCCTCAAGGTGGTCAACCCGGGCGGCATCTCGGCGTTCAAGTTCAACCAGCGCAAGCTCGACCTGGATGAACAAGCACCGCACTACGGCGTCACCCCGCGGCAGATCCTGAAGACGCTGGCGCAAGCGCTGCACGACCTCGGCGTGCCGCATCCCCTGCATGTTCACGGCTGCAACCTCGGCGTACCGGGCAATGTGCAGACGACGCTCGACTCGTTCGCCGCGCTGGATGGGCTCCCTGCGCACTTCACCCACATCCAGTTCCACAGCTACGGGACCGAGGGCGACCGCAAGTTCTCCAGCGGCGCGGCACACATCGCCGAGATGGTGAACCGGCACAAGAACATCTCGGTGGACGTCGGGCAGATCCTGTTTGGCCAGACCGTGACGGCGTCTGGCGACAACATGAGCCAGCACCGCAACGCGGCGCACGCCGACCCGTCGAAGTCGGTGATCATGGACATCGAGTGCGACGCCGGCTGCGGCGTGGTGCCGTTCAAGTACCGTGACCAGAACTTCGTGAACGCGCTGCAGTGGTGCATCGGGCTCGAGACCTTCCTGCTCATCGACGACCCGTGGCGCGTCTACCTGACGACCGACCACCCCAACGGAGCGCCGTTTACCAGCTACCCGCACCTGATCCGGCTACTGATGGACAAGTCGTTCCGCAACGAGCAGCTGGCACGCATCAACACCGACGCCGCGGGCTTGTCGACGCTGGGTGCGCTCGATCGCGAGTACTCGCTCTACGAGATCGCCATCATGACCCGCGCCGGCCCGGCAAAGACCCTCGGCCTGCGTGACCGTGGACACCTCGGCGTGGGTGCCGCCGCCGACATCACCGTCTACACCGAGGACGCCGACCGCGAGAAGATGTTCGCCAAGCCCAACTATGTGTTCAAGGACGGCACGCTGGTGGCGCGCGACGGCCGGATCGTCGAGGTGGTGTGGGGCAATACCCATGTGGTCAAGCCTGAGTACGACGCCAGCATCGAGAAGGTGATCGAGCCGCACTTCAGGCGCTTCCGCACGCAGCGCATGGCCAACTTCAAGATCTCCAACGATGAGATGTGCGAGTGCGGCCACGGCTCCAAGCTGCACGTGCACGACTGCACGCACGGGAGAAAGCAATGAGCGACACGCCCTCCGCCAGCCAAACCCCCGTTCGCGAAATGGTCATCAACGGCACGAGCATCGACGACACCTTTGCCGAGGGCTTCGGCATGCGCGGCACGCGCATCCTCATCACCGCGCAGAACCATCGCTGGGCGTACAACGCCGCCAACGCCATGACCGGCTTCGCCACCTCGGTGATCGCCTGTGGTGTGGAGGCCGGCATCGAGCGCGAGCTCAGCCCCGACGAGACGCCTGACGGCCGACCTGGCTACTCGGTGCTGCTGTTCGCTGCGGCGTCTGCAGTGCTGATCAAGCAGGTCGAGACACGCATGGGGCAGTGTGTGCTCACTTCTCCCACCAGTGCTGCTTTTAGCGGCATCGATGGTGGCGACCGCATCAACCTCGGCAAGAACCTGCGTTTCTTTGGCGACGGGTTCCAGCAGAGCAAGAAGATCGGCTCGCGGCGCTACTGGCGCATCCCGGTGATGGACGGCGAGTTCCTGGTCGAGGAGACCACCGGCATGGTGCGCGCGGTGGGCGGCGGCAACTTCCTGGTGCTCGCCGACAGCCAGCCGCAGGCCCTTGCCGCCTGCGAGGCCGCCATCGACGCGATGAAGAAGCTGCGCAACATCGTCATGCCCTTCCCCGGCGGCGTGGTGCGCTCCGGATCGAAGGTCGGCAGCAAGTACAAGGCGCTGATGGCATCGACCAACGACGCCTTCTGCCCGACCATCCGCGGCATCACGCGCAGCGACATCTCGCCCGGCATCGAGTCGGTGATGGAGATCGTGATCGATGGTCTGACCGAGGCCGATGTGCGCGAGGCGACCCGCGTCGGCGTGCAGGCCTGCTGCGACATCGGCGCGGCGGGCGGCATCCGCCGCATCTCGGCCGGCAACTACGGCGGCAAACTGGGCCAGTTCCAGTTCCACCTGCACGACATCATGGGAGGTGGGAAGTGAGCGCGTTGACTTTTGCACTGAAGACTGGCGCGGGTTCAGAAGCCGCCGCCGACATCGACTGCAGCGGTCTCACCGCGGATGCGCTGGCCGGACTGAGTGCGACGGACATCGCCGCGCTGCCGATCCTGGTCGGCGGGCGTGCGTCACGCGTCGGCGATGTATTTGAGGTCAGCGGCGCAGACGCCGCACAGATCGTGTTCAAGGGCACGAACGCCCGCTGCCACCGCATCGGCGCCGGTGCCACCGTTGGCTCGATCCGCGTCGAGGGCGACGCCGGCGACCACCTCGGCCTGCAACTCAAGGGCGGCGAGATCACGGTGACCGGCAACGCCGGCGACTTCGTCGCCTGCGAGATGAAGAAGGGCCGCATCGTCGTGCAGGGCAATGTGGGCGACTGCGCAGGTGCGCCCTTGCCCGGCAACAAGAAGGGCATGTCTGGCGGCATGCTGGTGGTGCACGGCAACGCCGGCGAGCGGCTGGCGGACCAGCTTCGCCGCGGCCAGATCCTGGTGGCCGGCAACGCCGGGGCTTACGCTGCCTCGCGCATGATCGCCGGAACGGTGCTGGTGCTCGGCAGCCTCGGCGCACACTGCGGCCACGCCATGCGCCGCGGTTCGCTGATCGTGCGGCAGCGCCCTGCCCTGCCAGCGACCTTCGCCGATTGCGGTACACACACGCTTGCCTTTCTGCCGCTGCTGATGGCGTCGTGGAAGGACGCGGGTGCGCCGTTCGCTGCTTTGCCCGTCAACCCCCGCGCGCAGCGCTGGATGGGCGATACCGGCAACGGCGGCAAGGCCGAGGTGCTGGTCTGGGCCTAGGCGGCCTGACCGTTCGTCAGAGGCTGGTCGGGGCGCCGACTCAGTCGTGTTGATGGGCAGCCGAAGTCTGACCCCGCCTACACGAAGACCGGCAAGACGAAGGCGAACATCGCGCCGACCAACAACAGCCCCAGCGAGATGCGAAACAGCCAGCGGGCGCGCTGCCGGTTGGCCGTACAGGCGGCTGCCAACGCCGGATCGACCGGACACGGCAGGCGGTCGGCGTGGTGCTGGGCGACACCCGCCGCCAACATCATCAGCGTGGCGATGCCGAACACCAGCAACTTGTTCTCTGACAGCCAGACGATGCCGGGGAAAGTGCTCACCAGACCCGCCAGTACCGAGCCAGCACCCAGCAACACCAGGATCGCGGGGATGGTGCAGCAGACCAGCGTGCTGGCCGAAGCCAGGACGCTGAGCATGCCGATACTAGCGGTTGCAGAGCCGGGCGCGCTCTGGCCAGGCTCGCCGCGACTCAATGCGCACCCCCCACCTTGAGCTCGCGCACCTCGTACCCCGCATCGACGATGACCTGCCGCACCTTTGCCGCGTCAAGCTGCTGTCCGGGCTTGACCGTGACAGCGACCACCTTTGCTTTGAGGTCAACCTTGACCGACTCGGTCTCGGCCATCGCTTTGAGTTTCTTCTCGATGCCCTGGGCGCAGAAGGCGCAGACCATGCCGTTGACGGTGGCAGTGATGGTCTGGGCATCGTCGGCGATCGCCGGGGATCGCGCCAGTGCAGCGAAGAGCAGAGTGGCGGCGAATGCCGAGAGCAGAACGGAACGGATGTTCATGGGGAATCCTTTCAGAAGAAGGTGATCATGAGGTTGGCGCGCACGTTGCCGCGGTCGCTGATGCCGCCCTCGATGAAGAATCGTTTGTGGATGACGCGCAGCATGGGCGTGACCTCCCAACCATCGTAGAGGCCGACCATGCGCTTGGCGTCAACGATCAGCCAAGGCTGCGGCTCGTCGTAGCTGGCCTCGTAGAAAGAGAAACCGCCACGGACGCTGTACTGGTCACGGTCGACCGAGCCAGCGCGGTACAGGCGCGCGGTAGCAGCCGCATAAAGGCGCGTCGTCTCGTAGTCGAACTGAACGCCAGGCGACTAGGCGACGTTGCTGCCGGTGTCGCCGCGATCGAGTTCGCCCAGACCGCCGAACAGCCAGACGTTGGCCTGTGCGTCGCTAAGGTTCCAGCGCTTGAGCAGCCGCACATACTCGAGCTGGGTGAGGGTCTCGCGTCGCGCCGCACCCTCGGGCCGCAGCTCACTGACACTCGCACCGATCGCATCGCTGCGTGTGAGTGCATAGTTGGCCGAGACCATGCGCCAGCTCTCGTCGTAGTCGGCCATGGTCATGGCACTGCCGGCAAAGCCCATGGGCGCTGCGTGTGCCACACCAGTGGCAAGCAGCCCAACCGCCATCAGTCGTGCAGAGGCGCGCGGCAAAGCAAACGCGGCATCATAGTGACAGAGTGTATTCATGCCAGATCTCCAGTGATTGAGGGACGGGCGGCTGCCCGTTCGGCTCGATCAGGCGATCGGTGGCGGCGTATCGGGTGGTACGGAGCGGGAAAGCGCTAGGTCTTCGGGCTCTGCGACGCCACCAGGCGCCGACTCCCGTAACACGGGCTCGACCCCCGCTTGCGGCGCAAAAGCCACACTGCTGCACAATCGTTTGCAGACATCGCTGCAGTCGTTTGCCTTGAGATCATCGTGACAGGGACTCGCGACCGGCCTTGCATCAAGCTGCGGGAGCTGCCCTACTACGAATTGGGGAGCCGAAACAACTGGATCCCCGTGGTCTACGCAAGCCATCCGCGCAAGGATGCTTGCCTGACCGGCGGTCGATACCACCATCAGGACAAGAAGCAGGCTTGCAAACCAGCGCTTCATGAGGGATGTGAGTCGATGACGCTGATTCAGGTTCCCGAAGCACGCTGCCGAAACGCGCAATACCCGGGCCTTGGTCCCACTTGCGGATGCTTGCGGCAAGTGTCGGGGCGCTGTTCATAGACGCTGCAGCGGCGGGTGACACGATCGAGAAATGCACATTCGCCGCCGGACTGCCGCGCGAGGGTGAACAACTGGGTGGCCGGCGAGTAACGCTCGATCACGCCGGTCTTCTGCAGGCGCTTGAGCCAAGGCTTCATCTGACCCCCGGCATCGAAGGCGTCGAGCACGCCCAATCGCACCAGGTCGGCGGTCCGCACCTCGACCGGCATGGTGCAGCAGCTCGCCACGCAGTGTTCACACAGGCCGTTGCGATATCGCGCCCAGGTGGCCAGCCGCTCAAGGTCGGCGTCAGGCGGCAGCGTCATGGCGGTCTTGGTCACGCCGGCCTCAACTGCTGCGTCAACACCTGATCAACGGCCTGACTTGGGTGCAGCCGTCTACAACCCACTGGCGCGATCGATCGCCCCGCTCGCCACCTTGGTCTGCATGCGGTTCCACCATAGCGGGGCGGCCAGTTGCGCCAGATAAGTGCGCGGCATGTATTCCTTGATGCCGATATCGCGGGACGGTCGGTAGTCGGCGTCGTACCAGGTCCCGAACAGGCGGTCCCATAGCAAGAGGTTCTCGCCGTAGTTCTTGTCGCCTTCGTAGAGCCGCTTGCTGTGATGCCAGCGGTGCATGGACGGTGTGTTGAACCAGCGGTGCAGCCAGCGGGTGCGCATATCGACGTTGCAGTGTGTAAGCAGCCCCACGAACGCGGTAATGACGCTGATCCAGGTCATCACCTCGGGCGGGGTGCCGATCATGAACAACAGCGGCAGACCGAAGCACATGGCACGCAGGGTGTCCCCGACATGAAAGCGGCCGGTGTTGAAGAACCACAGCCGGCGTACCGAATGATGAACAGCGTGGAAGCGCCACATCGGCTTCCACTCGTGGCCGACGCGGTGTGACCAATAAAAACCGAACTCGGCGATGACCAGCGCCAGCAGTACCTGCGCAACAACAGGCAGGCCGGTGGGCCAGATGCCGTCACCAATGCGCAGCGCCTCGAAGATACCCAAGGCTGTGGCCGCCAGCGTGAACCAATAGACAAAGGTCTTGGTGATGAAGGTGTGCAGAAAATCTGGCCACATCTGCCCGTCGTTCTTGAGCCACTCGCGCTCCCACGGCATGACGCGCTCGAGCACCAGCAGGGTCAGCGCAAGACACACATAGGTGATGACAAACACCAGCGGACCCTGCCCGGCCTGCATGCCCAGCGCCGTGGCAACGATGCACGCCCCGAGGATGCCCGGCCACAGAAGCACAGCGACCCCCCGATAGACGAGCGATTCGGTCACGCCGCCGACAGCCACTTCTCGCTCGGTGGAGAGGGGGTGTTGCGGTGCCGAGACCGTCCTGGAAACCACGGCCTCAGTCACGGCTTGCTCCAGCAGCGTTGAGTTTTTCCAGGTAGGTTGTCCACAGGTCGTCCTCATGCCGACCGATGTCGTA
Organism: uncultured Enterobacteriaceae bacterium; assembly: GCA_964524005.1. GTDB lineage: Bacteria > Pseudomonadota > Gammaproteobacteria > Burkholderiales > UBA3065 > UBA3065. The sequence goes on from CAZGBK010000001.1 coordinate 104,740, forward strand.
CAACAGGTCCCAGGAGAAGATGCCGGTGTCGTGGCCGTCGCTGAAGGTCGGGCGGATGGCGTAATGGCCAACCGCCTCGACCCCGGTGATCTCGACATGGCGCTTACCCACCTGCAGGGTCTCCTGGCCCGGCCCATGACCGCGCACCTCGGCCGACGGCGAGTAGACGCGGAGTAGCTCGGCCGGCAAGCGGAAACGCTCACCGCTGTCAAAAGCGATCTCGAGCACGCGGGAGGCCTTGTGCAAGGTGATCTCGGTAGGAGCGGGAGTGTCGCGATTCAGGCCAGCCATAGCGGTCTATTGTCTCTCAAAACAAACAGGCGGCCATCAGACCGCCCGCCTTGGGGTCAGCTTGCGGCAGCGTATCAGAGCAGGTCCGCCACCGCGGCACGCTCTTCTTCCAGCTCCTTGAGCGTTAGCGCGACGCGTTCCTTGCTGAACGCATCCATCTCAAGCCCTTGGACGATCGAGTAGTTGCCGCCGGCAGTGGTACAGGGAAAGCCGAATACCACGCCTTCGGGGATGCCGTAACTGCCGTCTGACGGCACGCCCATCGTGACCCACTCGCCATTGCTGCCGAGCTCCCAGTCGCGCACGTGATCGATAGCGGCAGACGCAGCCGAAGCCGCCGACGACAGACCGCGTGCCTCGATGATGGCGGCGCCACGCTTGCCGACGGTGGGCAGGAACACGTCGCGGTTCCAGGCGTCGTCGTTCACCAAGCCCTTGACCGCGTCGCCGTTCGAGGTCGCGAAGCGGTAGTCGGCGTACATGGTCGGTGAGTGGTTGCCCCACACTGTCATCTGCTTGAACGAGGACACCGCGCGGCCAGTCCTGCTGGCCAGCTGCGACAACGCCCGGTTGTGGTCCAGACGCAGCATGGCGGTGAAGTTGGCCGGGTTCACACGGCCGTACTTCCGCGCCGTCATCATGGCGATGTAGGCGTTGGTGTTGCAGGGGTTGCCGACCACCAGCACCTTGCAGTCCGGCTTGGCGTGCTGGCCGATGGCCGCACCCTGCACGGTGAAGATCCTGGCGTTGCCGGCCAACAGGTCCTTGCGCTCCTCGCCCGGGCCGCGCGGCTTGGCGCCGACCAGTAGAGCGATGTCGGTGTCCTTGAAGGCAACGTTGGGGTCGTCGGATTGCGTCATGCCAGCGAGCAACGGGAATGCGCAGTCATCGAGCTCCATCATCACACCCGAGACCTTCTTCTGGAAGTCGGGCAGGTCGAGCAACTGCAGGATGACTGGCTGATCCTTGCCCAGCATCTCGCCCGCGGCGATACGGAACAGCAGGCTATAGCCGATCTGGCCGGCGGCGCCGGTGACGGTGACTCGGACGGGGGCTTTGGATGACATGCGGGCTCCTTGCGCGTACGGGTGGATTGACTGCGACAGACGCGAGCGTCCGACGTCAGGGCGCGGCGAGTTTACTGCACTGCAGCAATTTGCGGAATCGAATGCTGCGCGAAGTCCGACTTATGCCAACGCCGACAGCACCGCATCGCGGATGTCGTTGAGTGGACCCAAACCATGGATCCGGTGATAAGTCGGCGCGCCCGGCTCACCACGTTCTGCCCAGCCGCTGTAGAAGTCGACCAGCGGGCGGGTCTGCGCGTGGTAGACCTCGAGTCGCTTCTTCACCGTCTCTTCGCGGTCGTCTTCGCGCTGGACCAACGGCTCGCCGGTCTGGTCGTCGGTCATCTCGACCTTCGGCGGGTTGAAGACGACGTGGTAAGTGCGGCCAGAGGCCAGATGCACGCGGCGACCCGACATGCGTTTGATGATCTCCTGGTCCGGCACGTCGATCTCGACCACGTGGTCGATCGGCACGCCGGCCTCGCGCATCGCCTCGGCCTGCGGGATGGTGCGCGGGAAACCGTCGAACAGGAAACCCTTGGCACAGTCGGGCTGAGCGATGCGGTCCTTGACGAGGCCGATGATCAGACTGTCCGGCACCAGCCCCCCCGAGTCCATGTGCGCCTTGGCCTCAAGGCCGAGCGGCGTGCCGGCCTTCACAGCTGCACGAAGCATGTCGCCGGTAGAGATCTGGGGGATGCCGAAGCGTTCGGTGATGAACGCGGCCTGGGTGCCTTTGCCGGCGCCAGGTGCGCCAAGGAGGATGACTCGCATGATGTGGACCCGTGTGTGAGTGAGCGAACAGTGGAGAGTGACGGTTCCGGGCGACAAACCGCTCCGGCGTCGGAATGATCGGGCCTCGGCAGGGGCAGAGGAACGAAAGCGGTCAGGGTGCCGCTGGCGCAGCGAGCAGGCGCCGAACCCGCTCAAGATCGTCTGGTGTGTCGACGCCGGCTCCAGGTGCCTGCGAGACAATCTCGACCCGGATTTTAAAACCCCACCCCAGTGCCCGCAATTGTTCCAGGCACTCGAAGCGCTCGAGGTCAGTCATCGCCAAACCACCATGCCGGCGCAAATACGCGACCCGATAAGCGTAGATACCGACATGCCGCAACGCTGGCAGTCCCGCCGGCAAGCGGCTGCGATCGGTGGCAAACGCATCGCGCGGCCAGGGGATCGGCGCCCGCGAAAAACTCAAGGCCAAGCCGGCCTCGTCGCGGACCACTTTGACCACGTTCGGGTCGAGGAAGGCCTCGACCTCATGCAAAGGGTGTGCTGCGGTGGAGATATCGGCGTCACCGGTGGTCAATGCACGCGCAACGTCAGCGATCAGTGTAGGGTCGATCAGGGGTTCGTCGCCCTGCACGTTCACCACGATAGTGTCGTTGGGCCATCGGCGGCAGATCGCCACTTCTGCAACCCGATCGGTGCCGCTAGGGTGCGCAGGGTCGGTCATCTCGACGGCTTCGCCGTGTGCCCGTGCAGCATCGCGCACGCGGTCGTCGTCGGTGGCGATGATCACCTCATCGGCGCCGCTCGCCCGCGCCCGCCGTGCGACGTGGACCACCATCGGCAGGCCGGCGATATCGGCCAGCGGCTTGCCCGGCAACCGACTTGACGCGTAGCGCGCCGGGATAACGACCTTGAACACCCTATTCCGAGGCTTCGAGGGGTCGCGCTTGGTCTTCCAGCATCACCGGAATGCCGTCGCGCACCGGAAAAGCCAGCCGACAGGCCGGGCATATCAACCCCTGCCGCGGCCGGTCCAGACGCAACGCACCTTTGCAGATGGGGCAGACCAGGATCTCAAGCAGTTGGGGTTGCATGCAGGGCTTTCAGAAGGTGATCGACGGCGCTGGCCGGTAGCGCCGCCTCGAGCGGCACCACCCACCAATCCGGCGCCGCGAATGACGCACATTTTACGGCATCCTTCTCGGTCATCAGCAAACAGTCGTGGCGGTAGGCCGCGAGTTCGTCGGCATGGAACGCATGATGGTCAGCGAACGGCCGTGCCTGCAGGCGCACCCCAGCGTCGCGCAGCATGTCGAAGAAGCGCCATGGCGCTGCGATACCGGCGATCGCCATCACCGTACGCCCGCTTGGCAGGGGCGCGGTACGCCCCGAGCCATCCAGCGCCCACATGCGCTCGGCCAGACGCAGGGAGATGCGCTGCAGAACAGCAGTGGCGGCGGGGGCAGGGCCATCGCCACACAGCCAGACCTGGTCGACTTCGCGCAAACGGGACGGCGGCTCGCGCAGCGGACCGGCCGGTAGCAGCAAGCCATTTCCCAGGCCGCGCCTGGCATCGACCACCGCGATCTCGACGACCCTGGGCAGCGGCCAGTGTTGCAGGCCATCGTCGCTGACCAGCACATCGACCTCGGGATGGCGGTGGCAAAGCATACGCGCTGCCTCAACCCGCTTCGGTCCGACCCACACCGGTGCGCCAGTGCGACGGGCGATCAGCAGCGGCTCATCGCCGACTTCGCTGGCCAGGCTGCCAATACCGACTGCCTCGACCCGCCCGCGCCCGCCATGGCCGCGGCTGACCACACCAGGGTGCAAGCCGCGCGCCTGCAATGCTTCAACCAGAGCGATGACGCATGGCGTCTTGCCGCTGCCGCCGACGCTGATGTTGCCAACGACAATGACCGGAACCGGCAGATGGACTGGCCGACGCAAGCCCAAGCGACGCAACAACCTGCCACCCAGCCAGGCCAGACCCCATATCCAAGACACAGGACGCAGCAGCAACTGCAGCAGCGAACGCTCACTCCATTCGTCTTGCAGGCGGCGCTCCCAGCTGACTGGCCAGCGCAGCATCGCGCTAGTTCGCGCTAGCGTCCGTGGTGAAGGTGATGCGGACATAACCCGCCATGCGCGCCGCTTCCATGACGTGGATGACGCTCTGGTGGCTGGCACTGCCATCGGCGTGGATCACCACTACAGGGTCCTCGGCACCGGCTCCCGCTGCACGCAGTGCGGCACTCAGTCCGGCGGCATCGCGTGCTGGCACCGGCTGACGGTCGATGAAATAAGCGCCCTGCGCATCGACGGCAACATCGATCTCGCGAGGCTTCTGCTCGGCGGCATTGGCGTCGGCTTTGGGCAGGGTGATGCGCAGCTCGGCGTACTTCGAGTAGGTGGTCGCCGCAGCAAGAAAGATGACGATGACCAGCAGCAGGTCGATCAGCGGGATCAGGTTGATCTCGGGCTCTTCCCGGCGCAGGCCGCGGTGGAAATCCATGCTCAGCGCTTCCGGCTGTTGATGGTATCGACTAGATGCAGGGCCTTCTGCTCCATGTCGACCAGGAAGCTGTCGATGCGGGCGCGGAAGTGGCGGTAAAAGATCATGCTGGGAATGGCCACGATCAGGCCGAACGCGGTGTTGTACAGCGCGATCGAGATCCCCTGCGCCAGCTGCGCCGGATCGGAACTTCCGGGCGCCTGCGCGGCGAAGATCTCGATCATGCCGACGGTGGTACCGAATAAACCAAGGTACGGGGACATCGAGGCGATGGTGCCCAGGGTGGTCAGATAGCGCGAAAGGTCGTGGGCGACGGCGCGGCCAGTCTCCTCGACAGCCTGCTTCATGTGCTCGGCAGTGCCGCCAGAGTTGCGGATGCCCGAGGCCAATATGCGCCCAAGCGGAGTGGTCTCCAGATCGGACGGGTTGCCCGCGCCCTTGGCCACGGCAATAGCCGACTCGAGCACCCCTTGCGGCACCACGAAGCGCGCCCGCAGAGACCAGCTACGCTCGAGAATGATCGCCAAGGCGATCACCGACGCGGCAACTAGCGGCCAAACCGGCCAACCGGCCGCGTGAATCATCTCGAGCACATGGATCTCCAGCATGGAAATGAGCGCGACACTTTAGCGCCTCGCGGCGAGGTGCGGCAACCGAGCGAAGCGGCGAATACGGCAGAGGCCCAGGCGCCTGAACAAGACCTCTTTCAGGTTCATTGGCTTAAGACATTTTCCTGATGCCATTGCCATGACTTCATGCTAACGACATCGGGCGGCAATATTTTCCGCACCCATCCACACAATCTGTGGATAAGTCTGTGCATGACCGTCTGGCAGAGCCCCAAAACCCGCGTAGACTCAAGCGTCTTCTTAGCCTGCCCAATTTTAAAGCGCCAAAAAAGTGCTTTTTAATCATGCCGTTGTGCATTGCACAAGGCGCGGTCAAAGTGCAGCGAAGAAATCTCTTTGTGGTCTTGACAAACGTGTGACGCTTGTGGATAGCGAGACGGACAATCTTGCCGGCAGCCCCCCAAAAACCCCGGCAGACCATGCCGGAGCGGCGCCCCTGAGCGTGGCCCAGCTCAGCCGCTTGGTGCGACAAGAACTGGAACGCAGCATGCCGCTGCTGTGGGTCACTGGAGAAGTGAGCAATTTGGTGCGCGCGGCCTCTGGACACCAGTACTTCAGCTTAAAAGATGCGACCAGCCAGGTGCGCTGCGTGCTGTTCCGCAACCGCAACGCCAGCGCCGCAGGTCTGGCCAACGGGGCGCAGGTCGATGTGCGAGCGGTCGCCACGCTGTACGAGCCGCGTGGCGAGTTTCAGCTGCAGGTCGACACTGTTCGCCTGGCCGGGTTGGGCGCGCGCTTTGTCGCGCTCGAGGCGCTGAAGCGACACCTGGCCGCCGAGGGTGCCTTCGACGTGGCTCGCAAACGCGCCCTGCCGGTCTTCCCTGGGTGCATCGGACTGGTCACCTCACCCAGCGGCGCGGCGGTGCGGGACATGCTGCGTCTGCTGGGCGAACGCATGCCTGGGGTCGGCGTCATCATCTATCCCAGCCTGGTGCAAGGCGACAGCGCCCCGGAACAATTGGCAAAGGCCATCGCCACCGCCGGCGCGCGCGCCGAGATCGACGTGCTGATTGTTGGCCGTGGTGGAGGCAGCATCGAGGACCTGTGGGCGTTCAATAGCGAGATGGTGGCGCGGGCGATACTGGCTTGCCCGATCCCAGTGGTCAGCGCAGTGGGGCACGAGACCGACACGACAGTCGCCGATTGGGTCGCCGACCTGCGCGCGCCGACGCCAAGCGCGGCAGCAGCGCTGGCATGCCCCGACCGCCGACAACTGCTGCAGGTACTTGACCAACGCCAGCGGCGCCTGCAGCGCGCAGCGGCGCAGGTCATCAACGCTGTCGAACAACGCGTCGACCGCGCTGCTGGACGTTTGCTATCGCCAGCGCAGCGCATCGGGCTGCAAATGGAGCGCCTCAATCGACTGCGCGAACGGCTGGACACCAGCTGGCTCGAAGCTGCAGAACGTCGAGTCGAACAGATCGCTGCCGGGCTGGCCTTGTTGTCGCCTCAACGCGTTCTCGAGCGCGGCTATGCCTGGATCAGCCGGCCAGACGGCAGTGTCGTGCGCAGCGCCAGCGCCTTGGGACCGGACGACCCGATCTGGTTGCACTTTGCCGATGGCCGGGTCGGCGCAAAGACCACCAGCGACGGTTAGACCAGCGGATTAGCCGACCCAGACTGTGCGCGGCGCAGTGAACTCGCGCAGTCCATGGTAGGACAGCTCGCGTCCAAACCCCGACGCTTTGACACCGCCAAACGGCAGGCGCGGATCTGATCGCACCAGGCTGTTGATGGCGACCATGCCCACCGGCATGAAGCGGGCCAGTTTGCGCGCCCGCTCGACATCGGCCGTCCACAGACTGGCGCCCAGACCGAACCGCGTCGCGCTGGCCAGCTGGAGGGCGTGATTGTCGTCACGCGCCGGCACCAGACAGACCACCGGGCCGAACAGCTCTTCGTCGAAGGCGGGCATGCCGGGGGCCACGCGGTCGAGTAAAGTCGGTGGATAGAACGCACTACCGGCCTCGCGCCGCCCGCCCAGCAGACAGCGCGCACCGGCCCGAATCGATGCCCTGACCTGGCGGTGTAACTGGTCACGGGCCCGACGACTAGCCATCGGACCAAGGTCGGTGGTGGCGGCACGCGGGTCACCCACCCTGACGCGCTGCAAGCGCTCGCGCACCGCCAACCGGAATGCATCGAACACCGCCGGCACCACGATCAGTCGCTTCGGCGCGATGCATGACTGCCCGCAATTCAGCAGGCGACCTTCGACAGCCCGCGCAGCCGCAGCACTGACATCGGCATCGGCGAACACGATGAATGGGTCGGACCCGCCCAACTCCATGACGCAACGCTTGAGATGACGTCCGGCTATCGATGCCACTGCACGGCCAGCCTGCTCGGAGCCGGTCAGTGATACCACCGCCACCGCCGGATGTGCGATCAATGACTCGACCCCCGCCGGGTCGGCCAACACCACGCGGAAAAGCTCCGGAATACCGCAAACATCGCGCAGCAGCGATTCCAGCAGAAAGGCAGTCGTTGGCGTGCTGGGCGCGGGCTTGGCCAATACTCCGCAACCTGCCAACAGTGCCGGTACGGCACAGCGGACCAGCTGCCAGAGTGGAAAATTCCACGGCATGATCGCCAGCACCGTCCCGGCTGGCGGATATTCGACATGACCAAAGCCGGCGTCGCCAGCGAGCTGTTCCGGCTCGAGGAACGCCGGCCCATGTAGCGCATAGAACTCGCAGGTGGCGGCGCATTTGTCGACCTCGGCGAGGGCCTCGACGGTACGCTTGCCCATCTCGCTGGTCAGCGTCGCCGCCAGTGCTTGCCGGTTATCACGCAGTGCCTGGCCCAAGCGCCCCAGACAGGCCGCGCGCTCATCAACGGCGGTGGCTCCCCAGCGCATCTGCGCCACAGCGACACGGTCGGCGATCGCCAAGAGTCGGGGCGTCGAATGGCGCCGGAACGACCGGACGCGTTGGCCGTCGAACGGGTCTCTGCTGACAAACATCGCGGTATTCTCGACTAGACACAGGTACTGTAGCAGTCATGCGTCGTTTCCCCATCCGGTTGACCATCCTCGCCGTTCTGCTTTCCGCGGCGATTCACCCGGCACACGCCGACGACAGCGCCCTGCTGGCCGCCCGTGAGGCTTTTCGTCACGGCAAGATCGACCAGCTCGAACGCGCCGCCAAGCGCCTAGAAGGTCACACCCTGGCGCCATACGCCGCATATTGGCAGCAGCGCATGCGGCTGGAGTCCACCGACCCACAGCGGGTCGAAACCTTCATCCGGTCGCTCGATGGGAGCTACCTGGGCGACCGCATCCGCACCGACTGGGCGCGCTTGCAAGCCAAGCGTCAGGACTGGCCCGGCGCTCTGGCGACGATCGACGCTATCCGCAATGCGGACCCGGACATCCCTTGCATCGAGCTGCGTGCCCGGCTCGAGCTGGGTGAACTCAGTCGTGTCGCCGACAGCCAGCGATTGTGGTTGAAGGGCGAGTGGCAAAGCGATGCCTGCGAGACCCTGTTCGACCTGCTGCGGGAACGACGGCTGATCAGCACCGAGCTGGTCGCACAGCGCCGACTACTCGCGCTCAATGCTGGTGACGCCCGAGTGCTGGCCAAGCTCGCACCGCAGCCTGGCTGGGCCGACGTGGCGCGTATCAAACGCGCCAACGAGACCCCTGACAAGATCCTCGGCGAACCTGGCCCAGCGCGCGACGACGCCGCGGTGCAAGTCGCCCTGTTGCGCAAAGCCCGGATCGATCCGCTCGCCGCCCGCACCATCTACGAACAGCGACGCAGCCAGTTCGACGCCCAGGAGCGGCAATGGCTGGCTGGCCGCTTGGCACTGCAAGGCGCACGCCAGCACCTGCCGCAAGCCGCCGACTGGTTCCGCGAGGCCGATCCGGCGCTGCTCGACAACGAGGATTGGGCCTGGCAAACGCGTTTGGCGCTGCGCCGCGGCGACTGGTCGGCGGTGCTCCGCCATATCGCCGAGATGGACGACGAGGGTCGTCGCGAAGCCGCATGGCGCTACTGGAAAGCGCGCGCGTTGAAAGCCACCGGCCGCACACAAGAAGCACAAGGACTGCTCATCGAGCTTGCCGCCGAACGCCATTTCTACGGCATGTTGGCAGCCGAATCGCTGGGGCCATCGCTCAGTGAGCGCCAGCGAGATTTCGAACCCAGCGAAGACGACCTCGCGTTTGTCAGCCGCGACCCCTCGCTGCAGCGGGCACTGGCTCTGCACCGCCTGGGCTTGAGCTTCGAAGCCAATCGCGAGTGGTCGTGGGGCATCCGCGATCTGGCGGACGAACGGCTGATCGCAGCCGCCGAGCTCGCTCGCCGGCAGGGCTGGATCGATCGCGCGATCTTCACTGCCGAACGCACTCGCCGGCTGCACAACGAGGCGTTGCGCTTCCCCACGCCGTTCGCCGACCCGATCGGCCAGCGCGCCCGTCAGCACGCGCTCGAGGCTGCGCTGGTGTACGGCGTGATCCGCCAAGAGAGCCGCTTCAACGCTGATGCGACATCGATCGCCGGTGCCCGCGGGCTGATGCAGGTGATGCCGGCCACCGCCGACTGGCTGGCTGGGAAGCTTGGCCTGCGCAAACCTGACAAGCGCGCGCTCGGCGACCCGGCGCTGAACGTGCAGCTGGGTACCGCCTACTTGCGGCACTTGCTCGACACGCTCGATGGCAGCGCGGTGCTGGTCACCGCCGGCTACAACGCCGGACCCCGGCGGGCGCAACGCTGGCGTGAGGATGTGCCGCTCGAGGGCGCCATCTACGCCGAGACCATCCCGATCGGCGAGACCCGCGACTACGTCAAAAAGGTGCTGGCCAACGTCACCATGTATGGTCGTTTGCAGGACGACCGCGCGTTGTCGCTGGGAGAGCGGCTTGGTATCATCGGGGCCCGCTCAGAACCCCGCCACTCGGGTATTATCCTTAGCGATAACAAAGAGTTGCGGGAACCATAAGCAATTCTTCCAGGAGCCCGCATGCACAACGCGACGGTTTGCGTGATTGGCGGTGGTGGCTTTGTTGGCCACGAACTCTGCAGCCAGTTGGCTGCGGCCGGCTATCGCCTGCGGGTGCCGACGCGGCGGCGCGAACGGGTCAAGGCTGGCCTGATCGAACTGCCTGGGGCCGAGGTCTTCGACTGCGATGTCCTGAGCGACAGTGGTCTGGCCGGAGCGATCCGCGGTTGCGACGTCGTCATCAACCTGATCGGCATCCTGCACGAAGGTCGCCGGGGTGACTTTCAGCGCATCCACGGCGACTTCGCCGGGCGTGTCGCCAGGGCGTGCCGGCAGGCTGGTATCTCGCGCCTACTGCAAATGAGCGCGCTAGGGGCTGGCAGCGATGCCCCGAGCCGCTACCTGCGCAGTCGTGCCGAAGGCGAGCGCCAGGCGCGCGATGGCTGTGGCGATACGGTCGCGCTGACGATCTTCCGCCCCTCGGTCATCTTTGGTCGTGGGGACAGCTTCCTGTCTCTGTTCGCGCGCCTCGCCGCGTTGCCGGTGCTGCCGCTGGCCGGCGCCGATGTCGAGTTCCAGCCGGTCTGGGTCGAAGACGTTGCGCGCGCCATGGTGCGCAGCCTTCAGTGCCGCGAAACCATCGGTCAGACCTACGAGCTAGGCGGTCCGCAAGTGTTCCGCTTGCGCGAGTTGGTAGCCACCGCAGCGCGAGCGGCGGGCCGCGAACCCCTGATCCTGGGCCTCCCCGGGCCAGTCGCCTGGCTGCAGGCTCTGGTCTTCGAACACTTACCGGGTCCGACCATCATGACCCGAGACAACCTGGCGTCGATGCAGGTACCGAATGTCTGCGCGTCGCCTTGGCCGGCGGTGTTTGCGCCGCCCCCAACCCCGCTGCAGGCGGTGCTGCCAACCATGTTTGCCAGCGGCCACCCGCTCGACCGCTTCCGCGTTCGCGCCGGCCGCTAACCCCTACGCATGGAGGTCTACGAGGTCGGTGGTGCGGTGCGCGATGCGCTGCTCGGACGGCCCGTCGAAGACCATGACTGGGTGGTGGTGGGTGCCAGCATCGAGCAGATGCTCAATGCTGGCTATCGACCCGTCGGCCGTGACTTCCCGGTATTTTTGCACCCGGAAACACACGAGGAATACGCGCTGGCCCGCACCGAACGTAAGTCGGGTTCCGGCTACCGGGGTTTCATCGTGCACGCCGCGCCAGATGTCACCCTCGAGCAAGATCTCGCCCGCCGCGACCTCACCATCAACGCGATCGCCCGTGCCGCCGATGGCACCTTGATCGACCCATTCCATGGCCAGGACGACCTGCGCCAGGGTGTGCTGCGGCATATCGGTCCGGCCTTTGTTGAGGACCCGGTGCGGGTGCTGCGCCTGGCACGCTTTGCCGCCCGGTTCGCATTCAGCATCGCCGCCGAGACGCTCGACCTGGTCCGGCAGATGGCATCTGCTGGGGAACTCGCGCACCTGGTCCCGGAGCGTGTCTGGCAAGAGACCGCGCGGGGTCTGATGGAAGCCCGGCCGCAACGATTCTTTCAGGCACTCGAGGCCGGGGGGGCACTGGCCGCGATCTTCCCAGACATCGCCGCTCTGCCCCCAACCCGCCGACACGCACTCGATACTTGGCTGTCTGCCGCTGGCGAAGGTGGCGCCAGTCTAGAGCAGCGCATGGCGCTGCTGGCTGCGGCGCTTGACGACACCAGGCCTTGGGACGCACTGTGTGCCGCCCTGCGCGCACCAGCGGCCTGCCAACGTGCCGGACAGGATTGGCTGGCGACCCGTGACCTGTGCCCAGACAGCGCCGAGGCCCTGCTGCAGACTCTGGAGCGTGTCGACGCACTGCGCCGTCCGCAACGGCTCGACGACCTGCTGACCGTTCGGGAGCTGGTCGGGACTGCCGACAAAACGACCCACGGTCCGGTCTTGCGTGCTGCACTTGCAGCGGCGCGCAGTGTCGATGCCGGGGCATTGGCGGCGGCCGGCGGTGACGTGCCTGGGCGCATCCGTTCCGCCCGTCTGGCCGCGATCGAACAACTTGGAAGCGCGCCGCCTCGGTGAGCGCAGCCGTCCCGCCAGACTAGCCAGCGACGGAGAACAGGCGCGCCAATTCGGCACCGGGGCTGGGCGCGCGCATCAAGGCCTCACCCACCAGGAACACATGAACTCCGTGGCCGCGCATCAGCGCGACATCCCGCCGAGCGAGGATGCCGCTCTCGGTGATGACCAAGCGATCGCCGGGGATGTGGCCCAGGAGATCCAGAGTGGTCTGCAGACTGACTTCGAAGGTGCGCAGATTGCGGTTGTTGATACCAACCAGTGGCGAGCGCATCTGCAGTGCAATGTCGAGCTCGGCGCCGTCATGCACTTCGATGAGAACCGCCATCCCGAGGTCCAGCGCCAGTGCCTCCAAGCGCTGCAGGGCTGTCAGGTCGAAGCCGGCGGCTGGCGAATCGCTCTGACGGGCGAACGCGGCAACGATCAGCAGGATGCAATCAGCCCCCATCGCCCTGGCTTCGAACACCTGTGCCGCATCAACAATGAAGTCTTTTCTCAATACCGGGATGCCACAAGCACCGCGCGCCGCCTCGAGATAGGCGCGACAGCCCTGAAAATAGTCGACGTCGGTCAGCACCGACAGGCAGGCAGCACCATGCGCAGCGTAGTCGGCGGCGATCGTGGCTGGGTCGAACGGGTCGCGCAGGACGCCCTTGCTGGGGCTCGCCTTCTTGACCTCGGCGATCACTGCCGGCTGGCCAGCGGCGACGCGGGCCCGTAAGGCGCCAACGAAGTCGCGGACCGGTGCTGCGCTTGCAGCGGCGCGCTGCAGCTCAGCGAGTGGCGTCTGTGCCAGCAGGTCAGCGACCTCGCACTGCTTCGTGGCCAAGATGCGTTGCAGGATGTCGCTACTCATGGGGGCGTACCGAAGATCACGCGGGTGGGGTCAGGGCGTAGTCGCCGGCGATGCCGACAAACACCGCGGCACCGTACCAGACGTTGTCGCGGAAGGCACGGAAACAGCTGGTCGGTGCGCGCCCGGCGATCCAGCGCAGGTGTCGGGCGGCCAGCATGGCGGCAACCAGAACGCCTGCAAACCAGATCGCGCCACGCCCTAGCAGCAGACCCACCAACCCCAGCAAGAGCAAGCTGAGCAGATAACTAAGACCAACCGCCAGCACGTCGTAGCGGCCAAAGGTGAGCGCCGACGTGCGGATACCGATGCGGGCGTCGTCGGCGCGATCGACCATGGCGTATTCGGTGTCGTAGGCGAGCGTCCAGAACAAGCTGGCCAGCAGCAGCAAGCCAGCGAGCGGCGGCACTGTCCCCAAGACAGCAGCAAAGCCCATCGGGATGCCAAAGCCGAACGCCAGTCCCAGGTAGGCTTGCGGTAGGGCCAAAAAACGCTTGGTGAACGGATAGCTGCCCGCCAAAAACACCGCCGGAATCGCCCACAGCCAGACCAACGGCGTCAACCGCAAGACCAGCGCAAACGCCAGTGCGGCAAGCCCGGCAGCCAGCCAGAGAGCCTCATGGGCTGGAACCTCACGGCGTGCCAGCGGGCGGTCTCGGGTACGGGTGACGGAGCCGTCGAAGTCCCGGTCGGCCCAGTCATTGATGGCGCAGCCCGCCGAGCGCATCAGCACCGTGCCCCCGACGAACACCAGCAGCACGTCCCATGGCGGCAACCCCTCGGCTGCAACCCACAAACCCCATAAGGTCGGCCACAGCAGCAGCCAGATGCCGACCGGGCGGTCCAGGCGAGTCAGACGGATATATATAGACAGACGACGCATGCGCGGATGCTAGCGGGCCGGAACATCCGGCGCGAACACCTCGGTGACGAGAATACGGGCAGTGGAACGCCGAAACACTGAACGGCGCGCCCACAACCGGGCGTGACCGCTGCCAAACAGGCCGGCAGCGGCGCGTTGCCGTGGATCATAACGGCCCAAGGGACGGCTGGTCAGACGGCCACGAGCAACACGGCGGTCGGCAAACAAGGCTGCCCCCAAGGAACGGGCGCCCAGTCCTGCCAAGCGACGCCAGCCGTGCCTGAGATCGGTCAGGCTGGCAACGCTGCGCGCCCAGATCCACGGACGCCCATCGGCCACCAGGGCCACCTCCCGCACCCACGCGAGCTGCCCCGGGGCGACGCCGACGGTCGCGGCTTCATCGGGCAGTACCCACGCCGGCCCCTGCGACAGCACACGGATCTGCAAGTGCTGACAGCGGGCAAGCACCGCCGCCGTGAGTGAATCGCGATCGACGAGCCAGGCACGCAGGTTCGGTGGGGCGCTAGGCGGAACCGACCGCCAGCCTGCAAAGGGGCGCTTGGACATGGCGCGATTCTACTCGCGCCGAGCGCCGCCTCAGGTTCGCCAGAACCCCTGCCGCTCGCCCAGCCAGCGATCGAGGTGCACCGCGACCATCGGGTCGTCGCGGGCGATCCAGTCCTCGGCCAACTGCGACGCCTGCTCCAGCAACACCACATCGCGCTCCGGGTCGGCAAAACGCAACAGTGGCTGCCCGCTCTGCGACTTGCCGAGCAGCTCGCCCGGACCGCGCAGCTCGAGGTCGCGGCGCGCGATCTCGAAGCCGTCGGTGCTGTTGCGGATGATCTCGAGCCGCTTGCGGGCGTTCTCGGAGAGGCCCGGCTCGAACAGCAGGATGCAGTGGCTCTGCCGCGGCCCGCGCCCGACCCGCCCACGCAACTGGTGCAGCTGCGCCAGGCCCAGCCGCTCCGAGTGTTCGATGACCATCCAGGTGGCGTTGGGCACGTCTACCCCCACCTCGATCACCGTGGTGGCCACCAGCCAATCGATCTCGTGGCGCTGGAAGGCGCCCATCACCGCGGCCTTCTCGGCCGCTGCCATGCGGCCATGCACCAGCCCGAACCGCACCTCGGGATGGGCCGCGCGCAGTTCCTCGAAGGCATCGGTGGCCGCACGCAACTGCAGCGCCTCGGATTCCTCGACCAGCGGGCAGACCCAGTAGACCTGGTGGCCGTCGGTACACGCGCGCGCCAACTTGTCGATCACCTCGTCACGGCGCAGGTTGCCGATGACGCGCGTCTCGATCGGACTGCGGCCGGGCGGCAGCTCGTCGATCACCGACACATCGAGGTCGGCGTAGTAACTCATGGCCAGCGTGCGGGGGATGGGGGTCGCGCTCATCATCAGGCTGTGCACGCCCTCACCCTTGCCGGCGAGGCTCAGGCGCTGTGCCACACCGAAGCGGTGCTGCTCGTCGACCACCACCAGCGCCAGCGCGGCGAACTCGACGCCCTTCTGAAACAGCGCGTGGGTGCCGACCACCACGTCGACGTCGCCGGCGGCCACTGCAGCGGCCAGCCGCTCGCGCTCGGCCTTCTTCTGACCACCCGAGAGCCCGGCCACACGCACGCCCAGCGGCTCCAGCCACTGGCGGAATTTGGTCAGGTGCTGCTCGGCCAGCAACTCGGTAGGCGCCATCACCGCCGCCTGACGGCCGTTCTCCACCGCGCGCAGGCAGGCCATGGCAGCGACGATGGTCTTGCCGGCACCGACGTCGCCCTGCAGCAGGCGCTGCATCGGCTGGGCACCGGCAAGGTCGGCCGCGATGTGCAGCCAGGCGCGCTGCTGCGCACCCGTGAGCGGGAAAGGCAGCGCTGCGAGCAGGCGCTCGACCAATGATTCTTGCCGCAGTCCGGCCGGCTCGGAGTCTGGAGACTCTTGGCGCGAATCGGGTTTCGAGCGCTGGGTATCACCAGATTCGGTGCCGGCGGCGTGCCCCCAAGCACCGGGAAGCGGCGTCGCCCGCCGTGCCGCCCGCTCTCGCCGTGCCAGCCGCAGACTCAAGCGTTGGGCCAGCAGTTCATCGAAGCGCACCCGCTGCCAAGCTGGGTCGTTGGCCAATGGGAGGTGTGCCGGGTAGTGCAGCCGCGCCAGTGCCTCGCGCAACGGCGGCAGGCCCAGCCTCCGGCGCGTCGGCTCATCAAGTGTGTCGGACCAGTCGAGGCTGGCAAAGGCCGCCGCCACAGCGCGGCGGATGGTCGGCTGGGCGACGCCCGCCACAGTGGGGTAGACCGCCGTCAAGCCAGACCGCGTCGGTGCACCCGGCTCACTGACACGGATGCGTGGATGCACCATTTCGCGGCCGAACAGGCTGCCGCGCGCCTCCCCATACAGGCGCAGCCAGCTGCCAACCGGGAGCGCCCTCAGTTGGGCATTGGAGAAATGGATGAGTCGGACCGTCAGCTCATCGCCCCGCTCATCACGAACCTTGCCGACCCACTGCCGACGCGGTCGCAGGCGAACCTCGCCGTGCACCAGCCGGCCCTCGGTCAGGGCATGCTCGCCGGGCGTCAGAGCGCCGATCGCGGTCACCTGCGATTCGTCCTCGTAGCGCAGCGGCAGGTGCAGCACGCACTGCCACGGGTCGCTCAGGCCCAGACGCGCAAGCCCGCTCGGGGCGGGCTTGTCGGGTCCGGCTGGCCGCTTGCGGGCGGTCATGCCAAGCAAATGCAGACGGGGCGACGCGTGATCACGGCGCCCCCGCCGGTCAGACCACCAGCACGGCGTCGACCTCGACCAGAGCACCGCGCGGCAGGCTGGCGACGCCCACCGCGGCGCGCGCTGGGTACGGCAGCGGCACATACTCGGCCATGATCTCGTTGACGCGACCGAAATCCGCCAGGTCGGTCAGATAGACGGTCAGACGCACGGCATCGGCCAAGCTACCGCCGGCAGCCTTGGCCACGGCGGACAGATTGGCAAACACTCGGTGGATCTGGGCGTCGATGCCCTCGACCATCTGCATCGAGGCCGGGTCGAGTCCGATCTGGCCCGAGCAATACACTGTATCGCCGACCCGAACCGCCTGCGAATAGGTGCCGATCGCCTGCGGTGCATCTGGTGTCGAGATGATGGTCTTGCGGCTCACTTCAGATCCTTGACGAGGGCGTTGCGCAATTCGGGCGCGACCGGGTCGACCGTCACCGAGTAATTCGGGTGGCTGACGCCAGCCGACAAGGCAACGCCATACTTCAGAGCTTCAGCCATGTCGGTGTCGAGTTCGAAGCGCAGGAAATGCACCGAGCTGGTCTTTTCCTCATTCTCGCGCTCGAGGTCCTCGTCGGCGATCGCCCAGACCTTCTCGCGGCCCTCGACTTGCAGCCAGACCTTGTCCTCAACACCCTTGAGCTTGCGCAGTTCGACCTTGCGCACTTCCGGATCCGGATACTCAATCATCATCGTCGCCTTGAAATTGCGACCATCGGGGATCAAGGGCGTGTAGGCATCCAGTTCGTCCTGAATACCCTCCTCTTCGAAGATGCGCTCGATGCGCAGCATCTCCTGGATCTGATACCGGATGGTCATCTCGTCCTCGAAGAAGATGGTGATGTGTTCGCCCAGCGGCAAACTGCGCACGCGCTTGTGGGCGATGACTTCGGTACGGAAGTCCTTGCGGACCTTGGCGTAGTGCTCCAGCGTCCAGAGCGATTCGCGGGTCAGTGTCATACGGTTCTCCTTGAATGCGTCAATTCGTCGAATGCATCAAACCATTCGGGACTCATGCCATGGCATCGTTGCGGCCAGGAGCGGGACTACTGGTTAAAGACCATAAGCCCGCGCTAACAGCGACAACGGATGCTGGACCTTGTCGTCGGTCGGACCGTTGGCGACGCCGCCATCGATGCCCTGCGCGATGTGATGTCCAGCCAGCTGGCAATCGGATGCGATGACATCGACCGCCCCATTGGGGTGTTCGTTCATCTGCCGGAACATCGGCTTGCCGATCTTCAGCGACATCTCGTGGAACTCTTTCTTCACCCCCCAGGTGCCCGCGTGGCCGGAACAACGCTCGACAGTGTTGACCGCCGTCTCGGGCACCTTCTGCAGCATCTCGCGGGTCTTCTGGCCCACGTTCTGCACGCGCAGGTGGCACGCCACGTGGTAACTCACGTTGCCCAGCGGCTGCTTGAAGTCGGTCTTGAGCAGGCCGTCCTTGTCGCGCGCCACGAAGTATTCAAATGGGTCGAACATCGCCTCTTGCACCGCTTTGATGTCGGCATCATCGGGGAACATCAGCGGGATCTCCTGCTTGAACATCAGCGTGCACGAGGGGATCGGCGTGACGATGGCATAGCCTTCCTTGGCCAGCTTGGCGAGGCCAGGGATGGTCTGCTGGACCAGACCCTCGACCGACTCCAGGTCGCCCAGTTCGAGCTTTGGCATGCCGCAGCAGGCTTGTTTCTCGACGACCACGAAGGGGATCTCGTTGTGTTCGAGCACCTTGATCAGGTCGTGACCGATCCCCGGCTCGTTCCAGTTCACATAGCAGGTGGTGTAGATGGCCACCTTACCCGGGGTGCGCTGGCCGTCCTTGACGGCGTGCTTGTGCGACGCAGCATGGTTGCTCTCGAACGGCTTGGAGGTGAAATCGGGCAGCCAGGCGGTCTTGTGTACACCCATCACCGCCTCGCCAACGGCGCGCAGCGGCTTCACCTTGGTCAGCGCATTCACCGTCTGCGCGACCACCGGGATCGAGGCGAGTTTGCCGTTGAGCGCGGTGTTCGACAGGGTCTTGTCGCGGAACGCGGTCGGAATACCCTTTTTGAACTGGATCGCCTTGTGCTGCAGCATCAAATGCGGGAAGTCGAGGTTCCACGGATGCGGTGGCACGTACGGGCATTTCGTCATGTAGCAGACGTCGCACAGGTAGCACTGGTCGACGACCTTGTGATAGTCGGCCTTGTTGACGCCGTCGACTTCGCCGGTGGGGCCTTCGTCGATCAGATCGAACAGCAGTGGGAAGCTGTTGCACAGGCTGACGCAGCGGCGGCACCCGTGGCAGATATCGAACACGCGTTCGAGCTCGGCCTCGCAGGCGGCCTCGTCATAGTAGGCGGGGTTCTTCCAGTCGATCGGATGGCGGATGGGGGCTTCGAGCGAGCCTTCGCGGACAGTCATTGGGCGGTCTCCGTGGCGGTTTCAGCGAGACTTTAGAGCAAGCGCTGCACATTAAAAAACAGGGGTGCCGATTCGACACCCCTGTCTACGGCGCGGTCGGCGATTAAGCGGTCAGCGCTTCCAGAGCCTTCTGGAACTTGTTGGCGTGCGAGCGCTCGGCCTTGGCCAGCGTCTCGAACCAATCAGCGATTTCGTCGAAGCCTTCGCTGCGGGCATCCTTGGCCATACCCGGGTACATGTCAGTGTACTCGTGGGTTTCGCCAGCAACGGCAGACGCCAGGTTCTGTTCCGAGCTGCCGATCGGCATGTCGGTCGCAGGGTCGCCCACCTGGGCCAGATAGTCGAGGTGGCCGTGAGCGTGGCCGGTCTCGCCTTCGGCGGTCGAGCGGAACAGCGTGGCGACTTCCGGATGGCCCTCGACGTCGGCCTTGTTTGCAAAGTACAGGTAGCGACGGTTGGCTTGGCTTTCACCGGCGAACGCGTCCTTCAGATGCTGATGCGTCTTCGAGCCTTTGAGTTGCGGCATGGTGTTCTCCTCGGTTGTCAGAAATGGCCAAGAGGCCATATTGATCGCTTGAAACTATCAGGCTGATAACTTTTGATTACAAAATCTATCATCAAGCCAGGCGAACTATAGACTGACTGCGTGACGAAGAAAAGATTGCGGGCACGATTCAAGAAATTTCGCAGGTCTGCCACCCTCCCAGCGCCATTCATTGCACTGACTTCGCTTAAGCAAGTGGCCAATTTCCGGCCCAGCTGCGGCCAAAATGAAGCGAGGCCGGACACGGCCGGCCTCGTCTAGAATAGGGTGGTGGCGAATCAGGGACTCGAACCCCGGACCTGCGGATTATGATTCCGTCGCTCTAACCGACTGAGCTAATTCGCCACGGGGGGCGAAGTGTATGCCCCCGTTGGCGGCCGGTCAATCGGCCATCAGCGCCCAACCCAGTCCATCAGTCACCGGAGCCCTGATGTCCGCAGCGCAAGCCTCTCCGCCCCTCGCCGACGTACTGGTCGCCGGCGGTGGTCTGGCGGGCGCAGCCGCCGCACTCGCCTTCTTGCGCCAGGGCCGCACGGTCAACTGGCTGCGCGACACCAGCGCCCCCGATGCCGCCGGGCCTGACATCTTTGATGCCCGGGTCTATGCGATCTCGCCGGGCAACCTCGACTGGCTCAGCCGGCTTGGCGCCGAGCTCGATCCGACTCGTGTCACTGACATCCAAGCCATGGAGATCCGCGCACAGCAGCGCGGACCCCTGCGACTCGCCGCGCAACAGGCTGGCGTGCCGCGTATGGCGGCGATCGTGGAATCGGGGCACTTGTTGGCCGCGCTGGAAACGGCGATCGGCGATGCTGCCGGGCCAGCACAAGGAGCGCGAATCGTCGCCTTGCACCCTAGTGATGTCAGCATCGGCGTCAGCCTCGATGATGGCACCCGGATTGATGCCCGCCTGTTGGTCGCAGCCGACGGTGCATCGTCAAACCTGCGCCGGCTGGCCGGTATTGACACCTGCGGCAAAGACTATCAACACAGCGCAGTGGTCGCTCACTTCGCTTGCCAGCGTCCACATCGCGGCATTGCTTGCCAGTGGTTCGACGAGGCCTCGGTGCTGGCCTGGCTACCTTTGCCGGGCGAGCGCCTGAGCATGGTCTGGAGCCAGCCCTCGGCGCGCGCGGAAGCACTATTGCAAGCAAATCCAGAAGAGTTGGCGGAACGCGTGGCCCGCGCCGGCGAGCACCGCTTCGGCGGGCTGCAAACACTGTCGACCATTCGCAGCTTTCCCTTGCAACGGCAACGTGCGGTGGGCCTGGTTGCGCCGCGCCTGGCTCTGGTTGGCGACGCCGCGCACGTTGTCCATCCACTGGCCGGACAAGGCATCAATCTGGGCTTTCGCGACATCCGCGAGCTTGTCGCACGCTGCACCGGCGACCCCGGCGACGTGCGCGCTTTGGCGCGCTATCAGGCTGCACGTCAGCTCGATGTCCGCGGTATCGAGGCACTCACCGATGGCCTTTTCCGCCTATTCGCGCGGCCGGTCACGGGCTGGCTCGGCGGCCTTGGATTGGGTATCGTCGACGCCCTGCCGTCACTCAAAACACACTTGGTCAGGCAAGCTCTGCGCTGACCCCTCCGGAGAATCCCATGCGTGTTCTGTTCGTCTTGCTCTGCCTGCTGCCGCTTGCTGCCCAGGCCAACGAAACCTTGAAGAAGACGCTGCAGACACGGTTTCCCGAGTTGAGCATCGACCAGATCAACAAGAGCCCGATTCCCGGCCTGTTTGAGGTCTACGCAGACGGCCAGATCCTCTACAGCGACGAGAAAGGCGAACACCTGCTGCTCAACGGTATGCTGATCGACGCCAAGACCCGCACCAACCTGACCGACGAGCGCCTGTCTCGGCTGAAAAGCATCGATTTCGCCAGCCTCCCGCTGGAGTGGGCGATCAAGGAAGTCAAAGGTAACGGCAAGCGCCGCATGGCAGTGTTCTCGGACGCCGACTGCCCGTATTGCAAGCGCCTTGAGAAGAGCTTCGAAGAGCTCACCGACGTCACCATCTATACGTTCCTCTACCCGGTAGAGCGCCTGCACCCCCAAGCCGGCGAGAAGTCACGCCGAATCTGGTGCAGCCCCGACCGCCTGAAGGCCTGGAAGGACTGGATGATCAGCAATAAAGCCCCAACCGCCAGCGCCGACTGCGACAACCCCGTGGCACGCACGGTCGAGCTGGGCGAAAAACGCCGCGTCAACGGCACGCCGACGTTGGTATTCAGCAACAGCCGCACAGTGCCTGGCGCGATTGGCGCCAAGGACATCGACCGACTACTTAACGAGGCAGGTCGATAGGCCGCAACAGCCACATCCTCCCGGGCTCACGCATGCGCCCGGCGCGCTCGGCGGCGGCGTCGCCGCGCCCCCAAAAAACATCGGCCCGGACATTTCCGCGGATCGCCCCGCCGGTGTCCTGAGCTGACATCAGGCGCTGCAAGGTGCTGCCGTCAACCGGGTCACGCGTATCGAGCCATACCGGACTGCCCAGCTGCACAGCCTTCGGATCGATGGCGATACTGCGCGCCGGCCGCAGCGGCACTCCGAGCGAGCCGATTGGACCTTCGTCCGACGCCGGCAACTCACGGAAGAACACATAACTCGGGTTGGTATCGAGCACAGCGTCTCGCTGCCCAGGGTTGGACTCGAGCCAAGCGCGAATGCTCTGCATCGAGACCGTCTCGCGGCTCAGTTCGCCACGGTCGACCAGCGTCCTTCCGACTGGGCGGTAGGGGTGGCCATTCTGGTCGGCATAGCCCAGGCGCAGCACAGCGCCGTCATCGAGCCGAAGACGCCCAGACCCCTGGATCTGCATGAAGAACAGGTCGACCGGGTCGGCCGCCCAGGCCAGTACCGGTGCCGGCAGTGGCGTACCCGAGACGATCTCGCCACGACTGGGGTAGGGCACCACCCGGCGCCCATCTAGCCGGCCGCGCAGGCGCTTGCCCTTGAGGTCTGGGTCGAGGGCTGCGAGGTCGACCACCAGCAGATCGTCTGGCAGACCGTGGATTGGCGTTTGGAAAACACCACCACGCTGGCGGCTAGCAGCGATCTCGGGCTCGTAGTAGCCGGTGATGAGGCCCTGTTCGCCGCCATCGGCTGCAAGCAGCTGCAAGGGTTCGAAATACGCCTCGAAGAACGCGCGCGCAGCGCCGTCGTCACCCACCGCGACCAGCGCCCCCTGCACACATGGACGCTGCAGTGGCGCATCGGCCTTGACCGCCTTACAACCCGAGAGAAAGGTCGCCAGAGCCTCAGCGTGCTGGTCTTGCGCCCAGCCGGGCAGATCGCCCCAGCTAGCCGCTCGCAGACGCGGCGCTTCAGCAGGAGGCTCGGCGGCCACTGGAGGGGTCGCTGGACGGAGCGGCGCGCAAGCTGTCGTCAGCATCGCGAACATCAGCGGCAACAGCAGTGCCGCTGGACGGCCAAGCAAGGTCAGCGGCATCAGTGAAGGGTACGCGGGAGAGTCAGACTGAAGGCCGGGATCGGAGCATCGAAGCGCGTGCCGTCAGCCGCGACCATCTGATAACTCCCGTGCATGGTGCCCACCGGCGTGGCGATAGAGGCGCTGCTGACGTACTCGAACTGGGCGCCTGGAGCCAGCCACGGCTGCTCACCAACCACGCCTTGCCCGCGCACCTCTTGCACACGTTGCAACGCATCGGTGATGACCCAGTGGCGAGACACCAGCTGCGCCGGCACCGACCCGGTGTTACGCACCACCACCGTATAAGCGAAGACGTAACGGTCGGCAGCAATGTCCGAATGTTCCGGCACGAAGACCGCGTGGGCCGTGACTTCGATGCGGTGGATCGGGTCGTCGCTCATAACCGCGATTGCAGCCGATTTCCGCGGCATCTGCAAGGCGCGACAGCGCTTCGGGTTACACTTTCGCGCCCGACCGACCGACTTCCAGCGACCAGACCAATGACCGACCGCATTCTTGCGCCCAGCATCCTCTCGGCCGACTTCGCGCGGCTTGGCGAGGAGGTGCGCGACGTTGTCGCCGCTGGCGCTGACTGGGTCCACTTCGACGTCATGGACAACCACTACGTGCCTAACCTGACGGTCGGGCCGCTGGTCTGCGCGGCGATCCGCCCGCACACGCAGGCCGTCATCGACGTCCACCTGATGGTGCGCCCGGTCGACCGCATCGTGGCGGACTTTGCCAAGGCCGGGGCCAACATCATCAGCTTTCACCCCGAGGCGTCTGATCATGTCGACCGCACGCTGTCGCTGATCCGCGACCAGGGCTGCCAGGCCGGACTGGTGCTGAACCCGGCGACACCCATCGCTTATCTGGAGCATGTGCTCGACAAGCTCGACCTGGTGCTGCTGATGTCGGTCAACCCGGGCTTCGGCGGGCAGTCGTTCATCCCATCGACACTTGGCAAACTGCACGCTGTCCGCGCCCTGCTTGATGCCCACCAGCACCAGACCGGCCGGAGAATTCGGCTAGAGGTCGATGGGGGCATCAAGGTCGACAACATCGCGGAGGTCGCGCGGGCCGGGGCCGACACCTTTGTCGCCGGCTCGGCAGTGTTCGGTGCTGGCTGCGCCACCGACCCACACCGCTATGACACTGTCATTGCCGCCCTGCGCGCGCAGCTGGCAACTGTCGATGGCACCGCCTGAAACACTGACCGCCAGACCCACTGTGAAGCCGCTCGCGTCATGAACACCGCCGCTGCGACCAGCTCGAACAGGACCGATGCAGCTCGAGACGAGACCCGGCTGATTGTCCACGCCCTGCTGATCGATCTCGATGGCACTTTGCTCGAATCGGGCCCCGACCTGGCCCGGGCGATGAATCGCACGCTCGCCGAGCAGGGTCTGGCGGAGCTTCAGCTGGCAGAGATCATCCGTTTTATCGGCCGCGGGCTTGCGCACCTGCTGGCCCAGTCGCTGCGCGTGGCCTTACAGCGTGAGCCATCGCAGGGCGAGATCGATGCCCTGTTGCCGCGCTTCGAGGCGCACTACGAGGATCTTCTGGCTTTTGATTCGCCACCCTACCCGGGCGTGATCGATGGCTTGGGCGCCCTGCGCGAGGCCGGCTTCGCGTTGGCCTGCGTCACCAACAAAACCGAACGCTTCACCCTGCCGCTGCTCGACAAGACCGGCCTTGGCCCGTTCTTTGACTTGGTGGTGAGCGGCGACACCTGCGCGCGCAAGAAGCCGCACCCCGACATGCTGCTGCATGCCTGTGCGCACTTCGGCGTGGCCCCGGCCCAGGCCTTGATGGTCGGCGACTCGAGCAACGATGTCGAAGCCGCCCGAGCTGCTGGCTGCCCGGTGTGGTGCCTGCCCTACGGCTACAACGAGGGCGGCCCCGGCGTTCCGCTGGTCGCAGACCGTGTCATCGACTCGCTCCTGGAACTGCCAGCGCTGCTGGCATTAGCCGAGACTGGACAGGCATGAAGCGCGACGACTTCGACCGCCTGGCCGGCTCCGGCCACACGCGCATCCCGGTCATGCGCGAAACCTATGCCGACCTCGAGACGCCGCTCACGGTGTACCTCAAGCTTGCCAATAAGCCCGATTCGTTCCTGCTCGAATCGGTGGTGGGCGGTGAGCGCTTCGGCCGTTATTCGATCATCGGCCTGCCAGCGCGCGAGCGCCTGGTGGTGCGCGGCCACGAGGTGACGCTCGAGCGCGACCGCAAGCCGGTCTCGACACGCACGGCCGCCGACCCGCTGCTGGCGGTGCGCGAGCACATGGCCGCAGTCAAGGCGGCACCGTGCGAAGGCCCGGCGCGCTTTGCTGGCGGGCTGTCGGGCTACTTCGCCTACGACATCGTCCGCTACATCGAGAAGCGCCTGGCCGGCAGCACGCCGCCCGATCCGCTCGGCCTGCCCGATATCCTGCTACTGGTGAGCCACGAGCTCGCCGTGTTCGACAACCTGCGCGGCAAACTCTCACTGATCGTCTGGGCCGACCCAGCACAACCCGATGCGTGGAACGCTGCGCAGCAACGCCTTGATGCGCTTACCGCGCAGCTCAATCAGATCGCACACGCGCCGGCCACGGTGTCGGCGCCGCCGGTGGATGCGGTGCGCGAGTGGCCGGAGGCGAGTTATCTGAAAGCGGTCGAGGCGGCGCAGGAGTACATCCGCGCCGGCGACATCATGCAGGTGGTGCTGGCCAACCGCCGCCGCCGCCCGCTGGCGGCGCACCCGCTCTCGCTCTACCGCGCGCTGCGCAGCCTCAACCCATCGCCGTACATGTTCTATTACGACTTCGGCGACTTCCACGTGGTCGGGGCCAGCCCCGAGATCCTGGTGCGACTGGAGGACGGCATGGTCAACGTGCGGCCGATCGCCGGCACCCGGCCGCGCGGCGTGACCCCAGAGCAAGACCAGGCTCTGGCCGATGACCTGCTCGCCGACCCCAAGGAGCGCGCCGAGCACGTGCAGCTGATGGATCTGGGCCGCAATGATGTCGGCCGGGTGGCGCAGACCGGCAGCGTGCGCGTGACCGACCACATGGTCATCGAGCGCTATTCGCACGTGATGCACATCGTCTCCAATGTGCAGGGGCAGCTCAAGCCGGGGCTGGACGCCATCGACGCACTCAAGGCGACATTCCCCGCCGGCACGCTGTCCGGCGCGCCCAAGGTGCGGGCGATGGAGATCATCGACGAGTTCGAGCCGACCAAGCGCGGCGTCTATGGCGGCGCGGTGGGCTATCTGGATTACAGCGGCAACATGGACGTGGCGATCGCCATCCGCACCGGCGTGGTCAAGGATAGGCAACTCTACGTGCAGGCCGGCGCCGGCATCGTCGCCGACTCGGTGCCGCAGTCCGAGTGGCAGGAGACCGAGAACAAGGCACGCGCGGTGCTGCGCGCTGCCGAACTGGCTGAAGCCAGCAGACCCGGCGCGGGCACCATATGAACGCTCCGCACTCGGAACCCGTGCCGGCTGGACGCATCGAGCGGCTCGCCATCGTCGGCGTCGGGCTGATCGGTGGCTCGCTGGCGGCTGCGCTACGCGAGGCCGGCGTGGTCGGCACCGTCGTCGGGATCGGACGTTCGCAAGCGACCCTCGATGAGGCGATGCGCCTTGGGCTGATCGATCACGGCTTCACCGATGCCGCCGCGGGCGTGCGTGGCGCCGACGTGGTGGTGCTGGCGATGCCGGTCGGGCAGACCGGGCGCATGTTCGCTGCGATCGCGCCGGGGGTGGGGCCACAGGCAGTGGTCACCGACGCCGGCAGCACGAAGAGCGACGTCGTTGCCGCCGCGCGCGAGCACTTCGCGCCGCACATCAACCGCTTCGTGCCAGCGCACCCGATCGCCGGCGACGAGAAGAGTGGCCCGTCGGCGGCGCGCGCCAACCTTTACCGCGGGCGGAATGTCGTGACCACGCCGCTGGCCGAGACCGACGCGCTGGCGGTGGCCCGCGTCGAGGCGATGTGGCGCAGTGCCGGCGCGGTCATCCACCGCATGACGCCGACGCAGCATGACGACGTGTTCGCTACCGTCTCTCACCTGCCGCACCTGCTGGCCTACGCGCTGGTGGCGCAGGTCGCGCTCGACCCTGACCACGAACGGCTGTTCTCCTATGCAGCATCCGGCTTCCGCGACTTCACCCGCATCGCCGGCAGCCACCCGGAGATGTGGCGCGACATCGCGCTGGCCAACCGCGAGGCGCTGCTGCAGCGTCTTGATGGCTACAGCGCGCAGGTGGCGCAGCTGCGCGCCGCCCTCGAGGCAGGGGACGGCGACGCGCTGGAGCGAACGTTCGCGCTGGCACGCGACGCCCGTGCCGACTGGCTCAAGCGCACCGGGCAGGGCTGAGCGGGTCGCCGGCCGCCTTCCGCAACATACGCACGCCCGGACCGCCTTGAGCCACGCCACCGACTCCCTCCTGCTGCCGCCAGTGAGCCACGCGCGGGGCACCGTGCGCCTGCCCGGGTCGAAGAGCATCTCCAACCGCTGTCTGCTGCTCGCCGCACTGGCGCATGGCACCACCACCTTGCGCGGCGTGCTCGACGCCGACGATACGCGGGTGATGCGCGACGCGCTCGCCGCACTGGGCGTGCGGCTGACGCATCTGGGTGCCTCCGGGGGAGGCAGCGATGACTGGCAGGTCGAGGGCGTGGGTGGCGTGTTCCCGGTCAAGCAGGCCGACCTCTTCCTCGGCAACGCCGGCACCGCCATCCGCCCGCTCACCGCAGCGCTGGCGCTCTCCGGCGGCGAGTACACGGTGCGCGGCGTGCCGCGCATGCACGAGCGACCCATCGGCGACCTGGTCGACGCGCTGCGCGAGGCCGGCGCCGCCATCGACTGCACGCACAACGAGGGCTACCCGCCGCTCGCCATCCATCCAGCCATCCTGAGCGACACCCCGATCCGCGTCCGCGGCGATGTGTCGAGCCAGTTCCTCACCGCGCTGCTGATGGCGCTGCCGCTCACCGGTCGGCCAAGCAGCATCGAGGTGGTCGGCGAACTGATCAGCAAACCGTACATCGAGATGACCCTGCGCCTGATGCAGCGCTTCGGCCTCGCGGTGCAGCGCGACGGCTGGAGCCGCTTCGAGGTACCGCCCGGCCCCTACACCGCGCCCGGCGAGTTGCACGTCGAGGGTGACGCCTCCGGGGCGTCTTACTTCCTCGCCGCCGGGCTGCTCGGCGGCGGCCCGGTGCGGGTCGAGGGGGTGGACACCGAGTCGATCCAGGGCGACATCGCCTTCGCCGAGGCGCTACGTACGCTCGGTGCCAGCATCGCCAGCGGCCCGGGCTGGCTGGAGGCGAGCGCCGATGTGAACGCGGGCGGCACCGTCCGCGCCTTCGACGCCGACTTCAACCACATCCCCGACGCGGCGATGACGCTGGCGGTGTGCGCGCTGCGCGCCGACGGGCCGTGCCGGCTGCGCAACATCGGCTCGTGGCGGGTGAAGGAGACCGACCGTATCCACGCCATGGCGACCGAGCTGCGCAAGGTCGGCGCCACCGTGGAGGTGGGCGACGACTGGCTGCGCGTCACCCCGACGGTCAACATGGAATTCGCCGCCATCGACACCTACGACGACCACCGCATGGCGATGTGCTTCTCCTTGGTGGCGCTGATGGGTTCGCCTGTGCGCATCAACGATCCGGGCTGTACCGCCAAGACCTACCCCGGCTACTGGGACGACCTGCGCAGCCTGCTGCCGGCCGACGAACTGGCACGTGCGCAGGTGCCGGTGATCGCCATCGACGGCACCGCCGCTTCCGGTAAGGGCACCATCGCGCAAAGGGTGGCGCGGCGGCTCGGCTGGGCCTATCTGGACTCGGGTGCGCTGTATCGCGTCGTCGGCCACGCCGCCACGCAGCATGGTGTCGACCTCGACGACGGCGAAGCGCTGGCGCGATTGGCGCAACGACTCGACATCCGCTTCGACGGCGAGCGCATCGTGGTGGACGGCGCCGACGTGAGCGATGCCGTGCGCAGCGCCGAGGCGGGTGTCGCGGCCAGCCGCGTCGCGGTCCACCCCGCCCTGCGTGCGGCCCTGCTGCAGCGCCAGCGCGCGTTCCGCTCGATGCCCGGCCTGGTCGCGGACGGCCGCGACATGGGCTCGGTGGTGTTCAGCGATGCCCCGCTCAAGGTCTACCTGACTGCCAGCGTCGCTGCGCGCGCCCAGCGCCGGCTGCTGCAATTGCAAACTAAAGGCTTGAGCGACAAAGGGAACGGTGTTAGTCTCGCCGCCCTCGAGCAGGACTTGGCCGATCGAGACGCGCGCGACGCGTCCCGCCCGACCGCCCCGCTGCGAGTGAGTCCAGGCGCTGTCGTCATCGACTCCACCGAGCTCGGCATCGACGCCGTGGTGGATCGCGTGATGCAGGCAGCCCGCGACGCCGGTCTGGCCTGATCCGCCCGACGCCCGCGCAACGACACGGGCCGATCCGCCTCAAGCCTTGCCAAACCGCTGTACAGGTGCCCTAGAGCCGCCCGGCCGCAGGGCTTTGCAACCAACCCCCACGCTTTCCGGCGCGGGATGATGGAAACCCGAACCTAATGTCCACTGCAACCGCAACCCAGCACGCCCCCGAAAGTTTTGCCGCCCTGTTTGAAGAGAGTCTGAGCCGTCAAGAGATGCGCTCGGGCGAGATCATCACCGCCGAGGTGGTGCGCATCGAACCCAATTTCGTCGTCGTCAACGCCGGACTCAAATCCGAGAGCTTCGTGCCCATCGAAGAGTTCCGTGACGACCGCGGTGAGCTGGAGGTGGCAGAGGGCGACTTCGTGCAAGTCGCCATCGAATCGCTGGAGAACGGCTTCGGCGAGACTCGCCTGTCGCGCGACCGCGCAAAGCGCCTGGCCGCCTGGCACGCGCTGGAAGCCGCGATGGAAGCCGGCGAGGTCGTCGAAGGCTTTGTCAGTGGCAAGGTCAAGGGCGGCCTGACCGCCATGGTCAATGGCATCCGCGCCTTCCTGCCGGGCTCGCTGGTCGACACCCGCCCGGTCAAGGACACCACCCCCTACGAGGGCAAGAGCTTCGAATTCAAGGTCATCAAGCTCGACCGCAAGCGCAACAATGTCGTCATCAGCCGCCGCGCGGTGCTCGAGCAGAACATGGGCGCTGACCGCGCGCAGTTGCTCGAGACGCTGAAAGAAGGCGCCATCGTCAAGGGCATCGTCAAGAACCTGACCGACTACGGTGCGTTCGTGGATCTGGGCGGCATTGACGGCTTGCTGCACATCACCGACATCGCCTGGCGTCGTGTCAAGCACCCGTCCGAGGTGCTCAACGTGGGCGACGAGGTCGAGGCCAAAGTGCTGCGTTTCGACCAAGAGAAGAACCGCGTCTCGCTGGGCATGAAGCAGCTTGGCGACGACCCGTGGAACGGCATCTCGCGCCGCTACCCACAAGGCACCCGCCTGTTCGGCAAGGTCACCAACCTGACCGACTACGGTGCCTTCGTCGAGATCGAGCCGGGTATCGAAGGCCTGGTGCACGTCTCCGAGATGGATTGGACCAACAAGAACGTCAACCCGAGCCGTGTGGTGCAGGTCGGCGACGAGACCGAGGTGATGATCCTCGAGATCGACGAAGATCGCCGCCGGATCTCGCTGGGCATGAAGCAATGCATGTCGAACCCGTGGGACGAGTTCGCCGCCAACCAGGCCAAGGGCGATCGCGTCCGTGGCCAGGTCAAGTCGATCACCGACTTTGGCGTGTTCATCGGCCTGCCTGGTGGCATCGACGGCCTGGTGCACCTGTCCGATCTGTCGTGGTCAGAAGCCGGTGAAGAGGCGGTCAAGCGCTTCCGCAAGGGCGAAGAGGTCGAAGCCGTGGTTCTGGCCATCGACGTCGATCGCGAGCGCATCAGCCTTGGCATCAAGCAGATCGAGGGCGACCCGTTCTCGAGCTTCGCCAGCAGCCACGACAAGGGCAAGATCGTCGTTGGCACGGTGAAGAGCGTCGATGCCAAGGGCGCCGTGGTCGCGCTGGATGGCGACCAAGAAGGCTATCTGCGCGCCTCGGAATGGTCGCGCGATCGCGTCGAGGATCTGCGCAGCTTCCTGAAGGAAGGTGACAGTGTCGAGGCGATGGTGATCAATGTCGACCGCAAAAACCGCTCGATCCAGCTGTCGGTGAAGGCGAAAGACATGGCCGACGAATCGGAAGCGATCAAGCAATACTCTGACACCCCGGCCAGCACTGGCACGACCAACCTCGGGGCTCTGCTGAAAGCCAAGCTCGACGGCAGCAAGAGCGAATAAGCAGGGAGGCGCAGTTGACCAAGTCGGAACTGATCGCCCAGCTGTCGGTACGTTTTCCGCAGCTGGTCCTGAAAGACGCCGAACTCGCGGTAAAGACCATCCTTGAAGCCATGACGCAGACGTTGTGTCAGGGTGACCGGATCGAGATCCGCGGTTTCGGCAGTTTCGGCCTGAACCATCGCCCGGCACGCACTGGACGCAACCCGAAAACCGGCGAGACGGTGCCGGTTCCGGCAAAATATGTTCCTCACTTCAAGGCCGGGAAGGAACTGCGTGACCGGGTCGATCAACAGCCCTGATGGCTGTCCAGCAGTGGCGGTCCCGCAGGCGCTAGGATGAGCGCCGGCCTGCTAGGCCGTCTGTTGTCGGCGCTGGGCTGGCTGGTCCGGTTGCTGATCTTCTTGGTCTTGCTTGGGCTGGCCATGCGAAACAGTGAGCCGGTCACTCTGCATTACTACTTCGGTCTGGAATGGCGCGCACCGCTCGTGATGCTGCTGTTCACCTTCTTTGCGGCCGGCGCCATTCTTGGCGTGATTGCCTGCCTCGGTCTTCGCCGAAGCCGGCGCGAAACAGCTCCCCGCATGAAGGACGCACGATCGGGCGACAGCGATGTTTGAGATCGAGTTCTGGTGGCTGGTTGCTCTTCCGTTGTTCTTTGCCCTTGGCTGGGTTGCAGCACGCATCGACATCCGCCAGATCATCAAAGAATCCCGGGCGATGCCCGCAGCCTACTTTCGCGCTCTGAAGTTGCTGGTTGCCGAGGACACAGCGCGCGCCACCGACGTGTTGGTTGACATGGCGCGCAACGAGCGCGGCAACCGCGACCTGCAGCTGGCACTGGCAGGCCTGTTCCGGCGCAAAGGTGAGACCGACCGTGCGATCCGCATCCATCAGTTGCTGCTGCAAGAGGCGGAGCTCGATGTCAGCGAGCAGCAGGCTGTGGAACTGGAGTTGGCACTGGATTTCCTTGCCGCTGGACTGCTCGATCGCGCCGAGAAGCACTTGCGGCGCCTTGACGGGACCTCGCTGGAGGCTCGCGCCCTACCGGCATTGCTCGACCTCTACTCGGCCGAGCAAGACTGGGAACGCGCGATCGAGACCGCACGGCGGCTCGAAGAGGTCAGCGGCCGCCCCCGCCCTCAACAGATCGCCCAATATTGGTGCGAGATCGCCCAGCGGGCGTTCAACCACACCCGCGATGCGGACTGTGAAGCCGCTATCGCCGCCGCACTCGCGGCCAACTACAAATGCACGCGCGCCAATCTGATCGCTGGTCAGCTGGCACAGCGCCGCGGCGATGCCCAAGCCGCACTCGAGCACTGGCAGCGCATTGAAGCGCAAGACCCCGAGGCGCTGCCTTTGGTCGCCGGACTGATCGCCGACACCGCGATCGCCGCTGGTTGCGCCGACACGGGGGCCAACCTGCTACGCGGCTACTGGCAGCAATGTCCGACGGTGGATGTGCTTGACGCCGCGATTCGGCTGATCGAGGTCGCCAACGGAGCTGGGGCGGCATCCCAGTTCCTGGCCGATGCCGTACGCCAGCGACCCTCGCTACTGGTCTTGGCCAAACAACTCGAACACGGGGGCGCCGGCAGCGAGCTTGCGACTTTGCGCCAACTGCTCGCGCAACACACTCGCCGCTTGGGCCAATACCGCTGCAGCGCATGTGGCTTCCGCGCCCGCTCACACTACTGGCACTGCCCGGCCTGCGCGCAGTGGGAAACCTACCCGGCACGACGCGTCGAAGAACTGAATATCCATGACTGAGGGCTGCCGATGAGCCGCGCTGGCGTGATCGTCGCGCTCGACACCGCTGATACTGACAGCGCACTGGCGCTGGCTGCCCGTCTCGATCCGGCACGCTGCGCGGTCAAAGTCGGCAAGGAGCTGTTCACCGCGGCTGGCCCCGAGCTGGTGCGCGCGCTGGTGGCGATGCACTTTCGCGTGTTTCTCGACCTGAAATTCCACGACATCCCGAACACTGTCGCCGGGGCCTGCCGTGCGGCTGCCCGGCTCGGCGTGTGGATGCTGAACGTCCACGCCAGTGGCGGCGAGGCGATGCTGCGCGCCGCACGACAGGCGATCGATGGCTTGCCCGAGCCACGCCCGCTACTGATCGGCGTCACCGTGTTGACCAGCATCGACCGGCCACAACTGGCCGGGACCGGGCTCGACATCGAGCCGGCCGAGCAGGCCCTTCGCCTGGCGCGTTTGGCTGCCGCCTGTGGCCTCGACGGCGTGGTCTGTTCGGCGCAAGAAGTAGCGGCAATCAAGTCGGCCTGTGGCGCAGGCTTCCTCTGCGTCACGCCGGGGATCCGCCCGGCCGGCAGTGCCGCCGACGACCAGAGCCGCATCATGACCCCGGTTGCAGCTCAGGCGGCGGGAGCCGATGAACTTGTGATCGGCAGACCCATCACCGCTGCCGCGGACCCGAGCACCGCGCTCGCCGCAGTGTTGGCCGAACTTGGCTGAGTCAGGCGCCATCACTGTTCGCTTGGATGCAACACAGGCGCGGCATGCTCCCGCGTTTTCTTTTCGACCCTCTGGAAGACCCGCTGCATGAAGATCACTGTCATCGGTACCGGCTATGTCGGACTCGTTTCGGGCGCCTGCTTGGCCGAAATGGGCAACGACGTACTCTGCCTCGACCTCGACCCGGCAAAGATCCGCACCCTCGAGGAAGGTGGACTGCCGATCCACGAACCCGGCCTGCTCGAGATCGTGCGACGCAACGTCGCCGTCGGTCGCCTGCAGTTCACCACCGACATCGAGCGCTCGGCGCGCTTTGGCACGCTGCAGTTCATCGCCGTCGGCACGCCGCCGGACGAGGATGGCTCGGCCGACCTGCAGTACGTACTGGCAGCGGCGCGCAATATCGGCCGCCACATGGACGGCTACCGGGTGGTGATCGACAAGAGCACGGTCCCGGTGGGAACGGCCGCTCGCGTGCAGGCCGCGATCGCCGACGAGTTGCAGCGGCGCGGTGCCAGCCACGCATTCAGCGTGGTCAGCAACCCGGAGTTCCTGAAAGAAGGCGCTGCGGTGGCCGACTTCATGCGCCCCGACCGGGTGGTGATCGGTGCCGACGACGAACGCGCAGCGACCTTGATGCGGCAGCTCTACGCGCCTTTCCTGCGCAACCACGATCGCATCCTGGTGATGGACGTCAAAAGCGCCGAGCTGACCAAGTACGCCGCCAACGCCATGCTGGCGACCCGCATCAGCTTCATGAACGAGCTGGCCTTGCTGGCCGAGACAGTCGGTGCCGACATCGAACATGTGCGCTTGGGCATCGGCTCAGACAGCCGCATCGGTTACAGTTTTCTGTATGCCGGCTGCGGCTACGGCGGCAGTTGCTTCCCGAAGGATGTCAAAGCGCTGGTGCGGACGGCGCACGAACATGGCCACCAGTTGCGTGTTCTTGATGCGGTCGAGGCCGCCAACGAGGCACAGAAGCGGGTTCTGCCGCAACGCGTCGTGGCCCGCTTCGGCGAAGACCTGCGTGGCCGGCGCTTCGCCGTCTGGGGGCTGGCGTTCAAGCCCGAGACCGACGACATGCGCGAGGCCTCCAGCCGCGTGCTGATCGGCGAACTGGTCCGCCGTGGGGCCGAGATATGCGCCTACGACCCGGTCGCCATGCCAGAAGCACAGCGCGTGCTGGCACTTGATCTCGGTGAGGCCGCTGCACAGGTGACAATGGCCAACGCACCGATGGCGGCACTACCAGGCGCCGACGCTTTGCTCATCGTCACCGAATGGAAGGCCTTCCGCAGCCCCGACTTCGACGCCATGCGCACCGCCCTGAACGCACCGGTGATCTTCGATGGGCGCAACCTCTACGATCCGGCCATGGTCAGGGGCATGGGCTTCGAGTATTCGGCAATCGGTCGTTAAAGGCGGCGTCAGCCAAGGCTAAGCACCCGACTGCCGGAAGACCCGGTAGATCAAACCTTGATGGTCGTCGGCGATCAGCAGGCTGCCATCGGGCATGGTCAAAACATCAGCCGGACGCCCCCAAACATACTGTCCACGAAGCCAGCCGCTGACCAGGTCTTCGACCGCCGTCACCCGTCCGTCCGCCAAGCGCACGCGCACCACCTTGTAACCGGATTTCTGCGAGCGGTTCCAAGAGCCATGCAGCGCGACCACGACATCGTCCTGCCAGAAGGTCATGCCCAAAGGCGCGGTGTGCGGCCCAAGCTTGGCCATGGGGGAAACAAACTCGCTGCAGGCGCGCTGACGGCCGAACTTCGGGTCGGGCAGGTCGCCTTGGTGGCAGAACGGGAAGCCGAAGTGCTGGCCAGGTTGGGTGAGCCGGTTGAGTTCGCATTCGGGCTGATCATCGCCCATCCAGTCGCGGCCGTTGTCGGTGAACCACAGATGACCGGTGACCGGTTCGAAGTCAAAACCGACCGAGTTGCGCACACCACGAGCGATCACTTCGCGCCCACTGCCGTCACGCTGCATGCGAACGATAGTGGCAAAGCCGTCGGCATCGCGGTCGCAGACATTGCATGGCGCACCAATAGCAACTACCAAGCGTCCATCGGCATCGACCCGAAGATAACGCCAGCCATGACTCCGCTCTTTCGGCAGGCTGTCGGTGACCAGCTGCGGGGTTGGTAACTGTCCGGATGCCGCCGCGGCGAGACGCGACTCGACCGCCGGGATCTTCCAGATGCGCGAGATGTCGGCGATGTACAGGTCACCCTGGTGCAGGGCGATGCCACTGGGCATATCCAGCCGCTCGAGCAGGGTGACCACCTTGCGGTTGGCGACGTCGCCACCGGGCAGTACGGCGTGCACCCGACCGGCGTCGCGCGAGCCGACGAACAACACCCCGCTGGATGAAAGCGCCATTTGCCGGGCATTGCGCACACCGGTAGCGTAAACCTCGACGGCCAAACCGGGCGCCACCACCAGTCGCTCGACGCCACCAGGCGCTGCCACAGCCGACAGCGTATGCAAGCCGAGCCAGAACCCGACACAAGCCAACAACCAGCCAATACCCTCTGGCTTGGCACTGAAAGAAGCGTTTCGACCAGCATCCAACGGTGTCATGGTTTCTCCCGAGATTGCGTGGCCAGCGAGCCACATGGGCAGTCGCAAAGCCAGCAAAAGCTGCATGCTAGACTGCCTTCGCCGCGACGACCGCGCGGCGCCCTGCCGGACGCAATCCTAGCCCCACCATCATGCCGCCGCGTTACACCGTTCGCTGCCCTCAGCCCGAACGCCATGAATGGCGCGTCGTCGTCGACATCGACCAGCCCGACAACGAGGGCCAACGGCTGCGTCTGCCGGTGTGGTCGCCAGGGAGTTACCTGGTTCGCGAGTACGCCCGGCTTGTGACTGCAGTACGCGCCGAAAGTGCAGGCCAACCGGTCGCCGTACACAAAACCGACAAACACAGCTGGCGCTGCGCCCCCTGCAATGCTCCGCTGCAGGTCGAGTTCACGCTCTACGCACACGATCCCTCGGTGCGTGGCGCCTTTGTTGACGATACGCGCGCTTTCTTCAATGGCCCGGCGATCCTGCCCTGGGTCGAGGGTCAGACCGAGTGTCCGCTATCGCTGACGGTCGAGCGCCCGGTCGACGGCTGGCAGGTGGCTACATCGATGACACCTCAGGCGGTCGACGCCGACGGCTTTGGCACCTACACCGCAGCTGACTACGAAGAGCTCATCGACCACCCCTTCGAGTTGGGCACGCTTGCAGTGGTCGGATTCTCAGCCGCTGGTACGCCGCACCGGATCGCCGTCAGCGGCGCCCACAGCGGCGATCTGGAACGCTTGAGCAGAGATGTCCAGCGTATCTGCGCCTGGCACATCGACCTGTGGGGCGCCCCGGCACCATTCGCCGCCTACACGTTTCAGCTGCTGGTCACCCGTGACGGATATGGCGGCCTGGAGCACCGCGCCAGCACCAGTCTGATCGCCCGCCGTGATCATCTGCCACGCCGACACGGCCACGACGCGACTGGCTACCGCGGGCTGTTGGGTCTGTTCAGTCACGAGTACTTCCACAGCTGGCTGGTGAAGCGCATCCGGCCAGCGGAACACGCCCCCTGTGACCTCACGCAAGAGAACCTGACGACCCAGCTCTGGCTATTCGAAGGCTTCACTTCCTACTACGACGATCTTGCCTTGCGCCGCTGTGGGCTGACCAGCGTCGACGACTACCTGAGCGACCTGGGCAAAACCATCAGCCGAGTTCACTGCGAGGCTGGGCACCGTGTACAGACACTGGAGGAATCCAGCTTCGATGCATGGATCAAGTATTACCGACCGGACGAGAACACGCCCAATACGGTGGTCAGTTATTACGCCAAGGGTGCACTGGTGGCACTGGCTCTCGACCTCACCCTGCGCTCAGTAAGTGGCGGGGCCTGCAGCCTTGACCACGTCATGCGCGCACTGTGGCAGCAGCATGGCGACACGCCAATCGCTCCCGGTGAGTTCGAAGCGCTGGCCGAAGCGGTGAGCGGCCAGCCCCTGGCGGCATTCTTTGAAGCCGCCTTGCGCAGCACCGAGCCGCTGCCACTGGAACGGCTACTGGGCACCTTTGGTGTGCGCAGCAGCTGGGAACCCGAGCAGATCAGCAAGCCGGATGGCGGACCCGCAGCGGACCTGGGCGCTCGCATCGATTCACGTGGCCCAGCGATGGTGCGCCAGGTGCGGCCGGACGCAGCGGCCAGCCGTGCTGGCTTGGCGCCGGGCGACGAGATTCTCGCTGTGGAGGGCTGGCGCGTCGACGGCGAGTCCCTGCGGAGCGTGCTTGCCGGCTTCAGGCCCGGCCAGACTGTTGCCCTACTCAGTAGCCGCGACGGGCGCGTGCGAAGCAGCATGCTCTGCTTGGACGCCGCGCCAGCCAAGGTCTGTAGCCTGAAGATCGATCCTGCAGCCGATGCGACAGCCGCCGCCCTGCGCGCTGGCTGGTTGGGTGAAACGACATGATCGAGACCGCCATCCGCCGGCACGTACTGGCGATCATGCTCAATGCCGTGTTGGTACTGCTCGGGCTGATCGCCTACGACCGCATCGGCGTCGATCGCCTGCCCTACATCGAATTCCCCACCATCAGTGTCACGACCATCCAGCGGGGTGCCAACCCGGATGTCGTCGACGCGTCGATCACCAGCGTGGTCGAGACGGCGGTGAACAGTGTTCCGGGCATCGAGCTGGTGACCTCCACCTCAACCCCGGGAACTTCGCAGGTCACGATTCAGTTCGAGCTGAACAAAGACATCGATTCGGCCTATGCCGAGGTGCAATCGAAAGTGAACCGCGTGTTGCGGCAGCTACCGACCGACATCGACCCGCCGATCATCCGCAAGGTCGAATCGAACGCGCAGCCGATCCTGTGGCTCAGCCTGCAGGGCGACCGCACCCAGCAACAGCTCAACCAGTACGCGCTGAACGTGGTGAAGAAGCAGCTCGAGACCATCGACGGTGTCGGCGAGGTGCGTCTGGGTGGCCGCCGCGACCGAACCATCCGCGTCGAGCTCGACCCAGCGCGCATGGCCGCCTACGCCATCACCCCGGCCGAGGTCGCCGCGGCAGTGCGACGCGAGCATCTGCAAGCACCGGCCGGTTTCCTGGTCGAGGGCGATACTGAACAACTGCTGAAACTCGATCTTGAGTTCCACAGCACCGACGCCCTGGAACGCCTGGTGGTGGCGACCCGCGATGGCGCCCGCATCCGTCTGGCCGACATCGCCCGTGTCGAGGACGGTCTGGCGGACTTCCGCTCGCTGGCGCGCTTCAACGCAGAGCCCTCGGTCGGCGTCGGCGTGGTGAAGATCGCCAACACCAACTCGGTGGCGATCATCGACGCGGTGAAGCAGCGGGTCGACGCGCAGATCCGGCCCAACCTGCCGCCGGGCATGCGGATCTCGATCGCCAATGACGACTCGGCGGTGATCCTCGAGATCGTCAACGCGCTGAAGGAACATCTGGTCGAGGGCACCCTGCTGGCGGCGCTGGTGGTGCTGCTGTTCCTGCGCAGTCTGCGCTCGACGCTGATCGTCGCCACCGCCATCCCGGTGTCGCTGATGGGGGCGGTGGCGGTGATGTATTTCGCCGGCTTCACCTTCAACGCCTTCACCCTGCTGGCACTCCTGCTGCTGATCGGGGTGGTGGTCGATGACGCCATCGTCGTGCTCGAGAACATCGCCCGGCGCCGAGAGAAACTGGGCGAGGACGCCATGACCGCCGCCAGCCGCGGCACCCGCGAGGTGGTGTTCGCGGTGGTGGCGGCGACCCTGTCGCTGGTCGCCATCTTCGGCCCTGTGGTGTTCATCGGCGGGGTGGTCGGGCGCTTCTTTGCCAGTTTCGCGGTGGTCGTGTCGCTGGGGGTGCTGGCGTCGCTGTTCGTCTCGCTCACCCTGACGCCGGTGCTGTGTTCACGCTTCATGCAGCCGCCCGGCGAGGGCCGGGTGACGCGCTGGCTGGGCACCGCCTTCGACAGCATGGAGGCCGGCTACCGGCGACTGCTGCAATGGTCGCTGCGCCACCGCTGGTGGGTCATCGGCCTGGTGCTGCTGGCCGCCCTGCTCAGCGCTGCGGCGTTCACCCGCATCGGCAAGGCCTTCGCCCCCGACGAGGACGAATCGCGCTTCATCGTGAACCTGCGCACGCCGTTGGGCTCGAGCATCGAATACACCGACGCCCGACTGCGGGAGGTCGAAGCGATCATCCGGGCGCAGCCTGAGGTCACCGGCCTGTTCGCGGCGATCGGTCTGGGTGACGCCGGTCAGGTCAATCGCGCCTTCATGATCGTGCGGCTGCAACCGCGCCACGAGCGCAGCGTGCCGCAACAGGATGTGATCGCCCGTCTGCGCGGCGAATTGGCCGGTGTCGCCGGGGCCTCGGCCTTCCCCTCGCCGCCGTCGCTGGTCCCGGGCATGCGCGGCGACCCGCTGCAGTTCTCGGTGCTCGGCAACCGGCTGGACGAGGTCGAGCGGGTCGGCATCGCGCTGCGCGAGCGGCTGGCGCAAGACCCGGCGATGGGCAGCATCGACCTCGACCTGCAGCTCGATCTCCCGCAGCTGCGCGTCGAAGTCGACCGCGAACGCGCGGCGATGGCCGGCCTGAGCGCCGACGAGATCGGCACGGCGTTCAACATCATGGTCGGCGGGCTCGACGTGGCGAAGTTCAACGACAGCCCGGGTGATGGCCAGCGCTACAACGTCCGCCTGAAGGGAGACGAACGGCAGTTCCGCTCGGCAGCGGATATCGGCCGCATCTTCCTGCGCACCCCGCAGGGCGACCTGGTCAGGCTTGACAGCGTCGCCCGCCTGGAGCGCGAGGCCGGAGCGGCGGTCATCACGCGGCTCGACGGACGCTTCGCGGCGAGCTTCTACAGCACACCGCTGATGCCGCTGGGCAATGCCGTCGACCGCGTGCGCGAGGTCGCCGCCGAAGTGCTGCCACCCGACTTCACGGTGCGCTTCACCGGCCAGGCCGACGAATTCGGCAAGACCATGCGGTCGATGGGCTTTGCCTTCGCACTCGCCCTGGTGCTGCTCTACATGGTGCTCGCCAGCCAGTTCAACTCCTTCGTGCAGCCGCTGTATGTGATGTTCGCGCAACCGCTGGCGATGATCGGTGGCGTGCTCGCGCTGTGGCTCACTGGCCACACGCTGAACATCTTCTCCTTGATCGGGTTGCTGCTCTTGATCGGGCTGGTGGCGAAGAACGCCATCCTGCTCATCGACCTCACCAACCAGCGTCGGGCGCAAGGCATGGCGATCGACGAGGCGTTGCTGGACGCCTGCCCGATCCGCCTGCGGCCGCTACTGATGACCTCGCTGACGGTGGTGCTGGCGATGCTGCCAGCGGCGCTTGGTCTGGCCGCCGGCTCGGCCAGCAACGCCCCACTCGCCGTCGCGGTGATCGGCGGGATGCTGTCATCGACACTGCTGACGCTGGTGGTGGTGCCAGCGGTCTATTCGCTGCTGGAGCGCTGGCTGGCAGGGCGCAAGCGCAGGCCGGTCTAGAGCCCGCCGATACGGTGCGGGCCTAGTCCGCCCACTCGCTCTTCAGAACCTTCCATTCCTGCTTGCCGCCCTCGATATTGGAGCAGCCCAACGCCTCGGGCTCGCCCCCGGGCGCCAGCAAAGAGCGGCCACGATCGGCAGTGCGGGTATCCATATACCAGCGCTCGAGCACAAGTCTCATGGTGCGGGTCGGATGGGTGTTGGCGATATAGATCATCACGCCATTGCGTTGCACACACTTGGCATCGAAGTCGGTGCTAAAAGCGATAAACGATGCCGGGTCTTCGTCAGCCCGGGCCGTGGCGATCGTCCCCGGCGCCAAGGCGAGCGCAGCGGGCAAGAGCAGTGCAGCCACAAGGCAGTCACGTGATCGGCGCAGCATTCGCATGTGTTCTTAAACTCCCTGGAAGCGCAGTGGTCTGAGTCAGTCCTCAGACGCGCCCTGTGGTTCCCAGCCGAAGACCTCGATAAAGTCCGCCAGCCCCGCCAAACCATGACCAGACTCGCCCAGATACGCTGTTTCTCTGTACTCGCCATTGCCAGCTTGCTGCACGCTTGCTCGCCGATTCGGGTGCTGAATGCGATGGTGCCCGAGGACACCCACCGACGGGTACCAGACCTGGCCTACGGTGAACACCCGCGGCAACAGCTCGACCTCTATCTGCCAGTGGCTCAGGCTGGTCCCGCGCCGGTGGTGGTGTTCTTCTATGGCGGTAGCTGGCAAGGCGGCGCCCGCGAACAGTACCGCTTTGTTGGCGAAGCACTGGCGGCGCGCGGCATCGTCACCGTAGTCGCCGACTATCGGCTCTACCCCGAGGTGCGCTACCCCGACTTCCTCCACGACTCGGCCGCAGCGGTCGGCTGGGTCCGCCGCGAAATCGCCACCTGGGGTGGCGACCCACAACGCCTGGTCTTGGCTGGCCACAGCGCCGGCGCGTACAACGCCGCGATGCTGGCTCTGGACCCGCGCTGGCTGGCCGACGCCGGACTGCGCCCGGAGACCAGCATCGCCGGCTGGGTCGGGATCGCCGGCCCATACAATTTCCGGCCCATCGTCAGCCGCTCGCTGAAAGCGATCTTCAACCCGCCGACGACGCCCGAACTCACCCCCGACGAGACACAGCCGATCACGCATGCCACCGAGTCAGCGCCCCCAGCGCTGCTGCTTGCCCCGCTGAAAGACCATC
This sequence comes from uncultured Enterobacteriaceae bacterium, assembly GCA_964524005.1. Taxonomy (GTDB): domain Bacteria; phylum Pseudomonadota; class Gammaproteobacteria; order Burkholderiales; family UBA3065; genus UBA3065. The sequence continues at coordinate 147,322 of CAZGBK010000001.1, forward strand.
TGGTCTACACCGACCGCAACACCGGCCGCTTGGCCGAGCGCTTGCGCGAACTGGCGGTGCCGGTCGAAGAGCGCTACTACGAGCGCCTGAATCATTACACCGTGATCGGTGCGATGGGCCGACCGCTACGGCAACTGGGTCCGGTGATCGACGATGTCGCCAGCTTTGTGCTGGCCCTACCGAGCCTGGACACGACGCCGGTGCAGCGCACGGCACAACCTGCGCCTACCCCGGCCCGCGAGCGGCCACAGGCAGAAGTCTTGAATTGACCTATTCTTGAAGACGTGCGGGGCCGATGTAGTGGACCCCGATACGCTGTTGAGGAGGTCGCCGTGTCGCTACGACTGCTCGTCTGCTCGCTACTGTTGACCAGTGTCTTGGCATCGGGCACGACTTTGGCCAACGTGTTTGGTGACGATCGCCGCGTACAAGACACCGGGGATCGCGAGCCCCAGCGCTGGGTCGGACAGCTGATCAGCGGTCGCGAGCATTTTCAAACCGGCAGTGCAGTGCTGGTGGGCGAATGCCACATTCTCACGGCCTTCCATTCAGCGTTCTTCCGACGCGACGGCGGTCTATACCGGCCCGGCGCCCATGTGGTGTCCCTGTTTTTGCTGCAACCCGACCCAGACCAACCTGGCGAATTCCACCGACGCTCGATCGCCCGGCCGGTGCTGTGGGGCGACTTCAGCCGCCACTCCCTGCGAGGACAGGCCGAGGACTGGGCCTTGCTGGAACTGGACGACTGCCTGGGCCGTGAGCTGGGCTTTGCAGCAGTGGCCGAGCCGGGGGCGAAGTCGCGTACCGGTTTTGGCGATCTGCTGTTTGCAGGCTTTCCACAGTCGCGGCGCGGCCAGACTGGCGTCACTATCGAGCGCAGCTGTCATGCCTGGGACAGCGGACCGCTGGTGCCGATCGTCGGGGTCGACTGCGCATTCGAGCGCGGCGCTTCGGGCGGGCCGTTGCTCGAGCGCATCAACGGCACGTGGACTGTGGTCGGACTGGCCAGCTACCGCAGCAACCCGGTCGATACCCCACTGCCCGCGTACCACAGCAAGCACCGCAACGTGATGGTGTCGTCGGATGCGTTCAGCGCCCGCGTTGGGGAGGTGCTGGCCAAAGAGCGATCGGGGTTGCTGAAGGCGGGGGAACGCTGACGGAGCATCGACCTTCCGGTCTTGTATCTCGCTACCATCCAGCATGGCTCTCCGCTCCATTGTTCATAAAGCTGACCTGCAGGTCAGCGACCTCGACCGCCAGGTGTTTGGATCGCAAGCGCTGTCGCTGGCGCTGCACCCCTCCGAAACCGAAGAGCGCCTGATGGTCCGCCTGCTCGCCTACGCCCTGCACTTCGGCGAGGGCCTGGCGTTCGGCCGCGGCATCTCCTCCGACGATGAAGCCGCCGTGTGGCAGCACGACCTCGCCGGCAACCTGCAGCTGTGGGTCGAGGTCGGCCTGCCTGATGAACGTTTGCTGCGCCGCGCCGCCGGCCGCGCGCGCGAGGTGGTGCTGTACGCCTACGGTGGCCGCGCGGTGAGCGTGTGGTGGCAACAGAACCGCGAGCAACTGGCGCGGCTGTCCAACCTGCGCGTGTTCGAGATGCCGCAGGATCTGAGCCGGGCGCTGGCCGCCTGCGCCGCGCGCAACATGGCCGTGCAGGTCACGGTGCAGGACGGGCTGATCTGGTTCGCGGTGGGCGAGACCACCGTCGAAGGAACGCTGACGCGACTGCAGCCGGCGGACTGAGCCAGCGGAATGGCAGCCATCCCGCGCGCCAAACCCTCCTGCACTAAACCCGGACTACACCCGACCCGGACTACACCCGCGCGAGCACCGGCCCCAGATAGCGCCCGGTGTGGCTCTCCGGCGTCGCCGCGACCTGCTCCGGCGTGCCGGCGGCGATGATGCGCCCACCGCCCGCTCCGCCCTCGGGCCCGAGGTCGACGATCCAGTCGGCGGTCTTGATCACATCGAGGTTGTGCTCGATCACCACCACCGTGTTGCCGTGCTCGCGCAGCCGGTGCAGCACCTTGAGCAGCAGATCGATGTCGTGGAAGTGCAGGCCGGTGGTCGGCTCGTCGAGGATGTACAGGGTGCGCCCGGTGTCGCGCTTGCTCAACTCCAGTGACAATTTGACGCGCTGCGCCTCGCCACCCGAGAGCGTGGTCGCGCTCTGGCCGAGCGTGATGTAGCCCAACCCCACGTCCATCAGCGTCTGCAGCTTGCGGGCGATGGTCGGCACCGCGTCGAAGAAGGCGAGCGCCTGCTCGACCGTCATCTGCAGCACCTCGGAGATGGTGCGGTCCTTGTAGCGCACGTCCAGCGTCTCGCGGTTGTAGCGCTTGCCGTGGCAGACGTCGCAGGGCACATACACATCCGGCAGAAAGTGCATCTCGACCTTGATCACGCCGTCGCCCTGGCAGGCCTCGCAGCGGCCGCCCTTCACGTTGAAGCTGAAGCGCCCGGGGCCATAGCCGCGCTCGCGTGACAGCGGCACGCCGGCGTACAACTCGCGGATCGGGGTGAAGAGCCCGGTGTAGGTCGCCGGGTTGGAGCGCGGCGTGCGCCCGATCGGGCTCTGGTCGACCGAGATGACTTTGTCGAAATGCTGCAGCCCGTCGACTGCCGCATGCGCCGCCGGCTCGCTGCTACCGCCGTAGAGGGTGCGCGCGATAGCGGTGTAGAGCGTGTCGTTGATGAGCGTCGACTTGCCCGATCCGGACACGCCGGTCACGCAGGTCAGCAGCCCGACCGGGATGGCCAGATCGACATTCTGAAGGTTGTTGCCGGTGGCGCCGAGCACGCGCAGCCAGCGTTCGCCCGGCTCGATGCGTCCGCCGGGCATGGTGATGCGTCGCCGGCCACTAAGGAAGGCGCCAGTGAGCGACGCGGGGTGAGCGGTCACTTCGTCCGAGGTGCCCTGCGCGACGATCTCTCCGCCATGTTCGCCGGCACCGGGACCCATGTCGACGACGTAGTCGGCAGCACGGATCGCGTCCTCGTCGTGTTCGACCACGATCACCGTGTTGCCGATGTCCCTGAGCCTCTTGAGCGTCTCGAGCAGGCGGTCGTTGTCGCGCTGGTGCAGGCCGATGCTCGGTTCATCGAGCACGTACATGACTCCGGTGAGCCCAGAGCCGATCTGGCTCGCCAGGCGGATGCGCTGCGCCTCGCCGCCGGATAGCGTATCGGCCGAGCGGTCGAGCGACAGGTAGTCCAGACCGACGTTGATGAGGAACTGCAGCCGCGCGCGGATCTCCTTGACCACCTTCTCGGCGATCGAGGCACGTTGGCCGCTCAGGGTGAGTTCGTCGAAGAAACGCACCGAGTCGCGCAGCGGCTTGCGCGAGATGGCGTGCAGCGTCTCGCCGCCCACAAACACATGGCGCGCCTCGCGACGGATGCGCGCGCCCTCGCAGGTCGGACAGGGCTGGCTGTTGAGGTAGCGCGCCAGCTCCTCGCGCACCAGGCTCGAGTCGGTCTCGCGATAACGCCGCTCGAGGTTGGGGATGATGCCCTCGAAGCTGTGCTCGCGGAGAAAGGTGTTGCCGCGCTCCCCCAAGTATGTGAAAGCAATGGCCTCGCGGCCCGAGCCATGCAAGATGGCGTGCTGATGCTCTGGTGCCAGGCTCTCGAACGGCGCCTCGAGCGAGAAACCGTAGTGCCGCGCCAGGCTCTGCAGCATCATGAAATAGAACTGGTTGCGCCGGTCCCAACCCTTGATCGCACCAGAGGCCAGTGACAACTGCGGGAAGGCCACCACGCGCTTGGGATCGAAGAAGGTGACGATGCCCAAGCCATCGCACTTGGGGCAAGCGCCGACCGGGTTGTTGAAAGAGAACAGGCGCGGCTCGAGTTCGGCGATCGAGTAACCGCAGACCGGGCAGGCGAAGTTCTGGCTAAAGAGATGCTCCTTGCCCGAGTCCATCTCCAGCGCCAACGCACGTCCCTCCGACAACCGCAACGCAGTCTCGAACGATTCCGCCAGGCGCTGCTTGGCGTCCTCGCGCACCTTGAGCCGGTCGACCACCACCTCGATGCTGTGCTTGCGCTTCTTGTCGAGGCGGGGGACGGCGTCGAGCTCATGGACCTCACCGTTGACGCGCACCCGCACGAAGCCCTGCGCGCGCAGGTCCTCGAACAGGTCGGCCTGCTCGCCCTTGCGGTCGGTGACCACCGGCGACAGCACCATGACCTTGGTGTCCTCGGGCAGGGCGAGCACGTGGTCGACCATCTGCGACACGGTCTGCACCGCCAGCGGCTCGTCGTGGTCGGGGCAGCGCGGCTCGCCGATGCGCGCGAACAGCAGGCGCAGGTAGTCGTGGATCTCGGTGACGGTGCCCACCGTTGACCGCGGGTTGTGGCTGGTCGCCTTCTGCTCGATCGAGATCGCCGGCGAGAGACCCTCGATCAGGTCGACGTCGGGTTTCTCCATGAGCTGCAAGAACTGCCGCGCGTAGGCCGACAGGCTCTCGACGTAGCGGCGCTGCCCTTCCGCGTAAAGGGTGTCGAAGGCGAGGCTGGACTTGCCCGAACCCGACAGACCGGTGATGACGATCAGGCGGTCGCGCGGAAGGTCGAGGCTGACGTTCTTCAGGTTGTGGGTGCGGGCACCGCGGATGCGGATGAAGTCCATTCGAAGGGTCGCAAAGGGCAAACCTGCTAATATTAGTCTTTCGCTGCGGCGCACCCAATGCCGATTCGCAGCTGCGGTGCCCAAAGCACCCCGATCGCGCCGCCCGTCGGCGCTCCGCCCACTGCCAACAAGGGCTCATGTCCGACACTGCACCAGTCACCGCAGACCGTATGAGCCGCGAAGAGCTCCGCGCCACCGCTTGGCTGGCGTCGCTGTCGGCCCTGCGCCTGTTCGGCCTGTTTGTGATTCTGCCGGTGTTTGCGCTGTATGCGCAGACGCTGCCGGGCGGCAACAATCACGCTTGGGTCGGGCTAGCGATGGGTATCTATGGCCTGACTCAGGGTGTGCTACAGATTCCGTTCGGCTGGTTGTCCGATCGCATCGGACGTCGGCCAGTTCTGTACGCCGGTCTGTCGCTCTTCGCACTGGGCAGCATCATCGCTGCGTGGGCACCCGATCTGTTCTGGGTGACCATCGGCCGCGCGCTGCAGGGCGCCGGCGCCATCTCGGGCGTGGTACTTGCCTGCGTCGGCGACGTCACCCGCGAGCAACATCGCACCAAAGCGATGGCCTTCATCGGTGTCAGCATCGGCTTGACCTTTGCCGGGTCGCTGGCGCTCGGCCCTTTGCTCGAGCAGGCGATCGGCGTGCCGGGCATCTTCGCGCTGACCGGCATACTCGCCGTTCTGGCCCTGCTCGTGGTGCGCCGCGTAGTGCCGGAGCGCAGCAGCACAGTCATCGTCTCGCCGGTCGCGTTCCGGGAGGTTCTTCGCTCCCGCGAACTGGCGCGCCTGAATGTCGGCGTGTTCGCGCTGCATCTGACGCTGATGGCGCTGTTCGTTGCCATCCCGCTGATGCTGCGCGACGCCGGTCTGGTCGAGACCCGCCACTGGCAGGTGTATCTGGCCGCCATGATCGCTGCAGTGGTGCTCATGGTGCCGGCACTGATCGTTGCCGAGCGGCGCGGCATGGGCAAACAGGTGATGCTGGGCGGGATCGTGCTACTTCTGATCAGCCAGGGAGTGCTGGGCGGCTCGGTCGACGCTTCGTTGGCGCTGCTGGTTGGCGCGCTGCTGGCCTACTTTGTCGCATTCAATATCCTGGAAGCGCAATTGCCAGCGATGATCTCGCGCTTTGCACCGGCTGGCGCACGCGGATCGGCCAGCGGGCTCTATGCGACACTGCAATTCATCGGCACCTTCATCGGCGGTGCCGCAGGTGGGTGGCTGTATGAACACTACGGTTCATCTGCCGTATTCGCGTTCTGCACCGCAGTCACTACGATATGGCTGCTGGCGGCGCTGGGCATGCCGGCTTTGCCCACTCGTTCATCGTCGTCGCAAGGCGCCCGCCAGGGCACTGCTTCCACCTGACCTTCGGAGAATCTCGCATGGCCTCGGTCAACAAAGTCATCCTCATCGGCAACCTCGGACGCGACCCCGAGGTGCGCTACCTGCCCAGCGGCTCGGCTGTCTGCAACCTGCGCCTCGCCACCACCGAGTCGTGGAAAGACAAGGCCAGCGGCGAGAAAAAAGAGATCACCGAATGGCATTCCGTGGTGCTGTTCGACAAGCTTGCCGAGATTGCCGGTGAATACCTGCGCAAAGGCCGCTCGGTCTACATCGAGGGTCGCCTGCAGACGCGCAAGTGGCAAGACAAAGAGACCGGCGCCGACCGCTACAGTACCGAGATCCGCGGCGACACCATGCAGATGCTGGGCGGACGCGAGGGCGGCATGGGTGCGGACGAGGGTGGTGGCGCTCCCGCACCGCGCAGCCAGGCCCGACCGGCAGCGGCCAAGGCCGCAGCGCCTGGGGCAGCCGCCGGCCAAGGCGGCGACCCATATGACAGCTTCGAGGACGACGTCCCGTTCTAGTCAGAGGAGCCGTGAGACCGCGGGCTGGCTGCCTGGCTCAGGCAGCGGTCGGTCTCAGCGATCTGCGGTAGCGGTTCAGGTCTTGCACCGTCTCGAAGGTCTGCTCGAACAAGCTCGAAAGGTTACGCAAGATGCCGCCAGTGACGCGTCGCTCGCACTCGGCATCGAAGCGGATCTGCTCGTCCAACCAGTGCTCGAGCCACTCCGGATCGGGCAGCCGGCTCTGCACCGTGTCGTTGGGGAACAGCGCCTCGTTGACGTGCAGGTTGGTCGGGTGCAGCGGCTTGCCCGCGCGTTTCGGGCTGGCCATCAGCATGCCGATCTTAGCGAACGCAGCGCGCGCCTCGTTGCCAGCGCACTCGATGGCCCGCTTCATGAATTTGAGGTAAGCCCCGCCGTGACGCGCCTCGTCGCGTGAGAGCAGGTCGTAGATGTGCTTGATCACCGGCTCGGTGTGCCATTCAGCAGCACGCCGGTACCACTGGGTGAGCCGCACCTCGCCGCAAAAGTGGAGCATCAGCGTCTCGTAGGGCGGCGCCGGGTCAAACTCGAAGCGCACCGCGTGCAGCTCGGCCTCGGTCGGCGCCAGATCCGGCCGGAAACGGCGCAGGTACTCCATCATCACCAAGGAATGCTTCTGCTCCTCGTAGAACCAGATGCTCATGAACGCCGAGAAATCGGAGTCGTGGCGGTTGTCGCGCAGGAACATCTCGGTGGCCGGCAGCGCCGCCCACTCGGTGATGGCGTTGTACTTGATGGTCTTGGCCTGCTCGTCAGACAGCAGGCCGGCGTCGAAAGCGTCCCAAGGCACATCGTCCGCCATGTTCCAGCGCGCCTTCTCCAGCGACTTGAAGAGTTCCGGGTAAAGCATCGGTGGTTCAGTCAATCATCTCGAACAATTTGACCACACCCTTGACGCCCGGGGTGGCAGCAGCCAGTGCGGTGGCTTCTTCGGCCTCGGCCGGCTTGACCAGACCCATCAGATAAACCGTCCCCATCTCGGTGACGACCTTCACATGGTTCGCTGAAAAGCCTTTGTCACGGCCCAAGAAACGCGTCTTCACGCGCGATGTGATGTAGGTGTCGTTGCTGCGCTCGCCGAGAGTGGCCGGTGGCGCCACCTTGAGCTCGTTGTGCACTTTACGCACATTCTCGATATCGGCCGCTAGCTTGCCGACACGCTCGCGTGTGGCCTCGTCGGGCACTTGGCCGGTGAGCAGCACGATGCGGTTGAAACTGGTGAAGTTAATCTTGGTCTGGGTGCGATTTTCCAACTTGTTGACTTCGGCAAACCCCCGCAACTCAATGCGTTCATCCTCGATGTAGATGCCGCTGGTCCGACGGTCGTCGATCATCATGGCGCCGGCACCAACGCCACCGGCAACGATCGGGAAACAACCCGACAAGCCAACAGTGAGCAGGGGGGCCAGCAGGGCAATGGCGGGAACGGTCAGGCGCATGTCTTCTCCACGGTGCGGGTGACGGATAACAGACCAATGTTTCAGTCACATTGTTTCATGCCTCGAAAGCACTGCGCAGCCATTCGACGTGCTGCTGCTTGCCGCTCACCAAAATGACATCGAAGCGACAAGGCGGGAAACGCCCCAGTCGCATCAGGTAATGGCGCGCTGCCGCCTGCAAGCGGGCCTGTTTGGCCGCAGTGATGCTGGCCGCAGCACCACCGTAGCGATCGGAGCTGCGCTGACGCACTTCGACAAATACAAGCACCTCGGCGTCCGCACATACAAGGTCGATCTCGCCCATGCGACACAAGTAGTTGCGCTGAAGCACCCGCAAACCTTGCCGCTGCAAGAACTCGGCAGCGAGCAACTCACCGGCCTGGCCACGGCGGTTCACAAGGCACTCCGCGGGCTGGCGTATAGTCGGCTCAGCATATAGACACTGCCATGCCGGATACCCCCCTCTCCGCTCACGCTCTCCCCGCCGCGCTCTACGTCGTCGCCACGCCGATCGGTAACCTGGCTGACATTACTTTGCGCGCGCTCGAGGTACTGCGGAACGTCGATCGCATCGCCTGTGAAGACACCCGGCACACCCGAACGCTGTTGGCACATCACGGGATCACCACCCCGACCTTCGCCGCCCATCAGCACAACGAACGAGTTGTTGCAGACAAGATCACGGGCCTGCTTCGAGAAGACAAAGCCGTGGCGCTGGTCAGCGATGCCGGCACACCCGGCGTGTCGGACCCGGGTGCGCGGATCGTTAGCGCCGTTCGAGACGCTGGCTTGCCAGTGGTCGCGGTACCCGGCCCCTGCGCCTTGATCTGTGCGCTGTCGGCATCTGGTCTGGACGCCCCAACCGTCACCTTCGCCGGCTTTCTGCCGGCCCGCAGCGCCGCTCGCCGCAAGGCGCTCGAGGTTCTGGCCGCTACTCCGGGAGCGCTCGCGGTCTACGAGGCGCCACATCGCGTACTCGACACCCTCAGCGACATGGCCGACATACTTGGTGCAGATCGGCATTGCAGCATCGCTCGCGAACTGACGAAGCGCTTCGAAAACATCCACCGCCTGCGCCTTGGTGAAGCGGTGGCATGGCTACAGGCCGACCCAGACCGCCAGCGCGGCGAGTTCGTATTGCTGATCGAACCAGCAGTCGAGCGCACAACCAACGTGGCGGATGCCGATGTACTGATGCGGGTCCTCCTGCAGGAATTACCGCCCAACCAGGCGGCGCGGCTGGCCGCAAAAGCGACTGGCCTAGACCGGCAGACGCTCTACCGGCGCGCACTGGAACTGAGATCCGGGACGTGAAACCCGAACGATGATGGCCGGTCGCAGCAGCATACGCATCGGCCAATCAGACACCCCCCAACCCAACAGGAGCCTTCTATGGACATTCGCCGTGTGACCGAAGACATTGCGGTCAGCCCTCAGATCCACCCCGAGGAAATAGCCGCCGTGCAGGCGGCCGGCTTCGCCAGCATCGTCTGCAACCGCCCCGATGGCGAATCGCCCGATCAACCGAACTGGGCCGAGGTCGAGGCGGCCGCCCGCGCTGCCGGCCTGCAGTGCGCGGCGGTGCCAGTGAGCGGTGGTGGCATGACGCAGGCGCACGTCGATGCCATGCGACAAGCCATGGACACCCTGCCCAAGCCGGTGCTCGCGTACTGCCGCTCCGGCACCCGTTCGGTCACCCTGTGGGCGCTGTCGCAACGCCACCACATCGAACGCGACACGCTGATCGCCGCCGCGCGCAACGCCGGTTACGACCTCTCTGGAATACCCTGATCAACGCGCCCTTGACCCGGCTGATGGGGCATTATCGAGCCATGACCGACACCCTCACCCTGACCCGGCCCGACGATTGGCACCTGCACCTACGTGATGGCGCTGCGCTGGCCGCTGTGCTGCCCGACACCGCGCGCCAGTTCGCCCGCGCCATCGTCATGCCCAACCTGAAGCCGCCGGTGACCACCACCGCCCTGGCCGGCGCCTACCGCGAGCGCATCCTTGCCGCGCGGCCAGCGGGCAGCCGCTTCGAGCCGCTGATGACGCTGTACCTGACTGACCGCACACCCCCAGCCGAGATCGCCACCGCCAAAGCCAGCGGCTTCGTCCATGGCGTCAAGCTCTACCCGGCCGGGGCCACCACCAACTCGGATTCCGGGGTCACCGACATCCGCCATTGCGATGAGACCATCGGCGAAATGGCCCGTCTGGGCATGCCGCTGCTCATTCACGGCGAGGTGACCGACGCCGAGATCGATGTCTTCGACCGCGAAGCGGTGTTCATCGACCGCATCCTCGGCCCGCTGCTGCAGCGCCACCCCACCCTGCGCGTGGTGTTCGAGCACATCACCACGCGCGACGCCGCGCAGTTCGTGGCGCAAGCCGGGCCAAATGTGGCCGCGACCATCACCGCGCACCACCTGCTCTACAATCGCAATGCACTGTTCCAGGGCGGCATCCGCCCGCACAACTACTGCCTGCCGGTGCTCAAGCGCGAGGTGCATCGGGCGGCGCTGGTCGAGGCCGCAATCAGCGGTGACCCCAAGTTCTTCCTGGGCACCGACAGCGCCCCGCACACCCGCCACAGCAAAGAGTCCGACTGCGGCTGTGCTGGCTGCTACACCGCGTTGACCGCGCTTGAGCTGTATGCCGAAGTCTTCGAGACAGCGGGGGCGCTGGGCCGGCTGGAGGCGTTTGCCAGCCACTTCGGCCCAGATTTCTACCGACTACCGCGCAACACCAGCACCATCAGCTTGCGCCGCGAAGCCTACCTGGTGCCGACCGATCTACCTTATGGCCCCGGCAGCGACCGCCTGGTGCCGTTCCGCGCCGGTGAGACGCTGGCTTGGCGGTTGATCTGACAGCTCCATCACCGGTCCAGCGGCTGGCCCAGAACCCAGGCGAGGATCGCGGTGCCGCTTAGAGTCTGGCTTGACACCCCTGTTAAGATGACAGGGTGAAGTTGGCCAGACAGTCGCTGTACGGTTCACCGTATGGAGGAAAGTCCGGGCTCCGCAGAGCAGGATGCCGGCTAACGGCCGGACGCCGTGAGGCGATGGACAGGGCAACAGAAAGCAAACCGCCGAAGCGCCCGCAAGGGCGCTGGCAAGGGTGAAATGGTGCGGTAAGAGCGCACCGCGGACGTGGCAACACGGACGGCACGGTAACCCCCATCCGGAGCAAGGCCAAATAGGGACGCTATGGTGTGGCTCGCACCGCGTCCGGGTAGGCTGCTCGAGCCGGTCAGTAATGGCCGGCCCAGATGAATGACTGTCAGCGACGGGCAACCGCCGCCCACAGAACCCGGCTTATCGGCCAACTTCACCCTTCCCCCACCCCCGACCACCGCACTCAACAGCCCCGAGCTAGCCACGCCCGGCGAGCCGTCATGCTTAGTGCATATATCAGAAATATTCCGTATCCCCATGTTTCTCTTGGCCTTTTAATTTTACCGATATATCCGCCTAAGGTACTGTCAGGAAAGAAGATTTCGCGCTTACGACCTTGACCCAGGGCGAGGCCGTCCCTTATAGTGGGGAGAAGTGGTGTTAGGTGGAGTTTTGTGGGTCTCCGCCGGCCACATCGTCACAGGGTCGGGGGCGAGATGTTTCGTGGGCTGACAAAGCTCAATCTGGACAACAAGGGGCGTCTGGTCATGCCGGCCAGACACCGCGCGACCCTGCTCAGCGAATCCGAGGGCAAGGTCATCGTCACGCTCGACCCGACCGGCTGCCTGATCCTCTACCCGCTACGCGAGTGGGCACCGGTCGAAGCGCAGTTCCAGCGGATCGGCATGGATCCAGCGGCGATTGCTCTAAAACGCCTGATCATTGGCCACGCCGAGGAGCTCGAGCTCGATGGCAACGGCCGTGTGCTGCTGCCCCCGGTGCTGCGCGAGATCGCCCACTTGGAAAAGACGGTGATGCTGGTCGGCCAGGGCAACAAGCTCGAGCTCTGGTCCGAGACTGGCTGGGACCGCGAGCGCGAACGCACCCTCACCCTGCCGGTCAGCGAGTGGCCGGCTGGGCTCGATTTCGTCTTGTGACGCAGCGCCATGTCCCGGTCCTGCTCGAAGAAGCCGTTCACGCCCTGGCGATCCGGCCCGACGGCATCTACGTCGACGCGACCTTTGGCCGTGGTGGCCACAGCCGCGCCATCCTCGCGCGGCTGGGGACTGGTGGACGCCTGCTGGCGCTCGATCGAGATCCGACCGCAGTGGCGGCGGCAGCCGACATCGCCGACCCACGCTTTCGTATTGTCCACGCGCCGTTCTCGGAACTGGCCAAGGTCCTGCACGAACACGGCATCGAGCACATCGACGGCTTGTTGCTCGACCTTGGCGTCTCGTCACCGCAGCTCGACACAGCCGAGCGCGGTTTCAGCTTTCGCCACGATGGCCCGCTCGACATGCGCATGGACCCGACGCGCGGACCGAGCGCGGCTGAATGGCTTTCGGAGGTAGACGAACATGAGCTGGCACAGGTCATCCGCGACTACGGAGAAGAGCGGTTTGCTCGGCAGGTTGCACGCGCGATTGTCCAGGCGCGCGCGGTCGCTCCGCTCGAGCGCACCCGGGAACTCGCGCAGGTCATCGCAACGGCGGTACGCAAGCGCGAACCCGGCCAGGACCCAGCCACCCGCACCTTTCAGGCCATACGCATTCACCTCAACCGCGAATTCGAGGAACTGGAAGCGGCCCTTCATCAGGGCCTGCAACACCTTGCACCTGGAGGACGACTGGTGGCCATCACGTTCCACTCGCTGGAAGATCGGATCGTGAAGCGGTTCATCCGGGACCACAGCACGGTACCGGACCACCTCGCGCGGCTGCCGCTGCGCGAGGACCAATTGCCGCCGCGAGCGTTGGCGCCGATTGGCCGGGCGGCGCGCGCCAGCGCCGCCGAGGTGGCCGCCAACCCGCGCGCGCGCAGCGCCCATCTACGCGTCGCCGAGCGAACCCCATGCCCGCTCTGAACCTGTGGCTGCTCGCCGCCGTCGTGCTCAGCGCGCTGGCTGTTGTACTGACCCAGCACGAGGCGCGCAAGCTCTACATTCGCGGCCACGAGATCCACGATCAGACTCGCCAGCTTGAACTTGAACGCACCCAGTTGCAGCTCGAGCGCAGCACCTTATCGGCCCACGCCCGCGTCGAACAGATCGCCCGCGATCGCTTGGATATGGCCATTCCAACTGGCCAGCAGGTGCGGATCCTGCAGCCATGAACAACAAGCACCCCGCCCTGGCTCTGCGCCTGAAGCCCTGGCGAGCCAACTTTGTGTTGGGTCTGTTCGGCCTGGCACTCACTGGTCTGCTTGCACGTGCCGCCTGGCTGGCCAGTGTCGACAACGAGTTCCTGCAGGCCGAAAGCCAACGCCGGGTGCAGACCGCGGTGGACATCCCCGCCCACCGCGGGCAGATCGTCGACCGCAACGGCGCGCCGCTGGCGGTGAGCGTGCAGATGACGTCGATCGCGGTCGATCCGCGCAACGTCAACATCAACCCGCAGCGACGCGCCGAATTGGCCAAAGCACTCGAAGTGCCCCTCGAGCGCCTTGATGCCCAGCTTGACGACCGATCACGCGGCTTTGTCTATCTGCGCCGCCAGCTGACCCCGGAACACGCGCGTCGGGTGCGCGAGCTGCGCATCCGCGGGCTGGTCTACGAGAGCGACTTCCGTCGCTTCTACCCGGCCGGCGAAGAGGCGGGTCACCTGGTCGGCTTCACCGGACGCGAAGGCCGTCGCAACGATGCCGGCCGCGCCGGTGTCGAGCGCGTCTTCGACGATGCCTTGGGCGGTATCGACGGCCGCCGGTTCGGTCTGCGTGACAGCGGCGGGCGTATCGTCGACGACGCTGGCAACATGCTGCCACCGCGCCACGGCAGCGACCTGACTCTGGCCATGGATCGCGAGTTGCAGTACATCGCCTACCGCGAGCTGAAGAAAGCGGTGACGCACCACAAGGCCTCGGGCGGCGGCATCGTCATGCTCGACGTGCGCAGCGGCGAGGTGGTGGCGATGGCCAACTACCCGGGCTACAACCCCAACAGTGACGAGCGCGCCGACCCTGATCGAACCCGCAACCGGACCGCCATCGACCTGTTCGAACCCGGCTCAACGATGAAAGCGTTCACCACCGCGATCGCGCTGGAGGAGGGCGTCGTCAAGCCTGACACCCCGATCGAAATCGGCGACGGCACATTTCGCATCGGCAAGCACGTGATCCGCGACACCCACCCCGATGCTCGCGTGATGACGGTAGCGCAGGTCATGCAAAAGTCCAGCAATGTCGGTTCGATCCGCATGGCGCTACAGACGCCGCGCTCGCGGCACTGGGAATACCTGCGCCAGTTCGGCTTTGGCAGTACGCCGGGAACTGGTTTCCCTGGCGAGGTCAGCGGCCAGCTGCGCCCCTGGCAGAACTGGCAGCCTGTTGATCAAGTGACGCTGTCTTATGGGCACGGCGTGGCCGTGAGTCTGCTGCAGCTGGCGCGCGCCTATCTGCCGTTCGCACGCGATGGCGACATCATCCCGGTCAGCCTTCTGCGCACCGACACGCCACCGCAGGGTCAGCGCGTGATCTCGCCCGAGACCGCCCGCCAGGTGCGCGAGATGCTTGAATCTGTGACGCAGCCAGGGGGTACCGCCACGCGTGCGGCGCTGCCTGCCTACCGCACCGCTGGCAAGACCGGCACTGCGCGCAAGATCCGCGCCGAGGGCGGCTATCACCCGAACCGCTATATCGGCTCATTCGTTGGCTTTGCGCCGGTCAGCCAGCCGCGCTACCTGATCGCCGTGATGATCGACGACCCTCGCAGTGGCGGCTTCTACGGCGGCCTGGTCGCGGCGCCGGTGTTTGGTGCAGTGATGGGCGAGGCGCTGCGCCTGAATGGCGTGCCACCGGATGCCGCGCCCCCGGTCTGGGCGACCCGACCGCGCCAGCCGGGCGCCGACACCCTTGCCCAGGCAAGTGCCGAACCGGTCGGAGTGAACCGATGACGCCTGCCGCCCGCACTCCCACACCCCCGACCGGCCGCCCCGACTTCGATCGGGGCTTCGTCCATACCATGGGCCTGATCGACCGTCGCCTCTGTACCGACAGCCGCTTGGTGCGTCCGGGCGACGTATTCGCTGCAGTGCCCGGACATCGAGTCGACGGGCGTGACTTTGTCGGCCATGCTGTCCAGGCTGGGGCGAGCGCAGTACTGTGGGACCCTAGCGGCCGGCCGCCGATGCGCTTTGACGATCTGCCGGTGCCGCACATGGCAGTCCCCGAGCTCAACTGGCGGCTGGGCTGGATCGCCGCTGAAATGGCGCGACACCCCAGCGCCAGCCTCTGGACCATCGGCATCACCGGCACCAACGGCAAGACCAGCTGTAGTCACTGGTTGGCGCAAGCCTTGAGCGCATGCGGCACCCCATGCGGGCGGATTGGTACGCTGGGCTACGGCATCGATACCCTGTCGCCGCTGGCCAACACCACACCCGACGGGGGCCGTCTACAAGAGATCTTGGCAGAGCTGCGCAACGCTGGCGCTACTGCGGTGGCCATGGAAGTCTCGAGCCACGCACTGGCAGAGGGTCGCGTCCACGGTGTCGCGTTCGACGTCGCCGTATTCACCAACCTGACACGGGACCACCTCGACTATCACGGCACGCTCGAAGCCTATGGCGCCGCCAAGGAACGCCTGTTCCACTGGGATGGCCTGCAACATGCGGTGATCGTCACCGACGCCGATTTCGGCCTGCACTTGGCCGGCCGGATCGATCACAACCGCACACAGGTGCTGACAGCCGGTCGACGCGGCGACGTGCGCGTCAGTCAGGTTCAGTGTTCGGCCGAAGGCGTGGCGTGCCGCCTCGATACGCCGTGGGGCGCCGTCGAGATGCGGTCGGGTCTGATCGGGCGCTTCAATGTGGACAATCTGGCCTGCGTGGCGGCAACGCTTTTGGTGTCAGGCGTACCGCTAGGCCGCATAGCTGAGGCCATCGCCGCGCTGACGCCGGTACCCGGGCGCATGCAGGTCCTGCGTCGCGATGGCGCCCCCACCGTCGTGGTCGACTACGCACACACCCCGGATGCTCTAGGACAAGCACTCGCGAGCCTGCGCGAGGGACTGCCGACCAACCACCGACTGCACTGCGTGTTCGGCTGTGGCGGCGACCGCGACCCGGGCAAGCGCGCCGCGATGGGTGCTGTGGCGGCAAAGCTCGCAGACGTGGTGACGTTGACCAGCGACAATCCGCGCTCGGAGGATCCCGACGCGATCATCGCCACCATATCGGCAGGCATCCCAGCCAGCGCCGACGCCACCTTGCATACCGAGCCCGATCGTGCCAGCGCCATCGCCCACGCGATCCAAGGCGCGGCTGCAGGCGATGTCGTTCTGCTGGCTGGCAAGGGACATGAAACCTGGCAAGAGATCGCTGGCCGCAGACTGCCGTTCAGTGATGCTGAGCACGCCCGTGCGGCGCTCGATGTCTGGACCGGGGCCCGTGCATGAACGCCGCCCGCTTCCGCCTGGCGACCCTCGCCGCCGATTGCGGTGGCCGACTTGTCGGGACCGACCGCGATATCGCCCGTGTGCATACCGACACCCGCAGCCTCGCCACCGGCGACTTGTTCGTCGCCCTGCGGGGCGAACGGTTCGATGGCAACACCTTCGCGGCACAAGCGCTGCAGGCGGGTGCGGCGGCGGCGCTGGTCGAGCGCGATGACGCACTGCCGCCCGGTACGAGCGGCATCGTCGTGGCGGATAGCCGCGTGGCACTGGCGGCCATGGCCCGCGCCCACCGCCTGCGCATCGCGCCGCTGGTGCTGGGCGTGACGGGCAGCAATGGCAAGACCACGGTCAAGGAGATGCTCGCGAGCATCCTGCGCTGCGCGCATGGGGACGCCGCCGTACTCGCCACCGAAGGCAATCTGAACAACGATATCGGCCTGCCGCTCACGCTGCTGCGCCTCGAGCCGGCACACCGGTACGCCGTGTGCGAGATGGGCATGAACCACGCTGGCGAGATCGCCCGGCTGTGCGCGATCGCCGTGCCAGATATCGGCGTCGTGAACAACGCCGGCACCGCGCATCTGGAGAATCTTGGCTCGCTCGAGGGCATCGCCCGGGCCAAGGGCGAACTGGTCGAGGGGCTGGCAGCGACCGGTACTGCGGTGCTACCACAGACCGACCGCTGGCTGCCGCTGTGGCAACAGTTGGCCGGCGCGAGGGACACGCTGCGCTTTGGCCTGGACCCTGCTGCCGAGCTGGTCGGCGAGGTGCTCCCTGATGGCACGCTGCGGCTTCGCCACGGCGACAGCCGCGCGAGCTGCCATTTGTCGACCCCGGGCACACACAACGCCCACAACGCCTGCGCGGCAATCGCCGCCGCCCTGGTGGCCGGCGTCTCGCTGACACAAGCGGCTCTGGCGCTGGAAGGCTTTGGCGGGACCCGCGGGCGCTTGCAAAGCAAGCGGTCGGCCAGTGGCGCGATCGTGATCGACGACACCTACAACGCCAATCCGGACTCGGCCAAGGCCGCTATCGCCGTGTTAGCGGCCACCCCAGCGCCACGCATTCTGGTGTTGGGCGATATGGGCGAACTTGGTCCCGATGCCGCAGCCATGCACCACGAGGTGGGGGCCGCGGCGCGTGCTGCTGGTCTGGAGACACTGTTCGCCTTGGGCGAGCTGTCGCAGCAAACAGTTACGGGTTTCGGTACAGGCGGGGCCCACTTTGGCAGCCATGCCGAGCTGATCGATGCCCTGCGCGAACGCCTCACTCCCAACACCACGGTTTTGGTCAAAGGCTCGCGCTTTATGCGCATGGAGCAGGTGGTCGATGCGCTGACGGCACCCGCTGGCGCGATGGTCAGCCCCAAGGCCATGGCCAGTGGCGCAGGCCAGACGCCGCGCGACCCGCGCAAGGAGTCCGCATGCTGCTGATCCTGACCCAGTGGCTGGCGGAAGACATCGGCGCCTTCCGCGTCTTCAGCTACCTCACGCTGCGCGCCGTGCTGGCCTGTATGACGGCGCTGCTGATCTGCTTCTGGGCGGGGCCGGCGGTGATCCGCAAGCTCGCCGCCATGAAGTTCGGCCAGGCAGTGCGCGACGACGGCCCGCAGACGCATCTGGTCAAGCAGGGCACGCCGACCATGGGCGGCGCACTGATCCTCATCTCCATCGCTGGCGCCACCCTGCTCTGGGGCGACCTCTCCAACCGCTTCGTCTGGCTGGTGTTGCTGGTCACGCTGGGCTTCGGACTGGTCGGCTGGGTCGACGACTACCGCAAGGTGGTCCGACGCGACCCGAAAGGCCTCGCCAGCCGCTGGAAGTTCTTCTGGCAGAGCGTCATCGGCCTGGCCGCGGCAGCCTTCCTCGCCTTCAGCACCACATTGCCGGCGCAGACCGAACTGATCGTGCCGTTCTTCAAGAACGTCGCCTACCCGCTTGGTGCCTTTGGCTTCCTCATCCTCACCTACTTCGTCATCGTCGGCACCAGCAACGCGGTCAACCTCACCGACGGGCTCGACGGCCTGGCGATCATGCCGACGGTGATGGTCGGCAGCGCTCTGGGCGTGTTCGCCTATGTGGTCGGCAACGCGGTGTTCTCGAAATACCTGGGCTTTCCGTACATTCCGGGCGCTGGCGAGTTGCTGGTGCTGTGTGCGGCGATGGCCGGCGCGGGTCTGGGCTTTCTGTGGTTCAACGCCTACCCGGCCGAGGTGTTCATGGGCGATGTCGGCGCACTGGCACTGGGCGCCATGCTCGGCACCATGGCCGTCATCGTCCGGCAAGAGATCGTGCTGTTCATCATGGGTGGCGTGTTCGTCGTCGAGACCCTGTCGGTGATGATCCAGGTCGCCTCCTTCAAGCTGACCGGCAAGCGGGTGTTCCGGATGGCGCCGCTCCACCACCACTTCGAGCTCGAGGGCTGGAAGGAGACGCAGGTGGTGGTGCGCTTCTGGATCATCACCATGATGCTGGTGCTGGTCGGCCTCTCCACCCTGAAGCTGAGGTAGACCATGGCACTGCGCGATCAGAACGTCTTGGTGCTGGGGTTGGGCGACACCGGCCTGTCGATGGTGCGTTGGCTGAAGGGCGCCGGAGCGCGGGTGCGCGTGGCCGACAGCCGTGAGCTGCCACCGCATCTGCCGACGCTCAAGCGGGCCTACCCCGACATCCCGATCGCCTGCGGACCGTTCCGTGCCGAGAGTTTCGAAGGCATCGATCTGATCGCGCTAAGCCCTGGTGTCGCGCTGGCCGAGCCGCTGGTGCAGACGGCGGTCAGACAGGGCGCTCGCGTCACCGGCGACGTCGAGCTGTTCGCCCGCGCCTTGAACCGCTATTTTCCCCGGACTCGAGTGATCGCCATCACTGGCTCGAACGGCAAGAGCACGGTCACCAGCATGGTGGGCGCGATGTGCCAGAAGGCCGGTTTTCGCACCGTGGTCGCCGGCAATATCGGGCTGCCGGTGCTCGACGCGCTGAATCAGGCGATGGCCAGCGGCCAGGCCCCGTCGATCTTCGTGCTCGAACTGTCCAGCTTTCAGCTGGAGACCACCCGCAGCCTGTTCGCCGATGCCGCCACCGTGCTGAACATCAGCGAAGACCACATGGACCGCTACCCGGACCTCGCCACCTACGCCGCGGTGAAGGCTCGCATCTTCCAGGGCGAGGGTGTCCAGGTGGTGAACCGCGAGGATGCCTTCAGTGCCAGCATGGCGCAGATCGGCCGGCGGGTCTGGAGCTTTGGCCTCAACCCGCCCGCCAGCAGCCACGATTTTGGCCTCGCCGACGTCGACGGCGAGCCGGCCCTGACGCAAGGCCCGCGGGTGCTGATGCGCTGCTCCGAGCTGCAGGTACGCGGCCTGCACAACGCGGCGAATGCGCTGGCCGCTTTCGCCCTGTGCCGCGCGCTCGACCTGCCCGAAGGCCCACTGCTGCAAGCGCTGCGCGATTTCCGCGGGCTGCCACACCGGGTCGAGCCGGTCGCGGAGGTCGATGGCGTGCTGTACATCGATGATTCAAAGGGCACCAATGTCGGCGCCACAGTGGCGGCGATCGCCGGTGCGGAACGGCCGCTGGTGCTGATCGCCGGCGGCGACGGCAAGGGGCAGGACTTCTCCCCGCTAGTGACGCCGGTGGCCGAGCGCTGCCGGGCGGTGGTGCTGATCGGCCGCGACGCCGATGCCATCGGTGCGGTGCTGCACCCGACTGGCGTGCCGCTTCTGCGGGCTGCCAACCTGCCCGATGCAGTCGCTGCCGCAGCGGGCATCGCCCAGGCTGGCGATGCTGTGCTGCTGTCGCCAGCCTGCGCCAGCCTCGACATGTTCCGCAACTACGTGCACCGCGCCCAAGTCTTTGTCGACGCTGTACATGCCCTTCCGGGGAGCCACGCCGCATGACCCCACACGCGCGCCGCCTACTGCCGATGTACGACCATGCCCTCCTGCTGGCAGTGGCGGTCATCGCCAGCATCGGCCTGGTGATGGTCTTCTCGGCCACCATCACCACCGCCGAACTCGGCCGTGCCACCGGCTACGACCCTTATTTTTACCTGAAACGCCACGCCCTATTCCTGATGCTTGGGGTGTTGCTCGGGCTCGTCGTGTTTCAGGTCGAGATGCGCACCTGGCAGCGCTACGCCCTGCCGATCTTCCTGGTCTGCGTGGTGTTGCTGATTCTGGTGCTGATCCCCGGTATCGGGCTCAAGATCAATGGCAGCCGACGTTGGCTGCCGCTGGGTTTGGTCAATCTGCAACCAGCCGAACTGATGAAATTCGCGGTGGTGCTGTACGCCGCCGACTACACCGTCCGCAAGGCCGCCTTCATGCACAGCTGGACGCGCGGTCTATTTCCACTGGCAGGGGTGATCCTGCTCGCCGGTGGGCTGATCATCGTTCAGCCAGATCTCGGCTCGTTTGCGGTGATGTGCGCCATCACCGCAGGGATCCTTTGGCTGGGGGGGATGCGAGTCCGCATCTTCCTGGGCCTGATGGCTCCAGTCGCCATGATGTTCTTTCTACTGATCTGGCTGGTGCCGTATCGCATGGCGCGGCTGGTGACCTTCATGAACCCCTGGGACAAACCGCTCGCAGAGGGTTACCAGCTGACCCATTCGCTGATGGCATTCGGCCGGGGCGAATGGTTTGGAGCAGGTCTGGGTGCCGGCATGGAAAAACAGGGCTATCTACCCGAGGCACACAACGACTTTCTGATGGCGGTGGTCGGGGAGGAACTGGGCTTTTTCGGCGTCACCGGCCTGCTCATCCTGTTTGCCTGGCTCACTTGGCGCGCCTTCCTCATCGGACGTCAAGCGATCGCGCTTGACCGTTGCTTTGCCGCGCTGGTGGCACAAGGCATCGGCATCTGGCTGGCAACGCAAGCGGTGATCCACGCCGGAGTGAGCATGGGCGCCCTGCCGACCAAAGGCCTGACTCTGCCGCTGATGAGCTACGGTGGCAGCGCGCTAATCACCATCTGTCTGGCGATTGCCATCCTGCTTCGGGTCGACTTCGAGAATCGCCTGCTGATGCGGGGGAAACCCATCTAATGGCCGGCACACCCTTCATGGTCATGGCCGGCGGCACTGGCGGACACGTGTTCCCCGCACTGGCAGTCGCCAATGCGCTGCGCGAGGCCGGCCACGAGGTGGTCTGGCTGGGCAGCCGCAACGGCATGGAGCAGCGCATCGTGGCCGAGGCCGGTTACCCCGGCGTCTGGGTCGGCATCGGTGGTCTGCGCGGCAAGGGCCTGCTGACGCAGTTGTTGTTCCCGCTGCGCCTGCTCTGGGCCTGCGTGCAGGCGGCGCGGGGCATCCTGCGCTACCAGCCGAAGGTACTGATCGGTTTCGGTGGCTTTGCCGCCTTCCCCGGCGCACTGATGGGTGTGTTGCTCGGCCGCAAGCTCGTCATCCACGAACAGAACGCGGTGGCCGGCCTGACCAA
Source organism: uncultured Enterobacteriaceae bacterium (assembly GCA_964524005.1). Lineage (GTDB taxonomy): Bacteria > Pseudomonadota > Gammaproteobacteria > Burkholderiales > UBA3065 > UBA3065. The sequence goes on from CAZGBK010000001.1 coordinate 169,245, forward strand.
CCGCGTGCTGGCGAGCTTGGCTGACGCTGTGCTGACCGGGTTCCCCGACCCGTTCGCCATGCCGAGTGCGTCGCCGCTGGCACGGCCCTGGCCGCAGCCGAAGACCAGCCGGTGGGTCGGTAACCCGGTGCGCGCCTCGATTCTTGGGATGGGCGACCCGCAAGAACGCTTTGACGAGCGCGGTAGCGGCCGCCTGCGCATCCTGGTCGTAGGCGGCAGCTTGGGGGCCTTGGCAATCAACCAGGTACTGCCGGAAGCGCTGGCATTGATCCCACCCGAGCGTCGGCCGTTCATCTTCCATCAGTCAGGCGAGCGCCACATCGAGGCGCTGCGCGACGCTTACGAAGCGGCCGGCGTGATGGCGAGCTGCACGCCCTTCATCCGCGATATGGCCACCCAGTACGCGATGGCCGATCTGGTCATCTGCCGCGCCGGTGCGCTGACCCTCGCCGAGCTGGCCGTGGTCGGCGTTGGCGCTTTACTGGTGCCCTTCCCTTTCGCAGTCGACGACCACCAGACCGCGAACGCGCGCCTGCTTGCCGACGCCGGTGCGGCGGTGCTGCTACCCCAGACGCAGCTCACACCCACACACTTGGCCCAGGTCTTGGAGTCGCTCGACCGCACCCATCTGGCGCAGATGGCGGTGCGGGCACGCAGCTTGGCGCGTCCGCAAGCCACGCGGATGGTGGCGGAGGCGTGCCTCGAAATGGCGGGTCTGAGGACATGAGACACCGTATCCGGCATATCCACTTCGTTGGGATCGGCGGTACCGGCATGAACGGGATCGCCGAGGTCCTGTTTAACCTGGGCTACTCGGTGAGCGGCTCCGACCTCGCCGACAATGCAACGACCCGGCGCCTGGCCGGCCTGGGCATCCGCATTCACCAAGGCCACGCAGCCGAACACATCCAAGGTGCCGATGCCGTGGTGGTGTCGACGGCGGTCGGTGCTGATAACCCCGAAGTCACCGCCGCCCATACCCGTCACGTGCCAGTGGTACCGCGCGCACTGATGCTCGCTGAGCTGATGCGCTTGAAGCAGGGCATCGCGGTAGCAGGTACGCACGGCAAAACCACCACCACCAGCCTCATAGCCAGCGTGCTGGCGGCAGGCGGGCTCGATCCGACCTTCGTGATCGGCGGCCGACTGAACGCCGCGCGCGCCAGCGCCGGCCTGGGCCAGGGCGACTGGTTGGTCGCCGAAGCCGACGAATCTGACGCCAGCTTTCTGCATCTGACGCCGGTGATCAGCGTGGTTACCAATATCGACCAGGACCACATGGACACCTACGGCCACGACTTCGGCCGGGTACGCCAGACCTTCCTGGATTTTCTGCAATGCCTGCCGTTCTACGGCGTGGCAGTTCTATGCATCGACGACCCGGTGGTCGCCGACCTGGCGCCAACCGTCGGCAAGACTGTCGTCTCGTATGGACTGTCGGAAACGGCCGCATTCCGCGCCATCAATGTGCGCCACGCAGCAGGACGCATGCATTTCACAGTGCAACGCCGCAATGGCAGCCCGTTAGCCGACCTCGAAGTCACGCTCAACCTGCCGGGCGAGCACAACGTGCGCAACGCGCTTGCCGCGATCGCGGTCGGTACCGAGCTCGATGTGCCCGATGCCGCGATGGTCGAGGCTTTGGCCTCCTTCCAAGGCGTCGGGCGCCGCTTCGCGCGGCTCGGCGACATCGCGCTGGCCACTGGCGGAAGCTTTACCCTGGTCGACGACTATGGCCACCATCCGGCCGAGATCGCCGCGACGCTGGCCGCTGCCCGCGGGGCTTTCCCCGGGCGGCGTATCGTGCTCGCCTTCCAGCCACACCGCTACAGCCGCACACGCGACCTGTTCGAGGATTTCGTGCGGGTGCTGGGAGAAGCGGACGTGCTGCTGCTGACCGACGTCTACGCCGCCGGCGAAACGCCGCTGGTGGCTGCCGATGGCCGCGCCCTGAGCCGCGCCATCCGCGTCCAAGGTCGTGTCGAGCCGGTGTTCGTCGAGCAGATCGCAGCGCTTGCCGGCGTCTGCCGCCAACATCTGCGCGACGGCGACGTGCTGCTGACCATGGGCGCCGGATCCATCAGCCAGGTGGCGCCGCTGCTCGCTGGAGGTGCAGCATGAGCCGCTTCGGCAAGGTCGCCGTGATGTTCGGCGGGCGCTCGGCCGAGCGCGAGATCTCGATCCTGAGCGGCAGCGCGGTGCTCGCCGCGCTGCAAGGCCAGGGCATCGATGCGCACCGCTTCGACCCGGCCGAGAAGCCGCTCACCGCACTGCTCGACGAGGGCTACCAGCGCGTCTTCATCGCCCTGCATGGCCGTTTTGGCGAGGACGGCACGCTGCAGGGTGCGCTCGAGGCCTTTGGCATGCCCTACACCGGCTCAGGCGTGCTCGGCTCGGCGCTGGCCATGGACAAGTGGCGCACCAAGCTGGTCTGGCAGCAGTCGGGCATCCCGGTCGCCGATGGCATCGAGCTCACACCGGACATCACGCCGCAGCAGGTACTGGGGCGACTCGGCCCGGACATGATGATCAAAGCCGCGCGCGAGGGATCGTCGATCGGCATCACCAAGATACTGGGCGGCGATGCGGCTGCGATTCGTGCCGCATGGGACGAGGCGCTGCGCCACGACAGCATCGTGCTGGCCGAGCGCTTTGTTCAGGGCGGCGAATACACCTGCGCAGTGCTCGGCGACCGCGCCCTGCCAATGGTCCGCATCGTCCCGCCGCAGGGTAACTATGACTACCAGAACAAGTACTTCAGCGACGACACGCAGTACTTCTGCCCGGCCGGGCTGGAGCCTGCCCTGGAGGCACGCATCCAGGCGCTGACCCTGCGCGCATTCCGCGCGCTCGACTGCCGCGGCTGGGGCCGCGCCGACATCATCGTCACGCCCGCCGGCGAGCCGGTGTTCCTCGAGATGAACACCAGCCCGGGCATGACCGGACACTCGCTGGTGCCGATGGCCGCCAAGGCCGCCGGCATCCCCTTCGAACAACTGGTGGTCGAGATCCTGGAGCGCGCCCATGCTGGATAGAGCACGGTCGGTCCGCGCCCTGCCCGACAGCCTGGTCACCGCGACCGCAGCGGAAAAACGACTATGGGACAAGCCGCAGTCGCTCGACCGGGTCACCGCTGGGCTGCTTGCCTTCACCGCTGCGGCAGTGGTCTATGGCGGGCTGTACTGGTTGGTACATCAGCCCTTGCTGCCGGTGACTCGCGTCGAATTCACCCACCCCCTGCAGCAGGTGACGGCACGTCAGGTCGAAGACGTCGTGCGCAACGAACTGCGCGGCAACTTTCTGACGCTGGACCTGCGTCAGGCGCAGTCGGCATTTGCTCGCCTGCCATGGGCGCGGACAGCCACGCTGCAGCGGGTGTGGCCGAATACACTGCGCGTGACGCTGGAAGAGCACGAAGCGCTGGCGGTGTGGCAAAGCGGCGGCCTGGTCAACCGCCAGGGAGAGCTGTTCCAGGGGGCAACTGACGCCCAACTGCCCGTCTTCTCTGGACCAGAAGACGCCAGCGCACAGGTCCTCGAGACCTTCTTGGCGGTCAACCAGCGACTTGCTCCGGTGGGCCTGCACGCCCGCGCGGTGCATCTCTCGCCGCGCCACGCCCTGCGTGTCGATCTTAGCGATGGCCCGCGCATCGAGATGGCACCGACCGGGGCACTGACCCAGCTCGAACGGTTTATCGGCGTCTATCCCGACCACATCGCGGCGCTATTGCCGCGCATCAGTCATATCGACCTGCGTTATCGCAACGGCTTTGCGCTGCGAAGTCGCGACGGCAAACCCCTCCCCGCCACTCCCGGCACCCGTAACCAGACCAGCACCACAGGACGCGCATGAAACCGGCCAAGGACACACCTCACATCGTCGGACTCGACATCGGCACCTCGAAGATCGTGGTCGTGGTGGCAATGGTCACCGCCGAAGACCAGCTCGAAGTGATCGGCGTCGGTTCGGCACCATCGCGAGGCTTGAAGAAAGGTGTGGTGGTCAATATCGAAGCCACTGTCAACGCCATCCAGGCGGCACTGGCCGAAGCCGAGCTTATGGCCAACTGCAAGATCAGCAGGGTCTACGCTGGCATCGCGGGCAGCCACATCAAGAGCTTCAACTCACACGGGATGGTCGCCGTGCGCGACCACGAGGTCAGCCAGACCGACGTCGAGAACGTGTTGCGCACGGCGCGGGCCGTGGCGATCCCATCTGATCAGCAGGTGCTGCATACCCTTACCCAGGAATTCATCATTGACGACCAAGGCGACGTGCGCGAGCCGGTCGGCATGAGCGGCGTGCGGCTCGAGGTGAAGGTCCACATGGTGACCGGCGCGGTCAGCGCTGCCGAGAACATCATCAAGTGCGTGCGGCGTTGCGGGCTGGAGGTCGAGGAACTGGTGCTGCAGCCGATCGCTTCGGCGCAAGCAGTGCTCGACGAAGACGAGCGCGACCTCGGCGTGGTGATGATCGACATCGGCGGCGGCACCACCGACATCGCCGTCTACACCGGCGGCGCGATCCGTCACACCGCCGTGATTCCGATCGCTGGCGACCAGATCACCAACGACATCGCTATGGCCTTGCGCACCCCGACCAAAGATGCCGAGGACCTAAAGCAACAGCATGGCTGCGCGCTGCGCCAACTGGCCGGTAACGAGCAGCTGATCGAAGTGCCCGGGGTGGGTGACCGGCCACCGCGGCAGATGTCCCGCCAGACCCTGGCCGAAGTCATCGAACCTCGCATCGACGAACTCTTCGCCCTGGTGCAAGCCGAGCTGCGGCGATCCGGTTTTGCCGAGATGCTGTCCTCGGGCGTCGTCCTGACTGGGGGCTGCAGCGCCATGCCTGGCATGGTCGAGCTTGGCGAAGAGGTGTTTCACATGCCGGTGCGTATCGGCTCGCCCCTTTACCGCGGTGGTCTCGCTGACTTTGTCCGCCACCCTCGCTACGCCACCTCGATCGGCTTGATCGGCGTGGGCTTCGAGGCTTGGCAGAAGAGCCGATTCGAGCGCCTTCGCGCCGGACCGATCCGCGGCGTGCTCGAGCGCATGAACACCTGGATCCGCGGCAACTTCTGACACGGAGCACACAGCGCATGGACGAACACCTGCTCAACCGACCCGATTCTTATCAAGCCGAGGGCGACCAACGACAGTTGGACTTCCTTGGCCCCGAGCCCGCCGTGACCGCCCAACCGGTCGATCTCGGCATGCAATCCACCCCCAGTGATATGCCCGACATGCCTGCCAACGGCACACCCAGCAAGGAGACCGCAACCATGTTTGAAGTGATTGAAGAAACGACCCACCAAGGTGCAGTGATCAAGGTGATCGGCGTCGGTGGTTGCGGCGGCAACGCCGTCGACCACATGATCGAGCGCGGCGTGCAAGGCGTCGAGTTCATCTGCGCCAACACCGACCAAAAAGCCCTTGTTCGCACTCAGGCCAGCGTGCAACTGGCGCTTGGCGAAAAGCTGACCAAGGGCCTCGGCGCCGGCGCCAACCCAGACGTTGGACGCAGTGCTGCACTGGAGGACCGGGAGCGCATCGAGCAGACAATCGCTGGCGCCGACATGCTGTTCATCACCGCCGGCATGGGTGGCGGCACCGGCACCGGGGCAGCCCCGGTGGTCGCGCAGATCGCCCGCGAACTGGGTATCTTGACGGTCGCCGTCGTCACCAAGCCGTTCGCCTTTGAAGGCAAGCGCATGCGCGCCGCGCAAGAAGGCATCGCCGAGCTGTCGGAACACGTTGATTCGGTCATCGTCATCCCCAACGAGAAGCTGATGGGGGTGCTGGGCGGCGATGTCTCGATGCTCGAGGCCTTCCGCGCTGCCAACGATGTGCTGCATGGAGCCGTTGCCGGGATTGCCGAGGTCATCAACAGCCCGGGCATGATCGGCGTCGACTTCGCCGACGTGAAGACGGTCATGGGTGAGATGGGCATGGCGATGATGGGCTCGGCCGCCGCCAGCGGCATCGACCGCGCTCGCCTGGCGGCCGATGCCGCTGTAGCGAGCCCCCTGCTCGAGGACATCGAACTGCGCGGTGCTCGTGGCGTACTGGTCAATATCACCGCCGATAGCCGCCTGCGTCTGTCCGAGATCGACGAGATCATGGCCACTGTCCGCGCCTACACCGCCGAAGACGCCACGGTCATCTTCGGCACCGCGATCGACGAGTCGATGGGCGACGAGCTGCGTGTCACCGTGGTCGCCACCGGACTGGGCCAGCCGGTCGCTCGCGCGCAACCGAAGCCGTTCACCGTGGTGTCACAACCGATGGCACGCACGGGCACCGACGATGCGTTTGGGGCAATCGCCGACGACGATGCCATGCCGGGTGTGTTCCTGAGCGGACGCAGTGGTCCACGCCGCAACCTGGAAGAGCACAGCATGGACCAGCTCGCAGAGATCCCGGCTTTCCTGCGCCGCCAGGCCGACTAAGCCGGGGCCGCGCAGTGTGGTCGAGGCCCGCACGCATGATCTGTCCAGCACTCGGGGCCCGATGTTGCATCGCAACATCGGCATCGACGCCTGGCGGTCGCGGGTTTAGAATTCGCCCATCAAGACTTGGACATCGCGATGCTCTTCCAGCGCACCATTAGCCAGCCGATCCGCGCTACCGGCGTCGGCCTGCATTCCGGCAAGAAAGTCGAGCTGACCTTGCGTCCGGCACCGCCGGACCACGGCATCGTGTTTCGACGTAGCGACCTGGACCCGCCGGTGACCTTTGCCGCAGACGCGCACCTGGTACACGACACCCGCATGTGCACCGCCCTGGAATGCGATGGCGCGCGCGTAGGTACGGTCGAGCATCTGCTCAGTGCGGTGGCTGGGCTGGGCATCGACAATCTGCTTATCGAGTTGACTGCACCCGAGGTGCCGATCATGGATGGCAGCTCTGCGCCTTTCGTCTTCCTGCTGCAGTCGGCCGGCTTGCTGGAGCAAGATGCGCTAAAGCGCTACATCCGCGTGTTGAAGACACTGCGTCTGGAAGACGGCGACAAGTGGGTGCAGTTCGAGCCGTACGATGGCTTCCGCATCTCGCTGAGTATCGATTTCCGCCATCCGGCAACGGCCGGGGAGTCAGGTGCGGTCACCATCGATTTCGCCGAGCATTCGTACATCCGCGATGTCAGCCGGGCTCGCACCTTCGGCTTCATGCACGAGGTCGAGGCGCTGCGTGCACATGGCCTGGCGCTGGGCGGCAGCCTCGACAACGCCATCGTCATGGACGAATTCCGTGTGCTCAACCACGACGGCCTGCGGAGCCACGACGAGCTGGTGCGCCACAAGGTGCTCGACGCCGTCGGCGACCTTTACCTTGCTGGCCATCCGATCATCGGTGCCTTCACCGGCCACAAAAGCGGTCATGCATTGAACAACGCACTGGTCCGCGCCTTGCTGGACGACCCGGACGCCCATGAGCTCGTCAGCTTCGAGCGGCCCGAGGATCTGCCAACAGCATTCACGCCACTGCCAGCGCAAGAAGCCGCTTAAATCCCCTCAGGGGTTGCGACTGCGACCGCGCTGCTCGCTCGTCTGGGGAGCCTGTTCGCCGGTCCAACGATCCGCTGGGCTTGCCGCTTCGCTGGCGCCTGACGCCGCGCGCTCCAACAGGCTGGCCACCGCATCGCGCAGACCGCCCTCCGGCAGGCGCTGCTGCAGTGCCGTCAGGCTGCGCTGGGCAGCGGCTGCCAACCGCGGTACCCGGCGTGGCCGCTGTGCGGGCAAGCTCAATCGGCTGGGAGTGGCAACCTTCACCTTCACTGCATCGACAGCCAAGCCTCGCTCGGACAGACCGCGCCGCACCCGTGCCTGCACCTGCCGCAACCGCGTGGCCACTGCCGGGGAGTCGGCGCGCAACAGCAAGGTACCGGCCTCGAGCCGCACCGGATGCACGGCAGTCAGAATGTCCAGCGGCAGCAAGTCGAACAACGCCGCCTCGCAAGCACGCAACGCGACGCGTCCCTGGAGCAGCGTGCCCATTGGGGTGTCGTCAAGCAACGAAGACAGCGGCAGCAAACCGCGCGAACAGGTCTCGGTCATCGTGCGTATGAGTTTTTGATTGCCTCTCGGGGGGTCTTGTCGCGCGCCATGGGTGCAGCGACAAGTCGCATATCACTGCGGTCAGAACCCTGATCTACCACCCCGTCATGGTACGCTCAAGCACATGGACTTAAGCCATCTCGAGATCTCGGTCGTCAACTATGAAGCCGGGCAGCTAGACGCAGACGCACTCGCCCTGCAGTGGCGTCGCGCCCTGCCAGAGCTGGGCTCAGGTCTGTCGCCTGACCTGCTGGAAACTGCCGAAGCCCTGCTGATGCGCGTGGAGAGTGCGCGCTGGTTCAGCGGCGAAGCCTGCGGCTTCTCGTCTCGCGACCTGGCCATCGCGCTGCGGCGCTGGCTTGATATGGCGCGTGCGAGCCAGCCTGCTGGCGCATCGACGCGCTAGTCCGACCCGACGTCGCAATGCGGCCTGTCGGTATTGTGCGCTTTGCACCCACAGAAGGACCGGCGTGGTTCGCCAGCTGGCTCACCGCTGCTGCCATCCCGTGGAAGGAGATCCGCCTGGACCAGGGCGAGCCCTTGCCCGCCGATACTTCGACGCTAAGTGGCCTAGGCCTAATGGGTGGGCCGATGAGCGTCAACGACCCGCTGCCCTGGGTTCCGCCACTGCTCGCCCTGATCCGCGATGCCGACCAACGTGGCGCGCCGGTGATCGGCCACTGTCTGGGAGGACAGCTGATCAGCCGAGCATTTGGTGGCCACGTTGGCATCAATATGGTCGATGGCGCACCAGCGAAGGAAATAGGCTGGCACACCGTTACGCCCGTCGACACCGAGCAGGCCCGCGACTGGTTCGGCACCCGCCTGGACTTTGATGTCTTTCAATGGCATGGCGAGACCTTTAGCACCCCGCCAGGAGCGATACACCTTGCAGCCAGCGCCCGATGCGCGAACCAGGCGTTTGCGATCGGACCTCACCTAGGCATGCAGTTCCACTGCGAGATGGACGAAGCGACGATCGCCACCTGGTGCCAGAGCGGCGCCGACGAGGTCGCTGAAGCGCTTGCTGGACCACACCCCGAGGGCGTACAGGATGCCGCCACTGTCATGCACGCCACACCGGAACGATTGCCGTGTATGCGAGCTATCAGCCGGCGGATCTACGAACGCTGGGCGGCCGGTCTGCGACGCGAGCGCCAATAAAACAGCCGGGCCTAGAACCCGGCTGTTCAAACCCTACCCACGCATTCAGAAAGATCGACTGACGTAGCCGGTGACTTGGCTTTCGCTGCCGAAGATGTTCGACGTGAAAACGTTGCCGGCGTTATGTTTGGTGTACATCAGACCCAGTTCGGTATTGTTGAACTGCGCGCTCAACCTGCCAAGGTCGTACGCGAGACTAACCTTGTAGTCGCTGTACGAAAAAGCGCTGGGTCCTTTGAACTTCTGATGTCCCGCATGCAAGCCGGCAGTAAAGCCGGTATCACCAAGAGGAATGTTCAGTCCGACTTGGGCATACCAACTGCCATCGGCGTTGGTGACTTGAAAGACCTCATCGGACAAGGCGTACGAGTACTTCGCCGTCAACCAGCCATAGGACAGCGCGCCATATGCCTCGAGCGTGTCGGCTCTCGGCGTGCCACCGCGACTGCCCGGGTAGAAGTACTGCAACAAGCCAACGTCGTAACCGATCCCCGTATCGCCGATCTCGTTCGCAAAACCAGCGTAAACGTCAATCTCTACGCTGCTCGAGCTGTAACCGAGACCATCAGACCCGTCGGTATACGAATCCCGTAACCACGAGATATTCGACGCCCAAGTGCCGATATAGAAACCGCTGGCGTGGCTGTAGTCGAAGCCACCCTGCAGCGCCGGGTCCTCGTTGGTCTGGCTGATACCCCGGAAGATGTACTGGCTGAACAGACCAACATTCGCCGAGAAACTGTGCGGTGACTCTGGGGCGACCGCTTCTTCAGCGAAAGCCGCCGGGGCAACGACAAGCAGCCCGGCCACCACTCCGGTTGAAAGACCTCTCCTCATGTTTTCTCCTTATCTCGGCATGTCGCCGTTTTCTGCTGCTGAGCGCGGTGTGGGGAGCGCCCTCACCACGGGGCGTATCCGGGCGTCGATGCGACACCGGAACGTTCTTTCGCCTCATGAGACCGGGCGTTGACTGAGGGCCCGGCGGTACCGCGCCCAGAGATACGCATCCATGACCATGATGGCGTAGATGAAAAAGCCGCCCGCGTGGCGGCCGATGAAGGAATGCTCGGGGGTGGTCAGGCGGTACGTCACCATGCCTAACGCAAACGCGAAGAACAGCATCACCCACGCGCGGACCAGCATGCCATTCAGCACTTGGCCCATCCCGGGCAACACGATGGCAACAGCCAACACCAGCACGGGGGGCAATGGTCGGCGTGCCATCTCAACGACGCTCCAATTCCTTGTCGTGCAACCCGGTCGCCAACGAACGGGCCTTCGCCAACCAGGTTATAAGCCACTCGGACGGGATGCGTTCGATCTCCGGCAGCATCGAGCGCAAGACCATGTAGTGGCTACGCTCCACTCCGCACACGCGCACCACCAGGCGTATGCCCTTCGGCGTGACAACGATCTCCTTGAGGTCAGTGCTGTCGATAGCCTCACCGAGTGCCGCATGCATTTGCGCCAGCGGCGGCCTCCATCCGACCGGGCCAACCCGGGCCATGTGGTGCTCGGGCCACTCACTGCCGAGGTAGACCCGTTCCGGCAGGCGGTCGATCGAGGAGAAGAATTCGATATTCGCTGGCCGGAATACGATGTCCACACGACCCTCTACCGGCAACGGCCGATCGACGGTGATGAGCAACCATAGCGACGGCACCTTTCGGTATCCGACATGGTCGAGCAGGGGTTGGAGCATCACCTGCTCGCCCTCGAAGCACCCTCGCAGCAAAGGGTAGTCGCTACCTGGCGAGATCAACTCGGCGCCCTGCAGCACCGCTCGGCAGTCATCGAAGATACTGGCCCGGCGAGCACGAAAACGCGCCTGCGCCCGACGCTGCCAGAACCAGGCCGCCGCCACCCCGACAAGGGCGACGGCGACGCCGGCGGACGACATCTCGGCCATGTGTTGCACCTAGACGAAGATGCTGTCCAAGAGCGCGTAACCACGCATCTCAGTAGCCCCGCGGACGCGGCCACGGCATGGTGAACTGATCACCCCGACGCACGTACTGGTAGCGCCGCAACACGAACCAGACCGAGATCAGGATGTAGAACGCCATGATCGACAGCAGTGAGGCGCCATAGCCAAGATAGGTGGCGAAGTAGGTCGCGGCACACAACAAGCCGAGCAGGATCGCCGGCAGCGGATGGAACGGATGGATGTAGCCACGGTTGATCACACCCAACGGCCATAGTCGCCGGAACCGCACGATGTTGAAGGACATGAAGGTATAGCCGAGCAGGCCCGACAGGATCGAGAAGGTGATCACCTGGTCCAACAAACCAGTAAAGGCGAACGACACTGCGATCGGGATCAGAAACAGGATGGCCCGATAGGGAGTGCGATAACGCGGGTGTACCGCACCGAACCACTGCGGCATATAGCGATCGCGCGCCATCGAGAACCAGGCCCGCGAGGCATCGTTGATGCAGCCATTGGCTGAGGCCACCGCAGCGAAGATGGTGCCGATGAACAGGATCACCTCGAGTTCTAGGCTACCGCTCAGGCGTCCAGCATCGTACAGCGGTGTAACCGCCTGGCCCAGATACTCCCAAGGCATCAGACCGGCACAGACATACCAGGTCATGGTCGCGGCGATGAGCAGAGTGATGATCCCGCCCATCGTGCCCAACGGGATCGAGCGGCCCGGCGACCGCACCTCTTCGGCCGCCTGACAGGTGCCCTCGATGCCAAGGTAGTACCACATGCCGAACTGCAAGGCGGCTAGCACCCCCAGCCAACCATAGGGGAGATCCGTGAGCAACTCGCTGTGCCGCAGGATCGATTCGCCGCCACCGAGACCGCTGGTGCTGAAGAACAGCACCACGATCGCCGCGAACGCGAACGCGGTGATGACAAAGTTCACCGTGAGCGTCATGAACACGCCGCGATAGTTGAGCCAAGCCAAGATGGCGATGGTCAACACCACGAATGGCTTGGTGTCCACGTCAGCACCATACTGGGCCGCCACTGTCTGCACCAGATCGCCGACCACGAGGGCGTCCGCGGCTTCCAGCATGGTGTAGGCCATCACCAGATAGAGCCCGACGTTAAAGGCCATGAGGGGCCCGATGATGTGTTTAGCCTGGGTGTATTGCCCCCCGGCCGCAGCCACCGTTGAGGTCACCTCGGAGTCGATCATCGCTACGCAGGTATAGAGCAAGCCAATGATCCAGCAGGCGATGAGGGCCCCAAACGCGCCTCCCTTGCCAACCGAGAAGTTCCAGCCCATGTATTCGCCGACTAGCACGATCCCTACACCCAGAGCCCAGACGTGAATCGGGCCGAGGACCTTCAGCAGCGAATTCTTCTGTGGCGGGCTGGCCGCCATTGCGGATGTACTCATGTGCGGCTCCTATTCCTCTTCGCCTTCGCGCGAACTCAGCAGGAAGTCTTCGCCGTACTGCGAGCTGGTGAATCGGGCGTCGGCGATCATCCAACCGAACAGCACGATCGAGATCCCCCAGGCGGCGTATTCAAGCGCGGTCCAGAAGTCCATGTCATTTCCCTCCCGTCGAGCCGAAACGTTCGCGGATGACCTCGCGATATTCCCGGTCGGACGTGCGCAGTACGAAGATGAAGTAACCAACGATCACGGCGATGGTCAGCGACAGGCTCCATGGTTCGATGGTGTAGTCGAAGCGGTTGGTGATCAGCGGGGCAGCGTCTTCGATGCCGACGCCAAGCTTCTCCCATTGTTCAACCATGGCCGGGGTCTGCCCTAAGGCTTCCCAAGTGGGAGCTTCGGCCTCGACAACCGGCTCTGTCCCGGTTCCGCCAGAAAACAGCAGCGGCGCCATCAGACTGGCATACACGAGCACCAGGACGACGAGGCTATCGAACAGCTGTCCGGCAGTGCCCTGCACGGGCGGTTCATAGGGTTTGCTCATCATGGCGCTCCGGGTTCGGTATCGACATGAGCGGGCCGCAGCGAAAGTTCGCTCAGGCGCTGGCGGTTCAGGTCGAGGTTGCGAAGGTCCTGGCCATAGATGTGATCGCGATCTTCGCGATAGTGGGCCAGCATGGCGAACACTGCCGCCGTATTGAAGATCAGTACCAACGATCCGGCGACCAGCAGAACGACACCGATGGGCGACTCTAAAAACCCATGCGGTACGACGATGTACACATAGATAAGAATCAACCACAAAAACGCCAAGATGCCCAAGGCGCTCCAGCGGTCACGGGTGTGCATTGCTTCGGCCCGCGCGGCGGTCGCTGGGTCGAGCGTGTGAGCAGTCTCTCTTTCCATCTGAATCCCCCTCCAAAAATCGTTTTTATGAGATGGATAAAACGCCGACTGTTAATGGTGAGCAGTGAAGTGTGTGATCGCCTCCTTTATCGATAACGCTTAAATGCCAATGTCATAAAGTGGGTGCTGCATGGTGACCGAAGCCTGGTCGAGGCGCAAATGACTAGCGCCCCGGTACCCAACTAGTTCCAGCCAGCGGCACACCAGCCATCGCCGCGGCCTCGATGGTCAGCGCCACCAGGTCTTCACGCTCAAGGTGATGCACGTTCTGCTTGCCGCACGCACGGGCGATCGTGGTGAGCTCCATGTTCAGGGTCTTCAGGTAGTTGCGTACCCGGCGGGCGCCAACCTCCGGCTCCAGCCGCTGTTCCAGTTCAGCATCCTGAGTGGTGACGCCGACCGGGCACTTGCCGGTGTGGCAGTGGTGACAAAAACCGGGCGCCGTGCCTAGCGCATCGTAGGACTCGAGCGCCGAGTAGTGCTGACCGTTGCGGATATAGGTCTCGGAATTGCAGCCTAGTGCAAACAGGACACCCTGGCCGATCGCCACCGCATCCGCGCCCATCGCCAAGGCCTTGGCGACATCAGCGCCAGTGCGAATACCGCCGGAAACGATCAGCTGAACGGTTCCTTTCATGTTCAGGTCTTCCAACGCCTCGACCGCCTGACGCACGGCCGCCAAGGTCGGGATCCCGATATGTTCGATAAAGCAGGTCTGGGTCGCTGCGGTACCGCCCTGCATCCCGTCGACGACGACAACGTCGGCGCCAGAATGCACCGCCAGTTTCACGTCATGGAACACCCGAGTGGCGCCGACCTTCACATAGACCGGTTTTTCCCAGTCGGTCATCTCGCGCAATTCCTGGATCTTGATGGCGAGGTCGTCGGGGCCGGTCCAGTCGGGGTGGCGACAAGCCGAACGCTGGTCGACACCCTGTGGCAGGGTGCGCATCTTCGCCACCCGGGGGTTCACCTTCTGCCCCAGCAGCATGCCGCCGCCACCCGGCTTGGCGCCCTGGCCGATCACCACCTCGATGGCATCGGCACGCCGCAGGTCGTCCGGGTTAAAACCATAGCGGGACGGCAGGCACTGGTAGACCAGGGTCTTCGACGACCCGCGCTCCTCCTGTGTCATGCCGCCATCGCCGGTGGTGGTGCTGGTCCCCATCTCGCTGGCAGCACGGCCGAGCGCCTCTTTCACGTTGGCCGACAAAGCGCCGAAGCTCATGCCAGCGATGGTGATGGGGATGTCCAGCTCGATCGGCTTTTTGGCATAGCGCGTGCCCAAGATGGTCTTGGTACTGCACTTTTCGCGGTAGCCCTCGAGCGGGTAGCGCGACAACGAGCCCGCCAGGAACAGCAGGTCGTCGAAGTGCGGCACCGAGCGCTTTGCCCCCAGACCGCGGATCTCGTACAGACCATGAGCGGCTGCGTTCTGGATGTAGTCGATGATGCGCCGGTCGAAGCTCGCCGATTCTTCGGTCGAGTGGCGCTTGATATGCACTGGCTTCATGTCCATGGGGTTTCCTTGCCGCTCAGGGGGCTCAGTATTCTTGGTTGGCGTCGGCGTTCCAGTGGTACAAGCCACGCGCCGACGCGACACGTTTGAACGATTTCGGGTCGTGTTGCATGCCCGCTCGCTTCAGCAGTTCGTCAACCGTCTGGTAGTCCGCATCGGTCATCGGCTCGAACTGCGCATCGGCACCGAGCGAACGCGGTGTGCCGCGAATGTAGATGACCGCCTCGTACAGCGAGTCACCCAGCGCGTCACCAGCGTCGCCACAAATGACCATCCGGCCAGCCTGCGCCATGAACGCCGAAAAACTGCCCACCGAACCGCCGACGACGATGTCACCGCCCTTTAGCGAGATACCGCAACGCAAGCCGGCATCGCCATCGATGACCAACAGACCGCCGTGGGCACTGGCACCGGCGCCATTCGAGGCAAATCCCTTCACGTGCACGGTGCCGCTCATCATGTTTTCGGCGACGCCCGTGCCGGCGCTGCCATGCACCACCACGGTCGCCTTCTTGTTCATCCCCGCAGCGTAGTAACCCGCATGGCCATGGATCTCGACCGTCACCGGCTGGTCCAGGCCGACGGCGATGTTGTGGGCGCCGTCGGGGTTGTGCACCTCGAACCGGCGTTGATCGCCTTCTGTCAGCTGCCGGTGCAAAAAGGTATTGACCTCGCGCAGCGGCGTGCTGGCCAGATCGAAACTCACTGGTTGCGCGTGCATGTCTGCCACCTCTAAGCGTTCCATACGTACATCTCTTCGGGCGCAGGCTCGAAGACGTTGGCGTGTTTCACGTCGGGCAGATGCGCCAGAGAACGGAACTCGCTGGCGATAGCCACGTAGTCGTCGGTCTCGGCGACCACCGCCGGCTTGCACGCGAACGGGTCACGGATCAAAGCGAGCTTGTCGGGTGTGCCCATGAGGAAGGTAAAGAAGCCATCGAGCTCCTCGAAGCCTTTTTGCAGGGCAGTCTCGAGATCGTCGCCTTCACGCAGGCGCCACTCGAGAAAACGACAGGCCGCCTCGGTGTCATTGTCGGTGTCGAAATGGATTCCATGCGGCTCGAGCATGCGGCGCACGCCGTAGGG
This sequence comes from uncultured Enterobacteriaceae bacterium, assembly GCA_964524005.1. GTDB lineage: Bacteria > Pseudomonadota > Gammaproteobacteria > Burkholderiales > UBA3065 > UBA3065. The sequence goes on from CAZGBK010000001.1 coordinate 185,329, forward strand.
GTTCGACAAAGACCCGTTGTGCACCAGACAGAAATCCTCACCAGCGGTGAACGGGTGGGCGCGATCGGGCGTCACCGCCGACTCGGTGGCCATGCGGGTATGCCCGACCAGATGCGAGCCGGTCAGTTCGGCAAAATCGTAGCGCTCGGCCACCTCGGCCGGCGTACCGATGTCCTTGTAGAGATCGATGGTCTGGCCAGTCGACAAGATGTGTAGCCGCGGATGATGCTCGTGCAGCCATTTCTTCACCAGATCCGGCGACACGTCGAAGGTCAGTACGGCGTGGTTGTGTTTGACCTCGATCTGCGAGTCGACACTCAGGTGCTCCTTCAGGGCGTGGGTCAGACCATGCCAGTTGAAGTCGGCGCCGTCCTCGGTCAGCCCCGAATACAGACTGAGCTTGCGCGCCGCGCCCTTCAGTGGCTCGGCAAACACGGCCAAGCCCGCCGAATCCGGACCGCGCTCGGTCATGCCGATGAGCATCGGCACCATCAGCTGCCCCAGTTGTTGCTTGAGCTCTGGCTTCTTGACCAGCAGCCCGACGATTCCACACATGTCTGTCTCTCCGACGAATCCCAGAAACGGCCGGCCCACACCGGCCCGGCCTAGAAGAACTGCAAGTAGTTGTCGACTTCCCAATCCGACACATGGCGCATGTACTCGACCCACTCCATGCGCTTGAGGCTAAGGAACTCAGGGGCCAGCGGCCCCAGTGCGCCCAGCACGACCGCGTCTTTCTCCAGCGCATCGAGCGCTTCTTTAAGGTTCTGCGGCAGTACCCGGATACCACGACGCTTGAGCTGTGCCGGCGTCATGTCGTAGAGGCTGTCGGTCACCGGCTCGCCTGGGTCGAGCTTGCGCTCGATGCCGTCGAGGCCAGCGGCGATGACGGCGGCTGTGGCCAGGTACGGGTTGGCCGAGCCGTCGGGTAAGCGCAGTTCTAGCCGGCCACCCGGACCACGGATCATGCCGGTGCGGTTGTTGTTGCCGTAGCAGATGTAGGCGGGAGCCCACGTCGCCCCGGTCAGCGAGCGCCCAACCACCAGCCGTTTGTAGCTGTTCACCGTCGGGCAGCAAATGGCCGTGAGCGCCGGAGCATGTGCCAGCAAGCCCGCAGCAAACTGATAGGCCAGCGGCGACAGGCTCAGCCCGCGAGAATCGCTGGCGTCTTCAAACAAATTACGTTTGCCGTCGCCGACGCTCATGTGCATGTGCAGACCGTTGCCCGGGCGGTTGCTGAACGGTTTCGGCATGAACGAACAGATCAGACCCAGCTCGTTCGCGATCTCGGCCGCACCCATCTTGAAGAAGGTGTAGTGGTCGCACGAGGTCAGCGCGTCGGAATACGTGTAATTGATCTCGAACTGGCCGTTCGCGTCCTCGTGGTCGATCTGGTACACATCGATCCCCACAGCACGCATCGACTCCGCCAGCCGCTCAAGGAAGACCCGCGAGCGGGACAAGCCCTTGTAGTCGTAGCAGGGCTTGGCAAGGGTGTCAGAGTCGTCGCAGGGCACGATGCGCCCTTCCACGCGGCGCAGCAGCGAGAACTCGGGCTCGAGACCGGTGTAGAAGGTCCAACCCTTGGCGGCCATGCGCGCGAGTTGCTGCTTAAGGATCACGCGCGAATCGCAGGCATAGGGCTTACCATGCAGATGGCCGTCGCAGGCCATCCGTGCATACCCAGGCTGCCAAGGCACAAGACTGAGCGTGTTCGGGTCGCCTACGGCCATGTAGTCGCCATCGACGTTGGGCTGCATGCCCATGCCAGAGATCGCAAAACCAGCGAATCCGGCACCATCGGTGATCACAGTATCGTAGTGCTCGGCCGGCACCGATTTCGCCTTGGCCGTGCCGTGCATGTCGACAAACTGTGCCAGCACGTACTTCACCCCTTGGTCCTTCAAGAACTTCTTGGCATCTGCCCGATTCATCGCGCTCCCCTCGCTTGTGCTCAGACGTCTCGCGTCGGCCTTGTCAGGCGCCGACATGCTTCAACAGCAGGCCCGCCCCGACCGGCCCACCACCCAGATCCGCCGCGACATCGCAGAGGGTCTGCCACAGATATCCGCCATAGGTGCCGTCGCACCAAACGCGGTACACCGTCGCGTCAGCATCGGCGCCGGCAGGCGTGGCGGCTACGGTCACACCCACGCCGACCATCGAGGTGAGAGCGAGGTCACCACGCGCGGCAGACAGTGCGCCGATATCGATCGCGCAGATCTCCCGGAACAGCTCGATGGCCTGCGGGCCACTCACCAGGAGCGCCGCATCAAAGCGCGGCACCGGGTAGACATCGCTGGCCGCAGGCAAAGCCGATACGCGCTCGACAGCGGACGCACCCCGCGCATCCTCCACCAGGTATTCGGTCAGCCCTAGGCGCAGCACCAGCGAATCGCCGCTGCGGCACCAAGCATTTGGGCGGTCGGGCGTGGTGAGCCCCAAGCCCGCCAGTGCGGCAGCGGCACCCGGCCCCTTCAGGCCAGTGCGTCGGCAATGGCTCAGGTCGCCGATCGCTACGGTCTGCAAACTGCTTGCTTGCTCGCCGGTGAAGCGCTCGACACAACGCATGGCCTCTAGCTCGAGCCATGCCGCGGCGCGCGCCGACTGCGCATCACTCAGGGGACTGACGCGTGCGGGCGCGCTCATGACGGCTCCTTCTGACGCAGGTCTTCGGGGTCGAAGAATGGGGTCTCGCAGACTTCGGCGTTCACCATCGAACCATCGGTCACGCGGACCTGGAACACCGTACCCGGCGTCGTCATGTCGGGCGGCAGGAATGCCAAGCCGATGTGATGGCCGAGGTTCGGACTCCAGTAGATGCTGGTGATGCGGCCGGCGATCTCGCCGTTGACGATCACCAGATGGCACTCCTGCGGCACCTGACCGCTGTAGCCGGCAGGCAGCTTGAAGCCGGCCAACGTGCGCTTGAGCGGCATCTGCTTGAGGATCTTCAGCGAGCGCTGGCCGACGAAGAACGGCTTGTCGAGCTTCACCGCCCAGTCCATGCTCACCTCGAACGGGTGGGTCAGACCGTCGGTGTCCTGACTGACGATGAGGTGGCCCTTCTCCAGACGCAGCAGCCGCTGCGCCTCGACCCCGAAGGGGCCAATGCCGTAGGGCGCCCCGGCTTGCATCAGGGCATCCCACAGGGTGGGACCGTACTCAGCCGGTACGTGGATCTCGTAGCCCCATTCGCCAACGAAGCCGACGCGCATCATGCGTGCCGGGATACCGGCCACGTGGCCGACGCGCACCGCCAGGTAGGGGAACGACTCCGCCGACAGGTCGATATCGCACAGCGGGCCGAGCACCTTGCGGCAGTCGGGACCGGCCAGGTTCACCGACGCATAGGCGCCGGTCAGATTGACGATGCCGCACTGCAGCCGCCACTCGGCATTGAGGCGCGACAGTTCACGATAGACATTCGCCGCGCCCGAGGTCGTTGTCGTGAAGTAGTAGACCTCTTCGGACAGGCGAGCGATGACCCCTTCGTCGGTCAGCACCCCAGAGTCGTCGCACGTGATGCCGTAGCGCGTGCCACCGACCTTGAGCAGATCGATGCGGGCGGTGTAGACGCGGTTGAGGAACTCCGCCGCCTGCGGGCCGCGGATCTCGATCTTGCCGAGCGTGCCGACGTCGATCATTGCCACCTTGGTGCGCACGCGACGGACCTCGTCGTGGATGCACTCGATGCGCGACTTGCCCGGCACCGCGTAGTACTCCGGACGCTCCCAGGCGCCGGCAGGCATGAACACCGCTCCGAGCGCGGCGTGCCGTCCGTGCAGGGGGCTGCGGCGCTGCGGATGGAAGCCCCGGCCACCCAGGTGCGACATCGGTACCGGATGGAAGAACGGCCGCGCCGTGGTGGTACCGACCTGCTGCGGCGATTTGCCGGTGAGGCGCGCGAGGATGCGCAGCGCCGTCATGTTCGAGTGCTTGCCCTGACTCGGGCCCATGCCCACGGTGGTGAAGCGCTTGAGCAGCTCGATGTTGTCGTAGCCCTCCTGCACCGCGTTCTCGAAATCCTTGACCTGCAGGTCCTCGTCGAAGTCGACGAAGTTCTTCGCCGACGGGTGTGCAACCACTGGCCAGGGGTGGGTCGGCCGGCTAGTTTCGGTCTGCACCTCGACACTGCGCGGGGCCGTCCCCAAGACATGCGCGGCAGCGGCAGCGCCGGCGCGCTCGCCATCACGCAACTTGGCGTCGAAGCCGAACAGGCCGTTGACCCGCCCACAGGCAAATACGCCTTCGGGCAGCGCATCGGGCACGAACTGCTGCAGTCGCTCATCGAAGCGCATCTTGGTGCCAGCCTGGTAAAGCAGGTTGGCCGCGGGCGCCCAACCGGTGCTCATGGCCACGCCGTCACAATCGATGCGGCGAGCCGTCGACGCATCCGCCGTGCCGTCACGGACGCGGCACACCGTGACCGCTGCCAAAGTCCCTGCCGAATCGGCGTGCGCTTCGTAGATGCCGCTTCCGGCCAGACACTCGACTCCGCGCGAGCGCACCGCCTCGACCAGCGGGCCAGCCGACAGCGGTTCGCGCAGGTCCGCCACGGCCATTACTTGCACGCCAGCATCCAACAAGTCGAGGGCGACCCGATACGCGTCGTCGTTGGCCGCCAACACCACAGCGCGTCGGGCCGGTTGTACGGCGTATCGGTGGATCAGCCGTTGCATCGCGGAGCCAAGCATCACACCTGGCAAGTCGTTGTTGCGGAACACCGCTGGCTGCTCAAAGGCACCGCTGGCCATCACTGTGGCACCCGCGCGCAGCTTGGTCATGCGCTTGCCATCGACCAAGGGGATCCATTGATCGGCATACCAGGCGGCGGCAAGCGTTCCGGTATAGAGCCGAATGTTCGGATCGGCAGCAACCTGGTCGAGCAATGCGCGAGTCGCATCGCGCTGACCTGCATCGCCACCGAGCTGGTAGAGGCCGCTGCCGCCAGCCTGGGCATTCTCGTCGACCAGCACGACCCGCGCTCCAGCCGCCGACGCAGCAAGTGCGGCCGACAAACCCGAGGGGCCAGCGCCGATCACGGCGACGTCGCAAAAGTCGTAGCGCTTGGGCGTGCGGATGTGCGGAGTCGAAAGATCGAGTCGACCCAATCCGGTGATCGCGCGGAACATGCGCTCCCAGGTCGGGAACCAGCGCTTGCTATAGAAGGCCTTGTAGTAGAAGCCAACCGGCAGGAATGCTGAAAGGCGATCGAGAAAACGCACGCGATCGGCCTGAAGCCCGCCCCAGGTGTTGACCGCTGTCAGGTCCATGCCATCACGCAAGAGCTCGACGTCGCCGCGAACATTCAGGCGCTGGCCGTCCTGCAGCAACACGTTCACGTCGTGGTTGGCCATCGACAAGATGCCGCGCGGACGGTGGTACTTGAAGCTGCGCCCCAGGACCCGCACGCCAGCCGCCCACAACGCGCTGCTTACGGCATCGCCAGCAAACCCGGTGTAGTCGCGACCCTCGAAACGGAACCGCACCAAGCGCGTCCGGTCGATCCATTCCGCTGGCTGTTGAGGAAGCCGGCTCATGGCTCGCCTCCGGGTAACCAGGTGCGCAACACACGGTCTTTCTCTGTGTCACGTTCGGCGATGAACCAGGTGTTGCTGGGTGTGTGGCACCACCATTCGCGCTTCACGCCAGGGGCTCCATTGCGGTTGAACACGAAATCGGCCCATTCGGCGTCGCTGCAGGTGGCAGCGTCGGGCGCAGGACGCAGTTCGCCCCAGTAGACAAACTCCGACACCGGGCGCAGACCATTCAGCGGGCAAGGCATCAGTTTCATGTCAATGCCCCACGCTCGCTGCGCCCTTCTCGCCGGTGAGCGCATAGTTGCGGAAGCGATCCAACGAGAAACCGGTGATCAGGTCGTGCGGGGCATCGTTGGCGACCGTCCACGCCATGGTCTTGCCGCACACCGGCGTCGCCTTGAACCCCCAAGTGCCCCAGCCGGAATCGAGGTAGAAGCCTTCGACCGGGGTCTTGCCCATGATCGGCGCAAAGTCAGGCGTCATGTCGGCCATGCCGGCCCACTGACGATTCACCTTTACATGCGACAGGAACGGGAACATGTCGAGCATGTGTGCCGACAAGCCCTCGGTGAAGTCGAGCGTCGAGCGCGTCGACTGCACCTCGTAGGGGTCCAAAGATGCGCCCATCACCAACTCGCCGCGGGCGCTTTGACTGATATAGATGTGCAAGCTACCGGATACGAAGATCTGGTCGAGCCAGGGCTTCATCGGCTCGCTGACCATCGCCTGCAGCGGGTGGATATAGATCGGCGTATCGACTCCGACCATCTCGGTGACGCGGGGGGTGAAGCCAGCCACCGCGCAAAGGACCTTGTTGGTGGCGATGTGCCCCCGCGTGGTCTGTACACCGACCACCTTGCCGCCCTTGACCTCGATACCGGTCACCGCCGTCTGCTGATGGATCTCGACGCCGCGTTGGCAAGCACCACGCCCGTAGCCCCAAGCCACTGCATCGTGGCGGGCCACTGCGCCGGGAGCGTGATACAGCGCACCGAGGATGGGGGCATGACCACTACAGCTGATATCGATGCTCGGACACGCGCGTTTGACGAAATCCGGCCCCACCAGCTCCGACTCGATGCCGTAGTGCTTGTTGACCTCCGCGCGCCAGCGCATGGTGCGTACGGCCGAGTCAGTGTGAGCAAGCGTGAAATGCCCGCGGGTGGAATAGAACAGGTTGAGGTCGAAGTCCTCGCTAAGGTCTTGCCACAGCTTCACCGAGGCGTCGTAGAACTTCACACCTTCGGGCGTGAGGTAATTCGAGCGGATGATGGTCGTATTGCGTCCGGTATTGCCGCCGCCGATGTAGCCTTTCTCCAGTACAGCGACGTTGGTGATGCCGTGCTCTCGCGCCAGATAGTAGGCCGCAGCCAGCCCGTGTCCGCCGGCACCGATGATGACCACGTCATAGGCTGGCTTCAGGTCACCAGGTGGCGAGAACATCCGCGGCTCGGGATGCTTGCGGCTCAGGCCAAAACGCAGGAGTCTCCAGGGCATGATTCTTCAGTCGACAGGTTAAAGGATGCAGGCGAGGCACTCGGCCTTTAATGTTTACTCAGAGGAAACTATTATTCTCAGGAACGTTTATAGCCGAGCGCAAATCAGTGGTCAACTATCTTTCTTGTAGTGAAACAACGCGGCGAAACAGATGGGTGAACACATGACACCGCCCAGTCGACCTGAGCCCAGCCCGGCTGTCGACACCTCCGTTCTCGACGGCGTAGCCTTGGGGCGTTGCTTGGGCACGGCGCTGCGCGAGCAGCGTTTGGCGCACAAGCTCACGATTGCCGATGTCGCCGAACGCGCTGGCATCTCGCGGGGCATGCTGTCGAAGATCGAGAATGGCCAAAGCGCGACTAGCCTCGAGACCCTGCATCGCCTGGCCCGCGCTCTGGGCGTGTCGTTGTCGGCACTGTTCCGCGATGTCGATGTGATCGAGGGTGATGCTCAATTGATTCGAGCTGGTGAAGGGATGGAAGTGGTTCGGCGCGGAACCAAGCGCGGACACACTTACCAGTTGCTGGCCTACGACCAAGGCCCGAAAAAGCTGTTTGAGCCGTTCCTGATCAGCCTGGACGACGCATCGGAGGTGTTTCCGACGTTTCAGCATCCAGGCACCGAGTTCATCCACATGCTGCAAGGCCGCATGGCCTATCGGCATGGCAACGACACACACGAGCTCGGCCCCGGGGACACCCTGACCTTTCGTGGCGACGTACCCCACGGACCCGAGGTCTTGCGCGAAACACCGATCCGCTTCCTCGCGATCATCGTTTACGGCGACGCTGGCGAATCATGACCGCTGCCAAGGCAGAGCCGTCCCCACCCGAAGGACTGCGACTTGGGGTGGCCCAGGCCACCGACATCCCCGCACTAGTCCGCCTGTTGGACCAGTTGTTCGCCATCGAGTCCGACTTTTCCGCCGACGCCAGCCGTCAGGAACGTGGCTTGCGCAGTGTCCTGTCCAGCCCCACCGCTTGTGTCATGGTTGCCCGGAGCGCGGCCGGGACGCCGGTCGCCATGTGTTCAGCTCAGCTCGTCTACTCGACCGCAGAGGGAGCGCCCTCGGCATGGATCGAAGATGTGATCGTGGATGCGGCTTGGCGCAGCCGCGGCCTTGGCCGTTCGGTCCTGCAGGCCACTCTCGACTGGGCTCGCTCGCAAGGCGCGACCCGGGCACAGTTGATGGCCGACCTCGACAACCAACCAGCACTCGACTTCTATCGCCGGTTGGGCTGGGCAACAACGCGCCTGGGTGCCCTGCGCCTGCAGTTGGTCGATCGACAGTAACCCCAGGGCACATTCCGCACCGACAGTATTGCCGCTGGCAAGAGACGCCCTCGGCACGGCCCAAGGCAGTGCCCAAGATGACGCGGAACTGCCCAAAAACGCACAAAAAAAGGGCACCCGGAGGTGCCCCAAGACCCATCTCGAGGGAGATGTATTTAATTGTGGTAGGCAGTCTCGCCGTGATAGGTGGTGTCGAGCCCCTCGCGCTCGTCTTCCTCGCGGACCCGCAGCCCGACCACCATGTCGGCGATCTTGTAGGCAATGTAGGCAACCACTGCAGACCAGACGATGGTGATGACGACGCCCTCGGCTTGAATCAACAGCTGGCTGCCGATCTCGAGCTCATCGTCGATACCGCCCAAGCTGGCTGCCGAGAACACGCCGGTCAGCAGGGCACCGATGATGCCGCCGACACCGTGCACGCCGAACACGTCGAGCGAGTCGTCGGCGCCGATCATGCGCTTCAGGCTACTGACCGCCCAGAAGCAGATCACGCCGGAGATGAAGCCGATCACGATCGCCCCCATCGGGCCGACAGAACCGCAGGCCGGGGTGATCGCCACCAGGCCAGCGACCGCACCCGAGGCAGCGCCAAGCATCGATGCCTTGCCGCGCAGCACCGCCTCGGCGACCGACCAAGCCACCACAGCAGCAGACGTGGCGAGCAGGGTGTTCACGACGGCCAGGGCAGCGTCGGGGCCAGCCTCGAGAGCCGAGCCAGCGTTGAAGCCGAACCAGCCCACCCACAGCATGGCCGCACCGAGCATGGTCAGCGGCAGCGAGTGCGGAGGCATCGCTTCCTTGCCGTAGCCCATCCGCTTGCCCAGCACATACGCACCCACCAAACCGGCGACGCCGGAGTTGATGTGCACCACGGTGCCGCCAGCAAAGTCGAGCGCGCCCTTGTCGAGCAGGTAGCCGCCCTCACCCCAGACCATGTGCGCGATCGGCAGATAGGCAAAGGTGAACCACAGCACAGAGAACAGCAACACCGCCGAGAACTTCATACGTTCGGCGTAGGAGCCGACGATGAGCGCGGCGGTCAAGCCGGCGAATGTTGCCTGGAAGGCAACGAACAACAGTTCAGGCAGCTTGTATTCGTCGCTGAACGTGTCGGCGAGCGAATCGATGGTCACCCCACTGAGGAACAACTTGTCGAAGTTGGCGTAGATCAAGCCCTCGCCGCCAAATGCAAGGCTGTACCCATAGATTCCCCATAGGACAACAATCAGCGAGAACACAACCATGACCTGCATCAACACCGAGAGGATGTTCTTCGAGCGGACCATGCCACCGTAGAACAGCGCCAGACCCGGCACCATCATCACCACCAACAGCGTGGCGACGATCATCCAGGCAACGTCGCCCTTGTCGACAGTCGCTTCGACCGCCTCTTCTTCGGCCATTGCTTCGTCGGCCGCTTCGTCAGCCTCGACCTGCTCGGCCGCGATCGGCTCCTCATACAGCTCTTCTTCGGCCATGACCGGGGCGGCCAAGCCGAATCCGGCGACCATGGCCAGCGAGAGCAAAAGTCTCTTCAGCATGATGCGCTCCTTACAGTGCGTCGGCGCCGGTCTCGCCGGTACGGATCCGGACGGCCTGCTCGAGGTTGAACACGAAGATCTTGCCGTCACCGATCTTGCCGGTGCTGGCTGACTTGGTGATGGCTTCAATCACCGGATCGAGCAGCTTGGCGTCGACCGCGACCTCGATCTTCACTTTGGGCAGGAAATCGACAACGTATTCGGCGCCACGGTAGAGCTCGGTGTGGCCCTTCTGTCGTCCAAAGCCCTTGACCTCGGTCACGGTGATGCCCTGCACGCCGATGGCGGACAGTGCTTCGCGGACCTCGTCGAGCTTGAACGGCTTGATGATGGCGGATACCAGTTTCATCACAGCTCCTTGGGGTTGAGGGAGCCCTGCCGAGCCCCGGGTGGGGGCTCGGAGGACTGCTGTTGGAAGGGGTTGGATATCTTAGAAAGAGCGAGTGACGTAGCCGGTGACTTGGCTTTCGCTGCCGAAGATGTTCGACGTGAAAACGTTGCCGGCATCATGTTTGGTGTACATCAAGCCGAGCTCGGTATTGTCAAACGTCGAGCTCAACCGACCAAGGTCATAGGCAAGGCTGACCTTGTAGTCGTTGTACGAGGTCGTGTTTTCGATCTTCTGATGGCCGTAGTGCAAACCAGCCGTAAAGCCCGAATCGCCGAGCGGAATGTCGGCACCCAAGTCGATGTAGTAGGAATTGCGCGCATTGGCAAAGCCGAAAACGTCGTCGGAAAGGGCGTGGCTGTACTTTGCATAGAACCAGCCGTACGAAACCTGACCATAGGCTTCAAGGGTGTTGCCCTTCGGCAGACCAGGGTTGCCCAAACCTTTTCCTGGATACCAGTAGTACAGCAAGCCAACGTCATAACCGATTCCCGTGTCGCCAATCTCGTTGGCAAAACCACCATAGATGTCAATCTCGGCGCTACCAGTCTGATTGTCCCCGTCACGGATCCAGGACACGTTCGACGCCCAAGTGCCGATGTAGAAACCACTCGAGTGCGAGTAATCGAACCCACCCTGTAACGCCGGGTCCTCGTTGGTCTGGCTGATACCCCGGAAGATGTACTGGCTGAACAGACCAACATTCGCCGAGAAACTGTGCGGAGACTCTGGAGCGGCCGCTTCTTCAGCGAAAGCCGCCGGGGCCGAGAGCAGAAGAGCGCCAAGGGCGCAGGCTGAGATGGAACGAAGCATGTTGTTTTCCTTTCAACAAAATTAAACTGCACCAGAGCTAAAGCACAAGTCGTGCCAGATTTTTTTCTTCTCTATAGACAAAGGCTTGCGTATTTTTTAAGCATTCCAAATGCGTATGTTGCACCGCACAGGTGCCATTCTTCAGGCCCGCGCACCCCATCGGTGCAATGACGGACGCATCCACTATCAAGCCATTGCTACACTGGGCTCGCCTTCCCTGCTATCGCAACGGCTCGCGCGACGGTCTGATCGGCACGCCAACCCGGGTCGCAACAGCAAATACCGCGAGGTTCTCCATGCAAAACACCCAAGCTTTCATCGACCAGGTCAGTGACCGCATCGCCGCACTAGCAGCCAGCAGCCCAGCGCGCGATCTACAGCGTAATGTGCGCGCACTGCTAGGCCCGGCTCTGCAACGACTCGAACTGGTTTCGCGCGAGGAATTCGACGTACAGCGACAAGTGCTGGCGCGCGCCCTGGAACGCGTGCAGGCACTCGAACAGCGCATCCGCGAGCTCGAGCAGAAGCGCGGCTGAAGCGCGGAGTCGGCGGTGGCGCTGGCCGTCATCCGCAGTCGCGCGCTCAGTGGTGTGCGTGCCGACCCGGTCGCGGTCGAAGTCCACCTTGGCAATGGCCTGCCTTGCTTCACTCTGGTCGGACTGCCCGACACCGAAGTCCGCGAGTCCCGGGATCGAGTACGAGCAGCACTGCAAAACGCCGGCCTCGACTTTCCGGCGCGGCGCATCACCGTCAATCTGGCGCCCGCCGATCTGCCCAAAAGCAGCGGTCGCTTCGACCTCCCCATCGCCGTAGGTATTCTGGTTGCATCTGGCCAGCTCCCGGCCGATGGCCTAGAAAACCTGGAATTTGCCGGGGAGCTGGCACTTACTGGCGAGCTGCGCGGAATCCGAGGCGCCCTGCCAACAGCACTGGCCGCTCGCAGCGCTGGCCACCGGCTGATCCTCCCACGCGCCAACGCCGAGGAAGCCGGCCGTGTACCGGGCGGCATCACGCTCGCCGCACCCGACCTGCAAGCGGTCTGCAGCCATCTCGCCGGGCGGGCTCCACTTGCCCAGGCCACAGCCATCGACGCACTCACGAGCGAAACACCACAGCCCTGCCTATCGGACGTTCGGGGGCAGGCACAAGCCAAGCGCGTGCTTGAACTGGCAGCGGCTGGTGGCCACTCGCTGCTGCTTCAAGGCCCGCCAGGCACTGGCAAAACCATGCTGGCTCAGCGTTTACCTGGTTTACTGCCGCCCATGACCGCCGACGAGGCGCTCACCTCGGCCAGCGTACGTGCGCTGGGTAGCAATGGCATGCCTGCCGCTGACTGGGGACAGCGGCCGTTTCGCTCACCACATCACACCGTGTCGGCGGCGGCGCTGGTCGGCGGTGGCGTCGATCCGCGACCTGGCGAGGTCTCGCTTGCACACCTGGGGGTGTTGTTCCTCGACGAACTCCCAGAATTCGAGCGGCGCTGCCTCGAGGTTCTGCGCGAACCATTGGAGCTGGGCGAAGTAAGAGTCTCTCGCGCAGCCCGCCAAGCCGTATTCCCAGCGAAGTTTCATCTGGTCGCGGCGATGAACCCCTGCCCGTGCGGATATCTGGGGCACCCCTTGCGGCAGTGCGCCTGCACGCCAGACCAGATCGCGCGCTACCGCGGCCGCATCTCCGGTCCCTTGCTCGACCGCATCGACCTGCACGCCAGCGTGCCAGCACCATCGACCACTGAATTGCTAGATCACCAAGCCCGTGGAGAAGATTCGGCAACAGTCCGCCAAAGGGTCCTGGCAGCGCATGCTCGGCAGATCGAGCGGCAAGGGGTGGCGAACGCGGCCCTAGACGCCGCCGGGACTGAACGCCACGCCAGTCCAGACCAGGCTGGACGGGCTTTGCTGGAAAGGGCGGTGCGAGTCGGCGGGCTGTCGGCACGCTGGGTGCACCGCACCCTGCGCATCGCCCGGACCATCGCCGATCTATCGGCTCACGATCAGGTCGCGGTCAGTGACCTCGCCGAAGCGCTACAGTACCGCCCCATCAACACCGGCCTCGGGGCGACGCCCATGCAGACAGACCCACCCGTCTTCCCGGCCCCACACGCTTAATGCTAGCCAGGGAGCATACGCCGCCATCACCTGCTCGGCCTGCCGCTCGAGGATGCCGGACAAGACCAACTCACCGCGAGGCTTCACGCGAGCTGCAAGCATCGGAGCCATGACCATCAGTGGGTTGCTAAGGATGTTCGCTACCACCACATCAAAACTGCCCCCCGGATCGTCGGCGGGCAGCTCGAAACGGATCGGACAGTGGTTATGTTCAGCGTTGTAGCGGCTGCTCACGATCGACTGTGGGTCGATGTCGATACCGAGCACCAGGCCAGCGCCGAAACGACTCGCCGCCAGCGCCAACACTCCCGATCCACAGCCATAGTCGAGTAGAGATGCGCCGGCCGGCAAGTGGGTATCGATCCAGTTCAGACACAAACGGGTGGTGGGGTGGCTGCCAGTGCCGAACGCCAAGCCCGGATCGAGCACCAGGATCTCACCGTCGGCGGTGGGCGAGTCACACCACGACGGTACGATCCACAGCCGCGGACTGGCGTGGATCGGCTCGAACTGCGCCTGTGTCAGGCGCACCCAGTCTTGTTCTGGCACATCCTCGACGCGCGAAGACGGCAGGTCCATTCCCAGGTCTTCGCACACCGCACGCAGCGCCCGCAGGGAGTCGAGCTCCGGTGGGAACAAGGCCTTGACCAGACTGATCGTCCAGGCGCGAGGCTCCATTCCTGGTTCGCCGTACTGGTGGTCTTCGTCGGCAGTGCCGGCGCGTGCATCGGTGGCATCGACCGACAAAGCTCCAGCCTCGAGCAAGGCGTCGGACAGCGCCTCTGCCCAGCAGGCTGGGCATTCAAAGACAATCTGCCGGTAGGCCGAGCTCACGCGACTAGGCCGATTTGGGTCGGTGCGAGAGCTTTTCTTCCAGGTAGTGGATGCTCACTCCGCCGCGCAAGAAGGCAGCATCGTCCAGCAGCTCCATGTGCAGCGGAATATTGGTCTTGATGCCATCTACAGCCATCTCCGACAGGGCAATGCGCAGTCGTGCCATTGCCTGCTCGCGGGTGTCGCCATACGCGACGATCTTGCCGATCATCGAGTCGTAATAAGGCGGCACGGTGTAGTCCGCATAGACGTGGGAATCAACGCGGATGCCGGGGCCGCCCGGGGTGTGCCAACGCGTCACCTTGCCCGGCGAGGGCACAAAAGTGAACGGGTCTTCGGCGTTGATTCGGCACTCCATGGCATGACCCTCAAAGACGATGTCCTTTTGCGCAAAGCTGAGCTTCTCGCCAGCGGCGACGCGGATCTGCTGTTGGATGATGTCGATGCCTGTGATCATCTCGGTGACTGGATGCTCGACCTGCACGCGAGTGTTCATCTCGATGAAGTAGAACTCACCCTTCTCGTAGAGGAATTCAAAAGTGCCGGCGCCGCGGTAGCCGATCTTGCGGCACGCTTCGGCACAGCGGGCGCCGATCTTGGCTCGCAAGCGGGCTGGCAGACCCGGTGCTGGAGCTTCCTCGATGATCTTCTGGTGGCGTCGCTGAAGCGAGCAGTCCCGGTCTCCAAGATAGACGGCATTGTTGAAGCCATCGGCCAGCACCTGGATCTCGATATGGCGTGGCTGCTCCAGGAACTTCTCCATGTAGACCATGGGATTGTTGAACGCTGCCTGGGCCTCGGCTTTGGTGGTTTGCACCGCATGCAGCAGGGCAGCCTCGGTGTGAACCACGCGCATGCCGCGACCGCCACCGCCACCAGCCGCCTTGATGATCACCGGATACCCGATGCTACGGGCTGCTTTGATGATCGGTTCGGGCTCGTCGCCCAAAGCGCCAGCCACACCAGGGACGCAGGGCACGCCCGCGCGCTTCATGGCGGCTTTCGCCTGAACCTTGTCGCCCATCATGCGAATGGTGTCAGGACGCGGCCCGATGAACACGAAACCCGACTGCTCGACGCGCTCGGCGAAGTCCGCGTTTTCCGACAAAAATCCGTAACCGGGGTGGATCGCCTCGGCGTCGGTGACTTCAGCGGCGCTGATGATCGCCGGAATGTTCAGATAACTCAGCCCCGGCTGAGCCGGCCCAATGCACACCGACTCATCGGCGAGCTTGACGTATTTGGCCTCGCGGTCGGCTTCGGAGTGGACGGCGACCGTCTTGATACCCATCTCGCGGCAAGCGCGCTGAATACGCAGCGCGATCTCGCCACGGTTGGCGATCAGGATCTTCTCGAACATCGGCATGGTGGGCGGAGTCTGGGCTGATAAGGTTCCGGGACGTGTCTGGCTCGGCCAGCGCGCGCCGGACTCGGTGTCGATGCGTTATTCGATGATGAAGAGCGGCTCGCCAAATTCGACCGGATCGCCGTTATCAACCAGGATCGCCTTGATCACGCCGGAGCGGTCGGCGTCGATCTCGTTAAGCAACTTCATGGCCTCGATGATGCACAGTGGGTCGCCCTCTTTCACTGACTGGCCGACCTCGACGAATGGCGCGCCGCCCGGCGACGCCGAACGGTAAAAGGTGCCGACCATCGGCGAACAGACCTGGTGACCGGCGGGGGCGGCAGCCTCGGCCGGAACCGCTGCCGGCTGGGCTGGCGTGGCGACAGCCGGTGCGGCGGCAACGGCCACGGTGTGTGCCGGCGCGGCGTGCACGACCGGTGCCGGAGCGCTGTTTTGGTGGACGCGGATGATGCGTACGGTTTCTTCACCCTCTTTGATCTCGAGCTCCGAGATGCCGGAGTCTTGCACCAGATCGATAAGGGTCTTCAGCTTGCGTAGGTCCATGGCAAATCCGGTCGATGGTCGGTTATGTGGGTCTTGATCAGGCAGCGCGCAGTCGGCTGGCAACCGCTCGCAGGGCTAGCAGATACCCCTCGGCGCCCAGACCGCTGATCACTCCGGTGGCGATGTCAGACAGGAAAGAATGGTGACGGAACGTCTCGCGGGCATGGACGTTCGACAAATGGACTTCAATGAAAGGGATGCTGACCGCCGCAAGCGCGTCACGCACGGCAACGCTGGTGTGGGTGAACGCCGCCGGATTGATAACGATGTAGCGGGTGCCGTCGCCAGCAGCCGCCTGAATACGGTCGACCAACTCGCCTTCGTGATTGCTCTGAAACGTGGCGACTTCCAGATTCAACTCGTCGCCCAATGCCTGCAAAGCAGCATCGATGTCTGACAGGCGGGTGGCACCATAGATCTCTGGCTCGCGCGAGCCGAGCAAATTAAGGTTGGGGCCGTGTAGGACCAGCACGCAAAACGCGCCAGACCCATTCCGTGCGTCAGACATGGGGGCGAGTGTGCCTTTGGCACCCCGATCTGTCCAGCGTCGAAAAAGGCTATTTCGCCGAAATTCGCTGCCAGTTATCCGACGTAGCGCTCAGATGAGCGAGGCAAGTCTCTGATCGAGTTCGCTTTCCGGGTAGATGCCGCCCTTGCTGTCGACAATCAAGCCATCGCGCCCGATCACCAGAGTGAACGGCATCACACCCTTCTCATCGCCGACCGCACGCAGCAGGTCGTATCCGGCGATATCCGCGGTCAAAACCGGGTAATTGATGCCGAGTTCTCGCATGAAGGGCTGCACTGCCTCGGGCTCATCCAGGGCAATGCCGACAAACAGCACATCGCGGTCGCGATATTTGTCCTGCAAGCGCACAAAACCGGGCATCTCTTCGATGCAGGGCGGACACCAGCTGGCCCAAAAGTTCACCACCAAAACTTTCCCGCGGTATTGCTCCATGCTTTGCGGGTTGCCGTCGAGATCGGGGAGGGACGCAGCGAACAAGGCGCGCTCGCGCGGGCCTTCGCCATCTTCGTAGAGATTCCCCTGAAGAATCGTGACAGCCACCGCGAGCAGCGCGGCGAGCACGGCAAGGACGACAAAGGTACGAGACTTCATGGCTGCTCGGCGACGTTGCGGATGGTCGCTATGAACCGCTCGGGCGGCTGGAAGTTCAACACCCGTTCGCCCTGCCGCTCGGCACCGTCTGCTCCAAAGAACAAGACTGCGGGTGGCCCGAACAGGCCAAAGTGGGCTAGAAGCTCGCGATTGGCCGCAGACGAACTAGTCACATCGGCCTTGAGCACCAGCCAGTCCGACAGTGCCTCGGCGACGCTGGCATCGCTAAACGTATGGCGTTCAAGCTCGCGACAGGTCGAGCACCAGTCAGCCGTAAAGTCGAGCATGACCGGACGCCCGCCACGCCCCTCCAAGGCTACCCGGAATGCCGCCAGATCGGTGACTGGCTGAAAGCGCACACCCTGCTCGACTTGGGTGGTCGAGCGGGACCAGCGGTCCCAGGCGGGTTGCCATATGGGCTGCAGGATCCACACCGCCAAAGCCAGCAACAACACCCCAAAAACGATCCGGATACGGTTGTACCAGCCGGCGGCGCCGGACAAGACAGCCCCCGCGGAGGTACCCACCACCAACAGCGGCAGACCCATACCGATCGCCAAAGCGAACAGTGCCAACCCGCCCAGCACAAGGTCGCCACTGCGGCTGATGAATAACAGGGCACCAGCCAAAGGCGGTGCGATGCACGGACCAACGATCAATGCCGACAGCGCGCCCATCAGGCCAGCCCCGGTAAATCGCCCTCCGGGTAGGCGATTTGACAGCCGAGCAGCCCAGTTCTGCAGCCCTGAAGGCAGCTGCAAGTCGAACAGGCCAAACATCGACAGCGCCAATCCAACGAACAGCAAAGCGAAAGTGACCAGCACCAACGGGTGCTGCAACACACTCGACAGCAGCACTCCGGACATCCCGGCGGCGACACCCGCGGCAGCGTAGGTCAGGGCCATGCCTAGAACGTAAGCCACTGACAGCAAGAACGCGCGCCGGCGGTCGACCGGCTGTCCCTGACCAACGATGATCCCCGACAAGATCGGCACCATGGGCAGCACACACGGAGTGAGCGCCAAGAGCAGCCCAGCGGCGAAGAATCCGAGCAGGGTCAACAGCAGCGTGTTCTCGCTCATGCCGCGGGCGATGCGCGAAGACTCGTCCTCACCAAACAAAGCGGCCGGAACGGCGCGCACACCCAGCCTCTCGGCCAGACCGCCAGTGGCCGCCGAGACACCTTGGGGGGTCACACTGAAACGCCGCTCCTGCGGCGGATAACAGAGCCCGGCGTCAGCGCACCCCTGGTAATGCACCACCAAAGTCCAGTGCGATGGGAGGCCGTCGGTGTCCACCTTCGACGCGACGGCATCGCGCAGCGTAAGCACGCGTCCGAACGCCGGGTCGTCTTTCCATTCGCCCTCGGGCCAGGTGGCCTCGGCAAGCGGTAGGTCCGCCGGTTCGGCAACCAGGCCAAGCCGGTCGCGATACAAGTAATGACCGGGCGCAACGTCGATGCGCACCTCGACACGCTCGCCTTGGCGCCCCTCGACCGCCAACACGAAGGCCTGATCGACCGGCAAAGGTTCAGCCATCGTCCTGCCAGCAATCAGCAGACAGGCCAGCCAAAACACAGCAAGGACACGAAGCATGGAAAGGGGCGGCGAACCGCTCAAGCTGGCGAGGAGGTGGCCTGCAGCACCCAAGCAAGGTAATCGGCGCTGCCACCGCTTGCAGGGACCACCAAGACCTCGGGAAGTTCGTAGGGATGCTGTTCGCGCAGTGCGTCCAAGACTTGGTCGACTCGGACCGATGAGGTCTTGATTGTCAGTGGGCACTCACTATCGCATTCGCTGCGGCCTTGCCAGATGTAAAACGACACCCCGGGCGCGTGGACATGGACACAGGCGGCGAGCCCCCGCTCGACGAGATCACGCGCCACACGCCGAGCAGAGTCGTCGTTGGGAAAACTGGTCAGCACCAAGACCACCCCCGCGGGGGGTGTCGGGGCAGTGCTGGGTCCCGGGTCAACGCCCGGGGCTGGGCTGGGCACTGTGCTCATGCAAAGTGGCAAGAAAATGATCCACCGTCGGATAACGCAGTCGCAGCCGAAGTTCCTTGCGCGCCCGCCGGTTGCAGAGCTGACGCGACTCGGCCATGAACGACCACAGCATCGGGTCGACCCGCGCCTGCACCGCCGCCCGCGGCAGACGCGGGGGGGGCGGCAGGCCAAAGTGGTGAGCGACCGCCTCGAAATAATCGCCCATCCGCAGCGGCGCATCGTCGCACACGTTGAACGCGCGGCCGCCGCGGCCACGAAACATCGAGAGCACGCACGCCTGTGCCAGATCATCGGCATGGATGTGGTTGCTGTAACTGTCCTCGCTGGCACAGATCGCCGGCGTGCCGGCTCGCAATCGCGCCAGTGGCAGGCGATCGGCGGCGTAGATTCCAGGCGCCCGCAAGATGCTGATCGCCACCCCGGTGCGTTGCCCCCAGTCGCGCAGCTGGCGTTCGGCGCTGCAGCGACGCCGAGCGCGCGCCGAGCCGGTGTATTGCAGCGAGGCCTCGTGGACATGAGCGCCGCCATGATCTCCATAAACGCCGCTAGTGCTGATGTACACGAAAGAGCGTGGTAGCATCCGCCGACTGATCGTGGCGAGTGCGTGTCGCAGACGCTGATCGGCCTCGCCGACCGGCCCCGGTGGTGCCGAATAGATCACGGCATCTGCCAGTCCGGACACGCGGTCCAGGCTCGTCGGGTCGTCGAGATCGGCGATGATTACCCGCACTCCCGCCGCGCGAAGACGCTCCACTTGAGAGCCTTGGCGCACCACGGCAATCACGGTAGCACTCATTGGCAACAGGGCCAGGGTGCGATATGCGACATCTCCGCCGCCAACCAGCAGCACGCGCTGACGGCGTCGGGTTCGTGCAGCGAATGGAAGGACCTTGTACATGGGTTACACCGTCAGACTCGAACCAAGCGGCCGCAGCTTCAACGCTGACGCCGGGCAGAGCATCCTCGACGCGGCACTTGCCGCGGGAGTGGTGCTGCCCTACGGCTGCCGGGATGGCGCTTGCGGCGCCTGCAAGGGGCGGATTCTCGCCGGGGCGGTCGACCACGGCAAGTCGCGGCCAGACACCCTGAACGAATCCGAGCGCGCCTCCGGCAAAGCGCTGTTCTGTTCAGCGGTGCCGCTCTCGGATCTGGTGATCGAGGCGCGCGAAGCAGCTGGAGCAGGCGATATCCCGATCCGCAAGCTACCCGCACGCATTCAACGCCTCGAACGCGCAGCGCCCGATGTCATGGTGATGACCCTGAAGCTGCCGGCCAACGACCGATTCGTGTTTCTGCCCGGACAGTATGTCGACCTGTTGCTGCCAGCCGGCAAGCGCCGCAGCTACTCGATCGCCAGCTCACCCAGCCGCGAGGGCGAGATCGAACTACACATCCGGTGGCTGGACGGCGGTCTGTTCAGCACGCAGGTCTTCGAAAAACTGCAAGAGAAAGACATCCTGCGGCTGGAGGGCCCTCTCGGCACCACCTACCTGCGCGAGGACACGGGCCGTCCGATCCTGATGGTCGGGGGGGGCACCGGCTTCGCACCGCTGCAGAGCATGCTCGAGGCGCTGCTTGAGAAAGAGAGCGACCGCCCGGTTTACCTGTATGTCGGCGCCCGTCGCCGCAACGGCCTGTACCGTGACGAACTGGCGCGGCGCTTTGCCGCCGCGTCGCGCAACATCCGGTATGTCCCGGTGCTGTCCGATGCGACACCGGCCTGTGCGTGGACGGGCCGCACCGGCCTGGTCCATCAGGCTGCACTGGCCGACCTCCCCGACCTCAACGGCTTCGAGGCTTACGTGTGCGGCGCCCCGGAGATGGTCGAGGCTGCGCGCCACGATTTTGTCGCCGCCGGGCTCGAGTCCGAGCACTTCCATGCCGATGCCTTCACAACCGCCGCCGACTGAACGGCGCATCTCCAGACACTTGTCGAACGGACCCTCATGACCACTCTGCTCATTGTCGAATCGCCCTCGAAGGCCAAGACCCTAAAGAAATACCTCGGGCCGGACTACGAGGTGCTCGCCTCGTACGGCCATGTGCGCGACCTGCGGCGCAAGGACGGCGCGGTCGACCCGGAGCACGGGTTTGCGATGTCCTACGAGTTGATCGATCGCAACAAGCGCCATGTCGATGCGATCCTGAAGGCCGGCGCCGACGCCGATTCCGTCTTGCTGGCAACCGACCCGGACCGCGAGGGTGAGGCGATCGCCTGGCACCTGTCTGAGATCTTGCACGGCAACAAGGCAACCGCCGAAAAGCCGCTCAAGCGGGTGGTGTTTCACGAGGTCACCAAGTCGGCAGTTCAGCACGCCGTAGAGAACCCACGCGACATCTCGGCCAGCCTAGTCAATGCCCAGCAGGCGCGCCGTGCGCTCGACCACCTGGTCGGCTTCAATCTGTCGCCAGTACTGTGGCGCAAGATCCGCCCAGGCCTGTCGGCCGGCCGTGTGCAGAGTCCGGCGCTGCGACTGATCGTCGAGCGCGAGGAGGAGATCGAGCGCTTCCAGAGCCGTGAGTACTGGTCGCTGCACCTGGATACGAACAAGGGGAGCCAGGCCTTCTCGGCCAAGTTGAGCAGGTGGCAAGGTGCCAAGGTCGAGCAGTTCAGCTTCACCGACGAGGCCGCGCAGGCGGCAGTGGTCGCCGCGCTGCAGGGGCAGGACGCCAAAGTCATCAGCGTCGAGAAGAGCGCCAAGACCCGCCGCGCTGCCGCGCCCTTCACCACCAGCACGCTGCAGCAGGAGGCGGTGCGCAAACTCGGTATGACCACCGAGCGCACCATGCGCACCGCGCAGACCCTATACGAAGGTGTCGATGTCGGCGAGGGTACGGTCGGCCTCATCACGTACATGCGGACCGACTCGGTCACGCTGGCGCGCGAGGCGATCGCCGACATCCGCGACTACATCGAACGCGAGTTCAGCGGCAAGGACAGCGACCGCGGGAGCTACCTGCCGGAACGCGCGAACGTCTACAGCAACGCTGCTGCCAACGCGCAGGAGGCACACGAGGCGATCCGCCCGACCTCGATCAGCCGCACGCCGGAGAGCGTTCGCCAGTACTTGTCGCCAGAGCAGTTCCGGCTTTACGAAATGGTGTGGAAGCGCACCCTGGCGAGCCAGATGAGCCCGGCCCAATACGACACCGTCGCCGCCGACATCGCGGTGGGCGGGGGCGTGTTCCGCGCCACCGGTCAGACGCTCGTGTTCCCCGGCTTTATGGCGGTCTACCTCGAGGACGAGGACGACAAGCCTGACGAGGGCGAGTCGCGGCTTCCCGAGCTGGCCGAGGGCGACGCCCTGCCGGTCGACCGCATCTACGGCGAGCAGCACTTCACCCAGCCGCCGCCGCGCTACACCGAGGCGAGCCTGGTCAAGGCGCTCGAGGAGTTCGGCATCGGCCGCCCGTCGACCTATGCCAGCATCGTCAAGACGCTGCAAGACCGCGAATACGTGGTGCTCGACAAGAAGCGCTTCACACCGACCGGCATCGGCCGCCTGGTGTGCGGCTTTCTGGTGCACTACGCACGCCAGTATGTCGACTACGACTTCACCGCCAAGCTCGAGGCTGAACTCGACGGCATCAGCAAGGGCGAGGTCGACTGGATCCCGGTGATGGAGCGCTTCTGGAGCGGCTTCCACGGCACGGTGGAGGGTCTCGCCGACGTTCTGCCCGGCATCCCGCTGCCCGAACCTTGCCCCAAGTGCGGCAAGGCGGTGCATCTGCGCGCCTCGAGCCGCGGTTTGTTTTGCGGCTGCACCGGCTACCCCGACTGCGACTACACCAAACCGTGGGGCCGCGACGACAGCGAGCCCTCGAGCCGTCTGCTCGGGCTCGATCCGGACACTGCACTGAACGTGTTGCTGTGCAAGGGCCCTTACGGCCACTACGTGCAGCTAGGTGACAACCCGCCAGCGACACCCAAGGAGCCGGGCGTCAAGGCGGCTCGCCGCAAACCAGGCCCCAATGACGCGCCCAAACCCAAGCGGGTCAGCTGGCCCAAAGAGCGTCCGGTCGACGAAGCCAACCTCGAAGACGCGCTGTATCTGTTGTCACTGCCGCTGGTGCTGGGCCCGCACCCTGATGGCAAGCCGATCGAGCTGGGCTCGGGCAAATTCGGGCCGTACGTCAAACACGACGGCGTGTTCAAGTCGCTGGCCAAGACGGACGACCTGTTCAATCTGGAGCTCGGGCGCGCCATCGAGCTGCTTGGCCAGGCCAAGGGCGCCGGCGCCGGTGGCGGCAGGGTGCTCGGCGAGCATCCGAAGGACCACAAGCCGGTGACTGTCGGCAGCGGCAAGTTCGGGCCGTATGTGAAGTGGGGCGAGACCTACGCCTCGATCCCGAAGGACGAGGACCCGGAGACCATCGACCTCGACGCTGCAATCGACTTGATCGCTGCCAAGCTCGCTAAGCAGATGGGTGACAAGACCGGTGGTATCGTTGTTGATCCGGCAAAACAGGGTGGCGGCCGTGGCCGTAGCGGTGGCCGCTCAGTGGCCGGTAGCGGACGTTCCGGCGGTGCTGGTGGTAACAGCCGGGGTGGTCGCAGCCGCGGCGGTCGTGGTAACGCCGACAATCGCGGCAACCGCGACAACATCGGTAACGTCGCGCCGCGCGGTCGCAAGGATGGCAACGCATGAGCGCTGCCCGCGAACCCGGCATCTTCAGTTTCGAGTTCTTCCCGCCCAAGACTCCCGAGGGCATGCAAAAACTGCGCGAGACGCGCGAACAGTTGGCGCAACTCAAACCTAAATTCTTCTCGGTGACCTACGGAGCAGGTGGCTCTACCCAAGAGCGCACCCTCGAGGCAGCGATCGACATCCAGGAGCACGGCTGCGAAGCTGCGCCCCATCTTTCCTGCATCGGCTCGACACGTGACAATATCCGCGCCCTGCTACAGACCTACCGCGACCATGGCATCCACCATACAGTGGCAGTGCGCGGCGACCTACCCTCGGGTACGGTCGACTTCGGTCACTTCCGCTTCGCCTCGGAGCTGGTCGAGTTCATTCGGGCCGAGACCGGTGACTGGTTCGAGATCGAGGTCGCCGCTTACCCAGAAGTGCATCCGCAGGCGCGCAGTGCCCGCGACGACCTGATGGCCTTCAAGCGCAAGGTCGAGGCCGGGGCGAATTCAGCGATCACGCAGTACTTCTACAACGCGGACGCCTACTTCCAGTTCGTTGACGACTGCCAGCGCGAGGGCATCCATATACCGATCGTTCCTGGCATCATGCCGATCAACAACTTCAGCCAGCTGGTGCGCTTCTCGGACGCTTGCGGCGCCGATATTCCGCGCTGGCTTCGCATGAAGATGCAAAGCTTCGGCGACGACTCGGCATCGATCCGCGCGCTAGGTCTGGATGTGGTGACCAACTTGTGTGACCGCCTGCTTGCCGGCGGTGCACCAGGCCTGCACTTCTTCACCATGAACAAGGCTGGCCCCACCAGCACCATCTGGCAGCGGCTGGGGCTCTAGACCGGCTCCGCCCAGAGGTCGTGGATGTCGGCGTCTGTGATGCGGACGTCGAGCCAGTCACCCACTGCCACATCGTCCGCGCCCTCGACGTAGACCACGCCATCGATCTCCGGCGCATCCGCGGCCGAGCGGGCGAGCACGGTGCCATCCTCTGCAATATCGTCGACCAGCACCCGCATCTCGCGGCCGACCTTGGCGATGAGCCGGTTGGCGGAGATGTTCTCTTGCAGATGCATGAAACGCTCGCGGCGCTGCTCGGCCAGCTCTGGGTCGACCGCGCCGGGTAGTTCGTTGGCGGTCGCGCCCTCGACCGGCGAGTAGGTGAAGCAACCGACGCGGTCGAGTTGCGCCGCCTCCAGCCACTGCATCAGCTCCTCGAAGTCGGCCTCGGTCTCGCCGGGGAAGCCGACGATGAAGGTCGAGCGCAGCACCAGGTCCGGCACCATGTCGCGCCAGCGCTCGATGCGACGCAGTGTGTTCTCGGCAGCGGCGGGGCGGCGCATCGCCTTGAGCACCGTCGGGCTGGCATGCTGGAACGGGATGTCGAGGTAGGGCAGCAGGTTGCCGCCGGCCGCCATCAGCTCGACCAACTCATCGACGTGCGGGTAGGGGTAGACATAGTGCATGCGCACCCAGGCGCCGAGTGTCGAGAGCTCCTTCGCCAGCTCGGTGATTCGAGTCTTGACCGGACGGCCACCCCAGAAGTCGGTGCGGTATTTGCGGTCCACACCATACGCAGAGGTGTCCTGGCTGATCACCAGCAGCTCCTTGACGCCACTCTCGACCAGCTTCTCGGCCTCGCGCAGCACCTCGCCGGCAGGCCGGCTGTCGAGACCACCGCGCATCGACGGGATGATGCAGAAGCTGCACTTGTGGTCGCAGCCCTCGCTGATCTTGAGGTAGGCGTAGTGGCGCGGAGTGAGCTTGATGCCGGCCGGCGGGATGAGGTCGGTGAACGGGTCGTGTGGCTTGGGCAGGTGCTGGTGCACTGCACCCATCACCTCGTCCAACGCATGCGGCCCGGTGACGGCGAGCACTGCCGGGTGGGCGTCGAGGATGACGTCGCGCTTGGCGCCCAGACAGCCGGTGACGATGACCTTGCCGTTCTCGGCCAGTGCCTCGCCGATCGCATCGAGTGATTCCTCGACTGCCGAATCGATGAAGCCACAGGTGTTGACCACGACCAGATCGGCGCCATCATAGTCGGCGGAGATGTCGTAGCCCTCGGCACGCAGCTGCGTGAGGATGCGCTCGGAATCGACCAGCGCCTTGGGGCAACCGAGCGAGACAAACCCTACGCGCGGCGTCGCGCCGCCACCGGCAGATGCCACCTGACTAGCGCTCCGGCTTGCCGCCAGATGAATCGCCGCCCGTGGCGCCACCCGGCTTGGGCGGAAAGCCGGTGAAGTTAAAGCCTTGCAGCATGTTGCGCGTCTGGTTCTCGAACTGCCCCTGCATATCGGCAAACAGCTTGGCGCTTTGCTCAAGGTAGTTACCAACCATGCCCTGCAAGGCCGGCGCTTGCATGGCGAGCAGCTGCTGCCACATCTCGGCGCTCATCTTGGCAGTGTCCCCAAACTCGTGCTGCTGGTTCTTCAGGCGCCCTTGCAGATCGATAAAGGTCTGCAGGTTGCGCTCAAGATACGAACCCAAAAAGCCCTGCATGGCGTGCCCATAGAACCGGATGATCTGTTCAAGCACCTGACAACTAAAGATCGGCGCACCGCCACCCTCTTCTTCCAAGATGATCTGCAACAGGATGCTGCGCGTCAGATCTTCGCTGGTCTTGGCATCAACTACCTGAAAGGGTGACTGCTCCATGACCAGATGCTTGACGTCGCCAAGCGTGATGTAGGCGCTGGTCTCGGTGTCATAGAGCCGGCGGTTGGGATATTTCTTGATCAGGCGGGGCGGGTTGGTCGTCATGCGTTTCGCTGCGCTGCCGCAGTGGTGATAAGTGGTTCAAGGGCAACAGTTTAAGCCCGAACCCAGATGGCGGCTACATGGCATTGCAAAAAAGGTGTTGACAGGCCTTTCGAAGGGCCTTAGTCTCGATTGTGCATTGCAACATTCTTCTCAAAAACGAGTCTTTTTTAAGGAGCTACACCATGATGAACGTGCCCAATCAGTTCGCCGATGTGCAAAAAGCTGCCGCCGAGCAAGCTGCTCGCCTGGCCCACATTTCGCTCAGCAACACCCAGAAGTTCGTCGATCTGCAGATGAAGCTTGCCGAAGCCGCCGTCGCCGATATGACCGAAACTGCCAAGGTTCTGGCTGCCGCCAAGGACGTCAACGACCTGATGTCGCTGCGCAGCAAGTTTGCCGAGCAGTCGATCGAAAAGTCGGTGAGCTACGGTAAGGCCGTCTACGAAACCACCAGCAAGGCGCAGAACGAACTCTCGCAGTTCATGCAAGACACTTTCGCCAAGCTGAACAGCGACCTGTCGGCCGCCGTCGAGACCGCCACCAAGTCGGCCCCGAACGGTACCGACGCTATCCTGTCGGCCATGAAGTCGACCGTCGCTGCCACGTCGGCCGCTGTCGACAACATGACCAAGGCTGCCCGTCAAGTTGCCGAGATGACCGAGTCGACCATGAAGGCTGCCGCCAGCGCCACCGCGGAAGCCGTCAAGGCCGCTCCGAAGCGCGCGGCTACTGCTGCCTAAGCAGCCTCGACTGCAGCACGAACCGCGCCCTCGGGCGCGGTTTTTGTTTGCGCAGGCGCTAGACTTGTGGGCATGGACACCCCTCGCATCGCCCTGATCACCGGAGCCGGCAGCGGCATCGGCCGCGCCGTCGCCCGCGGACTGCTTGAAGACGGCTGGCGAGTGGGATTGCTTGGTCGCCGCGCTGACGCACTGCATGCGACCGCCGCCGAGGCCGACAGCGATGCTGTTCTGGTGCTGCCCTGCGACGTCGGCGACCCGCAAGCGGTGCGAGCCGCATTTGATGAGCTGAGTCGACGGTTTGGCCGGCTGGACCTCCTGTTCAACAACGCCGGCACTGGCACTCCTCAGGTACCGCTTGAGACGCTCGACCCAGAGGTCTGGCTCAACTGCGTCAATGCCAACCTCAATGGCGCTTTTTTTTGCACGCAGAATGCGTTTCGCATCATGAAGTCGCAGCAGCCGCGAGGCGGACGCATCATCAACAACGGGTCGATCTCGGCCAGCACCCCGCGGCCGAACAACGCGCCCTATACGGCCACCAAGCACGCCATCACTGGCCTGACCAAGGCAAGCGCACTCGATGGCCGCGCCTTCGACATCGCCGTGGGTCAGATCGATATCGGCAACGCCGATACCGAGATGGCGCGTCCCATGGCCAACGGCATCATCCAACCCAACGGCGCAGTGATGGTAGAGCCGCGCATCCCGCTGGAGAATGTTGTCGATGCGATTCGCTACATGGCCGGACTCCCGTTGACGACGAACGCCCTGTTTCTCACCGTACTCGCTACGCAACAGCCGTTTGTCGGTCGCGGCTAGGACATCTCGCCTAGATCACCGTCGGCGAACCGTACAACCAGATGGCCTGCGCCGCCCGTGTGCCCCTGACCGGGCCCTGCCCGTCAGGCTAACAAGCGAGTTCGCAGTCGCGATCTTCGGGGGCCAGACGCGCAAACAGAGCCTCTGACGCCTGTTTGTCGCCCACTGCAGCCAGTGCGCTGCCGAGCTCGCGGATCACATTGGCGTCGCCAGGCGCCAACTCGATAGCGCGCTGCAATGGCTCGACCGCCTTTGCCGCTTGGCCAGTGCGGCTGAATGCGCGGCCTTGGGACAACCAGGCGTCAAAGTTCTTGGGCTCCTCCATGACCCAACGTGTCGCCAAGTCCAGAGCTTCAAGCCAGCGCTTCTCCTGAACCATACGCTGCATCTGCAAAAACGTAGGCTGCTGTCCGGTAGGCAGTTCCCACAGCGCCATACCTGGCATGGGCTGCAGCTCTTGCGCCGGCTGTTTCCGCAGCTCGGTCAACCAATCCGCCGGCATGGCGAAATAATGGCCAGAGTGCCCGGCTGACAAGAAAGTCGCGATCCCCACCAAGCGGCCTTCGGCATCGAACAGGCCCCCACCTGACGCCCCCAGACCAAAACCTGCCGAGGTCTCGATCACACTACTTCCAGCAAAGGGATGAAGGGAGCCGACACGTCCGTCGGTGAAGAAGGCATCGGCACCACCCGGATAGCCATAAAAGAAGACGGTGTCACCCGTCGCCATGGTGGTCGCCGACCGGACCTTGACCGGGGGCAAGATCATTTCGTATGTGGTGAGCAGGCAAAGGTCTCGCGCCATGTCGGCACGCTGGGCCACCGCCGGGTAGCGCAACGCCCCCTTCACTGCCGACACGCGCTCGCTGTTGCGCGTGACGTGGCAATTGGTCAGGACCTCGTTCGGTCCAACCACCACACCACTACCCGAGAAGAGCTTGTTGCCTGGTCCGTTCGCGGTGATCTTGACAACACTGCTAGACAAACGCGTGATGAAGGCCGAGTCATAGTCAGCACGCGACGCCGCTCCAGCGGTCGCGGCCGACGCCAGAACAGCGGTCCCCAAACCGAGCAGCAGATGGCTGAGTCGCAGTCGCAGGGGGCGATGAGCGTGCATCGCGGAATCCTCGTTCAAGGGCGGTGGGGGTTGGTCAGGGTGGCCCCAGCAAAGTTCAGCCAGAGCCCCCTTGTCCTGGACACAAGTTGTGCTGCTTCGCAACACAACCAGACAAAGCAATCGCTGTAGAGCCGATTCATCAAGCGTTATCGAGGCATCCGCATACGACGCCGCTATGTTGCATAGCAACAACGAGGGTGGTAATGTGGAACCCGTCGACTGATTCCTCCTCCTTCAGCGACATTCTTCAGGGCCCTGCGGGGCCCTTTTTTTGCGCCACACGTGCGGAACCGAGCACCACAGCGCCCTGTCATCCCGGCGCAATATACTGATAGCACCATCCGGAGGAGACCATGTCGCGAATCATTCATTGCATCAAGCTTGGCCGCGAGGCCGAGGGGCTCGATTTACCGCCCTACCCCGGCGATTTGGGGCGTCGCATCTACGAACAGGTATCGAAAGAAGCCTGGCAGGGTTGGTTGCGGCACCAGACCATGCTGGTTAACGAAAACCGCCTGAGCTTGGCTGACCCCAGAGCCCGCAAGTATCTGGCAGAGCAGATGGAAAATCACTTTTTCGGCAGTGGTGCGGACGCTGTCGAAGGCTTTGTCCCTCCGTCCGCAGGACCCTCAGACTAGGCCCCTGTGAAACAACTGGCGCAGCGCTCGACCCTCATCAATCGCGAACAAGGCAGTCTGGCGTTCAATCGTCGGGTCCTGGAGCAGGCCGAAAACCCCGACCTGCCCTTGCTCGAGCGCCTGCGCTACCTGTGCATCACCACCAGCAATCTCGACGAATTCTTCGAGGTCCGCGTCGGTTCGCTGAAAAATGCATTGGCGTCCGGCGCCAACCTGGCCGGGGCCGATGGCATGACGCCACGCGAGACTTTGGGACACGTGTGCGGTGAAGCCCATACCCTGATCGAGCGCCAGTATCGGTTGTTCAACACGGTACTGGTCCCGGCACTGGCGGCCGAAGACATCGTCTTTTTGCGCCGCGGTAGCTGGTCTCCGGTACAACGCGCATGGACTGCCGAGTATTTCGCCAGCGAGGTACTGCCAGTACTGACACCCATCGTGCTTGATCCGGCGCATCCCTTTCCGCGCCTGCTCAACAAGAGTCTGAACTTTGCCGTGACGCTAGAGGGCACCGACGCCTTTGGTCGACGCCCGGCGTTGGCCATCGTACAGGCGCCCCGGGTGGTACCGCGGGTCATCCGCATGCCGACAGAGATCGGTGGTCACCAGCACAGCTTCGTGTTCCTCTCGTCGGTGATCCACGCCCATGTTGGCGAGCTGTTCCCCGGGATGACGATCACGGGCTGTTACCAGTTCCGCGTCACCCGCAACGCCGAATTGCACTTTGACGACGACGGCATGGCTAACCTGCGCACCGCGTTACAAGGCGGACTGCCGCAGCGGCGTTTCGCCGATGCCGTACGCCTGGAGGTGGTCGACACCTGCCCGGCGAACATCAGCGCTCTGTTGCTACGCGAGTTCGGGCTGGCCGAGACCGACCTGTACCGCGTCGATGGCCCAGTCAATCTGGTCCGCCTGATGCAGGTGCCCGACCTGGTCGACCGCCCCGATCTGAAATTTCCGCCGTTCACCCCAGGCCTGCCACGGGCGCTGCAAAAACAGACCGACCTGTTCGCTGCGATCCGCCAGCAGGATGTCCTGCTACACCACCCGTTCCAGAGCTTCCAGCCGGTGATCGACTTCATCCGCCAGGCAGCCACCGACCCGAACGTGGTGGCGATCAAGCAGACCGTCTACCGCACCGGCGACGATTCGGCGCTGATGGAGACGCTCTTGGCTGCGGCGCAACGCGGCAAGGAGGTGACAGTGGTGGTCGAGCTGATGGCGCGGTTCGACGAGGAAACCAACATCAACTGGGCGCAGCGCCTGGAAGAAGTGGGCGCTCACGTCGTCTATGGCGTCTATGGATTCAAGACCCATGCAAAGATGGCCCTGGTGGTGCGCCGCGAAGATGGCCGACTGCGCCGCTACGCGCACCTTGGCACCGGCAATTACCACGCGCGGACCGCTCGCCTGTACACCGATTTCGGACTGATGACCTGCCATGACGACCTCACGCGGGACGTCGCGGAGGTCTTCACCCAGCTCACCGGCACCGGCCAACCCACCAAACACCGGGTGCTGTGGCAAGCCCCTTTCGACCTACACGCCAACGTCATGGCGGCGATCGAGCGCGAAGCCGAACACGCACGGGCTGGCCGGCCGGCCCACATCATCGCCAAGATGAATGCATTGCTCGAGCCGCAGGTGATTGAAGCGATGTACCGCGCCAGTCAAGCCGGTGTGCGCATCGACCTTATCGTACGCGGGGTGTGTGCCCTGCGCCCCGGCGTGCCCGGACTCTCAGACAACATCCGCGTACGCTCGGTGATCGGGCGCTTCCTCGAGCACAGCCGCATCTTCTATTTCCGCAACGACCGGCAGTCCGACCTGTACCTGTCCTCGGCCGACTGGATGGACCGCAACTTCTTCCGTCGCGTCGAGGCCTGTTTCCCGGTGCTCGACCGGCGCCTGAAAGAGCGCGTCTTGCGCGAGGGCATCCGGCCCTACCTGAATGACAACACTCAGGCATGGGTGATGGATGGCAATGGCGACTACAAGCGTCGCATACCACGACGTGGCAGCCGCATCATCTCCGCGCAGCGCGATCTGATGCACAGCCTGGGCAGCCTCTGATTTGTCATATTCCTGTAGTGGTCTGAGCGCGGCTTTCGGCTTAAGGTGTCGCGCCTGTCCCAACGCGAGCCCAAGCTAGCCCAGCCCGGTCGTGGAGATCGAACTCAAACTTAGCGTTGCCCCGGAACGTTGGCGTCACCTGCTGCGGCATCCGGTCTGGTCAACGATGCGCTACACCGACCAGCGCCAGCGCCTGCTGACCTATTACTTCGACACGCCCGATGGCGCACTGATGCGAGCTGGTTTTGCGCTGCGCATTCGGCGCGAAGGGCGGCGTTGGATCCAGACGGTCAAGGGCGGCGGTGGCTCGGTGGGTGGCTTGCACCGACGCGAGGAATACGAAACGCCGGTCGATGGGCCTACCCCCGACTTCGACGCGATCCCACGCGGGCCACTGCAGACGCTGCTACTGGACGGCCCCGTCCGCGCCTGCGTCGGACCAATATTCACTACGCGCTTTAGCCGACTGACGCGTAGTGTTGAACTCGCCGATGGCACTCTGGCCGAGGTCGCATTCGACCGCGGTGAAGTTATTGCGGGCGATGTCAGCACACCGCTGTGCGAGATCGAGCTGGAGTTGCGACAAGGGCAAGTGGCGGGCCTGCTGGGCGTAGCGAGGGCGCTGGTGCGCGACGGTGGCGTTTGGCCCGAAGACGTCAGCAAGGCCGCTCGCGGTTATCGCCTGTTGGCAGGCCAATCCACCATCCAACCATCGACAGCGGAGGCGCCAGCCGAGCGGTCTCCAAAACGCTGGAGCGACTTGGTCGGCGATGCGCTCGCCCGCGGTCTGCGTCATTTGCAGGCCAATGTCGGCGCAGTCCGTCAAAATGACCCGGACCCAGAGTACATCCACCAGATCCGAGTGGCCGTTCGGCGTCTGCGCACACTTGTCACCTTGGCGCGGCGGGTCGACGACAGCTCGCTACTCAAGCACCTGCGCCGCGAGCTCGCCTGGCTGGGGGATGCGCTATCGGCCGCCCGCGACTGGGATGTGTTGATCGACGAGACCATCCCGCAGGCCCTGTACCAGCGCCCGACGCCGAGCGGTCATCGGCGACTTCTTTCCGATGCCCACGCACGCTCTGCCGAAGCCCGCGTGCTGGCTAGTGCCGCGGTCAATTCACCGCGCTATGCCGAACTGATGATCGACTTGTTGGCCTGGGGCCTGCGGCTCGATGCCGACATCTCGAAGCGGGCCGTGCGCACCACTGCGCGCAACCTGCTGCAGCGCCCCTACCGGCAGACGCAAAAACTTGCCCAGCCGGAACGGCTCACCAACGACGAGGGACGGCATGCGTTGCGCCTCGCCTGCAAAAAGCTGCGCTACACCTGCGAGGCCCTGGCGCCGGCCTTCGACCGCGCACGGACGGCACCCTTTATCGCCGCGCTGGCACAGTTGCAAACCACCCTCGGGGCATTGAACGACAGCGCCGTTGCCGAGCAGCGCTTGGCCGAGCTGCCCGCCGGCCGTGCCGAAACGCTGCGCCGTCTGATCGTGCGACTCACGCGCCAACGCGCCGAATTCGAACTTGCCGCCCTGCCGGTGCGATGGACCGCCTTCATGGCGACACAACCGTTTTGGAAACGCTGATATGGACCTCATCCTATGGCGCCATGCCGAGGCCAGCGATGGTCTGCGCGATGGCTTCGCCGACCCGCTGGTGGACCTCGAGCGCGAGCTTACCGAACATGGCAGACACCAGGCAGAACGCATGGCCGAGTGGCTAAAGCGCCGTCTACCGGAGGACACCCGCGTCTTGGCCAGCCCTGCCCAGCGCACCCAACAGACCGCGCGAGCATTCCGTAAGCATTTCGAAACAATCGACAGCATCGCCCCCGGTGCCAGCGGTCAGGATCTGCTGCAAGCGGTTGGCTGGGACCTTGGTGTACCGGGCAGCGTCTTGCTGGTCGGACATCAGCCATCGCTTGGCGAAGCTGCCGCCTTGGTGCTGGGCTGCGAACGCCCCTTGTCGGTGCGGAAAGGTGGCATTGTCTGGCTCACCAGTCGGGCGCGTCCGGGCAGCCCGGTGGTGATCACCGCCGCTCTGACGCCAGCACTGATCTAGTCGGCAGGCACGGCCCGGCCAAGGCTGGCGTTAGCCTCGTCAGTACCGCCCTAAGCCAAAAGCAGCTGAGTCAGGCCAATTGCAAACGCAAGCCTAGCGACTCCCATTGGCGCAGCTCTTCATGCAACGCGGCCAGTGTCAGTGGGTGGGCTTCGAGCCAGGCCGCATCGAGCGTGATTCGAATGCGGTCGCCCTGCATGTAGGCTTGGATCGGCACTTCGCCGACGAGATGTCGGGAGCGATGCAACAACGCCGATAGACGTAGTGCAGCGACCTGGGCGCAACGCAGCGGCTGACGCAACACCTCCGATACTCGCGCCAGCTTGCCCCGATGACCCAGCACCAAGGTCGCCAAAGTGTCCTGCTCAGCCCTCGAAAAACCTGGCATGTCGGCGTTGCGCAGGATGTATGCCGAATGCTTGTGGTAGCCAGCACAGGCAACCGACAGCCCGAGTTCATGCAGGTCGGCAGCCCAGCGGAGTTGCTGGCGGGCGGACTCGTCGGCGTCTGGTTGCATCTGCTCGAAGAGCTGCAGCGCAGTCGTCTCGACTGCCGATGCTTGCTGTAGATCGATACGGTAGCGCCGCTGAAACTGATGCACGGTGGCACCCCGCAGGTCCTTCTCGCTCGAGCGGCCAAGCATGTCATAAAGGATGCCCTGGCGCATCGCGCCCTCGGCCACCACCATGCGCTCGATGCCCAGCGCTTCGAACACCGCGCGCATGATGGCCAGCCCTCCTGGCAGCACCTGCACTCGGTCCGGGCGCACCTGGGGGAAGGCCGACGGATCGACTCGACCGGCGCGCTGCAAGCGCTGCGCTAAGCGCTCCAGACCATCTGGGGTGATCACGCCGCTATCGAGCCCCTGCTCCTCGCCGATGATCTGCGACAGCGCCCGTGCCGAACCCGACGAGCCGACTGCCTGCGTCCAAGCCGGTGGGCGAAAGTCATGGGCGATGTGTTCGAGCTCGGACAGCGCTGCGATCTGAGCTCGCCGCAAGGAATCGGCGGTGATTCGCCCGTCCGGGAAGAAGCGCAGCGTATAGCTGACACAACCCATGTAGAGGCTGTCTAGGCGAAGTGGCCGATAGAACTGACCGACGATGCATTCGGTGGAGCCGCCACCAATATCCACCACTAGACGCCGTTGCCGCGATGCCGGCAGGCTGTGCGCGACCCCTAGGTAGATCAGGCGCGCCTCTTCACGGCCCGCGACGATCTCGATCGGAAAACCCAGCGCCACTTCGGCCTCGGGCAGCAACTCGCCAATGTTCTTGGCCACGCGGAAGGCGTTGGTTCCAACAACCCGAACGTTATCGACCGGCATACCGCGCAGGCGTTGGCCAAAGCGGGCCAAACAGTCGAGCGTGCGCTCGCAGGTCGCCGCGTCGATGTGCTTGTCGGCACCGATTCCGGCACCCAGCCGCACCGGCTCGCGGAGGGTGTCGAGCGGAAAGATCTGCCCGCCTTCGACGCGCGCCACAAGCAAATGAAAGCTGTTCGACCCGAGGTCAACCGCAGCAAGGATCCGGTCTTCGTTCAATCCGCAAACCGATGAAAGACGCGCGACTTGGACGTCGCGCCGAGGGGCGGATTGTACCGCTGCGCGAGGCGTCTAACGGGCGCCGCCAGCGACCTGATTAAGCTCTTCCGGAGTCACATGGCGCACGTCTTTGCCGCGCACCATGTAAACGATGTACTCGGTGATGTTGGTGGCGTGGTCACCGATACGCTCGATCGCTTTGGCCACAAACAGAATGTCCAGCGCAGTCGAAATGTTGCGCGGGTTCTCCATCATGTGGGTGATCAGCAGCCGGGTGATGCCGTCGAAATCGCGGTCGACCTCCTTGTCGCGTTCGGCAACTACCGGGGCAACAGTGGTATCGAGGCGAGCAAAAGCGTCGAGCGCCTGACGCACCATGTCGAGCACCTTGTCCATCATCGCCCGCAGTTCGTTGAAGCGTGAAACTTGCAAGCCATCCTGGCGCCCGATGTCGAGCGTCATGCGGGCGATCTTCTCGGCCTTGTCGCCAATGCGCTCAAGGTCGGTGATGGTCTTGATCACGGTCATGATCATCCGCAGGTCGCTAGCAACCGGCTGGCGCACGGCGATGATGTGGGTGCACAGTTCGTCGATCTCGACTTCCAGCGCGTTGATCTTGTAATCGCTGCGCATCACCGTCTCGAGCTCGCGCGTGTCGCCCGAGAACATCGCCGCGCCAAGACGCGCCAGCTGATTCTCGACCAAGCCACCCATTTGCGAGACGCGGCTGCGAACGGCCTCGAGTTCGGCGTCGAATTTTGTGCTGATATGCTCGCTCATGACAGTCTTGCTCCAGGCCAAGGTGTCTCGAAACAAACCGGCAGTTTAAGACCGTTGCATGACACTTGTGCGACAGCCGAGCCGCAGCGATGAGTGCATGCCGACAGACGTCTGTGCGCAGTCATGGACGGGCGGTGACCCGCCGCACGCCATCTGGCCCGGCGATCAAAGCGACGTCGGCCGGGCGGCGAGCGAACAGGCCGACAGTGACGACGCCGGCAATCTGGTTGATTTCGCGTTCAAGCTCGATCGGGTTCAGGATGTCCATGCCATGGACGTCGAGAATGCAGTTGCCGTTATCGGTCTTGAAGCCGATGCGCAGATCGGGTTGACCGCCCAGACGCACCAGTTCACGGGCGACGTAGGCACGGGCCATGGGGATGACTTCGACCGGCAGCGGAAAGCGCCCAAGGACGTCGACCCATTTGCTGCGGTCGGCGATACAGACAAACTCCTCGGCCACCGCGGCGACGATCTTTTCGCGCGTCAGCGCCCCGCCGCCACCCTTGATGAGGTGGAGGTCGGGACTGATCTCGTCAGCACCATCCACATACACCGGCAGATGGTTGACGCCGTTGAGATCGAGAACCTCGATGCCGACCTTGCGCAAGCGTTCGGCCGTGGCGTCGGAGCTGGCCACGGCGCCGGCGATCTGATGACGCATGCCACCGAGCAGATCGATGAAAAAATTGGCGGTTGAACCGGTGCCGACCCCCACCGCCTGCCCTTTGCGGACGTAGGCGAGGGCGGCCTCGGCGGCGGCGCGTTTCGCGGAATCGGACGACGACATGGCAAAAGACCTTGAAGGCTGCAGAGGTGAAGATCGCCAGTCAGGGCTGGCCCAAGTCCGAGGATAGCGCATCGGCATGCCGCAAGACGCGGCTGCGCGTCTGCTCTGCTACGCTTGCGCCTTTGCCGCGCCGACCATGAATACGCCGACCCTCACCGACTACCTGCAACGTATCCGCAACGCGCGCGTCTACGAGGTGGCCGTGCGTACCGACCTGACGCCGGCACCAGCTTTATCCGAGCGGGTCGGCAACCAGGTGTTTTTCAAGCGCGAGGACCAGCAGCCGGTGTTCAGCTTCAAGTTGCGCGGTGCCTACAACCGCATCGCGCACCTCACGGCGGAGCAGCTCAAGAAGGGCGTCATCTGCGCCTCGGCCGGCAACCACGCGCAGGGTGTGGCGCTGTCGGCAGCGCGGATCGGCTGCCGTGCGGTCATCGTCATGCCGACAACCACGCCCGCCATCAAGGTGAATGCGGTGCGTCGGCGGGGCGGGGAGGTGGTGTTGCACGGTATGAGCTACGACGAGGCCTACGCCCACGCCCGCGAGCTCGAGAAGACGCAGGGCATGACCTTCGTCCACCCCTTCGACGACCCGGACGTGATCGCCGGCCAAGGCACCATCGGGCTGGAGATCCTCGAGCAGCACCCGGGTCCGATCGACGCCGTGTTCTGCTGCGTCGGCGGTGGTGGACTGCTGGCAGGTGTCGCGGCAGCGATCAAGTCGCTGCGACCGGAGATCAAGGTCTATGGCGTGGAGGCGACCGACGCCGACGCCATGGCGCAGTCGCTGGCAGCCGGCAAGCGGGTCGAGTTGGCGCAGGTCGGCCTGTTCGCCGACGGTGCAGCGGTCAAGCTGGTTGGCGAGGAGACCTTCCGCCTGTGCCAGGACCTCTGCGACGGCATCGTCCGCGTCGACAACGACGCCATCTGCGCGGCGATCAAGGACGTGTTCGAGGACACACGCAGTATCCTTGAGCCGGCCGGGGCGCTCGGTGTGGCCGGGGCCAAAGCCTGGCTGGCCGAGAACGGGCACACCGGCAAGACGGTGGTCGCCATCGCCTCGGGCGCCAACATGAACTTCGACCGGCTGCGGTTCGTCGCCGAGCGCGCCGAAGTGGGCGAACAGCGCGAGGCGGTGCTGGCGGTGACCATCCCCGAGCAGCCCGGTGCGTTCAAGGCTTTTTGCGCGCAGATCGGCAACCGCAATATCACCGAGTTCAACTACCGCTATGCCGACCCGCAGGCGGCGCATATCTTTGTCGGCGTGAGCGTGGGGAGCCGTGATGAGGGCCGCAAGCTCGCTGCCAGCCTCGCCGCACACGGCCTGCCGACACTCGACCTCACCGACGACGAGATGGCCAAGACCCACCTGCGCCACATGGTCGGCGGGCGCGCCGACGCGGCGGATGAGCTGTTGTACCGCTTCACCTTCCCCGAACGCCCGGGCGCGTTGCTGAATTTTCTGACGCAGATGCCGCAGGGCTGGAACATCTCGCTGTTCCACTATCGCAACCACGGCGCCGACTACGGCCGCGTGCTGGTCGGCATCCAAGTGCCACGCGGCGACAAGCCGCGGTTCCAGGGCTTTCTCGATGCGCTGGGTTATCCCTACGTCGAGGAGACGCAGAACCCAGCATACCGGCTGTTCTTGCGCTAGCGCAGCATCGGCCTGGCCAGCGGTATAGTGACGTCACTCCGGCGAGCTAGACCGCCACACCTAGATCACGAGACGAGACCATGCTGCTGATGATCGACAACTACGACTCGTTCACCTACAACCTGGTCCAATACTTTGGCGAGCTGGGTCAAGATGTGCGTGTCCACCGCAACGACGAGATCACCATCGACGACGTCGTGGCCATGCGCCCCGATCACATCGTTATCTCGCCGGGCCCCTGCACGCCAAACGAGGCCGGTATCTCGGTCGCGACCATCCAGCGCTTCGCCGGGCAGATTCCCATCTTGGGCGTGTGTCTGGGCCACCAGAGCATCGGCCAGGCCTTTGGTGGGCGCATCGTCCGCGCCAAGCAGCTGATGCACGGCAAGACATCCCTGGTGCACCACAACGACACCAGCGTGTTCCGCGGCCTGCCCAACCCGTTCACCGCGACGCGCTATCACTCGCTGGTGATCGAACGAGAATCGCTGCCGGAGTGCCTCGAGATCACCGCCTGGACCGAGGATGGCGAAATCATGGGGGTGCGCCACAAGACCCTCGCGGTAGAGGGCGTGCAGTTCCACCCCGAGTCCATCCTCACCGAGCACGGCCACGCCATGCTCGGCAACTTTGTCGGCGTCCAATGGACCGGCAGCGCACACGCTGCGTGAGATCGATCAACCAGCCGGCGATGTCTCAGCCCTGTCACGCCGCCTCCGCTTGAATGAAGCACCCATGATCTTCAAGGACACCCTTAACCGTCTGCTCGCCCGCGAGGACCTCAAGCGCGACGAGATGTTGGCGCTGATGCGCGCGCTGATGGGAGGCAAGCTGAGTCCGGCGCAGATCGCCGCGGCGGTGATCGCGTTGCGCTGCAAAGGCGAAACGGTGACCGAGATCGCTGCAGCCGCCGAGGTCATGCGCGAGCTGTCGGCGAAAGTGAACGTGACCAACCGCAGCCACCTGGTCGACACCTGCGGCACCGGGGGCGACTCTCTGCACACGTTCAATATCTCGACCACTGCCGCCTTCGTTGCAGCTGGATGCGGCGCGCATGTAGCCAAGCATGGCGGCCGTGCAGTGAGCTCGGGCAGCGGCAGCGCCGACGTGCTGGAGCATCTCGGCGTGAATCTGAATATCGGGCCGGAGCGCGTCGGGCAGCTGATCGACACGGTCGGGTTGGGATTCCTGTTTGCACCCAACCATCACAGCGCCATGAAATATGCCGCGCCGGTTCGCAAAGAGCTCGGCGTACGCACTTTGTTCAATGTGCTGGGGCCACTGACCAACCCAGCCAGTGCCCCCAACCAACTGCTTGGCGTGTTCAGCCGCCAGCTAACGCGCCCACTGGCCGACGTGCTACGCGAGCTGGGCAGCCGCCACGTGCTGGTCGTGCATGGCGCCGATGGGCTTGATGAGATCACGCTGAGCGGTGAGACGTATGTGGCCGAACTACGCAGCGGCGTGATCAGCGAATACACGCTAACTCCGGAGCGCTTTGGCATCGAGCGCCGCGATCTGGCGGCGGTGCGTGTCGAGAGCGTCACCGAGTCGGCCCAAGTGCTGCGGGATGTGCTCGCCGGCAAATCGGGACCAGCGGCCGACATCGTTGCGCTCAACGCTGGAGCCGCTATCTACGTGGCGGGTCTGGCCGAGACCTTGGAAGACGGAGTCGCCCAAGCACAGAGGGCGCTGGCCGAAGGAACTGCTGCCTTGAAACTGGAAGATTTGGTGAGGGAATCAGCCCCCTGAGTGGCGCAGACACGCGGGAAGCCTGCAGGCGTTGACCCTCGTGGCGCGGACGTTTAACATCGCGCCTCTTTCCGGGTCGTTAGCTCAGCCGGTAGAGCAGCGGACTTTTAATCCGTTGGTCGTGCGTTCGAATCGCACACGACCCACCAACGGTTCCCGGACCAGACGCGGGTTGTTAGCTCAGTTGGTAGAGCAGCGGACTCTTAATCCGTAGGTCGTAGGTTCGATCCCTACACAACCCACCAGACATAGAGCGGCCCGCGCTGATGCGGGCCGTTTGCTTTTGCGCCGTGGTAGCCGTGAAAAGTCCAAGAACCGGACGTTGAATGTCGTACTTCGGAAGGACAGCAGCGAAAGGGTTAAACCAACTCCACCGCCCTGCGCTTCATATCGTCGTTGACGTCGATGTAGGCCTGCGTGGTGGCAATGCTCTTGTGACCAGCAAGACTTGCCAGCACTCGCACTGACACCCCCTTGGCAGCCAAGCCCGTGATGAAGGTGCGTCTGCCGCTGTGACTTGACGCCCCTGTGATGCCAGCCCACCGATACAAGTAGTGGAAGTGCTGCGTGAGCGTGTTGGCTGTGAACCCTGCGCGTCCCTGCGTGTAAAACAGGGGCTGGTCATCGCGGATGGGGCTGCGGGCGATCAGGTACTTGGCGATCTCATCTCGAAGTTTGCGCGGCAGGAACACTGTGTGCGCCTGCCGCCCCTTGGTTTGATGCTTGGATAGCAGCACCTCTTCGCGCACCCTGCCTTCGGCATCGCGCACATCGCCCACCGTGATGGCTGCCAGTTCCCCCACACGCATGCCTGCCCAAGTGGGCATCAGCAACATCAGTCGATCACGCCACGCGTGCTTGCGTGCTGGCATCAAGTCCAGCAGTCGCTTGAGTTCCTTGTCTGTGAGTGTCTTGGCCTGTGCCATGGTCGTAGTCCTCCATAATCAAATGAATGCACACGAACAAGTGTGTTTTCTTTTCGAGATCTGGACGACCGAAAAGACATCGGGCAATGACCCACGTGATTTCAACGACTTAACAGCAGACCAAAGAGACTAGTAATTCCCTTTTGTGAGTGCAGTGCTTCGCGCGCACTCGGTTCTTCGCTGGCGCTCGAACCCGTTTCTCTTCCTTCTAGCGTTATCGACTGTGATTGATTGATCACTGATGGGCTTTCGCCAGATTCAATCCACACGGAGCCTTAAGCACTAGGCTCCGTGTGGTT
>CAZGBK010000002.1:0-191110 GCA_964524005.1 uncultured Enterobacteriaceae bacterium
AGCCCAGCCCCCAGGCACCAAGAGTGGGGTTCTCCCAGTCGTCCTCGACGAAGCGCACATCGTTCGCGCGCAGATCGAGCCCGATGGCCTCCAGGGAACCCAAGTAGGCCTCGAGGATGTCGGCCGGCGCCGGCTTGAGCACCACCTGGTACTGGTAGTAGTGCTGCAGCCGGTTCGGGTTCTCGCCGTAACGGCCGTCCTTGGGCCGGCGGCTCGGCTGCACGTAGGCAGCCTTCCACGGCTCGGGGCCGAGCGCGCGCAGAAAGGTGGCGGTGTGGCTGGTGCCGGCACCGACCTCCATGTCGTAGGGTTGCAACAACACGCAGCCGCGCTCAGACCAGTAGCGCTGCAGGGTGAGGATGAGGTCCTGAAAGGTGCGCATCGACAAGCCCAGCGGGAAAGTGGCGGATTTTAGCAGGGGCGTGCCGCCGGGCATTGACTAGAATGCCGGCTATGGACTTGCGCAACACCCCTTGCCCCCTGGCCTTGCACCCGCACCGGGTACTGGCCGGCATCGCTGCC
Source organism: uncultured Enterobacteriaceae bacterium (assembly GCA_964524005.1). Lineage (GTDB taxonomy): Bacteria > Pseudomonadota > Gammaproteobacteria > Burkholderiales > UBA3065 > UBA3065. Next base: position 523 of record CAZGBK010000002.1, read on the forward strand.
ACCTGCTTTGGTCTGATCGCGTTCGGGGTGGTCCTACAGGCCGGAGCTGGCATCGAGCCCTGCCCGCTGTGCATCTTCCAGCGCTACGCGTTTCTCGTCACCGGACTGCTTGCCTCGGCCGGAGCCTTGCACCGCGGGCCCTATTGGGTGTCGCGGGCCTGGGCCGGACTGGTGACGCTGGCGGCCTTGATCGGCGCTGGTATCGCCGGTCGCCAGACCTGGTTGCAGCACAACCCGCCCGAGTTCCCCGAGTGCGGCGGCGACCTCGCCTTCATGCTCGATAGCGTCCCGTTGGCCCAAGTCCTGCCGATGGTGTTTCGCGGCAGCGGCGACTGCAGCAAGGTCGACTGGACGCTGCTCGGTTTCTCGATCGCGGAATGGGCACTGGCCTGCTTTGTCGCCATCGCGCTGTGTGCGCTGGCAGTGACCGCCGACCGCTACGCAAGCAAAGCCCGCTGAGGCACGTCGACGCCTACGCGAACGCCGCCGCCAGACCGTGTCAGGCAGGCCGATCGCGCAGCTGCAGCAGTAGTTCGACGCGCGCCTGCGCAGCAGTGAGCGGTAGCACCCACAAGCCGTGTTGCGGCTGACCGACCACGTGGCCCTGGGGGCAGCGACTGACCACGACCACAGCCACACCGGCCTGCGCCGCCTCCCGCAGCGACTCGACAAAGCCCTCGGCCAAGGTGCCGTTGCCAGTGGCGGCAACCACCAGTCCGCAAACCCCAGCGCCAACCAGCGCCCTGACCGCGCGGGCATCTTGTCCGGCATGGTTCTGCAAGACCTCGACCCAAGGCCAGTTTTCGGGGGCAGGATTGAATCCAAGCGGTTCTGGCAGGCTCGCCGGAGGCGCAAAGACCCCCTCCTCCATCACCGGGCCGGCGGCGCGGGTCGAGGCGAAGGCGTGGACGGCGTACGGGTGGCACTTACGCACAGCGAAGCCGGCGAACACCTCACCGTGCATGCAGACGCGCACACCAGCGGCGGCGGGCTCGCAGGCCAGCTGAACCGCATCGAGCAGGTTCTGTGGACCATCTGCCGACAGGGCCGTGGCCGGACGCATGGCCGCCGTCAGGACGACCGGCTTGGCAGCAACCAGGGTCCGTGCCAAGAAGTACGCCGTCTCCTCGAGCGTATCGGTGCCGTGGGTGATGACCACCCCATCCAGTTGCCCGTCCTTCAGCGCGGCCGAGACCTCGCGATGCAGCTCGGTCCAGATGGCAAAGGACATGTCCTTGGAGTCGACCTGCGCCACCTGCCGCGTCTCGAGGTCGTATTCGGCAAGCGCCGGCACCGCGGCAACCAGTTGCTCGACCGACAGCGCAGCCGCGCGATAGCCGGTGCTCTGCGAGGGCGAGTCCGCCACCCCGGCGATGGTGCCGCCGGTGCCAAGGATGAGCACGCGGCCGGACACCTCAGCCCTCCAGCTTGCGCCGCAGCAGCTCGTTGACCTGAGCCGGACTCGCCTTGCCGCGGCTCGCCTTCATCACCTGGCCAACCAGCGCATTGAACGCTTTCTCCTTGCCGGCCTTGAACTCGGCGACGCTCTGCGGGTTGGCGGCGAGCACCTCATCGATGATCGGCTCGATGGCCGAGGCGTCGGTCACCTGCTTGAGCCCCTGCGCCTCGATGATGGCGTCGGCACTCTCCCCCTCGCCGTTCCACAGTGCCTCGAAGACCTTGCGCGCGATGTTGTTGGAGATGGTGTTGTCGGCGACACGGGCCAGCACACCGGCGAGCTGCGGCGGCGACACGGGAGACGATCCGATCGCCTTCTCCTCGCGGTTGAGCCGCGCGGCGACCTCGCCCATCACCCAGTTGGCAGCCGGCTTGGCCTGCGCCGCACCCGCAGCGGCGACCACCGCCTCGAAGTAACGCGCGGTGTCGAGGCTGGCGGTGAGCTGGCCGGCGTCGTAGTCGGACAAACCATAGTCCGCCGCGAAGCGCGCCTGCATCGCCGCCGGCAGCTCCGGCATCCCGGCCTTGACCGCCTCGATGCGCGCCGGGTCGATCACCAGCGGCGGCAGGTCCGGGTCGGGGAAGTAGCGGTAGTCATGCGCGTCTTCCTTGCTGCGCATCATCCGCGTCTCGCCGCTGTCCGGGTCGAACAGCACGGTGGCCTGCTGAATGGTGTGGCCGTCCTCGATCTGCTCGATCTGCCAGCGGATCTCGTAGTCGATCGCCTGCTGCAAGAAGCGGAACGAGTTGAGGTTCTTGATCTCGCGACGGGTGCCCAGAGGCTCGCCGGGCCGGCGCACCGACACGTTGGCGTCGCAGCGGAACGAGCCCTCCTGCATGTTGCCGTCGCAGATGCCGATCCACATCACCAGCGCGTGCAGGGCGCGGGCATAGGCCACCGCTTCGGCGCTCGAGGTCATCACCGGCTCGGTGACGATCTCCAACAACGGCGTTCCGGCGCGGTTGAGGTCGATGCCGGACATGCCGTGGAAGTCCTCGTGCAACGACTTGCCAGCGTCCTCTTCGAGATGGGCGCGGGTGAGTTCGACCCGTTTGCTGTACTCCTTGTCGCCCTCACCGACCTGGATGGCGATGCTGCCGCCCTGTACCACCGGGATCTCGAACTGGCTGATCTGGTAGCCCTTGGGGAGGTCCGGGTAGAAGTAGTTCTTGCGCGCGAAGACGCTGCGCGGGGCGATGTGAGCACCGATCGCGAGGCCGAAGGCGATCGCCTTGTCGACGGCGGCGGCATTCATCACCGGCAGCACACCGGGCAGCGCCATATCGACCGCACAGGCTTGACGGTTGGGCTCGGCACCGAACGCCGTCGAGGCGCCGGAGAAGATCTTGGAAACGGTCGAGAGCTGGACGTGGGTCTCAAGCCCGATGACGACCTCCCAGTTGGCGGCGCTCACGCTGCACCCCCTGCGGCGGCGACACTAGCATCGGGCGGTGTCTTCAAGTGGTGGTCGGTCGCTTGCTGCAAGCGATGCGCGACGTTGAGCAGCCGCGCTTCGGCGAAATAGTCGCCGATGAGCTGCAGCCCCACGGGCATCCCGGCCTCGCCGAAACCACACGGCGCGGAGAGCGCAGGCAGACCGGCCAGATTGACCAGCGTGGTGAAGACATCGCCGAGGTACATCTGCACCGGGTCGGCGGTCTTTTCGCCGAGTTTGTAGGCGACCGTAGGGGCGACCGGGCCGGCGATCACGTCACACGCCTCGAACGCCGCTGCGAAGTCCTGCGCGATCAGGCGCCGCACCTGCTGGGCCTTGAGGTAGTAGGCGTCGTAGTAGCCGGCGGAGAGCACATACGTGCCGACGAGGATGCGGCGACGCACCTCGGCGCCGAAGCCTTCTGCACGACTCCTTCCGTACATCTCGGCGAGGTCGGTGTACTGGGCGGCGCGGTGGCCGTAGCGCACACCGTCGTAGCGTGAAAGGTTGCTCGAGGCTTCCGCCGGGGCGATGACGTAGTAAGCGGCGATGGCGTACTGCGCGTGCGGCAGGCTCACCTCGACGCGGCGCGCGCCGAGCGTCTCGAGCTGCGCGAGGCCGTCCTCGACTGCGGCACGCACATCGGGCGCGACGCCGTCACCGAGCCAGCCGGTGGGCACGCCGATGCGCAGACCATCCAAGGGTCGCTCAAGATCGCGTGCATAGTCCTCGGGGGCGCGCTGCAGACTGGTGGCGTCACGCTCATCGAAGCCGGCCATGGCGTTGAGCAGCAGCGCGCAGTCCTGCGCCGTGCGCGCCATCGGCCCGCCCTGGTCGAGGCTGGAGGCGTAGGCGATCATGCCGTAGCGGCTGACCACGCCATAAGTCGGTTTGATGCCGGTGATGCCGCAGAACGAGGCCGGCTGGCGGATCGAGCCGCCGGTGTCGGTGCCGGTGGCCGCCGGCACGATGCCCGCCGCCACTGCCGCGGCCGAGCCACCCGAGGAGCCGCCCGGCACGCGTGCCATATCCCACGGATTACGCACCGCCCCAAAAGCGCTGTTCTCGTTCGACGAACCCATGGCGAACTCGTCCATGTTGGCGCGGCCGATGGTCACCAGGCCGGCAGCCTTGCCGCGCGCCACCACCGTGGCGTCATACGGCGCGACGAAATCGCCGAGCATCTTCGAGCCGGCAGTGGTCCGCCAACCCTCGGCGCAGAAGATGTCCTTCTGCGCGAACGGGACGCCGGTCAACGGGCCAGCTTTGCCAGAGGCCCGCAGCGCATCGGCAGCGCGCGCCTCGGCCAGTGTGCGGTCCGGGTCGAGCGTGATGAAGGCGTTGAGGGTCGAGGCCTCGGCGCGCTTGAGCGCCCCAGTGGCGAGCTCGACCGCAGAGACCTTGCCCGCAGCCAGATCGGCGGCGAGCGCGGCGACAGTTGCGGGCGCGGCACTCATTCGATCACCTTCGGTACGAGGAACAGCCCCTTCTCGGTGGCCGGCGCATTGGCCATCAGCGCATCGCGCGCATCGTGCTCGGTCACGGCATCGGGTCGCAAGCGCAAAGACACAGCTTGCGCGTGTGCCATCGGCTCGATACCAGTGGTGTCAGCCGACTGCATCTGCTCGACCAGGGCCAAGGTGCGATTAAGGGTAACGAGAGTCGGCTCGACCTCGACCTCGTCCAGTTGCAGACGGGCAAGGCGCGCGATTTTGCGGACGTCGTCCGGGCTGAGAGACATGAGGCGTTTCCGGGAACAGTGTCCGCACCCGCCGCACCAGCATGCGGCGTCTGCGAACAAACTTCGTGGGCTACACAGGCCCCGTGTCGCGGCGGGTGCCAGCCGACCGGAGCGGTGCAGTATCATAAGCGATTGACGTCGCGGCCGCCCCGGTCGCACCAGTTTCGGGCCAATCGATCATGCTAGGTTTTCTGCGCAACTATTTCTCGAACGACATCGCCATCGACCTGGGCACCGCCAACACGCTGGTCTACGTCCGTGGCAAGGGCATCGTGCTGGATGAACCCTCGGTGGTGTCGATCCGCACCGACCAGAACGGCCGCCGCGTGATTCAGGAAGTCGGCCGTGAAGCCAAGATGATGCTTGGCCGAACGCCCGGTAACATCGAAGCCGTGCGCCCGCTGAAAGACGGCGTGATCGCAGACTTCACGGTCACCGAGCAGATGCTGAAGAACTTCATCCGCCGTGTGCGCGACGCCCGTCTGTTCTCGCCCAGCCCGCGCATCGTCATCTGCGTGCCTTGGGGCTCGACCCAGGTCGAACGCCGCGCCATCCGCGAATCGGCGCTCGGTGCCGGCGCGTCGAAGGTCTATCTGCTGGAGGAGCCCATGGCCGCGGCAATCGGCGCTGGCCTGCCGATCGAGGACGCGACCGGTTCGATGGTCATCGACATCGGCGGCGGCACGACAGAGCTTGGCGTCATCTCGTTAGGCGGGGTGGTCTACGGCAACTCGGTGCGGGTTGGGGGCGACAAGTTCGACGAGGCCATCATCAACTACATCCGCCGCAACTACGGCCTGCTGATCGGCGAAGCGACCGCAGAGGAAGTCAAGAAGCGGGTCGGTTCGGCCTACCCCGACAGCGAGGTGCGCGAGATGGAGATCAAAGGGCGCAACCTCGCCGAGGGCGTGCCGCGCAGCTTCACCATCACCAGCAACGAGATCTACGAAGCGCTGCAGGAACCGCTCAACGCCATCGTCTCGGCGATCCGCGTCGGGCTCGAGCAAACTCCGCCTGAACTCGGCGGCGACATCGCCGATCGCGGCATGGTGCTCACCGGCGGTGGTGGCATGCTGCGCGGTCTCGATCGCCTGTTGTCGGTCGAGACCGGCCTCCCGGTGTCGGTTGCCGAAGAACCATTGACCTGCGTGGTCCGCGGTTGCGGTCTCGCGCTCGAGCGCATGGACCGCCCGCACAGCGTCTTCGCGCAGGAATAAGCCCCAGGCGCCGCATGGTCCGGCCCGCCACCCACCACGCCCCTGAACTCTTCCGGCGCGGCATCTCGCCGGGTGCGCGCTGCCTGGTCGGGCTGGCAGCCGCTACTGCGTTGCTGGTCACCGATGCGCAGTACGACTGGTCGGACAGCCTGCGCAGCGGCGGCGAGCGGCTCTCCGCGCCGCTCTACAGCGCCGTCGCCGCTGGCCGCGAACAGACCGCCGATGCGCTGCAGCACTTGCAGCTGCAGGGCAGCCTGCTCGAGCGTATCCGCGAGCTGGAGGACCAGAACATGCGCCTGCAGACTGGCTGGCAAAGCCTGTCGTCCCTGCGCCAAGAAAATACGCGACTACGCGAACTGCTCGAGCTGCCTCCCGATGGCATCGAGCCAGTACGCTTTGTACAGCTGCTGCAACGGGGGCGCTCGTCGTCGGCGCACCGCCTGCTGATCAACGCCGGTCGTAGCGAGGGCATCAGCCTCGGAATGGCGCTTGTCGAACCGAACGGAGTGGTCGGCCAGGTCGTGCGGGTGGGCGGCACGACCAGCGAGGTCGCGTTGATCACCGACAAGGGGCAGGCCACCCCGGTGCAGATCGCCCGGACCGGCCAGCGCGCAGTGCTGATCGGCGACGGCATCGCTGAACGCGCCAGCCTTCGCTTCCTCGCCAACAACGCCGATATCGAACCAGGCGATCGTCTGGTCACCAGTGGGCTCGACTCGGTCTATCCGGCCGGCATGGCGGTTGCCACGGTCACCAGTGTCGAGCGCGACACCCAGAGCGAGTTCGCCGTGGTGCGCTGCCGCCCGGTGGCACGGCTGGAGACACAGCGTCACTTTGCCGTCGTGCGCCCCCTGGTCAAGCCCGATCCGGGCTCGGCTGCCAACAGGCCGCCCCCTGACACACCATGATCGAGGCCACATGAGCCCTGCAACCGAGCAACAACTCCTGCCAGCGTCACGCCGCCTGGTCTGGGGCTCGCTGCTGGTCGCCCTGCTGGTCGATCTGGTGCCGATTACCGCCAGCATCGACCTGCTGCGCCCCGACCTCTGCCTGCTGGTGCTGATCTACTGGTCGACCCGGCCCCGGCCACCGGCCAGCGTTTGGAGTGGCTGGGGGCTCGGGCTGGTCAAAGACGTTGCAATGCTGTTGCCCACCGGGCTGGGTGCCGGTCTGTATTGCCTGTGCGCCTACGTCGGTACCCACCTGCGCAAGACCTTCGACCAGATGGCACTGCATGCCCAGATGCTGGTCGTGGCCCTGCTGCTGTTTGCCGTGCTCGGCTTGCGAGCGGCCGGCCAACTGTGGCTTGGACTGCGCTGGGGCGGGCCGCTGGAGCTGTGGTCGCCGCTGTTCGGCGCACTGCTCTGGCCGCTGCTGCGTCTGTTGCTTGAGACCCGCCGCGATACACCGAGTCGTGGTCTGCAGGGCGATTGAAGCAGCATGGCCCAACGCCTCACTACGCTGGAAGAACTTGGTCGCGAGCAGCAATACCAGTCGCGCCTACAGGTCGTGGTGGTGCTGGTCGGCATCGGTTTTGCGCTGCTCTTGCTGCGACTCATCTTTCTGCAGGCGATCGAACACCAGCGCTTTCATACGCTGGCCGAAAGCAACCGCATCAGCATCGTGCCATCGGCGCCCAACCGGGGCCTGATCACCGACCGCAACGGCGTCGTCCTGGCCGAGAACACCGCGGTCTACACGCTAGAGATCGACCCGACACGAGTGAGCGATCTGCCAGGCACCCTTGACGCACTGGCGGAACTGGTGCGCATCGACGAGGGTACCCGCAAACGCTTTCTGCAGCGCATCCGCGAGACGCGGCGGCTGGGTCTGTTGCCAGTGCGCTCGTTCTTGAGCGACGAAGAGGTCGCCCGTTTCACCGCACAAAAATTTCGTTTCCCGGGTGTCGAGCTGTCGACCCGGCTATACCGTCATTACCCATTTGGCGAAAGCGCCGCCCACGTTCTTGGGCATGTCGGGCGGATCAGCGCCGCCGACAAGGCGGCTATCGAGACGCGCGGCGAGAACGACGCCTATCGCGGCATCGACGCCATCGGCAAGGACGGTATCGAAAAGACCTACGAGGCCGAGCTGCGGGGGATCGCCGGTTATCGCAAGGTCGAGACCGATGCCAGCGGCCACGGTGTACGCACCCTGAGTAGCCATGCCTCGGTGCCCGGCAACCGTCTGCGCCTGGCTATCGACATTCGCCTGCAGCAGGTCGCCGAGCAGGCCTTTGAGGGCCGCCGCGGTGCCGCTGTGGCGATCGAACCGGCAACCGGCGACGTCCTGGCCCTGGTCAGTCAACCGAGCTTCGACCCGAACCTGTTCGTCGACGGCATCGACGTGCCTAACTGGCGGCGCCTGAACGATTCACCCGACCGGCCGCTGACCAACCGCCCCCTGCGTGGCGCGTACCCACCTGGCTCTACGATCAAACCATTCATGGCGCTGGCCGGTCTCGAGAGCGGGTTGCGCCGCCCCCAGGACAGCGTGTTCGACCCTGGCTGGTTCAGCCTGCCTGGCTCGAGCCACCGCTACCGCTGCTGGAAACGCGAAGGCCATGGTCGAGTCGACATGCATGTCTCGGTCGTCCAGTCGTGCGATATCTACTATTACAGCCTGGCGGTGGACATGGGCATCCAGCGCATGCACGACTTCCTCGCGCGCTTTAACTTTGGCGTCGAGAGCGGCATCGATATCGGCGGCGAGCGCAGCGGTTTAAACCCCAGCGAGGCCTGGAAACGTGCGCGTTTCCGCGACCGCTGGTACACCGGCGATTCGGTGTCCGCCGGAATTGGTCAAGGCTACCTGCTGGCAACGCCGATGCAGCTGGCCTATGCCACCGCGATCTTCGCCAACCGCGGTGTCGCGTGGCGCCCTCATCTGGCCAAGGAGATCGTCGATAGCCGCACTGGCAAGACCCGCGTCACCGAACCGCAACCGGTGTTCGAAACGCACTTTGACGAGGCCCACCTTGACCTCGTCGCAGCAGCGATGGTCGCCGTCACCGAGCCGGGTGGCACCGCCGCTGCCGCCTTTCGCGATGCTCCCTACAAGACTGCCGGCAAGACCGGCACGGCCCAGGTGATCGCCATCAAGCAGGGCCAGACCTACCGCGCCGACGCCATCGATGAGCGCCACCGCGACCATGCCTGGTTCATCGCTTACGCTCCCGCCGAGGCGCCGACCATCGCCGTCGCCGTGCTGGTCGAGAACGGTGGCAGCGGAAGTGGTGCTGCGGCGCCGGTAGCGCGCCGGATCCTCGACCAGTGGATCGTCGGGAGCCCGCCGGCCGACGAGGTCGCACCATGAACTCGCCGCCGCTGCTGCGCCGCGTCGGCAGCTTCCTGCTGCGGCCGCTCGACCCGCCCCTGCTGCTGCTTCTGGGTGGGCTGACGCTCATCGGCCTGCTGACGCTGTACTCAGCGTCGGGCGGCTCGTGGGTGCGATGGAGCAACCAGCTGATCAATTTCGCGGTGGCCATCTGCTGCATGTGGCTGGTCGCGCAGGTGCCGCCGGCCCGCCTCGCGTCCGTGGCGCCACCGTTGTACGTGCTCGGTGTATTGCTTCTCATCGGCGTGGCGGTAGGCGGCGAGGTGATCAACGGCGCGCGTCGCTGGCTGGATATCGGCATTACGCGCATCCAGCCGTCGGAGCTCATGAAGCTCTCGACCCCGCTGATGATGGCCTGGTACCTGCATCGCCATCAGGAAGACCTGCTGCCACGCCACTTTCTGATTGCGACCGTCATCCTCGCCCTGCCAATGGCGCTGATTCTGCGCCAGCCCGATCTGGGCACCGCGCTGCTCGTTGGCGCTGCCGGCAGCTTTGTCTTGTTCCTGGCCGGCTTGCGTTACCGCGTGATCGCTGTGCTGGGCGTGCTCGCGCTGGCAGCCCTGCCGGTTGTCTGGGGTTTGCTGCACGACTACCAGCGCCGCCGCGTGCTGACCTTGCTCGACCCGATGCAAGACCCGCTCGGTGCCGGCTATCACACCATCCAGTCGATGATCGCGGTGGGCTCGGGAGGACTGTTTGGCAAAGGCTGGATGCAGGGCACCCAAAGCTATCTCGATTTCCTGCCGGAACGCCACACCGACTTCATCTTTGCCGTATTCGCGGAGGAGTTCGGCTTGGCTGGGGTGTTGGTGATGTTCGTTCTGATGCTGGCCATCGTGCTGCGCGGCCTGCGCATCGCCAGTCAGGCCAATGGCCTGTTCTCGCGCATGATGGCCGGTGCCGTGACGCTGTCGTTCTTCACCTATGTGTGTGTCAACATCGGCATGGTGATCGGCCTGCTGCCAGTGGTCGGCGTGCCGCTGCCGCTGGTCAGTTACGGCGGCACATCGCTGGTCACGCTAGGACTTGCCTTTGGCATCTTGATGAGTGTGCGACGTCACCGTGGCATGATTGGTGGTCCATGAAGCGCTTTGTCGTCCTGTCGATCTCGCTCGCCCTGAGCGCCTGCGCCACGCCGCAACGCGACGCTGGTTCGAGCAGCCCGGCCAATCGTCCGGCCACTCCGGCGCCACCCAGCACGGCGAACAAGCCGCCGCTCCCGGCACCCTCAACTGCCCCCAAATGGGGCAAGCAGTACTACCTGGACGACGGCCCCGGGCAGTTGTCGGCTGCCGAGCTCGACCGCATCCCAGATGCGGTTCCGCGCGAGGAGACCCCTCACCGTTTCGCCAATCGGCCATATTCGGTGTTCGGCGTCGACTATGAACCCACACCACCGGTCCCAGGTTTCAGCCAACGCGGACTGGCCAGTTGGTACGGGCGGCGTTTCCACGGCAAACCGACCTCGAGCGGCGAGCCGTACGACATGTACGCCATGACTGCCGCGCACCCGACGCTGAGCATTCCAAGTTATGTCCGGGTGACCAATCTCGCCAACGGCCGCTCGGTGGTGGTGCGCGTCAACGACCGCGGTCCCTTCCATCCGAACCGCATCATCGATCTGTCCTACGCCGCAGCGCACCGGCTGGGCTATGTCAACAAAGGCAGCACCGAGGTCCTGGTCGAGGCGTTACCGGCCGGTGACATCAGCCCGGCGGACCTGCAGGCCACCACCACCATGGGCGGCAGCTGGGTGCAGCTGGGCGCGTTTGGCGACCGGCGCAACGCCGAGCGCCTGCTCGCTGATGCCGGCCAGCGCGTGCCGGAACTCGCCAGCCGCCTGCGTATCGTCGATGGTGGCGGACGCTGGCGTGTACAAGCCGGGCCGTTCGACAGCGACGCGGCGGTCCAGGGAGCGATCGATACGGTGTCGCGCGTGCTCGGCCTGCGGCCACTGCGGCTACCAGTGCCCAGCGGTAACACGCCTTAAAGATTCGCGGCCGGCGTCCGTAGACCTCGTGGTACAGGTCCAGCCTGGCGACACGGGGTCGTCAAGTGAAGGGTCTGCCGACCAACGGAGGCACAGATGCAGGCAGAGCTGATCGACAGCGGCGCGCAATTGCGGGCGATGCGCCATGCGCTGGGAATGAACCAGCAGGACTTCTGGGCGCAGGTAGGGGTCACCCAGAGTGGCGGTTCGCGCTATGAGAGCGGCCGTAGCATGCCGCGTGCGGTGCGCGAGCTGGTCCGCCTGGTGCACGTCGAGCAGATCGACCTGCGCCACATCCGCAAAGAACACTTCGAGATCGTCGAATACTTGAAGAATGCCGACCCGGAGTTGTATCGCAACCTGCGGCGCTCGGCACGCGCTACAGCGCGCACCACGACCCGCCGCAACACCGGCACCCGCCGCGGCCGCTAGCCACCCGCGTGATATCCCGCCGGCGGCGGCGTGCGCCGGCCAGCCCCCGCCTGCGGCTATACTGCGCCGATGCAGATCACCCGCAGGCTGGAGTTTGACGCCGGCCACCGCATCCCCAATCACAGCAGCCTGTGCCGCCACTTGCACGGGCACCGCTATGCCATCGAGGTGACCGTCGCCGGGCCGCTGGTCAGTACGCCTGGCTCGCCCGAACAGGGCATGGTCACAGACTTCTCGCGCATCAAGGCGATCGCCCGCGAGCTGATCGACACCTGGGACCATGCATTTCTGGTGCACGCCGGCGACACCGCCGTACGCACCTTTCTGGCGAGCCTGCCCGACCACCGCACGGTGGTATTCGAACAGCCACCCACTGCCGAACACTTGGCCGTGGTGGCTTTCCGCCAGCTCGCCGCAGCCTACGCCGAAGCCTATGGCGGCCAGCTGCAGCTGGCCCGCGTCCGCCTGTACGAGACGCCCAACTGCTGGGCCGATGCAGGCCCGGACTGCCTGCGCGACTGACTGACCGCGCCGCATCCGGCCATGGCCGACCCTGCCCTGATCGATGCCATCGACGCTGTGCTGCCGCAGACGCAATGCCGTGCCTGCGACTACCCGGCCTGCCGCCCCTATGCCGAAGCCATCGCCAGCGGCGAGGCCGACATCGACCGTTGCCCGCCCGGCGGTGTGGAAGGTGTGGTTCGGTTGGCGGCGCTCACCGGACGGCCGGTCATCCCCCTACGCGAGGCAGCCCGCGAGCCGGCAGTGGCGTTGATACGAGAGGCCGAATGCATCGGCTGCACCCTGTGCATCCAGGCCTGTCCGGTCGATGCCATCGTCGGCGCCACCAAGCACATGCACACCGTGATCGCCGCCGAGTGCAACGGCTGCGGACTGTGCCTGCCGCCCTGCCCGGTCGATTGCATCGACCTGATGCCCCTGCCACCGCGCGACAGCGCCGCGCAGCAGCGCCTGTCGCTGCAGTGGCGTCGCCGCTACCAGGCCCGCGAGGCCCGACTGCGGGATGTTGCCGCCCAGCGCGCCGAACGGCTGGCCGCCAAGCGCCGCGAGCATATCCACGAAAGCAGCACGCCCGACGGGAAACCAGTCGATCGACGCGCGGTGCTGCAAGCAGCACTGGCAGCCGCACGACAGCGGCGACGCCAGTGACTTAAACCGCGGTCCCGGTCGCGGTCTCCTCCACGGTGACCCGCCGTGTCACGCCACACAGCAGTTCATAGGCAATAGTCCCGGCATGGGTGGCGACCTCTTGCGCCGGCAGACCATCGCCCCACAGCGTCACCGGGGTGCCGATGCCGGCCGCCGGGAGGTCGGTGATGTCGACGTACAGGGAGTCCATCGACAGGCGGCCCAAGGTGCGGGTGCGCACACCATCGACCAGCACCGGAGTGCCGGTGCCGGCGTGACGCGGGTAGCCGTCGCCATAGCCGCAGGCGACGACACCGACGCGGGTGCGGCGCTCGGCAGTAAAGGTCCCGCCGTAACCCAGACGGTCGCCTGGCGCCAGTTCTTGTACGGCGATGATGCGCGAAGACAAGGTCATGGCCGGGCGCAGGTCGAGATCGGACGGCGCCGTCTCGATGCTGGGGGCGACGCCATACAGCATGATCCCCGGCCGCACCCAGTCGGTGCGGGCCTGCGGGTGGCGCACCAATGCAGCCGAATTGGCCAGCGAGCGCGGCGCGGTGATGCCAGCCGTGGCGGCGTCGAAACGTTGCATCTGCCAAGCGATGCCGTCGGCCTCGTCGGCGGTGGCGAAATGGGTCATCAGGGTGAGCTCACCCAGTTTCGGCCAAGCGCGCAGGGCAGACACCGCATGTGCGACCAACTCTGGCGCCACCCCCAGGCGGTTCATGCCGCTGTTGACTTTCAGATGGATGTCCAGCGGTGCCGTGACCGGGCTGGCCAACAAAGCCTCGAGCTGCTCGGGCTGGTGGATCACCAGGCTCAGACCCCGGCTGGCGATCTCGGGCAATTCACTGGTCTCGTAGAACCCTTGCAGCAGCAAGATGGTCTGTGTGTAGCCAGCGTCGCGCAGCCGCACCGCGTCGTCCAGCGTCAACACCGCAAAGGCGTCGGCAGCGGCCAAGGCGCTTGCCACCCGCAGCAGCCCGTGGCCGTAACCATCGGCCTTGACCACCGCCATCAGCCGCGAGTGCGGTGCCAGTCGCCGGGCCAAGCCGAGGTTGTGACGCAGGGCAGCGTGGTCGATGCGGGCGACGAGGGGGCGTGGCATGGGTGGTCCGGGGACTTTTGCCGATTATACGGCGCGCACTCTGCCTGCTGCCGCGGTGACGTCTGGCCGCTTGGCTGCGACCGAAGGCTGCATCGGCAAGCAGTCATGGCAGCGTGATATAAACCCGCAGGTTTGCCGCAGCGTTACCGACGACAACACCTCTCACTCAGCCCAACCGGCAGACCGACACTCAGCATGAACCGCGGCTTCTACACCATCATGTCGGCGCAATTCTTTTCGGCGCTGGCCGACAACGCGCTGCTGATCGCCGCCATTGCCATGCTGCGCGACATCGATGCGCCGGCCAGCCTCGAGCCGCTGCTCAAACTGGTCTTTGTGCTCTCCTATGTGCTGCTCGCCGCCTTTGTCGGCGCCTTCGCCGACTCGATGCCAAAGGCGCGGGTGATGTTTATCGCCAACTCCATCAAGGTCGCTGGCTGTCTGCTGATGATCGCCGGCCTGCATCCGCTGTATGGCTACGCGCTGGTGGGCTTGGGCGCGGCAGCGTATTCGCCGGCCAAATACGGGATCCTCACCGAGTACCTGCCGCCGGCCAAGCTGGTGGTCGCCAACAGCTGGATCGAAGGCCTCACAGTGGCCGCCATCGTGTTCGGCTCGGCGCTGGGTGGCTGGTTGATCAGCCCGATGGTCACCAGCCTGTTCGCCAGCAGCAGTGTCGCGGCGTTTGGCACTCACCCCGAGCAGATCCTGGTTTTCAGTCTGGCGACCATCGCTCTGCTCTACGGCATTGCGGCGCTGATCAACCTGTGGGTGCCGAACACCGGCATCGACCACCGCCCCGAGCGCATCAACCCGATCTGGCTGATCCGCGACTTTGCGCTGTGTGTGCGCGAACTGTGGCGCGACAAACTCGGCCAGATCACGCTGGCCACCACGACCCTGTTCTGGGGTGCTGGAGCGACCCTGCAGTTCATCATGCTGCGCTGGGCCGAGGAGTCCCTGAATATACCGTTGCACAAAGCCACCTACCTGCAAGGCGTGTTCGCTGTTGGTGTGGCGATCGGTGCAGTGCTTGCTGGGCGCCTGATCCCGATCAACAAGTCGGTGTCAGTCGTGAGCGTCGGTATTGTCATGGGGTTTGTCACCTGCCTGATGACGGTGGTCAACACCTTGCTGCCCGCGGCGGTGCTGATGCTGGTCGTGGGGGGGCTGGCAGGCTTCTTTGTGGTTCCCATGAATGCACTGCTGCAACATCGCGGCCACGTGCTCATGGGGCCGGGGCACTCGATCGCCGTACAAAACTTCAACGAGAACCTGAGCATCCTGGTGATGCTGGCGCTCTATGCGCTGATGGTCTGGGTCGACTTGTCTGTGGATCTGGTGATCGTGCTGTTCGCTCTGTTCGTATCGGTGAGCATGTTTGGCGTGCGCCGCCTGCACCAGCACAACATGAAGCATCACGCCGACGAACTGAAACGGCTGCTGGATTACGCGGCCAGCCACAGTCAGGCGCCGGTCGAGTCCGGCGGCAAGCACCCGCACCAGATCCGCGAACCCCGCTAGGGTGCCGGCTCCTGCAACAGCGCGCGCAACTGGCACAGATCCTCCCAGGCACGGCGCTTGTCGTCGGGGCTGCGCAGCAAGTAGGCCGGGTGATAGGTCACCACCACCGCACTGTCGCCGCAGCGGTGGACACGGCCACGCAAGGCGCCGACCCGCCCGTCACCGCCCAGCAAGCTTTGTGCCGCGAAGCTGCCAAGCGCCAGGATGACCTGCGGCCGCAGTAGCGCGATCTGCCGATCCAGGAACGGCCGGCAAGCGGCAAGCTCGTCCGGCGCTGGGTCCCGGTTCTGCGGGGGCCGACACTTCAGCACATTGGCGATATAGACCTGCTGGCGACTCAGGCCGATGGCCAACAGCATCTGATCGAGCAAGCGGCCGGCCCGGCCAACAAACGGCTCGCCAGCGCGGTCTTCGTCGGCACCCGGCGCCTCGCCCAGCAGCAGCAGGCGGGCGTTACGGCTGCCTATACCAGGAACCGCCAACGTCCTCCCCTGGCACAGCCCGCAGGCGCTGCAGGTGCGGATACGGTCCTCTAATGCCGACCAGTCGAGGGTGGCAACGCCGGCCGCGCGCTCCGGGGCCGCGGCCGGCAGCAGTCCGTACGGTGGCCAAAGGCCGAGTTCACGCAGGCGGGCCTCGTCGCGATTCACAAGCGGAACTCCATGACCAACGCATCTTCTCGGCCGCTCGCAGCCGGGTAATAGTCGGGGCGCAGGGCTATCTGCGCAAAGCCACAGCCCCGATACAGCGCAATCGCTGCCTGATGACTCGCCCGCACCTCGAGCAGAACGCGCACGGCGCCGGCAGCGTGGGCAGCGCGGCAGGCGGCTGCGAGCAAGCCGCGCGCCAGCCCGCGCCGCCGCTGGTGCGGTCGGACGGTCAGATCCAGGATCTCCCAGTCATCGCCGGAAGGCAGGCAAAGCACCGAGCCGGACAACTCAGCATCGTGCAACACGCCCCAGCCCACGTTACCAGCGGCCAATGCGTCGCCAAACTTGCTTGCACTCCAGCCATACGGCCCACTCGCAGCAGCCAATTCGGCCAATCTCGGGGCATCGTCCTGGCGCAGCTCCCGCAGACGGTAGCCTGTCGGCAGTGTCAAGGCGATGGACCAGCCCGCGCTAGGCAGCACATCTGGCCTCATGCGCGCTGCGCCCGACGGGCCAGCTGTTCGCTAGCGGTCAGCGCGACCTTGTCGCGTACGTAAAGCGGGCTGGCGGCCTCGGCTGCGATACCGCGACCTGCTGCGAGTTCTGCTAAGGCCAGCGGCAACATGTCGACAGCGCGCGGACGAGCATGTCGGTCGAGCACCGCAACCCCGGCCGGCAGGACCGCGCACAAAGCCGGATACGCCGCGAGACCGTCGCCGATCAGGGCGTCGATGTCGAGCGGACACACCCACTCGCCTGGCGGACACACACGCGGAATGGCCAACGCCTGCGGCAAAGCCTGCGGGGTGTCGGCGCGCTCGAATGGCGCCCAGTAGATCTCGGCCATGCGCGCGTCGAGCAAGGCCACCACCCGCCCCGCCGGTGCCTGCATGGCGAGCAGCGCCAAGGAACCGATCTGCACCAGCGGTCGGTCCAGCCCGAGTGCAATGCCTTGGGCCAGGCCGCAGCCGACGCGAATGCCGGTGAACGACCCGGGGCCAGCATCAAATGCGATGGCATCGAGACGGGATAAACCAAAACCAGCCTCGGCAAACAGCTCGCCGATCAACAGCGGCACCTGCTCTGAGGGTCGGTCGCCACCGCCGGCGGTGCGCTGCAGCACCGCCCCGTCGCAGGTCAGCGCGACGCTGCACGACGCGGTAGCGGTCTCGATGGCAAGCAGGCAGGTCACAGGGATGAGAGCGGTTGTGGCGGGGTAACGGGCGGGCTCCGACTATACCGCGACCGACGTGCTTAACCACGACACCGGCTTGTGGCAGAGTGGCGAGCTACGCTCGCTCGGCCGCCCGCCACACCATGTCGAAGACCGCCACGCCCACGCCCGTCGGCACGCCCGCCTCGCTGCCGGCTGCCCCCCGCACAAATCTCGCCCGTGCATTCGCGCTGGGTCAACATCTGTGGCTCGACAACCTGTCGCGCGACCTGATGCGCAGCGGCCAGCTCGCCCGCTATCTCGATGCCGGCGTGCAGGGCATCACCACCAACCCGGCGATCTTCCAGAAGGCGATCAGCGGCGGCGCCGCCTATCACGACGACCTGCAGCGCCTGCGCGCCTCGGGAATCGGTCCCGAGGGGCGCTACGAGGCGCTGGCCATCGCCGATGTACAGCAGGCTTGCGACCACCTGCGGGACCGCCACGCGAACAGCGGCGGTGATGCTGGATGGGTCAGCCTCGAGGTCAGTCCCCAGCTTGCGCACGACCCCGAATCGACCCTGGCAGCGGCGATCCGCCTGAGCCAGGCGGTGGTCCGCCCCAACCTGCTGATCAAGATCCCGTCGACACCCGCTGGCCGGCTGGCGCTCACCGAAGCCACCGCACGCGGCCTGAACGTCAATATGACGCTGATCTTCTCACCGCAACAGGCGGTCGAAACTGCCCGCGCCTGGGCGATCGGCGCGCGCCGCTGGCTCGAATCCGGCGGCAACCCGAAGCAGCTCTACAGCGTCGCCAGCGTGTTCCTGAGTCGCGTCGACACACTGCTCGACCCCCAGCTGGCCGCCGCTGGTGAAGAGGCCAGCAGGCTGCAGGGGCGGGTGGCAGTGGCCATGGCCAAGGTCTGCTACCAGCGCTACCGTGACCTGTTCGAGCGCAGTGACCATGCCGCCACCTTTACCGATCTGCGTGCCGCCGGCGTTAGGCCTCAGCGCCTGCTCTGGGCGAGCACCGGGACCAAGAATCCGGCCTACTCCGACACCCTGTACGTCGACGAACTGATCGGCCCGGACACCGTCAATACGGTGCCCGAGGCTACACTGCAGGCGTTTGCTGACCACGGCAGCGCCGAATCGCGACTGGAGCATGATGTCGAGGGCGCCGAATCAGTTTTGCTGGGCCTGAAGCGCCACGGCATCGACCTTGCAGCGGCTGGCGACGCCTTGCAGCGCGATGGCCTACTGGCTTTCGAGCAGGCTTACGACCAGATCCTTGCCAGCGTTTAACCACCCTCGAACCCACTTGTTTGACGACGCATGGCCGCTATCGCGGCAACCGACACCGGAGCCTGAACATGCCCCTCTACGAATCCGACACCACCGCTTTCTTGCGGCAGCTGCTGAAGGACAAACCCGAGATCATCGACCGGCAGCGCGAGCATCGGGCAACTTGGTGGGAGCGCAAGCCCGACCCAGCCCCGGACGCGCAACTGGAACGCGCCAAGGTGCGTCGCGGCTCGTACGAGTACTACCCGTTCGCAGGCAAGTGACGCTCGCGAATCCCAAGCTGCAAAGCCGCGGACTCTATTCCTGACGGAACAAGTCGCCGGCGCAGTTCAGGTACAGCGCCGTGATGTCGCGCGACAGCGGCGCCGGCAGCGTCAACCGGCGCTCCACGCCGGCCTGTTGCACACGCAGTTCGCCCCCGCTGATCGCCAACTCGACAAACAGCACGCCGCCGACATCGCTCTGTTCGAGATCAGCCTCGCGACGGTCGGAAGAGACGCTGGCAACAAGGTCGCGCGTGCTGTCAAACGACACCGTGCGCAGATCCATGAGCGCTGCGCCCCGGGTCTGCACAGCCGTGATGCCGCGCCCATCGACCACGCGCTTCTCGACGATCAAGTCAACACCAGCCGAGTGCCGGTAGCGATACCCACAAGCAACTGGATCGCTGCCCGGTGATGCGCCGGCCTCGAATTCAACCAGCGCATCGGTCTGCCAGGGACCAGCGGCACCCTGCGCCGGACTGATGCCGATCACCAACGTGCCGAGCAATGCCATCCAAGCCCTACTCGCCGTGACCATGCGAGCGCGCGACAGCGCAGCGTCGCCCATCACTCGGGGTGGAAATTCACCGCACGCGACGACAGCACGAACTCCCAGAAGCGGCTGAACGAGGGTTTAAGGTCGTCCGGATCCGGGGTCAGGCGTGGCTCGGGCAGCGGAGCGTGGGCCAGCACCTCCAACGCCTCACGATATCCCGGGTTGAGGGTCGCCCGCACCAACACCGCAGCGTCAGCATGGGCGCGCGCCAGCTCAGCGAGGTCGCCCACCCAGACGTCATCGCAGATCTCCCGCATGGCCGCCATGACAAACGCCCAGCGCCGCTGCGACCAAGGGAAACGCGAGTGAAACGGAGCATGGATGACACCGATCACGCGAGTGGCCGCGGGACGTTCGCCCAGCGACCAAGGATGTACCCAGGCGACATCGCCGGTCCCCAGGTCGGGCAAGCCGGCACGAGCAAGGACACCAGGCGGCAAAGCGAACAAGGCCGGCGGCTCGACCACCGGCGTCCGCTCGCCGGGCTCGGCGGCGACGACCAGGTTGCTCTGCGCCAGATCGCCCAGTTCTTCGTAGCCGCGATCAACCGACGTTCCGCTGCTATCCAGATGGGCGGCGTAGCGCTTGACGTTGTCAGCGTTGAACAGATAGGGCCGGCGGCTGAAAGTGCCGGCGATCCACTGCCAGGAGAGGTGGTTGGACGGTAAGTCGCCGTCGAGGAGATGACCGTACATCCAGTCGGCTCCCACTCGCCAGTGGACTTTTCGCAGGTGGATCACGTAGCTGGCCAGCCACATGCGCTGGTGGTTGTGGAGATAACCGGTGTCGTACAGGCTACGCACCGACGCGTCGACCACCGGCACGCCAGTGGAGGCAGTCAGCAGGTCTTCGGGCAGCTGCTGGGCGTAGACCACGCCCTCGGGCGCCGGCCGGATGTCCCTGCCGATGCCCTCACCGACATGCCGCCAAACGTGGCGAAAGAACTCGCGCCAGGCCAGCTCTTGCACGAATTTGTCGTTGGGACCGGAATCTCCGCGATTGACCACCGTGCGAAAGATCTCGGGAACACTTAAAAAACCATGTGTGACGTAGGGCGACAAGCGGCTCACCGGACCACGCACATAATCGCGGAAGCGTCGGTAAGCCGGTGCGTCGAGGTCATCGAGACGGCGCCGGGCCTCGTCCATGGTCGGCGGGAAATCATCGTTGGCTGGCGCGAATGTGTCGAGCAGCCGTTCGACGTCGCGCAGCGAGTCGGCGTCGGCGCGAGCCGAACCGCGGCGACCTCGGTTGTGCAGTCTGAGGTACCGCCTACCCTTCAGCGACCCGGTATCGGGCATGCGCATGGTGCGGCCTTATTTCGTTCGTTGTTCTGGACAATTTCAACATACGCGCTAGCTTTGGGCACTGCAAGGCCTATTTGTCGTGGACATTCAGGAACCTCCGGTGAATAAAAAAGCACGGCGCGCCGCGCTCGTCTCCGTCGATGCGCGCGGCCTGTACTGCGCAGCAGGTGGTTTCCATATCGACCCGTGGCGCCCAGTGCCGCGGGCGCTCATCACCCACGCCCATGCCGACCATCTGCGGGCAGGCAGTGAGCACTACCTGCTGGCGCGGCCTGGGCTCGGCCTCTCCCGTGCGCGACTCCCACCCGACGCGTCGATCGACACCCTCGACTACGGGGAGCGCCGGCGCATCGGCTCCGTCACGGTGTCGTTGCACCCGGCCGGCCATGTGCTGGGCAGCGCGCAGGTCCGTATCGAGCACCGCGGCGAGGTGTGGGTGGTCTCGGGCGACTACAAGATGGCCGCCGACACCACCTGCGCACCATTTGAGCCATTGCGCTGTGACACCTTCGTCTCGGAGTGCACGTTTGGCTTGCCGATCTACCGCTGGGAGCCACCCGCGCAGACCGGTGCCCGGCTGAATGCCCTATGGCAGGAGGCTGTCGCGCGCGGCGAGCCGCTGCTGGTGGGTGCCTACGCGCTGGGGAAAGCGCAGCGCTTGCTGAGCCTGATCGCCCCGGAGATCGGGCCGGTGTGGCTGCATGGCGCAGTGGCCAACATCACAGACATCTATCGCAGCAGCGGCGTCGCGCTGCCCGCAAGCCGGTCAGTGAGCGAAGCCAGCCGCGGCGCCGACTTTGCCGGGGCGCTGGTCTTGGCACCACCCTCGGCACTCCATGGAGCCTGGGCGCGACGCTTTCGCCAGGCGCAACGGGTGCTCGCGTCTGGGTGGATGACAGTCCGGGGGGCGCGGCGTCGGCGCGGTGTTGACGGCGGACTGGTGCTGTCGGACCACGCCGATTGGCCCGGCCTGCTACAGGCGATCACGGCGACCGGCGCCGAGCGCGTGCTGCTCACCCACGGCCACACCGCGCCACTGCAGGCGTACCTGCGTAGCCTGGGTCTGGACGCCAACGCACTCGACACCGAGTACGAGGGAGAGGCTGGCGGCGAACACGATGGCGAACCGCCACCGGTAGCGGCTGTAGCGGCCGAGATACCGATGCCGCGCGGTCCAGACACCCAGCCCGACACGACGGCGACGGGCTGACCATGAGAGCGTTCGTCGACCTCTACTTGCGACTCGATGCCAGTAACCGCAGTGGAACGAAAACCGCGGCACTGACCGGCTACTTTGCTACAGCAGCGCCTGCCGATGCCGCTTGGGCACTGTGGCTGCTCAGCGGGCAGCGGATCCCGCAGCCGGTACCGACGCGCGTGCTGAAAGCTGCTGCAATGGAACACTGCCGTGTCGACGAGGCCTTGTTTGGCAGCTGCTACGAGACAGTCGGCGACCTTGCCGAGACCATCGCCCTGCTCTTGCCTGACACGGCCGATGCCGACCAGCGCGGTCTGGCCGAATGGGTGACGAGCACTCTGCTGCCCCTGCGCCGGCAAGCCACAGCCCAGCAAGTCGCGGCGCTGAAGCAGATCTGGTCGTGCCTGGACCGCGATGCGGCGTTCGTGGTGAACAAGCTGCTGACCGGCGGCTTTCGCGTCGGAGTCTCGCGCGCGCTGGCCCTGCGCGGGTTATCGGCCGCTTGTGGCATACCGACCGAAGTTCTGGCAGCACGCTTGGCCGGCGCTTGGCGACCGTCCGCCGAGGCCTGGGCGACACTGGTGTCGGCTGCACCGCAGCGGGCAGAAGGCGGTCAGCCCTACCCGTTCCGGCTGGCGCATCCGCTGGAGGCCGACCCGACCACGCTTGGCGACGCCGCGCGCTGGCTGCTCGACTGGAAGTGGGACGGCATCCGCGGACAGTTGGTGCGACGCGAGTCGGCGCACCTGTGGTCGCGCGGGGACGAGGCGCTCGACGCCGCCTTCCCCGAGCTGCGCGCGGCAGCCCTGGCACTGCCGCCAGGCACCGTGCTCGACGGCGAGATACTGGTCGCCGAGGGCGACGGCGTGGCACCGTTCTCGGCCCTGCAGCAGCGGCTGGGCCGGCGGGCGCCGGGACGCGCACTGCTGCACAGTCACCCGGCCATCTTCCTTGCCTTCGACCTGCTCGAGCAAGCCGGCGAAGACTGGCGCGCACGGCCGCTGTGGCAGCGCCGCGAACAGCTTGCGCTGGTACTGGCGGGCTTGCCGGCTGGCTCGCCACTGCGCCTGACACCGCCGGTGCTCGCTACCGGCACGGGTGCCGCCGACTGGAACGTCGCCGCCGCGCTGCGCCAGCAGGCGCGCCAGCACCGCGCCGAAGGGCTGATGCTCAAGCACCGCGATTCCGCCTATGGGGTGGGCCGCAGCCGCGGTGACTGGTGGAAATGGAAGCTCGACCCCTATTCGGTCGATGCCGTCCTGATCTACGCCCAGGCCGGACACGGACGCCGCGCCGGGCTGTTCAGCGACTACACTTTCGGCGTCTGGCGGGGCGACGAACTGGTGCCGTTCGCCAAGGCGTACTCCGGCCTGAGCGATGCCGAGCTGCGCGAGGTCGATCGCTTCGTCCGGCGTCACACCCTCGACACCTTCGGTCCGGTGCGACGCGTGCAGGCAGAACTGGTGTTCGAGGTCGGATTCGAAGGGATCGTCACTAGCCGTCGACACCGTGCCGGTCTGGCGGTGCGCTTTCCGCGCATGCTGCGCTGGCGCCGCGACAAGACCGCGGCACAGGCCGATACCCTGGAGTCCTTGCAGCGCTTGCTCGGGTGGAGCGAGGCTCAGTCGGTGAAAGACTCGTCGGCGCCCAGATAGCGCCAGCGCCCCACCGGCAGGTCGCCCAACACGACACCGCCGATGCGGACACGTTTCAGGCCGGTGACCCGCAAGCCGACCGCCGTGCACATGCGACGGATCTGCCGCTTACGCCCTTCGACCAGCACGAAGCGCAGCTGGTCCTCATTCAGCCACTCGACCCGCGCCGGCTGCAACGCCACGCCGTCGAGTTCAAGACCATGCCGCAACAAGGCCAGACCGGCGTCATCCAGACTGCCCTCGACGCGCACCAGGTATTCCTTCTCGACTGTGCTGTCGGCGCCGATCAGCTGACGCGCCACAGTGCCGTCCTGAGTCAGCACCAGCAACCCGGTCGACTCGATGTCGAGCCGGCCGGCCGGAGCCAGACCACGCAGGTGGAGTGGTCGGAACACCTCTTGCGTGAGCGGGTCGGCGGCATTTTCCGGGCGCAACAGCTGCACAGCGGGGGGGTGCTCGTCTTCGGGCTGGCCCGAGACATAACCGACCGGCTTGTTCAGCAGGATGGTAACCAGCCGCGACTGGCTGGCACGGGCCGCGCGGTCGAGAGTGATCTCAGCGGCTGGGTCGACACGCTCGCCCAGCGCGACCGGCTTGCCGTCGACAAGTACCCAACCGCGCTCGATGTAGGTGTCGGCCTCGCGGCGGGAACAGATGCCGCGCTCGGCCAGCAGCTTGGAGACGCGCACGCGGCCATCCGGATGCGGCTGCTTGGACGCCGATGGGGCCACGGCGGACCACGCGGTCGCCTGCTCCACCTCGCGCTGTGGCCGCGCCGGCCGCTCGCTTCGGGGTGGACGCTCGCCACGCCCGAGCCGATCGGGTCGCTCTCTGCGGTCCGGCCGGACCGCCCGCTCTGGCCGAGGACTGCGCTGCGAGCGACCGGAGCGGTCCTGATCCGGGCGCGCCTCGCGAGACGGTCGCCGCTCACCCGACGGCGCTGCGCCCCGCGACGGACGTGCCTCGCGGGGCGACCGCGGTTCACGAGATGGCCGCGCTTCGCGTCGCGGACGCGGTGCTGCAGCCGGTTCGCCGGCGCGCTGACGCGCCTTCACCTGCCGCACACCGGCCTTGCGGCTCGGGGCGGTGGCCGGCTTGCGGGGGGCGTTGTCGGGGGTATCGGTCGGGTCGCGCAGCTCGTCGCCAGTGTCTGGCTTGAGTCGCAGGGTCGGGCGGGATTTCACCCGGTCATTCTATGCCGACCAGCTCAACATCGAACATCAAGGTGGCATTGGGCGGAATGACAGCGCCGGCGCCACGGTCGCCATAGGCCAGCTCGGGCGGGATCGTCAGGCGGCGCTTACCACCGACTCGCATGCCAGCCACGCCTTGGTCCCAGCCAACGATCACCCGCCCGGCGCCCAGCGGAAAGCGGAACGGCACGTTGCGACTGACGCTGCTATCGAACACAGTGCCATCGGTGAGGGTGCCGGTGTAATGCACCACGGCAATCTGGCCAGCGTCGATTTCGGCACCAGCACCAAGGACAAGATCCTCGACGACGAGACTGGACATGGCGAAATTCTCCTTTTGGTTAAAGTACAGCGAAGACCGAAAGCGAGAACGCGAAGTCAGCCCGTCTGTGCGGGGCGGAGTCTTGCACGCGGGGTCTGCACGACTCCGAGAATAGCGATAATTAGGTCAATTGAAATATCCGTTAAACGAGTATTGCACTATTGGATTGTGGACAACCGACCGCGTGCTCAGCCCTGCCCTCGCCACCTGTTCCAGCATCGAAGCCCTGCGACAACGAGCTCGGCGCCGGGTACCCCGCATGTTCACCGACTACCTCGAAGCGGGCAGCTGGAGCGAGTCGACCCTGCGCGCCAACCGCGTAGCGCTCGACCGCCTGCAACTGCGCCAGCGCGTCGCGGTAGACGTGAGTCACCGCAGCACCATTACAAGCATCCTCGGTGAGCCCGCCGCCCTGCCGCTGGCGATGTCGCCGCTCGGCTTGCTGGGCATGCAGCATGCCGACGGCGAGATCCACGCCGCGCTCGCCTGCCAGCGCTTCGGCGTGCCGTTCACCCTGTCGACCATGAGCATCTGCTCGATCGAGGATGTCGCCGCCAGTGGCGCGCCGTTCTGGTTCCAGCTCTACCTGATGCGCGACCGCGGCCTGGTCGCCCGGCTGATCGACCGCGCCGCCGCGGCCGGCTGCCGCGTGCTGGTGCTGACCCTGGATCTGCAGGTGCTGGGTGTGCGCCACCGCGATGTCGCCAACGGCCTGAGCGCACCGCCGCGCCCGACCCTGCGCAACCTGCTCGACCTGCTGCGCCGCCCGGCCTGGTGCCTGGGCATGCTCGGCGCGCGCCGGCGCGGCTTCGGCAATCTCGCCGGCGAGGTACCGCAGGGCACCGATACGCGCTCGCTGGCGAGCTGGATCGAGACCCAGTTCGACCCGTCGATGACCTGGAACGACGTCGCCTGGGTGCGCCAACGCTGGCCGGGAAAGCTGGTGTTGAAGGGCATCCTCGACGCCGACGACGCGCACCTCGCACTGCGCTGCGGCGCCGATGCCCTGGTGGTGAGCAACCACGGCGGCCGGCAGCTCGACGGCGCACCGGCCAGCATCGACGCGCTGCCGGCGGTGCTCGACGCGGTGGGCAGCAGCGCCGAGGTCCATCTGGACAGCGGCATCCGCAGCGGCCAGGACATCTTCCGGGCGCTGGCCCACGGAGCCCAGGCGGTACACGCCGGTCGCGCACTGGGCTATGGTCTGGGGGCTGGCGGCGGCGCCGGCGTCTGCCGTGCACTGCAGATCCTGCACACCGAGCTCGACCGCACCATGGCGCTCACCGGCCGCACGCGCGTCGGAGACATCGACGCCAGCGCCCTGTTCCACCCGCTGGCTGCGACCGCGGCCCCGGCCGCCCGACCAGACCCCCCCAGACCCTGAGCAACACGACCCTCACCGACCTGACCATGACCCGCCCCGCCTGCCTGCGCCTCGATCCGCCCGCCAGCGCCACGCTATTCAGTGCACTGCGACAGGCCCGCGCGCTGTTCGGCGCACAGGGCGGCATCACCGACAGCAACGGCCACAACACACTGGCCGAGCTGCACAAGCGCGCGCTGGGCGCAGCACGCATCGTCGCCCGACTGACCGAGCCGGGCGAGACGGTGGGGGTGCTGCTACCGAACGTTGCTGGCACCGTCGCCGCGATGATCGGTGCCGGGGCGGTCGGCCGAGTGCCAGCACTGCTGAACTACACCGCCGGCCCCGAAGCGATCAACGATGCCTGCCGCGCTGCACAGGTGCGCTGCATCGTCACCGCGCGGGCCTTCGTCGAAAAGGCCGGGCTCGAGGCGCTGATCGCGCGGCTCGACGCACCGGTGCACTTCATCGAAGACCTGCGCGAGCGGTTGGGCCTGCTGGACAAGCTGTGGATCGCCGCCGCGCTGACCGCGCCCGGCCTGCTGCTACCGCGCGGAAGTCGCGAGGCGCCGGCGGTGATCCTCTTCACCTCGGGCTCGGAAGGCGCACCCAAAGGCGTGGTGCTGTCGCACCGGGCGCTGCTGGCGAACATCGCGCAGGTGCTCGACACCCTCGATGTCGGGCCGGAGCAGACCGTATTCAACTGCCTGCCGGTGTTCCACTCGTTCGGGCTGACCGCCGGCAGCCTGCTGCCCCTGTTCGCCGGGATGCGCTGCGTGCTCTACGTGAGCCCGCTGCACTACAAGCAGATCCCCGGGCTGATCCGCGAACACCAGGCGAGCATTTTGTTTGGCACCAACACCTTCCTGGCGAACTATGCCGCGCACGCCGCGCCGGGCGACTTCGCCAGCCTTCAGCTGGTGGTGGCCGGTGCCGAACGCCTGACCGACGAGGTGCGGCAGCGCTGGCAGCACGAGTTCGGCATCGGCATCCTCGAAGGCTACGGTTGCACCGAGACCGCACCCGTGCTGGCGGTGAACACGCCGGCCCATCAGCGCAGCGGCAGCGTCGGCCGCCTGCTGCCGGGCATCGAAGGCCGCACGGTCGCGGTCGAGGGCATCGAACGTGGCGGCAGCCTGCAGGTGCGCGGCCCCAACATCATGAGCGGCTATCTGCGCGCGACGGCACCCGGCGTGCTGGAACCCCCGGCCACGGCGCTGGGCCCGGGCTGGTACGACACCGGGGACATCTGCGAGATCGATGCCGACGGCTATGTCTTCATCCGCGGTCGCGCCAAGCGCTTTGCCAAGGTCGCCGGCGAGATGGTGTCGCTGGCGCTGGCCGAGGACCTTGCCCGCCACGCCCGGCCCGACGCGCAGCACGCCGCAGCTCGCGCGCCGGATCGTCAGCGCGGCGAGCGCATCGTCCTCTTCACCACCGCACAGGCGTTGCAACGGCAGGAACTGGCCATGGCGGCGCATGCGCTGGGGGTGAGCGAACTCGCCATCCCGCGCGCCATCGTGCCGCTCGAGTCGCTGCCGGTGCTGGGCGCCGGCAAGACCGACCATCAAACCCTGGCTGCGATGGCGCTGAAGCTGCCCGACAACCACGGCAGCGCATGAGCGACGCCCAGCATCTGCTGCTGTTCCACCCCGACCCACCGACGCGCTGGCTCAAGCAGGTCGCCGCCGCGACGCAGGCTGCGGGCATCGAGCGGCTGGGCGAGCTGGGTTTTCGGCTGCGTGAGGTCGATCCAAGAAGCGCCACAACAGCATTGACGGTCGCCACTGACGCCCCGGCCGAGTACGACCACGCCTGGCTAAACGCCACGCGTCACCCGGGTGAATACGCTCTGCTGGTGTGCGACATGGACGGCACACTGATCGAAAACGAATGCATCGACGAGCTGGCCGCGCTGCTGCCCGCCACCACCGCTCGTGCCATCGCTGACTGCACTGCCGCCACCATGCGCGGCGAGCTCCCGATCGAGGCCAGCCTGCGCCAACGGGTGGCGCGACTGGCAGGCCTGCCAGTCAGGGCCATCGACGATGCACTGGAGCGGACCATCCGGGTGCGGGCAGGCACCGCCCGTCTGTTGCGCCTGGCGCGGCAGGCCGGCTGGCGCACTGCGCTGGTCACCGGGGGCTTCGCACAGTTCGCCCAACCGATTGCGCGGTCGCTTGGCTTCGACCATGTGCTGTGCAATCAGCTGCTTGTACGCGACGGTGCGCTGACTGGACAGTTCGAAGGCGAACTGGTCGACGCAACAGCCAAAGCGCGGGCCGTGGCGGCGCTCGCCCAGACTCTGGGCATCGCCCCGCAACAAACCATCGCGCTGGGAGATGGCGCCAATGACACCGCCATGCTCGCCGCCGCCGGGCTGCGCATCGGCGTACGGCCCAAGCCGCCGGTGCGTGCCATTGCGCAGCACTGCATCGACTTCACCTCGCTCGACGCGGTGTGGCACCTGGCCGGTGGCTAGGCCGACAGCGACGATCCAGCCACGCTTGCTATCATCCGCCGCATGAATCTGCGAGCGACTCTTCGTACGCGCATGTCGCTGGTCTGGGTGCTGATCGCCCTGGCCGGCGCCTTCAGCCTGGCGCAAGTGGCAGTCTTCCGCGGCGAAACGGTGAATGCCGCCTGGCTACTGGCCGCCGCGGTGTGCATCTACCTGCTCGCCTATCGCTTCTACTCGGCCTGGATCGCCGCCAAGGTGCTGATGATCGACAGCACTCGCGCGACCCCGGCCGAGCGCTTCGACAACGGCCGCGACTACGTGCCGACCCACCGGTGGGTCGTCTTCGGTCACCATTTTGCGGCCATCGCCGGCCCCGGCCCACTGATCGGCCCGACACTGGCCGCCCAGTTCGGCTATCTGCCGGGGACGCTGTGGATCCTTGTCGGTGGCGTGCTGGGCGGCGCTGTGCAGGACATGGTGGTGCTGTTCCTGTCGACCCGCCGCGACGGCAAATCGATCGGGCAGATGGCGCGCGACGAGCTCGGCCGTATCGGCGGCGCGGCGGCGCTGGTCGGCACCTTCATGATCATGCTGATCCTGATCGCGGTGCTCGGGCTGGTGGTGGTCAACGCCATGAAGCACAGCCCGTGGGCGACCAGCACGGTGGCGGCGACCATCCCGATCGCCCTGTTCATCGGCGTCTACCTGCGCTACGTGCGGCCCGGCCGGGTGCTCGAGGGCAGCCTGATCGGCGTCGGCTTGCTGCTGCTGGCGGTGGGTGGCGGCGGCTGGGTGGCCTCGCACGACACGCTGGCGGTCTACTTCGACCATGGCCCGGTGCCGCTGGCCTGGGCGCTGATCGTCTATGGCTTCGCTGCAGCAGTACTGCCAGTGTGGTTGCTGCTCGCCCCGCGCGATTACCTGTCGACCTTCGTCAAGCTCGGCACAGTGTTCCTGCTGGCGTTCGCCATCGCCGTGCTGCGCCCGGACATCCAGATGCCGGCTATCACGCCCTTCATCGACGGCAGCGGGCCGATCTTCGGCGGCAGCGTGTTCCCGTTCGTCTTCATCACCATCGCCTGCGGGGCGATCAGCGGGTTCCACTCCCTCATCGCGTCGGGGACCACGCCGAAGCTGCTGATGAACGAGCGCGACATCCGCATGGTCGGCTATGGCTCGATGCTGCTCGAGTCGCTGGTCGCGATCATGGCGATGATCGCCGCGACAGTGCTCGACCCGGGCGTGTTCTTTGCCATCAACAGCCCGGCCGGGGTGGTCGGCGCCGAGCTGACTCAGGCCGTGGCGACGATCAGCAACTGGGGGTTCCCGGTCACCGCCGAGCGTATGGAGCAACTGGCCAGCGAGATGGGTGAATCGACCCTGCTGTCGCGCACCGGCGGCGCGCCTAGCCTGGCGGTCGGCATGGCCTCGATCTTCAGCGCGGCGTTCGGTGGTGGTCTGCTGGCGCTGTGGTATCACTTCGCGATCATGTTCGAAGCGGTGTTCATCCTGACCACGCTCGACGCCGGCACCCGCGTCGGCCGCTTCATGCTGCAAGACCTGCTCGGCAACGTCGTGCCGGCGCTGGGGCGCACCTCGTGGTACCCCTCGGTGCTGTTGTGCAGCGCGCTGGTGGTCGCTGGCTGGGGGTACTTCCTGTACATCGGCGTGATCGATCCGAACGGCGGCGTGAACATCCTCTGGCCGCTGTTCGGCATCTCCAACCAGATGCTGGCCGGCATCGCGTTGGCGGTGGCGACCGGCATCCTGGTGCGCAGCGGGCGGGGCTGGTATGCCCTGGTGACCGGCGCGCCACTGGCATGGATCGCCTTCATCACCACCTGGGCGTCGATGGAAAAGGTGTTCAGCAGCGACCCGCGTGTGGGCTTTCTGGCTGCCGCACAGCGTATGCGCGACCAGCTGGCCGAAGCCGCCCTGCCGCCGGAACAGCTCAAGGTGCTGCCGCAGCTGATCTTCAACCAGCAGCTCGATGCCGTGCTGACCCTGTTCTTCGTCGCCGTGCTCTGGACGGTGATCGGCGCCATGCTGGTCGCAGTGTTACGCCATAACGGCGGCCGTTCCACCCGGCCGCTGGCTGAGTCGCCTTATGTCCGCAGCCGTTACGCCGGACCGGCCTGAACCGGTGCCGGGTGGCAGTGCCGGCCGCTTGCGGGCGCTGCTCGACAGCATCCGTGCACTCACCGGCGACGATGCCTACGAACGCTACCTGCAGCGCCACCAGGCCACTCACCCCGAGCAGGCAGTGCTGAGCCCTGCCGAGTTCTACGCTGCCGAGATCGAACGCCGCTACAGCGGCGTCACGCGCTGCTGTTAGGCCGATGACCCCCACCCCGGTGGGCCGCTTCGCGCCCTCGCCCACCGGCCCGCTGCATGTCGGCTCGCTACTCGCTGCACTGGCCAGCTGGCTCGATGCCCGCGCCGCCGGTGGTCGCTGGCACCTTCGTATCGAAGACCTCGACACGCCCCGCTGCTCTCGGGAAGCCGCAGACAGCATCCTGCACACGCTGGCTGCCTTCGGGCTAGAGCACGACGGGGAGGTGATCTGGCAGAGCCAGCGCAGCGAGGCCTATGCCGCCGCCCTGCAGACGCTGGGCGACGCCGTCTACCCCTGTGCCTGCAGCCGCCGCGAAGTCGCCGATTCGGCGCTGGCCGGCATCGACGGTCCGGTCTACCCCGGCACCTGCCGCAACGGGCTGGCCGGGCGCACTGCACGGGCCTGGCGGGTGCGTGTCGACGACACCCCGGTCTGCTTCGACGACCGCCTGCAAGGGCGCATCTGCCAAAGGCTACAAAGCGAGGTCGGCGACTTTGTCGTGCGCCGCGCCGACGGGCTCTATGCCTACCAGCTGGCGGTGGTGGTCGACGATGCCGCGCTGGGCGTGAGCAGCGTGGTCCGCGGCGCCGATCTGCTCGACAGCACGCCGCGGCAGATCCACCTGCAGCGCTTGCTCGGAATCGCCACACCTAGCTACCTGCATCTGCCGGTACTGACCAACCCGGCCGGCGAGAAACTGAGCAAGCAGACGCTGGCACCAGCGGTTGCGGCCGAACAGGCGCCGACCCTGCTCGATACGCTACTGGCGCTACTTGGACAGGCACCGGTGGCACGCGGGCCGCAGTCGCGACGGCTAGAACAAGCGGTCACACAGTGGCAGACGCTGGCGCTGCCAAGACGGCGGGCGATGGTCTATGTTGATGCCCTTGGGCAGGATGATGGCCACTGCGCTGTCTGAATCTGTCCAGCCATCCGACCGATCCGCGCCTACGACCCTATGAGCCCGCAAGCCAGCCTCGCCCGCCACCTGGCATCTCTGTTGCTGCATCGAGCGGGGTCCATGCTGACCCGTTCGCTGCGACACGCGTTGTGGTTCGCCATGCTGTTGGTGTTGGCCAGCAGCGCGCGCGCCAGCGACTTTGGCCAAGGCCTACTGTGGCGCATCGAACCACCGAACGGCGCAGCGGCCAGTCACCTGTTCGGCACCATCCATCTCGATGATGTGCGCGTGGTGCGGCGCGTAGACGCCGTGCGCGGCACTCTGGAGGACGCTCAGCGCTTTGCCATGGAGATGGTCACCGACGCCGACAGCGCCGCCATCTTCGCTGCTGCAGCGACCCTGCCTGCAGGCCAGCACCTGGGCGACCTGGTCGGCGCCGACTATCCCGCGCTCGAGGCGCTGCTGCGCAACCGCTATGGCATCCCGCCCTACCAGACCGAGCGCATGGCGCCCTGGCTGGCCTATGTCACGCTGAACCTGCCGGGGCCGCGCACCGGTTACATCCTCGACGAGCTGCTGCACATCCTGGCGCAGCGGCGCGGCCTGCCGGTGAGTGGCCTGGAGCCGGTCGAGGCGCAGATCGCGGCGATGACCGCGCTGAGCCCGGCGCAGCAGACAGCGCTGCTGCTGGCCGCGCTGCGCGAACACGATGCGGTGCTGGCCGGCGTCGAGACCCTGGTGCAGCTCTACTTGGCCGAGGACCTCGACGCCATGGCCGGGCAGCAGGACACCGCGCTGGAACGCCACCCGCAGCTGGCCGAGGCACACACCGCGCTGCTGGAACACGTGCTCTACCGCCGCAACCCGGGTATGGCGCAGCGCGCCGCGGCGCTGGCCGATGCTGGCGGTGCGTTCATGGCGGTAGGGGCCTTGCACCTGCATGGCCCACGCGGACTGCTGGCATTGTTGCAACAGGCAGGCTACGGCATCAGCCGGGTCCCTTTGCGCACCGACTAGAACGGTCGGCTGTTGTCGCCCGGCGGTGTGCCGGGAGCGCTGTCCTTGGGGTCCGGCAGCAGCGACGGGGGGTGCGGCCCGGCGGCGCGGGGGTCATCGTCCTGCTGTTCGTCAGCGGCCAGTCGCCGCCGCATCGCGTCGGGGACCTCCTTGCGCGCCTTCACGCCCAGCTTCTTCAGCAACTGCGTCTGCGCCAACAGGCCGCCATTGCCCGAGAAGCGGGTCAGCGCGGTGTCGTAGGCGCTGCGGGCCTGCACCAGACGCTCGCCGATCGCCTCGAGCGCCTCGGCAAAGCCGGCGAACTTGTCGTACAGCGCGGCCCCCCGTTCGGCGATCTCTTGGGCGTTGCGCGTCTGCTGCTCCTGCCGCCACAGGTTGGCCACCGTGCGCACCACGAACAGCAGTGTCGACGGGCTGACCAAGAGCACGTTGCGCTGCCAGGCGTCCTGCCATAGCTCGACATCCTCGCCGATCGCCAGCATGTAGGCCGGCTCGACCGGCACGAACATGATCACGAAGTCGAGCGAACTGACCCCGGGCATGTCCTGGTAGCGCTTCTCGGAGAGTCCCTTGATATGGCTGCGAAGCGAATCGAGGTGCCGCTTGAGCGCCACGTCGCGGGAGTCACCGGCGTCGTTCACGTAGGCGACATAGGCATTCAGCGATACCTTGCTGTCGATCACCAGCTGACGCTCGCCGGGCAAATGGACGACGACGTCGGGCTGGGCGCGCGTTCCGTCTTCGCGGGTATGGCTCGCTTGCACGACATATTCGTGGCCCTTGCGCAGGCCCGAAGCCTCGAGCACACGTTCCAGCACCAGTTCGCCCCAATTGCCCTGGGTTTTGTTCTCGCTGGTCAGGGCGCGCGTGAGGTCGCTGGCCCGCTGGCTGAGCTGCTGGTTCATGCCCATCAGCTGCTTGACCTGCTCTGCCAGTGCGCTGCGTTCCTGGCCTTCGGTGCGGTAGACCTCTTCGACCTTGGTCTTGAACTCGCCGATCTGCATGCGCAGGGGCGACAACAGGGTCTGCAGATTGGTCTGGTTCTGCTCGGCAAAGCGCTTGGCCTTGTCCTCGAGGATGTCGTTGGCCAGCACCTTGAACTGGTCGGCCATGGTCTGACGCGCCTGTTCGATCGCGGCCAGGCTGTCGCGCTGGCGTTCGCGCTCGGCACGCAAGGTGTCTTCAGCCGCCTGACGCTCGCGAGTGGTCTGCTCGGTGAGCATCTGCAACTGCGCCTGCAAAGCGGCGGCTTCGCTGCCAAAGCGGGCGCGGGCGGCGAACCAGGCGAGCGCGGCACCAGTCGCGGCACCGGCAACCAGGGCGAGGATGAGCTCCATACGGATGTCCTGCTTGGGTATGCTTAGGCGCGAGTATGAACCAGTGTGTGGCTCGGCGAACGAGCCCCGCCCCGACCAAAACGGAGAGAGAAACGCATGACCATCGCCCTGTGGTGCATCTTGGTGGCCGGCCTGCTGCCGATCTCCGCGGCAGCCATCGCCAAATGGGGCTTCGAGGATTACGACAACGCCCACCCGCGAGCCTGGCTGGCGCAGCAGACCGGCTTTCGTGCGCGAGCCAATGCCGCCCAACACAACAGTTATGAGGGCCTGCCACTGTTCATCGGCGCTGTGCTGGTCGCTAGCTGGGCGCGCGGACCCGAACCGATCGTCGATCAACTGGCGATGCTCTATATCGCATGCCGAGTACTGTTCATTGCCGCGTACGTCGCCAACCGGCCGACACTGCGCTCGCTGGTCTGGACAGCCGGCGTCGCAGCAGTGATCGCGCTGTTCGTGGTGGCAGCGGCCTGAACCGCGGCATGCGCGCGTCGACCCTGCTCACCGCAGCGGTCTGGCTGGGCATCGCGGTGGCGG
Organism: uncultured Enterobacteriaceae bacterium; assembly: GCA_964524005.1. Classification (GTDB taxonomy): domain Bacteria; phylum Pseudomonadota; class Gammaproteobacteria; order Burkholderiales; family UBA3065; genus UBA3065. The sequence continues at coordinate 35,472 of CAZGBK010000002.1, forward strand.
TCTACGCCGCGCTGACTGGCATCGTCCGCTCACGCCAGGCGCAGGTGCTGCCAGTGCTGACAGCGCCAGGCGAGCTGCAGGTGCCACGCGGTGCTGACGGGCATTTCCATATCCTCGGCAGCATCAATGGCGTGCCGGTGCGCTTTCTGGTCGACACGGGAGCGTCGCTGGTCACTGTGAGCGAAAGTTTTGCCCGCCGCGCCGGACTGCAAGGTGGCACGCCGATCGTGTTCCAGACGGCCAACGGCGCGCTGTCAGGGCGGGTGGTCGGGGGCGCGCACGTCGAGGCCGGCGGGCTGGCGCTGGGCAATGTGCGGGTCGGTGTCGGGTTAGCGGGCACGCCCGATGATGTCGCGCTGCTGGGCCAGAGCTTTCTGTCGCGCTTCGACCTGATGGTCGACCGCGCCGGGCTGCGACTGCGCTCGCGAGAATAGCAGGGTCCCACCAGCCCAAATCGAGTGGTCCCGACCCGCTGTGCGCCAAGGCATTCGGAGCCAGCTCCCGCAACTGCCGCGCAGCTCGGTTAGGCTAACGTCTCCGCCCCCCCAAGACCAGCCACAGGCAGACCGTCATGAGCACACCCGACACCCGCTTCGAACAGCACAGCCGGCGCATCGGTAGCGCTCTGGTTGGTAGCTTCCATTACCTGTTTCTGTTCGGCATCGGCGCGGTCACCGTGTGGGCGGCGATCGCCACCTTTGCCGAGATCGTCGAGAGCGGCGGCCCGCCCAGCATCGAAGACCTGCTGCTGCTGTTCATCTACCTCGAGATCGGCGCCATGGTGGGTATCTATTTCAAGACCAACCACATGCCGGTGCGCTTCCTGATCTACGTGGCGATCACCGTGCTCACCCGCCACCTGATCGACCTGGTGAACCTGAAGGCGCCGGTGAGCGAGATCCTGATCTGGTCGGGTTCGCTGCTGGTCTTGGCGCTGACTGTCGCTGCGGTGCGCTTTGCTTCGTTCCATTACCCAGCCGACCGCTCGACGAGCAGTCGCAGCGATGTCGACTAGGGTAACGCATTGATTACATTACCCCCCCCCCCGCACTCGGCGAGGACGGCAGTGGCACAGGTGGATGCGCTAACGCGGCTTTTGACCGGTGGGGATGGCGTCGTTTGCTGGCCATTCCGGCGCCGAACGGATACCGATCATGTCGATCCACGGCCGCGCCACCGAGATGAAATACTGGATCGATGCGGCAAGATCCTCGGCGTAGCGCAGGTCGTCGGCGTTCAGCGGGGCCCGCTCGACGTAGTCTTCCAGCATGTCTCGCGCTGACTTCAATTGCGCGACGATGGCGTCATGCTGGTCGATGTAGGTGGACAGTGCGTTCAGTTGTTTGCGCAGTTCGCTGGTGGCGGAATCCACGAAATCGTCCCAAAAGGATAGTCATACTTAGGTCGAATAGCCTAGCGCAAGTCGAATTTCACCGCCCAAGGCTAAGCGCTATACAGTACGGCGAACATGTCTGTGGCCTCATTCTGATGAACAACGAACAACTCCGCCAAACGGGGGAAAAGCCCAAACATCCGCTCGAGGAGATCCGGGAGATCATTGACCAGTGCCGCGAAGACCTTGGCCGCCTGATCGAAGACTCGCAAAAAGGCCGCTACATCGTGCCCGACCGCAGCCAGCCCTCATCGGGCGGCCCCAACAGCGGCAAAACCATTCGACGCTCACCGCGTCGCAAACCCAACTCCGACGCCCCCACGGACAACAGCGGGCCGAAGCAAAACTAGCCCCCGCTCGGGCGGCTCGTCGGACTGGGCTACGCCCCCTCCGCAGCCAAGTCACTAGCACCGGAGTTTGACCAGGAACAAACATGCCGCAGATGGCGTGGCGCAGACTGCGTCCCATGCCTTCTTTCGGCCGGTTGGCGCCGGCGCTGACTGGTGACCGCAATGACCGAACTCACTGCCCTGCTCGAGAAGTACAGCAAGCCCGGGCCTCGCTACACCTCGTACCCCACCGCGCCCTACTTTCACACCGGTTTTGGCAATGCCGAATGGCGCGCTGAACTGGCCAACAGCCAACAGCCCGAACGCGGCCTGTCGCTGTATGTACACATTCCGTTCTGCGACAGCTTGTGTTTCTACTGTGGCTGCAACATGGTCGCCACGCAGCGCTACGAGAAGGTCGAGCCCTACCTGCAGGCGCTGTTCCGCGAGATGGACGCGGTGGCTGCGCTGACCGACCCGCGCCGCAAAGTCGAGCAACTGCACCTGGGCGGCGGCACCCCGACCTACCTCAAGCCAGCCGACATCGTGCGCCTGATGGACGGCATCCGCGCTCGTTTTCGCATCGCCGACGACGCCGAACTGGGCTGCGAATGCGACCCGCGGGAGCTCACCCGCGAACATTTGGCCGCGCTGCGCGAGTGCGGCTTCAACCGTGTCTCGTTCGGGGTGCAGGACCTGGACCACCGGGTGCAGGTGGCGATCAACCGCGTGCAGCCACAACCGCTGGTCGAGACCGTCTATCGCTGGGCACGCGAGCTGGGCTTCGCCAGCGTCAACATGGACCTGATCGTTGGCCTGCCGCACCAGACACCGACCTCCTTCGCCCGCACCCTCGATGTCGTGACCGACTGGGCGCCCGACCGCTTTGCCGTATTCGGCTATGCCCACGTGCCGTGGATGAAGCGCCATCAGAAGCTGATCCAGGAACGCGACCTGCCGGTGTTCTCGACCCGCCTGCTGCTCGGCGAGCTGATCCACGACCGCCTGAGCAACGCCGGCTATGTCGATATCGGGCTCGATCACTACGCTCGCCCCGGTGACGAGATGGTGCAGGCGCAGCGCAACAAGACGCTGTGGCGCAATTTTCAGGGCTACACCACGCACCGCGACTGCGACATCCACGCATTTGGTGCGTCGTCGATCAGCCAGACCGAGTGGGCCTACGCCCAGAACGAGAAATCCCTGCGCGGGTATCAGTCTGGTGTAGCCGCCGACGGGCTGGCCATCGAGCGCGGCCTGCGGCTGACGGCCGAGGATCGGCTGCGACGCGACGCCATCACCCACGTGATGTGCGACCTGGAACTCGACGGCACCGTGTTCGGCGAGCGTTGGGGCGTGGACTGCTGGCAGCACTTCGCCGCCGCCCTGCCCGGCCTGCGCGAACAAGAGGCTGACGGCCTGCTGCGCTTTGACAACGAGGTGTTGCGTGTAAGCGAGCGCGGACGCCGCTTTCTGCGCAATATCGCGATGAACTTCGACGCCTATCTCGACGGCGTCGGCGCCGCGGGCGCGGAGGCGCCAAGGTATTCGCAGACGGCTTGACGACGATCGGCGGATCACCGCAGAGATGTGGCGCGCCCGAGACGATTCGAACGTCCGACCCCTGCCTTCGGAGGGCAGTACTCTATCCAGCTGAGCTACGGGCGCAGTGTCAAAAAAGACTGCCGCGCAGTGTAACCGCATTCGATGGCGCTTAGCAGCGCAGTGATGCCCAACTAGCAGCCTCCGGGGCCCAGCGGACCCGTCTCGGATTCTCGTTGCAGGTGCGCCTCGAAAGCCTCGGCGACCGGCGCGTGACGTTTGCCACGCGGCCGTACGATATGCCACTGGGAAACGATGGGGAAACCCTCGGCAGCCAGCTCGCACAGGCCCTGCTCTGGCAGATGCGTGTCGAGCGAGTGCGCCGACACGATACCCAAGCCCAGACCGCCGGCCACCGCCTGCTTCACGGCCTCGTTACTGCCCAGCTCCAGCCGCACCCGCGGCCGGATGCCGAGTTCGCGGAAATGCCGCTCGCAGGCCATGCGCGTACCCGAACCCTGTTCCCGCAGCACAAAACTCTCGGTGGCCAGAGCTGTGGTGCGCACCGGAGCGCTTCCCGCCAGCGGGTGGTCCAGCGGCGCGATCAGCACCAGCGGATTCGGCATGAACACGCGGTCTTCCAGCTCGAGGTCGGCCGGCGGTTGCGACATGATGTACAAGTCGTCGAGGTTTGCCCGCAAGCGCTCGACCACACCGTCACGGTTGAGCACTACCAGCTGGGCATCGATCTCGGGATAGCGTCTGCAAAAACTGCCCAGCAGTCGCGGTACGAAATATTTCGCGGTACTCACCACGGCAATGCTCAAACGGCCGCGCGTCAGGCCTTTGCGGGCGTCGATGCGTTGGGCGAAATCATCCCACTCGCCGGTCATGCGGCGCACGGTCTCAGCCAGATCGCGGCCAGCATCGGTCAGATGCACGCGCCGCGACACCACTTCGTACAGCGGCAGACCGACACTGTCGGTCAGCTCGCGCAGTTGCATCGATGCGGTCGGTTGCGTCACGTGCATGGCGCGTGCCGCCGCACTGACGCTGCCGGTCTCGGCAAGTGCCAGGAACAGACGCAATTGACGCAGGGTGGCTCGCATCTATCTACTTTAGTCGATGGTTGTATCGTGAAGTATTGATTTTGACTCGGCAAGTGGGCCACCTATCATCGCGCCGCCGCCACTTCCTCCGACCGCCATGCACAACTTCCTCGACCCAGCGATCCTGTTCTTTGTGTTCGGCGTGTTCGCCGGATTTGCCCGCTCCAATCTCGAGATCCCACAGCCGATCTCGCGCTTCCTGTCGCTCTACCTGCTGATGGCGCTGGGCCTAAAGGGTGGTTTTGCGCTGAACCAGTCAGGTCTCACCGCCGAAGTCGCGATCAGCCTGGGCACGGCCATGCTGCTCGCGGTGGTGGTGCCGATCATCGGCTACGTGCTGTTACGCCGGGTGCTGAGCGGCTTCGACGCCGCAGCGGTGGCGGCGACCTACGGCTCGGTGAGCGCGGTGACCTTTATCACCGCCACCCAATACCTCGAGAACAATGGCCACGCCTATGGCGCCCACATGGCGGCGGCGATGGCGCTGATGGAGTCGCCGGCGATCATCATGGCGGTGCTGTTCGCCAACATGCTGCGCCGCGAACGGGCCGCCGCCGGCACACCCGAACACGACCAACCCACGCCGCTGCGCAAGATCCTGCACGAGAGCTTCACCGACGGCGCGCAGTTGCTGCTGCTGGGCGCGATGCTGGTCGGGATCATCACCGGCGACGCCGGCAAAGTGATGATGGCGCCGTTCTCGATCGACCTGTTCAAGGGCATGCTGAGCTTCTTCCTGCTCGACATGGGCCTGATGGCGGCTCGCAACATCGGCGGGCTGCGCGGCAAATCCCCATGGCTGCTGGCCTACGGCGTGGCCGGGCCGCTGACCCACGCCGGACTGGCGCTGGCGCTCTCCGCACTGTTCGGTATCGCCGCGGGTGATGCCGCCCTGCTGATGGTGCTGGCCGCCAGCGCGTCCTACATCGCGGTGCCGGCAGTGCTGCGCTTCGCCATCCCCGAAGCCAGCCCGAGCCTGTATTTCGGCCTGTCGCTGGGGCTGACCTTCCCGCTCAATATCTTGTTTGGCATCCCACTCTACGTCGCGGTGGCACACGCGGTGCTGGGCTAGGCCCGACCACACCAGGGGACTGGTGCCCCCCCGGGCCGGCGCGGCACGACTAGCCGTCGAGGTCGAGCACCGCGCCCTTGCTCGCGCTGGCGGCGTTCTTGGCGAACTTGGCCAGCACCCCGCGGGTGTAGCGCGGCGCGGGTGCAGACCACGCGGCACGGCGACGGGCGATCTCGGCGTCCGGCACATTCAGTTGCAGCAGCAAGCGGTGCGCATCAATCGTGACGCTGTCGCCCTCCTCGACCAGCGCGATCAGTCCGCCGGCATAGGCTTCCGGTGCCACATGCCCGACCACCATGCCCCAGGTGCCACCGCTGAAGCGGCCGTCAGTGATCAGCCCGACGCTCTCGCCCAGGCCCTGGCCGATCAGCGCGCCCGTGGGGGCGAGCATCTCCGGCATGCCGGGCGCGCCCTTGGGGCCAAGATAGCGCAGCACCATCACATCGCCGGCTTTGATCTTGCCAGCCATGATCGCCTCGAGCGCCGACTGCTCGTCGTCGAACACCCGCGCCGGACCAGTGATGACGGGGTTCTTCAGGCCCGTGATCTTGGCGACGCAACCCTCCGGCGACAGATTCCCCTTCAGGATGGCCAGATGCCCCTCGGCGTAGATCGGGTCGCTGATCGGCCGGATGACATCCTGGTCAGCGCGCAGCGGTGGCACCTCGGCGAGGTTCTCGGCGACGGTCTTGCCAGTGATCGTGATGCAGTCGCCGTGTAGCAGGCCAGCGTCGAGCAGCACCTTCATCACCGCCGGGATACCCCCGGCGCGGTGCAGGTCGATCGCCAGATACTTGCCGCTGGGCTTCAAGTCGCAGAGCACCGGGACCTTCTTGCGCACACGCTCGAAATCGTCCATGGTCCACTCGACACCGGCGCAATGTGCGATGGCCAGGTAGTGCAGCACGGCGTTGGTCGAGCCGCCGGTGGCCATGATCACCGCCACCGCGTTCTCGATCGATTTTTTGGTGACGATGTCGCGCGGCTTCAGGTCCTTCTTCACCGCCTCCACCAGCACCGAGGCCGCCTGCTTGACGTTCTCGACCACCTCGTCTTCGACGTTCGCCATGGTCGAGGAGTACGGCAGGCTCATGCCCAGCGCCTCGAACGACGAACTCATGGTGTTGGCGGTGTACATGCCGCCGCACGAGCCGCTGCCGGGGATGGCGCGACGCTCGATCTGGCAGAAATCCTCCTCGCTCATCTTGCCGGCGGTGAACTGGCCGACCGCCTCGAACACGCTGACGATGTTCAGGTCCTGGCCCTTGTAGTGACCCGGCAGGATGGTGCCGCCGTAGACGTAGAGCGATGGCACGTTGGCGCGCAGCATGCCCATCATGCCGCCGGGCATGTTCTTGTCGCAGCCGCCGATGACGATGACGCCATCCATCCACTGGCCACCCACGCAGGTCTCGACGCAGTCGGCGATCACTTCCCGGCTGACCAGCGAGTACTTCATGCCCTCGGTGCCCATCGCCATGCCATCGGAGATGGTCGGCGTGCCGAAGATCTGTGGATTGGCGCCGGCGGCCTTCAAGCCCTCCACCGCCGCATCGGCCAGCCGCTGCAGCCCGGAGTTGCACGGCGTGATGGTGCTGTGGCCGTTGGCGACACCGATCATCGGCTTGCCGAAGTCGGTCTCTTTGTAGCCCATGCCGTAATACATGGAGCGGTTGGGCGCGCGGGCGACGCCCTCGGTGATGTTCTTGCTGCGGCGGTTGGCGGCGGACATGGCGGTGCGGATCCGGAGGTTGTGGAACGAAGCGCAAAACTATAGCCCAGTGACACGATCTTGCTTGCAGGTCGGCAGCTGAAGCTTTTTGCATCGATTTTTTTCGATGTTAAATCGCAATCAATTCAATTTTACCTGGCCAAGCACTCCCTTTAAATTCGCCTTCGTCAAACACTCCGCCCATCGCGGGCGGACACCCGATTGGAGGCGAGGATGTGGTCTGAACTGCGCGACCTGACCGACGCGATCGACGTCGGCACGCCGCCCCGCAGCGGCGAATCGATCAGCCTGAGCGTCGACGGACAGACCGTCCGCGTGCCACGCGGCAGCAGCGTCATGCTCGCGGCCGCCAAGGCCGGCCGGAACATTCCCAAACTGTGCGCCACCGACACACTGGAGCCGTTCGGCAGCTGCCGGCTGTGCCTGGTCGAGATCGAGGGTGCACGGGGCTATCCGGCCAGTTGTACGACGCTAGTCGCCGAAGGCATGTCGGTACGCACCGAATCCGAGGCGCTGACCCGCATCCGCAAGGGCGTACTCGAGCTCTATCTTTCAGACTTCCCCGCTGGCGACGTTGCCGACGGATGGAGCGAATTCCACCAGGCGCTGCAACAGGTCGGGATCACCAGCCACCCTTATGCTCCGCTCACGAGCCACCAAGCGGTAGCGGTCGACGAATCCAACCCCTACTTCCTGTTCGACCCGGCCAAATGCATCGTCTGCAGTCGCTGTGTGCGCGCCTGCGAGGAGATCCAGGGCACCTTCGCGCTGACCATCGATGGACGTGGATTCGACTCCAAGGTCGCTGCTGGCCAGGACCAACCGTTCTTCGAGTCTGACTGCGTCAGTTGCGGCGCCTGCGTGCAGACCTGTCCGACACAGGCGCTGGTCGAGAAGAGTCTCTTTCCAGAGGGGTATCACCGTGGCTAATCCGATCAAACCCGACCGCAGTGTGGTGACCACCTGCGCCTACTGCGGCGTCGGCTGCAACTTCAAGGCCGAGACGCACCAGGGACGCATCGTCCGCATGACGCCATGGAAGGATGGCAAGGCCAACCACGGCCACAGCTGCATCAAGGGTCGCTTCGCCTTCGACTACTACAACCACCCCGACCGCATACGCAAGCCAATGATCCGCGACAGCATCAGTGAGGTCTGGCACGAAGTGACGTGGGAGCAGGCGTTCGACTTTGCCGCACAACGTTTCCGCCGCATCCAGTCGCGCTATGGCCGTCAGGCCATAGGCGGGGTGTCGAGCTCGCGCTGTACCAACGAGGAGATCTTCCTCACCCAAAAGCTGGTCCGCGCCGTGTTTGGCAACAACAACATCGACAACTGCGCCCGTATCTGCCATTCGCCGACGCAGTTCGGCCTCTCGGCCACGGTGGGCTGGGGTGCGGCCAGCCAGCACTTCGATTCGATCCTGCAGGCCGACGTGATCATGGTGGTCGGCGCCAACCCGACCGAGGGGCACCCGGTGTTCGGTTCGCTGCTGAAGCGGCGGGTGCGTCAGGGCGCCAAGCTCATCGTGCTCGACCCGCGCCAGACCGAGACCGTGCGCTCGCCGCACGTGCAGGCTGACGTGCACTTGGCGCTGCGCCCTGGAACCAATGTCGCGGTACTCGACAGCATCGCCCACGTCGTGGTGCGCGAGAAGCTCTACAACGAAGCGTTCGTGCGCGAGCGCTGCGAGTGGGAGGAGTTCGAGCACTGGGCCGAGCTGGTCGGCAGCGACCGCTACGCGCCCGAGGCGATCGGTCCGGTCGCTGGCCTGGATCCCGCGGACATCCGCCGCGCCGCACGGCTTTACGCCAGCGGCCCGAACAGCGCCATCTACTATGGGCTGGGGGTCACCGAGCACTCGCAGGGTTCGACCGGGGTGATGTGTCTGGGCAATCTGTCGCTGGCCTGCGGCATGCTCGGGCGCGAGGGCGTCGGGGTCAACCCGCTGCGTGGCCAAGGCAATGTGCAGGGCGGCAGTTGCCTCGGCAGCTGGCCGCATGTGTTCAGCGGCTACCGCTTTGTGACCGACGACGAGGTGCGCGGCAGTTTCGAGGCGGAATGGGGCGTGGCGCTCGACGCCGAACCGGGTCTGCGTCTGCCCAATATGTTCGATGCGGCGCTGACCGGTCACTTCCGCGGCATGTTCATCATGGGCGAAGACCCGGTGCAGAGCGACCCCAATCAAGGGCACACCATTGCCGCCATGTCAGAGATGGAATGCGTGGTGGTGCAGGACCTGTTCCTCAACGAGACCGCCAGGTACGCCCATGTCTTCCTGCCCGGCAGCTCCTCGCTCGAGAAGGACGGCACGTTCACTGGCGCCGAGCGGCGGGTCAACCGGGTCCGCAAGGTGGTCGAGCCGCTGGCTGGCCTGCAGGACTGGGAGATCGTCGTCGGCCTGATGAACGCGATGGGCTACAAGTGCCATTACGACCATGCCGGGCAGATCCTCGACGAGATCGCGCGCCTGTCGCCGGCCTACAGGGGCCTTAGCTTCGAGCTTCTGGATCGCGTCGGTTCGGCGCAGTGGCCCTGCGACGAGCATGCACCAGAAGGCACGGAGGTGCTGCACCGCGAGCGATTCCCACGTGCCAACGGGCGCGGCACCTTCATGCTGACCGAATATGTACCGACCCGCGAGCGCGTCACCGACCAACACCCGCTGCTGCTGACCACTGGTCGCATCTTGAGCCAATACAACGTCGGCACACAGACCCGCCGCACCGCCAACAGCCGCTGGCACCCCGAGGACATACTCGAGATCAGTGCTGAAGATGCCGCCGCCCGCGGCATCAAGGACGGCGACATGGCCTGGCTGTCGAGCCGCTTTGGCGCCACGCAACTGCGTGCCCGCATCTCGCAGCGGGTCAACCCAGGCACCGTCTACACCACCTTCCACCACGCCGAAACGCGAGTCAATGTGGTGACATCGGACTTGTCGGACTGGGCGACCAACTGCCCGGAATACAAGGTGACGGCCGTCGAAGTCGCGCTGGTCAAACCCGCTGGTTTTGATGAATACGGTCGTTCGCTCGATCGACACGCCGGTCTTGCAGCGCCAGATTTATCGACTGCAACGACCGCCTCGCACCCCGGGAGACAGGAGGTGCACGCATGAACATGCTGCGCGACGCACTGCCAGCCGGACCGGGCGAGGACCCGGTGCTGGCAATCGACCGGCTGTTGTCGATGGCCAACCAGATCGGCGACTTCTTTGCGCCCTACCCCAGCCAACGGCGAGCCGAAGGCATCCGCAACCACCTGCGTACCTATTGGGATCCGCGCATGCGTGAGGCACTGCTGGCTTACATCGATGCCGGTGCTGGCGGACTTTCGCCCCATGTCGTCGAGGGTGCCCGGTTGTTGCGCTCGAGTGAGCCGCGCAAGGGCTACTACGGACCACCGAAAGCCTGAGCCGTCAGCCGGCGAGGGCGCGGTAGATCGCCGCCTCGCAGCCGATCAGGTCCCGCAAAACGTGCGGTAGGGGTCGGCGTCGGCCGGTGCCGGCCGCGCCAGGTCGTCCATGCCGGGTTGCTCGTCAAAGGGGGACGCGAGGGCACGCTGCAGACGCTCGAATGGCGCCATGTCGCCCTGCTCGGCGGCATCGATCATCGCCTCGACGGCGTGATTGCGCGGGATGTAGGCCGGGTTGACGCGGCGCATGGTCGCCGCGATGGCCCGTCCATCCTCACGGCCCTCGTGACCGCCGGCGGCAAAACTGGACCCGCCCTGTGTGCCGCCCGATGCGGACTCGCGCGACCTGCCTTCAGCGCCCAGAACACGCATTTGCCAACGCCCGAGCCATGCCGACAGCATTGCGCGGTCGGCGAACAGGTCGCACAGGCGTGTCTCGTCACCCTCTGCCGCGGCGCACAGCGCACGGTGGGCGTTGGTCCAGTCGACACGATGCACGTAGAGCAGGTTTAGCCAATCGGCCATCAGCTGGGCATCGTCGTCACTGGCGGCGGTGTCGGGAGCCGCCAGCAGCTCTGATCCCGCTCCGTCAGTCGGCGTCTGGCTGGGTCCTTGCTGGCCCACATCTGCCAGCTCGGGCAGCGCCCACAGACCCAGCTTGGCCCCCAGCCGGTTCTGCCAATGCAGCCCGAAGATGCCCTGGAAATCGTTGATGACGGCAGTCGCCAGCTCGACCGCGCGGGGCTGCTGCGGGTCGATAAGCGGCAACAGCGCTTCGGCCAGCCGCGCCAGGTTCCACTGCGCGATGGGTGCCTGGTTGGCATAGGCGTAGCGGCCGTGGCGGTCGATGCTGCTGAACACGGTGGCCGGGTCATACGCCTCCATGAAGGCGCAGGGACCGTAGTCGATGGTCTCGCCGGCGATGCTGCAGTTGTCGGTGTTCATCACGCCATGCACGAAACCCACCGCCATCCACTGTGCCACCAGCGCCGCCTGGCGCCCCACCACCGCGCGCAGCAGAGCCAACGCACGGTTCTCGGCGGCGAGCAGGTGCGGGTCGTGGCGCTCCAGAACATGGTCGAGCAGCCGCTGCAACGAGGTCAGGTCATCACGCGCGGCAAAAAATTCGAACGTACCCACGCGGATATGGCTGCTCGCCACCCGCGTGATCACCGCGCCGGGCAGGACCTCGTCGCGGAACACTGGCTCGCCGGTCAGCACTGCCGCCAGGGCGCGGGTGGTCGGCACACCCAGTGCGTGCATCGCCTCCGAGACGAGATATTCGCGCAGCACCGGCCCCAGCGCGGCGCGGCCGTCACCGCGGCGCGAGAACGGCGTGGGGCCCGAGCCCTTCAGCTGGATGTCGCGCCGCCGACCATGGCAGTCGAGCAGGTCGCCCAGCAAGATCGCCCGGCCGTCGCCCAGCTGTGGGACGAACTGGCCGAACTGGTGTCCGGCATAAGCGCAGGCGATGGGGATGGCGTCGGCCGGGAGCACATTGCCCGAGAACAGCTCGGCGCCGTGGGTCCTCAATGCATCGACGTCGAGCCCGAGCTCGGCCGCGAGCGCAGCGTTCAACGCCAGCAGACGTGGATCGCGAACCGGGGTCGGCAATTGGGCGGCGTAGAAGACACCGGGCAGCGCCGCGTAACGGTTGTCGAAGCCAAAGCGCAGCGGCAGGCGCGGAAGACCGCCGCTGGCTTCTCGACTGTCGGTCACTGACGCTTCAGGGTGATCGCCCCACGGATGTCACCCACCCGATAGCCGGTCGCACGGTCGTCTGGATACAGCTCGGCAAGGCGGTCACGCAGAGCCGGGCTGAACAGCGCCGGGTCGCCATGGCACATCAGGCACATTGCCTGCGTCGGTAGGGCGCGCATGTAACGGCGGGTCGGCACGCCGTCCACATCGACCACAGCGTACAGCTCGAGAGTGGCGGGATCCTCTCCGGCGGCGGCGCGGCGATCAAAGTCTTGCAGCACGGCTCGCTCCCAGTCATCAGGAACTGCTCTGGGGTTGCGATTCTTCAGGCTGACACGGCGGATCGCCCAGCCGGTGTCGCTGCTGGCCTGCTTGGCCATGGCCGGAGCGATGTCTCGGCAGGTCCCAACCGCCGCTTCCGGCCCACCAGCGGCGATCTCTTTGGACAGGCGGGCCATGAGTCGCGGCGGTAGTTCTCGGGCGATCACGCGAGCCTCGTCGACCCAAGCCTCGTCCAGCGGGGCCTGATCGGCCGCCCGCACCATCGAGCCAGTCGACAACCACAGGACGCTGCCCAGAATCAGCGCTCCTGCCACAAGCAACGGCCTGCCTATCCGATGCATGGTGTTTGTTCGCATCAGCGCCTCCGGAACAACCCATTCAGGACAAAGCCCAGCAACATTTCGCCAAGCGCAGCCAAACCCCACAGCGGCGTGCTGCCCACGCCCCACAACACCGCCAACAGCACGATCAGTACCACAGCCGGCGCCGGCTGCAAGACTCGCCCGACCAAAAAACCGAGCAGCGCAAAAACGGCTAGCGTGGCGATCATGGCCTGGCCCGCTGCAGCACTGACCTGGTGATCCACAGCGCAGCCAGCATCGGGACTACAAACCACAACGCCGCAGGCCAAGCCAAAGGCACCAGCAAGACTCCGGGCCCCGGACAGATACCGGCAAGGCCCCAACCGGCCCCGAACAACGCCGCCCCGGCCAACAGGCGCCAGTCGACTGTGGCTGCCGGCGGCCACTGGCATAGCACACCCCCAATACCTCGGCCGCGCGACTGGAGCCAGCGGTAACCCGGCAGCGTGACGACAATGGCCCCGCCCATCACCAGTGCCAGCGATGGGTCCCAAGCGCCGGTGATGTCGAGAAACCCCAGCACTTTCGCTGGGTTCACCATGCCAGAAACGATCAGCCCAAGACCAAACACCAAACCGGCCAAAGCGGCAGTCACGATTCTCACAACGCCCGCCCCAGTACCGCCACGACCAGCATCGCCACGCCCATGAATACCACCACTGCCAGCAGCGAGCGCAGCGATAGCCGCGACAAACCGCACACGCCATGACCGCTGGTACAGCCAGCTCCCAGCGCCGTGCCGACACCGACCAGCGCACCGGCCAGCAGCAACCGTGCCGACGACTCCGGCAGAGCGGGGACGATGTCCACTGGCTCGACGCCGGCGAGCAGCAGAAACAAGGCCACCGCCACCAGCATGCCCAGGACGAAAGCACGCCGCCAACGCGTCTCCTGCTGCGGGCCGTGCAAGGCACCGGCGAGAATGCCGCTGATGCCAGCGATGCGGCCGTTCAGCGCCATCAACAGCACAGCGCCAAGCCCGACCAACAGGCCGCCAGCAAGCGCCGGTCCGGGAGTGAACGCGGCCCAATCGATCATCGGCCCGCCCCCTTCAGTCGCATGCCCGGCATCGCGTCACTTGCCCCCGGACTTGGCGCAGGTGCTGCTGCCGAAAATGGTGTACCCAGGGCACCAGCGCAGCAGGCCGGTGGCCAGTGGCAAAACGCCGATCCAGGTCCAGCTTGGGCCATCGAAGGCGATCGCCCAAGCCAACAAGACCACACCGACGACGATGCGGACGATGCGGTCGACTTCTCCAACATTGCGTTCCATTGCGTTCTCCTTGACTCATGCCCACAGTGATCGGGCTGGATCGGGACCGACTCGGCCGGGGCCTTCGCGATCCCACGATTGAAACAGTCCAGAGACAGTATGGCGCGAGATGTCTCTATTGGATTTGATGATGTACGGATTGGAAAGTGCGATGCACAAATTTACTTCGAATGACTTAGATTGGGGTCGTTGCTCGACATCTCCTCCTTCAGCAACTTTTGCGGCCCTGCGGGGCCGGTTTTTTTGCTGCGCCGCGGCACCGGCTGTGCAACCGACCCTGCCGGATGGCTGCGAACCCAAGCATCTCAGGGGCGTCAGATGAACATGATCAGCAACCGCACCTTCGACGAACTGCGCGTAGGCGACAGCGCATCGATCGAACGCACTCTCAACCGACACGATATCGAACTCTTCGCTGCGATGTCGGGCGATGTCAACCCAGCGCATCTCGACGACGACTACGCGATCAACAACCTGTTTCATGAGGTCATCGGCCACGGGATGTGGGTCGGCGCGCTGATCTCGACGGTGCTCGGCACCGAGATGCCTGGCCCCGGAACCATCTATCTCGGCCAGTCTCTGCGCTTTCATAACCCGGTGCGCGTCGGCGACACCTTGCAGGTGAAGGTGACCATCAAGAGCAAGGACGACAGTCGGCATCGCGCCACCATCGACTGTCATGTCACCAATCAGGATGACAAACCTGTGGTGACTGGCGAGGCCGAGATCTTGGTGCCAACAGAAAAGATCACGCGGCGCCGCATCGAGGTGCCCAAGGTCTACCTGCGTCAACCCGGCGACCTCATGCGTGACATGGTCGAACGCGCGGTCGGCCTGGGTCGACCGCCTCTGCGGGTGGCGGTGGTGCACCCGGTCGATGCGGCATCGCTCGGCGGGGCGATCGAGGCCGCTCGGGCCGGGCTGATCGAACCGGTGTTGGTCGGCCCGGAAGCGCGCATCCGCCAGGCGGCCGAAGCCGCCGCCATCGATCTCGCACCGTTCCGCCTGATCTCCACGCCGCACAGTCACGCCGCCGCCGCGGCCGCCGTCGGTCTGGCGCGCGAGGCCCAGGTCGATGCGCTGATGAAAGGTTCACTGCACACCGACGAACTGTTGCGCGCGGTGATCGACCGCAACATCGGCCTGCGCACCGAACGCCGACTGAGCCACGTGTTCGCAGTGGACGTGCCGAGCTATCCGAAGCTGCTGCTGCTCACCGATGCGGCCATCAACGTGATGCCCAGCCTGGCGATCAAGGCCGACATCGTTCGCAATGCGATCGACCTGGCGCACGCCATGGGTCTGCCGCTGCCTCGCGTGGCGATCCTTTCGGCGGTTGAGACGATCAAGCCGGAACTCGAATCGACGATCCATGCAGCAGCACTCTGCAAGATGGCCGACCGCGGTCAGATCGAGGGAGCCATCCTGGATGGTCCGCTGGCCTTCGATAACGCCATCTCGGCAGTGTCGGCGCAGGCGAAGAACATCCGCTCGGAGGTGGCCGGGCAACCCGACATCCTGCTGGTGCCCGACCTCGAGGCCGGCAACTTGATGGCCAAGCAGTTGCAGTATCTGGCCGATGCGCAACTCGCCGGTCTGGCGTTGGGTGCGCGTGTGCCGGTCATCCTCACCAGCCGGGCCGACGGACCGGCGGCCCGCGCAGCCTCGTGCGCACTGGCGATGCTGTGGGTGGCGGCGCAGGAGGCCGCAGCGGCGTGAACGGCCGCATCGTCTGCATCAACGCTGGCTCGTCGAGCCTCAAGTTCGCGGTCTACCAGCTTGCGGGACCTGCCAGCGCGCCGACACTTTGCTGGCGCGGCAGCGCCAGTGCTCTGGGTGGAGCATCGCGCCTGCAGGCAGCCGACATCGGCGGCGAGCCTTTGGCCGAGATCATTTGGCAACCGAAGGGCGATTTCGCTGCCGATTTTGCCGCTGCGCTCGACTGGCTGGTACAACGCCTGCACGCGGAAGGTGCGCCGGTACTGGCAGTGGGCCATCGGATCGTGCATGGCGGGTCGCAGTTCGCCGCGCCAGTGCGACTGGATGCCGCCATCCGCCAACGGCTCCATGCGCTGGTGACGCTGGCACCACTCCACCAGCCATATGGCCTGCGAGCGGCCGAGATACTGGAACGGCAACTGCCCGATGCCATGCCAGTGGCGATCTTCGATACCGCCTTCCACGCCACCCAGCCCGACGTTGCCACCCGCTACGCACTGCCGCGTTCGCTCAGCGACGAGGGTGTGCGCGCTTACGGCTTTCACGGGCTCGCCTGCGAGGACCTGACTGACTGCCTGACGCACAGCAACGAACCACGCGGACGCGGACGGCTCGTGTTGGCGCACCTGGGCCAAGGCGCCAGCATGACCGCCATGCTCGACCGGCGCAGCGTCGCATGCAGCATGGGTTTCTCGGCGCTCGATGGCCTGCCCATGGGACGCCGTTGTGGCCGGCTTGACCCTGGCGTGTTGCTGTATTTGATGCGCCAGCATGGCCTCGATGCCGACTCCCTGGAAGACTTGCTCTACCGGCGGTCTGGGCTGTTCGGGGTGTCGGGGGTGAGCGACGACATGCGGATCTTGCTGGCCAGCGACGCGTCGGCCGCTGCCGAGGCGGTCGAGTTGTTCGTCTACCGCGCCGGACGCGAGCTTGGCTCGCTGGCAGCGGCGCTGGGTGGGCTCGACGCGCTGGTGTTCAGCGGCGGCATTGGCGAGAACCAACCACGGATACGGGCAGCGATCTGCGCCGCAGCGAGTTGGCTGGGCGCACACATCGACGCAGAGCAGAACACTGCGGCCGGTGATCCCAACCAGTCTGGCAGGGGTGCCGCTGACCGACTGCGGTGGCTGCACGCCGCCGACAGTGCCGTGGCGATCGGAGTGATGGCAGTCGATGAGGAGTCAGTGATCGCGGCCCACGTCGGTCGCCTGTTGCAGACCGGCTTATAATGTTGGCTGTAGAACGATCCAACGCACGACTGCTCGTCACAAGAATCAAGCCAACCTAAACAGACCGGATGACTCATGGCCGACCAAACACCCACCTCCTCCAGCCGCTTTGTTTTGATCATCGCTGTCGTCATCGGCCTGCCGCTGGCCGCTGCGCTGATCGGTGGTGCACTCACCGGAGATCGCGTCACCAAGCCCAGCGCCCCAGCCGAAGCACCCGAGGCGGTCGCCGAGCGCCTGCGCCCGGTGGGGCAGTATGTACTCGCGGCGATCGACCCGGACGCCGTCAGCAGTGGCAGTGGCATCGATGGCGCCAAGGTCTACAACGGCCTGTGCGCGGGCTGCCACGCGATCGGTGCGGCAGGTGCACCGAAGACCGGTGAAAAGGGCGACTGGGGCGACCGCGTCGCGCAGGGTAAAGATACGCTCTACAAGCACGCGATCAACGGCTTCCAGGGCAGCAAGGGCATGATGCCGGCGCGTGGTGGCAACCCGAATCTCAGCGACGACGAGGTCAAAGCCGCCGTCGATCACATGCTGAAGGCGCTGTAGGGCGCCGTCGCCAGACCCCCCGGGCGCCTAGTCGCCTGGGGCGGCGCCTGCCAGCCGAGCCCGCATCGCCGCCAGCCGGGCACTGCCCTCTTCCCGCGTCACCGGCTTGCGATCGGTCGCGCGCTGCACAGCAACGCCGAGCTCACCGATAAACCTCGATGGCTCGCAGGCGCTCCACTCGCCGGCGCGTTTGCGCCGCTCGCAGTGGCTCAGCCACAGTGTGCGGCGGGCGCGAGTGATGCCGACGTACATCAGCCGACGCTCCTCTTCCAAGCGCCCTTCGTCCACGGCATCGCGGTGCGGCAGGATGCCCTCCTCGACCCCAGCCAGCAGCACGTGGTCGAACTCGAGACCCTTGGCGGCGTGGAGTGTCGATAGCGTGACCGCATCCGGGGTCTCGCCCTCGCGACCTTCCAGCAGCGTGATCAGCGCCACCAGCTGCGCCAGGTCGAGCAGCGTCTTGCTATCGGACTCGCCCTTGCGGGCGACCCAGTCGACGAAATCGCAGACATTCGCCCAGCGCGTCTCGCCCGGTTTGCCCGGGTCGACCTCCTGCAGATACAGCTCGTAGTCGATCGCCCGCACCAGGTCGCGCATCACCTCGCCGGCCGGCTCGCGCTGGGCCCGGTCAGTGATGCGATTGATGAAATCGCGGAACTCGAACAGGGCCTCGAGCTGCCGTTCGGGGATGAGGTCGTGACAGTCCGGGCGGTCGAGCGCCAGAAACAGGCTGCAGCGTCCGCGTGCCGCCAGTCCACCCAGCTTCTCCAAGGTCGCCGGGCCGATGCCCCGTTTGGGCGTCGTCACCGCGCGGATGAAGGCGGGGTCGTCGTCGACGTTGCATAGCAGGCGCAGATATGCGGTGAGGTCCTTGATCTCGCTGCGCTCGAAGAACGACTGTCCGCCCGACAGCCGGTAGGGGATGCCCTGCCCGCGCAGCGCCTCTTCGAAAGCCCGCGCCTGGTAGTTGCCGCGGTAGAGGATGGCGTAGTCAGACCAGCGACCGCCGCTGCGCAGGCGATGCGCCTGCAACTTCATCACCCCGTTGGCCGCCTCGACGGCATCGTCCTTGTGCGTGAGCACCTCGACCGGGTCACCCGGCCCATGCTCCGACCACAACACCTTCTCGAACAGCTTGGGGTTGTGCGCGATCAGAGCATTGGCCGCCTGCAGGATGCGCCCACTGGAGCGGTAGTTCTGCTCGAGCTTGATGACGCGCAGCGTCGGGTAGTCGCGCGCCAGCTGCGCCAGGTTGTCCAGCGACGCCCCGCGCCAACCATAGATCGCCTGGTCGTCGTCGCCCACCGCGGTGAACGCCTGGCGCAGGCCGGTCAGGGCGGCCAGCAATCGGTACTGGGCGGTGTTGGTGTCCTGCACCTCGTCGACCAGCACGTGCCGCAGGCGCGCCTGCCAACGGGCGGCGCACTCCGGGTCGCGCTCGAGCAGGCCCAGCGGCAGCCCGATGAGGTCGTCGAAGTCGACCGCCTGGTAGGCCAGCAGCGTCTGCTGGTAGCGCTGGTAGATCTCGGCGAAGCGCGCGGCGTCCTCGCTGTCGGCCGCCTGAGCGACCTGGTCCGGGCTCAGCACAGCGTTCTTCCAGCCACTCACCGCGCTGGCCGCCTGCCGCACCAGGGCGCGGTCGGTGGTGCCCAGCAGTTCGGCCAACAGCGCCTGGGCATCTGCCGCGTCGAGGATCGAAAAACGCGGCTTGAGGCCCAGCGCAGCGTGCTCGTCGCGCATCAGCCGCAACCCCAGCGCGTGGAAGGTGCTGATCCAGAGGCCGCGGGCGCGTTTGCCCATCGCCGCCTCGACGCGCTCGCGCATCTCACGGGCTGCCTTGTTGGTGAAGGTGATGGCGGCGATGCTGGGGGGGGCATAGTCGCAGGCGTCGATCAGGTGGACGATCTTCTGCGTGATAACGCGCGTCTTGCCCGAGCCGGCACCGGCCAGCACCAGCAGGGGCGTGCCAAGATGGCGGACAGCGTCAAGCTGGGCGGGATTCAGGGCGGGATTCACGTCGGCGGTCGAGCTGGATGCCGCTGGTTTGGCATCCACGGCTGGGCATCCACTACACTGCCGCGAGAATACCAGCAGCGCACTCCCCCACCATGGCCACCTACGCGATCGGCGACCTGCAAGGCTGCCTCGATGCTCTGCAGCAGTTGCTCGAACGGGTCGCGTTCACGCCCGGCCATGATGAGCTCTGGCTGGCTGGCGACCTCGTCAACCGGGGCCCGCAGTCGCTACAGACGCTGCGCTTCCTGCGCGACCTGGGTGACTCGGTGCGCTGCGTGCTGGGCAATCACGATATCCACTTGCTGATGCTCGCCGGCGGCCATGCCCGCGCCCATCGCAGCGACACGCTCGATGCAGTGCTCGCGGCCCCCGACCGCGACATCCTGCTTGATTGGCTGCGTGCCCAACCGCTGATGCATCGCCGCGGTCGCCACCTGATGGTGCACGCCGGCCTGCTGCCGTACTGGACACTGGAGCAGGCCGAAGCCCTGGCCGCCGAGGCCCACTCGCGGCTGCGCGATGACTTCGCAGCGGTCGCCGGCGCCCTCTATGGCAACCAGCCCGACACATGGCGCGAGGATCTGCGCGGCGCCGACCGCCTGCGCGTGATCGTCAATGCCTGCACCCGCATGCGCGTCTGCCACCCCGATGGACGCATGGAACTGACGCACAAGGGCCTGCTGGAGCGCCGGCCCGCAGGCACCGAGGCCTGGTTCGATCTACCGCACCGCCACGGCGAGGACATCACCGTCATCTGCGGGCACTGGTCGGCGCTGGGACTGCGGCTGCGGCCGGGGCTGGCGGCGCTCGATACCGGCTGCTTGTGGGGCGGCTGGCTGACCGCCCTGCGACTGGAGGATGGTGCAGTGTTTCAGGTTCGCGGAACCCGGCCCGCCGATCTGCCGATGTTCAGCGACTGAGGTGCAGGCTCAACTGACTGGGTCCGGCTCGACCACTGCGCGAATGGCCGACTCGCTGATCGCCGCGAGTGCCGAGCGGTCCAGCCCCTGGCTATCGACCGGCGGATGGAACTCAACCGCCGCCTGCAGGCGACGAGCGGCGACGATATTCAACAAGGTGTCGAAAAAACTCATATCACCGGTGAAAGCAGCCGCGGTGGTCGGCCGACCAGCGGCATCCAGGTAAAGCAGGCTCACCGGGACCACGCAGGCCTCGGCATCGATCGCCGCCTGCAACAGCATTGGCTTGAATGGCAGAACGTGACGGCCGTCCGTGGTGGTGCCTTCGGGGAACACCACCACACGTTGTCCAGCAGCAAGCGCATGGGTGAGCGCGTGAGTGACACGGCGCGCCTCGCGGCCTCGACTGCGGTCGAGGTAAAGCGTGCCGGCCCGGGTCGCCAGCCAGCCCATCAGAGGCCAGTCACGCACGTCGTGCTTCGACACGAAGCGCACGGGACGCACTGCCGAAATCGCAGCGATATCCAGCCAAGACACATGATTGGCGACCAGCAGGGTCGGCCGGCTAGGCAGCGTGGTTTGCCCAGACACCCGCAGTCGGACGCCCAAAGCCACCAGCACCAACCGGAACCAGCGGTGGGCGACGCGGTCTCGTGCGCCGGCAGACAACCAGCCGAACGCCAACAGGCTGATCAACACACCCGCCAAGATCAGCAGCAGCAGCGCCAGAAGGCGCAACCCCCGCAGCAGATGTGAGGCGACTGGCTCCGGCTCAGGCATCGCCGAGCAGGCGGCGGGCGTAACGGCCAGTCATGCGGGCAATGGGCAACAACACCAAGACGTCGGCGGTGTTGAAATCCGGGTCCCATGCGGGTTCGCCGCAGATATACGCGCCGAGCCGGATGTAACCCTTAAGCAGCGGCGGAATGTCAGCCTCGAGCTGGCGGTCGAGCCGCTCCATCGGCAGGCCGTACCGCGGAAACGCCCGATACTCGGGCGGCGACAGGTGTTTGTCGCGCAGGCGGCGGTAGATGCTGGCAGCAACGTGACCACCATCGGCCATGCTGATGCTGGCACAGCCCATGATGTAGTCGTAACCCTGCGTGTGAGCATATCGAGCGAGCGCGCCCCACAGCATGGCAATGGTGCCACCATGACGGTAGTCGGGATGCACGCAGGAACGACCCACTTCGATCAGACGATCGCGCAATGGCTCCAAGCGTGACAGATCGAACTCGGTCTCGGAATAAAACCCACCGGCACGCTTGGCACCGTCTGGGGTCAGGATGCGGTACGTGCCGACCACTTCGCCGCTGACCTCGTCGCACACCAGGAGATGCTCGCAAAAAGCATCGAAGCGGTCTTCATCGACACCAGGTTCGGGGCATTCAAGGCGAGCACCGAGTTCTTCGCCAAACACCCGAAAGCGCAGACGCTGGGCGTCCCGCACTTCTTGCTTGGTCCGGGCGAAGCGGACAGTCAGGCTCGGCTGTTCCGCGGTCTGAGGCTGTTGTCTGAGGTCGAGCATCGTGGTCTGGTCGGGGCGGCGACGGGCCCACTCTAGGGCCACTGCATGACAGTCATGTTACCGCAACGGCCGCCCACAACACCGAGCGTCGCGCCGTCTGGTTCAACGCGTGACGCGCGTCACGCCACCACCCGACAACACGCGAACCTCATCGCCAGCACGAAACTCTTCGCGGGGATCGGCCGCTTGGGTGACCGCGATCAGGTCTCCGTTGCGAAGGCGCACGGTGATCTCGACGCCGCGCTCGCGACGGATACCCTTCTCGGCGAGGTTACCGGCAATGCCACCAGCAACCGCGCCGATCACGGTGCTAAGCACCTGCCCACGCCCCCCACCGATCGTGCTGCCCGCGACACCGCCCACCACTGCGCCGGTGGCGGTGCCGACCACCGCTTCACCGGCCTCGATCTCGACCTCGCGCACGCTCTCGACCACACCGATACGCACCGTCTGCTCGGTGCGCACCTGACGACGCTCGTAGCTGGAGCCAGACAAGCTACTCGTTGTCGCACATCCGGCGAGCAGACCAACCGCAACCAGCGCCACAGCAACACGCGTGACGGTGCCGGTGTGCGATGCACGGCGTGGCTCGAGAGCGCTGCCGGGTCGAGTGGTGAAGTGGGTCAAGGGCATACGGTGCATGGCGGTCTCCTGTCTGAACGAGCGATCTGAGCGGACTGGCGAGCCATCCGCCACACGCTCAGGCCAGGCTGTAGCCGAACGTGCTGCGGAACTGCTCGTCAATGTCTGAACGCACGACGCGATGATTCTGTGCACCGCGTTCGGCGATCTTCAACGCACCCAGCAGCGCGGCCAGACGTCCCGTGGTGGGCCAGTCCAGGCCGTTGACGATGCCGTACAGCAGACCTGCGCGGTAAGCATCACCGCAGCCGGTCGGGTCGGTCACCGCCGACGGTGGCACTGCCGGAATCTCGTGCACCTCGCCCTTCGCGTAGATGCGAGACCCGTTACCGCCCAGCGTCACCACCAGCGCCTGCACCTCGCGGGCAAGTGCGTCGATGCTTCGACCCGTCTTCTGCTGCAGGAGTTGCGCTTCGTAGTCGTTCACCGCCAGATACGTCGCATCGGCGATGAATCGCATCAGCTCGTCGCCGTTGAACATGGGTAGCCCCTGCCCGGGGTCGAACAGGAAGGGGATGCCCGCCGCGGCGCATTCGGCGGCGTGCTGGAACATCCCGTCGCGCCCGTCTGGCGCGATCACCGCCAGCTGCACCACGCCGGCATCGGCTACACGGTTGCTGTGCGAATGGTTCATCGCGCCGGGGTGGAAGGCGGTGATCTGGTTATCGTCGAGGTCGGTGGTGATGAACGCCTGGGCGGTGAAGGTGCCCGGCACGTGGCGCACATGGTCAGTGCGCAACCCCAGCGCTTGCAGACGTTCGTGATAGGGCCCGAAGTCGTCGCCCACCGTTGCCATGATCCGCGCGTCGCCGCCCAGCCCATGCAAGTTGTAGGCGATATTGCCGGCGGTGCCGCCGTACTCGCGACGCATGTCGGGTACCAGAAAAGCAACATTCAACATGTGCAGCTTGTCGGGCAGGATGTGCTCGCGGAAGCGGTCAGGGAACACCATGATGGTGTCGTAGGCCAGCGAACCGCAGATCAGGACAGACATGGACGCTCCAGACAATCAAAAGAAATTGTTGAGTCAGGCCCGAGAACCGGGACCTGGGTAGGTGTAGGCTCAGGCCGCGCCCTGATCCGCCTGCGGCTGACGGGGGCTGAGGTCGGGCTGCAGGGCGCCGCGCTCATCGAACACCACACAGTCACCCTGCCAGTGTGCGCTGCCGCAGCGCTCGAAGTAATTGAGGATGCCGCCCTCAAGCTGCCACACATCACGAAATCCAGCCGCCCTCATCAAGGGCGCGGCCTTCTCGCAGCGGATACCACCGGTACAGAACGTGACCACGGTGCGCTCGCGCAACGCCGAATGCTCTTGCAGGCGGCTGGCGAACTCGCTGAAGCGCTGAATGCCCGGGTCAATGGCACCCTCAAAGGTACCGGCAGCCACCTCCCAGGCGTTACGAGTGTCGAGCAGCACGATGTCGCGCCCCTCATCGAGCCACTGCCGCAGCATCTCTGGCGGCAATGCCGGGGCCGGCGCACTGCGACGGTCGAAACCGTCGCGCCGCAAGGTGACGATCTCGGGCTTGACCTTGACCCGCAAGCGGCGGAACGGCAGCACTGGCGAATAGCTCCACTTGGCTTGCAAACCCGCCAGACGAGGGTCACTCTGCAAGCCCCCGAGTGCCTGCCGAACGGCTGCCTCGCTGCCGGCCAAAAACAGGTTGATGCCTTCACTGGCGACCAGCACGGTACCCTTCACCCCGGCCGCGGCACAAACCCGCCGTGCGTGTTCGCGCAGCGCCGCCGGGTCATCGATGTCAACAAACCGATAAGCGGCGATATTGGCCACCGACAGTCCGCCCTGCTCAGGCACGCGGCCTGAAGCAGACTGCGGTCGGTCGATCGGTCGGGTTTTGGCAGCAGCACTCACACCTGTAGATTGTCCGCACTCGGCCCTTATCGGGCAAGTTCGCGGCCACCCGCCGGTACTGCCCCGAGCACCAAGCCGCGGGCACGAAAGGTTTCGAGCAGTTGCAGCAGGCCTCGCCGCGCGCCCTCGACAGATCCGCCGAGAGCATGCGCCAGTTCATCGATCTGCTGACGACCCGTGACCCGCCGGCGGCGCAAGGATTCAAGCAGCGCCAGGGATGCATGGCAGGCCGGCAGCGTGTCGATAGTGCCGACCACCGTACGGAAAATGACCAGCCGCACTGGCAAGCCCTCGATGCGCGGCCGTCGATAGCGCGGGCCGATACGCTGCACCGGCCAATCGAAACTCGCCACTCGATGCAGTGGGTTGAGCCAGGGCCGACCCGCTAGAAGACAAGCACTGGCCACCAGACCCCGCGGCAGACGCGCAAGACGAGCGTGCAGCAGTTCGTGACACAGCGCTTGGTAGCGCAGCATGTCGGGCTGCCATTCAGGGACTTGGCGCGGCATGCGGCCGAGTCTGGCTTAGTCGGCCAAAGTCCCTAGCACCGGTCGTGGGATCGGCAGCGGTGCGAGGGAGGCGGCCTCCTTCAAGATGAAGGCCCGGAACTGCTCAGCCACCAGCGGCAAACGTTTACCCGGGCGATGGGCAATGTGCCACTGTCGCACCACTGGGAAGCGTTCGACTGGTAGCACCACCAGCCGCCGCGTCTCGAGCTCAAGACCGACGGTGTGCAGCGCGACGATGCCAAGACCCAACCCAGCCTGCACTGCCTGTTTGATCGCCTCGTTCGAGCTCATCTCCATGCCAGCGGCAAAGCTGATGCCATGGCTGGCAAAGATATCTTCCATCGCCATGCGGCTGCTCGAACCGGGCTCGCGCACCAAGAAGACCTCTTGCTTGAGGCGCTCCAACGGGATCGGACCAAGCCCTGCCAGGCCATGGTGTGGCGGACCGATGACCACCAGGTGGTTGTCCATGAATGGCTGGCCGTCGAGCTCGACGCCGGCAGGCAGGTCACCGACGATGGCGAGGTCGCGCTCGTTGAACAGCAGCGAATTGACCACCGAGGCGCGGTTGTTAACGGTCAGACTGACGGTGACCTCCGGATGCGCCTGACGGAACGCAGTGACCAGCTGCGGGACAAAGTAGTTGGCTGTACCGACCACCGCCAAACGCAGACGACCACCGCGATCGCCGCGCAGCTGGCGCAGGCTCTCTTCGGTCTGGTCGATCTGGTTCGAGACGCGCCTCGCCAGGTCGTAGACCTCGCGGCCGGCTTCGGTGAGGGAGATGCGTTTGCCCTGCTGCTCGAGCAGCGGCATGCCGACATTCTCCTCCAGCTGCTTGACCTGCATCGACACCGCTGGCTGGCTTAGATGCAGTTCTTCTGCAGCTCGCGAAAACGAGGCGTGGCGGGCAACGGCCTCAAACACCTTGAGTTGGCGCAAAGTCAGGTGCAGCACGTTGGGCTTATAGTTTCACCATAATGTAAGCAGTATAAGCAAACCTGATAGTTCTGCATGGCCTTTTGGAGACCCCGATGACCCTCGCTGCCACATGCATATCCTGCGGCCTGTCCGCTCTCCTCGTGTTCACCCTGTCCGCCCCAGCCCGGGCCGTCGACGCCGAACAGGTGCCGCCACCAAAGCGCACTGCGCTGGGCCTGTATCTGGACGCGCAGGAAGCGCATCAAAAGTTGCAATCGTCGCCCGACGCGGTGTTCTTTTTGGACGCTCGCACCCAGGCCGAAGTGATGTTTGTCGGCGTGCCAGCCGGGCTCGACGCCCATGTGCCTTACTTGCTGGCTGACTTCGATTATTTCGACGCCAAGGCCGGGCGCTATGCATTGACGCCCAACCCGCGTTTCGCCCAAGACGTGGCGCAACGGCTTGCCGCCAAGGGCATGGGCAAAGACAGCGAGATCGTCGTCATCTGCCGCTCGGGTGACCGCAGCGCGCGTGCCGTCAACGACTTGGCGAAGCTCGGTTACACGCGAGTCTATACGGTCATCGATGGCTTCGAAGGCGACCTTGCGAAAGAAGGCCCAGACAAAGGTCACCGCAGCATCAATGGCTGGAAGAACGCTAAGCTGCCATGGAACACGCAGGTCGAAGCCGGAGTGGCTTATTCGCCGGAGGCGGCACCCCCGACCGGCGGTCGCTGAGCCGACGGGTCTGCGGCCCTGCGCCCGATCTCGTCGCGTAGGGCCCGCAACTGCTCGTCGATCTGGCTGCGCATCAGCGCTGGCCCGATCCAAGGCAGAACCGGAAAGTCAGGTTCGATGAGCGCGCTGTACGCCACCAGGCAGCCGCCGTCCTGCGCGGCGATGGTCCACTCGCCCCGCATCTCCCGCAGATTGCCGGCAACCCGCTCGAACTCGATGCGCGAGGGCGCGAACAGGCGCACGGCAAGCGTCACATCGATACGCGTTCGCAAGGGGCCGAAACCAGCGCTGCCGATCTGCTGGACCAGCAGCGGAGCACGGCCAAGGATGCGACTCTCGTCCAGGCGCGGGACGAACGTGTGCAGGCGATCGAAGTCGGTCAGCACCAACCAACAGGTCTCGACGCTTGCCGGAGCCCGCATGGTCGCCTCGACCTGCAAGCGCGAACCGTCGCGCTCGACGCGCACGGCGACGTCGGAGCCTGCGGCGTGCGCCGATGTGGCTGTCAACACGACAGCCAGCGCCCAGACGAAGGCGTTGACGGCGATAGCCAGCGAGACCGGGACGGGCACCGGAACAGAGATCTCTGTGGGCGCCATCCCTAGCCAACAAGGGGTCTGGCGGCCCGCACCAGCCATGCTCAACACACGGCGAGCATGCGATCGAGCGCCAGCCGTGCCAACTTGGCCTCGGCCTCGGGCACGATGATCTGATTGACGATGTGGCCGTCGGCCAGCTGCTCCAGGCACCATGCCAGGTGCTGCGGGTCGATACGGGCCATGGTCGAGCACATGCACACCATCGGCGACATGAACTGCACGGTCACGCCCTTGGGCTTCATCTCCTCGGCTAGGCGGTTGACCAGGTTGAGCTCGGTGCCGACCAGCCAATAGCTGCCGGGCTCGGCGGCGTGGATGGTGTTGAGGATGAACTCGGTCGAGCCGACCAGATCCGACGCAGCACACACCTCGAAGCTGCACTCCGGGTGGGAGATAACAGTGCCGCCAGGGTGTTCGGTACGAAAGCGCTCGATGTGCCCCGGCTGGAACATCTGGTGCACCGAGCAGTGGCCCTTCCAAAGCAGCACGCGGGCCTTGCGGATCTGCTCGGGCGTGAGGCCGCCCATCGGCTCGTCGAAGTCCCACACCGCGCACTCGTCCAGCGGCACACCCATCTGGTGGGCGGTCCAGCGGCCGAGATGCTGGTCGGGGAAGAACAGCACCTTCTCACGGCGGCTGAAGGCCCATTCGAGGATGCGGGTGGCGTTGCTGCTGGTGCAGACGATGCCGCCGTGTTCGCCACAGAACGCCTTCAGGTCCGCGGCCGAGTTGATGTACGTCACTGGCGTGATGGTCTCGTCGGGGTCGAGCACCTCGGCGAGTTCGCGCCAGGCGCGCTCGACCGCACGCAGGTTGGCCATGTCGGCCATCGAGCAACCGGCCGAGAGGTCCGGCAGGATCGCCTTTTGGTGGGGCTTGCTGAGGATGTCGGCGACCTCGGCCATGAAGTGCACGCCGCAGAAGACGATCAGTTCGGCGTCGGTCTGCGCCGCGAGCCGCGAGAGCTTGAGCGAGTCACCGGTCAGTTCGGCGTGCTTGTAGACCTCGGCGCGCTGGTAGTGGTGGCCCAGGATCACGGCGCGGTCGCCGAGGCGCTTGCGCGCAGCGACGATGCGCGCCTCGCACTCGGCATCGGAGCCAGCACGGGCGGGGTCGAAACGGATCGGGGTGGCGACTGCGCTCATCGGTCGGGTCTCGCACCATTCGGGTTCACAACGGCCGGGAGGCGAAGAATAGCCTCGCGGTTGCTGGGCGAAAAGCACTTTGCCGCCGCCTGTAGGCATGGGAGCCACTGGTAGTCCAGATGTTCCCGCGCTGCCAGATTGGGCTGCGTACCAGCCGGCACGCACAGGCTGAAGCTGTGCTCGGTGTTGTGCGTCACGCCCGGGGCATAGCGATCGCGCCAGTGTGGGTAGATCTCGAACACGGTCTGTTGCTGCCAGTCACGCAAGGCGGTGACTGGCGCATCGATGCCGGTCTCTTCCCGCACTTCGCGCAAGGCAGCGGTCCGCCGGTCCTCGTCGGGCGCGTCAAGACTGCCGGTGACCGACTGCCAGAAGCCCGGCCGGTCGGCGCGCTCGAGCAGCAGCACATTCAGCGCCGGGTCGTGGATGACGACCAGGACCGAGACCGGGATCTTGTAGCGCGGCTGGGTCGACAAGCGATGTCCTCTATTCTCCCGGGCCCGGGCTACGGACCGCCGTTCTTGCTCCGAGTCGCTGCGGTCCACGTCGCTTCAAACAGGGTCCTCCCGGCCGCCCCCCCCGCTGCGGACACCTAGCTTGCCGCCGCGACCGGCGGATTGCGCAGCTTGATGTGCAGCTCGCGCAACTGGCGCTCGTCGACCGGGCTTGGCGCCTGGGTGAGCAGGCACTGCGCGCGCTGCGTCTTGGGGAAGGCGATCACGTCGCGGATCGAGTCGGTGCCGGCCAGCAGCATGACGATGCGGTCGAGCCCGAAAGCCAGGCCACCGTGCGGCGGCGCACCGTACTTGAGCGCATCGAGCAGGAAGCCGAATTTGAGCTGCTGCTCTTCCGGGCCGATGGCGAGCGCCTCGAAGACCGTCGCCTGCACGTCGGCACGGTGGATCCGCACCGAGCCGCCGCCAACCTCGTAGCCGTTCACGGCGAGGTCGTAGGCCTTCGCCAGACACTTGCCCGGGTCGGTCTGCAGCAGCGCGATGTGCTCATCCTTGGGCGAGGTGAACGGGTGGTGACAGGCGTTCCAGCGCTGCTCGTCCTCATCAAACTCGAACATCGGGAAATCGACGATCCAGCACGGCGCCCAGGCGCGACCATCCAGGTGTCCCTTCTCGTGGCCGACCTTGACCCGCAGCGCACCCAACGCATCATTGACCACCTTGGCGCTGTCCGCGCCAAAGAAGATGAGGTCGCCGTTCTGCGCGCCGGTGCGGCGCATGATCTCGGCCAGCGACGCCTCATCCAGGTTCTTGACGATCGGCGACTGCAGGCCGGTCTCGTTGAGCTGGGTGACGTCGTTGACCTTGATGTAAGCGAGACCCTTGGCGCCGTAGATCTTGACGAACTCGGTGTAGCCGTCGATCTCGCCCCGGCTCAACGCCGCGCCACCGGGCACGCGCATCGCCGCCACGCGACCCTTGGGATCGTTGGCCGGGCCGCTGAACACCTTGAAGGCGACGCCCTTGACCGCGTCGGTGATCTCGGTCAGCTCGAGGGTGACGCGCGGGTCGGGCTTGTCCGAGCCGAAGCGCGACATCGCCTCGGCGTAGCTCATCTTCGGGAACGGGTCGGGCAGGTCGATGCCGGCGGCGTCCTTGAAGACGTAGCGGAACAGCTCTTCCATGATGGCGACGATCTCGTGCTCGGTCAGGAAGCTGGTCTCGATGTCGACCTGGGTGAACTCGGGCTGCCGGTCGGCGCGCAGGTCCTCGTCGCGGAAGCACTTGGTGAGCTGGTAGTAGCGGTCGTAGCCGGCCACCATGAGCAACTGCTTGAACAGCTGCGGCGACTGCGGCAGCGCAAAGAACTGGCCGTCGTGGACACGGCTGGGGACCAGGTAGTCGCGGGCGCCCTCGGGGGTACTCTTGGTCAGCATCGGCGTCTCGACGTCGATGAAGCCGGCATCGTCGAGGAAGCGGCGGAAGGCGCGCGCTGTCTTGTAGCGCAACTGCATGATGCGCTGCATGTAGGGGCGGCGCAGGTCGATGACCCGGTGCGTCAGGCGCACCGTCTCGCTCAAATTGTCGTCGTCGAGCTGGAACGGCGGCGTGGCAGAGGGGTTGAGCACCTCGAGCTCATGCGCCAGCACCTCGATCTCGCCGGAGACGAGGTTGGTATTCTCTGTGCCGGCCGGACGGCGACGCACCTTGCCGGTGACGCGCAGGCAGAACTCGTTGCGCACACCCTCGGCGGTGGCGAAGGTCTCGGCACGGTCGGGGTCGCAGACCACCTGCACGAGGCCCTCGCGGTCGCGCAGGTCGATGAAGATGACCCCACCGTGGTCGCGGCGGCGGTGGGCCCAGCCGAACAGGGTCACGGTCTGGTCGAGGTGGGCGGCGTGGATCCGCCCGCAGTAATCGGTGCGCATGAGGTTCAATGCCAATGGGTTGACTGGATCACCCTGCGGCCGCGCCCTTCGACGCCTTGGCAGCAGAGGACTTGGGCGGAGGCGATACCACCCCGCCCGAGATGACGTACTTCAGCGCCTCGTCGACGCTCATGTCGAGCTCGATCACGTCTTCCCTGCGAAAGATCAGGAAGAAGCCCGAAGTCGGATTGGGGGTGGTCGGCACGAAAACATTGACGTGATCGCCCTGTAGGCGCGCGGCGATATTCTCGCCAGGTTTGCCGGTGAGAAACCCGATCGTCCAGCTGCCTTGGTGCGGGTAATGCACCAGCAAGGGCTGCCGAAAAGCCTGCCCACCGCCCTTCAGCAGGGTGTCGGAGACCTGCTTGACGCTGTTGTAGATGCTTTTGACGATGGGGATGCGAGCGACCAGCGACTCGGTCCAGCGCACCAACTTCTGACCAAGGAAGTTCGCTGCCAGTGCACCGGTGCCGAGCACGATGGCCAGGGTCAAAATGACACCCAGACCGGGGATGCGGAAACCGAATAAAGCCTCGGGCTGCCAGGCCGGTGGCAACAGCCCCAAGCTCAAGTCCAGCGTCGACACCAGCAGATTCACCACCCACAGGGTGATCCCTAGCGGCACCCAGATCAGCAGGCCAGCGAACAGGTAACGGCGAATCACGAAGCAGACGCCGTGGGCTGTGCGGCAGGCGTTGAGGCCGGCGTGCCAACACCCGCAGCGGCGCAAGCACCGGCGCAGGCCTGCCCGCCAGCGCTTTCGGCGGCTGGTGCGGCATCGCCGCTGGCCGCGGCTGGCGTATTGCCTCCGCGAAAGTCGGTGGCGTACCAGCCACTGCCCTTGAGCTGGAAGCCAGCCGCGGTGAGCGCCTTGGCAAACGTGGCGGACTGGCAGGCCGGGCAGACTGTCAGCGGCGCGTCGCTGACTTTCTGCAACACGTCCTGACTGTGTCCGCAGGACGAACAGCGGTATTCGTAGATCGGCATGGGAGACCCCCGGAAAGAACGCGGATTATAGCGGCAGCGACTCGCCGTGCAGGGCCTGCAAACGCTCGGCGACCGCCAGCGCGAAGCGCCCCGTGTCCAGCCGGCGCGCGACCGGCTTGCGCTGCGCCGCCGCCCAGATTGGTGCCGGGAAATGCGGATCGTCGACAAAACGCGGGATCACGTGCCAGTGCACATGCGGCACCACATTGCCCAAGCTGGCGAGGTTGATCTTGTCGGGCTGCAGCAGCTCGCGCATCACCTTTTCCACCGCGTAGACACTGGACATCAGACGGTCACGGCTAGCGGCCGGCAAGTCAGTCATCTCAGGCACATGGACATTCCAGATGACACGGCAAAAGCCCGGATAAGCTGCTTCATCGACCATCACCGCGCGATGATCACTGCCACGCCAGAGGAGTGCGCCCCCGGCCGCAAGACACAGCTCGCAGCTCAAGGGTGTTGCGCGACCTTGGCCGGGCGGGCCAGCGCCGGGTTTTGTGCCAGGTAACGCTTGATACCAGCCAGGATCGCCCGCGCCAGGCGGTCTTGGTGGGCTGGATCGGCGAGCTTGCGCTCCTCTTCCGGGTTGGTAATGAAGGCGGTTTCGACCAGGATCGACGGGATGTCGGGCGACTTCAGCACGGCAAAACCGGCCTGCTCGACCACCGGCTTGTGGAGGCGGTTGACTTGGCCGAGCTCACCCAGGACCAACCCGGCCAGCTTCATGCTGTCGTTGATGGTGGCAGTCTGAGAAAGGTCGAGCAGAGTGCGAGCGAGATGCGCGTCTTTGGCGTCGATGCGCACCCCGCCGATCAGATCGGCATCGTTCTCGCGTTTGGCCAACCAGCTGGCGGCAGTCGATGAGGCGCCGTTCTCCGACAGGACAAACACCGAGGACCCATGCGCGTGCGGCTTGATGAAAGCGTCCGCATGGATCGACACGAACAGGTCGGCGCGCTCGCGACGGGCCTTGGCGGTACGACCATGAAGGGGGATGAAGTAGTCGCCGTCGCGGATCATGACTGCCCGCATGCCAGGCTCGGCATCGATCAGGGCTTTGAGCCGCCGCGACACCGACAGTGTGACGTCTTTCTCGCGGAGTCCCGATGGCCCCCGCGCGCCGGGATCCTCGCCGCCATGCCCTGCATCGATAGCAATGGTGACCACACGGTCGAACACCGGCCCGGCGGGCGGGTGCAGGCGTGCCAGCGAGGTCGGCGATCCCGCCGCTGGGCTGAGCGTCGGGGCGGAGCTGGTGCTGTCAGCAGCGGCAGAGACCGCATTGGCAGATGCGGTCGGTTGTGCGCTAGCGGCATTGTTGGCCGATGAGCCCGGCAAGTCGGCAGCGAGCACCGCCAGCGCGTCATCGGCAGGCGCCGCGCCGTGCGCAAGGTCGAGCACCACACGATGCCCGTAGTCACCGGCTGGGGGCACTGCAAAAGCCCGTGTCTCGAGCGGCCGCCGCAGCTCGATGACCACGCGTGCGACGTCCGGCTGAAACTGCGCGACACGAACCTGGGCGATGAGCGGGTTGTCACCGATCGTCGACGGCAAACCGCGTAGCGCCTGACCGACGGTCACGCCCGGCAGATCGATGACGATGCGGTCTGGATCCTTCAGGCTGAGCGTCCGGAAATCGATCGGGCGCTCGGCCTCGATAGTCAGGCGGGTCGTCTCCGGGGCTGGCCAGAAGCGCACCGCGCGCACCAGGTCGGCGGCACTCGCGGGAATGGCGGTCAGAACAGAAGCGGCCAGCAGCAGGAACGACAGGGCCGCCGAGCCCCAGCGACCACGCGCACGCTGCTCGCCTACTCTGCCCCGCCCAGTCTTCTCCATGCTGCCGCTCCTGCCTCGGTACAAATGGTGAACAGACACTGCCGGCCGGTCCCCTCGATCGCCAGCACGATGCGCCAGTCGGGACGCGGCGTGCGGTCGCCGCCACGGTCTGGCCACTCGATCAAGCGGACAGCCTTGGCCGGGAGGTC
Source organism: uncultured Enterobacteriaceae bacterium (assembly GCA_964524005.1). Taxonomy (GTDB): domain Bacteria; phylum Pseudomonadota; class Gammaproteobacteria; order Burkholderiales; family UBA3065; genus UBA3065. Next base: position 69,431 of record CAZGBK010000002.1, read on the forward strand.
ATCGAAACCGGCATCGATCCACTCCTCTGGCGTTTGCATTCTATATAAATCAAAATGATACACCTGTAAACTAGAAACTGTGTCAGAAGAATGCGCCATCTGCGTTGCGTTGGCGCCGGTGGGGCGGGTCAAACTGCCTGCCGGGCTGCTTGTCGTGCCGTCGGCAACAGGGTGAAATTCGAAGGCGGGGCAGGGTTGGATCAAGTAGTCCTCAACCAGGCCGTAGGTCGGACTCTTCACCGCACCCCGCCAGCCCAGACCGCGCAACAGACCGCGGGCGAAGCTGGTCTTGCCAGCCCCAAGGTCGCCCTCCAGCCAGACACACAGGCCAGGCTGGAGACCGGCCGCACAGCGCTGCGCGAAGGCCGCTGTAGCGTCTGGATCGGCAAGGGTCACGGTGGCGGTCGATCGCATGGTGGGCTAGTGTGCCCGCTTTGAATGCAGCGCGTCATGGTGCGACAAGGCCCGCCGAGCGCCTGCCGCAGACGCAGCGACAGTCAAACGACGCGAACGAGCCACCGGAGGGGCGACAGGGTGCAGGCGCAGCAAGCCGAGACACTGAAGTCACAGATCCGCGCCTGGGCCCAGGAACTGGGCTTTGGCGCTGCGGGATTTGCCAGCCTTGAGCTCGGCGAGGCGCCAGAGCGGCTGCGCGACTGGCTCGATGCAGGTCTGCATGGCGAGATGGATTGGCTACAGCGCCATGCCGCATTGCGCGCCGACCCGCGCCGGCTGGTACCGGGTGCAGCCAGCGTGATCAGCGTCCGCATGCCTTACCTGCCCCCGGCCGGCGGTGCTGCCAACCCGAATGACGCGGCAGCGAGCCAGCAGCAAGCGTGGGACACGCTGTCGGACCCCCAGCGCGCCTACGTCGCCCGCTATGCGTTGGGCCGCGATTATCACAAGCAGGTCCGCCAGCGGCTCGAGCGACTCGCCCGACGTATCGAAGCAGTCGCGTCACCACTCGGGCGCCGCGTGTTCTGCGACAGCGCCCCGGTACTCGAGGTCGAGTTTGCAAGCCGCGCCGGGATCGGCTGGCGCGGCAAGCACACCCTCTTGCTCGATCGGGAAGCGGGATCGTGGTTTTTCCTTGGCGAGATCGTCACCACCCTTGAACTGCCGCCTGACACCCCAGCAGAGAACCATTGCGGTCGCTGCGAACGCTGCATCGAGGTCTGCCCCACCAACGCGATCGTGGCGCCCTATCGCCTCGACGCGCGACGCTGCATCAGCTACCTGACCATCGAGCACTCGGGTCCCATCCCTGAAGCGCTCCGCCCGCTGATCGGCAATCGCATCTACGGCTGCGACGACTGCCAGCTGGTATGTCCGTGGAACCGCTTCGCGCAGATCAGTGCCGAGCGAGACTTTCGGCCCCGCGCCAATCTAGACCAAGCAACCCTGGTCGAGCTGTTCGCTTGGGACGAGGAGACATTCTTGCGCCACACCGAAGGCTCGGCGATCCGTCGGATTGGCCATGTACGCTGGTTACGCAATATCGCCGTGGCGCTCGGCAATGGACCGGCCGACGACCCCAGCCGGCGCGCCCTTTTGAAGCGACGCGAACACCCTGATGTGCTGGTGCGCGAACACGTGCAGTGGGCGCTGGACCGACTCGCGGATCCCAGCGCCGTGCACAGAAATTAAAATCAGTGAATAATGAGGCCTGATTTATTAGCTTTGCGAATCATCTTTCAGGCTACGCACAAACTTCCAGCCATTCGGCGTGCGAACAAAGGCAAAGCCTGTCTTGCCGTCGATAAAGACGTCGAAGGTCGAGGCTGGCTCGAGGTCGGCCGAGGTCGAGGCGATGCGCACCGGAGCAGCGTAGATGATGGTGTCGGCCAGCGCTGCAGGAACGGCGGGAGCTGCCGCGACTGGCAAGGAAAGACTGGCGAGAACAGCAACCAGGCTGGTGGTCAGGGTCTTCATGGTGGGCTCCTTGGAGCGAGGTTGTCGATGGGTCTAGATTGCATCGACCTCTTATATTTGTCTAATTGATTGTTAGCTTGTAGTCATTGACGATATGAATCTTAGAACCTTCGATCTGAACCTGCTCAAAGCCTTCGACGCGCTGCTCGAGGAATGCAGCGTGTCGCGCGCGGCGGCCCGCGTGCATTTGTCGCAGCCGGCCATGAGCAACGCACTTGCCCGCCTGCGCGAGGCGCTCGACGATCCGGTCATGGTGCGCACGCCGCAAGGCATGGAGCCGACCATTCGCGCACTGGCGCTGAAAGGACCGGTGCGGCAGGCGCTCCTGCAGATCGAGACGGCTCTGTCGGCGCAGCCCGAATTCGACCCGGCGACAGCGCACCGCACCTTTGTCGTCGCCGCGACCGACTACATGGAGTTCCTGGTACTGCCGCGCCTGATGCGCAGGCTGCAGGAACACGCGCCCAACATCGACATCCGCGTGCGCTCCTTGCAAGTGAACGCCCCAGAGGAGCCGCTCGATTCTGGCGAGGTCGATGTTGCCTTCGGCTTCTTCGCCAACATACCCAAGCGCCTGAACCGCAGGCATCTGTTCACCGAGACAATGACCTGCCTGGTGCGTGACGACCACCCGGTGCTCTACCAGCTATGGAACGTCGAGCGTTTTGTCGAGCTGTCGCACCTGTTCGTATCGACGCGTCAGGGCTCGACCGGGGTCGTCGACAGCATGCTCGCCGAGCGCGGTCTGCAACGACGCATTGCGCTGATCGTGCCGCATTTTCTGGTGGTGCCATACATCATCGCTGAGAGCGACCTGATCGTGACGGTCAACAGCCGCATCGCCAGCACCTACATCCGCGAGCTGCCACTGCGGACTCTGCCACCGCCGCTGGAACTGCCCGAATTTCCCATCACCATGCTTTGGCACCCGCGCAATGACGGCGACCCCGGGGTGGCGTGGCTGCGCCGGGTCCTGGTGGATATTTGCCAGGAGATCGACCAAGAGCTGGTCGCGCCGGTGCCGACCCCGCTCTCCTGACCGCACGACCGCTCGATCCCGGCCCAAGGACAAGACACCTGTACCGGTATCAGGCGCAACGCTCGGCCAGCAGCTGCACCCAGTGCCGTACCGGCACTGCGCTGGCCGCCTGCAGGTGTTGCTGACAGCCGATATTGGCGGTGATGATGCAGTCCGCACCGGTAACGCCCAGGTTCTCCAGTTTGCGACGGCGCAGCTCGCGCGCAAGCTCGCCCTGCAACACCGAATAGGTTCCCGCCGAGCCACAACACAGATGCGCATCGGCCGGCCGTTGCAAATCGAAGCCCAGTTCGGCGAGCGTCGCCTCGACCGCCGAGGCAGCGCGCAACCCATGTTGCAACGAGCAGGGCGGGTGCCAGGCGACCCGTTGACGCGGTGCTGCAGTCCAGTCGGCAGGCCAGCGTAGACGTTGCTGAGCGAGGTATTCGCCGATATCCAGGGTCGCTGCTGCCACCCGCTGGGCTTTGTCGGCATAGGCCCGGTCGCCGGCGAACCAGTGCCCGTACTCGCGTAGGGTCAGGCCACAGCCGCTGGCATTGCTGACGATGGCGCTGGCCGCACCCGACGCGAGCAGCGGCCACCAAGCATCGATGTTGGCGCGGGCGTGCTCCAACCCGCCGCGCTGATCGGCCAGATGAGCGCGGATCGCCCCGCAACAGGGGCCGGCAGGCGGGCGCAGCACCGCAACACCCAGCGCCGCCAACACCCGCTCGGTGGCAGCGTCGATGGCCGGGTCGAGCGCCGGCTGCACGCACCCGCGTGGCAGGATCACTGCGGCCGGTGCCAGCCCTGGTGCACGTCGAGGTGCCAGCGGTGCCGTTCGCGAGGGGCCGCCAGTCGCCGCCCCCATCTCGCTTGCTGCCGGCACCTTGTCGCGCAAGACACGCGGCAGCAGCGGCCGCAGCCAACGGCCGAGCCGCAGCGCCGGACTGAACAGCGGTGATGTGAGGCCGAAACGCAGGGCGCCTCGCAACAGAGCCTGGCCAAGCGGCCGACGACGTTGCTTCTCGATCATGCGCCGGCCGATGTCGGCAAGCTCGGCATAGCGCACTCCCGAGGGGCAGGTCGTCTCGCAGGCACGGCAGCCCAGACAGCGGTCCAGGTGGCGCTGCGTGGCGGCGTTGGCCTGACCACTCTCGAGCATCTCCTTGATCAAGTAGATGCGGCCGCGCGGGCTGTCGAGCTCGTCACCGCGCAGTTGGTAGGTCGGGCAGGTCGCCAGGCAGAACCCGCAATGCACGCATTTGCGGAGGATGGCGTCGGCAGCCGCGCCGTCGGGCGTGTCGCGCAGGGTCTGGGCGATGTGTGTCTGCATGTCAGGCGATGCCAAGACGGCCGTTGGCAAATACGCCGTGCGGGTCGAAGACCTCGAACAGTCGCCGGTGCAGCAGCAGGCGGGCCGGGTCGAGCGACACCTGTAGCGCCCGCGCCGGGTGGTCGCGCCATGGCGTGGCATGGCCGCCCAGGCTCGCCGCCAGGCGCTGCAAGGGGTGAGTGCTCGCCCCCACGCTCGTGGCTGCGCTGGCCGGCCGGCCCTGCCCGTGCGCTGCATCGTCGATCCAGCGCAGCGCGCCGCACCAGTCGATGCAACGGGTGCCGGGGACAGGTTCGGCGGTCGCCGGCAGCACCAGCCGCCAGAGCGGTACGGCGGCTTTGTCAGAGCGATCGGCACCAGGCAACTCCTGCCGGCGCAGCGCCTGCCAGATTGCGGTCGCGGTGACCGCATCGACCCCATCCCAACCCTCGCCGGCGAGCTGCCGACACGCAGCATCGACACCCACCGCGCTGCCCGACAGGCGCAGCAGCGCCTGTCCATCAAACCAGGCCGCACCGCTCATCGGCAGCGGCTGCCCGGCAAGGCGATTGAGTTGCTCGATCGCCGCTTCGGCGGCCATCGGTAGCGCCAGGGTCCGCTCGGCCTGCGGCTGTGGCAGCAGACGGAACGACAGCTCTAGCAGGAGCCCCAGCCTGCCCCAGGCCCCAGCCTGTGGACGGAACAGGTCGAACCCGGCGACGTTCTTCATCACCCGCCCGCCAAACTGCAAGGCTCGCGCCTGGCCGTCGAGCAGCCGCACACCTAGCAGCGCATCGCGCACACCACCGACAAAGGCCCGGCGCGGGCCCGCCAGACCGCAGGCGACCATGCCGCCGACCGTCGCGCCAGGCCAGTCGGGCGGCTCGAAGGGCAGCATCTGCCCGTGTGCGGCGAGTTCGGCTTGCAGCTCGGCCAATGGCGTGCCGGCGCGAACCGTGACGACCAGCTCGGCCGGGTCGTAGTCGACGATTCCAGCGTGCTCGAGCGTCGCCAGCGGTTCGCCGCGGGGCGTGCCGCCCAGGCCATCTTTGCTGCCGCCACCGCGTGCGTGCAACACCCCGCCAGACGCAGCCGCCGCGAGAACGGCATCGCGAAGACGGGCCACAGCGGGCTCGGGGGTCTCGGTCACGCTCAAAACCGCGGCAGTTCCGGGTGCGGGAGCGCCCCGTGATGCACATGCATGGCACCCACCTCCGCGCAGCGGTGCAGGGTCGGCACCGCCTTGCCGGGGTTGAGTAGGCCGGCTGGGTCGAAGGCGTGTTTGACGGCGTGGAAGGCCGCGAGCTCGTCGGTGCTGAACTGCACGCACATCGCGTCGAGCTTCTCCACGCCCACGCCGTGCTCGCCCGTGATGGTGCCGCCGACTGCGACACAGGCGCGCAGGATATCCAGTCCGAAGGCCTCGGCGCGCTCGACATCGCCGGGCTGGTTGGCGTCGTAGAAGATCAGCGGGTGAAGGTTACCGTCGCCGGCGTGAAAGACGTTGGCGCACGCCAGGCCGTGCTGCTTTGACAGCTCGCCGATGCGCCGCAGCACGGCAGAAAGATGCTTCTTCGGGATGGTCCCGTCCATGCAGTAGTAGTCTGGCGTGATGCGGCCGACCGCGGGGAATGCCGCCTTGCGTCCAGCCCACAACTGCAGCCGCTGCGCCTCGTTCTGCGAGGTCACCAGCGAGGTGGCGCCGAAGCGCCGGCAGACCGACTCGATGCGGGCGATCTCTTCGGCGACCTCCTCTGCGGTGCCATCGGATTCGGCCAGCAGGATGGCAGCGGCATCGAGCGGGTAACCGGCGTGTACGAAGTCCTCGACTGCCCGTGTAGCCAGCGCGTCCATCATCTCGAGCCCGGCAGGGATGATGCCAGCGCCGATGATGCCGGCCACCGCGTCACCCGCCGCGTCGACGCTGGCAAAGGCGGCCATCACCACCTGTGCATGCCGCGGCCGCGGTAACAACCGCACGGTGACCTCGGTGATGACCGCCAGCAGGCCCTCGGAGCCGGTCAGCAGGGCGAGCAGATCGAGCCCGGCGTCCTCCGGCACCTCACCGCCGATGCGCACCGGCGTGCCATCGGCAAGGAAACCTCGCACGCCGAGCACGTTGTGAACGGTCAGCCCGTATTTCAGGCAGTGCACACCGCCCGAGTTCTCGGCGACGTTGCCGCCGATACTGCAGGCGATCTGGCTCGATGGGTCTGGCGCGTAGTACAGGCCATGAGGCGCGGCGGCTTCAGAGATGGCGGCATTGCGTACACCCGGCTCGACCACGGCGACGCGCGCCACAGGGTCGATGCGGAGAATGCGCTTGAGCCGCGCCAGCGACAGCAGGAGGGCATCATCACGCGGCAGTGCGCCCCCGGCCAAACCAGTACCGGCACCACGAGCGATGACCGGGACGCCGGCACCGTGACACAGGCGCAGCACCGCCTGCACCTGTGATGCTGTTTCCGGCAGCGCGACCGCCAGCGGCCGCTGGCGATACAGCGACAAGCCATCGCATTCCCACGGGCCAAGCTGCTCGGGGGCGGTCAGCAGACCGTCGGGGGGGAGCACGCCGACCAGGGCGGCGAACAGCGGAGCGGGGTCGCGCAACGGATCCATGACGGCATTATGGCGAAAGTCGATGCGATGTCCGGCACCCACCGCCACCGAAACCGCCGACGATCGCGCTGCGGCTTCAGGTGCCGCGCTGGCGGCCGTAGAATGTGCGCCAACCCGTTCAACGGAGCCCTCATGATCTCTGCAGCCGCCGCGCTCGAACGCCTGAAGCAGGGCAACGCTCGCTTCGTCCGTAATGCCCCCACGCATCGCATGGGTGATATCGATCGCAACGCGCTTGCCGCTGGGCAAGCGCCGTTCGCCATCATTCTTGGCTGTTCCGACTCGCGCGTACCGGCCGAACTGGTGTTCGATCAGGGATTGGGCGACCTCTTCGTGATCCGCGTCGCTGGCAATATCGTCGCGCCATCGCAGGTGGGTAGTGTCGAATTTGCCGCCGCCAAACTGGGGTCGCGCTTGGTAGTGGTGATGGGACATACCCATTGCGGCGCGGTGGCGGCCACCCTCGACGCCGTGCTGCAAGGCGACGCCGCCGATTCGCGCAACATCCGTTCGATCATCGATCGCGTCCGCTGCGCTGTCGAGATCGCACGTGAATCGGCACCGAAGGGTGATCGCGAGAGCCTGCTGCGGCAAGCCACGCGCGCCAACGTCCGCATCGCTTGCAACCAGCTGCGACACGGGTCGGACATTCTCGAGCGCTTGGTCGACAAAGAAGGCCTGCTGGTGGTCGGTGCCGAGTACTCGATCGAGACCGGCGCGGTCGAGTTCTTCGACGGGGTTTGAGGGCGCGAGTCTGGTGCGCCAGACCAGGCCGCGCTAGAATCGCGGGCTTTTTTACGCAGCCCGAACGCTTCCATGGCCCTGATCGTCCAGAAGTTCGGCGGCACCTCTGTTGGTAGCCCCGAGCGCATCAAGAACGTCGCCCAGCGGGTCGCCCGCTTTCACGCCGAGGGCCACCAACTGGTGGTCGTCGTCTCGGCCATGAGCGGCGAGACCAACCGCCTGATCGCGCTGGCCAAGGAGATCCAGGCCAACCCCGACCCGCGCGAGCTCGACGTGGTGGTCTCGACCGGCGAGCAGGTCACCATTGGCCTTCTGGCGATGGCACTGAAGGACCTCGGCGTCGATGCCCGTTCGTACACCGGTGGGCAGGTGAAGATCCTGACCGACTCGTCGCATACCAAGGCACGCATCCTGCACATCGACGACGCCGCCATGCGCGCCGACCTCAACAAGGGCCGCGTGGTCATCGTCGCGGGCTTTCAGGGGGTCGACGACGCGGGCAACATCACCACCCTGGGCCGTGGCGGGTCCGACACCACCGGCGTCGCGCTGGCCGCCGCGCTGAAGGCCGACGAGTGCCAGATCTACACCGACGTCGACGGCGTGTACTCGACCGACCCGCGGGTGGTGCCAGAAGCACGCAAGCTCGACCGCATCACCTTCGAGGAGATGCTTGAGCTGGCCAGCAGCGGCTCCAAGGTGCTGCAGATCCGCTCCGTTGAATTCGCCGGCAAGTACAAGGTCCGGTTGCGTGTGCTGTCGTCGTTCATGGACGACCCGGGCGAAGGCACCCTGATCACTTTCGAGGAAGACCACGACATGGAACAAGCCGTCATCTCCGGCATCGCCTTCAACCGCGACGAGGCCAAGATCACCGTGCTGGGTGTGCCGGACAAGCCAGGCATCGCTTATCAGATCCTCGGCCCGGTGGCCGACGCGAACATCGATGTGGACCTGATCATCCAGAACGTCGGCCGCGACGGCACCACGGATTTTTCGTTCACGGTGCATCGCAACGAGTTCCAGAAGGCGCTCAAGGTGCTCAACGAGACGGTCAAGCCACACATCGGCGCGCGCGAGGTGGTCGGCGACGACAAGATCGCCAAGGTCGCGGTGGTCGGGGTCGGCATGCGCAGCCACGTCGGTGTGGCATCCACCGTGTTCCGCACGCTGGCCGAGGAAGGCATCAACATCCAGATGATCAGCACGTCCGAGATCAAGATCTCGCTGGTGGTGGACGACAAGTACATGGAGCTGGCAGTGCGCGTGTTGCACCGCGCGTTCGGCCTGGACGGCGAGCCGAAAGCCGCCTGAGCGGGCCTTGGCGGGCCGCGTCGGTTTGACCGGCCCTGTCCCGTGCGGTAGTATCCGCGCCTTGCTGGAGACATGGCCGAGAGGTCGAAGGCACTCCCCTGCTAAGGGAGCATACGGGCATAAACCCGTATCGAGGGTTCGAATCCCTCTGTCTCCGCCAGGCAGTCGAAGTTTTTGCGCCCGTAGCTCAGCTGGATAGAGTACCTGGCTACGAACCAGGGGGTCAGGAGTTCGAATCTCTTCGGGCGCGCCATACAAACCAAGGGGCTAGTACCGCAAGGTGCCAGCCCCTTGTCCCTTTTGAACGCGCCGCGACGCGGACCCGGCTGTTGTGCGCCGAGCCAGCCGCGCGAAGCCCGCGGCCAGAGACGCCTCAGGCGGGCGAATAGCGCTCCAGCGCATCCAACGGCAACGGCCGGTCGGCCAGCCGCCCGGCACCCGGCAGGAAGTCAAGACAGACCACCACCCCGGCCCCGATGGCCGGCACGCCAAAGTGCGATTGCAGCAGGTCGGCCAGCGCCAGCAGCGTGCCGCCAGTGGCCAACACATCGTCGACCAGCCAGGGCCGCTCGCCCAGCGGCGCGTGGCGCTGAAGATGCAGCGCGTCGCTACTGTATTCGGTCTGGTAGTCCACCCGATGCACGGCCCCAGGGAGTTTGCCGGGCTTGCGCGCGAGCACCAGCGGCACGCCGAGCTGCTGCGCCACCGGCGCCCCGAACACGAACCCGCGGCTCTCCACCGCGACGACGCTGCTCGCTCCACGCACACGGGCAAGATCAGCCAGCCGGCCGACACACCAGGCAAACGCGCGCGGGTGGTGCAACACACCAGTGATGTCGAGAAAGCCGACGCCCGGACGGGGGAAGTCGGGGATCAGCGGGATGAGGGGTTTCAGGTCCATCGGGCGATTGTGCTCGCTAGCAACATCAGTGCGCAGGGGGCGTGAGCTGCCTCGTTCGGCATGGCGATCAGCCTCGCGGCTGGTCGAGCCGGAACGGGTTGAAGTCGGTGTCGCGGTCGTACCAGTCTTCGTGTTCGACGCGCTTCAGGGTGTTCACCGTCCAGTAGGTGGCCGGCGTCAGCACCACCTCGACCGCGGTCTTGACCAGGAACTGCATGAGCATCACCAGCGGGATCTGTTCGTTCGGGATGATGCCGCTGTTCCAGAATGCCAGCGGGTAGAACAGCGCGCTGTCGACCGCCTCGCCGAACACCGTCGAGCCGATGGTGCGCAGCCACAGGTGCCGGCCAGCGGTGATCACCTTGAGCCGCGCCAGCACATAACTGTTGACGAACTCGCCGCAGAAATACGCCACCAGCGAGGCCGCGACCACCCGCCAGGTGTTGCCGAAGGCGATCTCGTAGGCCGCCTGATGCTCCCACCACGGCGCCGGAGGCAAGGCGACGATCAGCGCCGCCATCGCCGAGGCGAACAGCATCGCCGCAAAACCTGCCCAGATCACCCGGCGCGCCGCCGAGTAGCCGTAGACCTCGGTGAGGATGTCGCCGAACACGTAGGAGATGGGGAAGAAGATGACACCGGCACCGAAGGTGACGACGCCGAGCAGCGGCAGATCGAGCTGCGCACCCTTGGCCGGCCCGATCAGATTCGAACACAGGAAGACGACGACGAAGGCCAGCGTGACCGCGCCGTAGTAGCGGTACTGGCGTGGCCTAGTCATGCAGTTGCGCCGCGTTCTCGACAACCGACTCTGCGACAGCCACCTCGACCACCTGATACGGCCAGTAGTGGTCACCCAGCGGGATCAGCTCCGGGTGACCGATGTTGTCCCACACCAGATACCACGGGCCCAGCGGCACGTCGCGCTGGCGGAGGTAGATGTTGTCGGTGACGAACGGTGCGGAGTCGGCGCGCTCGAACACCAGCCAGGCTGGATAGCGCTGCAGGTGGTCGCTGGGCACGCGCGAGACGTAACCGTCGGCCGCCCGGAACTCGACGCCCCGCCCCACCCCCCGCCAGCCCGGTCCGACCACAGCATCGAGCAGCTCGGCAGCGGGGAAGCCGCGGAAGCGCTCGCTGGGCCCCGCGGCTCCCGCCACCACATGCGGATTGGCGACCTCGACCGTCAGCGGCTCGCGCTTCGACCATGCGCCGGCGACATCGGGCGCTGGTAGCGGCTCGGCTCTCGCTTCGCTCACCAGACCGCACAGCAGCGCCAAGACGGGCACCAGCAAGGCGACAGGTGTCAGAAAGTTGCGGGGCATCACGAACGGGATGTTAGAGCCTGCTCAGCTTGGCGTCTGCTTTGCTTTCGGCCGCAAAGGCTATCATCCCGGCATGCCCCGCTTTGCTGCCAACCTGTCGATGCTGTTTGCCGAGCACCCGTTCCTCGAACGCTACGCCGCCGCTGCACAGGCGGGCTTCAGTGGTGTGGAGTGCTGGTTCCCTTACGACCACGACGCGGCAGTGGTCTCCGAGCTGCTCGAGACGCACGGGTTGCAGCAGGTACTCATCAATGCCCCGGCAGGCGACTGGGCTGGCGGTGAGCGCGGCATCGGTTGCCACCCGGGCCGCATCGCCGAGTTCCGCGAAGGTATCGATATCGCCATCGAATATGCTCGCGCCATCGGCTGCCGGCAGATCAACGTGCTGGCCGGTATCGCCCCCGAGGACACCGACGCCGAGACGCTCGAAGGCACGCTGCTCGCCAACCTGCGCTTCGCCGCCAAGCGCATGGGCGAGCACGGCCTCACGCTGCTGCTGGAGCCGATCAACACCCGCGACATCCCGGGCTATGCCGTCAACCGCTCGGCGCAGGCGCTGGCCATCCTCGAGGCGATCGGTGTCGGCAACACGCGGCTGCAGTACGACTGCTTCCACATGCAGGTCATGGAGGGCAATCTGGCCGAGACCCTCCAGCGACACCTCGAGCGCATCGGCCATATCCAGATCGCCGACAACCCGGGCCGCGGCGCCCCAGGCAGCGGCGAGATCCACTATCCGTTCCTGTTCGACTGGCTCGACCGCATCGGCTACCGCGGCTGGGTCAGCGCGGAATATCTACCCGGGCCCGACACACCGGCATCACTCGGCTGGCTGCGGCCGTGGCTCGAGCAACCGCACCTCGAGGAGACCCTTGGATGACTGCGCAGCACCCTTCACGCACCGGTTTTATCGGCCTCGGCATCATGGGCGGGCCGATGGCCTGCAACCTGCGCAAAGGCGGCTATGCGGTCACCGGCTTCTCGCGCAGCGGGGTGCCGCAGGCCTGCCGCGATGCTGGCGTGGCGCCAGCCGCGAGCCCGGCCGAGGTCGCCGCTGCCAGCGATGTGGTCATCCTGATGGTCCCCGACACGCCGGACGTCGAGCGCGTGCTGTTCGGGCCGGATGGGGTATCCGCTGGCGTGAAGCCCGGCACCGTGGTGGTCAACATGAGTTCGATCTCGCCGGCGGCAGAGCCCGCCAATGCCTTGAGACTGGCTGAGCGCGGCGCCGAGTACCTCGACGCACCGGTCTCTGGTGGCGACGTCGGCGCCATCGCCGGCACGCTGTCGATCATGGCCGGTGGCAAGGCCGAGGTGTTCGAGGCGGTGCGGCCGGTGCTGGCTTGCATGGGCAAGACGCTGAGCCACATCGGACCGCACGGCGCCGGCCAGACCTGCAAGCTCGCCAACAACATGGTCGGCGCGATGACGCTCATGGCGGTCGCCGAGGCGCTGACCTTTGCGTCGAAGTCTGGCGCCGACCCCGCCAAGGTGCGCGAAGCGCTGCTCGGTGGCTTCGCCCAGTCGCGCATCCTCGAGATCCATGGCAAGCGCATGATCGAGCGTGACTTCGCACCCGGCTTCAAGATCGAATTGATGCAGAAGGACCTTAACAACGCACTGCACAGTAGCCGACAGCTGGGACTGTCGCTGCTGGGCACCAGCACCGCGCAGCAGCTGTTCAGCGCTGCGGTCGGTCTGGGTGGCGCGCAGTGGGACCATTCCGGGATCGCCCGCGCCATCGAAGCGTTGGCCAATCACCCGATCGCACCAGACCAGGCCGATACTTAACCGGTCGCCTGTTCATCGGCTGGCGTCTTGTCGGGCAACGGCCGCGTTCGCTAGAACTCGAGGCAGATCTTGCCGAAATGCCGGTTGCTCTCTTGGTGGCGGAAGGCGTCGGCGATGCCCTCGAGCGGGAAGCTGCGGTCGATCACCGGCTTCATGCCGTTGGCGTCGATGGCGCGGATCATGTCGAGCTGGTGGCGCCGACTGCCCACCAGTACGCCCTGCAGGCGTTGATGGCGTGCGATCGCCTGGATCACCGACAGCGAGCCCTCGAGTCCGGTGAGGATGCCGATGATCGATATGTGCCCGCCGATCCGACAGGCGGTCATCGACTGCTCCAGCGTGCCTGGGCCACCGACCTCGACCACATGATCGACGCCGCGGCCGTCGGTCAGCTTGCGTGCGACCTCGCCCCAGTTCGGGGTGGCTTTGTAATGGATGACGTGGTCGGCACCGAGGGCCTTGAGGCGCTCGAGCTTGGCGTCCGACGACGAAGTGGCGATAACGCTGCAGCCGGCCATCTTGGCGAACTGCAAGGCGAAGACCGAGACGCCGCCGGTGCCCTGTACCAACACCGTCTCGCCAGGCTGCAGGCCGTCGTCGGCCATCAGCGCGCGCCAGGCGGTCAGTGCCGCGCACGGCAGAGTGGCGGCCTCGGTGTGGCTGTACCCCTTCGGCGCACGGGTAAACGCGCTGGCCGCAGTGGTCACCTCCTCGCGGGCGTAGCCATCGATGCCGTCGCCCGGCACCCAGGCGAAACTGCCCTCGTCGACGCCGGGCTCGCCGTCGACCCAGCGCGGAAAGAACAGGCTGACGACATGGTCGCCAACGCGCAGGTCGCTGACCCCCTCGCCCACCGCCGTCACCACACCCGCGCCGTCGGACATGGGGATGCGCGGCACAGTCGGCGCCCAAGCCCCGCTCACCACCGCATAGTCGTGGTAATTCAGCGAGCTGGCGTGCAAGCGCACGGTGATCTCGCCGGCGCCCGGAGGGCGCGGAACAGTGCTGCTCACCTGAACGCTGTCGAGGCCGCCGCCAGGCGGGACGATGATGGTCTTGATGGACATTGGGGCTCCTGGATGCGCTGTGCCGAGTCTCGGCCCCGGGCCAGCAGCAGTGCTCTTGGCGCACCTGTCCGCCCGGTCGAGGCTCCGCAGTCTACTCCGGGTGCGGCTTATTCCACCTCGTCGATCCAGGCCTGCTGGATCGCCTCGAGGATCTTCTCGCCGCAGCGCTGCGGATCGTCATCGAAGCCCTCCAGCGCCATCACCCAGGCCATCAGGTCGGTGAAGCGCACGGTCTTCGGGTCGGTGTCGGGGTGCGCATCAGTCAGCGCGATGGCGATCTCCAAGGTGTCGGTCCAGCGCATCAGTGGTCCTCCTTCGCCAGGTTGATGGTGTAGCGCGGGATCTCGATGACCAACGGTGCATCGGCCACACGTGCCTGGCAAGACAGGCGCGACTGCGCCGTCAGACCCCAAGCCATGTCAAGCATGTCTTCTTCGTCTTCGGTGGCTTCGGCCAGCGACTGCAGGCCCTCGCGCACGATGACGTGGCAGGTTGTGCAGGCGCAGCTCTTCTCGCAGGCGTGCTCGATCTCGATATCGTGTGCCAACAGGGCATCGCAAACGGTGGTGCCGGGCTCGGCTTCAAAACGAGCGCCGGTGGGGCACAGGCTGTCGTGCGGCAATACGGTGATGGTCGGCATGGGTCGCGGTCGGCAGGGTGTCGGGTCAGATGGATTCGATGCGGCGCCCGGCCAGCGCGCTACGGATGCTCGCATCCATGCGGCGCGCAGCGAAGGCGTCGGTGGCGGTCGAGAGGGCGTCGGTGGCTTGGCGAATGGCGCTGCGGTCGGTGCCAGCACGGGCGGCGGCCAGCTCGGCCATGTGCGCCTGAATGGTGGCACGCTCGGCGGCGCTCAGCAGCGCCTGACCATCGGCTTCCAGGGCCGCGCCGACGGCGTCGAGCAAGCGCTCGGCGTCGACCTGGGCCTCGGCCAGAGCCCGCGCATCGAGATCGTCGCGGGCGTGGTCGAAGGAGTCGCGCAGCATGCGAGCGATGTCGTCGTCGCTCAGCCCATAGCTCGGCTTGACCGCCACCTGCGCGCTGACACCGCTCGACTGCTCGCGCGCCGTTACCGCCAGCAGGCCGTCAGCGTCGACCTCGAAGGTCACCTTGATGCGCGCTGCGCCAGCGGTGAGCGGGGGAATGCCGCGCAGCTCGAAATGCGCCAGCGAGCGGCAGTCGTCGACGCGCTCGCGCTCGCCCTGCAGCACGTGGATGCGCATCGCCGTCTGGCCGTCCTTGAAGGTGGTGAACTCTTGTGCTCGGGCGATCGGCAACGTCGCGTTGCGCGGGATGATCTTCTCGACCAAGCCGCCCATGGTCTCGATGCCCAGCGAGAGGGGGATGACATCGAGCAGCAGCCAGTCGTCAGCACTGGGGTTGCCGGCCAGAAGATGCGCCTGCCGCGCCGCGCCCAGCGCCACCACCTGATCCGGATCGAGGTTGGTCAGCGGTGCTTGGCCGAAGAACTCGGCCACAGCGGCGCGCACCATCGGCATGCGGGTCGAGCCACCGACCAGCACCACACCCTGGATCTCGGTGATGTCGACACCCGCATCGCGCAGCGCTTGCCGGCAGGGCTTGAGTGTCTTGGCCACCAGATTCGCGCCGAGTGACTCGAGCGTTCCCGTGTCAAGCGTGAGATCGACGGTGTTGCCATTCTGCAGACGCACATGGAACGGAGCGCGGTCGCGGCTGGACAAGGCCTCTTTCACCTCCCGCGCTTCGACTTGCAGAGCACGCAAGTCGCCTGGCCCGAGCGGCGGCAACTGTGCCGCCTCCATCGCCCAGCAGGCGATGCGGCGATCGAAATCATCGCCGCCCAAAGCCGAATCACCGCCGGTGGCGAGCACCTCGAACACACCCTTGGTCAAGCGCAGGATGCTGATGTCGAAAGTACCTCCACCAAGGTCATAGACGGCGTAGACGCCCTCAGCGGCGTTGTCCAAGCCATAGGCAATAGCGGCGGCGGTGGGCTCGTTCAGCAGCCGCAAGACCTTCAGCCCGGCCAATTGCGCGGCGTCCTTTGTCGCCTGACGTTGGGCGTCGTCGAAATACGCTGGAACAGTGATCACGGCCCCGGTCAGGTCGCCTCCCAGGCTGGCCTCGGCGCGCTGCCGCAGCACCCGCAGGACCTCGGCCGAGGCTTCAACCGGGCTCTTCACCCCGGCTGCAGTGCGAATCTGCACCATGCCGGCGGCGTCGACAAACTCGTAGGACAGATCGCCTTGGTGGGTCCGGGTGATGTCGGCCAGGCCGCGCCCCATGAAGCGTTTGAACGAGGCAAGCGTATTGCGCGGATCCTCGGCCTGACGGGCAGCCGCTTCGACGCCGACCGCTACCACGCCGTTGCGGCTGTAACGCACGACACTGGGCAACAGCAGTCGACCATGCTCGTCGGGAAGTACCGTGGGGATGCTGTTGCGCACAGTGGCGACCAGCGAATGCGTGGTGCCGAGGTCGATGCCGATGGCACGCCGGTGCTGGTGCGGGGCGGTCGATTGGCCCGGCTCAGAGATCTGCAGGAGAGCCATCAGTCGATCAGCGCCGAGCGCGCATCCTCGATGTCATCACGGAGCTTTTGCAGGAAGCGCAGACGCCGCCAGAGGTCGGCAGCGGCCTTCCAGTCGGCCGTGGCGATGCGCTGCTCGAGCTGTGGCCACAACGCGCCCTCGGCGCCGCGGATCTGGTGCTCGATGTGGCGCATCCCCTTGTCGTCGCGGTGCGCACGTGCCTCGGCCACCTGTTCACGCCACTCCATCTGCTGCATCAGGAATTCGGCCGGCATCGCCGTGTTGTCCTGCTCGCCCAGCTCGACGCCTGCGCTCTCGATGAGGTAGCGAGCACGCGGCAGCGGCTTCTTCAGCACGCGATAGGCCTCGTTCGCCGTCGCCGCCCACTGCATGGCAACGCGGCGATCGGCCTCGGGTCGATCGGCGAAGCGGTCCGGGTGAACCTGCGACTGCAGCTGGCGATACGCAGCGTCGAGCGCGTGCGGATCGACGTCCATCCCACGAGGCAAACCGAACAGTGCGAACGGGTCGCTACCGGGACCGGCTGCGGACAGACTCGGCGTCGCCGTCTCAGACATTGAAGCTCTCGCCGCACCCGCACTCGTTCTTGACGTTCGGGTTGTTGAACTGGAAGCCTTCGTTCAGGCCCTCGCGCACAAAATCGAGCTCGGTGCCGTCGATGAACGCCAGCGACTTCGGGTCGACGATCACGGTGGTGCCGTGACTCTCGAACTGCATATCTTCTGGCTTCAGTTCGTCTGCGTATTCCAGCACGTAAGCCAGACCGGAGCAGCCAGTGGTGCGCACGCCCAGACGCAGGCCGATGCCGTGACCGCGCTTGGCGATGAACTTCTGCACATGCGCCGCGGCGCGCTCGGTCAGCGTGACGGCCATCTCAGCCCCCGTGCTTCTTGCGGTAGTCCTCCACCGCCGCCTTGATGGCGTCTTCCGCCAGGATCGAGCAGTGGATCTTCACCGGCGGGAGCGCCAGTTCTTCAGCGATCTGCGTGTTCTTGATGCTCATCGCCTCATCCAGCGTCTTGCCCTTGACCCACTCGGTGACGAGCGAGCTCGACGCGATGGCCGAGCCACAGCCGTAGGTCTTGAACTTGGCGTCCTGGATGACGCCGTCGGCGCCGACCTTGATCTGCAGCTTCATGACGTCGCCGCAGGCCGGCGCGCCGACCATGCCGGTGCCGACGTCGGCATCCTCGGCCTTGTCGAAGGCTCCCACGTTGCGGGGGTTCTCGTAATGGTCGATGACCTTGTCGCTATATGCCATGTGTGTCTCCTGTTGCGGTTTCGGCGTGGGTCAGTGCGCGGCCCACTGCACGGTGTTCAAGTCGATCCCCTGCTGCACCATCTCCCATAGGGGGCTCATCTCGCGTAGCTTGCCAACCTTGCTCTGCAGCAGCTCGATGGTGAAGTCGACCTCTTCTTCGGTGGTGAAGCGGCCGATCGAGAAGCGGATCGAACTGTGCGCGAGTTCGTCACTGCGGCCCAGTGCGCGCAGAACGTAGCTCGGCTCGAGGCTGGCACTGGTGCAGGCCGAGCCCGACGACACGGCGATGTCCTTGATCGCCATGATCAGGGACTCGCCCTCGACGTAGGCGAAGCTCACGTTGAGGTTGTGCGGGACGCGTTGCTCCATGCTGCCGTTCACGTACACATCCGGCAGCGTCGACAGCCCCGCCCAAAGGCGGTCGCGCAGCATGCGCACACGCTCGTTCTCGGCGCCCATCTCTTCGCGGGCGATGCGGAAGGCCTCGCCCATACCAACGATCTGGTGGGTCGGCAGCGTGCCCGAGCGAAAGCCGCGCTCGTGGCCACCGCCATGCATCTGCGCCTCGAGCCGGATGCGCGGCTTGCGGCGGACGTACAGCGCACCGATGCCCTTGGGGCCATAGGTCTTGTGCGCCGACAAGCTCATCAGGTCGACCGGCAAGCTGGCGAGATCGATGGCGACCTTGCCGGTGGCCTGAGCCGCATCGACGTGGAACACCGTGCCGTTGGCGCGGCACAGGTCGCCGATGGCAAGGATGTCCTGGATCACGCCGATCTCGTTGTTGACCATCATGATCGAGGCAACGCAGGTGTCCGGACGCAGGGCAGCCTTGAACTGCTCGAGGTCGAGCAGACCATCCTCGCGCGGCTCGAGATAGGTCACCTCGTAGCCGGTGCGCTCGAGCTCACGCATGGTGTCGAGCACCGCCTTGTGCTCGGTCTTGAGCGTGATCAGGTGCTTGCCCTTGCTGGCGTAGAAGTGCGCCGCGCCCTTGATGGCGAGGTTGTTCGATTCGGTCGCGCCCGAGGTCCAGACGATCTCTTTCGGGTCAGCGCCGATCAGCGCGGCGACATGACCGCGTGCGGTCTCGACGGCGTCCTCGGCGCTCCAACCGTAAGCGTGGCTGCGCGACGCCGGATTGCCGTAGATCTCGCCCAGGTAGGGGACCATCGCCGCGACGACGCGCGGATCGACCGGAGTGGTCGCCGAGTAGTCGAGGTAGATCGGAAACTTCAGTGCCATCGCTGTCTGCCTTTCCAGTGAATGTCTATCTGCGTGTCTGTGTTGAAAGAACCGTTTTCGATACCGTGTTTGCGCTTGCTCCGCTCAGCGCCTAGACCGCCACCGCTGCCAGGCTGCGCATGCCGGTGCAGACACGCGGCAGGGCCAGCAGCAGCTGGTCGATCTGCTCGGCGGTGGTGTCGCGCCCGATGCTGACACGCACTGCGCCGCGGGCCAGCGCCGGATCGACGCCCATCGCCAGTAAGGTCGGGCTCGGGCCGCTGTCGCTGCTGGAACAGGCCGAGCCGTTGCCGACACTAAAGCCAGCTTCGTCTAGCGCCTGCACCAACAATGGCCCATCAAGACCCTCGACCGCCAAAAACACGGTGTTGGGCAGACGCGGAGCGTCTGCGCCAAACACCACTGCACCCAGCGCCGACTCCTGCAGACCCACCACCAGACGGTCGCGCAGGGCCTGCTGACGTTGCGACTCGGCTGCCAGGCGCACCTGCGCCAACTCGCAGGCAGCGCCGAAACCGACGATTGCCGGAACATTCTCGGTGCCGGCACGCAGGCCATGTTCGTGGCCGCCACCCTCGATCTGCGGCCGCACGTCGATGCGCTTGCCAAGCACCAGTGCGCCGACGCCCTTCGGGCCGTACAGCTTGTGCGCCGACAAGGTCAACGCATCGACACCCAGCTCGCGTAAATCGAGCGGCAACTTGCCGGCCAGTTGCGCAGCATCGCTATGCACCCAGGCCCCCGCCGCACGCGCCTGCGCAGCCAACGCCGCGATGTCCTGCAGGACACCGGTCTCGTTGTGGGCGGCGATGAACGAGGCCAGCGCCAACCCGCCGGCAGCGGCATCGGCCAGGGACCGACGACAGATGCGGCCTTCAGCGTCGAGAGCGATATCGACCAGCTGCCAGCCCTGACGCACCAAGCTGCGCGCTGGACGGCGCACGCAAGCGTGCTCGCCGGCGCTGATAGCGATACGTCCCGGCGGGCGCATCGCCGCAGCACCGCGAATGAACAAGTTGTTGGCCTCGGAGCCTCCGCTGGTGAAGACGACCTGCTTGGGCTCGGACCCGACCAGCGCCGCGACCTGCTCGCGTGCCCGCTCGACCGCCTGCCGGGCACGCTGACCAGCGGCGTGCAAGCTTGACGGATTGGCCGCGGTGTCGCGCCAGAACGGCTCCATCGCCGCCAGCACCACGGGGTCGACCGGAGTGGTGGCGTTGTGATCGAGGTATACGCTGTGACGCATGACTCAGGCCGGCACCCGGGCGCCGTGGTCCTCGTCGCGACGATCACGGAACAGACTGTCAGCCTGCACCGGACGCGCCTCGACGGCGGCCTGCTGCGCCGCCACCAGCTGTGCCAAGGTGACCGACGACAGATAGTCATAGATATGGGCGTTCAGGGCGCTCCACAGGTCATGCGTCATGCACGGACGGTCGTCGTGGCAGTTGCGTTTGCCCCCACACTGGGTGGCGTCGATCGGCTCGTCGACAGCGCGGATGATCTCGGCCACCGAGATCTCGGCAGCGTCGCGATGCAGCCGGTAGCCCCCACCAGGCCCCCGAATGCTCTCGACCAAGGCGCTGCGGCGCAAACGGCCGAATAGCTGTTCCAGATACGACAAGGAGATGCGCTGACGCTCGCTGATGCCAGCCAGCGTCACGGGGCCCTGCGCCTGGCGCAATCCCAAGTCGATCATCGCCGTGACAGCGAAACGTCCTTTGGTCGTGAGTCGCATGCTTGCCTCCGTTCAGGTCGTCCGGGATAGCAGTTTCGCCACCCGCCCGTACAACGCGACATTGCTTTCCCGACTATTTTAGTCGGAAAAGGACGCGCGCAGTTCCCGACTTTTTTGCTCAGTCTTTTGCGCGTGGTTGGGAAGCCTGCCGGCATCGGTTACAGT
Source organism: uncultured Enterobacteriaceae bacterium (assembly GCA_964524005.1). Taxonomy (GTDB): domain Bacteria; phylum Pseudomonadota; class Gammaproteobacteria; order Burkholderiales; family UBA3065; genus UBA3065. Next base: position 90,400 of record CAZGBK010000002.1, read on the forward strand.
CGCAAGCCATGGGGACCTCGAGCCGCAGCCAGAGCGACCGCGCCGGCCAGGCGCACATCGAGCACATGACCAGCCTGCACCTGGGCAAACCACAGTCGGGCTGGCGGCTGTGGCTCTATACCGTCATCTTCGAGGCCGACACGACAGCGGGCAAGGCCTTCGATGTGGCGCTGATCTGGGCGATCTTGATCAGCGTCGCGGTGGTGATCGCCGACAGTGTCCAGTCGATCCACACGTCCTACGGCGACACGCTGCTGATGGTCGAGTGGGGCTTCACCGCCCTGTTCACCGCCGAATACGTCGCCCGCCTGCTGTGCGTACGCCACCCGTGGCGCTACGCCACCAGTTTCTACGGTGTGATCGACCTGCTGGCCATCCTGCCGACCTACCTGGCCGTCTTTGCGCCAGAGCTGCACGCGCTGATCGACGTGCGCATCCTGCGGCTTCTGCGGGTGTTCCGCGTGTTGAAGCTGGTCGCTTATGTCGACGAGTATGGTCGGCTGGGGCGGGCGCTCGCCGAGTCGCGCCGCAAGATCCTCATCTTCCTGTCGTTCGTGCTGATGGTCGTGCTGGTGATGGGCACCCTGATGTATGTCGTCGAGGGACCCGAACATGGCTTCACCAGTATCCCGATCGCGGTCTACTGGGCGATCACCACGATGACGACGGTCGGCTTCGGCGACCTCACGCCGCACACCGACATCGGCCGGTTGATCGCGTCGACCATGATGTTGCTGGGCTGGGGGACGCTGGCGGTGCCGACCGGCATCGTCACCGCCGAGTTCACCGCCCAGCGCTTCACCGAACTGCCGACCACCCGCACCTGCCCGGAGTGCCTCAGCGAGGGTCACCGCCCCGACGCACGCTACTGTCGCGACTGCGGGGCGCCATTACCGGCCTATCAGGCTCGACCACCAGGCTGAGCGTGACCAGCCGCCCAGCGCCTGCCCGAGTGCTCAGCCGCGGCGACCACCCGCCCAGAACAGCCGCGACCAGGCCTGCTGCTTGCGATTGGCCTCGCGCAGGAACGGTGCGAACACACCCACCGACAGGAAGCACCGGTTGAGCCAGTCCCAGGGCTGGCGCAGCGGCCGTGCGAAGTCGACGAACAGCACCACGCGGTAACCATCGGTGTCGTTCCAGACCTCGTGGTTGAAACTGTCATCGAAGATCAGCGCGCGGCCCTCTTGCCACTCACAGATGCGGTTGCCGATGCGGATTCGCACTTGCTCGCGCGGCTCGGGGACCTGCAAGGCCAGGTGCAAGCGCAGCAGGCCGTTGTAAGCACCGCGATGCGGCGGGATGTGCTTACCCGGGCTCAAGATGCTGAAGAAAGCGGTGGTCATGCCGGGAATGCGCTGCAGCAGTCTCATGGTCTGTGGACAGCGCGCAGCGTTGTCGCGGCAGTCCATGCCAATGCCCGCCAGGAAGAAGGTCTTCCACTGGTCGTCGCTCTGGATCACGTCGACCTCTTTCAGGATGTCCTGAAAACTCGGCATGGCGTCGCGGTAGACCATGACCGCGTCAAGCTCACGGCGCACCTCGCGCCAGTCGGTCTCGACTGCGGCGACCCAGTCGAACACCGCCGGGTCGTAGACCATCGGGTCGCCGTGCAGCGAATGCCGCACCACCGTCGCCTCGAGCCGGCCGTGCAGCCAGCGCAGCAAGCGGCCCCACAAGCTGTGCGTTGGCGTCAGTCGGTGGGCGCGGTCGCAATAATGGTCAAAAGCCGGGTCGACGCGACCCGGACGAGCGTCGTGCAGATCTTGCCGCATGCTTAGGGGCCGGGCGGGCTCGCGGCAGGCGTGGCCTGGGTATGCACGATCATCTGCGCAAACACCTTGGGGTTGCCGCAGACGATGTCGCCAATCTCCAAGTAACCTTCATCGCCCTGGAAGTCGCCAACCAAGCCACCAGCTTCAAGCACCAGAAGACTCCCCGCCGCCATATCCCAAGGCGCCAGACCCATCTCGAAGAAGCCGTCGAGACGGCCGCTGGCGACCCAGGCAAGGTCGAGCGACGCGGCACCTGGACGACGCAGGCCACTGCTGTGCTGGGCAAAGATGCGGAACAATCGGAGGTAGTCCTCCATGCGCCCGAACTCACGGTAGGGGAAGCCAGTGCCAATCAGCGCGTCCTTCAGATGCGCGCGCGCGCTGACGCGGATACGCCGGTCGTTCAGAAAGGCGCCGCGCCCGCGGGTCGCCGTATAGAGGTCGTTGCGCACCGGATCGTAGATGACCGCCTGGGTCATCTGGCCGCGATACTGCAGGCCGATCGACACCGCGTACTGCGGCAAGCCATGCAGAAAGTTGGTGGTGCCATCGAGCGGGTCAACGATCCAGACATGCTCCGACTCGCCCTGGCGCCCGCTCTCCTCGGCCAGGATGGCGTGGTCAGGGTATGCTTCAAGCAAGGTGTCGATGATGGCGCGCTCGGCGGCATGGTCGACTTCGGTGACAAAGTCGTTGGTCTGTTTGCTGGCGACCCGGATCTGTTCCAGTTCCAGGCTGGCGCGGTTGATGACGGCGCCAGCCTTGCGCGCAGCCTTCACCGCAGTGTTCAACATCGGGTGCATGTGGGCCCCTGCCGGCCGCCGCCGGTTCACAAGAAATGCGAGATTCTACGGATTTGCACAAGACCGGGGCAGCCCGCCTGCTGCAACGTGTGCGTGTGGTGCTGACGCGCACCAGCCACCCCGGCAATATCGGCGCCGCTGCGCGCGCCTGTCGCACCATGGGCATCGGCCAGTTGTGGCTGGTCGCACCGTTGCGCTTTCCAGACCCAGAGGCCACCGCCCGCGCCTCGGGTGCTACCGACCTTCTCGAGCAGGCGCGGGTGGTCGACAGCCTGCCCGAGGCGCTGCGCGGGACGGTCGCCGCGGTGGCGCTCACCGCGCGCCCGCGGGAGCTGTCGGTGCCTCAGCTGCCCCCCCGCGAGGCCGCCACCCGGCTGCTCGAGCTGGCCCCGGCTGGCGACGTGGCGGTGGTGTTCGGCAACGAGCAGAGCGGTCTCTCGGGTGACGAGGTCGCCCTGTGCCAAGCGATCTGCCAGATCCCCACAGACCCGACCTACAGCTCGCTCAACCTCGCGGCCGCGGTGCAGGTTCTGGCCTACGAACTTCGCCTCGCCAGCCCCGGCGGTGAAGCGCTACGCAGCACCGGTGGGCTGCTCGAGCCGGCCGCGTTCGAGGACATCGAGGGTTTCCACACCCACTTGCTGAGGGTGCTGGCCGCGGTCGACTTCTACGACCCAAACAACCCACGCCGACTCGAAGGCAAGCTGCGCCGACTGTTTGCCAAGGCGCAACTGGAGCGCGAAGAGGTGAATATCCTGCGCGGTGTCCTTGCCGCAGTGGAGGCCGCCGGCATCGGCAAAGCCGGCCAAAGGTAGGCGCGATCGCGCCTGCTACACTGCGCGCCTTTCCGACGAATCACCTCTCGGCCCATGTTCAGCCGCCTTCGCGAAGACATCCGTTGTGTATTCGACCGCGACCCTGCAGCGCGCTCGACGTGGGAGGTCGTCACCTGCTATCCGGGTGTGCACGCGTTGATCGCGCATCGACTCACGCACGTCCTGTGGAGCCGTGGCCTGAAATGGCTGGCGCGCTTCCTGTCGCACATCGCGCGTGGCCTGACCGGCGTCGAGATCCACCCCGGCGCGAGCATCGGCCGGCGCGTGTTCATCGACCACGGAATGGGCGTGGTCATAGGCGAGACGGCGCACATCGGCGACGACTGCACGCTCTACCACGGCGTCACTCTGGGTGGCACCAGCTGGCGCGAGGGCAAGCGCCACCCCACTTTGGAGGCAGGCGTGGTGGTGGGGGCTGGCGCAAAGATCCTCGGCCCGATCACCATCGGCACCGGCGCGCGCATCGGCTCGAATGCGGTGGTGGTGCGTCCGGTACCAGCGCATGCTACGGCGGTCGGCATCCCGGCCCGGGTACTCGAGGAGGAGGCAGTCGGCGACGGCTTTCAACCATACGCGGTGGGCAAAGACGCCGATGACCCGCTGGCAGCATCGGTGCAGAGCCTGCTCGACCAGAATGCCGCCACCGACCGGCAGATGGCGCAAGTGCTCGAAGCGCTGCGCCAGCTTGGTGTCGACATCAGTGCCGACCGCGCGGTGGGCACGGGCTTCGAGCCGACCTCCGTCAAGTCCCGCAAGCCCGTCAAAAAGACCTGAAAGCGCAAAACGTCTCTCTACGCCACGACCGGGATCTTGCCGATGCGTGCCTGCCACTCCCTCGGCCCGGTCTGGTGCACCGAGGTGCCAGCTGAATCGACCGCCACCGTCACCGGCATGTCCTTGACCGTGAACTCGTAGACGGCCTCCATGCCGAGCTCGGGGAAGGCCACCACGTGCGCCTCCTTGATGGCCTTGGAGACCAGATACGCCGCGCCGCCGACGGCCATCAGGTAGACCGACTTGTGCTTGCGGATCGCCTCGATCGCCGCCGAGCCGCGCTCGGCCTTGCCGATCATGCCGAGCAGGCCGGTCTGCGCCAGTACTTGTTCGGTGAACTTGTCCATACGTGTGGCAGTGGTCGGGCCGGCCGGGCCCACCACCTCGTCGCGCACCGGGTCGACCGGGCCGACGTAATAGATGAAGCGGCCCTTGAAGTCGACGGGCAGCGGCTCACCCGCATTCAGCATCTCGGTGATGCGCTTATGCGCCGCATCGCGGCCGGTCAGCATCTTGCCGTTCAGCAGCAGCACGTCACCCGGCTTCCAGCTGGCGACCTCGGCCGGCGTCACGCTGCCCAGATCGATCCGCTTGCCCTTGCTGGTGTCGTAGGTCAGGCGCGGCCAGTCGTCGAGGCTGGGCGGGTCGAGGTAGACGGGGCCCGAGCCGTCGAGCACAAAGTGCGCGTGTCGCGTCGCCGCGCAGTTGGGGATCATGCAGATCGGCAACGAAGCCGCATGCGTCGGGTAGTCGCGGATCTTCACATCCAGCACGGTGGTCAGTCCGCCCAAGCCCTGCGCGCCGATGCCCAGCGCGTTGACCTTCTCGTAGAGCTCGATGCGCAGCTCCTCGATACGGTTCTGCGGGCCACGCGCGATCAGCTCCTGCATGTCGATCGGGTCCATCAGCGATTCCTTGGCCAGCACCGCCGCCTTCTCCGCGGTGCCGCCGATGCCGATGCCGAGCATCCCCGGCGGGCACCAACCGGCGCCCATGGTCGGGACGGTCTTGAGCACCCAATCGACGATGCTGTCGGACGGGTTGAGCATGACCATCTTGCTCTTGTTCTCGGAGCCGCCGCCCTTGGCCGCGACCGTCACCTCAACAGTGCCGCCCGGGACGATCTCGTGGTGGATGACGGCCGGGGTGTTGTCCCGGGTGTTGATGCGCTTGCCGGCCGGGTCGGCCAGGATACTGGCGCGCAGCTTGTTGTCCGGGTCCATGTAGGCGCGGCGCACGCCTTCGTTGATGGCATCGTCGAGGCTGCCGGTGAAGCCCTCCCAACGCACATCCATGCCGACCTTCACAAACACGGTGACGATGCCAGTGTCCTGGCACAGCGGGCGGTGGCCCTCCGCGCACATGCGCGAATTGATGAGGATCTGCGCCATCGCGTCCTTGGCTGCGGCACTCTGCTCGAGCTCGTAAGCCCGCGCCAGGTTGGTGATGTAGTCGACCGGGTGGTAGTAGCTGATGTACTGCAGCGCGGCCGAGACCGAATCGATGAGGTCCTGCTGGCGGATCGTGCTCATGGAAGCCTCCCTTGCGAAGCGCGGAGTATAGCCGCGAGCGCCGCTAGCACTCGACCGTGCGGCGCGTTAGACTCACTGGAAGTGAGGTTGTACATCAGGTTGAACGGTTCCTGCCGGCAGCCCCCGAAACAGGGTGGCGCGGCACCAAGAAGACCGTCGGCCTTATCGCTGAGGGAGGACACTCCGATGTCGCAGAACATCGAGTCAACGTTGCACGAAACCCGCGTCTTTCCGCCGCCTGCTGCGCTGGCCAAGAGCGCCAGCATCTCTGGCATGGACGCCTACCAGGCGCTGTGCGCAGAGGCCGAGCGGGACCCTGACGCGTTCTGGGCGCGCCTCGCCCGCGAAAAGCTGGTCTGGACCAAACCTTTCACCAAGGTTCTCGACGAATCCAAGGCGCCCTTCTACCAGTGGTTCAACGACGGCGAGCTGAACGCCTCGTACAACTGCCTGGACCGCCACCTGCCAGCGCTGGCCGACAAACCGGCCATCATCTTCGAAGCCGACGATGGCGAAGTCACTGTCTCGACCTACGCTGACCTGCACGCACGCGTCTGCCAGCTCGCCAACGCCCTCACTGCACTGGGTGTGCAGAAAGGCGACCGCGTCGTCATCTATCTGGCGATGAGCATCGAGGCGGTGACGGCGATGCAGGCCTGCGCGCGCATCGGAGCCACGCATTCCGTGGTGTTCGGCGGCTTCTCGGCGCAGTCGCTGCGCGATCGCATCCACGACGCCGGTGCCTCGCTGGTGATCACCGCCGACGGCCAGAAGCGCGGCGGCAAGGCCATCCCGCTCAAGCCGGCGGTCGACGAGGCCCTGGCGATGGGTGGCTGCGAGACCATCAAGAAGGTGGTGGTCTTCAAGCGCACCGGGCAGGACACCGCCTGGAGCGAAGGCCGCGACATCTGGTGGCATGACGCCATCGCCGGTCAACCCAAGACCCACACGCCGGTGCCGGTCAACGCCGAGCACCCGCTGTTCCTGCTCTACACCTCGGGCTCCACCGGCAAGCCCAAGGGCGTGCAGCACTCGTCGGGGGGCTACCTGCTGTGGGCCACGCTGACCATGCAGTGGACCTTCGACATCAAGCCGTCGGACGTCTTCTGGTGCACCGCCGATGTGGGCTGGATCACCGGCCACAGCTACGTGGCCTATGGGCCGCTGTCCTGCGGCGCCACCCAGGTGGTGTTCGAGGGCGTGCCGAGCTACCCGGATGCCAGCCGCTTCTGGAAGATGATCGATGCGCACAAGGTGAGCGTGTTCTACACCGCGCCCACAGCCATCCGCGCCCTGATCAAGGCAAACGACGAGAACCCGGCGACACACCCGCGCAATTTCAAGCTCGACACGCTGCGCATCCTTGGTTCGGTGGGCGAGCCGATCAACCCGGAAGCCTGGATGTGGTACCACCGCGAGGTCGGCCATGAGCGCTGCCCGATCATGGACACCTTCTGGCAGACCGAGACCGGCGGCCACATGATCACGCCGCTGCCGGGCGCCACGCCGCTGGTACCGGGCTCCTGCACGCTGCCGCTGCCGGGTATCGCCGCCGCCATCGTCGACGAGGCCGGGCACGATGTGCCCAACGGTCAGGGCGGCCTGCTGGTCATCAAGCGGCCGTGGCCGAGCATGATCCGCACCATCTGGAACGACCCGCAGCGCTTCAAGGACAGCTACTACCCGCCCGAGCTGGGCGGCAAGCTGTATCTGGCCGGCGACGGCTCGATCCGCGATAAGGACACCGGTTATTTCACCATCGTCGGCCGCATCGACGACGTGCTCAATGTGTCCGGACACCGCATGGGCACCATGGAGATCGAGTCGGCGCTGGTCTCGCACCCGCTGGTGGCGGAGGCTGCGGTGGTCGGCAAGCCCGACGATGTCACCGGCGAGGCGATCGTCGCGTTCGTCGTGCTCAAGGGATCGCGCCCCAGCGGCGACGAGGCCAAGGCGACCATCAAGCAACTGTCGGACCATGTGGGCAAGGAGATCGGACCGATCGCCAAGCCCAAGGACATCCGCTTTGGCGACAATCTGCCCAAGACCCGCTCCGGCAAGATCATGCGCCGTCTGCTGCGCCAACTGGCCAAGGGCGAGGAGATCACGCAGGACATCTCGACGCTGGAGAACCCGGCCATCCTTGAGCAGTTCAAGCGCTGAGTCGCTTGCAGTTGGGGCCTGAACAGGCCCGTTCGGGGCGGCTTCGCCCCCAGCAACAGCCCGGTCTCGTACCGGGCTGTTCCGTCTGCGGCACCGGCAGCCGATAATCCAACAATGTCCCCTCCGCCTCTCGCGGCACGGCCGTTCGGCCTGCTCGGCGTCCCGCGCGCCGTCCTGTTCTTTCTCGCCGAAGATCGGCGGCGCTACCTTGGCTTTTCGGCAGTGCTGCTGGCGGTGCAGTTCTATGCACTGCTGCCGCCCTATCTGATCGGCCGGGTCGCCGACTTCTTATTGGACTACCGCGCCGGCGACAGCCTGGAGCCGATGTACTGGACCATCGCCGTGCTCGGCGTGGCGCACGCAGTCGTTGCCATGATCCGGCTGTCGACCAAGCGCGTCATCGGCCGCATGAGCATCGAGGCACGCTACCGCGCCAAGGTCTGGGGCTTCCAGCGCCTGCTCGACTTCTCTCTCGGCTGGCACCAGCAGGAGAGCACAGGCAACAAGGCGCAGCGCGTACTGACCGGCGCCGAGGCGGTGCGCGAGTGGTCGGGCGACCTGATGAACAACCTGTTCGTCGCTTTCGCCGCCTTCACCGGCGCGCTCGTTGCCTGCATGTGGCTATGGCCGGCGTCGGGGCTGTTCTTCCTCTACTTCGTCGGCGTGCTGGTGGCGCTCGAGTGGTTCTTCTACCGACGCATCGCGCAGCTCTCGGACGCCATCAACCAGAGCCAGGAGAACGCCAGCGGCAGCTTCGTCGAATCGGCCGGGAACATTCTCTCGGTAAAAGCGATGGGGGCGGCTAGCAGCCTCACCGGGAAGGTGGCCGAACGCGAGGCGCAAGCACGCGACTTCGCTTACCGCCGCCTGCAGCTGACCAACAGCAAGTGGATGGCCTTTCAGCTGCACTCGGCACTGGCCTGGGCGCTGTACATCCTGGGCGTGGCCTGGGCAGTGCTCGACGGTCGCCTTTCGGTGGGGATGGTGCTGACGTATGCCGCCTACTTCAACACCCTGCGCGAAGCCAGCATGGACATGACCGACAAGATCCAGGTGATGATCGAGCGCACCTCGAATCTGGCCCGCCTGATGCCCGTGTTCGAGTCGCGTGCACCTACCGGTGGCGATCAGCCGTTCCCGCACGACTGGGACGCGATCCGCTGGCAGCAGGTGCGCTTCGCCTACCCTGATGGCGCCCTGCTGGGCCCGATCGACCTCACCCTGCAGCGCGGCGAGCGTGTGGGCATCAGCGGGCCGTCGGGCTGCGGCAAGAGCACGCTGGTCAAGCTGTTGCTGGGCCTCTACCCGGTCGCCAGTGGGCAATTGCGCGTCGGCAGCCAAGACCTGGCCAGCATTCGTCACGACGAGCTTGTCGACCAAGTGGCGGTGGTGATGCAGGACACCGAGCTATTCAACCTGAGCCTGGGCGACAACATCACGCTGGCGCAGGACGTCGACTCTGCTGCCCTGCAAAACGCCTGCCGGATCGCCGGGCTGGACACGGTGATCGCACGCCTGCCGCAAGGGCTCGATACCCCGGTCGGCGAGAAAGGCCACATGCTCTCCGGCGGCGAGCGCCAGCGCGTCGGCATCGCCCGGGCGGTATTGCGTAACGCGCCGATCCTGCTGCTCGACGAAGCCACTAGCGCGCTCGACGCCGCCACCGAATCGCGCGTGCTGGCCGCGCTGATGCAGGAACATGCCGGTGCAAAGACAGTGCTGGTGGTGGCCCACCGGCCGAGCGCCTTCGAGCAGGTCGACCGGGTTGTAGAACTGACACCTGGCTGCGTTCTGGCTGCCTCCAGCGCGGTACACTGCGGCACTGCAGCAGTGGCCGATGCTGCACCCTCTTCCCTTCTCATCCCAGGAGCCCCCCAATGAGCGTGCAGACCCTTCGCCAGGTCGCCGGACTCGGCACCGAACCGGGCCGACTGGCCGATTCGGCACTGATCATGGTCGACCTGCAGAACACCTATCGCGAGGGCGTGATGCGTCTGCAAGGCGTCGAGGACGCTCTGGTCAAGGCCCGGCATGTGCTAGACCGTGCCCGCGAGCTGGGCCGGCCAGTGATCCATATCCGTCACGACGCCGGGGTGGGTTCGCCCTACGATGTCACCGCGCCGATCGGCCAGATCGCCGATCCTGTCGCGCCTGCAGGTGGCGAATTGGTCATCACCAAGAACTATCCGAACAGTTTCTTCCAGACGCCGCTGGACGAGGCACTGAAGCGCCTGGGCATCAACAGTGTGGTGCTGGCTGGCTTCATGACCCACGCCTGCATCAACTCGACTGCCCGCGGCGCCTTCAACCTGGGTTATCAGGCAACCATCGTCGCCGACTGCACGGCGACTCGTGACCTGCCGGCCGCCGGCGGCGGCGTGGTGCCTGCGGCGCAGCTGCAAGCCGCCAGCCTGGCAGCCGTCGGCGACATCTTCGCGGTGGTCGTGCCTAGCCTCGAGCAGATCGACTGACGCGCGTCTCTGCTGCATGACAGAACGCTTCGATTACCCACACGGCGTCAGCGCGATCGATGCCGACCTGGTGCGCCCGCACATGGCTTCGATCCACCTGCTGCGTTCGGGCGACCAGGCCGCGATCATCGACACCGGCACGAGCCACGCCCGCGATCGCGTACTCGCTGAACTCGGCAAGCTTGGCCTCGCCCCCGGCGATGTCGTCTGGGTCGTACTGACACACATCCACCTCGACCACGCTGGCGGAGCCGGAGCGCTGATGCAGGCGCTGCCTAACGCACGGTTATTGGTGCACCCGCGCGGCGCCCGTCACATGGTCGATCCATCACGACTGGTCGCCAGCGCGGCTTCGGTGTATGGCGAAGAGACCTTGCGTGCCACCTACGGTGATATCCAGCCGATACCAGCAGAGCGGGTGATCGAAAGCCACGACGGCATGGAGATCGATTTCAACGGCCGGCGCTTGACGCTGCTGGACACTCCCGGTCACGCACGGCATCACCACGCTTTGGTCGACCACGCGTCGGGCGGTGTCTTTACCGGAGACACCTTTGGTCTCGCCTACCCGGAACTCGCCGTCGACGGCTGCGCATTCATCTTCCCGACCACCACACCCGTGCAGTTCGAGCCTGATGCCATGCGCGCATCGGTCGAGCGGATCGCCGCGCTGCGTCCCGAGTGTCTGTACCTGACTCACTTTGGCCGGGTCGAGGATGTCCCGACGCTGCGCGCAGACCTGCTGCGACGCATCGATGAACACGTTGCCGTTGCCCAGGACTCTGCGCGCTTCCCGGCCGCGGACCGCTACCGGGCGATCAGCGAGGGCTTGCGCGAGCACCTTTTGCGCGAACTCGCAGCGCACGGCTGTCGACTCGACGAAGCTGCGGCGCTAAGCCTGCTGGAGATGGACATCGATCTCAACACCCAAGGCCTGTTGCACTGGTTGGGTACCGCCTGAGTAAAGCCGTGAGTGATGAGTGACGGGCGTCGACACGCAGTCAACCAAGGCTAGACGACCGCCTGCCCGCCCAGAAACTAATCGCCAGCCAAGGTCATGCGGTCGACCAAGATCGACCCGCAGCGGCGTCCGCTGCGCACGAGGACATCGTTTCCGATGGCACGCACGCCACGGAACATGTCGCGCAGATTGCCAGCAATAGTGACCTCCTCGACCGGATGGATGATCCGACCGTTCTCCACCCAAAAGCCGCTGGCACCACGCGAGTAATCGCCAGTAACCAGATTCACGCCCTGACCAAGCAACTCGGTGACCAAAAAGCCGCGCCCCATCTCCGCCAGCAGTTCGTCAAAGCTGGCCTCGCCAGGACGCAGCAGCAAGTTGTGCGGGCCGCCGGCGTTGCCGGTGGAGCTCAGGCCAAGCTTGCGTGCCGAGTAGCTCGATAGGAAGTACCCTTGCTGCACGCCGGCCTCGACCAGCATGCGTCGCTGCGGTCGCACGCCCTCGGAATCGAATGGTGCGCTTGCCAGCCCACGCGGCAGGTCAGGCGCTTCCTCGATGCTGACGCAGGGCGCAAACACCTGCTGGCCGATACTGTCGACCAGAAAACTGGTACGCCGGTACAGGCTGCCGCCGCTCACCGCGCCGGCCCAGTGCCCGATCAGGCTGGCAGCGATCGGCGCCTCGAACAGCACTGGCACCTCGCAGGTGCGCACCTTGCGGGCACCGAGCCGAGCGACGCTGCGCTCGCCAGCCCGACGGCCGACCGCCAGCACATCCTCCAGTCCTGCGGCATCACGCGCCACGCTGTACCAGTCGTCCCGCTGCATGGCGTCACCCCGGCCAGCGATCACCGAGCAATACAACGAATGGCGGGTGCTGTCGAAGCCACCGACAAAACCCAGGGTATTGGCATGCACGAAGCGGTTGCGGTGGGTCGACACCGAGGCACCGTCGCTGTTGTCGATCCGCCGATCGACTGCCATCGCCGCATGCTCCATCTTCCCGGCCAGTTCGATCGCCGCTGTGCTGTCGATGTCCCATGGGTGATCGAGGTCGAGGTCGGCGGGCTCACTGACCAACAGGTCCGGGTCGGGGAGCGCGCTGAACGGGTCCTCACCGGTATGCCGAGCGATCGCCAGGGCCGCTGCCACTGTCTCTCGGACTGCCGTCAAGCTGGTGTCAGCGGTGCTGGCATGCCCACGCCGCTGGCCCACCCAGGTGGTCACCGACAAGCCGCAGTCACGCGCGTATTCCAGCGTCTCGACCTCGCCCAAGCGGACCGTGACATCGAGGCCCTGACCCAGGCCGACTTCGACCTCGGCGGCGCTGGCGCCAAGCTCCCGGGCAATCTGCAGGGTGTCGGCGGCGAGCGAACGCAGGTCGTCGGGCGAGTAACGGAAGTCGGCTATCGGCACGGCTGCTTGGGCAGAGAGCGGCATCGGGCGGTGGGCGCGTATCATAGCAGCGTGATTGACAGCCTCGACCGACCTCCTTCAAAGACCCGACGCAAGCGCGACGCCCATGCCCTGCAGGCACTCGGCGAGACCCTACTCGGTCTGAAACCCGAGCGACTGCGGTCTCTGCCACTGGGCGAGGATCTGCTGCAAGCACTGCTCGAGGGGCAAAAGATGACCAGCCGAGAAGCGCTGCGCCGGCATCGTCAGTACATCGGCCGGCTGATGCGCGACATCGATGCCAGCGAAGTCCGTCGCAGCCTCGAGGCTGACCGCGACAGCGCTCGCCGGGCCGCACAGGCCTTCCAGGCCGTCGAGCAATGGCGTGACCGCCTGCTACAAACACCTGCCGGCCTCGCCGACTTCCTGCGTCAGCACCCCCAAGCCGACGCAGCGCCGCTCCAGCAGTTGCTGGCCGATGCACGCCACGAAGCAGCCAACGGCAAGCCCCCACGGGCGGCCCGCGCCCTGTTTCGCCACCTGCAGACGCTCTTGCGCGGCGACGCGCCGGTGAAGCCAGCGTCATGAGCACCTCTGCCCCAATGACTTCCGCGACAACCAAGCCCGTGGCCGGCACGCTGCTGCGCATCGGCTTGGTCTCGATCAGCGACCGCGCCTCGAGCGGCGTCTATGAAGACCGCGGCATCCCCGGACTCATCGACTGGCTGACCAGCGCGCTGCGCACCCCGTGGGAAGCGGTCACCCGCCTGATTCCCGACGAGCAGCCGATGATCGAAGAGACCCTGCGCGAGTTGGTCGACACCGCCGGGTGCGGGCTGGTGTTGACCACCGGCGGTACCGGTCCGGCCCCGCGCGATGTCACGCCCGACGCGACGCTCGCCGTGGCCGACCGCGAGTTGCCCGGCTTTGGCGAACTCATGCGCGCCGTCAGCCTGCGGTATGTGCCCACCGCTATCCTGTCGCGACAGGTCGGCGTGGTGCGCGGCAGGGCACTGATCCTGAACCTGCCAGGCCAACCCAAGGCGATCAAAGAGACGTTGGATGGCGTGTTCCCGGCGGTGCCATACTGCTTGGACCTGATCGGCACTGCAGGCGTCGAGACCGACCCGGCGATCTGCGCAGCGTTCCGGCCAAAATCCGCACAGCGCCCAGGCAGCGCCTGACACACACTGGCTGCTCAACACGTCGTGACGTGTGGGCGATCCGGAGTTATCGGTGCAGTTTCGACAAACAGCTGCACCAGCGTGGCGCCCTAGGCGCTGCTGGCCAGGCGCAGTTCAACTGGACGTGTGGCTGCGGCCAAGCGCGCCAATACCCAGCCTGGCCCCGAGCAGCTGATCTCACCCAAGATGAGCGGCCGCTGCTCATCGGGCTGGGCCAGCTGACGACCGACGGCATAATCACCCGTCTCTAGCAGCAGATGCGGCACATCATCGAGCGCGACGTGGATCGCCGGGATGCGAACCACGCTGCGCGAGAAGCCCGGGCGGTCTTCGGCAGCGCCGCGGATCCCCGCCGCGGTCAACGGCAACAGCCGTGGCACGCCCCCGAGCCGCTCGATACCCAGCCGCGCGGTGCGCCCGGCCTCGCGGCCGACATGGCGTCGCACCACGCCCAGCTGCCAGTGCGCGTCGGTGCAGCGGAACGCCACCAGAGTGCCGGGAACCAGCCCGTCGCCTTGCGCTGCCGGCAATTCGGCGCCGATGCCACTGTCGCTGCGGTCGCGCAACCGCCAACGCATGGGGAGCGGCGCCGGCACCGGCTCGCTCGCAAGCTCACCGAATGCTGATACACCCGCTGCCGAGCTCCCTGCGCCGGGCAAGCCCTGCGCATAGGGGCGTCCGGACTGCGCCAGCACCGCCCGGATCGGACGCAAGCCAACCACCGCCCAGACCTCTTCGTCGACCAGTCGACGCTCATGACGACGGCGGTTGCGCCCAGCATCAGCTGGCTCAGCGCATGCCAACAAGGTTTGTGCCGCCATCTCGACATCGGCCGAAGACACCGCCAGCAAGCCGCCCAGGCCGTTGTCGCCAACCTCGCGACGCGCTGCCAGCCAAGCCAGCGATGTCTGCTCGGCGGGCGCCAAGGCAACAAAACGCATGTGCTCGTCGGCGCTGCCTGGTTTAGCAGACGCGGGCAGCTCTGCACCACGGTGTGGCATACCGTCACTCGCGATGTCGATGACGCAGTACACAGCACCAGCGGCAGGACGCACCAGCACCTCATCGCCACAGCCAGAGCGCTCGAGCAGTGCCGCCAAGGCCATGAACTGCGCCGGCGACAGGCTTGCCCAGTCGTCCATGTGCAACACCATCAGGCGAGCAAAACCCTGTGCAGGGGTGGCGACAGCACTTCGGCCCCACACCCCGACATGGCGCACGGCGGTGGTGGCAAGCCCCGCACCCTCGGCGGTCTGCCAGTCATGGGTCGCGCCAGCAAGGCTCGAGGCCATCGGCAGGCGAGCGGCGGCGCGGCTGGTCAGCACCAGCTGGGCCTGCCAAGCGTAGGTCCGCACCCAGGTCTCGGCACTGGCAGCACGCCGCAAAGCATCCAGCAAGCGGCTCGCCATACGATCGAGGCTAGCCAGCCAGTCATCACGCTGGCTGGCGGCCATGAACGGGCTAGCGAGAAATTGCTCGCGCATCCACAAGGCCGCCGGCATCAATGCGTCGGCAAGCTCAGCCAAGCGCGCGCGGGCGCGCTCGGAGGGGTCGCCGTCGAGTGTTTCGATCAGCGTCAGCGCCCGTTCACAGGCTTGCAAGGGGTGGACACCGGCCAACTGCTGGGCGCCCGGCAGCGCGGGACGCCGATGCAGATAGTCGGCGATCTGTCCCAGCAGGCGTTGCGTCTTGCCCCCCATCATCGGTCAACCGCCAAAGGCGGCTGTTTCCTCCTCGTCGCGCCGGCTTGACCGGCCAGTCTGCCGCAACTGCTGGCTGCCAGCACCTTGGCGGCAGGCCTTCAACTACGGACACCTAACTACGGATATACATCTCCAACTGCTCAATGGTCGCCTGCTGCTCCTGCAGCATGGCGCGCACCACGTCGCCGATCGACAGCAAGCCGACCAGCGCGTCGCCTTCTACCACGGGCAGATGGCGAATACGCCGTTCCGTCATCAATTCCATGCAATGACCGATATCGTGGCCCGCTTCAACAGTGAATACGCCGCTGGTCATGATGTCGCGCACGCGCACAGCCCCCAGCGCCGCACCTTTGACCATCACCCGTCGCAGCAAGTCGCGCTCGGAGACGATTCCCAGCAGGCGCCCGGACTCGACCACCGGCAAGGCGCCGATATTGCGTTCGACCATCACCGCCATGGCGTCTGCGGCGGTCCCTTCCGGACCGATGGTCAGGACTTCCGCGGACTTGCCGCGCAGGATCTGCTTGACGTTATTCGACATCGCACCCTCCCCGAAGATGGTTATCGGCGGCTGTAGCCGCTCTCTTCAACCGCAAGTGACAACTTCGACCAAAGAAAGACAGTGTCCAGATGACTGACACGATCTGATGGTACGCCTGTCAGTCAGCCTGTACAGGGCTTGCGCCACTATCCGAATTCCCAAACAATGACGGGTTCCGGACGCGCGGCGCACGCGCGAGAGCTGGCAGCTGGCAAGAACCTCGATGAACCATCTCATGCACACCTATGGCCGCCTGCCCGTGACTTTCAGTCATGGCAAAGGCGCGTGGCTTTGGGACACCGACGGTCGGGCCTACCTCGACGCTGTCGCCGGCGTAGCGGTCAACGGCTTGGGTCATGCGCATCCGCGGCTGGTCGCGGCGATCAGCGAACAGGCTGCGCGGCTGATCCATGTCTCGAACCTGTATCAGGTCGCCGAGCAAGAGGCGCTGGCCGACCTGCTGTGCGAGCGCGCCGGGCTCGATGCCGCATTCTTCTGCAATTCTGGTGCCGAGGCCAACGAAGGGGCGATCAAGCTGGCACGGCTCTTCGGCCACGGCCGGGGTATCGCCGAGCCAGCGATTATCGTCATGGAGCGCAGCTTCCACGGCCGCACCATGGCGACTCTGACCGCCACCGGCAACCCGAAGGCGCAACAGGGCTTCGAACCACTTGTGCCCGGCTTCATCCGGGTACCCTACGACGACCTCGAGGCAGTCCGACAGGTCGCGACGACCCACCCCAACGTCGTCGCCATTTTGGTCGAACCGGTGCAGGGTGAGGGCGGCATCCGCGTACCCGCACCGCTGGCCGGTTACCTGCAAGGCCTGCGCCAGCTCTGCGACGAGCACGGCTGGCTGCTGATGCTCGACGAGGTACAGACCGGCATCGGCCGCACTGGGCAGTGGTTCGCTTTCCAACACACACCGGTTCTGCCGGATGTCCTCACCCTCGCCAAAGGACTCGGATCGGGTGTGCCGGTGGGGGCACTGCTGGCATGTGGCGCAGCAGCGAGCGTGTTCACCCCTGGCAAACATGGTTCGACGTTTGGCGGCAACCCGCTGGCTTGTGTCGCCGCGCTGACCACCCTGCAAACGATGGCCGACGAGAAGCTGTTGACGCACGCGCAAAACCTTGGTGCCTGGATCGTCGATGCGTTGCGCGAACGCATCGGCGGCATGCCGGGGGTGGTGCAGGTGCGTGGGCTGGGCCTGATGATCGGCATCGAGCTCGATCGCCCCTGCAGCGAGCTGGTCAAGGCCGGCCTCGAGCAAGGTCTGCTGATCAATGTCACGCAGGACTGCGTGATCCGTCTGGTGCCACCGCTGGTGCTCACCGCCGACGACGCGCGTCGGCTGGTCGATGGGGTCGCCCAACTGGTCAGCCGGTTTTTGACGACGCGCGCCGCCGCCTAGGCTCACTCATGACGGTCCGGCACTTTCTGCAGTTCTCCGACCTCTCTCGCGCCGAGCACGAGTATCTGTTCCGGCGCACAGCGCTCATAAAAGATCGCTTCAAGCGCTACGAGACATATCACCCGCTGGCCGACCGCACGCTGGTGATGATCTTCGAAAAGCAGAGTACACGCACGCGCCTGTCGTTCGAAGCCGGCATGCACCAGCTCGGCGGCAGCGCGATCTACCTCAACACGCGCGATAGTCAGCTCGGCCGCGGCGAGCCGGTCGAGGACGCAGCGCAGGTCATCTCGCGCATGTCCGACCTGGTGATGATCCGCACCTTCCAGCAGAGCATCATCGAGCGCTTTGCGGCCCACTCGCGGGTGCCAGTGATCAACGGTCTGACCAACGAATATCACCCGTGCCAGGTGCTGGCCGACCTGTTCACCTTTGTCGAGCATCGTAGCGAGCTGGCTGGTCGCACGGTGGCTTGGATCGGCGACAGCAACAACATGTGCTACACCTGGCTGCAAGCGGCGAGAGTGTTCGGCTTCCAGGTGCGTGTGTCGACGCCGCCAGGCTATTCGCTCGACGCAGCCCTCACCGCCGGCCTCGAACCTTACTTCGAGGTCTGCCCAGACCCGATGGACGCCGCCCGTGGCGCGCACCTGGTCACCACCGACGTCTGGACCAGTATGGGCTGGGAAGGCGAGGCCAGCGAGCGGGCGCAAGCCTTTGCCGACTGGCAGGTCGACGCCGATATGATGCGCATCGCCGACCGCGAAGCGCTGTTCATGCACTGCCTGCCGGCGCACCGCGGCGAGGAGGTCACCGCCGAGGTGATCGACGGCCCGCAGAGCGTGGTCTGGGACGAGGCTGAGAACCGCCTGCACGTACAGAAGGCGCTCATGGAGTTTCTGCTGCTGGGTCGTGTCGATACCTGACTTGCCCCGGCTGTAGCGCCGCAGCGCGGCGTCACCCGTTCCCTCCGATCCCGACTGCAGACACCCGACGATGGCCGACGACAAACACCCGCTGAACCTTCCCGACACGCCGTTCCCGATGCGCGGCGACCTCGCCCGCCGCGAGCCGGAGTGGATCAAGGCTTGGACCGCGCGCGGCCTGTACACGCAGATCCGCGCCAAGTCCGCTGGCCGGCCCAAGTTCATCCTCCACGACGGCCCACCGTACGCCAACGGCGACATCCACATCGGGCACGCCGTGAACAAGGTGCTCAAAGACATCATCGTGCGCTCCAAGACGCTGGCTGGCTTCGACGCGCCCTACGTACCTGGCTGGGACTGCCATGGCCTGCCGATCGAGCTGCAGGTGGAGAAGACCCATGGCAAGGACCTGCCGCCAGCCCGGTTCCGCGAACTCTGCCGCGCCTACGCCGCCGAGCAGGTCGAACGCCAGAAGAAAGACTTCATCCGCCTCGGCGTTCTGGGCGACTGGGACCGCCCCTACCTGACGATGGACTACCGCACCGAGGCCGACATCGTCCGCGCGCTCGGGCGGATCCAACAGAACGGCTACCTGGTGGCCGGTGCCAAGCCGGTGCACTGGTGCGTCGACTGCGGATCGGCGCTGGCCGAAGCGGAGGTGGAGTACGAGGACCGCAACTCGCCGGCCATCCACGTGCGCTTCACCGCCGTCGATGCGGCTGCTTTTGCGGCAGCGATGGGCTTTGTGGCCAGCGACAAGCCGGTCTCGGTCGTCATCTGGACGACCACACCGTGGACCCTGCCGGCCAACGAGGCGGTCTGCCTGAACGCCGAGGCGCGCTACATCGCGCAGGACCTGGGCGACGAGATCATCGTCTTTGCCGAGGAGCGCGTGGCGGACATCGCCGGGGTGCTGGAGCCGGGCACGCTCGCCCGCACGCTCGGCGGCTGCGCCGGCGCCGCGCTCGAAGGCCTGCGCCTGCGCCACCCCTTCCTCGACAAGAGCGTGCCCGTCATCCTCGGCGAGCACGTGACCATGGACGCCGGTACCGGCTGCGTGCATACCGCACCGGCGCATGGCCTCGAGGACTACACGGTCGGCCTGCGCTACGGCCTGCCAGTGGAGAACCCGGTCGCCGATGACGGCAGATTCGCATCGCGCGTGCCCGAGTTCGGTGGCATGGGCATCTGGGAGGCGCAGAAGCTCATCATCGAGCGGCTGCAGACCAACGGCAAACTGTTCGCCTCGCGGCGCTTGCAGCACTCATACCCGCACTGCTGGCGTCACAAGACGCCGGTGATCTTCCGCGCCACCCACCAGTGGTTCGTCGCGATGGACACACCACCGACCGCCCCGGGGGCTGACGCTGCGGCGGGTCCTCGAAGCGACTTCGGAGCGGAGCGGGCAGGAGCGAGAGGATCCCGCGCAGTGGCGGCCCTGCGAGACACTGCGCGTGCGGCCGTCGCCGCCACCGAGTTCTTCCCCGCCTGGGGCCGTGCGCGCCTCGAGGCGATGATCGGCAACCGCCCGGACTGGTGCGTCTCGCGCCAGCGCAACTGGGGCGTGCCGCTCACACTGTTCCTGCACCGCGAGACCGGCGAGCCGCACCCGCGTTCGGCCGAGCTGCTCGAACAGGTCGCTCAACGCATCGAGCAGGCCGGTATCGAAGCCTGGTTCTCGCTGGATGCCGCCGAACTGCTGGGCGACGAGGCCGCGACCTACCGCAAGGCTCCGGATACGCTCGACGTGTGGTTCGACTCCGGCGCCACGCATTTTGCCGTGCTGCGCGGCCGCGACGACCTCGGCTGGCCGGCCGACCTCTACCTTGAGGGCTCTGACCAGCACCGCGGCTGGTTCCAGTCGAGCCTGCTCACCGGTTGCGCCATCGATGGCCGCGCACCGTACAACGCGCTGCTCACGCACGGCTTTGTGGTCGACGGCAAGGGCATGAAGATGTCCAAGTCGAAGGGCAACGTCGTCGCGCCGCAGAAGGTCATGGACACCTACGGTGCAGATATCTTGCGCCTGTGGGTCGCCGCCACCGATTACTCCGGCGAGCTGAGCATCTCCGACGAGATCATCAAGCGTGTGGTCGAGGCCTACCGGCGCATGCGCAACACACTGCGCTTCCTGCTCGCCAACACCGCGGACTTCGTCCCGGCGCGCGATGCCGTCCCGCTCGACGAGCTGGTCGAGATCGACCGCTACGCCCTGCATCTGCTCGCCGAGCTGCAACAAGAATGCGCGGCGCACTACGCCAGCTACGAGTTCCACCGCATCGCCCAGCGCCTGCAGACCTTCTGCTCGGAGGAGCTCGGCGCGTTCTGGCTCGACATCCTCAAGGACCGCCTCTACACCACCACGGCAGATGGAAAGCCACGCCGTTCGGCGCAGACAGCGCTCTGGCATGCGGCCCGTGTGCTCTCTGGCCTGATGCTTCCTGTGATGCCCTTCACCGCCGAAGAGGTCTGGGAGACACTCACTGGCGAGCCGCATGGCTCGCTGATGCTGCACACCTGGGACGAGCTGGCTGCCGGTCTGCCGCGCGACGCGGCGCTCGCCGCCAAGTGGGACACGATCCGCGCAGTGCGCACCGAGGTGCAAAGGGTGCTCGAGCAACTGCGCAGTGCCGGGGACATTGGCGCCTCCTTGCAAGCCGAGGTGCGCATCGATGCACCGGTCGAAGCACATGCCGCGCTGGACAGTCTGGGCGGCGAGCTCAAGTACGCACTGATCACCTCACAGGCAACGCTGTCCCGCATCGACGGCGCGCTGGGGATCCACGCACGGCCATCGGTGGCGCCTAAATGTGGCCGCTGCTGGCACTACAGCGATACTGTCGGCAGTGTGGCGGAGCAACCAGATATCTGCGCACGCTGCGCCGGCCATCTGACGGGGCAGACCGAAGTGCGCCGCTACGCATGAAGCCCCATCGGTCGATCATCGTTTACGCAGTGCGCGCAGGCCCGGCATGACTTCGCCCGGGATCGGTACCCGCATCGGCATCGGCAGCCACTTTTTGCTGGCGCTGCTCGTCATCGTCGTCGACCAGTGGAGCAAATCCTGGGTGCTGGCGACGCTGGCTGCTGGCGACGTGCAGCCGGTCACGCCCTTCTTCGACCTGGTGTTGGCCTTCAACACCGGGGCGGCGTTCAGCCTGCTGGCCGACCGCTCGGGCTGGCAGAACACCTTCTTTGTCCTGGTGGCGGTGGCGGCAAGCGCGCTGATCGCCTGGCTGATCGGCCGCTACCGTCACGAACGGCTGTTCTGTCGCGGTCTCGGACTGATCCTGGGCGGCGCCTTGGGTAACCTCCTGGATCGCCTGCACATCGGCGCCGTGGTGGACTTTTTGTCGTTCCATGCCGCCGGCTGGTACTGGCCGGCGTTCAATCTGGCCGACAGCGCAATCACCATGGGCGCTGTTCTGGTCGTGATCGACAGTCTGCGTAAACCGGCGACCAGTCCGAACAAGCCTGACTAAGCGGCTACCGACCGGGGGTGCTGGCCAGCGGCGCGACCTTGGCGCAGAATCTAGTCACGCGCGGGCCGCCTTGGCGATGAGCACGACTGAGAACGCAGAGCCAAGGCACCCACCGACACACCCTGATGCAGCCGCAGCACCCTGCCGGCTGCCCGAACGACGAGGACATGATGCGCATCCTGCTTGCCAACCCCCGAGGTTTTTGCGCTGGTGTCGATCGCGCCATCGAGATCGTCGAGCGCGCGCTGGCCCAGCACGGCAAGCCGGTCTATGTTCGCCACGAGGTGGTCCACAATCGCTACGTCGTCGACGACCTGCGTGCCAAAGGTGCGATCTTTGTCGAAGAACTGCATGAGGTGCCGGCTGGGGCGGTGCTTGTGTTCTCGGCGCACGGAGTCTCGCTGGCGGTACGCCAAGAGGCCGCCGAACGCGGGTTTCAGGTGTTCGACGCAACCTGCCCGCTAGTCACCAAAGTCCACGTCGAGGTCGGCCGCCTGCGCGGCAAGCAGCGCGAAGTGGTGATGATCGGCCACGCCGGTCACCCAGAGGTCGAGGGCACCATGGGCCAGAGCGCTGGTGGCATGTATCTGGTGGAAACCGTCGAAGACGTTGCGCGTCTTCAGGTGAAAGACCCCGATAACCTCGCTTACGTGACGCAAACGACGCTATCGGTCGACGATGCGCAGACCATCGTCGATGCTCTGCGCCTGCGCTTCCCGAGCATCGTCGGGCCGAAGAAAGACGACATCTGCTACGCCACTCAAAACCGTCAGGACGCGGTGAAGACGCTGGCTCCGCGCTGCGACCTGGTGCTGGTGGTTGGCTCGAAGAACAGCAGCAACTCGAACCGCCTGTGCGAGGTGGCACGCGATGTCGGCACCCCCGCGCGGCTGATCGACGGCGCCGCCGACATCGACCCGGCTTGGTTGCACGGTGTCGCAACGCTGGGCCTGACCGCCGGCGCCTCAGCACCCGAGCTGCTGGTACAAGAGGTCATCGCCCGCCTGCGCGAACTGGGTGCCAACAGCGTTGAAGACCTCGCCGGAGTCCAAGAGGACGTGGTATTCCCGATCCCCAAAGCACTGGACCAGCGCGCCGGCGCCAGCGTTTAGCTCGCGCACAAGCCTAGTGGGCGAAGATGCGCGCCGGATTGACCGAGGCCGGTGAGCGCAGGTCGCGTACGTCCTTGGACTGCAGCAGCTTGACGATCAACTCGACCTTGCCGCGCGCGTCCGGATTACACAAATAACGCTCGTACAGTACTGCGTGCTGAGCATTGACACGGTCAACGACGATCGGCCGCCACTGCGGCGAGCGCGCCTCGAACCACTTGCCATCGGCGGTGCCCCAAGCATATTGCTTGAGCTCGGCAGTCTTGCAGCGCATCCCTTCGTAACTGATGTTGCGCACACCCGACGGCGACTCGATGATCAGGGCATAACGCACCACGCCGTCCTCGGCAGCGCTGATCGACCCGCGGTCGATGAAAAAGCGGTTCTTGGTCGCGGCGGTCGTCTCGAAACGCAGCCAACCATCGCGGTCAGAGGCGGGATACGCCGGCAACTCGAGCCCCTGCGATTCCTGCCAGATCTGTTGCTCACTGGGGCCATTGAAGGTCTCGCGGGGATTCATGCGGCCAAATGGGTCACCTGCGCCCGCCATGGCGGACGGCAGAATCCCCCCAAGCAGTAGCGTGACAAACGCAGAGCACGCCCGACTCAAGCGGCGCGCTTGCCGCGCCGACGCAGGCTGGTGGCGTAGAAGGAATGTCATGACTGGCATCACATCAGGGCCCAGGCGCATCGGGACGTCGGCGCACGGCAGGCGTGCGGCCGTCGGGGACCAGGTGCCGCAGCTCGTGCAGTGCCTGACGATAGACCTCGCGTTTGAATTCGATCACAGCCTCTAGGGGTGCCCAATATTCGCTCCAGCACCACGCGTCGAACTCGGGTTTTTCGGCCGCGCGCAGGCGCACGTCGTTGTCCCGACCGACCAGACGCAGCAAGAACCAGATCTGCTTCTGCCCGCGATAATGGCCGCGCACACTGGGCCTCAACCATTGTTCGGGGACGTCGTAACGCAACCATTCGCGGGTCCGTCCCAAAATACGCACATGTTCACGACGCAAGCCGGTCTCTTCCTCGAGCTCGCGATACATCGCCTGCTCGGGCGACTCGCCGCGCTTGATCCCGCCCTGCGGGAACTGCCAAGAGTGCTGACGCACACGCTTACCC
The DNA here is from genome assembly GCA_964524005.1 of uncultured Enterobacteriaceae bacterium. Classification (GTDB taxonomy): domain Bacteria; phylum Pseudomonadota; class Gammaproteobacteria; order Burkholderiales; family UBA3065; genus UBA3065. The sequence goes on from CAZGBK010000002.1 coordinate 114,599, forward strand.
CAGAACACCTCTCCCCGGCCATTGCAGAGGATGATGCCGACGTTGGGGCGATACCCATCCCGGTCGATCATGATGTCACTGCGGGCCGTCGCCACAGCGCCGGCCAAAGAATGTCTTGCCGACATTCAACCACAACTGTGACGGACGGTTAAGCCCAGGCGAAGCATGGTTGCATCACAACGGTCGAAACTGCCAAACGTCTAATCGGCCCGCCCCGGCAACAGCAAGCGACGGGCATCATGCGGATTGGCGCGCCGCAGGTCGTCCAGAAACCCGCCAAACGGAAGCTGCAGAGCGCTCTCCCATTGCCGGGCAGCGATGCGCAGTGCGGCCCATTCCAGCGGCCGTGGCGCACTGGCAAAGCCCATGATCAGTACGTTGGTACGCTCGCCGGCTGGCAGCACCAGCACCCGCCCGTCGAACACCCGGCGGACGCGATCGATCTGGCTCTGGAAATCGGGCGCAGTGCTCCAGACATTGACAATCAGCACGCCCTGCGGGCTGAGCCGCGCAGCGCACTCGGCATAGAAGTCTTCGCTGGTCAGCTTGCCGTCGGGGGCCGAACCATGAAAACCATCGAGCAGGATCCAGTCTTGAGGATCAGTCTCGCCGCGCAGGGCCTCGGCGCCGTCGGCGGCCAGCACCTTCAACTGGGGGTCGTCGGGGGGCAGCATGAACTGCTGGCGAGCGATAGCGATCACCCGCGGGTCGATCTCGACGACCGTCTGCCCCACCTCAGGCAGGAAGCGGTGGATGAACTTGGGGATCGAGCCGCCACCGAGGCCAACGATATAGACCCGCTGCGGCACAGGAGCGAACAACAGCGGCGCGAACACACAGCGGCTGTAGGTGAGGTGAAGCTCGTAAGGCCGATCGATCTGCATCGCGCTCTGGATCGCATCGCTGTCGATGTGCAAGTAGCGGATGCCGTTGCGCTCGCTGACCTGGATGCCCTGCACTCCAGCACTGCGACGTCGTCCGAACCAAGCCATGCGCTTCCCTCAAAGACCGGCAAAGCCGCCTAAAATACGCGCTTTTGCCTAGGCCCGCCGACCATGCGCTCCAGCCAGTTGTTCATCACCACCCTCAAGGAAGCGCCCAACGAGGCTGAACTCGTCTCGCACAAGCTGATGCTGCGCGCTGGCCTTATCCGCCGTCTCGGTTCCGGTCTCTACACCTGGATGCCGCTGGGCCTGCGCGTGCTGCGCAAGGTCGAGGCGGTGGTGCGCGAAGAGATGGACCGTGCCGGCGCCAACGAGCTGCTGATGCCGGCTGTACAGCCTGCCGAGCTGTGGCAGGAATCCGGCCGCTGGGCGCTGTTCGGCCCGCAGATGCTGAAGATCAAGGACCGCCACGAGCGCGACTTCTGCTTCGGCCCCACCCACGAGGAGGTGATCACCGACCTCGTTCGCCGCGAGGTCAAGAGTTACCGCCAGCTGCCGCTCAACCTGTACCAGATCCAGACCAAGTTCCGCGACGAGATCCGGCCGCGCTTTGGCGTGATGCGCGCACGCGAGTTCCTGATGAAGGATGCCTACTCGTTCCACAGCAGCCGGGTCTGCCTCGAGCAGACCTACGCGGTGATGCACGCCACCTACACGCGCATCTTCGAGCGACTCGGACTCAAATTCCGCGCTGTAGCGGCAGATACGGGAGCGATCGGCGGCTCCGGCTCGCACGAGTTCCACGTGCTGGCTGACAGCGGCGAAGACGCCATCGCCTGGTGCCCGCAGTCGGACTACGCCGCGAATGTGGAGCTGGCCGAAGCGGTCGCGCCGGCCGTGCCGCGCCCTGCGCCCGCGGCGGCCATGAGCAAGGTCGCCACGGCGAAGATGCACTCGATCGACGAGGTCGCGGCCGGGCTCGGCGTGCCCGCCTCCAGCATCGTCAAGACCCTGCTGATGGTCGATGAGGCCGGCAGCACGGTCGCGCTGCTAGTGCGTGGCGACCACACCCTCAACGAGGTCAAGGCCGGCAAGCTCACCGGGCTTGAAGGCGCCCTGCGCTTCGCCAACGAGGCCGAAGTGCGCGCTGCTGCAGGCTGCGGCGCCGGCTCGATCGGGCCGGTGGGGTTGAGGGTGCGCGTTGTCGCCGACCGCAGCGTTGCCGTGATGGCCGACTGGGTCTGCGGCGCCAACGAGGACGGCTTCCACTTGGCTGGCGTGAACTGGGGCCGCGACCTGCCGGAACCGGAAGTCGCCGATATCCGAAACGCCGAGGCCGGTGACGCATCGCCGGACGGCAAGGGCACGCTGGAGATCGCGCGCGGCATCGAGGTCGGGCATATCTTCCAGCTCGGCAACAAATATTCGAGCGCGATGGGCGCCACTTACCTCGACGAGTCCGGGCAGTCGCAGGTCATCGAGATGGGATGCTACGGCATCGGGGTGAGCCGCATCGTCGCCGCTGCCATCGAGCAGAACCACGACGAGCGCGGGATCATCTTCCCGGCGGCGATGGCGCCCTTCCAGGTGGTGGTCGTCGCGCTGGGGCTCGCCAAGAGTGCCGCGGTCAAAGAAACCGCCGAGCGGCTCTACGCCGAGCTGCAGGCGGCCGGCGTCGATGTGCTGTTCGAGGACCGCGACGAGCGCCCCGGCGTACTGTTCGCCGACATGGAGCTCGTCGGCATCCCGCACCGCATCACGGTGGGCGACCGCGCACTTGCAAACGGCGATGTCGAGTACAAGTGCCGCCGGACGGGCGAAGGCGGCAACTGGCCTGTGGGCGAGGCTATCGCGCGGCTCACTACGCTGCTTGCTACGCCTGCCTGACGCAGACCCTCAACCCCGGACTTGGCAGCGTGAGCGCCGCAAGACTCAGTGCGCGCTCGCCTTCGCCGACGGCGGCGCATAGCGGTTCACCAGCGCAACCAGACTGAGCATCACCGGGACCTCGACCAGCACTCCGACCACCGTCGCAAGCGCAGCGCCGGACTGCAGACCGAACAAGGAGATCGCCACCGCCACCGCCAGTTCGAAGAAGTTCGATGTGCCGATCAGGCAAGCCGGGCCAGCGACAGCATGGGGCAGGTGCAGGCGCTGCGCCGCCCACCAGGCAAGCGCAAAGATCAGGTAGGTCTGCAGGATGAGCGGGATGGCGATCAACACCACCACCAAGGGTTGCTGGAGCAGCATCGGCGCCTGCAGCGCAAACAGCAGCAGCACGGTCAGGATCAGCCCGGCGATCGACCAGGGCCGCAGGCTGCCAAGATGACGATCGAGCGCTCCCACGCCACGCCGCAGCAGCCAGCGCCGCATCAACAACCCCGCCAGCAGCGGCAGCACGACGTACAAGACCGTCGCCAGCAGCAGTGTCGTCCACGGAACCTGAATGTCGGTCACACCCAGTAGAAACGCGGCGATGGGCGCAAAAGCGAACACCATGATGAGATCGTTCACCGAGACCTGCAGCAGGGTATAGGCCGGGTCGCCACGCACCAGCTGGCTCCAGACGAAGACCATGGCAGTGCATGGCGCCACACCCAGCAGGATCATGCCGGCGATGTATTCGGTTGCCGACTGCGGATCGACCCAGGGCGCGAACAGGTACTGAAAGAACAAGACCGCCAGCGCGGCCATGGTGAAGGGCTTGATCAGCCAGTTGACCAGCACCGTCAGCAGCAGCCCCCGCGGCGCACGGGCGGCGCTACGGATGCCGCTCCACTCGATGCGCAGCATCATCGGGTAGATCATGGCCCAGATCAACAAGGCCACAACAAGGTTGACGCGTTGCCACTCCAAGCCGGCGACTGCAGCGAAAAGCTCTGGGGCGGCTTGGCCCAGCAGCACACCCACAAGCATGGCGAGCCCGACCCAAAGGCTCAAGAAACGCTCAAAGGAACCCATACGCCGTCGCTGAAACCCAGTGGCTGATCAGAGGGCTCGACAGGCCAAGCCGCTCAGCGACCACCGATCTCGCGCACCCGCGTCTCAAGCGCGAGCCGATCGAGCTTCTCGGCAGGCAATGAGGCTAGCAGTTCGATACGCCGACGCAGCACATGAACCAGTTCCTGGATGCGGCGCAGCGGGTCGGTATCGTCCTCAGGCTCAGACATCCCCCAATGGGCGGTCACCGGCTGCCCTGGCCAGACCGGGCAGGTCTCCGCAGCCGCTTTGTCGCAGACCGTGATCACGATGTCCATGACCGGCGCTCCGGGGGCAGCGAACTCATCCCAGCTCTTGCTGCGCAACCCATTGCTGTCGATGCCGAACTCCTTCAGCGCCTGCAAAACCAACGGATTGACTGCGCCCTTCGGCGTACTCCCCGCCGAATAGGCGTGAAAACGCCGACCGCGATCGACGTGCCTGGTCAGCGCCTCGGCAAGGATCGAGCGGGTCGAGTTACCGGTACACAAAAACAACAGGTTATAGGTGGCGGGGCTCATGGTCGTCCTAACAGGGGCAAGTGGAACTGGTGGTGGCTTCGCTGACGACGCAAGGTTCGCCCGCGCAGCAGTTCTCGGTAAGAAAGGCGAGCAGATCGCGCATGCGTTGAAAGTCGGCGCGATACACCAGATTGCGCCCGACCCGCTCCTGCGACACCAGCCCCGACTGCAGCAACTCGCGCAGATGGAACGACAATGTGGCGGGGGCGAGATCAAGCATCTCGGCCAAGACACCGGGGGTCAGGCCGGCGCCACCAGCCGCCACCAAGGCACGGTAGATACCCAAGCGATGGGTCTGGGCGAGGGCCGACAGGCTGGAGACCGCGATACTCTCTTTCATTATTCCACTATGGTGGAATTTTCAAATCGTTGCAAGCGCAGAAGTCACGGATCGCAACGGTGACACATCCGCTGCCGAACGAACGGAGAGCTTTGCCCGACGACGGCGCGGCACTAGGCCGACAGGCCGCGCACCAAGTCGTCTTGCAGATCGAGCGGCGATTCCAAGCCCACCGCCAGGCGAATCAGCCCTTCGGTGATGCCTGCCGCGGCACGCTCTTCGGCGCTGATGCGGCCGTGGGTGGTGGTCGCCGGGTGCGTGATGGTGGTCTTGGTATCGCCCAGATTCGCGGTGATCGAGCAGACCCGGGTGTGGTCGATGACACACCAAGCGGCCTCGCGCCCGCCCTTCACTTCGAACGAGACGATAGCTCCGCCGCTGCGCTGCTGGCGCATCGCCAGATCGTGCTGCGGGTGCGACGCCAGACCCGGATACCAGACACGCTCAACAGCAGGGTGGGACTCGAGCCAGCGCGCCACCTGCAGCGCATTCGCCGACTGCGCATCGACCCGCACCTGCAGGGTCTCGAGGCCCTTCAACACGACCCATGCGTTGAAGGCGCTCATGCTCGGCCCGGCGGTGCGCAGGAACTGGTAGACAGTGTCCTGCAGCAGTGCACGCTTACCCAGTACCGCGCCACCGAGCACCCGGCCCTGCCCGTCCAGATACTTGGTGGCCGAATGGATGATCAGGTCGGCACCGAGCGCGAGCGGCTTCTGCAACGCCGGCGTGCAAAAGCAGTTGTCGACCGCCAGCAACGCACCACCGTCATGCGCCACCCGGGCGATGGCGGCGATGTCGAACACCTCGGTGAGCGGGTTGGACGGCGTCTCTAGATAGACCAGCTTCGTCGAGGGCCGCATCGCCGCGCGCCACGCCGCAGGGTCGCCGCCAGCGACAAAGGTGGTCTCGATGCCGTAGCGGGTCAGCCACTTGGCGAACAGGTTCACTGTCGAGCCGAAGATGCTGGTCGACGAGACGATGTGGTCACCGCTCTTGAGCATGCCCAGGCACATCGACAGGATCGCCGCCATCCCACTGGCTGTCGCGACGCACATCTCAGCGCCTTCCAGCGCCGCCAGGCGCTCCTCGAAGGCGGTGACGGTCGGGTTGGTGAAGCGCGAATAGACGTTGCCCGGGCTGCGGCCCTGAAAACGTTCAGCGGCCTCGTGGGCGTTCGGGAAGACGAAACTCGAAGTGAGGAACAAGCCCTCGGAATGCTCGCCGTGGTGAGTCCGGTCGATCCCGGCTCGGACGGCAAGGGTCTCGGGGCGTAGCGGGGTATCGCCTGTCTCTGACGCGCTCATTGGCTGGTCGCCAGGTTAAGGTCGAGCTGATTCGCAGCCGCCAGCGCGCCATCCTCGCGCGCCGCGTGCAGGTCCTGCAGATAGTCAGGCGTGATGTCGCCCGTGAGGTAGCAGCCGGTGAAGCACGAGGCTTCGAATCCGTCGATCTGCGGATTGGTGTCGACCAGCAGGCGGAACAGGGCGTCGAGGTCCTGGTAGACCAGCCGATCGGCGCCGATCTCGGCAGCGATCTGCAGATCGTCGCGGCCGTTGGCGATCAGCTCGCTGGCGCTGGGCATGTCGATACCGTAAACATTGGGATAACGCACGGGCGGCGAGGCCGACGCGAAGTAGACTTTGCGGGCGCCGGAATCGCGAGCCATCTGCACGATCTCGCGACTGGTGGTGCCGCGGACGATCGAATCATCGACCAGCAGCACGTTCTTGCCTTCGAACTCGCTAGGAATGGCATTGAGCTTCTGGCGTACCGATTTTTTGCGGCTCGCCTGCCCAGGCATGATGAAGGTCCGGCCGATGTAGCGATTCTTGACAAAGCCTTCGCGGTAATCGACGCCCAACCGCTTGGCCAGCTCCATCGCCGATGGTCGGCTCGAGTCGGGGATCGGGATGACCACGTCGATGTCTTCGAAGCCACCGATGTCGCGGATCTTATCGGCCAACTGCTGCCCCATCGCCAAGCGCGACTGGTACACCGACAGGCCGTCGATGACCGAATCGGGCCGGGCGAAATAGACGAACTCGAACAGGCAGGGGAAGCGCGCAGGCACTTCGCTGCACTGGCGGGTGTAGAAGTTGCCCTCGAAGTCGATGAACAGGGCCTCGCCGGCAGCGACATCGCGCACCAGACTGAAACCCAGCGTATCGAGCGCCACGCTCTCCGAAGCGACCAGGAATTCCGGGCCATCGTCGGTCATGTGCGAGCCATAGACCAGCGGGCGTACGCCATTCGGGTCGCGGAAGGCCAGCAGGCCGTAGCCGGCGATCATCGCAATCACCGCATAGGCACCCCGACACCGCCGGTGCACCGCCGCTACTGCGGCAAAGATGCCTTCAACATCGAGTTCGGCACCACGCGCCTGCGCCGCCAGCTCGTGGGCCAGTACGTTGAGCAAGAGCTCGGAATCGGAGTTGGTGTTCAGGTGGCGCAGGTCCTGGGTGAACAGGTCGCGCTTGAGTTCGGCCGTGTTGGTGAGGTTGCCGTTATGCGCCAGCACGATGCCGAAGGGTGAATTGACGTAGAACGGCTGCGCTTCAGCCGGGTCCATGGCCGATCCGGCGGTGGGGTAACGCACGTGGGCGATGCCACAGTTGCCAAGCAGGTTGCGCATGTTGCGCGTACGGAACACATCGCGCACCAGGCCAGGATTCTTGTGCATGTGGAACGTCCGCCCCTCGATGGTGCAGATGCCGGCGGCGTCTTGACCGCGGTGCTGCAACACCTGCAGCCCGTCGTAGAGCAACTGGTTGACCGGGGTCTTGGCCACCACCCCGAGGATCCCACACATCGCGACGCTCCCCTCGTCTGTGCCGCCGGGCGCCTGCCCAGACGGCGGTCAATCGTACCGTATCCGCTCAGCGAAGGCCTGCGGCAATGACGGCCGCGCCCACTCCACCGCCGCCTCCAGCGAGGCGCTGCTGACCGCGTTGCGCCATGCGGCAGTCTGCGGCAGTGGCGTCATCCCCGCCAGCATCACCCCGAGCAGTATCAGCAAGGCGCCGCGCAGCACGCCGAAGGCGATCCCGAGCACACGGTCGAATACACCTAGACCGAGTGCTCGCAATCCGCCCGCAAGCACGCTGCCCAAGAGATGGACGGCCAGCAGTACCAGCACAAATACCGCCGTCAACGCGAGCAGGTAACGCATGGTGTCGTCGCTGACCGAATCCGGCAGCCACACGCTGGCAGCCTCGGCGTAGTGGTTGGCAACCAGAAACGCGAGGACCCAGCCGGCGATCGCAAAGACCTCGCGCACCGCACCGCGCCACAGGCTCCACAGCACCGACACGATCAAAACGGTGCCGACGGTGAAGTCGAACGCGGTCACGGCGACTTGATCACAGCGTCGAGGCCAGCGGCGATAGCGCGGTCGCGAGCCGCCATGGCCTGCTCACGGTCAGTGAACGGGCCAAGCCCGACACGCCAGGCACCACCACTCTGCTGGGCGAGGCTTGGGCGCAGGCCCGCCACAGCAGCAGCGTCGGCGACACGTTTGGCGTTGTCGCGGTTGCGGAACACGCCCAGCTGGACAACAAAGCCACCGACGGCGGGAACAGCAGGGGTGGGCACAGTGACGGGAGCCGCCGGAGTTGCGGCCGGGGCAGAGGCGGGAGGCGCCGGCGAGGCGAGCGGGATCTCGGCGACCTTGGGCTCGGAAGGCTTCGGCGCAGCCGGTTTGATGACCGGCGCAACCGGTGGTGGCGTCTCAGCGCCGGCCAGCGGTTCGGGCATCTCCTCGATCGGTACGGCATCGGCCGAGATAGCGGCATCGGGCAGCGAACCTGGCACCCCGGCCAAAGCATCGGTGTCGATTGCAGCAAGCGGCTCGCTGCCCTGCCCCGGCAGGACGATGTCGGTGCCTTGCCCCAACGGCTGGACTGGCTGGTCGAGCAACAGCGGCAACACGAAGACCGCCATCAACGTGAGCGTTGCAGCGCCGATCAGGCGTCTGCGCGCGCGTTTGCGCAGCAGCAGGTCCTCTTGCTCGACGGTCAAGGCGCCTCCCCGGAACGAATCGCCGCGAGCACCTCGGCAACGGTCAGGAAGGACCCGAAGACGACGATGCGATCGTCCTCGCTGGCATCGGCACAAGCAGCATGCCAGGCTGCGACCGGGTGGTCGGCAACGCGCACCGGCGCTGCAGCCGCCCCGGCGCGACGCAGGGCATCGGCGAGCGACTCACCATCACGACCACGCGGGCCTGCGATCCCGGCGACATACCAGTAGTCGACCAGGTCCAGCAGCTCGCGCACGGTGGCTGTGGCGTCCTTGTCGGCCAGCATGCCAAACACCGCCCGCAACTTGCCGGTGGGCGGCATGGCGCGCAGGTTGCGGGCAAGAATGGCGGCCGCATGTGGGTTGTGAGCAACATCGAGGATGGTCAGCGGGCGCCCGGCAAGGACCTGGAAGCGGCCAGTCAGACTGACATGCATCAACCCATCGCGAATCGCCCCGGCTGGTACGGGTAGACGCTCGCGGAGTGTCTGCAGAGCAGCGATCGCACCAGCAGCGTTCTGCACCTGGTGCTCACCGACCAGTGCTGGCAACGGCAGCCCCGACAGGCGACCGGCCGGGCCCTCGAACGACCACTGCCGGCCTTCGACGCGAATGCGAAATTCGCGACCCAACGCGACCAAGCGCGCGCCGGTGGCGACCGCATGCTGCAGTAGCGAAGCCGGCGGATCGGGATCGACACAGATCGCCGGGCGGTCAGCCCGGTAAACACCAGCCTTCTCGCGGCCAATCGACTCGCGGTCAGGACCCAAATAATCCATGTGATCGAGACCGATCGAGGTCACCACGGCGCAGTCGGCATCCCAGACGTTGACCGCATCCAGCCGACCTCCCAAACCCACCTCGAGGACCGCGCAATCGACACCGACACGAATGAAATGCCACATCGCGGCCAGGGTGCCGAATTCGAAATAGGTGAGCGCCTCGTTCCCACGCGACGCCTCGACCGCCGCAAAGGCCTCGACCAACTCGACGTCCTCGGCCTCGACACCATCGACACGAACGCGTTCGTTGTAACGCAACAGGTGTGGCGAGTAGTAATTGCCAACGCGAAAGCCCGCCGCCTGCAGCATCGCCCCAAGCAGCGCGCAGGTCGAGCCTTTGCCGTTGGTCCCGGCAACGGTGATGATCGGAAATGGCGGAACCAGGCCCATGGCGTCGGCAACGCGACGCACGCGGTCGAGCCCCAGCTGGATGCTGCCGCGCTGCTGCGATTCGAGCCAGGCGAGCCAGTCGGCTAGCCGGGCAGAGGAAGACGGGGCGCGGTTCACCTGACCTGCTTTGGTCGCACTCAGCTGACGACCTCGGGCTGGCGGGTGAATAGGGACAACAGCGCAGCGATGCGTTCACGCATCTGCCGGCGGTCGACGATCATGTCGACCGCGCCGTGCTCCAACAAGAACTCGGCGCGCTGGAAACCCTCGGGCAAGGTCTCGCGCACGGTCTGCTCGATCACGCGCGGGCCAGCAAAGCCGACCAGCGCACCCGGCTCGGCAATCACCACATCGCCCACGAAAGCGAAACTGGCCGAGACGCCACCCATGGTCGGGTCGGTCAACACCGAGATGAACGGCAGACCGGCATCCGACAGCTGCTTCAAAGCGGCGTTGGTCTTGGCCATCTGCATCAGCGACAGCAGGCCTTCCTGCATGCGCGCGCCACCGCTGGCAGCGAAGCAGACGAACGGCAGGCGCTGGTCGATGGCGACCCGCACACCGCGGACAAAGCGCTCGCCAACCACCGAGCCCATCGAGCCCCCCATGAACTGGAACTCGAAGGCGGCAGCGACCAGCGGCAGGTCCTTCACCGCGCCCTGCATGACCACCAGCGCGTCGGTCTCGCCCGAACTGGCAACAGCCTCGGCGAGGCGATCGGGGTAGCGCTTACTGTCCTTGAAGCGCAGTGTGTCGACCGGGACCACCTCGGCGCCGATCTCGAACCGACCACCCGGATCCAGGAACCAGTCGAGCCGGACCCGCGCGGTGATGCGCTGGTGATGATCACATTTTGGGCAGACCTGTAGGTTCTGCTCGAGGTCAGTGGCGTAAAGCACCGCCTCACAGGCTGGGCATTTGTGCCACAGACCTTCGGGCACCGACTTGCGGCCAGGCCCGGCATCGCGCTTGATCTTCGGGGGTAGCAGTTTGGTGAGCCAGCTCATCAGACCTCCTTGCCCTGGGCGACCGAGTCGATCGCAACGCGCAGCCCGGCGACAAGCCCACCCACGCGCTCATGCAGCGTGTCGGGCGTCGACTCCTCGATCTCTTGGATGATGCGGCTACCCACCACCACCGCATCGGCCACCTTGGCCACACCCTGCGCCGATGCCGCATCGCGGATCCCGAAACCAACGCCGACCGGCAACGGGATCGCCGCCTGCAAACGCGGCAGACGCTCGGCCACTTCATTCTGATCGAGGTGCGACGCGCCGGTCACACCCTTCAATGAGACATAGTATACGAAGCCCGACGCAAGGCGCGCGACGCCCGCCACCCGCGCTTCGGTCGAGGTCGGCGCCAACAGAAAGATCGGGTCGAGTCCCTGTTGGCGCAATGTGGCCACCCAATCCTCAGACTCTTCGGGCGGGAAGTCGACCACCAGCACACCGTCGACGCCGGCAGCCGCGGCACGCTCGGCAAAGCTCGCCTCGCCCATCGCTTCGATCGGATTCGCATAGCCCATCAGCACGACAGCAGTGGTGGTGTCGGTGCGGCGAAACTCGGTCACCATCTCCAGCACCTTGCGCAACGTGACCTTGCGCGCGAGGGCACGCTCGCTGGCGCGCTGGATGACCGGGCCGTCGGCTTGCGGGTCAGAGAACGGGACTCCAAGCTCGATGATGTCGGCACCAGCCTTGACCAGCGTGTGCATGAGCGGGACCGTCTGTTCGACCGACGGGTCGCCGGCGGTGAAGAAGGGAATCAGCGCGACCTTGCGGTCGGCCTTCAGGCGAGCGAAGACGCTGGCGATGCGGGACACGGGTGGCCTTGTGTGATGGCGGCGCGGGGCCGGAGGAAAAGTCTGAGCGGAGCCGCGCCTAGAGCGTGATACCAGCGAGCCGGCTGACGGTATTGAGGTCCTTGTCGCCACGGCCGGAGAGGTTGACCAGGATGACCTGGTCCTTGTCCATGGTCGGCGCCAGCTTGAGGGCATGCGCCACCGCGTGGCTCGACTCGAGCGCCGGGATGATGCCCTCGGTACGGCAGAGCAGATGGAACGCCTCGAGCGCCTCGGCATCGGTCGCGGCAACGTACTCGGCACGGCCCGAATCCTTGAGCCATGCGTGTTCGGGGCCGACGCCGGGGTAATCCAGACCGGCCGAGACCGAATGCGTCTCGATGATCTGACCGTCCTCGTCCTGCATCAGGTAGGTGCGGTTGCCATGCAGGATGCCGGGGGTGCCGGCCGACAGCGGCGCGGCGTGGCGACCGGTCTCGACACCGTCACCGCCCGCTTCCACCCCGATCAGGCGAGTCTTCTCGTGCGGGATGTAGTCGTAGAAGATGCCCATGGCGTTGCTGCCGCCGCCGACACAGGCGATCACCGCATCGGGCTGACGACCGATCATCTCGGGCATCTGCACCACGCATTCTTTGCCGACCACCGAATTGAAGTCGCGCACCATCATCGGGTACGGGTGTGGTCCTGCAACGGTACCGATGATGTAGAACGTGCTCTCGACGTTGGTCACCCAGTCGCGCATGGCCTCGTTGAGCGCATCCTTGAGCGTCTTGCTGCCGCTCTCCACCGGCACCACGGTGGCGCCAAGCAGTTTCATGCGGAAGACGTTGGGCGACTGCCGGGCGACGTCCTCGCTACCCATGTAAACCACGCACTCCATGCCGTAACGCGCCGCCACGGTGGCCGAAGCCACACCGTGCTGACCGGCACCGGTCTCGGCGATGACGCGCTTCTTGCCCATGCGGCGGGCCAGCAACGCCTGGCCGACGGTGTTGTTCACCTTGTGCGCGCCGGTGTGGTTGAGGTCCTCGCGCTTGAGGAAGATGCGGGCGCCACCAGCATGCTCGGTGAGACGACGGGCAAAATAGATCGGGCTCGGCCGACCCACGAAATGCTTCAGCTCGTAGGCCAACTCGGCCTGGAAGTCCGCATCGCGGCCGACCTCGCTGTAGGCCGCGCGCAGCTCGTCGAGCGCACGCACCAGGGTCTCGGCAACGAACACGCCGCCGTAGGGGCCAAAATGGCCACGGGCGTCGGGCAGGTCATACATCTGCATGGCGAACCTCTCGAATGAAGTCGCGGACGCGGTCCGCACATTTGATGCCCTTGTCGCGCTCGACGCCGCTGGAAACATCGACGGCGTACGGTCGCACGCTGCGAACCGCGGCACCGACGTTGTCAGCCGACAAACCGCCGGAGAGGATCAGAGGCAGACCCAGACCAGAGGGGATGCGGGACCAGTCGAAACCGTGGCCGGTACCGCCGGGGACGCCCGGTGTGTAGGCATCGACCAGCAGGCCGCGCGCGGCAGCGAATGCTGCGCTGCATTGTAGCAAATCGACCCCCGGCCTCATGCGGATCGCCTTGATGAATGGCAACCCGGCGGCGGCGCACTGTTCGGGCGTCTCGTCGCCGTGGTACTGCGCCAGATCGAAGCCGACCGCAGCGTGCATGGCACGCACCTCGTCCGGCGCAGCGTCGACGAACAAACCGACAGCGGTGACAAAGGGGGGCAGCGCGGCGACGATGGCCTGGGCCGCCTGTCGCTCGATGCAGCGCGGGCTGGGTGCATAGAACACCAGACCGATGGCGTCGGCACCAGCGTCAGCCGCCGCCAGCGCGTCATCGACGGTGCGCAGACCGCAGATCTTGATTCGGGTCCGGGGGTGGCTCACAGCGGCAGTCCTCGTGGGGGCGTCGCCGGTTCAGGCAAACCCCAAGCCGCATCGTAGTCGATTCCAGTGAGATACAAGCCGCCGGCAGCGAAGGTCGGCGAGCCTTGGCTGCGGTCGCGGGCCGCCAACAGCCGTGCTGGCCAGTCCGACCCCCGCCGGCCGCAGCCGACCTCGACCAGCGCGCCAACGATATTGCGCACCATGTGGTGAAGAAAGGCATTGGCGTGCAGGTCGAATTGCAGCAGCACCCCATCGCGCTCGATGTCCAACCGGTGCAGCATCTTGACCGGGCTTTTAGCTTGACATCCGGCAGCGCGGAAACTGGAGAAATCGTGCTCGCCGATAAGCGCCCTGGCGGCTTCGGTCATACGGACCACATCCAGTGGCAAGTGGAACCAGCCCACCCGGCCAGCGGCAAGAGCTGGCCGACTGGGGCGATCGAGCAACAGGTAGCGGTAGTGGCGGCCACTGGCACTGAAGCGCGCGTGAAAGGCATCGGGTACCGGCTGCGCCCACAACACCGCAATACTCGCGGGCAGGGCGCTGTTGACGCCACGCACCCAGGCGCCAAGCGGGCGCATCGCATCGGTGTCGAAATGCACGACCTGGCCACTGGCATGCACGCCAGTGTCGGTTCGACCTGCGGCGTGGACACGAACCGGGTGCCCGGCGATCCTTGCCAAAGCCCCCTCGAGGCTGTCCTGCACGGCGGGGACATCGGCCTGCGACTGCCAGCCGCAGAAGGGTCGCCCGTCGTACTCCAGGCCCAGCGCAATCCGCATTGGCCGGTGGTCTCAGTCGTTTCCGGCGTCGAGCCGAGCCAAAAGTGCCCGAGCCTGCTCGACGCGCTGTGGATCGCCCTCACGCAGCACCTCGTCGAGGATGGCGCGGGCACCTTCAACGTCGCCCATCTCGATGTAGGCGCGCGCCAGGTTCAGATTGTTCTCGTCGCCCGTGGTCTGTTTGCCAACATCACGAGCGCCCACGGAGGGCTCTGGCACCGTGCTGTCGACATCGGTCTCTGCGCCAGCTTCGGCCCTGCCGCGCGAACGTTTGCGCGCCTCGGCAGCCAGCGCCTGACGGGCGTGCTCGATCGCTTCAGCATCGAATGCCGCGTCGATTTCGCCGGGCTCGCCTGTGGGGGCGCTAGCACGCTCGGCATCGGCACCATCGAGCCAACCAGGCTCGATAGCCGACTCGCGAGGCTCGCTGGTTTGCGCTGCTTCAGTGGAACCCACTGCTTCAGGGGGTTCCACTGACAGCGCCGACCCGGTGGACTCTGCATTCTCGCCAGATTGGTCGAACTGGCGAGTCTGCCCACTTTGGTCAGGCGCTGTATCGGTTGTTGCTGCTGCCAAGTCTCGGGCTGCGCCGGCCTCTCGCCGTGCCTCGACAGCGTCGGCACGCGCACGGCCAGCCGAACGCAAACCGAGTACAGCGACGACGATCGCGGCGATGCCCAGTCCAAGGGCGACGGCCGCCAACCACAACCTCACTGCGTCGCCCGCTGGCGGCTCAGGTGGCGGCGCGCTGGCCCTGAGCTCGAGAAGTTGCTCAAGCTGTTGGACTTGGCGTTGCACCACCGCCAGCCGTTCAGCGGCTTCTGCTGCAGCCCGTTCACGGGCACGGGCGGCGTCCTCCAGCTGGGCCAAACGCTCTTCTAGACTGGCAGTGCGATCACGCGACTCGGCGGCTGTGACGCTCAGCTCGCGACGCATCGCGGCCAAGCCAGACTCGGTATTCGCCAGGCGCCGCGCCAAGGCTTCGGGCACAGCCGGCGTGCTTGCAGCGACTGACGCGCGCGACGGAGTGAGTACGGCTGGCGCTGCGGTCTGGGCGACTGGCGCTGACACATCGACCAGCGCCGCCATTGGCCGCGCCAGCACTGCTGCATCGAACAGCTGCACATCGTATTGACGGAGGCTGCGGCCCTGCGGCGTGGTGGCGACCAGCAGTAGCGTGAAGCGACCATCCGCCGGCGGCGCGTCACTCGAAAGGCGCACCTCGACGACGCCGGTTGCTGCGCCCGGCACCTCGGCACGCAGTTGCAGATCGGCTGCCGCCCATTCGGGCAGTGTCGCGCTCAGCCAGCGATAGTCAGCCTCGCCAGCCAGATCGACGCGGACCTGCGATGGGTCTTGGTCGGACTCGACAGCCACATCCAGCGCGGCCCGGAAGGGCTCGCCCAGCGCCGAGAATACCCGCAACGAACCCAAATCGGCCGCAATAGCCGACGGCGCAGCCAAGCACGCGGCCAAGACCAGCAGAGGCGCACAACGGCGCAGACGAAAAACGAAACGGACAAACGACATGACGGCAGGGTACACAGTGGCTACCGGCCAGCCAAGCGGACTCAAGCGCCGAGCACGATGCGCAGCATGCGCCGCAGCGGCTCGGCGGCGCCCCACAGCAGCTGGTCGCCCACGGTGAAGGCACCAAGATACTCCGGGCCCATGTTGAGCTTGCGCAGGCGACCCACAGGCACGGTGAGCGTGCCGGTCACTGCAGTGGGGGTCAGTTCGCGCATACTGATCTCGCGGTCGTTCGGAACCACCCTGACCCAGTCGTTGTGCGTGGCCAGAAGCTGTTCGATCTCGGCCAGCGGAACGTCCCGCTTCAACTTGATGGTCAGCGCCTGCGAGTGACAGCGCATGGCGCCGATACGCACGCAGATGCCGTCGACCGCGATCGGGTCGGCGCTGCGGCCAAGGATCTTGTTGGTCTCGGCCTGGCCCTTCCATTCTTCCTTGCTCTGGCCGCTCTCGAGCTGCTTGTCGATCCAGGGGATGAGCGAACCGGCCAAGGGCACGCCGAAGTTGTCCACCGGAAAGCCCTTCCCGCGCATGGTGTCGGCCACCGCCTGATCGATCTCGAGGATCGCCGAGGCCGGGTCGGCCAGCTTGTCGGCCACCGCGGCGTGGATCGCGCCCATCTGCGAGATCAGCTCGCGCATGTTCTGCGCACCGGCGCCGCTCGCGGCCTGATAGGTCATGGCGCTCATCCACTCCACGAGGCCGGCCTCGTAGAGCCCGCCGAGCGCCATCAACATGAGGCTGACGGTGCAGTTGCCACCGACGTAGTTCTTGATGCCGTCATTCAGGGCGCGGTCGATCACGGCGCGGTTCACCGGGTCAAGGATGATCACCGCGTCGTCGGCCATGCGCAGCGCGCTCGCAGCGTCGATCCAGTAGCCGGTCCAGCCGGCCGCGCGCAACTTCGGGTAGACCTCGTTGGTGTAGTCGCCGCCCTGGCAGGTGATGACGATATCCATCTCGGCAAGTGCCCCGATGTCGTCGGCAGACTTTAGTGGCGCACTGCCCCGGCCCACGTCCGGCCCGGCGCCGCCGGCGTTGGAGGTGGTGAAGAAGGTGGTCTCGACCAACGCGAAATCGTTCTCGGCGCGCATGCGGTCCATCAGCACCGAGCCGACCATGCCGCGCCAACCGACCATCCCCAGCTTCTTCATCCCGGACTCCCCGCTGCACACCGGCAGCTCGACTGTCATACCCGGCCGACGATCCGGCCTCGTGCCCCGAGGCCCGCCTCAGGCCGCTTTCAATGCCGCGATCACGGCATCGCCCATCTCGCGCGTGCCGACCTTGTTCGTGCCCGGCTCGTAGATATCACCGGTGCGATAGCCCTGCGCCAGGACGCGCTTCACCGCATCCTCGACGCGCAACGCCGCTGCCTCGTTGTTACCGCTGTAGCGCAGCAGCATCGCGGCAGAAAGAATCGTTGCCAACGGATTGGCCACGCCTTGGCCAGCGATGTCCGGCGCACTGCCGTGGCTCGGCTCGTACAGGCCCTTGTTGTCGGCATCGAGCGAGGCCGAGGGCAGCATGCCGATCGAGCCGGTGAGCATCGACGCTTCATCGGACAGGATGTCGCCGAACATGTTGCCGGTGACCACCACGTCGAACTGCTTCGGTGCGCGCACCAGCTGCATGGCGGCGTTGTCGACCAGCATGTGCGAAAGCTCGACGTCCGGATATTGCGGTGCCATGGCGGTGATGGTGTCGCGCCACAGCTGCGTGCACTCGAGCACGTTCATCTTGTCGACCGAGCAGAGCTTCTTGCCGCGCTTAGCCGCGGCCTCAAAGGCGACCTTGCCGATGCGGCGGATCTCCTCTTCGGCATAGATCATGGTGTTCCAGCCGACCTTCTGCCGACCCCAGGGGGTGTCGCGCTCCTCGATGCCGCGCGGCTGGCCGAAGTAGATGTCGCCGGTGAGCTCGCGCACGATGAGGATGTCGAGCCCAGAGACCACCTCCGGCTTGAGCGAGGAGGCGTTGGCCAACTCCGGGTAGAGGATGGCCGGGCGCAGGTTGGCGAACACGCCGAGCTCCGAGCGGATGCCGAGCAGCCCGCGCTCGGGGCGCTGTTCGCGCGGCAACGTGTCCCACTGCGGACCACCGACCGCGCCGAGCAGGATGGCGTCGGCGTCGCGGGCGAGGCGGCTGGTGGCTTCGGGGTAGGGTTTGCCGGTGGCGTCGACTGCACAACCACCGAGCAGCGCCTCCTCGAACTCCATCTTCACGCCGTCGGCGCGCAGCACCTCCAGCACACGCACCGCCTCGGCGGTGATCTCGGGGCCGATGCCGTCTCCCGGCAGAACCAGTATCTTCATGAACACAAGCCTCTCAGGCGAACAACCAGGGTTGGGCCTCGCGGCGGCGCTGCTCAAACTCGCGAATCTGGTCGGCATGGCGCAGTGTCAGGCCGATGTCGTCCAGCCCCTTCAGCAGGCACTCCTTGCGGAAGGCATCGATGTCAAAACGCAGCGTGCGGCCGTCGGGGGTGCTGACGGTCTGCGCATCCAGATCGATGCGCAAGCGGAAGCCTGGCGTCGCCTCGACCTCCTTGAACAGGCGGTCGACCTCGGTAGCCGGCAGCACGATCGGCAGCAGGCCATTCTTGAAGCAATTGTTGAAGAAGATGTCGGCATAGCTCGGGCCGATCAGGGCCCGAAAGCCGTAGTCTTCGATGGCCCAGGGCGCGTGCTCGCGCGACGAACCGCAACCGAAGTTCTCGCGCGTCAGCAGCACCTGCGCGCCCCGATACCGTTCCTGGTTCAGCACGAAGTTGGGGTTGAGCGGCCGGGTGCTGTTGTCCATGCCGGGTTGGCCCACGTCCATGTAGCGCCACTCGTCGAATAGATTGGGGCCGAAGCCCGAGCGCTTGATCGACTTCAGGAACTGCTTGGGAATGATGGCATCGGTGTCGACGTTGGGCCGGTCGAGCGGCGCGACCAGGCCATCGAGTACGGTGAACGGCTTCATCGCGGTTCCTTCTAGAGCACGTCGCGGACGTCGGCAAAATGCCCGGCCACGGCAGCAGCGGCAGCCATCGCCGGACTCACCAGGTGGGTCCGGCCACCCGGCCCCTGGCGGCCCTCGAAATTGCGGTTGCTGGTCGAAGCACAGCGCTCGCCCGGCTCCAGACGGTCGGCATTCATTGCCAGGCACATCGAGCAGCCGGGATTGCGCCACTCGAAGCCGGCCGCCACGAACACCTTGTCGAGCCCCTCCTCCTCGGCCTGGCGCTTGACCAGACCTGAGCCGGGTACGGCCAGCGCCAGGTTGACATTGGCTGCGATACGTCGGCCCTTGAGCACCGCAGCGGCAGCGCGCAGGTCCTCGATACGACTGTTGGTGCAGGAACCGATGAAGACCTTGTCGATGCGGATGGCTTTGATCGGGGTCTTGGGCTGCAGACCCATGTAGGCGAGCGCCTTCTCCATGCCATTGCGCTTGACCGGGTCCTGCTCGGCAGCCGGGTCCGGCACCGAACCGTTGACATCGACCACCATCTCCGGGCTGGTGCCCCAGGTCACCTGCGGCGCGATGCGGCGGGCGTCGAGCTCGACGACGCGATCGAACTGAGCGCCCTCGTCGCTGTGCAGGGTGCGCCAGTGCGCCACGGCGCGGTCCCAGTCGGCACCCTTCGGCGCGAACGGTCGGCCGCGCACGTACTCGATGGTGGTGTCGTCGACAGCGACCATGCCAGCGCGGGCACCGGCCTCGATCGCCATGTTGCAGAGCGTCATCCGGCCTTCCATGCTCAGGCTGCGAATGGCCGAGCCGGCGAACTCGATGGCGTGGCCGTTGCCGCCAGCGGTGCCGATGTGGCCGATGATCGCCAATGCGATGTCCTTGGCGGTGACACCCTTGCCCAGCGGCCCTTCGACACGCACCAGCATGGCCTTCATCTTCTTCTGTAAAAGGCATTGCGTGGCCAATACGTGCTCGACCTCGGACGTGCCGATACCGTGCGCCAGGCAGGCGAAAGCACCGTGGGTGGAGGTGTGCGAGTCGCCGCAGACCACGGTCATGCCAGGCAGCGTGGCGCCGTTCTCCGGGCCGATGACATGCACGATGCCTTGCCGCGCGTCCTTGAACGGGAAGTAGGCCTTGGCGCCAACGGCACGGATATTGGCGTCCAGCGTCTCGACCTGCTGTCGCGACACCGGGTCCTCGATGCCGCGGTCCCAGTGGTCGGTGGGCGTGTTGTGGTCGGCGGTAGCGACGATGCTCGACACACGCCACGGCTGCCGACCGGCAATGCGCAAGCCCTCGAAGGCCTGCGGGCTGGTCACCTCGTGCACCAGGTGGCGGTCGATGTAGAGCAGCGCGGTGCCGTCGGGCTCGGTACGCACCACGTGCGCATCCCACAACTTGTCGTAAAGAGTCTTGGGCGGCATGGCAGCCACAGATCCAGCGAATGGAAAGCCCACTATTTTGCCACAGCGCTGGCATCACTCCCGGAGCGCCAGCTTGGTAACAACAAGAGCCCGCCCAATGCCGTGGCAACAGCACTCATCAGGAAGGCACCCTGCCCGCCCGCGGATTCGTACAAGACGCCTCCAAGCAGCCCGCCAACCGTGCCACCCACACCAAAACACAGGGCCGTGTACAGCGCCTGCCCTTTGGCCTGGTGCGGTCCGGCAAACAGCTGATGGATGGCCGCAACCGCGCTGGCATGAAACGCGGCAAAGGTCGCCGCATGCAGGCTCTGGGCAAACACCATGGGCAGCAACTGATCGACCGCGAGGGCGATGATGGCAAAGCGGAGCACGCCCAGCGCAAAGGTCGCCTGCAGGATGCGCACGAAGCCATAGCGCGCCACCAGCCCTGGCATGACGATGAAGATGCCGATCTCGAAGACCACGCCGACCCCCCAGAAAAGGCCGATCGCCGTCCGGCTGTAACCCGAGTCGGCGAGAAACAGCGAGAACAGCGTGTAGTACGGTCCATGCGCCACCGCCATCAGCATGCAGGCGCCAAGCAGGGCGATCACCGCTGGTTGACGCAGCACACGCCCCAGCGACGGCGCATCGGGGTGCACGGCATGGCGTGGCGCTTCTGGCAGACGCCAGGCGAAGGTCGCGATGCCGACCAGCAACAGCAGCACCAGCCATGGCAACTGCTCGATGGGGGCGTGGTCGAGCCACCAACCGCAGCCCAGCACGGTGATCACGAAGCCGATCGAGCCCCACAGCCGGATACGCCCGTAGCGAGCCGTTTCCTGACCCAAGTGGCCCAGCGTCATGGCCTCGACCAGCGGCAAGGACGCGCTCCAGAAGAAGGCGATCAAGAGCATGGCAACGAACATGCCGGCAAAACTGTCGACCCAGAACACCGGCAGGAAGGTGATCAGTCCGGCGACCCCGGCCAGCCGCACAACGAACGACTGCCGGCCCAGGTGATCGGCCAGCCAGCCCCAGGCAGCCGGCGCCACTACCCGCGCCACCTGTAGCAAGGACATCAGGATGGCGATGTCGAGCGCGCCGAACGACAGATGCTGCAGGTACAGCGACCAGTAGGGCGAAAAGACGCCGACGAAGGCGAAATAGAAGAAATAGTAGGCGGCGAAGCGCCCGGCCGGCGAACTCAACCGGCCGGACCGTCGGGCGCCTGCCCGGCGATCCTCGGCGTCAGCGTGGCGACATCCCCGCATTGCGCACGGTGCATCAGCGCGTGGTCGATCAGCACCAGCGCGAGCATCGCCTCGGCGATCGGCGTGGCACGGATCCCCACACACGGGTCGTGGCGGCCGGTGGTCTGCATCTCCACCGGGTCCCCGTCGACGTCGATCGAACGCCGCAGTTGCGGGATGCTCGAGGTCGGTTTGATGGCAAGGCTGACGCGGATGTCCTGCCCGGTGCTGATACCGCCCAGCACACCGCCGGCATGGTTGCTGGCAAAGCCCTGCGGCGTCAGTTCGTCGCCGTGCACCGAGCCGCGCTGCGCGACGACGTCGAAGCCGTCGCCGATCGATACCGCCTTCACCGCGTTGATGCCCATCATGGCGTGGGCGACGTCGGCGTCGAGCCGGTCGAACACCGGCTCGCCCCAGCCGACCGGGACGCCGCGCGCCACCACTTCGATACGGGCGCCGACCGAGTCGCGCTCAGCGCGCACCGCGTCCATCAGCGCCTCGAGTGCCGGCACGCTAGCGGCGTCCGCAGCGAAGAATGCGTTGCGCTCGATCTCGGTGCGATCGGTGTAGGGCACAGTGATATCGCCGAGTTGACTCATCCAGCCGTGGATATCGACACCGAAGCGCGCCGCCAGCCACTGCTTGGCGATAGCGCCGGCAGCGACGCGCGCGGCGGTCTCGCGCGCCGAAGAGCGCCCGCCGCCGCGGTAATCGCGGATGCCGTACTTCTGCCAGTAGGTGTAGTCGGCGTGACCCGGGCGGAAGGTCTGCGCGATCTTGCTGTAATCGCCGCTGCGCTGGTCGGTGTTGCGGATCAGCAGTGCGATGGGAGTGCCAGTGGTGCGCCCTTCGAACAGCCCCGAAAGCACCTCGACCGCATCATCCTCTTTTCGCTGCGTGACATGGCGCGAGGTGCCCGGCTTGCGCCGATCGAGGTCACGTTGAATCGCCTGCAGATCCACCGGCAGACCGGGCGGACAGCCGTCAATCACGCAGCCGATCGCCGCGCCATGCGACTCGCCGAACGAAGTGACCCGGAACAGGGTCCCAAAGCTGTTTCCCGCCACCGCGTGCACCCCCCTTGAAGACGCCCGATGGTAGCATCGGCCAACGTTTCAGCGCAGTGCTGCCAGCCTCGGAGAGTCGCTTGTCCACGCCGCCCGCCGCCCACTTCGATTGCGACCCGATCCGCCGCCGGCTGCTTGGCGCTGGCGTGTTGCTGGCCGCTGCCGGCTGGAGTGGCTTGTCGCCTTCGGCTGCACATGCTCTCGCTGTCGAAGCCTGGCCGGAGTCCGCATTTCGTGCACGCGACGTGGTCACCGCATTGAATGAACTTGGGGCCAACACGGTAGCTGATTCGAACGAGCTCATTCTGAAAACCCCTGACGTTGCCGAGAATGGCGGGGCAGTGGCTATTGAGATTGCCAGCAGGCTGCGCGAGCCCCATTCGATCGCTGTGTTAGTCGACCGCAACCCGGTCCCGATGGTCTTGCAAACGCATTTCCCCCCCGGCGTCGAGCATTTTTTGGCGATCCGCATCAAAATGGCCGAATCGTCGAAAGTCCGGTTGCTGGCATTCTCCGGCGGCCGTGTCTTGCAGGTGCAACGCGAGGTGCGTGTGACCCTGGGCGGCTGCGGCTAGGTCGGCGCGCGGTATGAGCAACGAGATCCGGATCCGCGCCGCACATCGCCAAGGCATCACCGACCTGCGTGTGCTGATCCGCCACCCGATGGAAACCGGCAACCGGAAAGACAGCGGCGGACGCAACATCCCAGAGCATTTCATTCGCACCGTAACCCTGCGTTTGAACGGTGTGCTGTTGACGCGGCTGCATTGGGGCCCGGGTGTGAGCCGGGACCCATTATTTGGCATGCGCCTACAGCAAGCGCGACCGGGCGATCGCATTGAAGTCTTGTGGATCGATAATCTCGGCAATCAAGGTTCAGAAACTGCTGTGGTTGCCGAACAGAAATAGGTCTATATTCCCCGGCGTTACCGAATCTCCGGTAGCTTTGAAAATGCGCCCACAGTCGTCGATGTGAGGGCCGTTTTCCAAACCCGAAAACCAAGAGGAATACATGGATCTTTCCCGACTCTCGATCGCCGAACTGAATACCCTGCAAAAAGACATCACCCGCGAGATCGAACGCCGCCGGCGCTCAGAGGCCGACAGCTTGCTCAGCGAGTTCCGCAAGCGTGCCGCCGAGATGGGCCTGTCGCTGGATGACCTGGTGGGTGGTCGGGCCAGCATCGCCAAACGCGGCAAGGTCGCGCCCAAATATCGTCATCCACAAGACGCAAGCCTGACCTGGACTGGCCGCGGCAAGCGCCCGCGTTGGGTCGATGAAGTCTTGAAGGCCGGCGGCAGCCTGGATGCCCTGAAGATTTAAGGATTTTGGAGATGGTCTCGTCGAGATTTGCTCGACGGGCTGTAATCCTCCACTCCGACCGCGCGCATTCGTCCATATGACGGATGCGCGGCGCCTGCCCCCTGCTTAGAGTCCGTCTCGTGCGATTGCTGCTCGATCGCACGGGGAATGTGGTTGACCTATGCCTCGCGGCGGAGTCCTCCGCAGCCTCGAACCGGATCGTATCTGGCACCCGGTTCTCGGCGCGTTTCGCAAGAAACTCGGATCGGATGCCCTTCAACCCAAGCCTCGCGGCTTGGGTTTTTTTTGACGCTGCGACAGGGGGTGTATTTCAAGGTCGGCCACTGCTTGCCGTAAACCATCTTTATGGGGAAGCAGAAGATGAACGACATGTCTCACCCACCCGTCAGCGACAATACAAGCGTCGGTCTGATCTCGGTCACCGACACCATCGCCCTGCTTTACCGATCGGCCGTCGACGATAGCCTGTGGTCGGAAGTCGCCGAGCGAATGGCCAAACTGTTCGGCGCCGATGCAGTGGCGCTGTGCCATACCGTGAACGGCCAGGTGCGCCTGCTTGGCGAAGGCGTCTACAACCTCTCAACACGCGAAGCCGACCAGCTTGGCCGCCAATATGCACAAAACACCGTTCCCCGCGCACTGCCACTGGGCCTCGATGAATCGGCACGCGGACGCGTGCTGGATGACGCCGGTTTTGCTCGCCAGGTGCCACAACTGGCGGCAGGAGGGCGTCTACTGACGGTGGTGGTCCCTGATGTCGGGCGCGCCGAAGGTGCCGCCCCCACACATCTCAGCCTGGCCCATAGCGAGGGCCGCCTCCGCTTCGACGACGGCCAGCATCAGCTGCGCGAGTTGATCTCGGGGCACCTGGTCGATGCCGTGCGCTTGCAGATGTCGCTCGACCGCAAGAACCGGATCGCCGAGTTCCACAACTCGGCTGTGTTGCATCTGGGTGAAGCCTGGCTGGTGATCGACCGCAACGACCAGTTGATCGAGTGCAATCCGATCGCCCGCAGTTTCTTGCTGCGCAGCCCGCTGCTGGGCATCAAG
Source organism: uncultured Enterobacteriaceae bacterium (assembly GCA_964524005.1). GTDB lineage: Bacteria > Pseudomonadota > Gammaproteobacteria > Burkholderiales > UBA3065 > UBA3065. The sequence goes on from CAZGBK010000002.1 coordinate 139,596, forward strand.
GACGGGCGTGTGCGGGTGGCCGGCAGTGACACCTGCGACCCCCTGCGCGACGCCATGCAACGCGCCTGGCAAGGCGACATCGGGCATAACTCGGTGAGCATCGAACCGGGCGACGGAATCGTCAGTTTCGACCTGCGGCCGGTATTCCGCGACGACCAGCGCAGCAGCGAGAAGCCCGACTACCTGATGATCCTGGTGCGCGAACTGAACCGCGAGATCATGATGAAGATCGAGAAGCAAGCTGAAACCTGTGGCCTGAGCCGGGCCGAGCTACGCGTGTTGGTGCAGCTGGTGCGCTTGGGGCAGAACCCGGCCGAAATCGCTGACGCGATCGGCACCAGCGAGCGCACCATCCGTTGTCAGTTGTCGTCGATCTTCCGCAAAACGGGCACTCGCACGCAGCAGGAGATCATCCGTCGTACCCTGCTGGGCTAAACACACCGTGCTGGCTGAGGCAGGCTCTGCCTGCGGGGACGCGCGCCGAGGTCCCGCCGCCGGCTAGAACACCAGGTTGTCGATCAAGCGGGTGTTGCCCAACCGCGCCGCAGCCAAAACCACCCAACGCCGAGTACGTGCGTCGGGCGGTGCCAGAGTGGCAGCATCGCGCACTTCAAGATAATCCACCTGCCAACCCGACTCGGCCAAAGACCGCGCCGCCTGGGCAGCCAATGCGGAGCCCTCCCAGTGTCCGGCCTGCATGCCGTCGCGCACCTGACACAGTGCGCGGTAGAGCGCGGGCGCCAGCTGACGCTCGCCCTGGCTTAGATACCGGTTGCGGCTGGACAGTGCCAGGCCGTCCTCGGCGCGCGCAGTCGGGTGGCCGACGATGCGCACCGGAATGGCGAGCTGCTCGACCATGCGGCGGATCAGCCAGAGCTGCTGGAAGTCCTTTTCGCCAAACACGGCGACCGCCGGTCGCACCATGTTGAAGAGCTTGGCAACCACCGTGCAGACACCGCGGAAGTGCCCCGGGCGGTGGGCACCGCACAGCTGATCGGCCTCGGGCGGTGGGTCGATAAACAGCACCTGTGGCTCGGGATAGATCTGTGCCTCATCGGGAGCGAACAGCACGTCGGCGCCGACCTCGCGCAATGCCGCCGTGTCGTCTTGCAGGGTGCGCGGATAGCGGTCGAAATCTTCACCGGCACCGAACTGCAGGCGGTTGACAAAGATGCTCGCCACCACCGGCCGACCCAAGGTGGCGGCGTGGCGCACCAGCTGCAAATGACCCTCGTGCAGGTTGCCCATGGTCGGCACAAACGCGGCACCGCGCTCGGCGGCAAGCACCTCACGCAATTGAGCAACAGTGTGGACGACACGCATCGGCATGAGCCCCAGAGGCTTACACGCAGCAGCTCGCGGACGCCGTGTTCGCTCGCAAGGGCCGCCGCAGTGGCGCGACCGGCACGGCCCCTTTAAGCGGCCGAACGAGCGCGCTGGCGACGAGTCGCCACCGCCTGCGCCAGCGACCGCAGGAGAGGCGCGGTATCGTCCCAGGCGATGCAGGCATCGGTGATCGACTGGCCGTAGTTGAGCGGCTGCCCGACCACAAGGTCTTGCCGGCCCGCGTTCAGGTGACTCTCGATCATCACCCCCATGATGCGCGTCTCACCGGCGGCGATCTGCGCAGCGACATCGGCGCCGACCTCGATCTGCTTCTGGTGCTGCTTGCTCGAGTTAGCGTGCGAGAAATCGATCATCACCTGTGGGCGCTGCTTGGATGCGGCAAGCTCGCTGCAGGCGGCCTCGACGCTGGCAGCGTCGTAGTTGGTCGACTTGCCCCCACGCAAGATGACGTGACAGTCCTCGTTGCCCGTGGTCTCGAACACGGCGACCTGACCTGTCTTGCTGATCGAGATGAAGCTGTGTGAGGCAGCGGCGGCCTTCATGGCGTCGACAGCGATGCGGATATTGCCATCGGTGCCGTTCTTGAAGCCGACCGGGCACGACAGGCCCGACGCCAGCTGACGGTGCGACTGCGACTCGGTGGTGCGAGCGCCGATCGCACCCCAGGCCACCAGGTCGGCGATGTACTGCGGGCTGATGAGGTCGAGGAACTCGGTGCCGCAGGGCAGGCCGAGCGCGTTGATATCGAGCAGGATCTTGCGCGCCAGGCGCAGACCTTCGTTGATGTCGTAGGTCTCGTTGAGGTGCGGGTCGTTGATCAGCCCCTTCCAGCCCACCGTGGTGCGCGGCTTCTCGAAGTAGACGCGCATCACCACGACCAGCTCCTTCGACACCTCGGGCAGCAGGGCCTTCAGGCGCTGCGCATAGTCCATCGCAGCCTTCGGATCGTGGATCGAGCAGGGGCCAACGACGACTACCAAACGGTCGTCGGTGCCATGCAAGACGTTGTGGATGGCTTCGCGGGCCCCGATGGTGACGGCGAGCGCTTGGTCGCTAGCGGGCAGTTCACGCAGGACCTGCATCGGCGCGAGCAGGACATCGCTCTGGCGGATGCGGGTGTCGTCGGTACGAAGGGCGGCGGCGCTGGATGCGTTCATTGCGTTGGCTCAGGCTTCATTGCGTGTCAAGCCGGCCATGGTAACAGCGGCGGCGAACCCGCAACAAGGCGGGCCGCCGCTTGTCGCGTCGCTAGCGCTTGGCGCCCTGCAGCGTCAGCACCTCTTCCAGGAGCGGCTTCTGGTAGGCAGCCTCGCCGGCCACCGCCAGGTCGGGAATGGTGAAACGCATCTCGGCGACCTTGCCAGGCACCGCGTCCGACAACACAAAGGTATAGCGCTTGCCACGATAGCGCTTGTAGGCGGCACGCGCCGGGTCGTGCACCAGCGGATCCGACATGTAGGGCTCGACGCTGACCATGCGCGCATCGACGGTCTTGCCCTGGTATTCGAACTTCACCGGCTTGATCTCGGGACCTTCGGCCAGCGCCAGACGGATGCGCTTGCGGAAATAGTTCGGCTGGCCGCCGGTCAAGCGCTGCATCTCGGCCAGGTCGCGCTCGAGGAAGTGCAGGATCACCGGATTGGCGGTGGCGTCTTCGACTGTCGCATAGTCCTTGCTATGCATGCCGCTCAGGAATTTTGCTTTCACTGTGCGGCTTTTCCCACTGACGCTGATCGACTCCTCGACGCTGTCGCTAAAACCCTTCTCCATGCTGCCCTGCTTGGTGAACGCGTAAGCGAGGGTGGTCGACGCTTTGACGTTGGCCAGATGCTCGTCGAGGAACACCAGGTTCTCGGCTTGAGTGATCTCGTCTTTGGGCTTCAGGCCGGTGTCGTACTGTGGAACGGCCGGGCGCAGATTGCTGGTGTCAGACGGTGCCGACGGCGCGTTGCGGCCGGCATTACCGCCTGCCGTGGCGTCCGATAGCAGCGGAGTGATGCCGGCAGCAGCCAGCGCGACGATGGCCAGACCCGCACCGATCATGAGTGGGCGCGGACGCAGCAGCGATTGCTTCATGGTTCCTCCGGGGGCCAGCGCATTGCGCCGGCGTTGTTGTGTGTAGAGCGAGTGTTGAGAATACCGATGACGCGCGGAGTTCCATGCGACTTTGCTTGTGCTAGCCTGATTCGCAGCTTGGTCGCTGGTCGAACAAAGCCTTGCTGGCAGCACGGTGCTGCTGGACCCTGGAGAACCTCGCGTGTCAGACACCCAACTTGCCGACTGGCGCGAACGCGCCAGCATCTTCGAGCAGGCGCTGCGCACGGCCGTCGTTGGCCAAGACCGCGCCATCCACCTGATCACCCTGGCGGTATTCGCCCGCGGGCATGTGCTGCTCGAGGGCGATGTCGGCGTCGGCAAGACCACGCTGCTGCGTGCCGTGGCGCGTGCCATCGGTGGCGCCTACGAGCGCATCGAAGGCACCGTCGACCTGATGCCGACCGACCTCATCTACTACACCTACATCGGCGAGGACGGCCGACCGCGCGTCGATGCCGGCCCGGTGCTCAAGCACGGTGCGCATCTGTCGACCTTCTTCTTCAACGAGATCAACCGCGCCCGGCCGCAGGTGCACTCGCTGCTGCTGCGCATCATGGCCGAGCGCAGCGTCAACGCCTTCAACCGCGAATACCAGTTTCCGCACCTGCAGGTGTTCGCCGACCGCAACCGTATCGAGAAAGAGGAGACCTTCGAGATCTCCTCGGCGGCACGCGACCGCTTCCTCATGGAGATCCAGATCGAGACACCGTCCGATGCCACGATCCAGGCCGACCTCATGTTCAATACCCGCTTCCACGACGGCGACGCGCTGATCAGCCAGGTGCCCGAGGCGGTGCTGCCCTACACCGAACTGAACGATATCGCCCGACAGATCCAAGACGCCGTGAGCGCGTCGCCAGCCCTGCGCGACTACGCTGTGCGGCTGTGGCAGGCGCTGCGACGGCCAGGCGATGCCGGCATCACGATCGACGGCGTCGACACGCACCGACTGGTCGAAGCCGGCGCCAGCCCCCGCGGGATGAGCCTGCTGCTGCGGGCGGCGCGGGTCGAAGCCTGGCTGGCCGGGCGCGACCACCTGATCCCAGAAGATCTGCAGAACATCCTGCGCGAGACAGTGGCGCACCGGATCTTCCTCTACCCCAACCACGAATTGCGCCGTGCGCAGATGATCGACACGCTGTTGGCCGCCTGCCGGGCGCAGGTCGCCGCACCCTGAGCCAGCCGTGAGCGGCGAGTTCGTCTATCGACTGCCGGGTATGGCGCGCAGCCAGCGCCCCGGGAGCCACTCCAGCCAGCTGCGTGGCGGCGGCATGCTGTTCCGCCGCCATGTACCCCTGTACGCCCAGCCCGATCCTCGCCGGCTCGATGTGCGGGCCAGCCTGCGCGATCCGGCAGAACAATGGTGGGTGCGAGAATACCGGCAGCGTGCAGCGATCCCTCTGGTGGTGGTGCTCGATCTGTCGGCGTCGATGGGCTACAGCGGCATCCACGACCGCGCCCATACCGCCGTCGAACTGGTCGAGGCCGCCGCTTGGTCGGCCCATCGCAGTGGCGACCGTTTTGGCCTGATCGGCTTTGACGACACGGTCCGTGAGGATTGCTGGTTGCCGGTACGGCAACAGCGTGGCGGCGTCACCTCGGCGATGGAAGCGCTGGCGGTGGGTGCCGAGCGCCACGCCGGCCATGCTGGGCTTGATGGGGTGCCCGACTGGCTCCCGCGCGAGGCCGGGCTGGTGCTGCTGGTATCGGACTTCCACTGGCCCGACGGCCTGCTCGAGCGCTTTCTGCAGCAATCGCGCGGCCATCACGTCGTCCCAGTGGTGCTGTGGGACCGCAGCGAATACAGCGGCTGGCCCGAGCGCGGCTTTGCCCTGGCACAGGACATGGAAAGCGGTGAACGCCGCCTGCTCTGGCTGCGGCAAGGTTGGAGCGACCAAGTCGCCAGCACCTACGTCGCCCGCGAGGCCGATCTGAGGCGCTTGTGCGAGCACTTCGGCACACGGCCCCTGTTCTTGCGGGACGGCTTCTCGGCCGACGCCATGAGCGCCTACTTCTTGGGGCTCGACGCATGAGGTGTCATGACCGCCCTTCCGAGCTGCGCGATCGAGCAGGCCAAGCGAGGTCCGCGATGCTGGTCGCTTGGCTGACGGCTGGCGTCGCCGTGCTCGGCGGCGTGCTGGCCGAACCGGCCACGGCCATTGCCGGCGGAACCGCCACCCAAGTCGAGATCACGGACATCCAGGAGACCGCCGGCGAACGTACCCGTATCACTGTGCGCGAGCCATTGCCATATGGCCACCAGATCGGCGACACCTGGACGCGTGAACTGCGTGTGTATCCGGCGCGTGGCACACGACTGGCCGAAGCGGCACTCCCCAAGCCCGGTCGAGCGGGGAACTGGTTCGCCTTGCGAAGCATCGACGTCGACCGCCCGGGCGACGGTAGCGTACGCCTGCGCCTGGAGTACCAGGTCATCAACGTGCCTGACAGCGTGCGGACGGTCAGCGCACCGCCGATGTCGGTGCCGATCCAGCGCGGCGAGACAGTCGTCAAGCTGGCGATCGAGCCGGTCTGGCTGACCATCGGACCGATGACGCCAGACACCGTATTGGGTCGCGACCAGCTGCTCGACGTACAGGCCGACGCACCAGCACCGCGGATCGAGACCACCACCGCCGAGCAACGCTTGCGCTGGACACTCGCCGCACTGGTGCTGCCGCTGCTGGCGCTGGCCTACTGCTGGCTGCCGTGGGAGCGACTGTGGCGCGCGCCACGGCCGTTTGCCACCGCTTTGCGGACGGTGCGCCGACTGCGCACGCAACCCGACGAGACCTTCTGGCCAGCGGCATTGCGCGCACTGCATCAGGCGCTCGACAGCACTGCGGGCGCCACGGTGTTCCCCGGCGAGATCGGGCGGCTGGTCGACCAGCACCCCGGTTATGCCCGTATCGCCGGGGAACTGGCCGACTGGCTGGTGGCCTCGCGGGCGCTGTTCTTCTCGGGCCAGCACTGGCCCGACGCCAACCGCCGAGACGAACTCGTACGCCTGTTACACAACGCCCGCGCCATCGAGCGCGGCATCCAATAAATCACCATGCAACTCGGCTTCGACGACCCGTGGTTATTGCTGGCCCTGCCGCTAGCCTTGCTGCCACTGTTGCGCCTGCCGCTTCCGAGCGTCGCCCACCCGAACCTGCGGCTGATCCCGCAAGACCCGCCAAGCCGCTTGCTGGAAACGGTATGCCGGCTAGCGGCGGTCGCCGGTATCGTCAGTCTGGTACTGGGCTTTGCCGGCTTGTCGCGTGGCGAGCGCAGCATCGAGCGCGTGGGAACCGGCGCCGAAGTGGTGATCTTGCTTGACCGCAGCCGCAGCATGGACCATACCTTTGGCCGCAACACCAACAACGAGCAGATGGTGCTGACGCGAGGCGAATCGAAGACCACTGCCGCTCGCCGGGTACTCGATGCCTTCATCGCCAGCCGACCGGGCGATGCGATCGGCCTGCTGCTGTTCTCGACCAAGCCGATCAACGCCCTGCCACTGACCACCCGACATGAAGCGCTACAAGCGGCCGTGAGTGCCGCCGGCTTGGGCCGCGGTCTCGCCGAGACCGACATCGGTCTGGCCTTGTACGAGGGCCTGCGCTTCTTCGACGACCGTCCGTACAACGGCTCGCGCGTGCTGATGCTGGTGTCCGACGGGGGTGCCCAGCTCGACGCCGTCACGCGCGAGACGTTGACCCGCCTGGCGCGGGAATACCGCGTATCGCTCTATTGGATCTACATGCGCGGGCGTGGCAGCCCAGGTCTTGACGAGCCTCTCGAAGAAGGCAGCCTGGCCCAGCAAGATGCTGTGCCCGAGCTGTTCTTGAACCGCTTCTTTAGCGAGATGGGCATCCCCTATCAGGCTTACGAGGCCGAAGACCCCGAGCAGCTGCAAGCGGCGATCAACGACATCGACCGACTGCAGCGGCTGCCGACACGCACCGCCGAGGTGGAGCCGCCGCAACCTCTGTCGGCCTGGACCTTTGGCAGCGCCCTGGTGCTGCTGCTCCCCGTATTGCTTGTCTCGGCACTGCAGGTGACCCGATGGTACAAATCCGCCGCACCCTCATCACCCTAGGCAGCCTGGCGCTGATCGCTGGTCTTACTGCCTTCGCCAGCCGCGACGCGCTGTGGCTGGATGAGGTCGCCAAAGTGCAGGCGCGCATCGATAACGGCAGTGCCCAAAGCGCCTCGGAGTGGCCGCAAGAGGTGTTCGCCGCAGCACTGCAAGCGGCCGCCGAGCAACGTGGCAATGACGCCCTGACGCTCTACAACCGCGTCGAGTTCGATGACGCCGCACCGACCGTGCTACGCCTTGCGGCGCGCTACAACAGCGCCAATCTGTATCTGCGCCAAGCCATCGACGCCAGCGATAGCGGCGATGCATTGGCCGCGATCCCGAACTTCGAGCTGGCCAAGACCGGGTACCGTGCCATCCTTGAACAACAGCCAGACCACATGGCAGCGCGCTACAACCTCGAACGGGCCTTGCGGCGGGCCCCCGAAGCCGAGGTCGACAACGACGAGATACCGCCGCCGCCGCCGCCAGCCGAGCAGGCAATCACCACCATGCAGATCCAGGCGCTGGGCCTGCCATGAACGTGCGCGAGCGCCTCGCAACTGCGGCGCGCTGGCTGACGCCGGGGCGGCGCGGCCTGCTGTTGCTGGCCGCGGTCTTGTTGCTGGCCGCTGCCCTGCAACCGCGCATGGCTCTGCTGCGCCCAGTACACAGCTTTCTGTTCGTCGTCGATATCTCGATGAGCATGCACACGCGCGATATGCGCATCGACGGCGAACCGGTGAGTCGCGCGGTGGCAGTGCAACGCAGTCTGACCGACGCCATCCGTGCTCTACCCTGCGGCACGCGGGCTAGCGTCGGCTTGTTCGCTGGCTATCAGACCACAGTGCTCTATCTGCCGGTCGAGGTCTGTAGCCATTTCAACGAATTGGCCGAGACCATCGGTGGCATCTCGCCGCAGTCGATCTGGGCGTCTGACAGCGAGATCGCAAAAGGCATCTACAACGCGATCAGCTTTCTCGACGGCGCCGAGGGCCGACCGCAACTCGTGTTCATCACCGACGGTCACGAAGCGCCACCGGTATCGCCACGCTATCGGGCGCAGTTCCAAGGCACACCCGGCGAGGTGCCAGGCTGGCTCGTCGGGGTCGGCAGTCTGGCCCTCAGCCCAATCCCGAAGATCGACGAACGTGGCCGGCAAGTGGGCGTTTGGCAGGAACAGGAGGTGGCACAAACCGACCTCTTCTCGGCTGGACGGCGCGGCAGTGGCGAGGCCGAACAGATGGTTCAGGACGAGACCCCGGTCGATGCCGGTCTGGCGTCAAGGCTGCAGCTACAGCCGGGCAAAGAGCATCTGACGCAGCTGCGCGAGACCTACCTAAAGCTGCTCGCCGAAGAGCTGCAGATGGACTATGTACGCTTGGGCGATGGCACCAGCCTGGCGCGGCGCCTGATGGCCGGACCAGCATCGGAATGGCGTTGGGTGCCGACACGGATCAGCCAAGGTTTGGCCGCTTTGGCCCTGGTGTGCCTGGTGTTCGCCTATTGGCGCGGGGACCGCAGCCCGCTGGCCTGGGCCGTGCATTGGCTCACGTGGCCCTGGCACAGCTGGCGGCAATGGCGGACGACGGCGAGGGCTAGGGTTAGGGCGAGGGCGATGCGCCGCTAAGCGCGAACCGCCCGAGCCCCCCTACCGGGCCTACTTGCCCTCGACGACCTTCTTCAGCTTCTCCAAACCACCCTTGAAGATCCCGGTGACGGCCTTCACCGCGGCTTCGTCGTTTTGCTCGGGCGGCGGATCGTTGTTCAGGTAAGCGCGGTAGAAGGCACCACGCCAGCGCACCACCGAGCCATTGCCGTTGGCGCTCACTGAGATCTGTGCACTGAAGTTGTTCACCGGCACCGGGCCAGGGTCCTTCATGCGAAAGCGCAGAGACATGCTGGCGTCATCGATCGCCTCGAGCTCTTCCACCACTTGGGCACCGCCGTCGAGCTTAAGGATGCGGGTGGTGCCATTGAGCGAGGTATCGACGATGCCAGGAACCCACTTGTGCGCGCCACCAAAGTCCTTCACCACCGCCCACACCTTGTCGGGTGGTGCAGCGATTTCAATGGCCTCGTCGGCCTTCTGGCGGGTCGGGCCATGGGCCAGAGCGATAGCCGGCGCCAACAGGGCGATAGCGAACAAGCGGGTCAACAACATGGTTCTTCTCTCCTGATCTGGGACACTTCGAACGCAGGCAGCGTTTCGAAGCGTTCTATTCTGCCAAAACGAAGCGGCCAAAACCGCGTGGATTGGTCCCAAGCGAGACCTTGCGAACGATACGCAGGTCGGAGGCACCCAGCGCCACCAGCTCTTCGTCCATCCACGACACCACCAGCACCTCATCGCCGTGGCTGTCGATGCCCTCTGGGTAGACGATGCCGGCTACCGTTTGCTCAAGGCGCAGGTGAGTCGTATCGATGACGCTGACACTGTCGCTGTATTGATTGGAAACGAACGCACGACCGGCAGCAAACGCCACGCAGTACGGCCGCTGGCCTACGCCAATGGTCGCCACCACGGTCCCGCTCTGCGTGTCGATGACGCTCACGTCGTGGCTTTGGACGTTGGTGACCCACAGGGACAAGCCATCGGGTGCCAGCCGCAGGCCAAAAGGGTGACTGCCAACCGGCACCTCGGTGGTTTGCTGCAGGCTTTCGGAGTCGACCACCGAGACGCTGTCGCTGTCGCGATTGGCCACATAGATGCGCCGCCCGTCAGCACTGACCTCGACCCCGGCCGGCGCACGACCAACGTTGACCTCGGCCAGCACTCGCAGGTCGTCCGTCAAGACCCACAGGCTGTCGCGATACCAGTCGGCCACATAAACCCGCTGACGGCCCGGATCATAGGCGATACCGACCGGTCCGGCGCCAAGCTCGACCGTTGCCAGCAGGCGCCCACCAACCAGGTCGACGACGCTGACACTGCGACCCTCGGCGTTGCTAATGAACGCACGACGCCCCGGCGTATCGACCGCCACACCGGCCGGAGCATGGCCGACCCGTACCCGAGCCTGCAACGTAAATGCACCCAGGCCGACCAGCGCAACATCGTCAGAGCCTTGGTTAGTGATCACCGCCAGTGGCAATGCCATCGCCGCCGGCCCGCCCGCAGCCGAAGCCGCGCCGTGCGGCAGCGGGCCCAACACGGCGAGGACACCGACGACTGTCAGCCAGCGGCCAAATGTGGCGCGGGCAGCAAGCAAGCGATCGCGAACCACGCCGTAGGTCAGCGCGTAAAGCGCTCGCCGCTGATCAGCACCGAACCGTCTTCCTGCACCATCGGCACCCCGTAATCGGTCAAGACCTTGTCGATGTCAGGCTTGCGGCGCTGGAGAAAATCCTCTACGCGCGCCTTCCACTCCGGCTCACGATAGCGCACCGCCATGGCGATGGAAAAATCGGTCGTGATCGACTCGGCCGGGCGCATCGGCACCACGCGCAGTTTTTTCGAGGTGACCTGCTTGGCGTAATACCCGGCTACCGGACCCCAGGCGAAGGCGATGTCGACATCACCATTGGCCAGCGACTGATCGATGATCTGGCCCGGGTAAGCCTTCGGGTCACCGACCATGTGCTGGAACGGCACCATTTGCTTCTCGAGGCCAGCACGCATGATCCAGTCGGCTGCGGGCGACTTGGCAAAGACGCCAAACCGCAATCTGCCCAACAACTCCGGCGGCAGCTTGAGCAAGTCGTCAGGCGAGCGGACAGAATCGAGGCCCATGCCCTCGGGGAAGACCATGGCCCAGGTCGAGCGGTACCACGGCTTGGTCGCGGTGGCGCCTTCAGGATCGGGGGATGAGCCCGTGACAAGATCGCATTTGAAGCCGTCTTCGCCATTCTCAGCCTTGGCGCGCAAGGTATTGCGCAGGAACGCCATACGCTGCGGGAAGAAGTAGTACTCGAGCGTCCAGCCGAGCTCGTCGGCGAACATCTTGGCAATCCGATTCTCCAGACCTTCGCCCTTGTCATTGCTGAACGGCATGCTGTTCGGGTCGGCGCAGACGCGCAGGATCTTCTTGTCGGCGGCGGTCTGCGCATGGGCCAGCGGCGCAGCTAGAAGCAGGGCAACGAGCACCCCAGCAGCAGTCTTGTTCAAATCGATCTCCTTCCGTTGAAAACCCGGGCACAAAAAAACTGGCACCCCCGAGAGGGTGCCAGTTTCCCTGATCCGGATGTGGCGGTCAGACCGCCACGAAGCCAGATTAGTTCGGCAGTGCGAACACCATCAGGGTGCCACCAAGGTCGCCGTACTTGGCGAGTTCCTTGTAGCCGCCCACGGCGCCCAGACCGTCGCTGTCCTTTTCCAGACCAGCGGCGAGGCCGATACCAGCCCAGCCACCGATACCGGTCAGGATACCGACGAACTGCTTACCACCGTATTCCCAGCTGTGAACGTTACCGATCACACCCGACGGCAGCTTCGGCGAGGTCCACAGGATCTTGCCCGTCTTGATGTCAACAGCCTTCAGGCGAGCATCCAGGGTGCCGTAGAACGCCAGACCAGTGGCGGTGGTCATCGCGCCCGACCAGACCGAGAACTTCTCGGGGATCGACCAGACGATCTTGCCCTTGATCGGGTCCCAAGCGATGAAGTTGCCCATGCCGCCATGGCTGTTCGGAGCCGGGAACATGGCCAGCGTCGCGCCCACGTACGGTTGACCAGCGGTGTACTCGACACGGAACGGCTCGTAGTCCATGCACACGTGGTTGGTCGGGACGAGGAACAGACCGCTGTTCGGGTCATAGGCTGACGGCTGTTGGTCCTTGGTACCCAGAGCGGCCGGGCAGATGCCCTTGGTGTTGACGTCTTCGCCCTGGATGTGGGTCGAGTACTTGGCAACAACCTGCGGACGGCCCGACTTCATGTCGACGTGGGTCGCCCAGTTGACGGCCGGATCGTACTTCTCAGCAACCAGCAGTTCGCCGGTGGCACGGTCGAGCGTATAGGCGAAGCCGTTACGGTCGAAGTGAGCCAGCATCTTGCGTTGCTTGCCGTTCTTGTCCTTGCCTTCGAACAGCGGCACTTCGTTAACACCGTCGAAGTCCCACTCGTCGTGCGGGGTCATCTGGTAGACCCAGTTGACCTTGCCGGTGTCGATATCACGCGAGAACAGCGACATCGACCACTTGTTGTCGCCCGGACGTTGCTTCGGGTTCCAGGTCGACGGGTTGCCGTTGCCGTAGTACATGGCGTTCAGGTCCGGATCGTACGAGAACCAGCCCCAGGTGGTGCCGCCGCCGATCTTCCACTGGTCGCCTTGCCAGGTCTTCAGCGACGAATCCTTGCCGACGGGCTGCATCTTGCCGTCGTTCCAGGTCATCGACTTGGCCGGGTCCATCAGCATGTCGCTGTCCGGGCCCATCGAGTAGCCCTTCCACGCCAGCTTGCCGTCCTTCAGGTTGTAGGCGGCGATCCAGCCACGAACGCCGAACTCACCACCCGAGATACCGGTGATGACCTTGTCCTTGAAGACGTGGGGGGCGTTGGTGTTGGTTTGACCGACCTTCGGGTCGCCGTTCTTGACCGACCAGATGACCTTGCCGGTCTTGGCGTCGAGAGCCACCAGGGTGGTGTCGGCTTGTTGCAGCAGGATCTTGCCTTCAGCGTATGCGACGCCACGGTTGACCGTGTCGCAGCACATGACCGGGATCACGCTCGGGTCTTGCTTCGGCTCGTACTTCCAGTTGATCGTCTGATCCTTCAGGTTGATCGAGAAGACCTTGTTCGGGAAAGCCGAGTGCACATACAGAGTGTCGCCGATGACCAGCGGGCCGCCTTCGTGACCGCGCAGAACGCCGGTCGAGAAGGTCCATGCGACTTGCAGATTCTTGACGTTGTTCTTGTTGATCTGCGTCAGCTTGGTGTGACGGTGGTTCGAGAAGTTACCAGCTTGGGCAGCCCAGTTCTTCGGGTTGTCCATCAGCTTTGCAAGGTCGGCATTCGCGAGTGCTGCCGACGGGGCGGCCACGGCCAGAGCGACTACGGGCCACAGGTTCTTAACTGCCATAACAACCTCCTCAATTGAGTTCGCTACATAGCGATTTGCCGTTGCCGCCGAGGCTGGCGGCGCAGGCTCCAGAAAAAGAAAGCGGTGGCTCTTACGGCCAACCGGATCTCTAATTCCGCTGGGAACTCTAGCACAAGCAAATCGCTCTGCAAGAGGTCTTTTCGACTTCGTCAATGTCGCCATCGATTTTGTGCATGTGCACAATCGGCGCCGCATCGCGGGCAGAATGGACTTTGTCCAAGCCGACTGCGGTGGGCATCGCCGACCTGCCCGGGAAACTCTAAGGAGATCAGCACAATGGAACGTCCTCAACAAGCCTTCGACAACGCCACGGTCGAGCGCCGACTAGCGGCAGAGCTGCCTCACTGGACGTTTGAAAGCGGGTGGATCCGTCGCCGTTTCCGCACTGCAAACTGGAAGTCGACGCTCATGGTGATCAACACCGTGGGTCATCTGGCCGAGGCGGCCTGGCATCACCCGGATATCGCGGCGTCCTATGCGTTCGTCATCGTCAAGCTACAGACGCATTCGGCCGGCGGTATCACCGAGCTGGACTTCGCTCTGGCGAAGAAGATCGAGGATGTGATCGGCTGGCAGCCCGCCAAGGAGGGCGTGCTGGAGGGCACCCCCAGCGACCCGCGCTTCCGCTACATCAAATACGAGGGCGAGGCCGACTAGACTACGGCGCGCGGGCGGAAACGGCCAAAATGCAGCAGCACCGTTGGCAGGATCAGCAGGTTCAGGATGGTCGACGTCACCAGCCCGCCAACGATGATGCTAGCCATCGGGCCCTCGATCTCACGACCCGGCTCGCCACTGCCGACCACCAGCGGCATCAGGCCCAGCGCGGTGACGATGGCTGTCATCAGGATCGATGGCAAGCGTTCGGCAGCGCCGCGCATGGCGGTCTGCACATCCCACGGCAGGCCTTCGACCTCGACCAGGTGCTGGTAATGCGATACCAACATGATCGAGTTACGCAGCGTAATGCCGAACAGGGTGACGAAGCCGACCAGCGAGCCGACCGACAGCCAGCCACCTGACAGCACCACGGCAACCACCCCGCCGATCAGGGCGAACGGCAGGTTGAGTAGCGTGACCAGCAGGTTTCGCGCAGTCCCCAGCGCCAGATACAACAGCAAGAGCACCCCGACAGTCGCCAGTGTGGCGTGGGCCAGCAGCTCCTGCCGTGCCTGCGCCGCCGCCGCGGCGTCGCCGCCGATCGCCACGTAGTTGCCGGGCCCGAGTCCGACCCGCGCGATCGCCTCCTCGGCGTCGCGGACAAAACCTGGAACGTCGCGGTCATGAATGTTCGCGGTCACCGTCTGCACGCGTTTGCCGCCGGTTCGCAGGATCTTGCTGCGCCCGCTGGTCTCGCGCACTTCGGCGACATCGGCAAGCGCGAACAGGGTGCCGTCGGGCGCCGCGAAGCGCAGGCTGCCAGCGCGCTCCAGCGCCTCGCGCTGTTCGATGTCAGCGATCGCCACCAGCGGCACGATGCGCCCCTGCTCGACCACCTGCCCGACCTCGGCCCCACCATAGAAGGTGCGTACCAGGTCGAGCACGTCGGTGGCGTGCAGGCCGCGCTGCGCCAGCCGCTCCGGGTCCAGTCGAAACTCCAGTTGCGGCGTGCCCGGCGGCGACTGGATCATGATGTCGCGTGCGCCGGGGATGCCGGCGAGCGCCTGCGCCACGGCGTTGGCATCGCGGTCGAGCAGGTCGAGGTCTTGGCCAAAGATCTCGACGACGAACTCCGCAGCGTAGCCCGACACCGTCTCCTCGATGCGCTCGGCAAGGAAGGTGTTCACACCAAAACTGACCCCCGGGAACGGCGCCACACCCGGCTCGCCGGGCACCGTGGTGAGCTTTTTGCGGATGCCTTCCAGCACCGCCTCTTGGTCGTCGGCTGGCAGTGGTCCGATCTCGACCTCGATCTCCGAGTAGTGCATGCCGAAGGTGTCGGGCGCGTTCTGTGCGCGGCCGACCCACTGGGTCACCGACTGCACGCCCTCGACGCTGGCGATGGCGTCGGTCACCTTGCGGCCGATGCGCAGTGACTCGGCCTCGGAAGTACCGGGTAGCGCCGTCATGTGGACGATGTAATGGCCCTCGCGCAGCTCGGGCACGAACTCGATGCGGAATAGCGGCAAGCTGGCCAGTCCTAGCAGCACTGCCGCCAAGGTGCCCAGCACCACTGGTCGCGCCGAGCGCTCGATACCCTGCAGCCAGTGCAGATAACGCGCCTTCAGCCAACGGATCAGCGGCGGGTCCTCGGTGCGCAGGGGCACACCGCGGCGCAACAGTACATAACAAAGCGCCGGGGTCACCGTCAGCGCCACCACCAGAGACGCGAGCAATGCGTAGATATAGGCGAGCCCGAGCGGCTCGAACAGCCGTCCGACCACGCCGGAGAGCGTCAGCAGCGGGATGAACACCACCACCACCACGAAGGTGGCGTAGATGACTGAACTGCGCACCTCGAGCGACGCGTCGAGCACCACCTGCCAATCGGCGCGGGGATTGCCGGCGTCGCGGTTCTCGCGCAGGCGGCGGAAGATGTTCTCGACGTCGATGATGGCGTCGTCGACCACCTCGCCCAGGGCAATGACCAGGCCGCCCAGCACCATGATGTTCAGCGACACCCCCTGGGCCACCAGCACGATCACCGATGCCAGCAGCGACAGCGGGATCGCCAGCGCCGAGATGAACGCGGTGCGGGCATTGAACAGGAACAGGAACAGCACCGCGACGACCATCGCCGAACCGATCAGGATGTCGCGCTGCACGTTGCCCAGCGAGGTCTCGATGAAGTTGGCTGGCCGGAACAGGTTCTCGTGCACCGTCAGACCTTCTCGTGCGAGCAGCGGCGCCAGCTGCGCCAGTCGCTCCTCGACCGCTGCCGTGGTGGCATAGGTGTTGCCGCCATACTGGCCCTGTACCATCAGGAACACGCCTGGCGTGCCGTTGATGGTCGCCGCGCTGATCGATGGCGCCGGCGCCTCGACCACCCGCGCGACATCGCCCAGCCGCAGCACCTGGCCGCCGCGCAAGGTCAACTTGGCGCGCGCCAGGGCGTCGATGCTCTCGAGCTGGCCATTGCTCGTCACCACCACGCGCTGGTTGTCGCCCTCAACAAAACCGCCCGGGCGCAGTCCGCTGGCGCGACGGGTGGCCTCGATCACCTCATTCACAGTCACGCCCAGGCGGATCAGCGCATCGGGGTCGAACTGCACCTGCCACTGCCGCACCTTGCCGCCAAACACGTTGACATCGGCGACCCCGGCGGCGCCCAGCAGGTGGGGCCGCACAACGAACTCGGCAATGTCGCGCACGTCCATGAGGTCGCGCTCGGCGGCGGTCAGGCCAATGCCTAGCGTCGATCCAGCCGACGAGGTGAGCGGCGTGATGTTGGGCGCGGCGACCCCGGCCGGCAGCCGATTGGCGAGGATCACCAGCTTCTCCCCGACCAGCTGACGGTTGCGATAGATGTCTGTGTCGTCCTGGAAGATCAGCGTGACGATCGACAACCCAGGGATCGACTGACTGCGCATGCTGGCGACACCGACCGTGCCGAACAGTGTCGCTTCAAGCGGGCGCGTGACGAGGGTCTCGACCAGCTCGGCCGAGAATCCGGGTGCTTCGGTCTGGATCACCACCTGAGGTGGCGCGAACTCTGGAAAGACATCGAGCCGAGCGACCCGTGTCGAGTAGATCCCGTAGGCCAACACCGCTAGCGCCAGCGCGAGGATGGCCCCCGGGTTGCGGATCGAAAAGCGGACCAGCGTGGCGAGCATGACTGGCTAGTCCACGTTCTCGTTCTTGATCTGGAACTTGAACTCTTCCGACAGCAGCAGCTGGGCGCCGCTGGTGACCACCGGCGTGCGCGGCGACAGGGTGTCACTGAAAACGCCGTCGGCCAGGACACGATCGGCCGGCAGCGCCATGCGCTCGAAGCGGTCGCCGCCGCGCTGCACATATACCCACGTCTTGCCACCAAATCGGACCACCGCCGAACGCGGCACACGCACCCCCTCGATCGGCTCGGAAGCGTCGGCCAATACACGGACGCGGGTGCCGGCGGGCAGCCCGGAGGGTGGCGTGGAGAGCATCCAGGTCTCGCCCTGCAAGCCGGGGATCGCTTGCGGCACACGGCCGACCAGAGTACCGACGATCCCGGCCTGTTGACCAGCCGCCGCGGCAACCCGCCAGGTCTGGCCGCGTGGGTCCGCGCCGTAGGGCACGGCAAACTGCACCAGATCGAGCTCGCGCGCGGCGGCGCGCGTGAGCAAGGTGCCTGAATCACCCAGTCGTTCGGCCAAGGCATCGCCCCAGACCACGCGCACACCATCGGCGACGGCACGGCGCTCGGCCTGCAGTGCGCCGGCGCGCTGTTCCTCGAACACCAGGGCGGCGCGGGCTGCCTCGAGCTCGCGGCGGGTGGCATTGCGGCCTTCTTGGAACAGGCCCTCGATACGGGCGAGGTCGGCGCGCCGCTGCGCCACCTGCCCCTCGACGCCGGCGATCTGCGCCGACAGCGACAGGTAGCGCTGCCGCGCCTCGACCAGGGTGCGCGGGTCGGCGACCAGGCCAAAATAACGCTGCGACGCCAAATAGCGGGCCGGCTGCGGTTTTTGCACGACGATGCCGGCGGCCGCTTGCGCCGCTGGCTCGATGAACACCAGATTGCCCTCGACGCGAGCCGCAGGCGTCGGGAGCTCGTCATCGTCGTCGCTGAGGCCCTGGAACTCGTCGCGGGCAAACCACGCCAGCGCCCACACCAACAGGACGATCAGCACCCCCTGCAGCAGCAGGGCCGGGTTCTTCCAGCGCGTCTCCAAACCGCCTCCTCGTGTTCGTATGCGGCGTCTAGCGCGCCGTCAGCGGTGACTGCAGGGCCGCCTCCAGCGCCCATTGTGCCCGCCACAGCACCGCGCGTGCATCGGCAGCGCTGCGCTCGGCCTGCAACTGCAAGCTGCGGGCGTCGATCAGCGCCAGCGCGTCGGCACTGCCGGCATCGAACTGGGCCTGCACCAGGGCGGTCCGCTGGGCGGCCGCGTCGGCGGCAGCCAGCGCCACTTGTAGCGGCATCTGCAAGGCGTCGGCCTGCTGGCGCAGCGTCTCGACCTCGGCGACGATGGCGCTCTGCCGCGCCAGCACCTGCTCGCCCTGGGCCGCACGGCGCGCCTCGGCGGCGTCGATCGCGGCGCGGTTGCGGTGCAGCAGCGCCAGCGGCAGGCCAAAGGCCAGCTGCCAGACGCGGTCGCCCTGCTCCCAGACCATGCCCGGCCCGATGCGGATCTGCGGATACTGTTTGGCCACCTCGACCCGCACATCGGCCTCGGCGACGGCGTAACGGGCCAGCTCGCGAGCCAGATCGAGACGGTTCTGCAGGGCCGCAGCACGAGCTGCGGCGGCATCCGGCACGCTGCCGGCGGGCCAGGCAGCGAAGCGGACACCGGCCAGCGCCGACGGCGGCAGCGCCAGCGCGGCAGCCAGGCGGGCCTGTGCGGTGGTGCTGGCGGCCTGTGCATCGGCCTGCTCGCGACGAGCTGCCAACAAGCGCTCAGCGGCGATCTGCACTTCGAGCGCGCTGGCCGCACCGTAACGTTGCCGGATCGCCATGCTCTCGTTGCGTGCCTGCGCCAGCTCGAGGTTGCGCTCGGCGAGGTGTTCGCGATCGGCGGCCAATTGGCGCTCGAGCAGGGCGTCGCCCAGCGCACGGTAGAGTCGCCAAGCCGATTCGCCGGCGGCCAGACGCGCGTCATCGAGCTCGGCGCTGGCCACCGCGCCCTGGGCAGTGCGTAACGGCATGGTGTTCAGGGTGAACTGGAGCGCCGCGCCGATCGCCCACGGCGAACTGCTGCTGTCACCGGCATCGCTGTGGTTCTCCAGCCGCGAGCTCAGCTCCGGGTTGGTCGGCTGCATCACTGCCGGGACCTTGGCTGCGGCGGCCACCACCCGCGCCCGCGCGGCACGCTGTTCGGGGTGCATGGCCAACAATGGCGGCAACAAGGTGTCGCGGGTCCAGAGCAGATCGGGCCAGGCACTGGTGTCGACACCCGCAGCCTCCAGGGCAGCGCGGGTGGTGTCGTCGACCAAGCGGCGGTCGGCGTCGCTGGCTGCGGCGGCAGCGAGGTCGAGTGGCGCCGGCTGGTAGCTGCGCCAAGCGCAGCCGGTGGTCAGCACCAACAGCAAGGGCCAGATCGCCAAACCACCGGTCCGCCACCAGCCGCACCTGCCGCCCGGCTGCGCGTGCGGCGTGACGGCCTCGCTGGGCGCTGCCCGGTCGAGCATGTCTAGGGCCACCTGGCTGCGACGCGCGGGCAAGTGGGCGACTAGTGCAGCTTGATGTGCGGCTCGGTGCGGCGCGTGATCATGCGCGCCAGCGTGTCGAGCGTCACCTTGAACCAGCCATGCAGCGCAACCAGGTGCATCTGGTGCAACGACTTGTACATCAGGCTGGCGACAAAACCTTCCAGCAGCAAGGACCCGCGGTGTAGCCCGCCCATCAGGGACCCGACCGTGCTGTACTCGCCCAGGCTGACCAGCGACCCGAAGTCGCGGTAGTGGTACTCGAGCGGAGGCTTGCCATCCAGCCGGCGGCGCAGTGTCTTGTACAAAGTGGTCGCCTGCTGGTGGGCGGCCTGCGCGCGCGGCGGCACCAGTGTGTCCTTCGCCGGCCACGGGCAGGCAGCACAGTCGCCCATGGCGAAGATGTCGTCGTCGAGGGTCGTCTGCAGTGTCTGGCGCACCACCAGCAGGTTGTTGCGGGTGACCTCCAGGCCGTCGAGATGGGCCAGGATGGTCGCGCCCTTGATGCCGGCCGCCCACACCACCTGTCGCGCCGGGATGAACTGTCCGCTGGCGGTCTTCACACCTTCGGCAGTGACCTCAGTGACACGCTCGTTGACCAGCACCTGCACGTTCAGGCTGGCCAAGAGCTTCATCGCCGAGTCGACGACGCGCTGCGGCAGGGCGCCAAGGATGCGCGGTGCTGCCTCGATGATGGTGATGCGGATGTCGCGCTCGGGCTCGATCTTGTCCAGTCCAAAGGCCGCCAGCTCGCGCACCGTGCGATGCAGCTCGGCAGCGAGCTCAACGCCGGTGGCGCCGGCGCCGACGATAGCAACGTTGAGTTGCCCCGGCTGCAGCGGCCCGGGCTGCGCCTGGGCACGCATGCAATTGTTGATCAGGCGCTTGTGGAAGCGCTCGGCGTCGGCCTGCGTGTCCAGTGAGATGCAGTGCTCGGCCACGCCAGGCGTGCCGAAGTCGTTCGACACCGACCCGATGGCGATGACCAGCGTGTCATAAGGCACGGTGCGGGCCTCGATGATGACCTCGCCCTCGTCGTCGAACACCGGCGCGAGCTGGATCGTCTTGCGCTTGCGGTCGAGCCCGACCAGCGCCCCCAACCGGTACTTGAAGTGGTGCCAGCGTGCCTGCGCCAGGTACTCGAGTTCGTGGTCGTCGAGGTCCATGCTGCCGGCCGCGACCTCGTGCAGCAGCGGCTTCCAAAGATGGGTGCGGCAGCGATCGACCAGGGTGATGTGCGCCTGGCCGCGCTTGCCGACGGTGTCGCCCAGGCGGGTGGCGAGCTCGAGACCACCGGCCCCGCCACCGACGATGACGATGCGATGCGGCTCGGGGGCAGAGGTGGACGCGCTGACGAGACTGGGCTGGGACATGTTCGGCGGCGCCGGCTGGCGCATGGTGTTTCGTGGTACCCCGATTCTATCGCAAGCCGGCATCGCCCTTGCGGGCTGAGCTAGACTAGGTCTATGACGTGCCCGGACCGCTCGACCTGCAAGCGACCAGACCAGACCCAGCTGGGCCATGTCGCGCCTGCAAGCCAGACGCGGGTCAGCCCGACGCGGGCGCGCCCGCTGTCGCCGTTCGGCCGAGTGCTTCGACTGGCGCAGCGGCTGGCGTGCACAGTCGCCACTGTGGTGGCTTGCCACAATGTCGCTGCCGCTGCTGACGCCCCGGACCTGGGGGCCGTCAGCGAGATCGCGCCCGGGGTGTTCGTGCATATTGGCCGCATCGCCCAGATCGATGCCGACAACCGCGGCGACACCGCCAACTGGGGCTTCGTGGTGGGCGAACGCTGCGTCGCCGTGATCGACAGTGGCGGCAGCGTCGACACCGGCCGGGCGCTACTGGCAGCCGTGCAGGCGCAGACCGACAAGCCGATCTGCGCCCTCGTCGCCACCCACGTCCACCCCGACCATACGCTGGGCCTGCAAGCGTTCGACGCACTACAGCCGCCCCCGACGACGCATGCCCACAAGCGCCTGCCGGCTGCCCTGGCCGCCCGCAAATCCACTTACGAGACGCTGGTGCGCCGACAACTGGGGGAGACCGCGCCAGCGCGCATCGTCGTGCCACAGGACCTGGTCGAGGGCAGCACGCAGCTCAATCTGGGTGGGCGTGTGCTCACCCTCACCGCCTGGGCCACCGCCCACACCGACCACGATCTGACGGTCTACGACGCGAAGACCCGCACGCTGTTCGCTGGCGATCTGCTGTTCGTGCAGCACATCCCGGTGGTCGATGGGCGGCTGCTAGGCTGGCTGAAGCAGCTGCCGCAACTGCAAGCAATCGACGCGGCGCGGGTGGTGCCCGGTCACGGGCCGGTCACCGATACGACCGGCTGGCAACCGCAGCAGGCCTACCTCGAGGCGCTGCGCGACGGCGTGCAGGCGGCACTGGCGGCTGGCCGCAATCTCGCGGCAACGGTCGAGTCGCTGCCGGCCACCCCTGGCTGGCAGTTGGTCGAGCAGTACCATCGACGCAATGTCACCAGCGCCTATGCGGAACTGGAGTGGGCCGATTAGGCTCTTAAACAACGGCGTCCTGAGCGTTACCATCAGGCTGACCGCCCGCTTGCCGATAGCGACAACAGACCATTACAGCCGCCACCAGCTCGTTTGCGACGGGCCTTGCGAAGAGCGGCCATTCAGCTTCTCGAGGAGACCACCATGACCCACCCCACCCTGTTGCCGCTACGCCTCCTGCTGACCCTGTTGGCTGTCAGTGGAGCCATCCTGCTGACACTGACGCCGGCATTTGCCGCCGAAGAGCCCTCGCACGAGACCGAACAGTGGCAAGCAGTGCGCCAGCACCTGTTTGCCGACCGCCCGATCGCCGACAACACCGGCGCAGTGATCGAGCTCGACGCACCGTTCCGCGCCGAAGACGCGGCGGTGGTACCGATCGGCTTAAGAGCCAAGTCCGACCAATCGGCCGAGCGACACATCCGCAAGATGTGGTTGGTGATCGACCGCAACCCGACGCCGATCGCCGCCGTGTTCACGCTGGCGCCCGAATCGGGCCGCGCCGATATCGAAACCCGGGTGCGCCTGGAGGAATACACCTGGGTGCGCGCCATCGCCGAGACCAACGACGGCCAGCTGCACATGTCGCGCAAGTACGTGCGGGCCGCCGGTGGCTGCTCGGCGCCGGCTGGCAAAGACCAGGACGAGGCGCTTGCGCGACTCGGCCGCATCAAGTTCAAGCTGGAGGAGACGCCACAAGCCGGTAAACCCACGCTGGCGCAGATCATGGTGTTGCACCCCAACAACTCGGGCATGCAGATGGACCAGGTGTCGCGCCTGTTCGTGCCGGCGCAGTACGTGCGGCAGCTCGACATCGCCTACGGTGGGAAGGTCATCTTGAGCGCCGAGGTCGACTTCGCCATCAGTGAGAACCCCAACTTCCGCTTCTACTTCACGCCGCAGGACGGCGCTGGCGAGCTGTCGGCCAAGGTCGTCGACTCGAAGGACCTGACCTTCACCTCGACGCTGACCCTGCCCAAGGCTGGAGGCTGAGCGGCGGGTGAGCAAGGCCTTCTTCAAGGAAGATACGCCGCCGGACGACGACGACGAGTTTGCCGACGCCAACCCGGTGCCGGCAGGCAGCAAGAACTACATGACGCCGGCCGGCCATGCGCGGCTGAAGGCCGAGTTCGATCAGCTGTGGACGGTCGAGCGGCCGAAGCTGGTCGACACGGTGGCATGGGCGGCGAGCAATGGCGACCGCTCCGAGAACGGTGACTACCTGTACGGCAAGAAGCGGCTGCGCGAGGTCGACCGGCGCATCCGCTTCCTCAGCCGCCGGCTCGACAACGCCGAGGTGGTCGACCCGGCGGCTCGCGAAGCCACCGATCAGGTGTTCTTTGGCGCCACGGTCGAAGTCACCGATCTCGGATCGGGAGAGGAACAAACGCTAAGCATCGTCGGTATCGACGAGGCCGATCCCGGCCGTGGCCGCATCAGCTGGGTGTCGCCCATGGCCCGCGCCCTGCTGAAGGCTCGAGAAGGCGATGTCGTGACGCTACGCACCCCGGCTGGCGAACGCCAGCTCGAGGTCAGCGCGGTGCGCTACGCCGCGCTGGAATAGGACAGTCGGGAGGCCTTACAAACGCTTCCGTAAGCAATCCCCTTAAAACCAATAACATTATTTAAATCAATGATTTAAACATGCCCCATGGGGCGAAAGCTCTGTTAGTCTGATAGCCGATAACAGGCCATGGACAGCCGGTGTAAGGCTGGCCACTGGCACAAGATTGGGCCAGTCAGGAGACCACATGAGCATTCGCATCCGCTTGCAGGCGGGCGAAGCCCGAGACCTTGCTCCCGGGCGCTACCGCGTCATCGGCAGTTCCGGAAACGAATCGGTATCGCTGGCGGATGGCGGCGTCGCGAAAATCGGCAGAACCATCGAGTCGGTCACGCTTGAGCGCGATATTGGTGCTTACACATTCGCCCGTAAAGGCAAAACCCTGCAGATCTTGCTTGAGGGAAGCGCCGTCATCAGCCTTGATGTACAACGCGATGCCGACGGCACCCGGATCGCCTTCACCGATGTCATCACATCGGTATCGATTGCTGGACGCATGCTGAAAATCGGCGATACCGCGCTCAGCAGGGTCCCTGTCAATGTGTCGGCTGATCAAGCACTTGGAGAAGAGCTGACAGTCCAGGAGAAGGCTGGCCCAGCGCTGACCCTGAGCGCGGAGAACCGTCCAGTGCGGATTGCGGACTTTGTAGAGAGCGCTGGCGCTCCCGTCGACAGCGGGGCCATGAGTCGGCTCGTCGACTTCAGAGCGGACCCTCGCTTTGCTGGGGTCACGGGTAGCGGGCAGACCATTGTCATCCTCGACACCTCATTCGACCTTGATCATCCGGCCTTTGGCCCCGACCTAGACGGCGATGGTGTTGCAGACCGCATCCTCGTCCACGCCGACTTCAGCCGGGAGGACGATGGCGCAAATACCCGCGGCACCGCCACTGACAAGCACGGCACCCATGTAGCCTCAGTCGCTGGCTCACAGGATGCGATATGGCCGGGAGTGGCGCCTGGCGCCCGGCTAATCTTGTTGCAGGTACTCGCTGAGGACGGTACTGGCTTCGACAATGATGTCGAGCGAGCGTTGCAGTGGGTGGTTCGCAACGGAAGTTTCTACGAAGTTGTGGCGGTGAATCTGTCTCTCGGCGGCGGACAGAACGACAAACGAGCGATGCGGGGGGCACTCTCTGACGAGTTCGCCGCATTGGTGTCAATGGGCATCCTGCCGGTGGCGGCCGCCGGCAATGCGTATCAGCTCTATCAAACCAAGGGGGTCTCATATCCGGCGTCAGACCCTCTGGCACTGGGAGTCAGCGCGTCCGGGACCAGACAAGACCAGTTGGCGGAATTCTCCCAGCGGCATGCGAAGCTGACGGATACGGTGGCGCCCGGAAGCAATATCGTTGGTGCAGATGCGGGAGGCGGCTGGCTGACTCTGTCGGGAACAAGTGTCGCTGCCCCATTCGTCACCGGCAGCATCGCTCTCATCCAGGAGCTAGCCCTCGACACACTGGGCCGGCGGTTGACGCCGGCCGAGTTCATCCGGCTGCTTGGTAGCAGTGGCCAGCGCTTCGTCGACCGCGAGGTGCCAGATGACGGTGTCGTCAATACCCGGGCCAAATATTCGCACATCGACATGCGTGCAATGGCCGAGGCCTTAGTCGACCTCGCGCCAAGCCGCCCGCCGGCACCACCGCCGGCACCACCGCCGGCACCCAGCCCAACCCCGGCTCCAGGCATATCGCCAGGCGACGATGTTGGCGACAGCGCGGACACCGCCTCGCCGCTCGCGCTAGGTGAATTGCGCAGCGGTCGGCTCGAAAAACTGGGCGACCGCGACTGGTACGCGCTGGAGCTGCAGGCCGGTCAAACATATAGGGTCAGCCTGAAAGGCGTAAGCCTTAACGACCCGCACCTGCGGATCTTCGATGCTTCCGGCAGGCTGATTGTCGAGAACGATGACGCATCAGCGAGTGTGCTGGACTCGTTGGTGGTGTTCACTGTTCATGTAAGCGGACGACACTTCGCCGTGGCAGACGCTTATCTGGGCGCCCGCACTGGGAGTTACACTCTGCTCGCACAAGCAGAAGCCGCTGGTATGGCGGTGGGCAGCGCCCCCGTGAGTGCTGCGACAGACGCCATGACCGAAGATTTTCGCGTGTCGATCAGCGGTGTGGTGGTGGACGATACAGGCCTATTCGGCTCGGGCTTGCTGGCCTAGTTCTTCGAGAGCCCGTTGCGGGCGCCAACGCTCGTAGCGAGAGAGGCAGCGATCAAACGCGCCGGAACACCACGTCCCACACGCCATGCCCCAGGCGCAAACCGCGCGCCTCGAATTTGGTCTGCGGCCGCCAGACGGGCCGCCGGGCAAAGCCGGCTTGACGCGCTTCCCCGCGCTGCAGCGGCTCGGCGGCATTGACCAGGTCCGAGGTCGCGCTGAACACCTCGAGCATCTGCTGGGCGTAGTCCTCGACATCGGTGGCGGCGTGCAGGTAGCCGCCCGGCACGAGCTTGGCGGCCAGCGTCGCCACCAGTGGCGGCTGCAGCAAGCGACGCTTGTGGTGCCGCTTCTTCGGCCACGGATCGGGAAAGTAGACGTGGATTCCGGCCAGCGAGGCGTCCGGGATCATGTGCGCCAACACCTCCACTGCATCATGCTGAATGACGCGCAGGTTGCTGATGCGCTCGCGCTCGATGATCTGCAGCAGGTTGCCGACACCAGGCGTATGGACCTCGATGGCGATGAAATCGTGCTCGGGCCGGGCTTGGGCGATGGCCGCGGTGGTCTCGCCCATGCCAAAGCCGATCTCCAGCACCACCGGCGCAATGCGACCGAACACCGCCGCGAAGTCGATGGGCTGCCGGACAAAGGCGATGCCGTGCCGCGGCAGCAGGTCCTCGACAGCGCGAGCTTGGGCGTTCGACACGCGGCCCTGGCGCAAGACAAAGCTGCGCACCGCACGATGGCCATCGGCGCTGGGTGTGTAAGGCTTGGGCAGTGGCAGACGGCGCTTCGGCGGCAGGGTGTCGGTCATTGGGCGATCGAACGCGCGTCCTCAAGAGCCGATCAGGCCGCTGGTGGGCGAGCTCGGACTCGCGATGTAGACCTTCTTGGGCATGCGGCCAGCCAGATACGCCTCGCGGCCCGCCTCGATGCCAAGCCGCATGGCACGCGCCATGCGCACCGGATCGCGTGCAGCGGCGATGGCGGTATTCATCAACACCCCCGCGCAGCCGAGTTCCATGGCGATGGCGGCGTCCGACGCGGTTCCCACCCCGGCATCGACGATCACCGGCACCGAAAGCCGCGCGAGGATGATCTCGAGGTTCCACGGATTGAGGATGCCCATACCCGAACCGATCAGGCTGGCCAGCGGCATCACGGCGCAGCAGCCGACATCTTGCAGCTGCTGGGCGACGATCGGGTCGTCGGAGGTGTAGACCATCACGTCGAAGCCCTCGGCGACCAGCACCTTGGCGGCGGCGATCGTCTCCACGACGTTCGGGTAGAGCGACTGCGGGTCGCCCAGCACTTCCAGCTTCACCAGCCGGTGGTCGTCGAGCAGCTCGCGTGCCAGGCGCAGCGTGCGCAGGGCGTCGTCG
Source organism: uncultured Enterobacteriaceae bacterium (assembly GCA_964524005.1). Taxonomy (GTDB): domain Bacteria; phylum Pseudomonadota; class Gammaproteobacteria; order Burkholderiales; family UBA3065; genus UBA3065. Next base: position 167,073 of record CAZGBK010000002.1, read on the forward strand.
GCCGTGTAGCACCCGGCGGTGTTGGGCAGCAGGGTGTATTGGTGAGGCGGCAGCACATCGAGCAGGCTGGGCTGCGATGGGTCCTGGCCGATGTTGGTGCGGCGGATGGCGACGGTGACGATCTGCGCCCCGCTGGCCTCGATGGCGCGGCGGGTCTCGTCAAAGTCTCGGTATTTGCCGGTGCCGACCAGCAGGCGCGATGCATAGGCCTTGCCGGCGATGGTCAGCGGCGTGTCGAGCGGGAGCGGAGCGTTCATCGCTGCATTCTAGCGCCGACGCAGGGTCGTCCGCCGGCGCTCAGGCGGGCACTCACGGGAGCTAGCCGCCACCCACCGCGCCGACGATCTCCAGCCGGTCGCCGGCCATCAGGATGCTGTCGGACCACTGGCTGCGCGGCACGATGCTGCCGTTGCGCTCGACGGCGATGCGTCGACCGCCCAGCGCCAGCGTCTCGACCAGGGTGGCCACGCTGGCGCCCGCCGGACAGGCCTGCGGCTGGCCGTTGACGATGACGCGGATGGGCTCGGGCATGCTTTAGAATGTCGCCTGTGCGGGTGTAGTTCAATGGTAGAACGGCGGCTTCCCAAGCCTCAAGCGTGGGTTCGATTCCCATCACCCGCTCCACAACAATAACCTGCAACACAACGGCTCCGCTCATCATGAACAAGACCCTCCGCTACGCCCTTGTCGGGCTGGGCGGCGTGGTGGCTTTGGTCGCCGCCCTCGTCGCCTATATCGCCGCCACTTTCGACCCGAACGACTACAAGGACGAGCTGGTCGAGCTGGTGCAACACAACACTCAACGCACGCTGACACTGGACGGCGACATCCGCCTGGCGTTCTGGCCCGACCTCGCCGCCGAGCTTGGCCCGGTACGCCTGTCCGAACACGCCAGCGAGATGCCGTTTGCCGAGCTGCGATCGGCGCGCGCTTCGGTGGCCGTGATGCCGCTGCTGCAGGGCCGCGTCGTCGTCCACAAGGTCGAACTCGACGGTGTACAGGCGAACATCGTCCGCGACCGCGACGGCCGCTTCAACTTCGCCGACCTGCTGTCGCAAGAGCCCAAGAAAAGCGAGCGCGTCGACTTCGATGTCGCCTATGTCCACGTCAAGGACAGCCAAATGCGTTATCGCGACGACGCCAGCGGGACAACGCTCGACGTGGCCGGAGTCGATATCAGCACAGGCCGCATCCGTGAACAAACGCCCACCGACATCCGTGTGCAGGCGCAACTGCGTCGCGAAGGGCTGCAAGCACGGGTCGACGCGCGCGCTGACCTGAGTTTTGACAGCGTCGCCGGCACCGTGCGCAGCAGCGCACTCGACGTCAAACTCAGCGGCCATGTGGATGGCACGAGCATCGACCTGCAAGCCAACAGCCCGTTGGAGTTCGACGCTGCAAAGCAGGTCCTGCAGCTGCCTGCGCTGGTCGTGAGCGGCGCGGTGAAGGCGGCCGGACTGGGCCTGAGCGGCGATCTGCAAGCGCCGGTGCGCCTGTCGTTGCAGGACCAGACGCTGCAGATGCAGGGCTTGCGCCTTGGACTGGCCGCCGAGGGCCGCGACCTGCCCGGTGGCGGCCTGCAGGCGCAGCTCGCCGGCACGCTGAACGCGGCACTGGCAGCACAGACTGCACGCCTGAACGTCGATGGCACAGTCGACGGCAACCACCTTGCCGGGCGTATCGATGCCAGCAACTGGGGCGGTAGGCCGCGCCTGCGGTTCGACCTGAAGACCGGTTCGCTCGACCTCGACCGCTACCTTGCACCCACCGCCCAGGCCAGCAAGGCTGCCGAGGCAGCTGCCACCCCACCCGACCTGAGAGTGCTGCACAAGGTCGACGTCGGCGGGCGGCTGCAGGCCGAGTCCTTGAAGGTGCGCGGGCTGCGCTTTGATGCGTTGGACATCACACTCGAGGCCGGCGATGGCCGTGCCACGCTGGCACCGTTCGCGATGCGGCTGTTCGGCGGCAGCGCCCGTGGCAACCTGCGGCTAGACGCCAGCGCTGCCGCACCGAGCCTGGCGATACAGACGCAGGCCAGCCAGATCGATATCGCCGCGCTGCTGGCGGCCTTCACCGAGCTGCGCAGCCTCTCGGGCAAGGGCAACCTGGAGCTCGACGTCACCGCCCGCGGCCTCGATATCGACAGTATCAAGCGCAGCCTGAATGGCCGCGGCGCGCTGCTGCTCAGCGACGGCGCAGTCCAGGGGCTGGATATCGGCGGCAGCCTGCGCGAGGCGCGCAGTGCGGTGCGCCAGCTCACCGGCAAACGTGACTACAGCGGCAACGCCCAAGCCAGCACCGACTTTGCCGAGCTGAAAGCCAGCTTCACCGTACGCGACGGCCGCGTCGACAACCGCGACTTGGAGCTGAAAGGTCCGCTGCTGCGCGTGACCGGCGCGGGCACGGTCGACCTTGCCAGCCACACCATCGACTATGCGGTCAAAGCCACCCTGGTGGCCAGCAGCCAAGGCCAGGGTGGCAAAGAGCGCAGCCAGCTGGCCGGCCTGACCGTGCCGGTGAAGGTCTTTGGTACGCTGGACAAGCCCGCCTACAGCATCGACTTTGCCAGCCTGGTCACCGAAGATACGTTGCAGAACTTGGTCACCGACCCACAAGGCGCAAAGGACGCCCTCAAGGACACCGTGCGCGACAGCAAACAACAGATCCGCGACCTGAAAGACAACGTGCGCGACTTGAAGAACCTGTTTGGCCGATGAACCTCGCGCCGTGGCTCGCCGTCGGTGCTGGCGCGGTGCTGGGCGCCTGGGGGCGCTACGGCTTGGCGCTGTGGCTGAACAGTCGCCACGCCTGGCTGCCGATCGGCACGCTAAGCGCCAACCTGCTCGGCGGACTGCTGGTGGGGGTGCTGCTGCACCTGATCGAGCGCGGTGCGCTCAGCGCCGAGATGCGCCTGTTCCTGGTCACTGGCCTGCTCGGTGCCCTGACCACCTTCAGCACCTTCTCCGCCGAGGTACTCGCCCTGCTAAGCCGCGGGGCGCTGGCGCACGGGCTACTGCTGGCGGCGCTACACCTGTTCGGCTCGCTGCTGCTCACCGCGCTGGGTTGGTGGCTGGCACGGCAGCTGTTGTAGGTGGTGGGAGGACTGGTGTCCGATGACGCTTCTGGATTCGGCTTGCTACGCTCGAAATCGCTGGCAAGCACCTTGCGGACGCGCCTTGGCGACGCATCGCCGCCATGCCACTTGACGCACTGAGCTGGGCCGACCAGGCCGTCCTGCTGCTGGCGGCCTTTGTTGCCAACTGGTTCTCGGCGCTGGCCGGCGGCGGCGCCGGGCTGTTGCAGTTCCCGGTGCTGATCTTCCTCGGGTTGCCATTTGGCGTGGCGCTGGCCACCCACAAGATCGCCACCGTCGCGCTGGGTCTGGGCTCGACGCTGCGCCATCTGCAGGGTGCCAGCCTCGAGCGCAATCTATCCATCGTGTTACTCGCCGCTGGCATCCCCGGCGTGGTGCTGGGTGCGCGCTACGTGTTGGAGGTGCCAGGCGAATGGGCGACTGCCGCGCTGGGCGTGCTGACCATCGCCATGGGTCTGTACAGCATCGCCAGGCCGCAGCTGGGCATCAGCGCCGAACCGCGCAACCGCAGTGGCCTGCCACTGCTTGTCGGCGCGCTTGGCATCTTTCTCATCGGCATCCTCAACGGCTCGCTCTCGAGCGGCTCGGGGCTGGTGCTGACGCTGTGGCAGGTCAAGTGGTTCGGCCTGGACTACAAGCGGGCAACAGCGCACACCCTGGCACTGTGCGGGCTGGTATGGAACGGCACGGGTGCCGCGGTGCTAGGGGTGATCGGCGAGGTCGCCTGGACGTGGATCCCGGCCCTGCTGGTCGGCGCGTTCGCGGGGGGCTACCTGGGCAGCCACTACGCCATCGGCAAGAGCAATGCCTGGATCAAGCGGGTGTTCGAGGTGGTGACGCTGGCGGTGGGGATCAAGCTGCTGGTCTAGCGGCCGCGGCGACGCTTGGCCGTGGCCATGCCCCAGTGCAGACCCCTGTTCCGCCCCCGGCGACGCATCCCCGCCCCCTTGGAACCGCGTCACCCGTAGAATCTCTGCATGATCCAGATCGACACACTCACGCAGGGCTACGACGCGGTCGAGGACCGCTTGTTCATCGACGTGCGCGACGCTGCCGGCGCCGTGCTGCGCCTGTGGCTGACGCGCCGGCTGGCCGATGCCGTGTTCGGCCACCTGTGCGACTGGCTGCAGCGCTCGCGCAGCCGCGGCGATGCCGGCTTCGACCAGCTGCTGCACAGTTGGGACCAACAGGCCGCCCAGGCTGGCTTGCGCAGCGGCGAACCAGTGCGCTGGCAGGGCGAAGCGGTGCTGCTGGTGGCGGTCGATTTCACGCAGACCGACCAGGGCTGTCAGCTGGTCTTCAAGACCCAGCTGGCCGGACAGCAACAGCCGGTGGCGGCGGTCACCTTCACGCTTGTGCAGTTGCGCCAGTGGCTGGGCATCGTCCACCGCCTTTACGCGCCGGCCGGCTGGCCCGAGGACATCTGGCCAGACTGGTTGCACAACGCAGTGCGGGCCGCCGAGGCTGCACCCACGGCCGACTGACGCGTCCCAACGCCGACCGACACCGCGTCCGCTCACCCACCGGCTGGTCAGCCGACACCCATTCCATCGCACGATGCGCATCCTTCTCGTCCACCAGAACTTCCCCGGCCAGTTCAAGCACCTGGCGCCGGCGCTGGTGCAGGCCGGCCACACGGTGGTCGCCACCCATATGCAGAAGAACCTGCCGGCCAGTTGGCAGGGCGTGCAGCTGGTGGGCTACGCGCCGGCGCGCGGCTCGACCGCCGGCATCCACCCCTGGGTGTCCGACTTCGAGACCAAGGTGATCCGTGGCGAGGCGTTCTTCCGCCTGGCGCTGAAGCTGCGCGAGCAGGGCTTCACGCCCGACCTGGTGCTGGCGCACCACGGCTGGGGCGAGAGCCTGTTCGTCAAAGAGGTGTGGCCGCAGACGCGCCTGGCCATCTACTGCGAGTTCTTTTACCGCGCCGAGGGCGCCGACACCGGCTTCGACCCGGAATTCCCGCCGCGGGATGCGGGCGACGTCTGTCGGCTGCGGCTGAAGAACCTGAACAACCTGCTGCACTTCGAGCAAGCCGACGCCGGCATCTCGCCCACCCACTGGCAGGCCAGCACCTTCCCCGAGCCGTTCCGGTCGAAGATCGCCGTGGTCCACGACGGCATCGACACCGCGGCGCTGGCGCCCGACCCGGCCGCATCCGTGGTTCTGCAGGCGCATGGCATCGGCGAAGCGCCGGGCCAGCATCCACCCGCCCGCGCGGTGATGCTGTCGCGCACTGACGAGGTCGTCACCTTTGTGAACCGCAACCTCGAGCCCTACCGCGGCTACCACGTCTTCATGCGCGCCCTGCCGGAGCTGCTGCGACAGCGTCCGCAGGCGCAGGTGGTGGTGGTCGGCGGCAACGATGTCAGCTACGGCGCCCGACCCGCCGGTGGCGGCACCTGGAAGGACAGGTTCCTCGACGAGGTGCGCGCGCAGATCGCCCCGGCCGACCGCCAGCGCGTGCACTTCACCGGCAACCTGCCCTACCCCGATTTCACGCGCCTGATGCAGACCAGCCGCGTGCACGTCTACCTGACCTACCCCTTTGTGCTGAGCTGGTCGCTGCTGGAGGCCATGTCGCTAGGCTGCGCGATTGTCGCCAGCGACACGGCACCGCTGCGCGAGGCGATCGTCGACGGCAGCACCGGCCGGCTGGTGCCGTTCTTCGACAGCACGGCGCTGGTGCGCACGGTGGGCGAATTGCTCGGCGACGCCCCGCAGCGCGAACGCTTGGGCGCCGCTGCACGAGCCTTCGCCGTGGAGACCTACGACCTGCAGACGCGCTGCCTGCCGCGACAGCTGGCGTGGGTACAGCAGCTGGGCGGCAGGTAGGTTGTTTTCATATAGGAGAATCGCGGTTAGACTCTCCTATATGAATCCGGAAACCGTCACCCACGCCGCTGCCCAGACCGCTCCTCAAGCGGCGCCGGCACTGGTCCGCATGCGGCTGAACGGCACGGCGGAACAACTGCAGCGGCTGCGCGAACTGCAGGTGGCGTTCGCCCAGGTGTGCAACGCGATCGCGCCGGTGGTGCAGCAGACACGCTGCTGGAACCGCGTCGCGCTGCACCATCTGGTGTATCACCCGCTGCGCGAACGCTTTCCCAACATGGGTTCGCAGATGGTCTGCAACGCCATCTATTCGGTGTCGCGCTCGGCGCGCGCCGTGCTGCAGCACCCGGCCAGCCCGTGGAACGTGCAACGCCACCCCGAGCGGCCGTTGCCGCTACTGCGCTTTGCCGAGACCGCGCCAGTCTATTTCGACCGCCACACGCTCAGCCTGAAGGACGGCGTACTGAGCATGTTCACGTTAGACGGCCGCATGCGTTTCGAACTCCAGCTGGCGCCTGCCGACGAAGCGCGCTTTCACCGCGAGAAGCTGCAAGAAGTGGTACTGGCAGCCGACGACCAAGGCTACAGCCTGAGCTTCCGCTTTAGCGACCCGGCGCTGCCGGCCAACCAGCAAGCCACTCGCGACGAGGAACTGCCCGAATACGTGCTGGTGGTGCCGCCCGACCCGGCGCCGCAGCCCGCCCACCCGCAACCGAACGACCCGCAAGCGACGCCAGCCGACCATGCCACCGAACCCCACTAAACGCACCCCCAACCGCGCCGCTCCCGGCCAGACACCCGCTGGCGAGGTTCGCGAGGCGCTTGGCCAATTAAAAGGCTTTTTCCGGCAAGCGATGGGCTACAGCCTGGTGGTCAACGCGCTGGCGCTGACACCGGTGTTCTACATGCTGCAGGCCTATGGCCGGGTGGTCGACAGCCGCAGCACCAGCACGCTGGTGGTGCTGACCATGCTGGTGCTGTTCCTGTATGCCGTCATGGAGCTGTCGGACTGGGTGCGCGGGAAGCTGCTGCACGCGGCTGGCGAGCGGCTCGACCAGCAACTGGGCCAGCGCGTGTTCAATGCCACCTTTGGCGCACAGTTGCGCGGCCTGCCGGTTGGCGTGCAGCCTCTGGCCGACCTCAAGGCGATCCGCAGTTTCCTGGGTGGGCCCACGCTCACGGCGCTGGCCGACACACCCATGGCGCTGCTGTACATCCTCATCATCTTTGTCATGAACCCGCTGATCGGTGCCTTTGTATCGGTTGCGGCACTGGCGATGCTGGGTATCGGTTATTACACCGAGCGCCAGACCAGCCCGCCGCTGACCGCGGCGCAGCGCAGCGGCCAGGAGGCACAGCGCTACGCCACCACCAGCCTGCAGAACGCCCAGGTGATCGCCGCCATGGGGATGTGGGGTGATATCCGCCGGCGCTGGCTGCAGCGCCAGAACACGCTACTTGCCCAGCAGGCCGAGGCCTCCGACCACGCCGGCACCGGCGCCGCACTGAGCAAGTTCGTGCTGCTGGCACAGGGCTCTTTGGTGCTGGGCATGGCCGCCTGGCTGACCATCATTGGCGAGATGGCGGCTGGCGGTGCGGCAATGATCCTGGTGTGGATCCTGTCGAGCCGAGCGCTGCAACCGCTGCAGATGGTGATCAGCCAGTGGAAGAGCGTGGTGCAGGTGCGCGACAACTACAACCGTCTGCAGACTTTCCTGGCGCAAAGCCCCGAGCGCGAGGCTGGCATGGCGCTGCCAGCGCCGAAGGGCGCGCTGCAGGTCGAGGCGCTGGTGGCCGCCGCGCCGGGCAGCCAGGCGGCGATCTTGCGTGGCGTGAACTTTGCGCTGAACCCGGGCGAGGCGCTGGCGGTGGTCGGACCCTCGGCGTCGGGCAAATCCACTCTGGCGCGCCTGCTGGTCGGGCTGTGGCCGGCGGCCGCTGGTCGGGTGCGGCTGGACGGCGTCGACGTCTATGCCTGGAACAAGGAAGAGCTGGGCCCACATATCGGGTATCTGCCACAAGACACCGAGCTGTTCGACGGCACCCTGGCCGAGAACATCGCGCGCTTTGGCGATGCCGACCCGCACGAGGTGCGGCGCGCCGCCACTGCCGTCGGTCTGGACGAACTGGTCGCCGCCCTGCCCGACGGCTTCGACACGCTGATCGGCCCGGGCGGCGTGGTGCTCTCGGGTGGCCAGCGGCAGCGCGTGGCGCTGGCCCGTGCGATCTACCGCGACCCGGCGTTCATCGTGCTCGACGAGCCGAACAGCAGCCTCGACGAGGCCGGCGAACGCGCTCTGGTGCAGACCCTGCTCGGCCTGAAAGCGCGCGGCGCGACGCTGGTGGTCATGACGCACCGCACCAGCGTGCTGGCGGCCATCGACAAGATGCTGATCCTGCGCGATGGCCAGGTGCAGGCGTTTGGCCCACGCGACGAGGTGCTGGCGGCGTTGCAGGGACGCCAACCAGCAGTGCCGCAAAAGCCCGGCGCAGCGCCAGCTGCCGGCGCGCCGGCAGCGAACACGCCGCCCCCTGCCGTCAGCCCACCCGACACTGCCGCCGGCACTCGGCCTGACACACCACCGGGCACCGCCCCCGAAGGAGGCGCAGCATGACCGCCATCGTCATCGACACTGTCGCGCCGGACGCACCGGCATTCTTCCAGCGCAGCCGCCTGACCCGCATGCTGTGGGCGTTCCGCCGCGAGTTCCTGCTGGCCGGGGCATTCAGCGCACTGGCCAACCTGCTGATGCTCACCCCCACCCTGTACATGCTGCAGGTGTTCGACCGGGTATTCATCAGCCAGAACACGCTGACGCTGGTGGCGGTGACTATCCTGCTGCTGTTGTTCCTGGCCGTGATGTCGTTCTCGGAATGGCTGCGCAGCCGGCTGCTGGTGCGTCTGGGTGTGCGCTTCGACCATGCACTGAACGAGCGCGTGTTCCGCGCCGGCTTCCGGTCCGAACTGGAGCAGAGCGGTCACAAAGCCGCACAGGCACTGACCGACCTGACGCAGATCCGCCAGTTCCTCACCGGCAACGGCACCATCGCCTTCTTCGACGCGCCGTGGACGCCGGTCTACGTCATCGTCAGCTACCTGCTACACCCCATTCTGGGGCTGGTGTCTCTCATCTTCGTCATCAACCTGGTGGTGCTGGCCTGGCTCAATCAGAAGCGAACCGCTGCACCAGCCAAGGCGGCATCGGAAGCCGAGGTCGGCGTCAACCAGTTCCTTGGCGCCAAGCTGCGCAACGCCGAGGTGGTCGAGTCGATGGGCATGTTGGGCGACCTGCGCCGGCGCTGGCAGCAGCGCCACCACAAGCACTTGCAGGCGGCTGGCAACGCCCACGATCAAGGCCACCGCATGAGCACGCTGGTGAAGTTCGTACGCCATAGCCAGCAGTCGCTGTCACTGGGCACCGGCGCATTGCTGGCGATCCATGGCGAGATCAGCATCGGCGCGATGATCGCAGCCAACGTGCTGATGAGCCGCGCCTCGGCGCCGATCGAGATGCTGGTGCAGACCTGGCCGCAGTTCCAGTCGTCGAAGGAATCGTTCGGCCGCCTCGAGAAGCTGCTGGAGGAGCACCCCGACACCGCCGATGGCAGCGCCCGCGCGGCGATCAGCGGCGCCGTGCGGCTGGAGGACTTTAGCGCCACCGCGCCGGGTCGCAGCGAACCGATCGTCAAGCCGCTGTCAACGCAGTTCCGCGCTGGCGATCTGGTGGCGATCATCGGGCCGTCGGGCTCGGGCAAGAGCACGCTGGCGCGCAGCATCACCGGCATCTGGCCCTATACCAGCGGCCGTGTGCTGCTCGACGACACGCCGATCGACGACTTCGACCGCGACGCGCTGGGCCCGCAGATCGGCTACCTGCCGCAGGATGTGGAGCTGTTCGAGGGCAGCATCGCCGAGAACATCGCGCGCTTTGGCGAGCTCGAGGCGCCGAAGGTGATCGAGGCCGCGCAGCGCGCCGGCATGCACGAGATGATCCTGCGCTTCCCGCAGGGCTACGACACGCCGATCGGCGCCGGTGGCAGCGTGCTGTCGGGCGGGCAACGGCAACGCATCGCGCTGGCGCGGGCGATGTACGGCGACCCGCAACTGCTGGTGCTGGACGAGCCCAACGCCAACCTCGACGATGCCGGCGAAGCTGCGCTGGTGCGGGCCTTACAAGACCTGAAGGCGCGCGGCAAGACGGTGTTCCTGGTGACGCACCGCCTGTCGGCACTGCAGGTGGTCGACCGCCTGTTGGTGCTGCGCGACGGGCAGGTCGCTGCCGACGGCCCACGCGACGCGGTCATCGCCACGCTGCGCGGACAACAACAAGCGTAACCCCTGCCGTGTATCAGACGGCCCGGATCAGACCCACCACTCCAACACCGAACACGCACCACAGCGAAGGACCCAGACCATGGCACAGCAAGCCCTGACCCCGCAGGACCCGAAGCGCGAGGTCATCACCATCGACGTCGAGGACAACAGCCCAGAGGCGCCGCCGTCCGACACCGGGCGCATCGCCCGCATCGGGTTGTGGACGCTGGGCGTGGGCTTTGGCGGATTCCTGCTGTGGGCGGCCTTCGCCCCGCTGGATGAAGGCGTGCCGACGCAGGCGCTGGTGTCGGTCGACACCAAACGCAAGCCGGTGCAGCACCTGCAAGGCGGGACCGTGCGCGAGGTGCTGGTGCGCGAGGGCCAAACGGTGAAGGAAGGCGACGTGCTGATGCGCCTGGGCGACAAGGTGGCACGCGCCAACTACGAAGCCAGCCGGCAGCGTTACCTGGGCCTGTTGGCGGCCGAGGGCCGGCTGCGCGCCGAGCAGGCCGGCGCGGCGACCATCGCCTTCCGCCCCGAGCTGCTCGAGGCAGCGCAACAAGACCCGCAGATCCAGCTGCACGTGAGCACCCAGAACCAGCTGTTCGCCAGCCGCAGGCAGGCTTTGGCATCGACGGTGGCCAGCCTGGAAGAGAGCATCCGTGGCTTCGAGGCGCAGATCGAGGGCTACGGCCAGATGCTCACCAGCCGCCGCCTGCAGCTGCAGCTGCTCGAGACCGAGGTGGCCGGCGTACGCGAACTGGTGGCCGAGGGCTACGCACCGCGTGTGCGGCAGATGGAGCTGGAACGGAGCATCGCCGAAGTCACTGCCACCACCAGCGACCTGATGGCCAACCAGAGTCGTGCCCGCAGCGCGGTGCTCGAGCTGCGCCAGCGTATCCAGACCGCTCGCGCCGAATACCGCAAAGAGGTCGACACCCAGTTGGCCGACGTCCAGCGTGAATCACAAGCCGAAGCCGAGCGCTTTGCCGCGGTCACCGAAGAACTCGCCCGCACCGAACTGCGCGCGCCGGCCAGTGGCCAAGTGGTCGGGCTGTCGGTGCAAAGCCCAGGTTCGGTGATCGCTCCCGGGCAGCACATCGCCGACGTCGTGCCCAAAGACGAACGACTGGTGCTGGAAGCGCAGGTCGCACCGCACCTGATCGACCGCGTCGCGCCGGGCAACCTGGTGGATGTGCGTTTCAGCGCCTTTGCCCACAGCCCGCAGCTGGTGGTCGAGGGCGAGGTCGACTCGATCAGCAACGACATCCTCATCGACGAGGCAACGCGCGCGCCCTACTATCTGGCGCGAGTGTCGATCACGCCGGCGGGCATGGAGACCCTGGGCCGCCGCACCATGCAGCCGGGCATGCCGGCCGAGGTGGTGATCAAGACCGGCGAGCGCAGCCTGCTGGTGTACCTGCTGCACCCGCTGATCAAGCGCTTGGCCGCGTCGATGAAGGAGGAGTGAGATGGCCCGCCACACCACACACCGCCCTGCCCTGCGCAAGCTCGCCGCCGCACTGGCCGTGGCCCTGGCCACCGGTGCCGCACCGGCGTTCGGCCTGGACCTGCTGCAAAGCTACGAGCTGGCGCTCAGCAACGACGCCCAACTAAGGGCCGCGCGCGCGCGCGCCGAAGCCGGCCGCGAGCAGGTCCCGCAGGCGATCGCCGGCCTGCTGCCGAATGTCGGCGCCAACTACTCGCGCGGTGAAGTCGACCAAGACCGCACCTCGAGCGGTGTCACGCAGTCGCTGCGTTACCCCACCGACAGTCTCACCGTACAAGTGGTGCAGCCCCTGTATCGCAAGGCCGGCTTTGCCCGGCTCGACGAGGCGCGGGCGCAGGTCGCCGGCAGCGAGGCCACGCTCGAGCGCGACACCCAGGACATGGGCTCGCGGGTGGTCGCCGCCTATTTCGATGCACTGTTCCAGCGGGACCGGCTACGCCTGACGCAAGCACAGATCGCCAATACCGACGCGCAGCTCAGATCGGCGCGCATGGCACTGGCAGCTGGCACCGGCACCCGCACCGACATCGACGAACTGCAGGCGCGGCTGGATGTGCTGCAGGCCGACCAGATCCAGGTGCTGCAGGCGATCGACGCCAGCAGTCAGCAGCTGCAGGTGTTCATCGGCCAGCCGGTCGAGGCACTGGCGACCATTCGCGAGCAGACGCTGAGCCTGGACGCCTTCGAGCCCGGTGAACTGACTGCATGGCAGGACCGTGCGCTGGAGAGCTCGCCGGAGATCCGGGCGCTGGAGGCGCGCACCAAGCAGGCACAGGCGGCGGTGGATGTGGCGCGGTCGGGCCACCATCCGACGCTGGACATGGTGATCCGTTACAGCGATTCGCGTAGCGACACACCGGCGCTGGTCGGCCCTGGCGGCTTCGATATCAAGTCGACTTTCGTCGGTGTGCAGGCGCAACTGCCGCTATACGCCGGTGGCCGTGTGAACAGCGAGGTACGCGAGGCCCTGGCGCGTGCCGACGAGGCGCGCGAGCAGCTTGCGTTTTCGCGGCAAGACATCGGCGTGAAGGTACGCCGCGAACACAACGCCGTGCGCGAGGGTATCGCCCGGGTGCGGGCGCTGGAACGGGCACTCGCCTCGGCCGAACAGGTGGTGACCAGTAACCGCAAGGGCGTACAAGCCGGCACGCGCACCACCCTCGATGTACTGAAGGTGGAGCAGGACCTGTTCAACACCCAGGTCGAGCTCGCCCGCGCCCGCTACAACCTGCTGGTGGCCTGGGGCCGCCTGAACGGGCTGGCCGGCAGCCTGGACAGCAGCGAGGTCGCGCGGATCAACGGGGTGCTTGACGGCGCGGAGTGATCTCCAAAGCGATACCAATCGAATTTGCCGCCTCGCGCAGGGTGCCCTGACTGAGATGAGCGTAGCGCTGCGTGGTCTTTGGGCTGGCGTGGCCCAGCAGGTGCTGCACCTCGTAAAGGCTACGCCCGGCGTTGACCAACAGGCTTGCGTAGCTGTGACGCAGGTCGTGCAACCGCAGCTCAGGCAGACCAGCGCGGTTACGGATTCGCTCCCAGACGGGGAACACACCGGTCAGCGGCCGGCCAGTGCGCGGCGCGGGTAACAGCCAGGGACAGCCCGGCCTACGCGGCAATGCCTGGATGCACTCCACCGCCAAGTGCGACAGCACGATGTGCCGTGGCTTACCCGATTTCGAAAGCGCTACGCGCAGTAGCCCGGCATCGAGGTCGACGTCTTCCCAGCGGGCTAGAGTGATCTCGCTGCGACGTGCACCGGTCAGCAAGAGCAGGCGGCATAACGCGGCCACTGGGCGGTTGGCCTCGCGGTCCAGCTCGTCAAGCAGGCGCGCAACCTGCTGCGGCGTCAGGTAGCGCTCGCAGCAGGTCGGGTCGGGAAGCGGAGCCACCTTGCGCGCCGGATTATCGCCACTGGGAAGCTGTCCCCAATCCGCTGCGCACGACAACACCGACGACAGCACCGCCAAGCGTCGGTTGATGGTGCCGGCCGCCGCACCACATCGAGCGAACTCATGCTGCAAGGTGCGAATATCGGCACTACCGACGCGTGCCAGCGACACGCCTCCGAGTACGGGGAGCAGATGTCGGCGCAGAATCGCTTCGTCGGTGCGCCAACTGCGTTTGCGCATGCGGACATGGGGGAGATAGTGCTCTTCCACGAAGCGCGCGAGGCTCATGTTGCCGGTGCCACGTCGGCGCTCCCAGACGGGATCGCGGCCAGAGCGGACCAGATCCAGTACCTGCCAGGCGGCGGCGCGTGCGTCGTTGACCGTTGTCCGGGCGGCATCGGCTAGCACCATCTGCCGGGCGCGACCACGCGCACGGTAGCGGACGCCAAACGAGGCACCCCCCAAGGCTCGCACCTCAAGAAAGAAACCTTTGAGCTCGGCGTCGAAATATTTGACTGGCCGGGATGGTGGCGATGCACGAAGTGCGTCGACCACGCCCTGCGTAAGACAGGCAACTGCCACTGTCACCTCAAACAAGGTCCGGGGTCTTCCCGAATAAGAACCACGAACACACGTGCCGACAAGCGGTCGTGCGCCGCGGGGCGCCTGCGAGGGTACGAAACCTAGTGACTTTCGCGTGACCCTCGCCACAGCGGCCTTGTTAAGACCTTGTTTTTACGCTGGGTGAGTCATTGTGACGACAGGGATACTGCGAGTCAATAAAGCCGTTCGGTTACGTTCATAAGAAATGAATATTCGAATCGCTTATAACGGCCTTGGCATCTACAAAATCGGGGCTGAATCGCATATCAATCGTATTAGGCTAGCTGCATGCCTTTTGAGTTTAGTACGAAGCGCCTCGCTGCTCTGACCGTCCCACCAGGCCGTGCAGCGATCACAGCAACCGATTCTCGTACTCCTGGTCTTCAGTTCGTGGTGCGCCGCGGGGGCGGTGCGTTTTTCATGTTCCGTTACACCCTGCGAGGGCGGCAGCGATCGTTCCCGCTTGGGCGTTTTCGGCTGATCAGTGTTGCCGAGGCGCGCCGCCGTGCTACCGAGTTCGCCCGACAGGTTGCCAGTGGGGTGGACCCACGACGTCAACTGGACGCACGCTTGCGCTGCCCGACCCTGGACACCTTCTTCCTGGGCCGCTATCTGCCATTCGCGCGGGTCGACAAACGCAGCTGGGCGACCGACGAGCGCTACTACCGGATCCACATCCAACCGACCCTCGGCCGGCATCGCATGAACGCCATCCGCACCAGCCAGATCCTCGACCTGATCCAGCAGAGACGCGAGGCTGGCCTTGCGCCGGCGACGGTGAACCGGGTGCTCATCCTGCTGCGTTACTGTTACAACCTGGCGCTGCAATGGGAGGTTCCGGGCGTCTCGGGAAACCCGGTAAAAGGGTTGAAGCCACTCGGCGAGAACAATCTGGTCGAGCGCTATCTGAACGCAGAGGAATCGCAACGCCTGGACCACGCGCTGGCCGACAGTCGCAACCGCATGCTGCGACCGTTTGTCGCCTTTCTGCTGCTGACCGGCGCGCGGCGCGGCGAGGCGCTGAACGCCCGCTGGGCGGATATCGACGAACAACGGCGTATCTGGCGTGTACCTTTGGCCAAGTCTGGCAAGTCCAGACACATCACGCTGTCGGAAGAAGCATTGCGTCTGCTGGAACAACTGCGGTTACAGCAGACCGGCTCGAATGCCCTGGCGCCCGAAAAGGCGGGTTTTGTATTCGCCAAACCCGGCAGTGGCAAACCATATGGCAGCGTGTACGACGCCTGGAACCGTGCCCGCCGTCAGGCCGGTCTGCACGAGCTGCGCATGCACGACCTGCGCCACAGTTTTGCCTCGGCCCTGGTCAACCATGGCGTGTCCCTATACGAGGTCCAGCGCCTGCTCGGCCACGCCAGTATCAAGACCACCGAGCGTTACGCC
Source organism: uncultured Enterobacteriaceae bacterium (assembly GCA_964524005.1). Taxonomy (GTDB): domain Bacteria; phylum Pseudomonadota; class Gammaproteobacteria; order Burkholderiales; family UBA3065; genus UBA3065. The sequence continues at coordinate 182,720 of CAZGBK010000002.1, forward strand.
CACCTGCAGCAAAGCAGCTTGCGCGCCTCGGCCGCGATCGCCGGGCGCGTGTTCGGCCATCTGCTGACCTGACGCACTCAGTACGCCGATAGTCTATCGACGCAGTTGTGCCCCCGAGGGGGCACTGCTCGGCTGCTTTACGTCTGCCCGCTGGCCGGGATACTGCCAGTCAGATAGACGCAAACCCTTGACGCCACGGTTCTAGCCCCCGTTGGGGGCGACGGGCCGGGCTGCACGACAGACCGCTGTGCCGGATACGGCGCCCGCAGCGCCGTGTTGTGCTCGCCAAACCATCGTCAAGGAGACGTCCATGTCATCGAAGAACCCTGTCCCCAGCGTGGTTGACGTCAGCTTTGCTGGCCTCGATACGCTGCCCAAGGTGCAAAAGCTCATCAACAAGCTGTTCAAGTTTGAGAGCAAGGTTGAACAGGGCAAGTCCGCCAGCATCACCATCGTCTCGAACGGGGTGAAGCAGAAGTTCACCTTTAGCCTGAAGAAAGGCGATGCACCGATCCCCGACCTTAAATTCAGCATCGCCGGTGGTACGCCGATCAATGCTGGGCAGATGAACGCAACGGCGATCCTGTTTGGTGAGCCCGCCGAGGTACCCGAGGAAGGCAAGACCTTCATCCTGACCCCAAGTCAGGACATCGCGACCGGTACCAAGGGCGACGATGTCATCAAGGGCATCATCTTTGAAAACGACAGCACCTACCAGACCGGCGACGTGATCGACGGCGGCGAAGGCAGCGACCGACTCGACCTGGTGGTTCGCTCAAACACCCCCCAGTTCGTCGAGATGACCAGCGTCGAAAAGGCGTTCTTGCGCGCCACCACCGCAGCCACCGTGGACGCCAGCGAATGGCAGGGCGTGCAGCAGATCTGGAGCGACCGCTCGAGCGGCGCGCTCACCGTGGCCGCCGTGCAGAACAATGTCGCCGTTGGCCTGGACCGCACCAATGCCGACTACACCGTGCAGTTTGCGGCGAATGCGCTGGGCTCGGCCACGTCGACCGTGAACGTCGTCGCCAACAGCGCCGGCAGCGCGGCAACCCCGGTGCATCTAGGCCTGCAGGTGGGCGGCAGCGACGCCATCAGCGCGCTGCAGATCGACGCCAGCGGCGCCAACCATATTCACTTCGACACCTCGTCGAATGCCCTGACGTCGCTAAAGGTGACCGGCGCCGGCTCGCTGGCCCTCACCCAGACCGGCGAATTTGGCGCCCTGAACAGCGTCGACTTGTCGGGCAACAGCGGCGGCGTCACGCTGGATGTGTCGTCCAGCACCAAGGACATCACCGTGCTGGGCGGCTTGGGCAACGACGAGCTCACCGTCAGCCAGGCGCAAAAGCTCAACCTGAACGCCGGCGGCGGCAACGACGTGGTGAACCTGGTCGATATCGCCGGCCTGACCACCGACGACGTGCTCAACGGCGGCACGGGTGACGACGTGCTGGCTGGCACCAGCAGCATCATCGCCACACTGGCCGGCAGCCCGGCCAGCAGCGCGGTGAGCAACTTCGAGGCGGTTCGCATCAACGGCGACCTCACCGACGACTTCGATATTGGCAAGCTGGGCGTGAACCGCCTGGAGCTGGGCGGCGACGTCGGCACCACCGTGAGCGGATTTAGCTCTGGCGCGCGCATCACCACCCGCGCGGGTATGACCGGCACGCTGATCGTGGGCATGACCGGCGCCACCGGCGCCGGGGCAAACAGCGACGTGCTGACCCTGGAGCTGAACGCCGACCTGCCCAGCGGATCGGGCGACAGCACCGGTGCCAACTTCGACATCGCAGGTATCGACACCCTGAACGTGTCGACTGCCGACCGCGACAACACCAGCAGCCCCACCACCGCCGACGACGGCTACACGCTGCAGCTGAGCAACGACGGCGCGCTGGACCGCATCAACATCACCGGCGACCGCGCACTGACCTTTGTCCACGGCGGCTGGAACACCGGCCTGGACCGCGTCGAGGCCGGCACCTTCACCGGCCGCCTGGACGTCTACCTCAGCTGGCACGCTGGCTCGCAGGGCATCGTGGTGAACAGCGGCAGCGGCAACGACCGCATCGTCGGCAGCAACCAGGCCGACCTGCTGAACGGCGGCAGCGGCAACGACGACATCATCGGCGGCGGTGGCCAGGATGTGCTCACTGGCGGCGCGGGGAATGACCGTCTGTTTGGCGACTCGACCGTCGGCGAAGTACCCGAAGTGGTCGAGGTGAGCATTGGCCGGGTCGATACCGGCGACACCTTTACGCTGACCATTGGCAGCCAGACGGCCAGCTACACCGCCACCAGCACCAGCACCGAAGACGCAGTGGCCGGATTGTTTATCGCCGCCGAGGCCGCGTTTAGCGGATTCGACTTTGGCTACACCCCAGGCGACAGCTTCTTCAGCATCTCGGCGCCCATGGACTTTGACGGCGACGTGGTGGTCACCGAAGCCAACGCCCAAGCCAGCGACGCCAAGTGGGTGCATGACTTTGGCAGCTTGGACTTTGAGGCTGGCGACGTGATCCAGTACAGCTTCGACGCCGACGGCGGCAGCAACGACATCAAAGACGGCACCTACACTGTGCTAACCGGGCAGACAGCGGCCCAGGTGGCGGCAGCGGTCGCCGCGCTGATAGGGCCCGATGCCAGCGGCGCCGGCGCAGCAGTGAGTGTGGCCGGCAGTGTGCTGACGGTCAGCGCTGACCCAGCCGATATGCAAACCGGCACCGCCAACGACGTCAACATCGCGGTGATCAACAGCGGACCGCTGGCAGCCACCTACAGCTTTACGCTAACTGATTTCGACAGCTTCAAAGACAAGAGCGTCACTGTTTACGACACCGTCACCTTCACCCGATCGCTGGGTGGGACGGCGATCGAGTCGGTCCAGGTGAACGCCAACCAAAGCGAAAGCCAGATCTTTACGGCGATCGATACGGCCTTTGGCGACAACGGTTACGTCACGTCGGTGTCGTATGACGGTAAAGACCTGGTCGTGGTGTTTGGCGCCCCGCTCGGCAGCGGCGAGTATATCTCGGTGGCGCAGCAAGACTTCGACGGCAAAGGCTCACTGAGCCAAACGGCCAGTGCTGGTGTCCCGGCGGGTAACCAGAACTTCATCGTAGAGACCTTCACCCCGGGCACGGTCGAGGGCGAATCGGAAGACCAGATCGACTTTACCCAGGACACAGCATATGTCCCGGGCCTGACCTGGCTGGAATCCGACACCCTCACGGGTGGCGACGGCAACGACATCTTCGTGCTGAAGCGAGATTCGGGCGAACCGGTCTGGATGCCGCTCGAGGCCGGGGTGGACGTCTTGGCCTCCGAGCCCAACGGCGGGATGGAGCCACCACTGCCCGACTACGGCCGCAACATGCTCGGCACCAGCAGCAGTGATTCGCTGTTCGACACCATCACCGACCTGAACCTGGGCGGTGTGGGCGAGGCAGCGGCGGTCGACCGCCTGGATGTCGAAGTCGATGTCATCGCCGTGGCAAACGCCGGCAATGCGGTGAACGTGGCCGGCAGCACCCTGCAGGCAGCCATCAACTCGCTGTGGAACGCCAGCGGCACCTTCGAACTGGAGCGGGCCGACGTCAACCTCGAGGGCAATGCCGTGCTGGTGCAGTACGGGTCGGACAAATACATCGTCGTGCTGGGCGACCGCATCGACGCCGACACGGAAGTCGCCGGGACGCAGTTCGGCTTTGGTGCCGACGACCTCATCGTGCGCGTCACCGGCGTGACCGGCGCGCTCGACGTGAGCGACTTCGTCTGATCCCCGGTGGGCGTTCCGATGCGCACCGGACGCCCACCCTTTGCCCCCGTGCAAACGGGGGCCCTTTTTCTAGCGGGTGGCGCCCCGGCGCAGCCTGCACACAGAAGACAGCCATGGACCGACACCAAGACTGGACGCACGGCTACTTTGCCGACAGCGGCTACACCTACGGCTACTACCCCGAGACCATGCCAGCCCGACTGCGCTGGGCGGCGCTGATGCAGGGCCACAAGCTGCCCGACAGCGGGTTTCGTTACCTCGACGCGGGCTGCGGACAGGGCCTGAACCTGATCCTGGCGGCGGCGGCGCACCCCGACAGCAGTTTTGTCGGCATCGACTTCTTGCCCGAGCACATTGCCCATGCGCGCGAACTGGCGCGGCGGTGCGGCATCAACAACGTGCGGTTTATTGAAGCGGACTTTGCCGAGGTGGCCGAGACCCCCGGTTATTTGGGCGAGTTCGACTACGCGGTCGCGCATGGCATCAGCACCTGGGTGGCGCCGCGCGTGCAGCAGGCGTTGTTCCGCCTGATCAGCCGGGTGCTGCGGCCCGGTGGCGTGTTCTACAACAGCTACAACACCTTTCCCGGCTGGCTGGGGGTGGTGCCGTTTCAGCACCTTGTGCTGCTGGAACAGCGTAGCAAGAACGGCTCGCACGCCTTGCAGGCGGCACGCGACGCCATGGAGCGCTTGAAAGACAGCTCGCGCGCCATGTTCGACGGCCTGCCGGCGCTGCAGCAGCGCATGCAGGTGATGGACAAGCAAGACCAGGCCTACCTGGTGCAGGAATACAACAACGCCTACTGGCAGCCGATGTTCTTCACCCAGATGGCAGACGCCCTGGCGCAGGTGAAGCTGGACTACCTGGGCACGGCGACGCTGGGCGAGATGTTCGACGGCGTGCTGCCACCGGCCGTCCGCAGCCTGCTGGCCGAGCAGGCCGACGCCACGCTGCGCCAGCAGTTGCGCGACTACGCCTGCAACACGGCGTTCCGCCGCGACCTGTTCGTGAAGGGCCGGCAGCGGCCGTGGAAGTGGGAGGCCGACGGTCTGCTGCGCGCGCAGCGGGTGATCGCAGCGCCGCTGACACCGCGTCCGGCGCCCGGCGAGCCGTTTTTGATCCGCGCCGGCAGTGTGCGCCTGAATGGCGATGCGGCGTTCTATGGCCAGCTGCTGGAGCGGCTGGAACAGCAGCCCGAGGGCATGACCACTGGCGAGCTGATCGACAGCGAAAGCGAGCCAGCCAAGCGCGACAACGTGCTGCAGGCACTGACGCTGCTGATGCATGGCGGCTGGGTGCTGCCCTACCGCCCCAGCCCGGGCGACGCCGGGCGTGCCTGCAACCTGGGCATGGCGGTGGCCGCCTACGACGGTGCGCCCTATCGCTATGCCTGCGCGCCGGCCGCCGACACCGCACTGCCCTTCAGCGATATCGACTGGGTGCTGCTGCGTGCAGTGGCGGCCGAGGTGCCGCGCGAGCATTGGCCGGCCGAGGTCGAACAGTGGCTACGCCGCCTGGGCCGCGAGCTGGTTGTCGACGGCCAGCCAGTCACCAAAACCGAAGAACGCGAAGCGCTGCTGAACAAGCAGATCGAGTTGTTCGACACCCAACGCCTGCCGGCACTGCGCCGGCTGGGTGGCATGTAACGCCAGCGCCTTTGCGGGCCGGCATCTCACGAGGAAGACGACCATGATGACATCGAAGGCCATCTATCAAGCCATCTCCGGGCTGCGCCCGGGCGAACCGTTCACCCCGGCGCGCTTTGCCAGCCTGGGCTCGCGCGGGTCGATCCACCAGACACTGATGCGGCTGACACAAGACGGGCGCATCAAGCGGATCGGCCGCGGGCTGTACACGGTGCCCAGCAAGCGCCGCAGCGAACCACCACCCCTGCCGTCACCGCGGGTGGTCGCGCAGACAGTGGCGGCCACCGAAGGCGCCACCGTGGAGATGCACGGTGCCGAGGCGGCGCAGCGTTTCGGCTTTAAGGTCACGCCACCCCCCTGCCCGATGTTCTATACCACCGGGTCGTCGCGCACGCTGCATGTTGGCGCCCAGGTGGTGCGGCTGCTGCACGTGGCGCCGCGCAAGCTGATCCTGGCCGGGCGACCAGCCGGCGAGGCGCTGGCCGCGCTGTGGTACCTGGGGCGGCGGCAGGTGACGCCCGAGACCTTTGCGCGGATCGCGGCACAACTGCCGGCGGCCGAGTTCGAGGCGCTGCGCAAAGCCAAGCCGTGGATGCCCGGCTGGATGATCGAGGCGCTGCGCGGCTACGAGGAGAAGGTGCCGGTGGCGGCGACGCCGACGCGGCCGACCCATCAGCATGGCAAAACGCACGAATCACAAGGCAGCGAGCTAGAGGCCTATTAGAAATAGTGAGTTATCGCCATCTGACTGGCAGTATCCCTGCCCGTCAAACTTATATTTCAGTGACCCCTGAATTACCTTCTGACGTCGCGCTCTGCGGCTTCCGTGGGAATTCATCTTCCCACAGAAACACGCTTGAGCTTAACGAGGGTCACACCGAAGTCACGTGATTGCTGTCACATAAATGCAGATTCGGCACCCGGAAATTGTCAGCGCGAACGGTAATCCGCCCGCGCGGGATTAGACAAAGTTGTCGATGACGAAGGTGTCTATACCGCCTGCCGCAAGATTGACGACTCCGACCTGCTCGACACGCGTCTGGTTGGTTGCGTCCATTCCATCGAACTCGATGAAGAAGACCTGCACCGGACCAGTCGCTGCCGCGGCATCCGGCACAGGCAAATTATTTCCGACCCCGATCAGCAGGACATACCGTTCACCGACACCGGCTGCCGTAAAGATCGCGGTGCCCGGGCCGAACAACCCATCAACGAACTCGGTAGTGAACGTCCCTCCCGGGCCAGTCGCTTCAGTGGCGAGGCCTTTCACCAACACCACCGAATCGCCACGCAAGTTCGCCTGAGTAACGCCACCTGTTGAAAGGACCCCGCCGAGTGCCCCCCCGAGTGCGCCGAGGCCGAGCGAGTTGAGCGTGTTGACTAGCGCCCCACCCGTCAGATACGCATCAGCGTTGTCATAAGGAGCAACATCCTGATCGGCGACAGAGGCAGTCAGGCCCCCGATCAGTGGCAGATTGACACTGGTACTGAGTGCTGGGGCATCAGCGATATCGTCTTCGGTGACAGTGCCGATGAATGCGGAGAAATCGAGCTTGTCTCCGCCTCCGCCAGCGTTGAAGTTGTTGATCGTGTCAACACCGTTCGCCGCCGCACTGCCCGCGAAAATGAAGCGATCGACACCGGCGCCGCCGTCCAATATGTCGTTGCCGGCACCGCCTGTCAGCACATCGTTCCCGGCGCCGCCGTTGAGCGAATCGTTGCCGGCACCACCCGACAGCGAATCATTGCCTTCGCCGCCGACGAGGGTGTCATTGCCCGCCCCACCATCGACGTTGTCAGCCGAAGCTGTGCCAGAGAAGGTATCGTTTCCGGGGCCGCCGGCGAACAGCGGCAAACTGGCGACGGCCCGTTCACCATCCGTGAAGCCATAGACCTCGACGTTACGGATCAACTTGGTCGAGCCATCCGCAGCGGTGAGCGTGTAGCTGCCATCGTCGTTGCGGCGGACCGTGAAGTCGCTGAAGGCGCCCGACAACAAGACGCGGTCGCTGCCCACACCGCCATCAATCGTGTCGTTGCCGGTCCCTCCATCGAGGGTGTCGTCACCCTCGCCGCCCTGCAGCGAATCATCCCCGGCACCACCCAGAAGCAGATCGTTACCAGATCCGCCATCGAGCGTATCGTTACCGACACCGCCAAGCAGCGTATCGTCGCCGGCGGCGCCGGCAAGCAGGTCGTCGCCCGCCCCTCCCACCAGGACATCGCGCCCGGCACCACCAGTGACAGTGTCGTTTCCAGCGCCAGCATTGATGTACTCGTTCAAACCGCCAACGGTGAAGATATCGTTGCCTGCTGACAGCAGGTGGACTGCGCTGAACACGCCGCGATCTTGCCCGGCCAGCGCTCTGCCAGCCGCATCGGTACCGACAACGTGGTAGCGAACACCGCCCAGGCTGACATTGGTGTTGTTGATCTGGGTGTGCTGAACCGCGGCGAGGTCTCGGCCATCGTTGGCATTAAGGGCAGAAGCCGCCTGGTTGATGATCCGGACGACTCCCACACCATCTCCGACCGCTGCGCTCTCGAAGCCCACCAGCAATTCATTACCGGTAGCAAGGTTTGAGAACAGCACACTGTCGCCGGGGTCGCCGCCAAGGTTGATACGGTTGGCGTCGATCGGTCCCGTTCCATTCGCGTCGACAAGAATCGTGTCGATGCCACCCCCGGCGGTGATCGTGTCGTTGCCACCGGCGCCGTCGATGGTCTCGCCGTTCGGGGTGCCCATGATCGATTCGCTGGCTGCAGTCCCTCGGATCACCCCTGGCTCGACGCTAGGCGCCGGGGTCGGAGCCGGGGTCGGGGCGTCGGTCGGTGCCTGCGTGGGCGCCGGGGTCGGAGCCGGGGTCGGGGCGTCGGTCGGTGCCTGCGTGGGCACCGGCGTCGGGGCCGGGGTCGGGGCGTCGGTCGGTGCCTGCGTGGGCGCCGGCGTCGGGGCCGGGG
>CAZGBK010000003.1:0-75033 GCA_964524005.1 uncultured Enterobacteriaceae bacterium
AGAAGGTCATCGTCGTCGGTTCCAACGACCTGCAGTCGCTCTACGTCGCCAACAATGTCTGCTCCGCGGTCGAGTACTTCCGCAAGCTCGGCGGCAATGTCGGTGTGGCTGGCATGGTCATCAACAAGGACGACGGGACTGGCGAGGCCCACGCCTTTGCCGACCGCGCTGGCATCCCGGTGCTGGCTTCGATCCCGGCGCACGAGGACATCCGTCGCAAGAGCGCCAGCTACGAGATCATCGGCCGCCCCGATGGCGAGTGGGGCCCGTTGTTCGCCGGGCTGGCCACCAATGTGGCCGAGGCGCCGCCGCAGCGCCCGACGCCGCTCTCGCAGGACGAGTTGCTCGGCCTGTTCTCCGCCTCGGATACGGGCCGCGACGTGGTCCTGCAGCCGGCGACCGTCGCCGACATGCTCGGCCGCGAGGACATCGTGCGCGAGTCGCTCGAAGTCGTTTACGACGAGGCCTGAGGTGAACGACCCGCGCCCACCCCGTCTCGTGGCCGACCTGGCCAAGCCTGAGGCTGTCCAGGGCGACGGCCTCGGCTGTCATTCGGGCCGGGACGAGATGCTTGCCGCCGCCCAGCAGGCGGGCAAGAGCAAAGTGCTCGAGCAGTACGCGCGCGATTACCCGTTGGCACCCGAGGCCGGCCCGCACGACCAGCCGCAGAGCATGTGCCCCGCCTTCGGCTCGCTACGCGTCGGTCTGCGCATGCGCCGCACCGCGACCATCCTGTCCGGTTCGGCTTGCTGCGTGTATGGCCTGACGTTCACCAGCCACTTCTACGGCGCGCGCCGCAGCGTCGGCTACGTGCCCTTCAACTCCGAGACGCTGGTCACGGGCAAGCTGTTCGAGGACATCCGCGACGCGGTGCACAAGGAAGCCGACCCCGAGAAATACGACGCGGTGGTCATTATCAACCTTTGCGTGCCGACCGCCAGCGGCGTGCCGCTGCAGCTGTTGCCAAAAGAGATCAACGGCGTTCGCATCATCGGTATCGACGTGCCCGGGTTCGGCGTGCCGACCCATGCCGAGGCCAAGGACGTTCTGGCCGGCGCCATGTTGCGCTACGCCCGCGAGGAGGTCCTTGCCGGCCCGGTCGCCGCGCCGCGCAGCGGTCGCGCGCAGTTGCCCACCGTCACCCTCCTCGGCGAGATGTTCCCGGCTGACCCGGTCGGCATCGGCATGATGCTCGCCCCCATGGGGCTGGCCGCTGGCCCCGTGGTTCCGACCCGCGAGTGGCGTGAGTTGTACTCGGCGCTGGACTGCGCAGTCGTGGCCGCCATTCATCCGTTCTACACCGCTAGCGTCCGCGAGTTCGAGGCTGCTGTGCGGCCGGTGGTCGGGTCGGCGCCAGTGGGCTACGAAGGTTCCGAGGCCTGGTTGCAGGCCATCGGCACTGCAGCCAATGTATCGCAGGAGCGCATCGACGCGGCGAAGAACGCCATCCTTCCGGCGATACGGGGTGTGTTGGCGCAGACCCCGGTCAAGGGGCGCATCACCCTGTCGGGCTATGAGGGTTCTGAGCTCCTGGTCGCCCGTCTTCTGGTCGAATCCGGCGCCGACGTCCGCTACGTCGGCAGCGCTTGCCCGCGCACGGTTTGGAGCGACGCTGACCGTGAGTGGCTCGAGGCGAAGGGCGTACAAGTGCAGTTCCGCGCCTCGCTCGAGCAGGATCTCGCTGCTGTTGACGAATACCAGCCTGATCTCGCCATTGGCACCACGCCGGTGGTGCAGGCTGCCAAGCAGGCGAGTATCCCTGCCCTGTACTTCACCAACCTGATTTCTGCCCGTCCGCTGATGGGTCCTGCCGGAGCTGGTTCGCTGGCGCAGGTCATCAACGCAGCGATCGCCAACAAAGATCGTTTCGACACCATGAAAGCGTTCTTCGGCGACGTTGGTAACGGCGATCAAGCCGGCGTCTGGGAAGGCGTGCCAATCCTCCACCCTGAGTTTCGTGAACAGACGCGGCGCAAGATCGTGCGCCTGCAGAAGAAGCTCGAGAACGAGGCGATGGGTTCGTGAACCTGACCTTCGTCCTCGACCATGACCGCGCCGGTGGCTACTGGGGGGCGGTGTACGTCTTCACCGCGATCAAGGGCTTGCAAGTGGTGATCGATGGTCCGGTGGGTTGCGAGAATCTTCCGGTCACTAGCGTGCTGCACTACACAGACGCGCTGCCACCGCACGAGCTGCCCATCGTCGTGACGGGCCTGGCCGAGGAAGAGCTTGGCCAGCACGGCACCGAGGGCGCCATGAAGCGGGCCCACAGCGTGCTGGACCCAGACCTTCCGGCCGTGGTGGTGACAGGGTCAATCGCTGAGATGATCGGCGGGGGAGTCACCCCTGAAGGCACAGGTATCCAGCGTTTCCTGCCGCGCACCATCGACGAGGATCAGTGGCAGTGCGCCAATCGCGCCATGGCTTGGCTCTGGTCGGAATACGGTGTGAAGAAGGTCCCGGCGCGCAAGCCGGCGGCCGAGCGGGCCGCCGGCGAGAAGCCCCGGGTCAATATCATCGGGCCGAGCTACGGTGTGTTCAATATGGCCAGCGACCTGGCCGAGATCCGACGCCTGATCGGGGGATAGGCGCTGAGGTCAACATGGTGTTCCCGCTGGGCAGCCACCTTGCCGAGGTGTCGCGTCTGGTCGAGGCTGACGTCAACGTCTGTATGTATCGTGAATTCGGCCGCCTGCTGTGCGAGGCGCTCGAGCGGCCCTATCTGCAGGCGCCAATCGGCCTCCACAGCACCACTGCCTTCCTGCGCAAGCTGGGTGAACTGCTAGAGCTCGATCCGGAACCGTTCATCGAGCGCGAAAAGCACACCACCATCAAGCCGATCTGGGATCTGTGGCGTTCGGTCACGCAGGATTTCTTCGGCACCGCGAACTTCGCCATCGTTGCTAACGAAACCTATGCTCGCGGCGTTCGACATTTTCTTGAGGACGAGCTCGGCCTCCCGTGCAACTTTGCGGTATCCCGACGCGCCGGAGAGAAGACCGACAACGCAGCAATCAGGGAGCTGGTGCATACCAAGGCGCCGCTGGTGCTGTTCGGCTCCTACAACGAGCGTATGTATCTGGCCGAATCTGGTGGCCGCGCGACCTACATCCCGGCATCGCTGCCTGGCGCGATCATCCGGCGCCACACCGGCACGCCCTTCATGGGTTACGCCGGTGCCACTTACATCGTTCAGGAATTCTGCAACGCCCTGTTTGATGCCCTGTTCCACATCCTGCCCTTGGGCACCGATATGGACCGCGTCGAGCAGACGCTGGCCCGTGGTCAGGCGCTCGAGTCTATGGAATGGGAACCGGCAGCCTTGCAAGCTTTGGCTGACTGGGTGCAGCAACAACCGGTGCTTGTACAGATTTCCGCTGCCAAACGCCTGCGTGACCGCGCCGAGCGAGATGCCCGCGCGGCTGGCGAGTCCGCCGTCAATGCCGAGCGCATCGTTGCCGCGCTGAAGAGCGGCGTTCGCGAAGGACTTGGCGCATGAGCGCGCCCGCCACAACCCGACATTGCGGGCCTGCTAGGCAGGTCCCGCTCCCGATGTTGTCACCCTTGTGGCAGCTGCCCCTTCCGCGCGGGCTGTGCGCGGTAACGGCCGTAAGGCCACTTAGTAATAAGGAGTGATCCGATGGCAGACAAAGGCTCGATCTCTGGCCTGACTGACCAGGAAGCCCAGGAATTCCATCAGTTCTACATGCAGGGTCTGGTGGGCTTCACGGCAATCGCCGTGGTGGCACACATCCTCGTGTGGGCCTGGCGCCCCTGGTTCCACTAAGCAATTGTAAACAGGGGGAAAATCATGGCTGATACAGCGAATGAAGACCTGCAAAGCGTCATGAAGCGTGATTCGATCACTTTTCGCGGCATTTTTGCGGTCAGCTTTCTGGTCCTGCTGATGGTTGCACTGGTCATGCAGGTCCTGCCCATGCAGTGGCGTACCTGGTTCCCAGGTGCCGAGGGCGGTCACGCGTTGATCAGCGATGTCCGTTCCGCCGTTTACACCTTTATGTCTCACCTTACGTAGGAGTTTGGAACCATGTGGAGAATCTGGCGTTTGTTCGACCCGATCCGGGCGATGGTTGTCCAGGGCGTTTTTCTGTTCGGCCTGGCAGCGATGATTCATCTCATCCTGCTCAGCACCGACCGCTTCAATTGGCTCGACGGCAAGAGCCAGGCCGAAGTGATTGGCGCATCGGCCATGCCGGCACCAGCGACCACCGAGTCCTAAGGGACGGTCGCAAGTCGGTAACGGATGGGCGGGGTATGGCAGGCAGTCTGCGCCGCATCCCGCCCCATCCAAACAGGGATACGCAATACCACACGACTCGCTGGTCGCCGTAAGGCCCGGGGGAATGAAAAATGGCAATGCTCAGTTTTGAAAAGAAATATCGAGTCCGCGGGGGCACTCTCGTTGGCGGCGATCTGTTCGATTTCTGGATCGGACCGTTCTATGTCGGCTTCTTTGGGGTGACGACGATCTTCTTCGCCTTCCTCGGCACCGCGCTGATCCTCTGGGGAGCGTCGCAGGGCGATACCTGGAACGTGTGGCAAATCAACATCGCACCGCCCAATCTCGAGTACGGATTGGGTTTGGCGCCGCTGATGAAAGGCGGCTTGTGGCAGGTCATCACGATCTGCGCGTTGGGAGCTTTCGGTTCGTGGGCCCTGCGCGAGGTCGAGATCAGTCGCAAACTTGGCATGGGGCTACACGTCCCGGTGGCCTTCAGTTTCGCGATCTTTGGCTATTTCACCCTGGTGGTGATCCGTCCGGTGCTGTTGGGCGCCTGGGGTCATGGATTCCCGTACGGCATCCTGAGTCACCTCGATTGGGTGTCCAACATCGGCTACCAGTATCTGCACTTTCACTACAACCCGGCCCACATGATCGCGGTGAGTTTGTTCTTCACCACGACGCTGGCACTGGCCTTGCACGGGGCATTGATCTTGTCATCGACCAACCCGCAAAAAGGGGAGCCGGTCAAGGCGCCGGAGCACGAGGACACCTTCTTCCGTGACGCCATCGGCTACTCGATCGGCACGTTAGGTATCCACCGTCTGGGTCTTTTCCTGGCGCTTGGCGCGGTGTTCTTTAGCGCCGTGTGCATTGTCATCAGTGGCCCGTTCTGGACTCGCGGTTGGCCAGAGTGGTGGAACTGGTGGCTCAACATGCCGATCTGGTCCTGATCCCGGGGGAGACTAAACATGGCTGAATATCAGAATCTCTTCACCCAGGTGCAGGCCTCCGCGCCGACCTACCCGGGTGTTCCTCTGGCGCGTGACCGCGATACCGCAGAACGCATCGGGCGTCCGTTCCACAACAAGCTGGCTGGTTGGATCGGCAACGCACAGATTGGTCCGATCTACCTCGGTTTCCTCGGAGTCGCTGCCGCCTTCTGTTTTGTCGTGGCCTTCACCATCGTCGGTTTCAACATGCTGGTGTCGGTTGACTACAACCCGATCCAGTTCATCCGTCAGCTGTTCTGGCTGGCACTAGAGCCACCGAATCCCGAATATGGTCTGCGTCTGGCACCCATGAATGAGGGTGGTTGGTGGAACATCGCAGGCCTGTTCCTGACCCTGTCGATTCTGCTTTGGTGGGTGCGTATGTACCGCCGTGCAGTGGCGCTGGGGATGGGTACGCACGTGCCGTGGGCCTTCGCTGCGGCAATCTGGCTATACCTGGTGCTCGGTCTGATCCGGCCGGTTTTGATGGGGAGCTGGTCAGAGGCTCCGCCGTTCGGCATCTTCCCGCACCTGGACTGGACGGCTGCTTTCTCGATCCGTTACGGCAATCTGTTCTACAACCCGTTCCACATGTTATCGATCGCTTTCCTGTACGGCTCAGCACTGCTCTTTGCAATGCACGGAGCGACCATCTTGGCGGTCAGCCGATTCGGCGGCGAGCGTGAGATCGAGCAGATCGTCGATCGCGGCACGGCCTCAGAGCGTGCAGCCCTTTTCTGGCGCTGGACCATGGGCTTCAATGCCACCATGGAATCTGTCCACCGCTGGGCGTGGTGGTTTGCCGTCCTGACCTGCGTGACCGGCGGTATCGGCATCCTATTGACGGGTACTGTTGTCGACAACTGGTATCTGTGGGCAGTCAAGCACGGGGTTGCACCTGCCTATCCCGACGTTTGGGATCCGGCACTGGTGGCCGACCCAGCGCTGGCCAACTGAGGGGATCGAAGATGATGAGTCAAAACAAGATCGCGACCACTCTTGGTCTGTTGGCGACGCTGCTTCTAGCGGGTTGCGAGCGGCCTCCCGTAGAGATGGTGCAGACCGGGTTCCGGGGGACTGGCATGGCGCAGGTTTATAACCCGCGCACCTTGTCAACCATGGCGGAACTGAACCGGGTGCCAGAGCCGTTGGCGCCGGCCGAATCGAGCGGACCACGTGCGAAGGACATCTACCAGAATGTCCAAGTGCTGGGTGATCTATCGGTGCAGGAATTCACCCGGCACATGCTGGCAATCACCCAATGGGTGGCGCCCAAGGACGGTTGTACCTACTGCCACAACCCAGCGAATCTGGCCGATGACAGCAAGTACACAAAGGTGGTGGCGCGTCGCATGATCCAGATGACGCAACACATCAACAGCGAGTGGGAAACCCACGTTGCCGATACTGGGGTGACGTGCTACACCTGCCACCGCGGTAATCCCCAGCCGCAAGACCAGAACGGCAAGCAAGCGTACTGGTATAGCGCGGCCACGCCAAAGCGTGACACCGCGGGTATGCTTGGCTGGCGCAATGGCCAAAATGAAGCTGCATATTCGGTGGCGATGGCCTCTTTGCCGAAAGACCCATTCACACCGTTCCTACTGCGCGACGAGAATATCCGAGTGCAGAGCGGTGCGGCGCTGCCGCAGGGGGATAATGCGCAGACTACCAAGAGCGCCGAATGGACGTATGGGCTGATGAACCATATGTCGAAATCGCTCGGGGTGAGCTGTACGTACTGCCATAACAGTCGCGCGTTCGCTTCTTGGGAAGAAAGTTCGCCGCAACGGGTCAAGGCATGGCACGGCATCCGTATGGTCCGGGACCTGAACAACCAGTTCTTGGAGCCGCTCGGCCCAGTGTATGACGCTGATGACCTTGGCCCCACTGGGGACGCACCGAAAGCTTTCTGCGCGACCTGCCACAAAGGGGCATACAAGCCCCTATATGGACAAAGCCAGCTGAAGGACTATCCGGAGCTGAAGGCGCCTTTGGGCTCTGCCAAGACAGCTGCCGCAGGCGACTAGCCGGGGCACCGCCCGGGTCGACCGGGCTGACTGTGAAACAAGGGCGTCCATGGGCGCCCTTGTTTTTCCAGCGCCACGGCAGTTGCGCCCGGTAGGCTTGGGGGCGCGATGTCAGCGGCCGAAGGGGCCGTTTAAGATGACGACTTCGAGATTGATCAGGCTGGCCAGGGAGACCCACCCCAGATAGGGCAGCAGCAACAGTGCAGCTTGGTATTGAAACCGGCTGGCCACATAAACGAGTAACGCAACCGAGGCCCATAGTACTCCGACCTCGAGCAGTGCCCAGTCTGGCCGCTGCAGCCAGAAGAACAGCGCACTCCAGAGGACATTCAGGCTGGCATTGAGGACGAACAGGCTGAGTATCCAGCGTTGTAGACGCGGCTCTCGCGCTGCGCGCCAACACAAGACCCCAGCAACGGCTGTCAGCGTGAAGATCAGCGTCCAGGCCGGTCCAAACGCCCAGTCGGGCGGTTTGAACCAGGGTTGCTGCAGTTCAAAGTACCAATCATCGAGACGCGTCAGTGCCCCGCCGACTGCGGCAGTGGCAAGCGCGATTCCAGCAGCGGCAAGACTCTGGCGACGTAGTGACACTCGATCGAAACGTAACTAGACCTTCGCCAACCCTAGCAGATGTGCCATGTCTTTCAAAAAGATGCGTACGTGAGCCATCGGGTCGCGGCGCACGAGTTCTTTATTCATGTAGGAATCAAAGGTCAGCTTTTGAACATCTCGGTCCTTGCAGATGCTCACAAAGCGTTCGCGCCGGCGGTCGTTTGAATACCAGAAGTACTGCATCATCCCGAGGATCCAGAACACGCGGCCATGTGCTTTCATGAAGCGTTTGCGGGCTCCGGCCAAGGCCCGAGCACGGCCAGTTTCTAGAAATTCCCCGGCAGCCTCGGCCGCCAGACGACCGCCCAACATGGCGTAGTAGATGCCTTCGCCCGAAGCCGGGGCAACGACCCCCGCGGCGTCGCCGGCGAGCACCACGTCGCGCCCGTTGTCCCAGCGCGGAAGCGGTTTCATCGGAATCGGAGCACCTTCGTGGCGGATCAGTTCAAAATTCTCCATGCCCGCCGCCGCACGCAAGCGACTGGTCGCCTTGCGCAAGGAGAAGCCGCGCTCTGCGCTACCAGTGCCGACACTGAGCGTATCGCCATGCGGGAACACCCAGCCATAAAAGTCGGGCGACAATGTGCCGCGGTAGTAGACGTCGCAGCGTGAGCCGTCGTAGTCGGCTTCAGTGTGTTCGGGCTTCTTCAAAATCTCGTGGTAAGCGAACACGTAGCGGGTTTTTTCCGCCCCCGGGACCTCTTGGGCTGCGACCTGGCTACGGGCCCCGTCGGCACCGACGATGCAACGGGCGCGCGCCGAAAGCTCGGTGTCGTCACCTTCATGTGTCGTGTAGTGCACGCGCGCGATTCCGTCAGGATCGCGGCTGATGTGGCGAAACACCCCGGTTCGCCGTTCCGCACCATGGCTGGCTGCGCGTTGACGCAACCATTCATCGAAATGCTCGCGATCGACCATGCCGACGAAGCCACCTTCAATGTGGATGTCCACTTTTTCGTCGGCCGGGGAGATCATGCGGGCGCAGCGCGCCTTCGCCACCAGCAGTTCGTCTGGAATTTCGAAGTCACGAATGGCGCGCGGTGGAATGGCGCCACCACAAGGCTTGATACGTCCCGCGCGGTCGAGCAAGAGGACTTTCAGACCCCGGCGTGCGAGATCATCGGCTGCCGTCGATCCGGCGGGGCCGCCGCCTACAACAAGCACATCGAACGTGTCAGGCTGGCTCATGGCAGTCTCTCCCTGTCCACCCGTCTTGCGGGCGTTGGTCCGACGCAGCTGCGTCGGTGGTGTCGATGTCGCGCGCCAGACGTGCGGCGACGAGGAACAACAAGCCTTCAGCGAAGAACACCGCGGCGTAGGCCAGGCCGGGTTCGCCGATCAGGCTGCGGGTGATGTCGCTGGCGGCAGCGCCCGCGAGTCCGCCGATGCCGAAGGCGATCGCCTGCGAGGCACCCCACAGTCCAATGCGCACACCCTCGCGACCCCGGTTTCCGCGGCTCGCAAGTTGCATCATCGAGGCGATGGCGGCGATCGAGAACGCCCCGTTGGCAGCGCCCAGCAAAAACACATTTATCCGCAGGGGCCAAGCGCCATCCAGCGTACCGGCGGCGACCAGTCCGAACAGGGCGACAGCTGAAGCAAGGCAGCCCCCTACAGTCCAGCTGCGTAGTTGCGAACGGCCATCGCGGCCACGGCGACTGGCGGCCAAGGCAGCGAGCACCATGCCAGCCAGCACACCGCCATGCTGGATGCCGGAAAGTTTCGTGGATTCGCCGGGGCTGTAGCCAAAGACGATGCCAGCAAACGGTTCGAGGATCAGGTCTTGTGCCGAGAACGCCAGCATCGAGACAAAGATGAACACGGTGAAGCGGCGGGCGGCGGCTTCGTGCCAGACCATCCGTAGTGCTTGCATGAACGGGACCTTGGCTTCCTGGGGCGGGACTCGGCCGGCGTTTTCGAGCCTGAGCAGCGCGAGCAAAGTCACGATCACTGCAACCATCGAAACGCCACCCGCCACCTCGACCAAGCGTTCGGGAGAGTAGGGGTCGAGCAGGCTGCCAGCGACACCAGCGGTCACGGCAAAGCCGGCAATCATCATGATCCAGACGATGGTCGCTGCGGCCGCGCGGCGAGACTCGGCGACCGACTTGGCGAGCAGGACCAGCAGATTGGTCCCGGCCGCCGACACGCCAACACCGATCAAGAAAAATCCGAGCACCGCTAGCGCCATGCCGGCGGCCTGCGCCGTGTCCATCCAGGCGGTGGCCAGTGCGGCGACCGTGCCGCCGCTAGCGAGTATGAGCATGCCTCCCACGATCCATGGAGTTCGCCGGCCACTCTGGTCTGAGCCAAAGCCCATCCTTGGTCGCAGGATCTGCAATGCGTAATGCATGCCGACCAAGAGCCCTGGCAACAGCGCTGGCAGGGCGAGTTCGACGACCATCACTCGGTTCAATGTCGATGTGGTGAGCACCACCACAGCGCCGATTGCCGACTGCACCAAGCCCAAGCGGATGATGCCCAACCAGCCAAGCCCCGCTGTACACTCGTCGTCGCCAGGAGCCGGCTTTGTGTTGGCTGCAGTGCTCATGCCGCTGCTCCACCCACGCTGCGCAGGGCCCACGCGGCGACCATCATCCCACTGACCAGTATCGGGACCCCGAAGCCACTGTAGAACAGCGCGCGTTCGACGGGGGCGGCGATGAACCAGCGCATCATTGGCCACTGCACCACCAGCAGGGCGATGATGCCCAGCGCGTGCCAGGGGGCCTGCCAGTCCCACAGCAGCCAACCGACCACGAGTTGCGGAAGTGCCATGGTCCAGCAGGCCACGCGTGCGGCGCCGCTGGTGCCAAGCTGCACCGGCAGCGAGGCGACGCCCATGCGTGCGTCGCCCTTGATCGACTTGAAGTCGTTGAGGGTCATGATGCCGTGGGCGGCAATGCTGTAAAGCAGCGCGAGTAGCAGCGAGCGGCCATCGGGCAGCAGACCTCCTGCCATCACAGCGGCACCGGTCATCCAAGCCAAGCCTTCGTAGCTCAAGCCGCAGGCGGCATTACCCCACCAGCCGTTGCGCTTCAGGCGCAGTGGTGGCGCACTGTAGGCCCAGGCTAGCGCCAAGCCCGCGCAGGCAGCAAGAAATCCCCAAATGCCAAGGGCGGTGGCCACCACCAGCGAAAGCACCGTCCACACCACCGCGACATACAAGCCCCAACTCCCGGGCATGCGGCCAGAGGGGATCGGGCGCTGGGGTTCGTTGATAGCGTCGACGTGCCGGTCGAACCAGTCATTGACCGCCTGGCTGGTCGCGCAGACCAAGGGGCCGGCCAGCAGGATGCCGGTAGCGATCAGCGGCCAGTTCGGCGCGAACGGTTGCCCCGAGGCGACCACCCCGCAGGCAAAAGCCCACATTGGCGGGAACCAGGTGACCGGCTTCAGCAGTTCTGCGACCGCTGATGGCGCCGGCAGCGGCGTAAGTCGCAGCGAACGTGACATGGAGCCATTCTCACACTTGACATTTTCTAGCGTCAATCGCAATTTACACTTGCTGTGTGGAGCTGCGCATACAGGTCGCGCGGAGCCGCCGCCGGTCAGCGCTCTGCTCTGCCAACGCTACGCACGCCACGGAAGGGGAAATACATGCTGATGGAATCGCACCCGGCGGGATCGCAACCGGGGCGCCCCGCACCGGAAAACAGTGACGCAGCAACCGGCAATCCGGACATCCGGCCGACAGCGATCGTCATCGGCAGCGGCTTTGGCGGCCTGGCATCGGCCATCCGGCTGGCTGTTCGGGGTTTTCAGGTCACCGTGCTTGAAAAGCTCGACACCCCCGGTGGCCGGGCTTACGTGCATCGGCAAGACGGTTTCACCTTCGACGCCGGGCCGACTATCGTCACTGCTCCGTTTTTGTTCGAGGAACTCTGGGAGTTGTGCGGCCGGCGCATGGCCGACGATATCGACCTGCGCCCGATGGAGCCGTTTTATCGCATCCGCTTCGATGACGGAAGCTGGTTCGACTACAGCGGCGACGATGCGGCAATGCGCGCCGAGGTGGCGCGCTTTAGTCCGGAAGACCTGGCTGGCTACGAGCGTTTCCTGGAAGACGCTGAGCAGTGCTACCGCCTCGGCTTCGAGGGCCTAAGCAGCAAGGCGTTTGACAGCTTTGGCGACCTCTTGGCGGCGCTCCCGGCGATGGTTCGGATGCGTGCCTGGCGTTCGATCTACAGTTTGGCGGCGCGTCACCTTAAGCACCCCAAGCTCCGTATCGTCCTCAGTTTTCATCCGCTGTTGATCGGCGGTAACCCGTTTGCCGTGACCCAGGTTTACAGCCTGATTACCGCGCTCGAACGGCGCTGGGGTGTCCACTGGGCGATGGGCGGGACCGGCGAGCTGGTGCGCGGGTTGGTGGGCCTACTCGAAGGCCAGGGCGGCGCGCTGGTCTGCAACGCTGAGGTGCGCGAAATCACCGTGCAAGACGGCCGGGCGACCGGCGTACGTCTGGCGAATGGTCAGCGACTGCGGGCCGATATCGTCGTCAGCAATGCCGACACGGCCTGGACCTATCGTCACCTGATCGCGCCGCAGCACCGTCGCCATTGGACCGACCGCAAGATCGAGGCCGGTAAATACTCGATGAGTCTGTTTGTATGGTATTTCGGGACCCGGCGGCAGTTCGCCGATGTTCCCCATCACATGATCTTGTTGGGCCCCCGTTACGAGGGCTTGCTTACCGACATCTTTAAGCGCCACCGGCTGGCGGGCGACTTCAGCCTCTATTTGCATCGCCCCAGCGCGACCGACCCTTCAGTAGCGCCGCCGGGTTGCGATGCCTTCTACGTACTCTCGCCGGTCCCGCATCTCGACAGCGGCACCGACTGGGCGCAGGTTGCCGAGACCTACCGCGCGGCGATCGCGCAGGTTCTCGACCAAAGCGTGTTGCCGGGCTTCGAGCAAGATATCGTCACCTCGCGGGTGACGACGCCGCTCGATTTCCGCGACCGTCTGCTGTCGTTCAAAGGGGCGGCTTTTGGCCTCGAGCCCTTGTTGCTGCAAAGTGCATGGTTCCGTCCGCACAACCGCAGCGAGGATATCCGGGGTCTGTATATGGTGGGCGCCAGCACCCACCCTGGTGCCGGCATGCCGGGCGTGTTGTCGTCGGCCAAGGCGCTGGAGTCGGTCCTGCCGAGCGCCGCCGAGGTGCTCGCGCACCGGGTCGCGGTGTCGGCTTGAGCGAGGTCGACATGAAGCCCGAAACTCTGCATTACGACGAGAACGCGAGCTGCACCGAGATGTTGCGTGGCGGTTCGCGATCGTTCTTCGCTGCATCGCGTCTGCTTTCGCGCCGCGTACGCGAGCCAGCGACGGCGCTTTACGCGTTCTGCCGTGTCGCCGACGACGCCATCGACCACGCACCTGATCCGGCTGCGGCTCTGGCCGACCTGGCCCGTCGGCTCGACGCTATCTACGCCGGACGCCCGCACCCGTTTGTCGCCGATCAGGCATTTGCGCCAGTGGTACGCGAATTCGGTATCCCGCGCGAGTTGCCCGAAGCCTTGCTGGAGGGGTTTGCCTGGGATGCTGCTGGCCGGCGTTATCACACGCTTGATCAGGTACTCGACTACGCCGCGCGCGTCGCCGGGACGGTGGGCGCCATGATGGCGTTGATCATGGGCGTGCGGGCGCCGGGGACCCTGGCACGCGCCTGCGAGCTAGGCCTGGCCATGCAGTTGACCAACATCGCACGGGATGTTGGCGAGGATGCCCGCAGCGGTCGGGTCTATCTGCCGCTCGATTGGCTCGAGGAGGTCGGACTCGACACCGAGGCCTGGCTCGCCGAGCCGCATCCAAGCCCGGAGTTGGCTGAGGTGACGCGGCGCCTGCTGGATGCCGCCGAGATCTGCTATCGCCGTGCCGAGGTCGGGATCGCCGACCTGCCAGCGAGCTGCCGCCCGGCGATGATGGCAGCACGCCGGATCTATGCGGACATCGGTCGGCAGATTGTTTCCAGTGGGTGTGATTCGGTCAGCCGTCGCGCCGTCGTGCCCGGCCGGCGCAAACTCGCGCTGTTATTTGGCTGCCTGCCGGCCGTGTTGGCGCAGCCTCCAGTGCACGAGCGTCACGCGGCTGCCATGCCAGCGGTCCGGTTTCTTGTCCAGGCGGTCATCGAGGCGCCGGCGCACCGGCGCACTCCAGCCTCGTTCCTGGAGCGCACGGTGGCGGTCATTGAGCTGTTCGAGCGCCTGGCCGAGCGCGATCGCGCTCAACGTCGTTTCGGAGGGGTCCGGGCGGCCCGCTAAAAGGGCCTGGCGGACTCGTTCTAGAAAGCCGGGCACACTCCTGGCCTTAGGCCAACCGCGGCATTCGCCAAGGCAGCATCAGGCGGGTGCTGGTGCGGTCGAGGCGGCGTAGATCCAGGCTCTCGTGAAAGGTGGTGGTCGGCTCACCGCACACCTGCGCACTTAGCAGGGCGCGTTGGTAGAACGGGGTGTCCTCCAGCGTCTCCAGCACCTGCGCCGGAGATTCGCTGCGCATCTGTCGGCGGATCCGCCACAGCGTGTCGGGCAGCCGTTGGCGTTCGGCTGCGGCAAATTCGTTGATGCTGCCATCTGGCCGGAAGCGCAAGGCGAGCAGGCGTTGGCTACCGTCCTTCAGGCGCAAGTCATACAAGACCGCCGTGCTGCCATCGGCCAGCCGCGAGCGGGACCAGTCCCAGTCGGCGAAGGGCAGGTGGATCGCTTCGTCACCTTCATTCGCGTCGAAGTAAGCATTGCCTTGCCAGCGCAGCGCGGGGTGGTGCAGATCGACCTCGATACGCGCCGCCGGTGCGATTGGCCCCCAACGGTGCCGCGCGAGCGGATCGAGCGGCATCACCGCCGTGAACAGGGCATCCGGGTAGAGTCTGACCCGACCCTGCACTCGTCGTGGGATGGGATTGCTCCATTCGTCGAGATCGATGGTCAGGCAGCTGCCATCCCAGTGCAGCTGGCTCGGTCCGATGATGAAGCAGTCGCGGCTGCGCTGTGACTGGTTGCGGCCGCGCTCGGTCATGGTCCAACGGCGTACGCCCGGCCCGTATAGCGCGACATTGAAGCAGCAATGGTGTTCCGGGTCGCCAGCGCCGCGCTCGCGTGCCCAGTAGTAGTAGGGTGAAAAGACGCTACCGACAAAGGCGATGAGCGTCAGCCCGAACTGCCCGTCGTCGCTCAGTGCGTCGATGTACCACCAGAGATAACCACCCGTCGGGACCGACTGGTCGAATCGAGGTGTGCCATCACTGTGGCGGCCGCCAGCCGGCCAGACAGGGTCGCCATCGGCACGCCCGGACCGGGATGCGCGCTGCCCCCGGCGAGGAACAGCCCCGGCAAGGGGCTGGCCGCCGCCGGTCGATGGAACGCTGCCATCCAACTGTGCCCTGCCGGGCCGTAGAGCGCTCCCCCGGTCCCGGGAAAGAGTTGCGCGAACTGCTCCGGCGTCGTCAGCACCTCGGCTCGCCGCCGTGTGTCGATCGTCAGTCCGCAGCGGCGCATCAGCTGCATGGCGTGCTCGTGGCATGGTTCGTTCTCGTCAGGAAGGTAGTGATGGCGATCGCCGTTTGCCGGTGCGTTGACCAGCAGCAGCATCCGTTCGCGACCGCTCGGGGCGCTGGCATCGTCGTTGCGATCCTGGGCACAGAGGTAAGCAGTGCCCCGGCGCGGCAGGCGCTGGTGCTGGAAGATGTCCCTGAATTCGCCGGGGTAATCGTCATCGAAGAAGACATTGTGACGGACGAGCGGAAAACCCTCGGTGCGGGCGTGGATGCACCAGGCCATGGCCGAGAGCGACCGCTCGTTAGCGCGGATCGGGGCCACCGCCGGACGGACCGCGTCGCCCATGAGTCCACTGGCTAGCGCTTGGGTATCGCCATTGAACACCACCGTATCGGCGCGCAGCGTTTCGCCGTCGGCCAGTTGGACTCCGCAGGCGCGACCATTCTCGACTAGGATGCGCGTGACTTCGGTTCGGGTGCGCAGCGTCGCCCCACAGTCGCTGGCGAGCTGCTCCAGCGCCCGTGCGAGTGCCACCATGCCGCCACGAACCCCCCAAACGCCCTGCATTTCGACATCGGCGACCAGCATCAGAGTGGCGGGCGCGGCCAGTGGCGAGCTGCCGCAGTAGGTCGCGTAACGGCCAAACAACTGCTGCAGACGCGGGTCGCGGAATTGCCGGCCAAGCGCGTTCCACAGGTTGCTAAACGGGCCGATGCGCCACAGGGCAGTCGAGCCGCGCCAGCCAAGATCGCTGATCAAGCTGCCAAGCGTCGGCCGTGACGACCGGATGAAGGGGCGCTCAAGCGCTGCATAGACCGCTCGTGCTGTCTCGCAAAAGGCGATGAAGCGTTTCGCTTCGGCGGTGCTGGCAAACGCGGCGATGGCCTCGGCCGAGCGTTGGCGGTCAGCGAACAGATCGAGCCTTCCGCCGCTGGCCCAGGCGTGGCGGGCTAGCACTTGGATCGGGTCGAGCGTCAGCACTCGGTCGAGCGACTGGCCGCAGTCACCGAAAAGGCCTTCAAAGACCCAGCGCATGGTGAACACGGTGGGTCCGGCGTCGATCCCTTGGCCATCGACCTGCAGTTGCCGCAATTTGCCGCCACTGTTTTCGGCGCGCTCAAGGAGGGTCACGTTGACGCCTTGGCGTGCCAGATCCGCCGCACAGGCAAGTCCGCCCGCGCCGCCGCCAATCACCAGTGCGCGACGCTCAGCCAAAGGCCAGGCCTTTGTAGCTGCCTTGCAGATCGACCGGAATGAAACGCGCGAACATCGATTCGCTAAAGAATCCGTGGCGATGCGCCGCGCGGATCGCGTCCAGGTGCGCCCCGGTGCGGGCGTAACGATCCATGTCGTCGACGCCGTTCCAGATGCTAAAAGTCGCCTGGCGCAGCAACGGTGCTTCACCCAGGCCGGTCGCCAGTAGGCAGCCTGGTGCGTCGGCCAGGGCATCTTGCGCTGGCGGTGCCATGCGCCAAAAGGCCGCTGCCCGCTGTGGCCGGATCGATGCGCGGGTGATGGCCGCGATCGGGCCGCTGGTGGGGGTGTCGGTGACCACTGGCAGGCTAAGCCCTGCCCAGGTCCCACGGCACGAGTAGGTGTGCAGTTTCACACTCAGAAATTCTCCGGCGTGCTTGCGGTATCGCACCACCAATGGGTCTTCAGCGAGAAAGCGGTCGGCGGTGGCGGCTGTATCGAACAGGCAGAACAGCCCTTGCCGGCTAGCGCTCGGGCGTAAACCAAAGCCACCATCGTGCCCGCTGCCAAGGATGCGGAAGAAGCTCAGTCCCGGGATATCGCTCATGTCGAAGCGTCCGGTGACGAAGCGCGAATATCCCCACAAGCGCGAGCCAGCGGCCACATCGACCAGGATCAGAGTGGCGATCGGGCCGGTCATGGGCAAGGGACCAACAAGCAAACCCGCCCGCGTTTAGACCGGCGGGCGGTCGCCGAGGTCGCCGATGCCGTACTGCCTGAGCTTTACATACAGGCTTTGACGCGACAGGCCGAGCATCTCGGCGGCACTGGCCCGATTGTCGCGGGTCAGTTCGAGAGCGGCTTCAATGCAGAGCTTTTCAATCAACTCGGCAGTCTCGCCCACGATCTCCTTCAACGGTACCCGACCGACCAGTTCGGTGAGTTGGCTGGCACTGCGTGTCAGACCAGCCGCCCCCGGATTCTCGTCGAGGCGGGTGGCGACGTCGCGGACGCTGAAGCCAAGGAAGGTGCGATCACCGATGCGTAGGGCGCGTGCTGACATCTCAACACGGGTTTGCAGGCCGTTCTCACCACGTAGGGTGGTCGAGAACAAGCGTACTGAACCGCGCTGTCGCAGGTTGGCGAGCAGTACTGACAGGTCGACGCTTGAGCGGCCGAGCCAGCGATCGAGTGACTCACCAAGCAGTGCGTTCGGGTGCGCGAGTTGCGCGAGTTCGGCAAAGGCTTGATTGGCGGTCACGATAACGCCATCGGCATCGGTCACAACGAAGCCATCAGGGGATTGGCCCAGCGCTTCAAGCGCGAGCGTCTGGCTCTCTAGGCTGCCCTGGTTCGAGACGAGGCCGCGCTCATCGAACCGGACCAAGAACAGGCTTTGGTTGTCGTGTCGGAACAGCGCCGCCTGCAGAGACACTTCGCTGGCCGACCCGGCGAGGCGAACGGTGACTGACTGGCTCCGGCCAGAGCCGAGTACGGCGTTCAGTAGGCCGTCGAGTTCGCCGCGGCTGTCTTCGGCCAGGCAGTCAGCCAAAGCCCGACCTGCAGGCTTGCGGACCTGCGCGGCCAGTACTCGGTCGGCAGCGGCGTTCACCTCAAGAATGCGTCGGGTGCTGGCATCGATGACCAGCATCGGTTCCTGTGAGGTCTCGAACAGCAGGCGATACCGCGCCTCCATCTGGCGCATGCGCTGGTAGTCGCGCTCCATCGCCTGGTGCGATTCGACGAGGCGCTGCTGCAGCTCAGTGACGCCACGCAGGTCTCGACCATAGGCCAAGATCTGACCGTCCGAGAGACGCACCGCGCTGTACTGTACGGGGAGGATCTGACCGTCGTTGGCCGGGTGATTCAGGTGTCGCCATTTGCGCGGACGCCCGGCGCGGGCGTCGGCGAGCAGGGCCTCGACCTTTTGGCGGCACTCCTCGGTGACGCATGCGTCCAGGCGTCGACCGATCCAACTCTGAGCGACTGCCAGTTGCGAGTCGGCCTGTGTCAGGCGTACCCGCACCACGGTGTCGCTGGCGTCGATCAACAGGGTGATGTCAGCGGCTGCCGACATCAGCGAGCCGGCGATGGCCGGGTCGACGCTCTGCACAACGTCGACTGCTTCCGGGTAGGTCCCGGTCGTGAACTGACCCCCAGGGCTAATGCTCAATTCGAACGCTCCCTTTGGCGGACCAGCCGTTCAGCGGTGCGGATGGCTTCGGGTGCATCGCCTGAGCAGGCGTCGGCGCCCAGCATGTCCCGAATCCGGTCATCCAGTTGCATGGCGCCGCCGACCATGATGCTGACAGCGGGGTTGAGTGAAGCCTGCCGCGACTCCGCTACGCATCTGGCAAGTGCTTCAAGGGTGTCATTGCTGCCTTGCGAGAAGGCGATGACGTCGAACCAGTCGGCACGCAGGCGGGCCAGAAAGGCCGGCTGTGCTGCATCGTTCTCGCTGCACACGTGCCAGCCGGCGCGTCGGAAGAACTGACTCAGCATGTAAAAGCCGAGCGTGTGCTGGCTGCCAGGGGCTGGGGCAAGCAGGATGTGCCGGCGCACGGGCGCGGGCTCGGCATCTTCGCAGAACTCGTCGTTCAGCGATTGCACGAGACCTTGGATACGCCACAGGGCGAGCGTCACTTCCGGGAAGGCGCAGTCGTCGGTATCCCACAGGCGGCCCAAACGCTGCGCGGTCGGCGCGAGGACGTCAAGGTAGAGCGTCTCGAGGCCGTAGCCTGCAGCCCGCAGTTCGCTGAAGACCCGCAAATGCGCCTCGGCGTCGTAGCTCAGGCTGGCCCGCAGGTACCGCTGTACTGCGTCGTCATCGACCGGTGGTAGTAGCCGCTGCGGCAGCTGGAAGGCGTCGGCGGGGCGATAGGCCCGCAGCAGTTGCGGGACGATCTCATGCTGGATTGCCTGCATCAATTGATCGGTGAGTGGGGGCGGTTGGTCGGCCTCGTGCACCGTTTCGCCAAGTGCTCCGCCAGCCACCCGGTCGCTCCGACGGTGCCAGCGCTCGGCGTGGCGCTGCTCCTGTTCACTGCTGTGGATATCGTTGCCAGACGCGTTGTCAGGCTGGGTCTTCCCGGACATCCCGTGTGCCTCCCCGGTGAAAAAGGTGTGCTACCGGCAGAGCTTTATTCTTCTGGTATGGCTGTTTTGACTGTTGATGGTGTCCGTGTCCCGGGGAAGTGTCAATCAAAAATGTCTGTCAATCGTCTATGACGTCACGGAAGATTGACACAAGGCCGGGGTCGTTCTAGATTGGCTCACACAACTACAACACGCGGAGCCACATCCGATGCGTCGCAGCGGAGCCGGTGCAACAAGGCCGGCGTTGTACACCGAGGAGGAGCGGCGTCGGCGTGACCAGACGGCCTGGACAACCGTTCAGGGCGTTCTTGCACCCCTTCAGTTCCTGGTCTTTCTCGTAAGCCTGTTCCTCGTCCTGCGTTTCTTGCACACCGGGGAAGGCGAGGTCGCGGCTACCACATCGGTGGTCGTGAAGACTCTGTTTCTCTACCTGATCATGGCGACCGGAGCGATCTGGGAAAAAGTCGTCTTCGGCCAATACCTGTTCGCGCGCCCGTTCTTTTGGGAAGACGTGTTCAGCATGCTGGTCATCGCGCTGCACACAGCTTATTTGCTGGCCTTGGTGACGGGGTGGCTGGCGGTGCGCGAACAGATGTTGATTGCTCTCGCGGCTTACGCCACGTACGTGATCAACGCTGGACAGTTCGTCTGGAAGCTTCGGCTTGCTCGCCTCGACATGGCGCGGGCTGATCGAGCCTGCGCGGACCGGGCGCGGCAGACCCCTGAGTGCATGGCTAACGCGCGAGACGAAGCCAGTGGCGCCGCCGCGGCCGGAGCCACATCATGAATTCGGTGGTCGATTTCCGCCCACGCGATGGCGGTTGCGGCGATGCCCCGGTGCTGCGCGAGCGCGGGCAGCGCGAGGTCTTCTGCGGACTGACCGGCATCATCTGGCTGCATCGCAAGATCCAGGACGCCTTCTTCCTGGTCGTCGGCTCGCGGACCTGTGCCCACCTCGTCCAGTCCGCGGCGGGCGTCATGATCTTCGCCGAGCCGCGCTTCGCCACCGCCATCATCGACGACCGCGATCTCGCCGGCCTGGCTGACGCCAACGAGGAACTCGACCGCGTGGTCGGACGCCTGCTCGACCGTCGTCCCGACATCAAGCTGTTGTTCCTCGTCGGGTCCTGCCCGTCGGAGGTGATCAAGCTCGACCTGCACCGCGCTGCCGAGCGGCTAGATGGCATCCACCGCGGTCGCACCCGCGTGCTGAACTACTCGGGCAGTGGCATCGAGACCACCTTCACACAGGGTGAGGACGCCTGTCTCGCCGCGCTGGTGCCGGAGCTGCCGCAGGCGCCAGCGGGTGCGGAGCCCGAGCTGCTGTTGGTCGGCACCGTCGCCGACATCGTCGAGGACCAGTTCCTGCGCACCTTCCGTGCCATGGGTATCGAGCGTGTCGCCGGTTTCCCGCCGCGCCGCTCGACCGAACTGCCCGCGGTCGGCCCGAACACGCGTTTCCTGCTCACTCAGCCCTTTCTCGGCGACACCGTGCGTGCACTGGAGGCGCGTGGCGCGCGGCATATCGCGGCGCCGTTCCCCTTCGGCGAGGAGGGCACCACCCTGTGGATGCGTGCCGCGGCCGACGCCTTCCGTATCCCGACGACGCGCTTCGAGCAGGTCATCGAGCCGCAGCGCGAACGTGCTCGCGCCGGCATCGCACGCCATCGCGAACAGCTCGCCGGCCGCAGCATCTTCTTCTTCCCCGACTCGCAGCTGGAACTGCCCTTGGCCCGCTTCCTGGCACGTGAGCTCGGCATGCGCCCGCTCGAGGTCGGTACGCCTTACCTGCACCGGCAGCTGCTGGCTCAGGAGCTCGACCTGCTCCCCGAGGGAACGACGCTCTCCGAGGGGCAGGACGTCGAGCGGCAGCTGGATCGCTGCCGCGCCGCTCGCCCGGACATCGTCGTCTGCGGTCTTGGTCTTGCCAACCCGCTCGAGGCGCAAGGCATCACCACCAAGTGGTCGATCGAGCTGGTGTTCAGCCCGGTCCATGGTTTCGATCAGGCGGGGGACCTCGCCGAGTTGTTCGCCCGGCCTTTCAACCGTCGCGAGCGCCTCAAGGCGCTGGAAGGGCAGGTGTAGCCATGCAGCTGACGCTCTGGACCTACGAGGGCCCGCCACACGTCGGCGCCATGCGCATCGCCACTGCGCTGGAGGACGTGCACTACGTGCTGCACGCGCCGCAGGGCGACACCTATGCCGACCTGCTGTTCACCATGATCGAGCGCCTGCCCAAGAGGCCGCCGGTCACCTACACCACATTTCAGGCGCGTGACCTCGGTGGCGATACAGCAGAGCTGTTCAAGAACGCTGCGCGCGAGGCGCACGAGCGTTTCAAGCCGGCAGCGATGATGGTCGGTGCCTCGTGCACGGCCGAGTTGATCCAGGACGACCCCGGCGGTCTGGCCGCCGCGCTCGACCTGCCGATCCCGGTCATCCCGCTCGAGTTGCCCTCGTACCAGAAGAAAGAGAACTGGGGTGCTGCCGAGACCTTCTACCAGATGGTCCGCGGCCTTGCCGGGCCGCACGCGCCGGCGCCCGGTACGCCGCGTCCGGCCCGCGCCGAGGGTGCCCGGCCCTCTTGCAACATCCTCGGGCCGACCGCACTCGGTTTCCGTCATCGTGATGATGTGCGCGAGATCCGCGGTCTGCTCGAGAGCATCGGTATCGAGGTCCGCGTGGTCGCGCCGCAGGGCGCAACCGCGGCCGATCTGGCTCGCCTCGGCGAGGCCGACTTCAACGTCGTGCTCTACCCCGAGACCGCGCAGAGCGCGGCCAACTGGCTGCAGCGGGCCTTCGGCCAGCCGTATACCAAGACCATCCCGATCGGCGCCATCGCCACCCGCGAGTTCGTCGCTGAGGTCGCCGCCCTCGCCGGCATCGACAACGCTTCTGCGCAGGCGGCGGGCCGTTCGCGTGCACCTTGGTACTCGCGTTCGGTCGACTCCACCTACCTTACCGGCAAGCGCGTGTTCGTCTTTGGCGATGGCACGCATGCGGTTGCCGCTGCCCGGGTCGCCGCCGAGGAGTTCGGTTTCACTGTGGTCGGCATCGGCACCTACAGCCGCGAGTTCGCCCGCGAAGTGCGCGCTGCTGCCGAAAAGTACGGCGTCGAGGCGCTCATCACCGACGATTACCTCGAGGTCGAGGCGCGTGTCGCGGAGTTGCAGCCCGAACTGGTCCTTGGCACGCAGATGGAGCGTCACATCGCCAAGCGTCTGGGTGTGCCTTGTGCAGTCATCTCGGCACCCATCCACGTGCAGGACTTCCCGGCGCGCTATGCCCCGCAGATGGGCTTCGAGGGCGCCAACGTGCTGTTCGACACCTGGGTCCACCCGCTGATGATGGGGCTGGAGGAGCACCTGCTCGGCATGTTCCGCGAGGACTTCGAATTCCACGATGGCGCTGCCGCTTCGCACTTGGGGCATGGCGGCGGCCACCGTGCGGCATACATGTCCGACGCGACAGTCGATCAGCGTACGGCCGGGGTGGCCATCGACGCCCAGGCGCAGGCCGCACTGGCGGCTCAGTCGACGGCTGCAGTCGGTGTGGGCGAACCCGTGTGGGCGGCCGACGCACAGCAGGAGTTGGGGAAGATTCCATTCTTCGTGCGAGGGAAGGCGCGCCGCAATACCGAGCGTTTTGCTAGCGAGCGTGGCGTGGCGCTGATCACCGTCGAGACTCTGTACGAGGCCAAGGCCCACTTTGGACGCTGAGCGCCAACAGCGGCCCCCGGTCCGCGTTGTCATCGTCACCATGGATACCCACCTGGCGACCGCCACCGGTCGTGCGCGGGCGGAATTGGCACGCCGGCATCCTGGGGTGCAATTGACCCTCCATGCGGCAGCCGAGTACAGCGCCAGCGACGAGGCGCTTGCGCGCTGTCATGCCGATATCGCGGCGGCAGACATCGTCGTCGTCACCATGCTGTTCCTGGAGGATCACTTTTTGCCGGTGTTGCCGCTGCTCGAGCAGCGCCGCCTAGAGTGTGACGCTATGGTTTGCATCATGTCGGCGCCCGAGGTGACGCGTCTGACGCGCATCGGGAAATTCGACATGAGCGGCCCGACCAGTGCCACCATGTCCTTTCTGAAGAAGTTGCGCGGCAAGCGCGATAACGCACCGAAAGGTGGCGCGCAGCAGATGAAGATGCTGCGCCGCTTGCCCCAGATCTTGCGGTTCATCCCGGGCACCGCACAGGACGCGCGTATCTACTTTCTGAGCCTGCAGTACTGGTTGGGTGGCTCGGAAGACAATATGGCGAACCTCGTGCGGCTGCTAGTCAATCGCTATGCCACAGGGCCGCGCGACGCGTGGCGCGGTACCCTCGAGCCGGGCGATCCAGTCGAGTACCCGGAAGTGGGTGTCTATCACCCGCGGATGCCCGGCCGCATCGGTGAGGATAGTCAGGCACTGCCACGCTCGGCTAAGGCACAGGGTACAGTCGGCTTACTGGTGTTGCGCTCGTATCTGCTGGCCGGCAATAGCGGCCACTACGACGGGGTCATCGCCGCTCTCGAGGCGCAGGGTTTGAACGTACGCCCGGTGTTTGCGTCGGGTCTGGACGCGCGGCCTGCGATCGAACAGTATTTTCAGCGCGATGGAGTCACCACGGTCGATGCGGTCGTTTCGCTGACTGGCTTTTCGCTGGTCGGCGGCCCAGCCTACAACGACGCCAAGGCGGCTGAGGCGGTACTGGCTCGGCTGGATGTGCCCTATCTCGCTGCCCATCCGGTGGAGTTCCAGACGCTGGCTGAGTGGGGTGGCTCCGAGCGTGGCCTGATGCCAGTCGAAAGCACCATCATGGTTGCGATCCCCGAGCTCGACGGCGCGACCACCCCGATGGTGTTTGGCGGACGTCCGGCCGCGCCAGGCGTGCGCTGCACGGGCTGCCACAAGGCCTGTACTTTCGAAGATGCCAGCGGTGCTCAGGACATGTACAGCTGTGTCGAGCGAGCCGCCATGCTGGCTGCGCGCACAGCCCGCTGGGTAGCGTTGCGACGCTCCGAGCGTGCAGCCCGCAAGCTCGCGATGGTCGTATTCAATTTTCCGCCGAATGCCGGTAACACCGGGACCGCTGCCTATCTGTCGGTGTTCGAATCGTTGTGGAATACGCTCTCTGCCTTGCGTGACGCGGGCTACACCGTTGACCTGCCGACCGACGCGGAAGCGCTGCGGCATGCGGTGGTCGAGGGGAATGCCCGAACCTATGGGGCGCTGGCCAACGTCCATGTCCGCATCCCGGTCGACGATCATGTGCGGCGCGAGCGCTGGCTGACGGACATCGAGCGGCAGTGGGGGCCTGCCCCAGGTCGTCAGAATTCGGATGGCGCCAGTCTGTTCGTGCTGGGCGCGCAATTTGGCAATGTCTTCATCGGAGTGCAACCTGGCATGGGCTTCGAGGGCGACCCGATGCGCCTCCTGTTCGAGCGAGGCTTCGCCCCGACGCACGCGTTCTCGGCTTTTTACCGCTGGTTGCGTGAGGATTTCGCGGCCGATGCAGTACTGCACTTCGGGACCCACGGCGCACTCGAGTTTATGCCAGGCAAGCAGGCCGGCATGAGCGGCGATTGCTGGCCGGATCGCTTGATCGGCGACCTGCCCAACGCCTACCTTTACGCGGCCAACAACCCCTCGGAAGG
Organism: uncultured Enterobacteriaceae bacterium; assembly: GCA_964524005.1. Taxonomy (GTDB): domain Bacteria; phylum Pseudomonadota; class Gammaproteobacteria; order Burkholderiales; family UBA3065; genus UBA3065. The sequence continues at coordinate 25,303 of CAZGBK010000003.1, forward strand.
CGCGATCGCCAAGCGCCGTGCCGCTGCTACGCTGATCAGCTATCTGACGCCGCCGGTCGCAGAGTCTGGGCTTTACAAGGGGCTGGGCGAGTTGAAGGCGGCCCTCGATCGCTGGCGCGGCCTTGACCAAGCGCAGCACACCGAACGCACTGAACTGGCCGCGCTGATTCGGGCGCAGGCGGTCGAACTCGACTTGCTGACGGCCGATGCGGCGTGGCCGCAGGCCGACTCGCGGGAGCTGACGGTTGCGATACAGCGCCTTAACGAACAGATGCTCGAGCTGGAATACACGCTGATCCCTTATGGACTGCATGTGGTCGGTCGGGCTGCGACACCTGCCGAGCGGGTTGACTTTCTGGTGTCGATGACCGACTCGGCGGATGGTCCGCAGCCAGCTCGTGCCGGCATCACTGCTTTGGTCGAGGGAGCCGACCTGCGCAGCTTTGCGGCAGCTGCCGGCCTCGAGCGGGACGCTACGACCGAGGCCCTCTACGCCCAGTTGCGCAATGTCGACGCGCAGCTGGCGGTCGACACCGAACTCGATGGCATCTTGCGGGTGCTCGATGGGCGCTATATCGCGCCGGCGCCCGGCGGCGATCTGCTGCGCACCCCGGAGATCCTTCCGACTGGACGCAACTTGCATGGCTTCGACCCGTTCCGTATTCCCAGTCGCTACGCGCTTGGCGACGGTGCGCGCCAGGCCCAGCGTATCCTCGAGCGACACTTGGCCGATGGCAATCCGCTGCCCGAGACGGTGGCGCTGGTGCTCTGGGGGACCGACAACCTGAAGACCGAGGGTGCGCCGATCGGTCAGGCCTTGGCATTGCTGGGCGCTGAGCCCCGCTTCGACTCTTATGGCCGTCTGGCGGGCGCCGAGTTGCTCCCCCTAGAGGTCTTGGGCCGGCCGCGCATCGATATCGTGGCAACGCTGTCGGGTATCTTTCGCGATCTCTTGCCCCTGCAGATCAAGCTGCTCGCCGAAGCAGCGTATCTCGCCGCAAGCGCCGATGAGCCGCCCGAGCAGAACTTTGTCCGCAAGCATGCGCTGGCCTACATGGCGCAACACGGCTGCGACCTTGAGACAGCTGCGCTGCGTGTGTTTGGCAATGCCGACGGTGCCTACGGCGCCAACGTCAACAACCTGATCGAAAGCAGCGCCTGGGGCGCCGAGGATGAGCTGGCCGAGACCTGGTCGCGGCGCAAGGGCTTTGCCTATGGCCGCGCTGGGCGCCCGGTGCAGAAGGCCGAGCTGCTGCAGAGCGTGCTGGCTGATGTCAGCTTGACGTACCAGAACCTCGATTCGGTGGAATTGGGTGTGACCACCATCGACACGTATTTCGATACCCTCGGCGGGATCAGCAATGCCGTGAAACGGGCCCGTGGTGGCGATGCGACGCCGGTCTACATCGGCGACCAGACGCGCGGCGACGGTGTGGTACGGACGTTGTCAGAGCAGGTCGCGATCGAGACCCGCACCCGCACGCTCAACCCGAAGTGGTACGAGGGCATGTTGCAGCATGGCTACGAGGGCGTTCGCCAGATCGAGACCCATATCACCAATACCTTCGCTTGGTCGGCGACGACCGGTCAGGTGCAGCCATGGGTCTATCAACAACTGACCGAGACCTTCCTGCTGGACCCGCAGATGCGGGAACGGCTGGCGCGACTCAACCCGACTGCCTCGGCCAAGTTGGCAAACCGCCTGATCGAAGCATCGGAACGTGATTTCTGGCACCCAAGTGCCGAAACCCTCGAGGCCCTGCGCCGTGCTGGCGAAGAGCTTGAGGACCGCCTGGAAGGCGTCTACGAAGGAGCATCTGCATGAGCATTGCCACTGTCCCCATGAGCGAGATCCGGCGCGGCGCGCCGCCAGACGGGGAGGGCAGCCTGCAGGTTCAGCTCGACCCGCGGGTGAAGATCGGCAACGCGAAGGTGTTCGCCATCTATGGCAAGGGGGGGATTGGCAAAAGCACCACCTCGTCCAACCTGTCGGCCGCATTCAGCAAGCTGGGTAAGCGGGTGCTGCAGATCGGCTGCGACCCGAAGCACGACAGCACCTTCACGCTGACCAAGAAGCTGGTGCCGACCGTGATCGACGTGCTCGAGACGGTCGACTTCCACAGCGAGGAACTCCGCCCCGAAGATTTCGTTTACGAGGGCTACAACGGCGTCCTCTGTGTCGAGGCGGGTGGTCCACCGGCCGGTACCGGCTGCGGTGGCTATGTGGTCGGCCAGACCGTCAAGCTGCTAAAGGAACACCACCTGTTGGAAGACACCGATGTCGTCATCTTCGACGTGCTGGGCGATGTGGTGTGTGGTGGCTTCGCGGCCCCGCTGCAACACGCCGACCGGGCGATGATCGTCACCGCCAACGACTTCGACAGCATCTTTGCGATGAACCGCATCGTTCAGGCGATCGGTGCCAAGGCCAAGAACTACAACGTGCGTCTGGGTGGGGTGATCGCCAACCGCTCGGATGCGACTGACCAGATCGACAAGTTCAATGAGCGGGTCGGACTGGAGACCATGGCGCGCTTCCCGCAGCTCGACGTCATCCGCCAGAGCCGGTTGAAGAAGTCCACTCTGTTCGAGCTGGAAGATTCGCCCGAACTGAAGATGGTGCAGGACGAGTACCTGCGCCTCGCGGCACGGATGTGGGCCGGCACGCCGGGTACGGCGCCAGAAGCGTTGAAAGACCGTGAGATCTTCGACCTGCTCGGGTTCGATTGAGTTGAGCACCATGCACGTTGTCAAGGAACCCCTGGCCCACGACGCCCCCTCGTATCGCGAGCGGCGGCGGCTAATCCAGCATTATTTTGACCGCACTGCGGTGGAAGCTTGGGCGCGTTTGACCTCGACCGCCCCGGTCGGCGGAATCCGGGCAACGGTGCGGGCCGGCCGCGAGGACATGCGCGAGTCGATACTGAGCCAGTTGCCGGCCGACCTGACCGGCCTGCGTATCCTCGATGCGGGTTGCGGTACGGGGGCCATGGCCGTCGAACTGGCGCGTCGCGGTGCACAGGTGGTCGCCGTCGACCTCTCACCCACGCTGGTGCAGCTCGCGCGTGACCGCCTGCCACACGATCTCGGGCGCGGCTCGATCGAGTTTCGTGCAGGCGACATGCTAAGCCCGCAGTTGGGCATCTTCGACCACATCATCTCGATGGATGCATTGATCCACTATCAGCCGGCCGACGTTGTTCGGGTCTTGGAGGAACTAGGTCAACGCACCCGGCGCAGCATGATCTTCACTTTTGCGCCACTCAACCTACTGCTGGCGACCATGATGAGCGTGGGCAAGCTGTTCCCGCGCGGCAACCGTTCGCCGGCCATCTACCCGGTGCGTGAACGCACCTTGCGCCGTCTGATCGGCGTCGATCCGGCCTTGCGCCACTGGCACCTTGGGCGCAGCCGCAAGGTCGCGCGGGGCTTCTACATCTCGCAATCGCTGGAGTTGGTGCGCCGATGAGCCGCCAGTCTGGTAGCCGCATGTGGCTTGGCATCAGCCCACGGCTGCTGCCGTTCGCTGACATCGCCAGCGCCGACCTTCCGCTGGGGCGCCTGCTGCGGCTGTCGCTGTTTCAAGTGTCGGTCGGCATGGCGATGGCACTGCTGGTCGGCACTCTGAACCGGGTCATGATCGTCGAGCTGGGGGTCGGGGCTTGGTTGGTCGCACTGATGGTCGCCATCCCGCTGCTGGTTGCACCGTTCCGGGCGCTGGTCGGTTTTCGCTCCGACATTCACCGATCGGTCCTGGGTTGGCGGCGGGTTCCGTACATCTGGGTCGGTACCCTGCTGCAGTTCGGCGGACTGGCGATCATGCCTTTTGCCCTGATCCTCTTGTCTGGCGATAGCCACTGGCCAGCATGGTTTGGCCACCTCAGCGCGGCGCTGGCCTTTCTGCTGGTTGGTGCAGGTGTGCAGACGACCCAGACAGCAGGCCTCGCGCTGGCCACTGACCTTGCCGCCGAAAGCACGCGTCCGCGTGTGGTGGCGCTGATGTACACCATGCTGCTGGTTGGTATGGTTTGCAGCGGGCTCGTATTTGCGGGATTGCTGGGGGACTTCACCCAGATCCGCTTGATCGAGGTCGTGCAAGGGGCTGCCGTGGTCAGCCTGCTGCTCAATCTGACAGCGCTGTGGAAGCAAGAGCCGCGCGACCCCACACGGACCCATCCGGACCGGCAGCGACCCGATTTTCGGTCGAGCTGGCAGCGTTTCGCCGGTGAGCCGAGCACCGCTCGCTTCCTGGTCGCCTTGGGGCTGGGTACGGCGGCGTTCAATATGCAGGACATCATCTTGGAGCCCTACGGCGCCGAGCTACTGGGTCTTTCAGTCGCAGCAACGTCGGCCCTCACGGCGCTGTTGGCGGCGGGGGCCTTGGTCGCTTTCGCCGTGGCTGCGCGGACCTTGGTGCGTGGTGGCAATCCCTACCGATTGGCCGCAAACGGCCTACTGGTCGGTCTGTTGGCTTTTAGCGCAGTGATCTTTGCCGAACCGTTCGGCTCGCCCATGCTGTTCCGCGTCGGTGTGGCTCTGATCGGCTTTGGCGGTGGCTTGTTCTCGGTCGGCACGCTCATCGTAGCCATGGGCTTGGAGCGTGGTGGCCTGACCGGCATGGCCTTGGGTGCGTGGGGCGCTGTACACGCGACCTGCATGGGTATCGCGATCGGCTTGGGCGGGGTCCTGCGCGACTGGATGTCGGCGCTGGCCGCGACCGGTGCCTTGGGCGAGGCGCTCAATCATCCGGCGACAGGCTATGGCGCCGTCTATCACCTGGAACTGCTGTTGTTATTTGCCGGCTTGGTCGCATTGGGGCCGCTGGTACGCAGCCGCAATTCTGTGAGCGAAGCAGGGCATGAGAAGTTTGGACTGGCCGAATTCCCCGGCTGATTACTCTTTCAAAGGAGACATACATGGGAACTGGAGCGATCACTGGCTACGTTGACGTGGCCCAATTGGCGCTGTACGGCTTCTGGCTGTTCTTTGCCGGCCTTGTCATCTACCTGATCTACGAGAGCAAACGCGAGGGTTTCCCGCTTGACTCGGGGCTGCCCAATGGCCGTCGCGATGGCGGCATCCTGCCGATGCCCAAGCCGAAGCATTTCCGGCTGCAGCACGGGGGTGACTACTACGCCCCACATGATCGTGATGACTACGGCGCCGGTGCGGCAATGCGTCCGTTGGCTGGTTTTCCTGGTAGCGCCCACGAGCCGACCGGCGACGCGATGACAGCGGGGGTCGGCCCTGGCACTTGGACCGATCGTGCCGACCGCCTCGACATGACCTATGAGGGTGAGGCCCGCATTGTGCCCCTGCGTGCGGCCAAAGGTTTTGCTGTCGAACACGGCGAGATCGATCCACGTGGGATGGATGTGGTTGGCGCTGATGGTGTGGTCGGTGGCAAGGTCGTCGACTTGTGGGTCGACCGCTCCGAGCACCTCTTCCGCTACGTCGAGGTCGATGTTGGGAGCAAGCGGGCCATTCTGGTGCCGATGAATCTGGTGCGGGTGGGCAAGGATGCAGTACGGGTCAAGTCTGTGCTGGGTCAGCAGCTGGCGGGCACCCCGACCACCAAGAAGCCCGAGCAGATCACCCTGCTGGAAGAAGAGAAGATCTTCGGCTACTTCGGTGCAGGCACCCTGTACGCTGAACCTTCGCGTCAGGAACCGCTGGTGTGAGTGCGCAATCTCACCGCCATGGCCTTGGGCCCGAACACGAGTTCGAGCCCGAACCGGGGTTGCCGGAGCCGCTTCCAGCAGGCGAACGCCTGCTCTGGCAGGGTGCTCCGGACTGGCGACGGCTTGCCATCGAGGTCTTTCATATCCGCAAGGTGGCGGCGTACTTCTCGCTGCTGCTGGCGTGGAAATGGATCACCGACTGCTACGACGGCGCGACCGTCCTGCAGGGTTTGTGGGGCATGCTCCAGGTCGCACCTTTGCCCTTGGCTGGCCTGCTGCTGCTCGCCGGTCTGGCTCGTTGGTCGGCTAGCACCACGCTGTACACCATCACCGACCGGCGCGTGGTGATGCGCATCGGTATCGTGCTCAGCATCACCTTCAACCTGCCCTTTGCGCGTATCTGCGGCGCCGATGTACGGCAGGGAGATGCCGATATCGGCGACCTCTGCTTGCACCTGGGCGAAAACGATCGCATCGCGTACGTCCATCTGTGGCCGCATGCACGTCCTTGGGAGCTGCGTCAGCCGCAGCCCTCGCTGCGCTGTATTGCAGACGTCTCGCGTGTAGCGCGCCTGCTGGTCGAGGCTTGGGGCGAGGCCGGTGGGCGGGCCGCCAGCCACGGCAAAGCGAGCGCTGCACGATCGAACGATGGCCGCCTGCAGACGGCCGGGGCCTCGTGAAGCCGGTCTTATTGCACATGAACACTCCACCCGCTCGTTCCCCGCATCTTCCCGGCTTCGCCTTGCTTGGCCTTGCCGTTTTGACGGTGGCTGCAGTGGCTTGGGTGAGCGGTGGGCGGGAGCCGGTGCCTTTGGTGACGCCCGACCGGCAGGTCTTGCAGGTACGAGAGTTGCAGTTTTTCGACGAGCCTGGCGGCGCGGTGGTGGTGGTCGACACTGCCAGCGGCCGGGTCATCCATCGTGTCGAGGGCGAGGCCGGATTCTTGCGAGGCGTATTGCGGGCGATGGGCCGGGAACGCAAGCGCAATGGTGCAGGCCCAGACGCTCCGTTCCGCATCGTCGCGTATGCCGGGGGGCGTCTGCTGCTGGTCGACACTGCAACGGGCGAGTCGATCGAGCTGAACTCCTTCGGCAGCACCAATGCCGAGACCTTTGCGCGTCTGCTCGACGCGTCCGGCGGCGCATCGTGAACACCCAGCGTCTGCAGACAGGTCGGCCGCCAATGCGCAGCGAAGTGCCTTGCCGGATCGAGATCGCGCACACCGCCGAGGACTGCTACGCCCACGTCATCCTGCAAGGGGTCGAGGTCGGCCCTGGCGACGAGGTGTTGGTCCACAACCCGCCGACGCGCATCGCTTGGGGGCAGACCCTGGTCGCCGAGCGGCGCGCCACGGTGTCACGCGCGTCCTGGTGGGAGCGCCTGCGCACCGTCTTCGTCGCCCGGTTCGAGCTCGACTTGCTGTACGAGGTCAGCTTCTCCACCCGCCGTTTCTCGAACGCGCGCAACTATCCGCGGCCTCGGGTCGCCACGAACACCGCCACGCAAAGGACCCAGCCATGAACGCCATCAACGAGGCGGTCGAGCTCAACGAATCGACCCAACGCGCGCAGAAGAACACCATGCTCGACCCGCGCTTCTACACCACTGACTTCGACGCCATGGACCGGCTCGACATCAACAGCATCCGGTCGCAGTGGGATGCGCTGATGGAGGAGTTCAAGGCCGACCCCAACAACGGTCACTTCGAACGGCCAGCCGAGATGATGGGCAAGGATTACTCGCACCTGCCCGACGAGCTCTACCAGGAGTTCGTCGACTTCATGATCAGCTCGGTGACTGCCGAATTCTCGGGCTGCGTGTTGTATGCCGAGATCCGCCGACGGGTGAAAAACCCTGACATGAAAGACCTGTTCGGGTACATGGCCCGCGACGAGTCGCGTCACGCCGGTTTCATCAACCAGTGGCTAAAGGATTTCGGCATCGGCGTCGACCTCGGCTTTCTGGTCAAGGCGAAGAAGTACACCTACTTCAAGCCGAAGTTCATCTTCTACGCCACCTACCTGTCGGAGAAGATCGGCTATGCGCGCTACATCACCATCTACCGGCAGATCGAGCGGCACCCGGAGCTTTGCTTCCACCCCATCTTCAAATGGTTCCGCGAATGGTGCAACGACGAATTCCGCCACGGCGAGGCGTTTGCCTTACTCATGCGGGCTGACCCGAAGCTGACCAGCGGCATGAACCGCTTATGGATCCGCTTCTTCACCCTCGCCGTCTTTGCCACCATGTACGTCCGTGACCACGCCCGGCCGGTGTTCCACAAGTCGCTGGCGCTCGACCCGACCGCCTACGATATGGAGGTGTTTCGGGTCACTCGCGAGATCTCCGAGCAGGTCTTCCCGGTGACGTTGAACTTCGAAGATCCGCGCTTCCTCGCCGGGCTTGAGACCTTGCGTGTCACCGCCGAGGCGATGGACGCGGCGGCGCAGGCCGGCGGCCTGTGGAACGGTGTCCGCCGGCTTGGCCTAGGCCTGAAGGCGGCGGCAGTGTTCACCCGCATGTATTGCTTGCCGGCTCGCCACAAGGCGCTCCCGGACGATCCGCGTCTTGCACCGGTCTGGTGAGATGGCAGAACTCGCTTGGCCAGCGTTATTCACGGTCTTGGTCTGGTGGGCCAGTACCGGAGTCATTCTGTACCTGAACGGCCTGCCGCGCTGGACCTTCCGACACACCTTTGCGCTGGCATCGCTGCTGATGGTGGCGGCGTTTTGGGGGCTCACGCTCACGCGCGACCTACCAACTGTCGCTGGCGCCTATTGCGCGTTCAGTTGCGCGGTACTGATCTGGGCCTGGCAAGAAGTGGCATTCCTGCTGGGTTATGTGACCGGCCCCCGGCGCGTCGATTGCCCGGCCGGCTGTGTCGGTTGGCGTCGGGTGTCGTACGCGTTGCAGACGGTTTTGCACCACGAGATTGTGCTTTTGCTGTTGGGGATTCTGGCGTGGGCGATTGCCGGCGACGGTGCCAATCGCGTCGGCTGGTATACCTTCGGCATCCTTTGGGTGATGCGTCAGAGCGCCAAGCTCAATGTCTTTTTGGGTGTACGCAACCTGTCTGAGAGCTTTCTGCCGCCACACCTGCGCTACCTGCAAACCTACTTCACGCGTCGCCCCATGAATGCCTTGTTCCCATTTTCGGTGACCTTGCCGACCATCCTTGTCATCGCTGTTTGGCAGGGTGCGTTTGCGCCGCTGGCCTCAAGCTATGAGATCGCCGCTTTCACCCTACTCGCTACGTTGCTCAGCCTGGCGATCCTTGAACACTGGTTCATGGTCTTGCCGATCCCCTTCGAGCGACTCTGGCAGTGGGGCATGCGTTCGCGCCGTATGGCGGCGGCGAGCACCACCCGACCCGCGGAGGCACCATGAACAGCATCGATCGCAGCGTCACCGTCGAGGCGCTGAATGGCGCACAATCCGGCCCCATGCAGAACGTTGAATCGATCCTCGAGACAATCAACAGCCCGGCACGTGTCCGCGAGTTATCCCGCCCACAGTTGCGACAGTTGGCCGACGAGTTGCGGGACTTCCTGCTGCGCTCTGTAGCGAGCACTGGCGGCCATTTGTCCTCAAACCTTGGCACCGTCGAACTGACTGTCGCCGTGCACCATGTGTTTAACCTGCCCTATGACAGGTTGATCTGGGATGTTGGGCACCAGAGCTATCCGCACAAGATCCTCACCGGCCGCCGCGAACGCATGGGCACCCTGCGACAGCTCAATGGTTTGTCGGGCTTCCCGCGCCGTTGCGAGAGCGAATACGATCATTTCGGCACTGCACATTCCTCGACCAGCATCTCGGCAGCGCTGGGTATGGCGGTCGCTTCGCGTCAGAAGGGTGAGCACGAGGGCCCCGATCGACGGCGTCATGTTGCGGTGATCGGCGATGGCGCGATGAGTGCCGGCCTAGCCTTCGAGGCACTGAACAATGCCGGTATCGAGCGCGATATCGATCTGCTGGTGATCCTCAACGACAACGAGATGTCGATCAGTCCGCCGGTCGGGGCGTTGTCGAAGTACCTCACCCGCTTGCTGTCCGGCAAGCTCTACACCTCGACCAAGGAACTGGGAAAACAGCTGCTTAGTAATCTGCCGAGCATGCGTGAACTGGCGCATCGTATCGAAGAGACGGCCAAGGGCTTCGTCACGCCCGGCACGTTGTTCGAAGAGTTCGGTTTTAACTATGTCGGCCCGATCGATGGCCATGACCTCGACGCTCTGGTACCCACACTGCAGAATCTGCGTCGTCTGAAGGGGCCGCAGTTCCTGCATGTGGTGACTCGCAAAGGTGCAGGCTACGAGCGCGCCGAGGCTGACCCGATCCTCTATCACGGGCCGGGCAAGTTCGATCCCGATGCCGGCATCAAGCCATCCACTGCCCCAGCCAAGCCGACCTACTCGGCGGTGTTTGGCGCTTGGCTGTGCGATGCCGCGACCGCTGATGACCGTGTCGTTGGTATCACCCCGGCGATGCGTGAAGGTTCGGGTATGGTCGAGTTCGCGCAGCGCTTTCCAAACCGCTACTACGACGTCGGCATCGCCGAGCAGCATGCGGTGACCTTCGCCGCCGGCGTCGCTTGCGAGGGTCTGCGCCCGGTGGTGGCGATCTACAGCACCTTCCTGCAACGCGGCTATGACCAGTTGATCCACGATGTGGCATTGCAGAAGCTGCCGGTGGTGTTCGCCATCGACCGTGCTGGTCTGGTGGGTGCCGACGGCGCGACCCATGCTGGAATCTATGACTACAGCTACCTCCGCTGCATCCCGCACATGTTGGTCATGGCGCCCAAGGACGAGCTGGAATGTCGGCGCATGCTCAGTACCGGTCTGGCCTACGACGGCCCTAGCGCCGTGCGTTATCCGCGCGGGGCTGGAACCGGCGTCGATGCAACCAGCACCCTCGAACCCTTACCGATCGGCCAGGCTGAATTGCTGCGGGAGAGCGGCGCGCCGGTTGGACAGCGGGTGGCGATCTTGGCCTTTGGCTCGATGGTTGCCCCGGCGATGAAGGCCGCTGAGGTGATCGACGCTACAGTGGTCAACATGCGCTTCGTCAAGCCGATCGACCTGGCCATGATCGAACGCATCGCCAACAGCCACGACCGCATCGTCACCGTCGAGGAGCATGTGATCGCTGGTGGGGCCGGCTCGGCGTGCGCCGAGGCGCTGGTTGAGCTAGGTGAGCGTATTCCGATGGTGCCGATCCACCATCTGGGATTGCCCGACCGCTTCATCGACCACGGCGACCATGCAACCCTGCTGGCCCTGGAGGGACTGGACGCGGCTGGTATCGAGGCCTCGGTGCGCAGGTTGCAGCACAGCTGAGTCGCCAGGTGGCCCAGACTGAAAAGCGACGGCTGCTCGGCGTACCGAAAGCAGTCGGTCGGCAGGTGGCCAGAGAGTCTCGCCTGGGCTGAAGTGCGAGTCGCACTACAGCACGATGGGCTGTGGTGCCGATGCAACAACAACAATACGGGCATCGTTGTGGGTCGTCGGGGCAGTGGACAGAGGCGCCCGCCGAACCTTACATTTCGCGGAAATGGCCACTGTGGCATAGTGGCTTCCATGGCGGGCCTCCCCGCATTGCGCGATGGTGAACCGGGTCAGGGTCGGAAGGCAGCAGCCCCAGCCGTTCGTTGCAAGTGCCGGGGGCAAGGCTCGCCACCCGTTCAAACGGGCCGGTGCCGCACGGCGCCAGCTCGGCCAGCACGTTCAGCAGGCCAAAATGACAAGAACAGCAAGAACAGAAGGACAGAGAATGAAACAACGACTCCGGGCAGCACTGGTTGCAAGCGTGTTCACCGCCTCGGCTCCGGTGGCAGCGGTCGATGGCTTTTCCGTGATAGGTGGAACCGGCGAGCATGCCGACATGGGTGCCGTTGGCTTGGTTTGGAACTGGGACAAGCGTTGGTTTACCGAAGGCAATTGGTTCCTTGGCGGCTACTGGGAAGCGGATGCCTCTTATTGGCGCGGTGACGGTCCTGGTGGTCGTAGCATCTATGGTTTGGGGATCACCCCGGTATTCCGCTACGAGCGACTGCCAGTGAATGGATTCGCACCGTACATCGAAGCCGCTGTCGGCGTGCATGTGTTTTCCAGCGTGCGCCTGTCCGACGACAAGAAGATGGGCACTGCGTTCGAGTTTGGCGATCACGTAGGTCTGGGTTTCCGCTTTGGTGAGGGGCTCAAGTACGATCTCGGCTATCGCTACCAGCACTACTCCAATGCGGGCATCAGCGACAACAATGGCGGCGTTAACTTCCATCAAGTGCGCTTGAAGCTGGCGTTCTAGGTCGTTTCGGGCGGTTTGTCGCCCGACTGGTTCACAAGGGGCGCTACGGCGCCCCTTGGCGCGTCTAAGGCTGCCGGGTTTAGGGTGCGTGGGAAGCGTCATGGCGCGCTTTGAGCATGATCGACCTGCGTGCCGGTGCATAATGCCGACATGCAAGCGCACCGCGTCCTCGCCCGCAAATGGCGCCCCGGCTCCTTCGCCGACGTGGTCGGCCAGGGCCATGTGCTGCAAGCCTTGCGGCACGCATTGCAGAGCGGCCGTCTGCATCACGCCTATCTGTTCACTGGCACGCGCGGTGTCGGAAAGACGACCTTGGCGCGGGTGTTGGCCCGTGCGCTCAACTGCGAGACCGGGGTCACTCCGGACCCATGCGGTCGTTGCTCCGCTTGCCAGGCGATCGAGGCCGGCAGTTTCGTCGATCTCATCGAACTCGATGCTGCGTCCAACACGCAAGTCGATCGCATGCGCGACCTGCTCGAGAATGCCCTTTACGCGCCCACCGTGGGGCGTTTCAAGGTGTATGTGATCGATGAGGTGCACCAGTTGTCGGGTTCAGCCTTCAACGCCATGTTGAAGACACTGGAAGAGCCCCCGGAGCACGTCAAGTTTGTGCTGGCCACCACCGACCCACAGAAGATCCCGGTAACGGTCCTATCGCGCTGCATGCAATTTGGCCTGAAGCCGATCGCCGAAACGGTCATCGTCGAGCGGCTGAGCCACATCTTGGCGCAGGAGCGTGTGGCGGCGGAGCCGGAGGCCTTGGCTTTGCTGGCCCGCGCCGCCCGCGGCAGCCTGCGCGACGCGCTGTCGCTACTCGACCAGGCGATCGCTTTTGGTGGAGGGCAGGTGCAGACGGCAGCGGTGGCTGACATGTTGGGCGTGGCTGACGGCGAGGCCATCACTGCGCTGCTCGATGCCCTGAGTCGCGGCGACGCACAAGCTGCGCTGGCTGCCGCAGATGCGGTGGTCGATCGCGGAGTCTCGCTGGATGCCGCTTTGCAGGAGCTGGCGCGTCAGACCAAGCAGGTGGCACTGCTGCGTACCCTGCCCGATGCGGATGCGCCGGTGGCGTTGCAACAGATTGCCGGGCGTTTTTCGGCGACCGATCTGCAGGTCTTGTACCAGGTCGCGACGCACGCCCGTGCCGAGCTCGATTGGGCGCCAGATGCCGAGTCGGGTTTCGTGATGGCGGTGTTGCGCATGTTGGCGCTGGCCGCGCCCCAAGACACCGTGAATGCCCCGGCCGTTGCCGGCCTTGCGCCCGCGGATGCGCACACCGTCAGCATCGTGAGGGGGCTTGGCGCCAACGCCGATCCGATCACCGTCAGGCCCGCTGCACCGATCGCGGCAATCGCCGGTGATGCAGTTCCTTCCTCAGCAACTACAGCCATCCCCGCACTCGCGACCGCCACCTCCGACATGTCCGGCACGTCTGCGAACACCACCGGCGTTGCCTTCGACGGTGACTGGCCGGCCTTGGTCACGCGGCTGCGCCTGGTTGGACGGTCGAAGATGCTGGGTGACCGCTGCGTGCTGCAGGCGGTCGATGGTCGTGTCTTGCGGCTGGCCCTGCCCGGTCAGTATGCATCCATGCGCGAGGCCGGCGTCGAGCGTCAGCTCGAGCAAGCGGTCCAGACCCTGCTAGGCAACGATTGGTCGTTGCGGGTCGAGGTGCAAGACGTCGCCGCCGATGCAACCCCGATCGCCCGACGCGAGTCCGACCGTGCCACACGCCAAGCCGATGCTGAACAAGCGATCCGCGACGATCCATTCGTTCGCGGCCTGATCGATCAGATGGGCGGGCGCATCGACGAGACCAGCGTGCGCCCGCTGCAGACCGATGCACGGGATGTTTAGACGGAGGATGAAGACGTGATGAAAGGTGGACTGGCAGGCTTGATGAAACAGGCCCAGCAGATGCAGGAGAACATGCGCAAGGCGCAGGAAGAACTCGCTAGCATCGAGGTCGAGGGCAAGGCGGGCGCCGGCATGGTCACGGTCGCGATGACTTGCCGCCATGATGTGCGACGTGTGCAGATCGATCCATCGTTGCTGCAAGAGGACAAGGAGATGCTCGAGGACCTGCTGGCAGCGGCGGTCAACGATGCGGTGAAGAAGGTCGAGGCGACAGTGCAGGAGCGCATGTCGGGCCTGACCGCCGGTTTGCCAGTGCCGCCCGGCTTCAAGCTGCCGTTCTGACGACGTGAGCGAGCCCTCGGCGCTGGTGCGGCTGATTGAGGCTTTGCGTTGCCTGCCGGCGGTTGGCCCAAAGTCGGCACAGCGCATGGCCTATCACCTGCTGCAGCGTGACCCGCAAGGGGCCGACCGGCTGGCTCAAGCCATTGTCGAGGCGCGCGAGCGGATCGGGCATTGTCAGCTGTGCAATACCTTCAGCGAACGCGATCTTTGCGAGTTATGTGCCGGCCCGGACCGCGATCGCCGGCTGTTGGCGGTGGTGGAGACGCCTGCCGATCTGCTACGCATCGAGCAGACCCACACTTTCCGTGGTCTGTATTTCGTCTTGCTGGGCAAGCTTTCGCCGCTGGATGGGGTGGGCCCGCGACAGCTGGCGCTTGAACAGCTGCGGCAGCGCGTCGAGGGCAGCGAGATCGAAGAAGTGATCCTGGCCACTGGTTTTAGCGTCGAAGGCGAGGCTACCGCACAGTACATCGGTGTCTGGTTGGCCCACCGCGGCATCCGCCTGAGTCGCATCGCGCGAGGTCTGCCGGTCGGTGGTGAGCTGGAGTTCACGGATAGCGGTACCTTGGCCCAAGCGCTGGTCGATCGCCGCGAATTGGGTCGCTGACGTAATTACCGGAGAACCCTATGGCCAGCATCCTCGTTATCAACCCGAAGGGCGGCGCCGGCAAGACTACGCTGGCGACCAATGTCGCCGGCTACCTCGCGCGTAGTGGCGAGTCGGTGGCGCTGGGCGACCTCGACCGTCAGCAGTCGGCGCTGGCCTGGCTGGGCTTTCGTTCCGATACGCTGCCACAGGTGTCCGGCTTTGATGCGCGGGCGAGCTGGATGCCGCCCTCCGGGGTGGGCACGGTGGTGATCGACGGGCCGGCCGGCATTCACGGTGCCGAACTGCGCCGCGCCTTGCGCAACGCCGATCGCGTGCTGATTCCGGTGCAGCCCAGCCTGTTCGACATGAGTGCGACTGAAGACTTCCTCGGCGATGTTGTCAGCGAGCAGACCGGTCGCACCGGGGCTGACTACGTAGCGCTTGTGGCCATGCGGGTCGACCCGCGGACGCGTACCGCCGGCATGCTGGAACGCTTCCTGGCACATTTCGATCTGCCGGTACTCACTTACTTGCGCGATACCCAGATCTATCCTCTGGCTGGCACTCAGGGCCGTTCGATTTTCGATTTGGCGCCAAGTCGGGCTCGCCGCGAGTTGGAGAACTGGCAGCCATTGACGGCGTGGCTCGATCGCGCGGTCGTTCAACGCTAGTCATGCCGACGTTGCTCGGCTATACTCCGACCCCTCAGACGCGGGGTGGAGCAGTTGGCAGCTCGTTGGGCTCATAACCCAAAGGTCGCAGGTTCAAGTCCTGCCCCCGCAACCAAGTTTTGAAAGCCCGCCACCCGGCGGGCTTTTCATTTAGTGTTGACGTTCAAGAGGCTGCGCGCATCCAGGTTGCCCGCGGCGTACGCTGACACAAGAGGTCACGACACAGGGGGTCGCATGGGTTCTTTGAGTATCTGGCACTGGTGGGTCGTTCTGGCGGTCCTGGTGCTGGTCTTCGGCACAAAGAAGCTGCGCGGCGCCGGTGCCGGCCTTGGCGAGGCAGTGAAGGGGTTCCGCAAGGGCAAGGGAGACGCCAGGCCCGCAGACGACGCAGCTCGTCGGGCTTCGAATCCGCCTGAGTCATTGGCGTCGCGCCGGCTGGCTGCGGACCACGCCCCCGGCTAGCCCCGCGACCAAGCACATGTTTGACATCAGCTTCACCGAACTGCTGCTGGTGGGCGTCGTGGCTCTGCTGGTTCTGGGCCCGGAGCGGTTGCCACGTCTGGCACGCGATGTCGGACACTGGATCGGCCGCGCGCGACGCTATGCCCATCGGGTGGTCCAGGACATCGACCGTGAGGGTGAGTTAGCTGAGTTGCGGCGACTGCGCGACGATATCGAGGCCAGTGCCAGGTCGGTCGCAGCGCAGGCGGAGCAGGTGACCTCCGAACTTGGTCGTACGCTGGATGATGTCGCGCAAGCGCGCGACGACCCCATGCCGGTGGCGGCAACACCAACGGCAGTTGAACGCAAGCCTAGCGCTTCCGGACACAAACCCCGGCGACGCAAACCCACCGCAGCGTCCAACGAGGGCCCAGCCGGATCTCGCTAGTCGCGCCCTTTGGCGTCTGGGCTCTGTTGATCCCGTTCCCAAAAAGACTTCGCCACGCGTGGCGCGGGCTCCAGGCCAGAACCGATGCCATGCAAGGACGGCTCGGGCGCGGGGTTGGCGCGCCCCGGCCTCAGGCGGACAGCGTGCTGGCCAGCGGATAGTCGGTGTAGCCTTGCTCGCTGCCGCCGTACCAGGACGAGGCGTCGCTGCGCTTCAGTGGGATACCTAGCTGGATCCGCGTCACCAGATCCGGATTGCCCAGATACGGTCGTCCAAAGGCCACCAGGTCGGCGCTGCCGTCGGCGACTGCCGCGGCAGCTTTCTCTGGCGTGTAGTTGCAGCAGGCCATGTAGACGCCCGCAAAGGCAGCGCGCAAGGAGCGGTAGTCGACCCGTGCCTGGCCCTGGGCGACGCGATCTTCGCCTTCCACCACATGCAGATAGGCGATGCGGCCCTTGAGCATGCCGGCCACCGCACTGAACAGCGCCTGCGGGTCGCTGTCGTCGATGTCGTTGAACGTATTCTCGGGAGAGATGCGGACGCCGGTGCGATCCTTTCCAGCAACCTCTGTGACCGCCGCCACGACCTCGTCGAGCAGGCGTATGCGCTTGGCGATGGTGCCGCCATAGGCATCGTTACGGTGGTTGGTCTTGTCGCGCAGGAATTGGTCGAGCAGATAACCATTGGCCGCATGCACTTCGACACCGTCGAAGCCGGCCAAGAGCGCGCGCCGGGTCGCCGCGGAGTAGGCTTCGACGAGACCAGGCAGCTCGGCGGCATCGAGTGCCCGCGGCACCGGGTGGTCCTGCATGCCGAAGCGGGTCATCGCTTGGCCTTGCGCGGCGATGGCTGACGGCGCCACCGGCAGTGCACCGTCGGGCTGAAAGTCCTGGTGCGAGATGCGACCGACGTGCCAGAGCTGCAGGAACATCCGTCCGCCCACCGCGTGCACGGCATCGGTGACGCGTCGCCAGCCAACGACCTGAGCGTCGCTGTGAATGCCCGGGGTGGCTGGGTAGCCTTGGCCCTCTGGCGCGATCTGCGTTGCCTCCGAGACGATCAGCCCGGCGCTGGCGCGTTGTGCGTAGTACAGCGCGGCCAGTGGTTGCGGGACATGACCCTCGCCAGCCCGACATCGCGTCAGTGGGGCCATGACGATGCGGTTGGGCAGGGTGATTGGGCCGAGGGCGAGCGGCGTGAACAGGGGCGTGGTCATGGCAGGCAGTGCACAAAGGGGAGAGGCGCGATTTTCGCATGTACCGACCTTGCAGGGCGCGCTTGCGAAGCCGCTCTCGCACGGGCTAATGTAGTGAAATTCCGACATTTGGCGCATATTCGTGTCTTCCGTTCCCGCTGCCGTGCAGCCTGTCGATATGACGCTTGCGCATGACCGCGAGGTCGCGCAGCTGAAAGCCACTATCGCCGCGATGCGCGAGTCGCTCGAGGAGCAGCAGCGTCGGGAACAGGCCGCGGTGCAGGCGGCGATCGCCGCCGAGGCCGACCAGATGCAACAGATCAAATCCACCGTGCAGGCGCTGCGCGACGCGCTGGAGGAGTCTCGCCGCCAGACCGAGGCCGCCATCCAGGACACCACCCAGCGCTATGCTGCCGAACTGGCACAGATGCGCACCCTGGCGCAGACCATGCGCGACGCGCTGGATGAGGAGCGCGCCGGTCGCGAGCAGGCGATCCAGGCTGCGGTACAGGCGCTGGAAGCCGAGAACGCTCAACTGCGCGAGACCGTGCAGACCTTGCGAGACACCCTAGAGGCACGCTCAACATGAGTTCTACCATCACGCCACCAGCGGCTGCCCGAACCGCCAAGTCAGGCGCCACGCGTAGCCGGGCGGCGGGCAACGGGGCCAGCAAAGGGGGCGCGTACTCGGTCGCACTGATCGGCAAGACCTGGCAGGAGAACCTGCTCCGCTTGTTGCTTTCGATCTCGGAGAAGGTCGCGGCGATGGATTCGCTCGACGACATCCTGCATTTGTTGGTCGAGGTCAGCACCGATCAGCTGGGCGCCGACCGCAGCACGCTGTTCCTCAATGATGCCGCCACCAATGAGCTTTACAGCCGCGTCGCTCAGGGCAACCTGAGCCAGGAGATCCGGCTGATGAACGACCGCGGTGTGGCCGGCTGGGTCTACCAGAACGGCAAGCCGGCGATCATTCACGACGCCTACAAGGACAAGCGCTTCGACCGCTCGGTCGACGAGCGCACCGGATACCGCACGCAGAGCATCCTGTGCGTGCCGATCCGCAACGCCAAGGGCGACATCATTGGTGTTGCGCAGGCATTGAACAAACGGCAGGGCAAGTTCAGCAAGGACGATCAGGAGCTATTCGCCGCCATCACCACCCAGGGCGCGCTGGGTCTGGAGAGTATGGCGCTGGTCGAGCGCATGAAGCGGCTGCGCCAGCAGGAGCTCGAGTTCCTCGAGGTGGTCAGCGACCTCACCTCCGACATCAAGATCGACTCGCTGCTCAACAAAGTGATGGCGGAAGCCACGCGCATGCTGAATGCCGAGCGCAGCACCCTGTTCCTCAACGACGAGAAGACGCAGACCCTGTGGTCGCAGGTGGGGCAAGGCTTGGGTTCCATGCAGATCCGTCTGCCGAACACGGCAGGCATCGCCGGGGCGGTGTTCAGCAGCGGCAAGACTATCAATATCCCGCATGCCTATGCCGACCTCCGTTTCAACCCGGCCTTCGACAAGAAATCGGGCTTCTTCACCCGCAGCATCCTGTGTGTGCCGATCATCAACCAGAAGGGCAAGGTGATCGGCGTCACCCAGGTGCTGAACAAGAAGAACGGGGTGTTCACGTCCGAGGACGAATCGCGTCTGAAGGCTTTCACCGCGCAGATCGCCATCTCGCTGGAAAATGCTTCGCTGTTCGCCGACGTGCAGAACATGAAGAACTACAACGAGTCGATGCTCGAGTCGATGAGCAACGGCGTGATCACCTTGGACGACGCCGAGACCGTCATCACCTGTAACGCAGCCGGCTCGAAGATCCTGCAGGCGCGGGTCGAGGACATCGTCGGCCAGAAGGTCGAGGCCCTGTTCGGCGAGGACAACGCCTGGATCGTCGAGAAGATCCGCAAGCTCGAAGCCGACCCGACCCCAGATATCACCATGGACGCCGAGATGCGGGTGCGCGGCGAAGCGGTGTCGGTCAATAGCACCATCCTGCCGCTGACCAGTGTCGAGGGTGAACGCTTGGGCACGATGGTGATGTTTGAAGACATCTCGTCCGAGAAACGTATGAAGTCGACCATGTCGCGCTACGTCGACCCGGCCATCGCTGACCAGTTGATGGCCAAGGGCGGCGAGGCGATGGGTGGGCAGAGTGTGACCGCCACGCTGCTGTTCTCGGACATCCGTGGATTCACCACCTTGACCGAAGCACTGGGCCCGCAGGCCACGGTGACGCTGCTCAACGAGTACTTCGAGATCATGGTCGACTGCATCACCCGTGAAGGCGGCATGCTCGACAAGTTCATCGGCGACGCCATCATGGCCGGCTTCGGTATCCCGCTCGCGCACGACGATGACGAGGACCGCGCGGTGCGTGCGGCCGTCTCGATGATCCGCGAGCTAAACGCCTGGAACGTGGTGCGCGAGGCCGAGGGAAAGCTGCCGGTGCATATCGGTATCGGGTTGAATACCGATATCGTCGTCAGTGGCAACATCGGCTCGAAGAAGCGCATGGACTACACCGTCATCGGCGATGGCGTGAACCTCGCGGCTCGCCTCGAGTCGGCTTGCAAACAATACTCGGCGAAGATCCTGATCTCGGAGTTCACTCAGGCCAAATTGCGTGGCATCTACCGCATGCGCGAGGTCGACCTGGTGGTGGTCAAGGGCAAGACGCAACCGGTGAGCGTCTACGAGGTGCTCGATTACCACACGCCCGAAAGCTTCCCGAACATGATGGAGGTGCTCGGCAACTTCACCGAGGGCTTGATGCGCTACCGTGCTGGTGGCTGGGACGATGCCATCGCGGGGTTCACGAAAGCCTTGCACTACAACCCGAAGGACACGCTCAGCCAGACGTATATCGAGCGCTGCGAGTTCTTGAAGGCGAATCCGCCCGAGGGCGAGTGGGACGGCGTCTGGGTGATGACCGACAAGTAGTCGGCTAGTCGCTTTGCGAGGCCCGATAGCGCTCTTCCAGGGCTTTCTTTTGCGCAGCAGTCAGCCCGGCACCGGGCGTGTGTCGCGCCGCCAAGCGCGCGGCGATCGTCCGCCGTGCTACCCAGACCCCCAGCACCACCAATAGGAAGGGGCCAACCCATAGCGCAGCGTTGGCGGCCGAGAACGGTGGGTCGTAGAGCACAAATTCGCCGTAGCGGTCGACCATGTACTGCTTGATTTCGGTGTCGCTACGTCCTTCGCTCATCAGCTTGACGACCTGGTTGCGTAGATCGATAGCCAGGCCGGCGTTGGAGTCGGCGATGCTTTGGTTCTGGCAGACCAGGCAACGCAGGTCACTGCTGATCTCCCTCAGGCGCTCGATATCCACGCCCTGCTGCTCAAGGGTGGCAGTGTCCATGGCTTAAGCTCCGGGTGCGCGCAGCAGCGGCGCAACATGGGTATCGAAAAAGCTACCGTCGATCGGGCCGACGTGCTTGTAGCGGATCACTCCGCTGGCATCGATGACGAAGGTCTCTGGCACGCCGTAAACACCGTAGTCGATGCCGACCAAGCCATCACGGTCGACAGCGATGCGCGTGAACGGATCGCCGCGTTGACGCAGCCAGTTGCGGGTGTCGCTGGGGGCGTCTTTATAGGCCAGGCCGACCAAGGGCAGGTCAGGGTGCTGTTCGGCAATGTCGAGCAGATAGGGGTGCTCGACCACGCAAGCAGCGCACCAGCTGGCGAATACGTTGAGCAGCCAGACCTGGCCGCGCAACTGTTCCGGTGCAAAGGGTGGCTGGTCTTGGGCCAGCGCGGGCAGCTCGAAGGCCGGCGCGGGCTTGTCGATGAACACCGAGGGCAGCTTGCGTGGGTCGGTCTGCAAGCCGAACACGAACACCACCGCCAGCACGACCAGCACGACCAGCGGCAGAATGACGCGCAGTTGCGACGGCACCTCAGGCTCCCTGGCCGCTGCTGCGAGCCATGGCGGTCGGCGCGGGATCGGTGGCCGTGTTGGTGGCTGCGCCGGCGGCCTGCCGGCGGAAGCGGTAGCGACGGTCGAACAAGGTCATGCCGCCGCCGATCGCCATCATCAGGCATCCGACCCACACCCAGGCCATGAATGGCTTGATGTAGACGCGCACGCTCCAGGCGCCAATGGTGTCACCCTCGCCCTGCAGGGGGTCGCCCAGCGACACGTAGATGTCGCCGAACAGCCCATATTTCACCGCGGCCTCGGTCATGACCTGCTCGCCAGCGAAGTACATGCGTTTTTGCGGTTCGAGCAGGTGAATGGTGCGGCCGTCGGTGGTCAGTTCGATAACGCCATGCTGGGCAACGAAGTTGGGCCCCATGACGCGGTCGACACCGACGAAGGTGAAACGGGCATCCCCAACAGTCACGGTTTCGTCAGGCTTCATGACCACGTCGCGCTCGATCTCGTACGACTTCACCATGGCGACGCCAATGATGAACACCGCTACGCCCAGGTGTGCGACCACCATCGACCAGTAGCTGGTGCCGAGCTTGCGCATGCGTGCCGTGAGTGCCACCGGCTCGCCGGTGCCAGCGAGTTTCGCGAGCTGCTTGCGCGCGTGGTCCAGCGTTCCCCAGATCAGGAACAGGCCGCCGGCCAGCCCCAATGCCGTGAGCCACTTAAAGGGCCCAAGGAGTAGCACCCAGATCACTCCGAGCCCCAGCGTCACCAACAAGGGCATCCACATCGGGCGCAGGATATCGGCCAGTTGACTCTCCTTCCAACGCAGACCTGGCGAGACCGCCATCAGCCAGGCAGCTGGCAACAGCAGCGGCGTGAACACAGCCTCGAAGTAGGGGGGGCCCACCGACATCTTGCGGCCGGTGATGACCTCGGCGAACAGCGGGTAGAGCGTGCCCAGCATCACTGCCCCGAGCGCCGCGGTCATCAGAACGTTGTTGGCGAGCAGGAAGGACTCGCGCGAAACGCGGCCAAAGCTGCCGCCAATGCCGATGTCGCGTGTCCGGGCGGCGTACAGCACCAGCGAGGCGCCAACCACGACCATCAGCAGCGAGAGGATGAAGATTCCGCGCTCCGGGTCAGTGGCGAAGGCGTGTACCGAGGTCAGCACACCGGAACGCACCAGGAAGGTTCCCAGCAGCGACAGCGCAAACGTGACGATGGCAAGAAGCACTGTCCAGCTCTTCAGTGCATCGCGCTTATCGGTGACAGCCAGCGAGTGAATGAGGGCGGTGCCAGCCAGCCAAGGCATCAGCGAGGCGTTCTCGACCGGGTCCCAGAACCACCAGCCGCCCCAACCGAGTTCGCGATAAGCCCACCAGGACCCCAGCAGGATACCGACCGTCAGGAAGGCCCAAGCGGCGTTGGCCCACGGCCGGCTCCATCGCGCCCAGGTCGGGTCGAGTCGGCGTTCCATCAACGCCGCAACAGCAAAGGCAAAGGCCACTGCGAAGCCGACATAGCCCATGTAGAGCATGGGCGGGTGAATGACCATGAACGGGTCCTGCAGCAGCGGGTTGAGATCGCGGCCCTCGGGCATGGCGGGCAGGATGCGTTCGAACGGGTTCGAGCTCGCTACCAGGAACAGCAGGAAACCGGCTTGCAGCAACAGCAAGATGGTGAGTACGCGGGCGCGGTAACCATCGGCCAATGCGCCCGAAGCCCAGCCGACGGCGGCCGTCCAGCCGGCCAGCATCAGCACCCACAGCAGAAAGGAGCCCTCGTGCGAGCCCCAACTGGCGGCGATCTTGTACGGCCAGGGCAGCAAGGTATTGGAGTTTTCGGCGACGTTGCGGACCGAAAAATCGCTCCCCAAGAACAGCGCGATCAGCAGAACGAAGGCGATGCCGACCAGACCGAACAGCAGGGTCGAGGTCGAGCGCAACTGGCCGGACAATGCGCCGAGCTCGGTCCGCCCGCCCCCGGTGACACCCCACAATCCGTAAAGCCCGACCACAAGGCTTGTGGCCAGTGCCAGCGACAACAACATCTGAGCGAGTTCGGCAAGCATGGTCGGTCCTCAGTCTTTTTTGAGCTTGGGCGGCATGTAGTTCTCGTCGTGCTTGGCGAGGATCTCGCTGGCCACGAACACGCCGTTCTGCAGTTCACCTTGAGCCACCGCACCCTTGCCCTCGCGGAACAGGTCGGGCAACACCCCCGAATAAGTCACCGGGATGCTCTCGCCCATGTCAGTGATGCGGAAACTGATGGTCAGGCTGCCTGGCTCGCGCTCGATACTGCCTTCCTCAACCATTCCGCCGATGCGCAATGAGCGACCGCTGGGCGCCTCACCTGCCAAGATCTGTGAGGGTGAGTAAAAGAACACCATGTTGTCGCTGAAGGCACGGATCACGCCCCAGGCGGTGCCGCTGACGGCCAGTACCAGAGCAACGATCCAGAGCAGGCGCAGGCGGCGGGCAGTCGAGCGGATCATGGGTCAGGGGTCTCCTCGAGGACGCGTGCCAGCGCCGCTCCGCGCAACCGCTGTGCGAGCAGGGCGTCGATGCCAAGCACGGCGAGACCGAGCGAATAACTGATGGCAATGGCAAGCGTGGCAGTCATGGGGTGTCGTGGGGTGAGATGGACAAGTGTCAGGTGCGGGTCGGCAGTTCCTTGACCCAGCGCGAGCGGGCCTCGCGCATGACCAGCAACCAGCGGCCCCGCACCAGTACGATGGCGGCGCAGGCGAACCAGACGGCAAAGGTGCAGATGAACAAGGCAGCTTTCATTTCCGGAGCCATCCTGGCGGCACCAGGTGCTCCTATGGACATGCCCTGGTGCAGGGTGTTCCAAAACACCACCGAGAAATAGATCAGCGGGATATTCACCGCGCCGACCACGGTGAATAGGGCCAGCGCACGGTCGGTCTTCGATTCGTCCTCGACCAGGTTGGCCAACGCCATGAGTCCAAGATAGATGAACAGCAACATGAGTTCGGAGGTCAGGCGCGCATCCCAAACCCAGTAGGTGCCCCACGTCGGCTTGCCCCAGACCGCCCCCGAGACCAGCGCCACCACTGTCATCCACGCCCCGGTGGGTAACAGTGCGCGCATCATCACTGCCGAGACCGGACTGCGCCAAATCCAGAACAGCACGGCATATCCGGTCGCGACCAGATACAGGAACATCGACATCCAGGCAGTCGGTACGTGGATATAGAGCACCCGATAGACC
This sequence comes from uncultured Enterobacteriaceae bacterium, assembly GCA_964524005.1. Taxonomy (GTDB): domain Bacteria; phylum Pseudomonadota; class Gammaproteobacteria; order Burkholderiales; family UBA3065; genus UBA3065. The sequence goes on from CAZGBK010000003.1 coordinate 49,953, forward strand.
TCGCCCTGCTGCTCGTCCGTCGGTGTGCCGACCAGCGCGAGCCACAGGCCGGGAACTGCGAGGGCGAGAGCGGCCCAAGCCAACATCCGCGCTGCCGGGCCGCTGACGTCAAAGAATCTGGGGGGGGATCCAAGCTGCTTCAGTGCAGTAAACATGGTCTTATTCTATGGCAAGGTCGAGGACGCGCCGCGCCACTGGGGGCACCAGCAGCAGGGCCAACAGGCTGATCCCGGCGAGCACCAGCAGCGGCCCGGTCAGGCTCTGCGCGTCTTGTGCGGCCGACACAGTGGTCACCCCAAACACCAATACAGGAACGAACACCGGGAAGCTCATCAGGCTGATCAAGACTTGCGCTTGGCGGGCCATCAGACCGAGTGCGCCAAACAGGACGGTCAACGCTCCCAACGCCAGGGTGCCGGCGGCCAGCGCCAGTGCCAGTGCGCCGATACCAGCTCCATCTAGGCTGTATTGCATGGCCAGCGGGATGCTGTAGATCGCCATCGGCAGGCCGAACAACAGCCACTGGGCGAGGATCTTGCCAGCCACCACAGCGGCCAGGGGAAAGCCTGAAGCTTTCAGCTGGGCCAAGATGCCATTGCGAAAATCGGCCTCGAGGTGTCGGCTGGCCGACAGCAAGGTGACCAGCAGGGCGCTGATCCACACCATGCCGGGCGCGATACGGGCGAGTTGTTGCGGGTCGGTGCCGACACCAAACGGGATCAGGCTGAGGATCATCCAGTGGAATACGCCGGGCCAGACCAGTTCGCGCGGGGCGGCCATCGCTAGGCGCGTCTCGCGGCGCAGCGCCCAGAACAGGGGCTGTGCATGCAAGGCGCGGCTAAAACCACCACCTTCCGCCACCGCAGGCGCATGCTCACCGGGCATCGGCTCGCAGCGAGCGCTGCGACCGCTTAACTCGACGCGTGCGTGGCAGAGCGCTGCCAGGCTTGGATCGAGGTCAGTCAGGTGCCGGTGTGTTGCCACCACAGCGATGCCACCAGCCTGCAGGTGTTCGCGCAGCAGTTGCAGGAACAGGCGGATGCCGTCGGCGTCGAGCGCATTGACCGGCTCGTCGATCAGCCAGACGCGTCGTTGGCTGTGCGCCATGGCCGTCAGTACCAGTCGTCGCCGTTGGCCCTCGGACAGCTGCTCGACGCGACGGTGGACCGCGCGCTCTAGGCCCACAGCCCGCAGTGCCAGGGCCGTATCGCGCGCGGGAAGATGCACCGCTAGGGGCTCGAGCGTGGCAGCGAGCTGCTCGTTGCAGCTAAGTTCGCCCCGCAGGGCCGGGGTCTGTTCAAACAGGAAGATCTCGCCGCGGGCCGGCCAGCGCGAGTGGGTCGACAGCCGCGGCTGCAAGTCGGCAATGGTGCGCAGCAGGGTGCTTTTGCCACTGCCGTTGGGGCCACAAAGTTCGATATAGCGGCCTGCCGGCAGATCAAAGCTCAGAGATTCGGCCAGCGTGGCGTGGCCACGCGTCAGTCGCAGGTCGCGAACCCGCAGCACGGCGTCGCCGGTCACGGCCGTGGTGGGTCGATCTGCAGCAGGACCGCGTCGCCGCCGACGCGCACCGGCGAGCGTTGCACCGACCAGTCGCCCGGCTGTCGTACTGCATTGCCAGTGAGCGAGACGCGCGCCTCGATGCTGACGTTTGGAAACTTCGAAAGGACCAGCTGCGGCGCCATGGCCTGGCTGTCGTCGAGTGTGAAATTGACCATCCGGCCGCGCACCAGGTCATCGATCGGCAGGCGAACCACGGCCAACGGCATTGGCGGGCCATCGATCGCCTTGGCGACCACAAACAGCACGGCCGTGTCGGGCAAGGCCTGTTTGCGGACGCGCTCGATCGCGGCGGGGCTGAAGGCGACCTGGCCCTGGACAGCTGCCGCCGCTGCCGTGGCGGACGTCCCGACGTCGGCCTCGGTATCGCCAAGTTCCGCCAGGATACGGCCGATCTGGCCGTAGTCTGGGTCGGTTGGCGGGAACAGTGCGCGCAGGCGCTTCCACAGGGTGATCGCCGATGCATTGTCGCCGGCCTGCATCGCCGCAGTGGCCGCCAGCGCTAGCGATTTCGGATGGTCGGGCCTGCTGCGCAGGGCCTCGGCGACCAGCTCCATCGGGCGCCCGGCGAGCGACTCATTGTTCATCATGGCGGTGGCATCGGCGAGGTCAGCCAACAGGTCCGGGTGTCCGGGCGCCAGCTTCAAGGCCTGCTCCAGGGCGCGGGCGGCGGCTGGATAATCGCGCTGCAGGGCACGCGACCGGGCCAGGATCACCCACCCCTCCAGGTTGTCAGGGCTTTCGGAGAGTTTCTGCTCGAGCAGGGCGATCCGTTCTTCCAGTGAGCCGTCGCCGGGGTGGTTCTCGCCGGCGCGCGGCGGTGCCGAACGGCTTAGCGTCGATGGGACACCAAAGCCTGGTTTGGCAATGTGCATGGCTGGCTCGATGGGGCTGCCGATCCACAGATATGTGCCGACGCCACCGACGATCACCAGCGCCGGCAGCAACCAGCGTGGCAATGCCACGGACGTTACCGCTGCCGCAGGTTGCGCGATGCGCCCGGCTGCCGCGGCTTGTTCCTGCCACTCGGCGATCAAGGTGGCGCGCAGCGTCTCGTCGAGGTTGGGGTCAGTCTCGATCTCACGGCGGCGGGCCACCATCACTGCCCACTCGGCTTCGTCGCTGGCTGCAGCAACACTGTGCGAGGTGCGTAGGGCGCGCAGAAGACACCAGGCCGTCAGGAGCGTGGCCAGCAGAGCAAGGACGAGAAAGGCGAGCATGACAGGTGGGTTGTGCAATCAGCCCGACACTCTAGGCATTCGTCTCGACGATGTCCAACGCAGCGGACGGGCATGGATTTCCGGGCCATCGACGAGCGTCCGGACAATAAATTTCGGTCAAAGGGTTTAAAACCCGTTCGTAGAATGGATACACTTTGCAACAGACCGACGCGGGGGGGCGTCGGTTCACCGGTCGACCTGGCCGGTCCAATAAACGATCAGACCGCGGGACGTCCAGGGGATGACGCAAGAAAACGTTCTGACGTTGCACGGGTTCCGGTATTTCCGCTGGAGCCTGCTGCTTTCAGTGGCGGCCATCGTTGCCTATCTGCTGGATGATCCGCCGGTGGCACCCTACGGCGGTACCTGGCTGGGTTACACGCTGGGCACAGTCGGCGCACTCATCATCGTCTGGTTGATCTTGTTCGGCGCCCGCAAGCGCGCCTATCGGTCGAACCTGGGCTCGCTGCGAGGGTGGTTGTCGGCGCATATCTGGCTGGGCATCGCCCTGCTGGTGATCGGGACGCTGCACACCGGATTCCAGTTCGGCTGGAACATCCACACCATCGCTTACATCCTGATGTTGCTGGTCATCTTCAGTGGCATCTGGGGTGTGACAGTGTATTTGCGGAATCCGGCGTTGCTGAGCGAGATGATCGGCGGCAAATCGCTGCAGCAACACGGCGTGGTGCTGGCCGAACTCGATGCCGAGTCGCGCAACCTGGCACAAAAACTCGGCCCCGACGTGCAACAGCTGATCGAGGCATCGGCGCGCGCGCCCATCGTCAGCGGCGTGTTCGGTCGCTTTGCGGCGCCGGCAAGCTGCGCCACCGCCAATGCTGTGACGCAGCTGCAGCAGATCGGACTGTCCGGCGACAAGGCGATCCGCAACCTTTACGCCGTGCAAGTGCGCCGGCAACAGCAGCTCGAGCGTATCCGAGGCTTTTTGCGGCTGAAGGCGTGGACCGACCTCTGGCTGCTGATCCACGTTCCGGTGTCGATTGGCTTGTTGGCCACGCTCACGGCGCACATCGTCTCTGTCTTCTTCTATTGGTGATCGATCATGAGCGGCCCGACCCCTGAAGACCCGCTCAGCCAGGAGATCCGCGGCTTGCAGCGCCCGCTGCCGGGCCGCCGATTGGTGTCCTGGCTGCTGTTCCTGGTGGCATTGACAGCCTTCTTGCTGTTGCCGGTCGGTGCCGCATTGTTCAACGATGACCAGGGCGGCATGCGCGACTGGCCACTGATCGGCGCCATGTTCGGCGACGCTGACAGAGTCGATGCCCAGCTTCTCGGCCGTCGTCCTGACCCATCGGTCAAGCCCGACTTCATCCCTCGCGATGCCCAGGGGGTGTTCGCGCTGGCCGACTTGACCGGCTATCAAGCCACACCGCCCACCTTGATGGCCTTGGACCGATGGTGGAACCCGGGTCCCCTGGCAGCGGCCCACCAGCCTTGGGCGAACGACTGTCGTGCCTGCCACGCTGCGCCGTTTGGTCGCGTGCGTGACGAAGACTGTCTGGCTTGTCACAAGGTCTTGGGCGACCATGTCGACTTCACCCAAGTCAAAGATGCGCGGCTCGAGGTGCGATGTGCCAGCTGCCACCGCGATCACAAGGGTGAGTTTGCGCTGGCGGCGCAGAACAAGCATGCGGTGGGCCGTGACTGCGCCGACTGCCACCGGGACATCAAGGCGAGCTACGCCGATACCCAGACCGAGAACGTCCGCGACTTTGTTGACGAGCACCCACAGTTCCGTGTGCAGGTGGCCAGCGACGCGGCTGGCAAGGTGCTGCAACGTGTGCGTCTGCCGACGAATGGTCTGCTGTCCCAGCCAACCAACTTGAAGTTCCCCCACGACGTCCACATGTCGGACAAGGGCGTCGGCAGCCCGAATGGCAAGGTCGTGATGAAGTGCGCCGACTGCCATGAAGCCAACGGCGACGGCATCGGCTTCCGGCCGACCACCATGCAGGACCATTGCCAGAGCTGCCACGCATTGAAAATGGAGCCGACGCTGTCGAATCGCGAGGTTCCGCATGGCCCGGTGGACGACGTGCTCAGCACCCTGCGCGAGTTCTACAGCTTCGTCGCCACCACCGGCAGCGTGCCGCGCGGGCCCGAGCCGCTCACCCGCAACATCGTCATCAAGCGTCCGGGTGAGCCGGAACGTGCGCCACGCAGCTTCGTGTCGATGCCAGGCGACGGCAAGGCGCGGGCGACTGCCGCGGCGATCGAGATGTTCGAGAAGACCTCCTGCGTGATCTGCCACGAGGTCAAGCGCGTACCCGGCCCGGGCAAAGCCGGCACCCCGGGGCGCGACCTGCCGCAGTGGGAGATCGCGGCAGTGGCGCCAGACCACGCCTGGATGCCGAAGTCGACCTTTACCCACGCCTCGCACAGCGCCGCGACCTGCGAGAGCTGCCACGCTGCGAGCAAGTCGAAAGAAGCGACCGAGGTGCTGATGCCCGGAATCGACGGCTGCCGCGACTGCCACGCCGGAACCAAGCCGGTGGCCGACAAGATCGTCTCGGACTGCGCTCTGTGCCACGGCTTCCACATGCCTGGTCATACGCCGCCGCAGCCGCCGGCCAAGGGGTATCAGCTGCTCTCGGGTAGGGCGCAGCGATGATTCGTCGGTTGGGCAATGCGCTGTTTGGCTTCTCTGGTGCACTGATCGCGGCATTGGCGGCGACGCCGGCGCTCGCGAAGAAGCCCTTCTGCCACCCGGTCAGCGATCAGCCGCAGGCGCTCACCGTGGAAGATGTCGAGGCCATCGTCGGTCGAACAGCCACGGTGGCTAACCGTCTGGGCCAGGCCGATACCACCATCGCTGTCGTCGATCGTGTCGGTAATGTGTTGGCGGTGTTCCAGACCGGCGAGGACCACCCGGTGCGGATTCGCAGTGGCCTGGTCGGCAACCGTGCCCTTGGGTTAGAGAATTTCGAGGTGCCGTCGGCGACGTTGGCGGCCATTGCCAAGGCAGTCACCGGAGCCTACCTGTCGTCGTCGGGGAACGCGTTCAGTACTCGCACGGCCAGTTTCATCGTGCAGAAGAACTTCATCCCGACGCTCAATAACTTTCCTTCGGGGCCCCTGTATGGCGTGCAGTTCAGCCAGCTGCCATGCGGCGATTTCGTGCAGAAGGGTGACGTGCCCGGTGTCGGGCCGCGCCGCTCGCCCTTGGGCCTGTCGGCCGATCCGGGCGGCTTCCCGCTGTACAAGAACGGTCGCGTCGTCGGGGGTATCGGCGTCGTTGTCAGGGGCAGCGACTACTCGCTCGACCTCGACCCCCGCAACAGTGATGCCGATGTCGAAGAGATCATTGCCGAGGCCGGTTCTTTGAGCTACGCGGCACCAAAGTGCATCCGCGGCGAGCGCATCACCGCCGGCGGTTTCAACTTCCGTTATTCCGATGCTACGCGTCGTTTGCCGCGCAACCCGGGTGTCGAAGGCTTCAGCGGCCGCTATGTGGCGGTGGGCGGCTTCAAGGCCGATCCAGCGCCGATCGCCGGTCTGGCCTACGGCGATGCCGCTTCCGGCTACATGCTTCAGGCGGCTGGGCCCTTCGCCTCGCGGCGCGGTATGGTACTGGTCGACGCGGCTGGCAATAACCGCCACGCGCCGCGCGACTCCCTGCTGCCAGCCACCGCTGGCGGCGGTTTGAGCGATGTCGAAGTGACCACCCTGTTGCAGCAGGCGCTCGGGGTTGCCAATCAGGCGCGCGCGCAGATCCGCCGGCCCCTCAATGTCCCGGCCGAGGTCACCATTTCGGTGGTCGATGCAGCCGGCAACCTGCTGGGCATGGTCCGCACCCCGGATGCGCCGGTGTTCGGCACCGACGTCTCGCTGCAAAAGGCGCGCACGGCAGCGTTCTTTTCTCGCAGCGATGCCGCCGCGGACTTGGTAGACCTGGGTATGGGCCGCTACGTCTCGGCTTCCGAGGCATTCTTCGGCGCCAACGCGTTCGCCGATGGCACTGCCTTTACCGCGCGCGCCATCGGCAATGTTGCGCGGCCACATTTCCCCGACGGTATCTCGGGCAAAGCGGAGGGCCCCCTCTCGGTGCCGATCAGCGACTGGAGCCCATTCAACGTGGGTCTGCAGCTCGACCTGGTCGCCGGGCAGATCGTTCCGTCGCTGTTCGGTGATGTGAACGCGTGTACGGCAATGCCGGTGGGCATCGACAACGGTATCCAGATCTTCCCTGGTGCGGTACCGATCTACCGCGACGGCGTGGTGATCGGGGGCATCGGCATCTCGGGCGACGGCGTCGATCAGGATGACATGATCGCTGCGTTGGGCCTGGAGCGCGCTCGACAGGCGCTGGCGGCATCCGGCAACAGCAATCCGCCCGGTCATGCGCCGCGAGGGCAGCGTTCGGACAACGTCGCGGTGCCGGGCCCCGGTTCGCTGCGCTACGTGCAGTGTCCGCAAACCCCGTTCGTCAGTAGCAAGGCACAGAATGTCTGTCAGTTCTAGGACCTTCCGCTCGCTGCGGGTCGGCCCAGGGCTGTTGCCGCTGGCACTCGCGCTGTGGCTGCAGCCTGCATTTGCGGCGCCCGAGCCACAGCCGCCGCGTGACCCCAACGACCACAATCCGACCTACGTCGGCCGCAAGGCGGTGGCGCAAGTGCAGGTGGTTGCGGCATCGGTGCTGCTGCGTGCCGAACCCGATGCCGAGGCCTTGGCGGTGGGGCGGGTCGATCGAGGGCAGCTGCTGACAGTGCTCGAGCAGCGTGGCGACTGGTTCCGCGTTCGCGTTGCCAGCGCCCCTGAAGAGCGTTCGGCCTGGTTGCTGCGCGAACCGGCCGAGTACGGCGAGTGGAGTGTGGACCTGCTCTACGCCGCTGGCGAGACCGGCTTCGCCCGCGAGGCGATCGGTGCCGCCGAGGGTGAATTGCCAGCGCTGGACGAAGCCCGGCCGGCGGTGCCCAGCCGCGTGGTCACATTGCCGCCGCTCGACCCCGATCAGCTGCCGCCGCCGCAAGCCAACCTCCCGCGCGAGTCGGTGCCCATTCCGGACCGCTGGCGACTGATGCAGGCGCTGGGGTTCAAATTCCCCTGGTACGACCCTTATAACCAGAATGTACTGAAGGGCGATCTGCCGGTGCTGGCGATCGGCAAGGACTGGTTCTTCAACTTCACCGGCATTTCGGACAGCTTGTTCGAGATACGCTCGACGCCGCTACCGGTGTCGCAGGCCATCGCCTTTCGGCCCAACAGCAACAACATCTATGGTGATTACGACCAGCGTATCTTTGGCCAGAACCTGATCTTCAACGTCTCGCTGACCAAGGGCAACACCACCTACCGGCCGCCCGATTGGGAGTTCCGGCTGGTGCCCGTGATCAACTATGTCAACGCCCGCGTCGACGAGGCCGGGATCCTGCGCATCAACCCGCAGGAGGGCCTGACCCGCGAGACCAGTTTCATCGGTATCCAGGAGGGGTTTGTCGACTACCACCTGCGGAACGTGTCCGATCGCTACGACTTCGACTCGATCCGCGTCGGCATCCAGCCATTTATCAGTGATTTCCGCGGTTTCGTGTTCCAAGACACGCAGTTTGGCGTGCGCTTGTTCGGCAACCGCCACAACAACGTCTACCAGTACAACCTGGCGTGGTTCCGGCGGATCGAGAAGGACATCAATAGCGGTCTGAACGACATCGGCAAGCCGCTGCGCGACGACGACATCTTCGTCGCCAACCTGTATCGGCAGGACTTTCCGATCACCGGCCTGACCACTCAGGGCACGGTGATCCACAACCGCAACCGCGAGACCGACTTCTTCTACGACCGCAACGGCTTTGTGCAACGGCCGGCGCTGCTTGGCGAGGCGCGGCCGCGAGAATACGACGTGACGTACCTGGGCCTGACGTTCGACGGCCACTTCGGCATGGTCTACCCCGATTGGCGGCTGAATATCAGCAGCTCGACCTACTTTGCTGTTGGCCGCGACCGCAACAGTCCGCTGGCTGAGCGTCCCAACGACATCCGCGCCTTCTTCCATGCCACCGAGCTGTCGCGCGACTTCAGTTGGGTCCGGCTGCGTGGGAATTTCCTGTACGCCAGCGGCGACCGCGATCCTTATGACGGGAAGGCCACAGGCTTTGACGCCATCTTCGAGAACCCGCAGTTCGCCGGGGCTGATACCAGCTACTTCATCCGCCAGGGCATCCCGCTGATCGGCGGGGGCCTGGTCACGCTGTCGGGGCGGAACGGGATCCTGCCGTCGCTGCGGTCAAGCAAGGAGCAGGGCCAGTCGAACTTCGTCAACCCGGGGCTGCTGCTGATCGGCGCTGGGGCCGACTTCGACGTCAGACCCGAGCTGCGGCTAACCACCAACATCTCGTACCTGCGTTTCAATGAGACCGCCGTGTTGGGTGCTTTGCGCAACGAGCGCAAGCCTGGGCGGGACCTTGGCATCGACTTCTCGGTTGGCGCGCAGTGGCGCCCGTTCTTCAACCAGAACGTGATCATCAACGGCTCTTTGTCGGTGCTGAAGTTGGGCGACGGCCTGAAAGACCTCTACGGTGATCGCAACGACCCGTTCTACTCCGGAATCATCAACGCCATCTTGACCTTCTGACGATGTCCCAGCCCAGCCCAACCTCTGCCCCCGTTCACCCTGTCACGCGTCGTGCCGCGACCTGGGCGCGCTGGTGCGCGCTGGCAGTGGTCGCCATTGCCGCTCCTCTGCTGTTGACCGGTGGCGGCGAACCGGCGACTGCCGCCGAGGCCAAGCTGGTCAAGCGCGACTACGTGATGGCGCCGCCGGCGCCCAAGGCGCAGACCTGGGAAGAGGCCAAGGTCAAGACCGACGGCTGCATGAGCTGCCACACCGAGACCGACGCCCACACCATGCACGCCAACCCAGGTGTGGTGCTGGGCTGTACCGACTGCCACGGTGGCAATGCTGACGTCTGGCGGGCAAAGTCGGGCCCCGAGGCCGAGCCGACCCACCCGGCCTACATCGAGGCGATGAACAGTGCCCACATCCTGCCGCGCAACCCCAAGCTGTGGAAGAACGCCGCCAATCCTGCCGGCACCTACGCCCACCTGAACAAGGAACATCCGGCCTTCGTGCGTTTCATCAACCCGGGGGATCTGCGGGTTGCGCGCGATGCCTGTGGGGCGTGTCACCTACCGATCATCCAGGCGCAGGAACGCAGCCTGATGAGCACCTCGTCGATGCTGTGGGGCGGTGCGGCGTACAACAACGGCATCTTGCCGTTCAAGCGCTACATGCTGGGCGAGGCTTACACCCAGGACGGTACCGCCGCGGCGATCGTCAACCCGGTGAAGCCCGACGAAGACCTGTTCGTCTTCAAGGGGGTGCTGGAGAAGCTCTACCCGCTGCCGGCGTGGGAGACCATTCCGCCGGGCGACGTGTTTCGCGTGTTCGAGCGTGGCGGACGGGTGATCAACAGTATCTTCCCCGAGGTCGGCCTACCCAACAGCACCGGCATCCTGCAGCGTCTGGATGAGCCGGGACGTCCCGACATCAAGCAGAGCAACCGCGGTCCGGGGACCGGCAACCGCATCTCGGTACCGGTGATCAACTTGACCAAGACGCGCCTGAACGACCCGCATTTGTGGTTTTTGGGTACCAACGACAACCCAGGCGATTATCGCTCCTCGGGCTGCACCGCCTGCCACGTGGTCTACGCCAACGACCGCCAGCCAGGCCACAGCGGGCCGTATGCGCAGTTCGGCAACATGGGCCGCACGCAGACGGTCGACCCGACGATCCCCAAGGATCGCTCTGGCCATCCGCTGCAGCACGTGTTCACGCGGGCCATCCCCAGTAGCCAGTGCATGGTCTGCCACATGCACCAGCCGAACATCTACGTGAACTCGTTCTACGGCTACCTGCAGTACGACTACGAGCCAGACGCACCGCGTATGTTCCCGGCCAAGCAGCACTACCCGAGCGACGCCGAGATCCGCGAGATCAACCTGCGCAACCCGGAAGAGGCGGTGATCCGCGGCAATTGGCGTGACCCGGCGTTCCTGAACGACCTCTGGCTGAAGAACGACCAGATGAAGGACACCCAGTTCGCCGACTATCACGGCCACGGTTGGGTGTTCCGCGCTGTCCACAAGCGCAACCGCAAGGGCGCGCTGCTCGACAAGGACAACAACATCGTCGCCGACGACGATCCGGACAAGTTCAAGAAGGCGGTGCATCTGTCGTCGATCCACCTCGACCTCGGCATGCACTGCGTCGACTGCCACTTCTCGCAGGACATGCACGGCAACGGCCACATCTACGGCGAAGTGGCGGCTGCGATCGAGATCGACTGCGCCGACTGCCATGGCACCGCCAAGGCCTATCCGACGCTGCACACCAGTGGCCCGGCAGCTCGCCCCGGCGGCATGGACCTCACCCTGCTGAAGACCGCCGACGGTCGCAAGCGCTTCGAGTGGATCGACGGCGTGCTGTATCAGCGTTCGTCGCTCGACCCGAAGCTGGAATGGAAGATGTCGCTGGTGCGGGATTCTGTGAATCCCGATCATCCCGAGTACAACGCCAAGGCCGCGCGCGCCAAGCTGATGGCAGCAGGCGAGGAGGGGCGTCAAGGCAAGTGGGGGCCAGGCGTCGAGAACTTGGCGCACGACAACGATCGTATGCTCTGCTTCACCTGCCACCTGAGCTGGACCACCAGCTGCGCTGGCTGTCACCTGCCGATCCAGGCCAACTGGAAGACCGAGCGCAACCACTTCGAGGGTGGAGAGACGCGTAACTACGCCACCTACAACGTCCAGGTGGTGCGCGAGGACATGTTCCAGCTGGGCATCCATGGTCCAGTCAAGAACAGCCGCATCGCACCGTTCCGTTCGAGCTCGGCGCTGGTGCTTTCGTCGCAGAACAGCAACCGCGAACGTATCTACTACCAGCAGCCACCGATCGCCGCGAGCGGCTTTTCGAGCCAGGCCTTTGCCCCGCATTACCCGCACACCGAGCGCAAGGAAGAGACCAAGACCTGCACCGACTGCCATGTGTCGCGGGACAACGACAACAACGCGATCATGGCGCAGCTGCTGTTGCAGGGCACCAACTTCGTCAACTTCGTCGGCCGCTACGCCTGGTTAGGTTCAGAGAAGCATGTCGAGTCGGTGGGTGTGACCGAATGGGATGAGCCGCAGGCGGTGATCGGCTCGTACCTGCAGAAGTACGTCTACCCAGACTGGTATGCCGAGCACCAGAAACACGGTCGCGAGATCGTCGACATGCCGCACCGCGAGGCCGCCACACACATTCGTGCCCCGGACGCGGCCCAGTGCCTGCAGATGCGTGGCGAATACCTGTTTGTGGCCGAGGGCAAGGGCGGTTTCCGTGTCTATGACATTGCCGGTAACGGCAACAAAGGCGTGAGCCAGCGCATCATCCGCGCGCCGTTCTCGCCGTTGGGCCACGATGCGCACGTGCCGTCGAAGAATGCCACCTGCGTCGCCCTGCCGACCAACCAGCCCATCGCGCCGACCCGCAACCAGGGCGACCTGATGCGCAAGACCAACATGGAGCAGCCGTTCCACCCGATCTACCACTACGCGTTTGTAGTCGACGCCGACGAGGGGCTGATCGTCGTCAATGTCGATACCTTTGCCGACGGCGAGGCGCGCAACAACTTCCTCAAGCGCGCAGCCACCTGGAATCCGGGCGGCGTCTTGAAGGGTGCTCGGCACATCGTGGTGGCGGGGCACTACGCCTATATCACGACGCCCAAGGGCCTGGAGATCATCGACCTCGATGACCCGCTGGCACCCAAGCCGTTCGCGTCGATCCCGCTGAACGATGCGCGTGCCAGCGCGGTGCAGTTCCGCTACGTGTATGTGACCACTGGCGAGGGCCTGCAGGTGGTCGACATCACCGACATGAAGCCGCGTCTGTTGCCAGCAGTGGTCCCGCTGAAGGACGCGCGCCGCGTCTACCTGGCTCGCACCTACGCCTATGTCGCTGCCGGCGCCGAGGGCCTGGCGATTGTCGATATCGAGAAGGCCGACGCGCCACGGCTGCACCAGATGTACACCGCCGATGGCCGCATCAATGACGCACAGGACGTGATCGTCGGTAGCACCAATGCCTCGTTGTTCGCCTATGTGGCCGACGGCCGTAACGGCCTGAAGGTGCTGCAGCTGACTTCGCCCGAGATCCAGCCCAAGTTCTACGGCTTCTCACCGGAACCGAAGCCAGAATTGATCGCCACGCGCAAAACCAAGTCGCGCGCGATCGCGCTGTCGAAGGGCCTCGATCGCGACCGTGCGGTGGACGAGACCGGTGGACAGATCGCCATCATCGGGCGGATCGGCGCGCGGCCGTTCAACCGCAAAGAGATGGACAAGCTGTATCTGAATCCGCAGGGCGAACTGTGGACGGTGACCGACCGCGTCGACACCTCCGCTTTCGTTCCGCGGCGCAGGCCGGCCGATCTGGCCAGTGACAAGCGAGGCAAGCCATGAGGCACGTGTTGACAAGGGTGGCTGGCGAGGTCCGGCGCGTTGTTAGAGAGAGCGGTTGTGTTCTGGCAAGCCGGGTGCTGGCGGCATGGCTGCTCGCCGCAGGTGCCAGCATGGCAACGGCGGCGCCGCTGATGCCGCATCTGTCGCCGCACAAGACCGAAGGCACGGTGAACTGCGCGAGCAGCACCTGCCACGGCTCGGTCACCCCCTGGGATGGCAGCAACGTGCTGCAGAACGAGTACACCACGTGGACGCGCATGGACAAGCACACCACGGCCTACCGGGTGTTGCTGAACGACGAATCCAAGCGCATCGCCAAGAACCTCGGTCTGACCGAGGGCGCGCACAAGGCCAAGATCTGCCTGGATTGCCATGCCCACAACCCCAGTGGCCCGGTCGGCGAGCGTTTCGTGCAGAGCGAAGGCATCGGTTGCGAGGGCTGTCATGGCCCGTCGGGCAAGTGGATCGGCCCGCACACGGTCGAGGGCCGCACTCACGCGCAGAACGTCGCCGATGGCCTGTACCCGACCGCCAACCCCACCGCCCAGGCGCGGCTGTGCCTGTCGTGTCACTTTGGTGACGAGTCGCGCTTCGTCACACACCGCATCATGGGCGCCGGTCACCCGCGGATCTCGTTCGAGATCAAGACCTTCACCGCGATCCAGCCGCAGCACTGGAAGGTCGACGCCGATTACATCCAGCGCAAGGGCAGCTACGATCCGCTGCGCGTCTGGGCCATCGGCCAGGCGATCGCCGCGCAGCAGATCCTCGATGTCATCGCTGACCCGAAGCGTCGCGACGGCCTGTTCCCGGAACTGGTCGCCTTCGACTGCCACGCCTGCCACCACGCCATGAGCGACAAGCGCTGGAATGCCCGCCTGGGCACTGGTCCTGGGGTGGTGCGGGTGAATGACAGCAACCTGCTGATGCTGCGGGCGATCGTCCGTGCTACCGACCCATCCGCCTCGGCGGCATTCGACGCGCAGGTCAAGGCCATGCATCTGGCGGTATCGACGGGCAAGAAGCCGGCCGGCAAGACCGAGCTCGACATGGTGCGCGAACTGTCGGCGAGTATCGGCGCGATGTTGCCCAAGCTGGAAAAGACGAGCTTCCCGCCGGCAACCATGCGCCAGGTGCTGCTGGCGTTGATCGACGAGTCGCGTGAGTCGAGTTATTCGGACTACGCCGGTGCCGAGCAGGCCTACATGGCGATCACCAATGTCGCCAATAGCCTGATCCAGTCGGGCACGCTGACGCTCAACCCGCAGCTGCGCAGCGGCATGGCCGACCTTCTGAAGAGTCTGGCCAACGACGAGCGCTACAAGCCGGATGCTTTCGCCAACCAGTTGCTGGCCTTGCGTGGCGTGGTTGCCGCGCAGGCACGCTAGATCACGTCAGGGCAGGGAACCACCATGGGCATGATGTTCGCCGAGGTCGACGCCGAATACGACATTGTCATCGTCGGTTCGGGGCCGGCTGGTCTGTCGGCCGCGTCGCGCGCGCAAGAGCGCGGCAACCGCTACGTGCTGCTCGAGGCTGAAGACCACGCATCCGACACCATCTACAAGTACCAAAAGGGCAAGCATGTGATGGCCGAGCCGGGCTTCTTGCCCCTGCGTTCGGGCATGAAGTTCGCCGAGGGCAAGCGCGAGGGCATCCTTGGCGAGTGGGACGATGCGCTGAAGGGCCAAGGCATCAATATCGCCTACAAGAAGAAGGTCAGCGGCATTCAGCGCGACCCGAAGACCGGCCAGTTCACCATCAGCTGCGAAGACGGCAGCACCTACACCAGCCGTACGGTGATCCTTGGCATCGGCTTGCAGGGCAACATCCGCAAGCTTGGCGTGCCGGGCGAAAACCTGCCGCGGGTGCAATACACCCTGTCGGACCCGGACGAGTTCAAGGACGAGGTCATTGTTGTGGTCGGTGCCGGCGACGCCGGTATCGAGAATGCCTGCGCCTTGGCCAAGCAGAACCAGCTGCACCTGATGAACCGCGACGTCGAGTTCACGGTGTGTAAAGACGGCAACAAGAACCTGGCGCTGGCGACGGAAAAGTCCGGAAAGATGACCATCTGGCACTCGGCGTTCGCCGTGCGGGTGGAAGAGACTGGTGCCGAACCGCCGCTGAACTACGTCTTCAACAGTAAAGACGGCGAGGTGAGCATCCCCTGCCATCGCGTGGTCGCCCGTTGCGGGGCGATCCCCCCGCGCAAGCTGGTGGAGAGCTTCGGGATCGAGTTCCCCAACCCGAACCCGACCTCCATTCCGGTGCTGTCCGAGACCTACGAGTCGAACGTGCCGGGCTTGTTCGTGGTCGGCGCGCTGGGCGGTTACCCGCTGATCAAGCAGGCGATGAACCAGGGCTACGAGGTGGTCGAGACGATCAACGGCGAGGTCGTCGAGCCGGTCGACGAGCCGCTGATCCGCGAGCGCCTGCAGAGCTGGAAGCCGAACGCCAACGTCGGCGAGCTGATCGACAGCCTGCGGGCGATGTCGCCGTTCTTCGGTGCGATGTCGAAGCTGCAGATGCGCGAGATCCTGCTCGAATCGAATGTCCGTGTGCTGCGCGAAGGCGACACCGTTTACAAGAAGGGCGACTACACCGCCAGCTTCTTCTCGATCGCCGAGGGCAGTGTGCAGGTGCAGGTGGGTGAGGCAGAGGGCTCGATCACGCTCGAGGCCGGCCGCTTCTTTGGCGAGATGAGTCTGCTCTCGGGCCGCCGAACCACTGCCACCGTGCTCGCCGGGCGCGGCTGCGTGCTGATCGAGACGCCGCGACGCACCATGCTCAAGCTCATCGCATCGTCGGATGAAGTCAGCAAGCAGATCGACAACGCCTTTGTTCGCAACGCCATCATCAGCTATATCGGGCCGATGATGACTCCGGCAGCGATCGATGCGCTGCTCGAGGGCGGCGTTCAGCTGAAGCGCTTCAACGCCAAGCAGGTGGTGTTCAATGCCGGTGACGATCCGGACGGTTTGTACCTGATCCGTCGCGGTTCCGTCGAGGTGAGTATCCAGTCCGGTGGGCGCAAGGAGGTGCTGGGCGTGGTACCGGCTGGCGGCTATGTCGGCGAGATGGCGCTGGTTGACGACGCCAAGCGCATGGCGACGGTGACCGCAACCGTGCTGACCGAGGCGCTGGTGTTCGACGGTGCCCGCTTCAAGGCCGAGATCGATCGCAACTCACAGCTGCGCGAAGCCCTGCAGGCGATGATCCTCGAGCGCACCCGCAAGAACGTGGCGAAGAGCGAGAAGTCGTCCAGCGGGTCGTTCATGCAGCAGTTCTTGCTAGCGCAGGGGGTGGGCGAGGCGACCAATATCCTGGTGATCGACGAGACCAAATGCGTGCAGTGCAACAACTGCGAGATCGCCTGTGCCGAGACGCATGACGGTGTCTCGCGGCTGCGCCGCGATGTCGGCCCGACGCTGAACCACGTGCACATCCCGGTGGCCTGCCGCCACTGCGAGAACCCGCACTGCATGAAGGACTGTCCGCCGAATGCGATCAGCCGGCAGGCGAACGGCGCGGTGTTCATCGCCGACACCTGCATCGGCTGCGGCAACTGCGAGCGCAACTGCCCCTATGGCGTGATCTCGCTGGCGCCGCAGAAGCCGCCCAAGTTCGGCGCCGGCTGGATGTGGCTGCTGTTCGGCATCGGCTCGCCGCCGGGGCAGCGTGCCCCGGATTACGATCCGGATGCGCGTAAGCAGGCGGTCAAGTGCGACCTTTGCGCGTCGGTGAAGGGTGGGCCGCGCTGCGTGAACGCCTGTCCGACCGGGGCCGCGATCCGCATGGCACCCGAGACGCTGCTGCAGCGGGTCGAGTCGGGAAGCCTGTAGTGGCCGTTAGAACCGCACCACGCCGCTGAACAGGAAGCGCGGGTTGTGGCGCTGGTCGGCGCCGGGGAAGGGTTTGTCGGCGTTGGCCACCTGCAGATCGAGGAAGCCGCGGCTGCCTACCGCAAAGCGTGCGCCCAGACCTGTCGAATGCAGGTTGCGGGTCGCCGCTTCGACGTTCTCGCTGCGCAGGGTCTTGGTCACCGCGCCGTCGACAAAGGCATAGAACTGCACGTTACCGATATACGGCTCCCACTTCACGTTGGAGTCGTAGCGCACTTCCAGCAAGCCACCCAGGCCCTTGTCGCCGGTGATCGAACCGCCGTCGAAGCCCTTGCCGATAAGCACGCCGCCAAAGGCCGACAGCTCGCCGCTGGGGAGCTTGTCGTTGGTCCACTGGCCAACGACCTGCCCGAGCAGGCTCACCCGGCTCCACGGCGTCTGCTGGATGCGTGACAGGTTCCAAGTGAGCTTGAAGAAGCGGTCGTCAAAGTCGGGCACTGTGACGGTGGCCTCGCCGCTGCGCGAGCGACTCAGCACCGGCAGGGCATGGAATGCGCTGACTGTCGCGGTGGTGGTGCCGTTGCCCCAGCCGTTCTGCAGCCACGACAGGCTCATTTCGCCGACGGTGGTCTTGTCGAAGGTGAGCAGGTCGTCGGCCAACGTGGTGCGCGAGCGGTTCACCGCCACACCCATGTCGAGGAACAGCGAGTTTGGCCGCGTACGCAGCAGCGGCATACGCAAACGCGGCGAGACCGACCACGACACCGCCTCGACCCCCAGCGCCCGGATCGAGGCGCCCGGCTTGGCGTGCGAGCCCAGCCCGCCCAGCGAGAAGATCATGCCGGTGCTACCCAGCGGCATGCTGTAGCGGGCGTTGATCGCTTGCAGCTCGTCGAACTGCTCGAGGTCGCCGGCCCCGGTCAGGCCCAGCGCCAGTGAGCCGACGCGGTTGAACGGGTTGTTGAAGGTCGAGTTGATGCCGACGCTGAGCGGGCCGACGGTGTTCGGACCGGTGTTGTTCATGGTGAGGATATGGCTGTCGGGCAGGCTGCTCACCGACACCACGATCTCGGATGCACCCAGTTCGGCGCCTTGGCGCAGCAAGGATGTCCCCAACACGCCGGGCAGGTCGTTGATGGTCAACAGCGCGCGTTCGATCGACTTGAGGTCGATCGGTCGTTTGCCGACCAGCGGCTGGGCGATCGCTTCGATGCGCCGGCGCAGGGTTTCGCTTGGGGCGCCGTCGATGAACACCGCGCTCAGGAAGCCCTCGATCACCTGCACCTGGAAGGTCCCGTCCTTGACCTGCTGCGGCGGTAGGAACACGCGGGTGAGGAAATAGCCTCGCTCGCGGTAGAGGTCTTCCAGCCCTTGAGCGGCGTCGCGCAGCGCAGACAGCGTCACGGCCGGGCCGATCGCGGTGGCAAAGATGCGGTCGATCTCGTCCTGGCTGAACAGGGTGCTGCCTTCGACGCGCACTGCAGTGACCGTGAAGCTCAGGTCGTCGACCGCTTTGGGCACCGCCGAGCGCTCGGGCGCCTGCAGGCGCAGGCCGAAGTCGGGGGTCGAGGGCAGCGGCAGCACCGGGGCGCGCTGGCGGGCGATCTCGTCGGTCTGCTGGGTGGCCGCAGGGGGCACTACGGCACCGGCGAATGCTGCCGGGGCAGCCAGTACCAATGCGAGCAGGCTGGTGCTGTAAGTGAGGCGGTGGTTGGCGCGGCTGGGCATGTTATTTGTCTTCCATCACCACACGGGCGGTACACAGGCCGGCTTCGACGCGGTCGAGATGGAAATCGATGAGCGCGTCGTCGGGGTACTTGGCCTTCAGTTGCCGCACGGCGTCGGCGCCCTTGGGATCCTCGGCCTTCAGCAGGGCATAAGCGGCCATGTAGTCGGCGTAGGCAGGCGATGCGGCGTATGCGTCGGTGACCGGATTGTACAAGGTGACGGCTTCGGTCTTGCCCTTCAGCACGACGTCGCCGATCGGCCGGAAGCGCACGTTCTGGCACTGGTCGACGATCGGCTGGGTGGCGCAGATGCGTGTGCCGAAGTACTTGTTGACGCCTTCGCAGCGCGCAGCGGTGTTGACCGTGTCGCCCAGTGCGGTGAAGTCCATGCGCTGGCTGGAGCCGAAGTTGCCGACCACTGCCGGGCCGCAGTGGATGCCGATACGGGTGACGCCGATCGGGATGCCCTCGGCGTTGTAGCGTTTGCGGAAGTCCTCGGCGTAGGCGTCGATCGCTAGGGCGCAGCGCACCGCCCGCTCGCAGTGATCGCCCTGCGGGATCGGCGCGTTGAAGATGGTCATGATCGCGTCGCCGATGAACTTGTCGATCGTGCCCTTCTGCTCGAGGATGATCTGGCAGGCGCCGTCGAGGTAGGCGTTGAGCGTGTCGGAGAGCTTTTCGGCGGTGAGGCCTTCAGACAAGGTGGTGAAGCCAGCGACGTCGGTAAAGATGAAGCTGACCTCGCGGCGGTCGCCCTTGACGGTGAGCGCCTCTGGGTTCTCGACCAGCTGGTTGACCACGTCGGGCGACACGTAACGGCTGAATGCGCCCTGGACGAACTGCCGCTGCTTGCGTTCGGCGCCGCCGATCAGCGTGTCCATCATCCACAGCGACAGCGCCAGGCCCAGCGTGGGCGCCACCAGCGGCACCAGCGGGAAGCCATAGGTGAAGCCCAGCATGCTGCCGACCCACCAGCCGGTCACCAGCACCAGGCCGACCACCACATTGAAGGCGATGCCCTTCTTCAGCAGGCCGATAGCCATGCCAAGCAAGGCGAACGCGAGGGTCAGCGCGATCGCCCAGTCGAAGCCCAGCCGCGGATGGACGCGGTCTTCCAGCAACTGCGCCACGCCATGTGCCTGGATGAGGATCCCCGGCATCATGCCGTCGTCGCCGTCGTAGACCACCGCCAGCGGGGTGCGGTGACGGTCGGTGATCGACAACACGGCGCCGACCAGCACCAGCTTGTCCTTCACCCATTCGTCGGGCAGGAAGCCCACGGTGTGCGAAGGGAAGATCGGGAAGGGTGGCGTCTCGACATCTGGTTTGGCGCGCCAGGCGATCTCGGCGTCGACCTTGGGCGTTTCTTTGCCGAGCAGCTGCGCCGCTTTGCGCGGAAAGCCCAGTGGCATGCCCGGGTTGGTCTCGCCGGCAAAGATCCAGCGCACGGTACCGTCGAACGGGTCGGTGACGAGGTTGGCGCCGGCACGCTTGTCTTCCGGCACAAAGTCGTTCAAGTAGTCCAGCTGGTCTTCGTTGACGACGTTCTCGGAGTTCGTATAGCTGATGAACAGCGGCGTCTTCAGGTCGCGGATGGTCTGCTTCAGCAGCGCGTCCTTGTCTTCTTCGGTGGCTTGGTCGAACAGGACGTCGACGCCGATCGCTTTCGCACCTTTCTGTTCGAGCGTCTTCAGCAGCTGCGCCAGGAAGGCACGGTCGACCGGCGAGCGATAGGGGAACTGGGTGACCGTGTCTTCGGTGATGGCCGCGATGACGATGTCCTTCGACTGCGGCATGGGCGGCTGCAGCGCGGCGATGCGGATATCGGCGGCGATGTTCTCCAGGCTGGACAGGAAGGTCAGGTAGCGCGTGGCGCTCACCGCCAGCACGGTGGCGAACAAGGCCACCGCGACGGCGGTGAGAAGCTCTTTGGCTTTTTTCGGCAGTTTTGGCATGGCGGGCTATTCGGCGTTGAGTTTGCGCATGTAGGCGTCGGCTTGCTGCACGCAGCCTTTTTCCAGCATCCAGCTGGTCAAGACCAGTTCGTTGTCGATGCCCTGGGGGATCCGCACGATACTGATCGCGTGTTCTTGCCCACCGATGCTCACAAAGAAGGTCTGCTGGCCTTCAAAGCGACTCAGTGGCGGTACCGGCAGCCGGTCTTGGCCAGGCTGCCACTGGAAGTCGGCGCGCCACGAGCGATCGATGGGGAATACCGTGAATTCGCCAGCGGCGTCTGCATCGGGGCGCCACCACACCGGCGGCTGGCCGTCCAGCAGGCAGCGTGGACCCGGTCGGCTCATGTCGAGCAGCCAAGGCTCGGGCAGGGGTGCAGCGTCGGCGCCAGCACGGATCACACCCACGCTGCTGGTGCGGGCGTCGCGGGTGGCCACCAAGGCGGCGAGCGCCTGCTTCGGGTCGCTGGTGGCGGCTCCGCCAGGCATGGGTGGGCCGTTGAACGGGCCGCGCAGGGTCACGCTCTTGCCATCGGGGCCGATCACCGTCACGCGTTCCCCCTCTTTCAGCGCCAGCGGTTTGGCCGAATCGATGCTCTGACCGGCTTTCAGCCCGCCACCGCGGGCTTCGAGCACGACCAGATTGGCAGACCATGCCACCCCGGCAGCGAATGCCGGCAGCAGGCAGGCCAACGCTGCCAGTGTCATGCGTGCGGCACGTTCAGCAGTGCTCATCCACCGGCTATTCATGACGCAGCTCGAGGATTTGGCGCATCTGCAGCCGATGCCGTCGCCGGGGTCGATGCCGCCAGGCCGTCGCCGACCACGACGAACGCAGCCCAAAAGAACGGGTGCGCGGTCTTGGGGTTGGCGATCAGCTTGGTCTGCGAATCGCGCAGCGCGGGGGCCGAGCCGGTGGCCAGCTGCGGCCCCAAGAACGCGAACATGCCCGACATGAGCTGCGCGGTCGCGGCCGATGGCACCTGCCAGTGGCTCACCACCAAGCTGCGCGCACCGGCATGGAAGAAGGCTTCGGCAAGGCCAGACAGGGCCTCGCCGCCGAACTTGCCGCCACCGCCAGCGGTGTTGCACGCCGACAGCACAACGAGATCGGCGTTGATGCGCAGTTGCGCAATCTCGCTGGCTTCCAGCAGGCCGTCGCTGGCCTTTTTGCTGGCTTGTTCGGCTGGCGGCGTCAGCACCAAGCCGGGCTCGGCCTGGCACTTCAGTTCGCCCGGCAGCAGACCGTGGGTGGCGAAATACAGCACACGGTAGTCGTCGAGTTTCTGCGCGCGCAGGGCAGGTTCGCTGGCGGCGTCGCCCAAGAACACCGTGCTGCTGTCGGCACGCAAGATCTGTGCGACCTTGCGCAGCTCGTCGGCGGTCTCGGGCAGGCGGGTCATTGACAGCAAGGTCTGGCGGTCCATCGGGCCTTCGGGGCGGCACATCTGGCCGGCCTGCGCCAATGCGCTCTCCTCGCCCTTGTTCGGAGCGCCGCCCAGCAGGATCGGGTCGCCAAAGGCCAGCAGCGGCTTGGCCGGGGCCTGGGCGGCGCGGGCTCCACGCAGGGTGTAGAAAGCGTGGATCGACGGTGCATGAGAGATGGGGATCTGCTGGGTCAGCCAGCGTGCTTTGCTGTAGTCGTTGTCCAGCGGACGCGCCAACACCAGCAGGCCGAAGGGCAGGCTCGCCAGCGGTCCCGACGGCACCACGATCAGGTGGTCCAGCCCGGCCAGTTGCTTCTCGATGCCGCCGAACAAGCTCACGTAGAGCTCGTTGGCGCGCGTCATGTCGAACTCGTTGACCGACCCCCCCTGGATCTCCAGCGCGCGGCGCAGCGCGGTGACGGCCGACTGCAGCGAATCGCGGCTCTCCGGCACCGGCGCGATCCAGATCCCGCTGCGCTTGATCAGCTGCACAAAAGCACGTTCACGGCCGATCAAGAAGCTGACCAGCCCCTCGCGGTCGCCCAGGCGCTTGCGCACCTCGACCAGGTCCAGCGGCTTGGGCGTGGCCAGACTGGCGTAGTCGGGGAACTGCGCGTCGATCTGCTGGCGCAGGTCGGCGGCACTGGCTTCGAGGTCGGCGATGCGCTTTTGCAGCGCGGCTTCGGCGCGGGCGCTGCGCTGGTCGTCGGGGAGCGACTGCTCGTGCGAGAGCTCGATCTTGGCGACATCGCGCTCGCGCTGGGCGGTCTGGAAGCGGTCGATGAGGTCGGCAATCGCCGGGTCGTCGGTGGCCATCTTGGCGGCGGCCTGGGCGATGGTGCGCTCGATGACCCCAGACCGCACCAGCTGAAACGCGTCGAAGGCCTCGGCGTACAGGCCCTGGATGGCAGCTTCGTCGGTGAGCGTGGCGGCGTAGGCGGTGATCGCCGCCCCAAACGGCATCAGCTCTTCCGAATTGAAGAGCTCGCCGGTGTTTGGCAGGGCGCGGGCGGCTTTAAAGGCGTCGCGAAAGGTGATGATGGCCGAGGTGTTCATGCCCTCGGACTGATAAGCCCGCCCCAGCGCGGTCTGTACGGCGATGGTCGCCGGGCCGGCGCCAAAGACCTGTTCGCGTTCTTTCAGGGCGTTGTTCAGGAAGGTCTCGGCGGCCGAAAGGCGGCCCTCGGCCATGCGAACCTCGCCGAGGGTCAGCAGGACATCGGAACGCCACCACTTGGGCAGGCCCTCGGCCTGGTTGATCAGCAGCAGGGCCTCGGTGGCCAGTGCGCTGGCGCCGACCGGATCGTCGTTGCGCAGCGCCATGCGGGCTTCGAGGTTGAGCGCCATGGCCAGCTCGCCGCGTTCAGCGTCGCGCGAAGACGTGTCTTGGCCCGAACTGAACACCGCCAGCGAGTTGCCGCCGCTGGCGAGCTTGCGCCAGCTTTCGACAGATGCGCGGGCGAACTGGCGGGCGGCGGCGAAGTCGCCGCGGTTGGCGGCTTCCAGCCCCAGGTAGGTGGCAAAGCGGGCGCGGTCGGCCTCGTTCGGCGAACGCTGGACGATCGGCTCGGCGCGGCGGAACAGCGCCTGTGCCTCGTCAAAACGGGCCTGGTTGCTGACATTCAGGGCCAGGTCCATCAGCGTGTCAGCAATGGCGGTGTTGTTTTCGCCGAGCAGCTTGGTCTGGATCTCGAGGGCTTGGCGCAGCTGCTCTTCGGCGTCGCGGAACTTGCGCAGGCCGTTGGCGCTGCGCCCGTCGCGCAGCAGCTGTTTAAAGCGCGTGAGGTCGCCGGCGGTGGCTAGCACCACTGGCCCCCCCCAGATGCTTTGCAGCTCTTCGGTGAGCTGCGATTTGAGCTTTTCTGGCGGGGCGCCCAGCACAGCTGCCTGCAGCACTGGCCAGTTCGAGGGCGGGCCGTCGGCCACTGTCATGATGCCCTTGGCGATGTGCACCACCACCAGATGCGGCCAACCGCCGTCTTTCAGGGTGCAGGGCAGGGCCAACAGCGTGGCGTCGTCGCCGACCCAGCTACCGTCGCGGCAGTCCATGGCCTGCGCCAGCAGGCGCCCGGCGCGGCCGTTGCGATGCTGGTTGGCGATGCTCTGGCGCTGGGCTTCGACGTTGCCGGCACCGCCCGCGTGTTTGCTGTAGACCACACCGCCCGTGGGCCGGCCACCGCAGCGGATGGTGGCGTCGGGCGGCAGGCCCGCTTCGGGGGACAGGTCGTCGCGGGCGACCAGTTCGCAGGCTTCGTCGGCCAGGTTGTTGCCCAGTGGGCCGGCGAGGGCGGGACCGGCTGGCAACAGAGCCGCCAGTGCCACCGGGAGGAAGCGCACAAGCGAATGCATGCCGGGCCTACCAGAGTGCCGGGTTGCCGGCCAGCGAGAAGCGGTTCTCGAGCCCTGGTGGGCCGGGCGGCGGCGGTGGGCTGGGCTGCACCACGTTCACACCTTCGGACACTGTGGTCATGCGGGCGACGGTCGTGCGGACCTCCGATGGCGCCTCGGCTGGTGGCGGCGGCGGTGCGGCTGCGGCCAATGCCGGGTCGCCGGCGTCGGCGGTGTCTTGCGGGGTGGGCGGCTTTTCGGCGCCGACCGGACTGGGTGGTGGCGGTGCGACGGGTGTGGTGGCGCTGGCGACCGGGTTGGTGGCTGGTGCGGCGGGTGCGGGTGCCGGTGCGCTGGGGGCTGGCGCTGGGGCATCGGCTGCTGCTGCAGGTGCCGGGGCTGGAGCGGGCGCAGGGGCGGCCGCAGCGGCGGGCGCTGGGGCGGGCGAAGGCGCGGGTGCCGGGCCTGGGGCTGGTGCAGGCGCATCGGGCGCGTCGGCGGCGTCGGCCGCTGCTGCAGGGGCCGGAGCGGGTGCAGGGGCCGGTGGCGGCG
>CAZGBK010000003.1:75133-177647 GCA_964524005.1 uncultured Enterobacteriaceae bacterium
GCGGCGGTGGAGGCGGCGGCGGTGGAGGCGGCGGCGGTGGAGGCGGCGGCGGTGGAGGCGGCGGCGGTGGTGCTTCGGTTGGTGCGGCTGTGGGCGCTTCGGTCGGTGCGGCTGTGGGAGCTTCGGTTGGTGCGGCTGTGGGAGCTTCGGTTGGTGGGAATTCTGCCGCAACAAGCTTGGCGCCATCCGGAATGGTCAAGGCAAACGCGGCCAAACCCGAACATTGATTGTCACTAAAGCATCCCAACTGGACGCGCCCAAAAGATCCCGCTCCTGTCGGAACGAACTCCAGCAGGGAGGCATATAAATCTGGCGTCGAACCGGGATTGCGTGTGTCCAACATGGCACCGACGAAGGCATCGTTCACGAGGATGTCATCGTTTTCTTCCAGCAGCGTCCCGCTCAACGTACTGAGGCGCAGATAGGAATCACCATCGGTGATGCCGCCCAGCCCAGCGAGTCCACCGGAGTCAGGTGGGGCGCTGCACGGGCCGGACGGTAACTCACCACAGGTTCCGACCTTGATCGCCCCACCCGCGAATAGAGGAACCGGGAAATCGACTGTATTGATGGTCGCGTTTGCAGTGTTACTCGCGCGGTAGGCGAATGCACCGGTCGCTAGCGATGATGTGCCAGACGTGGTTTGGGTGAAGATGCTCGCGCTGCTGGTGATACCGCTTAAGTTCTGCGCGAGTAGCGCGGCGGAACGCAGAGGCGCCGCAGCTGAGCCGGGCGTCGCGCCATTGGTGAATGCGATGGAGCCGCTTGGGCCAGCGAGCGTAAGGAGATGGAAGTCGCCGGTGATCGTATTGCTGACACTGATTCCCCCACCGCTAAAGCCATCGCCTGCGACCAATCCGATCAGTGGTACCGTGGGAGTCGGGGTCGGACTTGGGGAGGCGGCTCCAGTTGGTGCCAAGAACGTTGCAGATGAAGTCAGCGTTGTGTCGGCACCGAAAATCACGCCTTTCGGGGACACGTGGATATTTCCGGTCAGTGAGCTTGTCGCCCCGGACAAGGCGGTGAAGTCGTTGAACACCAAGGGCGCGCTGCTAGCTGCCCCCCCGACCACCGAAAGAGCGCCGGTGGTGGAGATGTCGAGCAGTTTGAGGCCGCCGGGGCTGGCCGCGGTGCCCCCGAACATGGACAGGCTGGGCAGATGCAGGGCAGAACCAGCGGTGGTGAGGGTCCCGCCGATCTGCACCGCGCGACCTGCCGACTTCGTCAAGATGGAGACACTGGCCGGGGAATCGAGGCGGCCGTGTGTGCCGAAGGTGAGCGTGTCGGTCTTCAGGACGATATCGCCGACACGAGTGCGCAGGGCCCCTGCCGCTGGCCGAGTATTCACGCCCGTATTCACGGTGATGCTGCTGGCACGGGCGAACAACTCACTGACGTTCACGTTGTTGCCAACTGTTGCCGTGCCCAGGACCAAAGCCCCGCCGACGTCGATATCCAACAGATGTGCGCCGCTGATCGAACCGTGCAGGTTGATGCCGCCGTTGCTGGTGATGAATGTGTTCCCGGCGAGGGTGATGTTGCCCTCGACGGTCGCGGAGGTTGGGGACGAGTTCTGCAGGGCGCCGCGAATGCTGGTTTGGCTGTCGGACGGGGCGCCTATACCGCTGAGGGTGAGCGACTGCGCTGCTGCAGAGAGCGTCTTGCCATTCAGGTCGAGAGTACCGCCGCCGTTCACTGTGATAGGCCCGGTACCGAGCGCCAGATCGCTGCCCAATGCGAGTACACCGCCGCTGACGGTCGTGCCGAGAGAGTAGGTGTTTGTGGTGCTGCCGTTGCCCACCAGCAGGGTGCCGGCGCCGAGCTTGCTGATGGCGGTATCCCCGGTGATGTCGCCGGAGATCTGGCTGATGGCACCGGCATCCAGCGTGAGCCTCCCGACGCTGGTGACCGAGCCGGTGATATTGATTCCACCAGACCCGGCAAAGATATTGAGGCTGCCGTCTGCGTTGAGGTAGTTGACGATAACGATGCCGGAACCGCCGGCTGCACCGGTTACGGACGGGTTGCCGACGTTGTTGCCGGCCGAGCCGCCGCCGCCACCGCCAGTGTTCGCTTGACCGGCCACGGGATCTGAAGCTGTCGAATTGTTGGCTCCACCCGACCCGCCATTTCCGCCGCCACCGACTCCGCCCGTTCCACCTTGCGCATCGCTGCCACCACCACCGCCGCCTGCGTAGTGGGTCAATGTCCCCGAGATGGCATACGCGAGACCTGGGCCGCCAGCGCCGTTGGCGCCCCCCGGCCCTCCGGCTCCACCACCACCTCCTCCTCCGGTACTGAACTGCGGGCCGCCGTCGTTGCCTTGGCCGGGGGTGCCTAAACCGAAGTCGCCAGAGGGGCCAGTCCAGCCTTCGCCGCCACCTGAGCCACCCTCGCGACCCGTCGTGTCGTAGCCCGCTGTGCTGCAGCAGAACCGCGGTGCCCCGCCTCCGCCGCCAAATGCCACAACGCTGCCAAAGAAGCTATTGCCGCCGTTGTTACCCGCAAGCGCGTTCCCACCGCCAGCGCCGCCGGCACCCACCATCACGGAGTAACTTGTTCCGTTCGTGAGGGCGAAGTTGGGGTTGTAGAGCA
Organism: uncultured Enterobacteriaceae bacterium; assembly: GCA_964524005.1. Classification (GTDB taxonomy): domain Bacteria; phylum Pseudomonadota; class Gammaproteobacteria; order Burkholderiales; family UBA3065; genus UBA3065. The sequence goes on from CAZGBK010000003.1 coordinate 77,729, forward strand.
GTCCACCGGCACCGCCACCGGCACCGCCATTCTGGCCGCCACCGCCACCCCCACCACCTACGACCAGCAACTGTGCGCTGCCGGTGTAGGGCGAGGTCCACGAGTAAGTGCCAGTGCCGCTGCTGAAACTCAGGCTTACGCCGGAGGGCTGTGCGCCCGATAGCGCGCTGTATGAGGTCCCATTGAAGCGGTAATCGCCGCCGCCAAGGAACTCAAGGACGCTGACCGGCGCTGTGCTCATCGACAGATTGCCGAGGATAGACACGCCGCCACTGTTGGAGCTCAGGCTGCGGCCGCCATCCACCTGCAAATTTCCGATGTAGGTCTGCGCGCCGGTGGTGAACACGCTACCGCGCAGGTGCGTGGTGCCGGTGACGATGAGGCTGGCAAGGCGGCTATTGGGGGTGCCAGTATCGGACCCGAGGGTGAGTATGGGTGTGCTCGACGGCCCAGCTACGCGCACATCAAGTGCGTGGCTGCCGGTGTTGGCCGCGTTGCCGATGGCGCCATGCAGGGTAAGGTCCCCGATGCTGGTGATGAGGGTGTCGGCAGCCAGGTTGATGGCGCCGGCCACGCTTGCCGGGTGGCTGGCCGAGTTGTGTAGGGCACCGAGGGATGATGAGCCCGCGGCCACGCCGTCACCGCTTAGTGTGATCGATTGCGCCGTGTTGGTCAGCGATAGTCCGTTCAGATCCAGTGTGCCGCCACTGCTGACGCTGACGTTGCCCGTGCCGAGCGCGTTGTTAGCTCCGAGCTGGAGCGTGCCGCCCGTGATCGAGGTGCCGCCCGAGTAGACGTTCTGGCCAGACAGGGTGAGGCGGCCGGCGCCGAATTTAGCAAGGGATCCGCCTTGGCTCGTCAAAGCGCTGCCAAAAGTGACGTCGCGACCATTGGTGTCGATGCGGATCTGCTGGTTGGTGGCGGCGCTGAATTTGCTGGAGTAGTCGAGGGTGTTGTTGACAGAGTACTGGAGGATGCCGCCGGAGAACCCGATGGTGCCAGTGGTGCCGAGCGCGCCTGCCGAGTCGAGACGCAACGTGCCGCCATTCAACTGGGTGCCGCCCGAGAAGGTGTTGGTCCCGTTGAGGATGGTGGTGCCCGTTCCTGCTTGAACGAGTTGCCCTGTATCGGTAGTCAGTTCCGAAACGGTTCCCGACAGGATCAGGTCGCCAAGGCTCCGCAGCGTGGCTGCATCTGCGAGGGCAATGTTGCCTGTGGCTGTCGCGGCGGAGTTTGCTGAGTTAACCAGAGCACCGGCAAATACGGCGCTTGGCTGCGGTTGCGTACCGTGGGTGCCGGCTCCCGTAAGTTCGAAATTATTGGCGATCGTCCGGCCGTTGAGGTCGACGGTGCCAGAGCCTGTGAGCGTCGGTGACGGCGCAGGCGGCATGCTGATCGACGTGGCGACCTGGACCAACCCGGTCCCAAACGCGGTGTCGCTACCGGCTTGCAGGATGCCGTTCTCGATCCGGGTGCCGCCGGAGTAGGTGTTGCTGCCTGTCAAGGTGAGGGTGCTGCGTGGCGAATTCAGCGAGCTCGACATGACGACCTTGCCGTCGCCGCTCAGCGTGCCGGTCAGGACGTGATCGGCTCCCGAGCCAAACGAGAGGATGCTGCCAGTGCCGAGCGAGATGTTCCCCGCATAGGTCCGCGCTGTAGAGCCTTGGACCGGTTCTGCGCCAAGTCGGCCTGCGTTGCCGATTCGCAGCGTTCGCGTGGTCGAGGCGACTGCACCGTCGATGGTGATATTTCCGGTAAACGTGTTGTTGCCGGACAGGGTGAGTTGCGCAGTGCCAGCCTGAGTCAAGCCGCCAGTTCCTGAAATGGCGCCTGAGAAATTGACGTTGTCGCTGCGGTCGAAAATCAGTGCCCCGTTGTTGGTCACATTTCCAGCGATCGAACCGGTCGTACCACCGTTACCAACTTGCAGCGTGCCGCTGTTGATGGTGATACCGCCAGTGTGGGTGGTGGCCCCCGTTACGGTAAGGGTCCCGGTGCCGGATTTTGCAAGTGAGCCTGTTCCCGAGACCGTGCCCGTAACAACGCCACCAGAACCGTTGGTCGCAGCATCGAGAGTTGTCCCGGTGCCAAGGCTGATCGCGCCCGAGACCGTAAAGCTGTGATTACTTGGCGTGCCGGCCGTCGTAGAGCCAACCAGCACAGCGCCGGTGTTGGAGAACGACGCGGTACCGAGCGAGAGGTTGCCGGTGCTGCCGCCAAGGGCAATGTCGAAGGCAGACGCGGCGGTCTGCACTTTGTTGACGTTGACACCACCAGTGATGCGGATGGCGCCGGTCTGATTGCCCGCGTTGAAGGCATTCACTGCTGCGGAAGTGAGCGAGACTAAACCATTCCCCGGCTGCACTCCGCTGCCAAAACTCACGTTCGACGTAAAGGTGCTCGACGCGAAAGATGAACCACCGCCTCCGCCGCCGCCATCAGCGCAGCATGAATCGTCATCGCCACCCCCGCCGCCACCGCCATAGAGGCCACCACCGCCACCGCCACCGGCGTATTGACCTGTACCACCGGATCCCCCGAGGCCAAGGCTCCCTGCCATACCAGCGCCCGCCGAGGCGTTCCCGGCGCCACCGGCTCCACCAGTTGCTGAGGTTCCCCCGCCGCCGCCACCGCCTTGGCCGTTGGCGCCTGCCTGACCTACCTCACCACCCGCTCCACCTCCACCACCGGCCCAAGCACCTTGACCGCCACCACCACCAGCGATGACGATTCGATCAGATAACCCAGTGCCACCCAGCCGGATATCGGATGCGCCGCCGCCTGAGCCACCCATCATGCTGCTGCCGCTGATAGAGGCACCTCCGCCGTTGAATCCTCCACTGGCATTTGATGCAACCACGCCAGCGCCGCCAACGAAGATGTGTAGCGTCGAGCCGGCGTCAACATTCATTGAGCCCGTGACTTGACCACCTCTCCCAACGTTCGTGGTGTTGCCGCCTTGAGCGCCTCGCACGTCGAAAAGCAACGAGGTGACACCCGTGGGGACCGTGTAACTGAAGGTGCCTACAGTTGAGAAGGTCTGCGTTGCGCTGGCCGTAAACATGCCTGTGCCGCCCAAGCCCAACTCAGCCAGTTCGGCGGAAGCGCCAACATTTCCGTTGGCCGCGATCTGTCCCGCCCCGCTCAGCAAAAACAGTCGGTTGTTGTTGGCTGTGGCACCGTTGATGTCGCCATTTACGGTGATCGCAGCGCCATTCGATCCGTTGCGGACCGACGACAGCGCTACCGAGGCCGCGCTGATCGTCACGTTGCCGGTGTAAGTTTGCGCGCCGCTGGTGATCACGTTAGCACCCAGCGACACCGGGCCAGTGACACTGAACGCGCCATCGACATCCAGAGTTGCTTGCGAGCCGCCGGGGTTGATCGAGACCTCGCCGCTGCTGCGCAGCGTAAGCGAGTCAAGTGCCGTAAGTGAGCCGCCGACAGTGATCAAGCCCGTCTGTGATTGGCCACCAATGTTGATGGACGTGAAGCCGTTTGCGAAGGTGCTGCTGAACAGGCTGGCTGGCAGTTGGAGCGTCCCCGAGCCGCCAGCGATTCCGATCGTCGTCGAGGCGGTGATTGGCGCGATGCTGAGCGCGCCGCTCGATTTGACGGTGCCCGCGAGATTCACACTGTTGGCAAGCAGGCTGATCGCGCCTGTGGTGCTCGAGCCACCGATCTCGGTTCCGGCCTGGGTTACGAGTCCGGTCGAGGTTCCGCTGCCAGCTGTGCCGTTGATGCTGATGGCACCCGATGTCGAGGACACGCTGTTGCTGGTGCCAATGGCGTTTTCGAAGAAGACGCCGCTGCCGCCAGTGCCGCCAGTGCCGCTGATGGTGATCGCCCCGTTTTGGGTGCTCACGCTGACAAGACTGCTGCTCGGTGCGGAGTTGTTGAAGTTGACGCCGTAGTTGATACCGCTCGATGCGGTACCGCCGACGCCGTGCAACGTGATGCTGCCGTTACCGCTGGTGACCAGCGTCACCGCGCCCGCCTGCCCCGTGAGTTCGATGCCTTTTGCGCGCGTATTGACTGGGGCTGGCGTCGGCGTGTTGATGGTGGCATCACCACCTCCTGCACCGCGCATCGCGATATTCCCGCCGGCTGCGTCGAGCGTCGAACCACTGATGGCGATGCCGATGGTGCCGGGTGCGCCGGATATACCCAAGTCGAGGTAGTTGTTCGGGTCGAGACCGCCGGTGAAGCCGGACTGGTTGTTTACCGTTCTGCCACCGCCGAAGGTAATTTCACCGCCGTTGGTGCTGATGGTCGCACCGCGCAGACCGATGCCGCCGCTGCCGTTGCTATCGCTGTCGCTGTGAAAGACGACGTTGAGCTTTCCGGAGTCAGAGCCGGAAGCCGTGATGCTGCTGCCCGCTTGCATGACGATGTCGTTGTGGGCCGAGAGGGTGAGGGTGGCATTCCCGCCGGCCGACTTGTTGATGCTCGTATTGCTGGCGATGGTGATATTGCCGGGTTGGCTGCCAACGGGGGTCTGCCCGGCGCTGTCGCCGGTCTGGATGGTGACGTTGGTGCCGGCGTTGAGTGCGGCCTCGATGGTGGTGTTGTGGATGACGGCGCTGTCGGCGCTTGACGTGTAGGTCGTTGACGGGTTGGGGCTAGGAGTTGATGTTTCGCTGATGCCACTTGGAGCGGGAGTCGGCGCAGGGGCACTGGCAATCGTGATGTCGTAGGGGTCGAGCAACCACTCCCCGGCTTGTCCGGTGGGCGCTGCTGCATTGACGCTGATGCCATTCACGTCAAGTTGGTACCCCGACGTTTCGATGCGCCCGCCGTCGCCGCTTTGCGCGCCACCGGTGGCGGTGAAGGTGCCTTCGGCGCGGGTCACCGATGCCGTGTTGTGGATATCCGACCAGGCGACGATGGTGCCGCCGTCGCCGGTGTGGGTGGCAGAGGCATCCAGCACCGCGCCTTGGGCAACGGTGGTGGTCACAGCTTGGGCTGTGCTGGTGGTGGGCAGCGCTGCGCCCTGCCAGCCGCCGCCGATCAAGATCTCGCCGCCGCCCAGTTCGCCGCTGGCGTCGATCTTGGCGGTGCTGGTCAGCTGGATGTCGCGGCCGGCCACGTAAACGTTGCCGCCCTGACCATCGGCCCCGAAAGAGTCCCGAGCGGGCTCCGTAGGTTCGCCGACACTGGATTGCGCGCTGGCTGGGTCAGCTCGATCATGAGCTGGGTGCTCTACGACCGCTGCCGGCGCTACTTCGGGGGGCGCCGATGGCGCCACAGCCGGAGCTTCCGCGACAGTGGCCACCAGTGCTGGCGCAGTGGTCGCCGGTGCAGAGGCCGGCGACGAGACCACCAGATGAGTGCTCCCCGAGGCCCCGGTGATGGTCAAGGAAGTGCTCGCTGTACTGTGTACGCTACCACTCAGCGTCAGGCTGTTGGTGGCAAGAGTCACCGTGGGGCTGGTCAGTGTCACGTCGCCCAATATGCTTACAGACTGTGCCTGCAGCACCCCGGAGATGGTGGTGTGCGTTCCGGCGGCAACCTGCAGGCTGTACAGCCCAGACAAGCCTTCAAGGAACAGGCTGCCGGATGGTCCAGCACAGACCGCCACACAGGCGGCCACAGTCACCGCGGCACCGGAGTAGGCTGGATCCGACGACAGCCGCAGGTCGCCACCATCGAGGAAAAAGGTGAGGCTCCGAGGCGGTGCGACCGCGTCAATCAATGAGGCGGGGGCGGGGGCGGGGGCGGAGGCGGGTAGGGTCTCGGGTGTTGTGTTGCTGGCTTCTGTTTGGTCTGAATGGGTGCTGACATCGATGGTGCCGGCCACTGTCACCGATCCAGTATTTCCAGCGTCCAGGGTGACTGTGCCGCCAGCACTGGTGAGGGTGGCGCCCTCGTCCACTGAAACGGATGTCTCAGAAGCAAAAGTCGCGGTTGTTCCGCCCAGATCTACATCGCCTGCGATCGTTACTGTACCGCTGTGCGCAGTGCTGCCGACCGTGACACTTCCGACCCCAGACCCGACCAGCTTTTGCAGCGTGGTTGCATCGATCGCAAGGGTCGTCGTGGAGTCTGCTGGGGTGACGGACTCTGTCGGGGTGACGGACTCTGTCGGGGTGACGGACTCTGTCGGGGTGGGTTCTGTCGAGTTGTTGGTGACGGCGGCAAGGGTCGCAGTGATCGTGGTGTCACTGTTCAGGGTCTCGGGATGATTGCCCCCATGATTCGGGTTGTTAGCGGCCTCGCCTGAGGTGTCGTTCACATGCACTGCGCTACCCTGCACTTGCTCAGTGCCGCTGACCGGCCCGCTCGCCTCGATGTTCAGGATGGATCCGTCACTGCCGCTCAAGACATCGGCTAGAGCGACGCTCCCAGTGGCGATGATCGTGACTTCAGCCCCGCTCTGAAGGGCCTCGCTGACTGCCTCGCTGCTGATCTGACTCTGCCCCGAGGCTGCCGCAGACTCCGGTGTCGGATCGCTGGACGGTGCGGGAGCAGGTGCCACCCCAAGGTTCAACTCGGGGGCGGGTAGGGGTTCCGGTACCGTCCCCGCCTCGGGGTCGATGATGGGAGAAGGTTCGGCAGCCGGAGCAGCGGAATGTGTCAGGGCAGTGTTTTCTCCGGCCACCACCACATCCTCTGGGTCCAGCAGCCATTGCCCGGCTTGGCCCGCCGCGCCAGTGACATCGACACGCCCGTTCACCACCAGCTGCCGCTTCGAACTGGTCTCGACGAAGCCACCGGCGCCACTGCCGCCAGTGGCCTGAATGCGTCCGGAGAACAGTGTCTGCACATCCGACCAGACGATCACCCGGCCGGCGTCGCTGGCACCACTGGCGTCGATCAGCGCATCACGCTGCATCCACACCGCACTGGCATTGCGCACACTGGCGTTCTGGCCCAGCAGGTCGCCACCGACCCGCACCTGGCCACCCACTGCACCCGATACATCCAGCCGGCTGCCGGCTGTCAGCCAGACGGTGTCGCCAAACACATCGACCTGGCCACCAGCGGCAGTACCGCCCGACGCATCCAGCGTGCCGGCCACCGTCACCTTGCCGGCATCGCCATCCAGCACGATGGTGCCGCCTTCGTTGCGCACGCTGGTCGCCTGCACCAGCCCGCTGGTGTTGATGACGTTGCTCACGGCCGCATCGGCGGCCTTGGCGCTCATCAGCACCCGCCCGCCCTGGGCGATGATGCGCCCGGCGTTGTCGACGACCGCCCGGCCGTCGGTGGCCAGGGCCTCGACGCCGTCGCGCACCTCGAACGACAGCAGGCGGTCGCCATGCAGGTCCAGCGCAAAGGTGGCGCCACCGGCCAGCACCACCTGGCCCAGCTCGGCGGTGATCACCCCGTCGTTGCGCACCGCCTCGCCGGCCAGCACCGCATAGCCACCCTTCATGGCGTTGATCTGCCCCTGGTTGACCAGCGGCGCACCCGGCTTGGCCGCCCGCGTGAACTGGTAGCGGCCCGACAGGAAGTCTTCGTTGGAGATGCCCTGCGTGGTGCCCAGGAAGCCCTGCGCCGAGACCTGCCCGCCCTTGCCCACGAACACGCCATTGGGGTTGAGCAACCAGACCTGGCCGTTGGCCAGCAGCGAGCCGTCGATCAGCGAGGCCTGCTGGCCGGTCACACGGTTGAGTGCGATGGCCGAAGCGTTGGGCTGGATGAACTGCACCGTCTGCCCCGCGCCGATCGAGAACTCGCGCCAGTCGATGATGGCCTTGTGCGACTGCTGGGTGATGGTGGTGATGCTGGCGCCGTGCTCGATGCTGGCACTGCCGGCCACCACCGAGGCATCGAGTGGCTGCTGTGCCCAAGCCGCCGAGGCGGTGAACAGTGCTGCGCCGGCAGCGCCAGCCCAGCCCGCGACTTGCCCACCCAGACTGGCCCTGAGCCGCCTGGACAGGCCCGCAGCAAAGCCTAGCGCATCGGCGGCGACACGCTCTGCAGCGCGGCGCAAACGCCGCACCACCGACGCCCGCGGACCACGACCGCGCGCGATCTCCGCCACCGCCACCCACGTGCCAGTCCGGTCACTCCAGATCAAGCGGTAGATGCGGTTCAGGCTTGCGTGGCGATGCATCGGCTAGGGTCCTTGTCGGTGTGGGCCGGCGGCAACTTAGCCGAGGCGCTTATCCAACTAGCGAAATCTAACAAATATCGAACAAATAAACTAATCCGCAGTCCGTCCGATGATGCATTTCCGGGGCGTTCCAGACCGATCCCCGAGCCAACGGACCTTGGGTGTCGTGTACACCTGTCGGGCCACCACTTTTCCCCGCAGTCTCTGGCACCATGTCCGCTCGGCTCCGCCGGGGCGTCGAGGTTGCGGTCCAGCGCTGTACCGTGGTCGCCCGCCCTGGTTCATTTGCCCGGCCGGTCGGCCCGGCCACACGAGGCATTGCGCATGAAGATCGACTTTCTTGGATGCAGTGGTGGGATTGAAGGCACCGCGCCGCCCGGCGCCCCGGCCAACAACTACGCGCGTTCGACCTGCTATCGCATCGACGACACGGTGCTCATCGACGCTGGTACCGGCATCGCCCGTATGTCGATGCCCGAGATGGCCCGCATCGAGCACATCCTGCTCACCCACGCGCATCTCGATCACATTGCTTGCCTGCCGCTGATGATCGACACCATCGCCGGGCTGCGGCAGACGCCAACACTCACCTGGGGTCTGCCCGGCGTCCTGCAGGTGCTGCGCGACCACATCCTGAACGACGCTGTCTGGCCCGACTTCACCACCATCCCCACGGCCGAGCATCCCTTCCTGCGCATGCACCCGTATCCCGACACCGGGCCGTTGCGCGTGGAAGAGCTCGAGGTCCACACCCTGCCGGCAGACCATGGCATCCCGGCCTGCGGCCTGCTGGTGCGCAGTGGCGGGCATTCGGTGGCCTTCACCGGCGACACCGGCCCAGACCAGGCGTTCTGGGATGCCGTGCGGCACGTACCCGATCTCGCTGCAGTGGTCGCCGAGTGCTCCTACCCGAACCGCGAGATCGAGCTTGCGCGCATCTCAAAGCATCTGCATGTCGATGGCCTGGCTGACCTCGTCGCCACGCTGCCCGAGCGCGTGCCGCTGGTGGTCGTGCACCGCAAGCCCGGCCGTGAGTCAGAGATTCGCAACGAGTTTGCTAGAAAAGTCACAAACAGACGCGTAGAGTTCCCAATCAGCGGGGACAGCCTGAACATTCCGCTGGCATAACCAACGGGCTGCTGCTGGACGGCAGCCTGGCCGCAACAAGAGTCGTCCGAACGACAGACAGGCGCCGTTCAAGCGCCCACAAGCGCCAAAACGGCGCTCATCGGACGGTGCAGCGCGTGACTCACGCGCTGCGCTGCGTGCAGGGGGTGTCCAGATTCCGACATCAGGCCGTCTGCGTGTGACTGCGGCGCCGCTGCGCGCCGCTTCTAGGGACTAGGGGGGTGTCATGTTGAAAGGGAAATGCGCCGTAGTCACTGGCTCGACCAGTGGTATCGGCTTGGGGATCGCCGAGGGCTTTGCTGCCGAGGGCGTCAATCTGGTGATCAACGGCTTCGGCGACGCTGCCGAGATCGAAGGCATCCGCGCCGGGCTGGAAAAGAAGTTCGGCGTCAAGGTGATCTACGACGGCGCTGACATGAGCAAGCCGGAGCAGATCGAAGCCTTGATGGACAACGCTGCCAAGGTCTTCGGCGGTGTCGACATCCTGGTGAACAACGCCGGCATTCAGCACGTCTGCCCGGTCGAGGAGTTCCCCACCGCCAAATGGGACGCGATCATCGCCATCAACCTGAGCTCGGCCTTCCACACCACCAAGAAGGCGGTGCCGTACATGAAGAGCAAGGGCTGGGGCCGCATCATCAACGTCGCGTCCGCTCACGCCATGGTCGCCTCGCCGTTCAAGAGTGCCTACTGCGCCTCCAAGCACGGCATCATGGGCTTCACCAAGACAGTGGCTTTGGAAGTGGCCGAGAAGGGCGTTACCTGCAACGCGATCTGCCCGGGCTACGTGTTGACTCCGCTGGTCGAGAAGCAGATCCCGGACACCGCCAAGGCGCGCGGCATGACCGAAGAGCAGGTCAAGCGCGATGTGCTGCTGGCGGCCCAGCCGACCAAGCAGTTCGTGACCACGCAGCAGGTCGCGGGGACCGCGGTCTTCCTCTGTTCCGACGCTGCGGCGTCGATCACCGGCACCAACATCATGGTCGAGGGCGGCTGGACCGCTCACTAAGCCACAACACGGGCCCCGCGGGGCCCGTCGTTCTTTTCAGGGGGTAGAACATGGCAACGCCCAAGCCGGCCACCGGCAGCGCAACGCGTGCTGCAGTACAGGCCAGCAACAAGAAGACCGACACCAGCGGCCAGCGCAAGAAAGTGAGTCTTGCCCTGCAAGGCGGCGGCGCCCACGGTGCCTTTGCCTGGGGGGTGATCGACAAGATCCTCGAAGACGGACGCCTCGAGATCGAGGGCCTGTCGGGCACCAGCGCTGGCTCGATGAACGCTGCAGTGTTGGCCTATGGCCTGATCAAGGGCCCCGAGGCAGCCCGCCAGACGCTGCACGACTTCTGGCACTCGATCAGCAAGGCTGGCGAGCGCTACAGCCCGTTGCAGCAGATGCCCTGGGAGAAGTTCTTCCACGGTTGGAAGATCGAGCACTCGATGGCCAACCACATGTTCAAGTTCATGTCGCACACGCTGTCGCCGTATCAGATCAACCCGACCAACTTCAATCCGCTAAAGGATGTGCTGGAGTCGGTGGTCGATTTCGAAGAGCTCGACCGCCACGGCGAGATCAAGCTGTTCATCACCGCGACCAACGTGCGCACCGGCAAGGCCCGCGTGTTCGAGACCAAAGAGGTCACGTCGGAGGTGTGTCTGGCCTCGGCTTGCCTGCCATACCTCTTCCAGGCGGTCGAGATCGAGGGCGAGCACTACTGGGATGGCGGTTTCATGGGCAACCCGGTGCTCTACCCGCTGTTCTATCACACCGAATCGCGCGACGTGATCATCGTCCACATCAACCCGATCGAGCGCCCGGGCCCACCCACCGCCATCGAGGACATCTTCAACCGCATCAACGAGATCAGCTTTAACACCAGCCTGATCAAAGAGTTGCGCGCGGTGGCGTTTGTCCAGAAGATGATGGACGAGGGCTGGATCAAGGACGAGTTCCGCGACCGCATGAAGTACGTGCTGATGCACTCGATCCGCGCCGACAATGCCATGAGCGACCTGTCGGTCACCACCAAGTTCGCCTGGCAGTGGGAGTTCCTGACCATGCTGCGCGACCGCGGCCGGGCTTACGCCAAGCAGTGGCTGGACGAGAACTTCCAGCACGTCGGCGTGCGCTCGTCGGTGAACATCCACAAAGAGTTCCTCTGAGCCTTTGGCGATCAGCCCATCTGCCAAGGGCTGAGACGCCCTTCACACCGCCCAACCGATCCCTACGGAGACGACCATGAATGTCGATGAGATCCTGAAACTGCCCTCGATGCCCGCGGCCAGCCCGAGCTACCCGATGGGCCCCTACCGGTTCATCAACCGCGAGTACATGATCATCACCTACGTGACCGACAAGGACGCGCTGCGTCATGCGGTCCCCGAGCCGCTCGAACCCAACCCCGATGGCCACGTGCTGTACGAGTGGATCAAGATGCCGGACAGCTCGGGCTTCGGTGATTACACCGAGTCGGGCGTGGTGATCCCCTGCCTGTACAAGGGCGAGCCGATCAACTTCACCGCGCAGATGTACCTCGACGACGAGCCACCCATCAGCGGTGGTCGCGAGGTCTGGGGCTTTCCCAAGAAGTACGCGCACCCGAAGCTCGAGGTGGTGGCCGACACCCTCACCGGCACGCTCGAATACGCCGGGCAGATGGTGGCGATGGGTACCATGGCCTTCAAGCACCGCGAGAGCGAGGGCGGCGTCGAGGCGATGGCCAAGGCGATGACCAAGACCCAATGCAACCTGAAGCTGATCCCCGACGTCGACGGCAAGCCGGCGATCGCCCAGCTGGTCGCCTACAACCTGACCAACATCACCATCAAGGGCAGCTGGGTCGGCGACGCACGCCTGCACCTGATCCCGCACGTCAACGCCCCGGTGGCCGACCTGCCGGTGAAGAAGATCGTCGGCGGCAAGCACTTCCTGGGTGACATCACACTGCCGCACGGCCGCGTGCTGCACGATTACCTGAAGTAAGCCACCACCGCGCAGGCCGGCTGCTGGGATTCGCCAGCCGCCGCGCCGGCGCGGGTATTCGTTCCATCCTGTCCGCCTTCTTGCCGATGCCGGCTCCGACCACTGCCAAGGCCCTCTTCTGGCGCCTGGTCTTGATCTATCTGGTCGGCACCTGCGCTGCCACCGCGGTGGTGCTGCTGCTGATGTACGCCGGGCTCGACATGACCCGCCAGCAGTGGCTGATGTTCTTCGCGGCGTTGCCGTTCGCGATCGCCGTGTTCGTCGGCCCCGACATCGTCCTCATCCGTCGCCACGCGCAGCCCGTGTTGCAGGTGCTCGATACCCTGCAGCGGCCCGCCACGCCTGACGTCGACGCGCTGAATCGCGCCGCTGCGGCTTTGCTCAACCTGCCGTTCAATTCCTTCCTGCGCATCACTTTTGTGCATGGCCCGCTGGCGGCGCTGGCCATGGTCGTCGTGCTGGAGGGCTTCAACCTGTACATCGATGGCGGCTTTGTGGACTGGCAGGTCTTCACCATGGCCGCGTGCATCGTCTTCTTTGCGGCACCGGTGCACGCCATCGTCGAGTATTTCAGCCTTAACCGGTTGATCGAGCCGCTGCTGGTGCGGCTCAATGCCTACCGCGATGCGTCGGCGCAGGCCGCCGAGATGCCGCGCCTGATCGCCGTGCGCTTGCGTGACAAGCTGTTGTATCTGTCGCTGTTTGTCGCGGCGATCCCACTGTTGTTCTTTGCCGGTTCGACCGTGGTCAAGGTCAACATCCTGCTCGAAGAGCTCGGCGTGAGCGTCAGCAACGAGCAGATGCTGCCGCTATGGGTCTGGCTTGGGGGCGTGGCAGCAGTGACTGGCCTGGCCGCGCTGGCGATGGCGGTGCTCACCGCAGCCGATGTCTCGCGGGCCGCCGGCAAACTCATCGCTGCCATGCGCCGGGTCGAAACCGGCGATCTCGACACCACCCTGCAAGTTACCACCACCGACGAGTACGCCGACCTGTATGCCGGCTTCAACAAGATGGTCGAGAGCCTGCGCGAAGAGGTGCACATGCTCGAGGTCACGCATTCGCTGGCGGGCGAGATCGAGATCGACGTCCTGATCACCCGCATCATGAGCGCCGCCAGCACGCTGCTCGACGCCGACCGCGGTACCTTGCTGCTGGAAGACCCCAAGACTGGCGAGCTGTGGTCGCGCTTCGCCGAGGGCTTGGAGATCCGGGAGATTCGCATGCCAGCCGATGCCGGGATCGCCGGCGCGGTGTTCCAGACCGGCGACACGGTGAATATTGAAGACGCCTACCTTGACCCGCGCTTCAACCAGGACGTCGACCGCCGCACCGGCTACCAGACGCGCAGCATCCTGGCCGTGCCGGTGCTGGGCAAACAAGGGCAGCGTATCGGCGTGGTCGAGGTGCTGAACAAGCGCGGCGGTGCCTTTACGCCCAAAGACGAGATCCGCTTGCGCGCTTTTGCCGCCGAGATCGGCATCTCGCTGGACAACAGCCGCCTGTTCGACGAGGTGCGGCAGATCAGCAACTACAACGAATCGATCCTGCAGAGTACGTCGAACGGGCTGATCACCATCGATGAAGACGGCGTGGTGGCCTCGGTGAACCAGGCGGCGCGCGAGATCCTCGACACCGCCGCCCACGAGCTGCTGGGGACCGCCGTGTGCGAGACGGTCGAGCACAGCCTGGGCCAACAGAACCCCTGGTTGTTCGAGGCGCTGCTGCGTGCCCGCGACACTGGCAAGCGGCAGTTGAATATCGACCACAGCATCCGCTGGTTCGGCTGCGAGAAGTCGGTGAACACGGTGGCCACGCCGCTGATCGGACTGGAGGGCGAGTCGATCGGCACCATGCTGGTGATCGAAGACATCACTGCAGAAAAACGCGTGAAGACCACCATGGCGCGCTATATGAGCCAAGAGGTGGCCGACCAGCTGCTGGCCGGCGGCGAGGACCAGCTTGGTGGCAAGGACCAGGATATCGCTATCTTGTTCTCGGACATCCGCAGCTTCACGACGTTGTCCGAGGCGCTCGGCGCGCGCGGCACGGTGAACATGCTCAATGAGTATTTCGCCGAGATGGTCGAGGTCATCTTCCGCCACAAGGGCATTCTCGATAAGTACATCGGCGACGCGATCATGGCGCTGTTCGGTGCGCCGTTCCAGGCAGAGGACGACGCCGACCGCGCCGTGATCACCGCCGAGGGCATGCTCACCGCGCTAGCGGCGTTGAACCGCCGCCGCGCCGAGGCCGGGCTGGATGCCATCCACATTGGTGTGGGCATCGCCATGGGGCAGGTCATCGTCGGCAATATCGGTTCGCCCAAGCGCATGGAGTACACGGTCATCGGCGACCACGTGAACCTGGCCAGCCGGCTCGAAGGTGCCACCAAGCACTACGGCGTACAGATCCTGGTCAGCGAGGGTGTGGTGCAGCGCCTGAAACGCCCGACCCTGCTGCGCGAGGTCGATCAGCTTCGAGTGAAGGGCAAGACCGAGCCGGTCACCATCTACGAGGCCGCCGGTTATCTGCAGGGCGCCGCCCGCGCGGCGTTCCAGGATTCGCTGGGCGACTTCCATGCCGGCTTGCTGGCCTACCGCCAGCAGCGCTGGGACGCCGCCGAGTCGGCCTTCCATGCAGTGCTGTCGCGCCGTTTGCAGGATGGGGTGGCACGGCTGTATCTGGAGCGTGTCGCCCAACTGCGTCGCGATCCACCCCGCCGCGACTGGGACGGCATCTGGACGATGACCGAGAAGTAGCCGAGGCGACAGAGCTCGACAAACAGCAGGTCCGGCAGCAGCGTCGGCTGCAGCCTTAGAACCGCTTGCGCACTGCCAAGCCGACAACGTCGACGCTGGGGCTGCCGCTGGCGCGCACCGTGTTGCCAAGGGCGTCGACACGTTCGATGCGCACCGGCTCGAAGGCGATCCGCGAGTACGCCATGTCCAACGTCCACTCTGGTGCGAAGGCCCACGACGCACCCACACTGAACCAGTGCCGGTCGGCGTCGGGCACCGCCACGCTGCGCGTGGTGTCGGGAGTCGGGGTGCGGTCGAGCAGGTACCCGGCGCGCAGCGTCCACGCCGCGTTCAGCTGGTATTCGCCCCCCAGCGCGAGGTTGACCCGGTCGCGATAGGCCTCGGGCCGGGTGAGCGGCACGCGCGTGCCGCCCACATCGAACTGGAACGCCAGGCGCTCGAAACGCGACCAGTTGAACCAGCGCAACTCGGCCATCAGCGCCAGCCGCTCGGTCGCCTGCCAGGCGGCCGAGGCGGTCACGATGTCGGGCAGATTGAAGCGCACATCTGCGGCACTGCGCCCGTTCAGGGCGACCAGTGGGCCGGTCAGGCTGATTCCAGTCCCATGCCCTTCGAGGTCGTGCGAGATGCGCGAGCGATAGTGCAAGCCCAGTTGCAGGCTGTCGCTGGCGCGCACATGCAAGCCGATATTGCCGCCCACTGCCGTGCTGTCAGCGCGCAAGATGAGTACGCCGTCGCTGGCGAACTGACCGGGCAGCGCCGTGCCGCCGAGGTTGGGCACCGCGTTTTCCAGCCGCGCGTCGGTGCGCTGGATGTTGATCCCGCCGCCGATAGATACGCGTTCGGACAGTTCAAAGCCAACCACGGCTGAAGCATCGATCACCCGCAGGCGCGCTTCGCGGGTGTCGTAGCGGGCCCGGAAGCGTTCGTCGTATTCGATTCCCAGGCCGAACGGTGCTTGCAGTCCGAAGCCCACCCAGAGATTGCGTGCCCCACCAACGCGTCGCGCGTAGGCGAGATTCGGCAGGCCAGCCAGCGCGCTGGCGTCGCCATCGACCTGACCATCCACCGGGAAGCCGCCCGGCACGACCCCGCCCAGCACCGTGGTGCCTTGGTCGCGGATGTGGACGTCGGTCGACAGTGCTGTCAGGCCGACCGCGTATTGGTTGGCCCGCAAACGGGTGAGAGCGGCCGGGTTGCTGATAGCGCTGGTCGCGTCGTAACCCAGCGCCGCCTGGCCAGCGTAACCGCGGCCTAGCGCGGCGATGCTGTCGGAGGCCGGCAGATAGAAGCTGCCTGCCCAGACCGGGCCGGTGGTTGCGACGAGCGCGCCCAGCAGGGTGGCGGCGATAGCACGAGCGGCGAGAGCAATCGACATGACCTTACTCATACCAGGGCGATGGCGCATCATAAGCATGTCGCGCCCGACGGGAAACCTCGCCCGCGTCGAAACCCCACAACGTGGAACCACCTCTGCCCGAGACTCGCCATGTGCCGTGGTAGCGCGTGGTCCGGTAGGGCGCGACCTTTATGCTATGTTGGCCTGCCTTGCATGCGCCCGATGCCCATGTCCTGCCGAACCGCTTTTGCACGAGCCCGCGTCAGCCCCGGATTCACCCTGCTCGAGCTGCTTATCGTGGTGGTCATCATCGGGCTGCTCGCCAGCTTTGTCGCGCCGCGTTATTTCGGCCAGCTGGGCCGCTCCGAGGTGCAGGTTGCGCGCGCGCAGATGCAGGCACTGGGAACTGCACTCGACCAGTTCCGGCTCGATGTCGGGCGCTACCCCAGCAGCACCGAAGGCCTGGCCGCGCTGGTGACCGCGCCGGTGGGCGAGGTGCGCTGGCGAGGGCCGTACTTGCAGAAGGCGGTCCCGACCGACCCTTGGGGTCGCCCGTATCAGTACCGTTCGCCGGCGCCGCCGGCTGACTACGAGCTGCTGTCCCTAGGCCAGGACGGTCGGCCCGGCGGCAGCGGTGACGCTGCTGATCTACGCTTCCCCTAGGTCGCACGGATGCGCTACGTGGTTCGCTGCATCGACCCATCTGGCCGGCTGGTGGAGCAGCTGTTTGACGCTGGCAACCCTGAAGAGGCCCGCCAGCGCGCCGCGCAACCCGGTTGGGCGGTGCTGGCGGTGCGTCGCCGCCAATTTTCGGTTCGTCGTCGCACGGGGCTCGACACTGTGCGGTTTGCTGACGAACTGGCTGCCCTGCTGCAGGCCGGCGTGAGCGTGCCCGAGGCGCTCGAGGTGCTGGCCGAGCGCCAGCCGCGGGCGCAGGTGCAGCAGCAATTGCAGTCTGTGGTGCTGGGCCTGCAGCAAGGCCAGCGTCTGTCGGCAGCCTTGGCAGCGGGGCCAGGCCTGGTGCCAGACTTCCTGCTGGCGTCGGTGCGCAGCGCCGAGACCAGTGGTCAGCTGTCCGAGGCGCTGCGCCGCTACGTCGCCTACCAGTCCCGGGTCGATGCCCTGCGCGAGCGCATCACCCAGGCGCTGGTCTATCCGGCGGTGGTCGCTTCGGTGGGCGCGGCGGTGGTTGCCTTCTTGCTGTTCTATGTGGTGCCGCGCTTTGCTGCGGTGTTTGCTGGCGTCGACGCCGAACTCCCGTGGGGCTCGCGCTTGTTGCTGGGTTTTGGGTCTTGGCTCGACGTCCACGCCGGCTGGGTCGCCGCAGGCCTGCTGGGGCTGTTGGCGCTGGTCCTGGCCGCTGCCGCCGACGCCACCGTGCGCGAGCGCCTTTGGGTGGGACTGGCCGCGCTGCCAGGTGTAAGGCCCCTGCACAGGCTGTACCGGCTGTCGGTGTTCTATCGCAATCTGGCCTTGCTGCTGCAAGGTGGCATGCCGCTCCCGCAGGCGCTGGCAACCGCCGCGTCGACCCTGGGTGCCGGTCTTGCCCCCTCGGCCCAGCATGCCGCTGACGCGCTGCAACGCGGGGTGGGGGTGGCAGCGGCGCTGGAGCAGCACGGCCTGACCACCCCGGTCAGCCGGCGCATGTTGGGGGTGGCCGAGCGCACCGGCGGCCTGGCCGGCATGCTCGAGGCCGTCGCCGACTTTCACGACGCCGAGCTCGCCCGCGCCAGCGACCGTCTGGCGCGCCTGTTCGAGCCGCTGGTCATGTTGCTGTTGGGCCTGGTGATCGGCGGCGTGGTGGTGCTGCTGTATCTGCCTATCTTCGACCTGGCAGGGGCGGTCGGGTGAACGCGCGCTCGCAACAGCTCGACATCCACGCCTTGCACCGGCGCATGCCGATGCTGCTGACGGCGTATTTTCGCGATATGCGAGCCCGCGATTGCTTGCTGTTCGACGCCGACGACGCCATCGATCTGGTGAGCCCGGGCGAAGACGACGTGCTGTTGCTGGCCTGGGCCGAGCGCAACCTCGACCGCCCAGTTCGCCTGTTGCATGCCGGCCGCGACGATATCCTGGCTTTGCTGGCGCGTTGCGAGTCGGGCCTGAGCGCGCTGCAGCAGATCGACCTGCAGGCCGCGGCAGCGACCAGCGATGCCGGCAGCGTGCTCATCCTGCGGGCTCTCGACGACGACGACTCGCCGGTGGTGCGGCTGGTCAACTCGACCCTGCACGACGCCATGCAGGCCGCCGCCAGCGATATCCACATGGAGTCGCACGGCGCCGGCATGACGCTGCGCTACCGCATCGACGGGGTACTGAGCCGCGTCGGCGAGGTGTCCGGGGCCGACATCGCCGAGCAGATGGTGTCGCGCATCAAGGTGCTGGCCGAGCTCGACATCGCCGAGCGACGCATCCCCCAGGACGGCCGCTTTCGGGTGCGCTACCACGACCGCGAGGTCGACTTGCGGGTGTCGGTGATGCCCAGCGTGCATGGCGAGGACGCCGTGCTGCGGATCCTCGACAAGCAGGCGCTGAGCGACAGCCTGCGCGGTCTGCGGCTCGAGTCGCTGGGGCTCGACGCCGACACGCTGGGCTTTGTCCGCGACCTCTGCGCCCGGCCGCACGGCATGTTGCTGGTCACCGGCCCCACCGGCAGCGGCAAGACCACCACCCTCTACGCCGCGTTGTCGGAACTGAACACCGGCCGCGACAAGATCATCACCATCGAGGATCCGGTGGAATACCAGCTGCCTGGGGTGTTACAGATCCCGGTCAACGAGAAGAAGGGCCTGACCTTCGCCCGCGGCCTGCGCTCGATCCTGCGTCACGACCCCGACCGCATCATGGTCGGCGAGATCCGCGACCGCGAGACCGCCGAGATCGCCATCCAGGCGGCACTGACCGGCCACCTGGTGCTGTCGACGGTGCACGCCAACAACGTCTTCGATGTGCTCGGCCGCTTCCTGCAGCTGGGTGTCGACCCGTACAACCTGGTCGCTGCGCTGAACGGCGTGATGGCACAACGCCTGCTGCGGCTGAACTGCCCGCACTGTAGCGAGCCACTGGCGGATACCGGCCCGGCGCTGGCGCTGTTGCGCGCGTCGGGACTGGTGGCCAAGCGGCAGGTGGGTCACGCCCTGGTCGAAGGGCGCGGCTGCGGCCAGTGCCGTGGGACCGGCTTTCACGGCCGGGCGGCGATCGCCGAGACGCTGCGTTTCGACGACACCCTGCGTCAGGCGGTGGCGGCGCGGGCGCCAGTGCTCGAGCTCAAATCGCTGGCCGCGCAGCGTGGCTACCGGCCGCTGCGCCATGCCGCCCTGCAGCTGCTGGCAGATGGTCGCACGTCATTGGCCGAGGTGCAGCGGGTGACCGATGCCTGAGCGCCTGTTGCTCGCCTGCGATGCCGGCCAGCTGGTGCTGGCGGCAGCTGTTCCGGCCGGCCCGCAGGTCGTGGCCAGCGGCGAGATCGCCATGCCCGCCACCGAGGCCTTTCTGGAGACCGCCGAGACGGTCGTGCGCGCAGCGCCAGCTGGGGCGATCGTCGATGTCTGGCTGGGCAGTGCCTGGATGCCGCTGCTGACCCTGGACTGGCCCAGCGCGAGGCTTGATACCGAAGAACAACAAGCTTTGCTCCGCGTGCGCTGGTCAGCCGTATTGTCCGACCTGCCCGCCTGGCGCTTGTTGCTGGCCGGGCAGGCCGGGGGGCGACGCCTGAGCGCAGCGGTGCCAGAGGCGCTGGTCAGTGGCTTGCGCGGACGATTGTTGGCCGCTGGCCTGCGCAGCGGGCACATGATCCCCGCCGTCTGCGGGGTGCTGGCTGGCAAGGCGACCCCGCCGGCGGCGGCACTGGCGTTCGATGAGGGCGATCGCGCCACGCTGCTGCGCACCGATGCCAACGGCGTGGTGGTGGATGCCATGAGCCGTCGCCGCATCAACGGCGAGGCGGTGGCTCACTGGCTCTCCGAGCTGGGTTGGCGTGTGCCGGTGGAGACGCTTGGCGGTGGTCGCGCCGAGGGCCAGCCCGCCTGCATGGCTTGGTTGGCGACATGGCGCTAGACCCTCGCTTTGCCGGGCTCGATGCCTGGGACGATGGTGGCCCGCGGGGTGCTGACCGACTCTGGCTCGCCAGTGGGGTCATCGCTCTGGTGTTGTCCGCGCTGCTGGCGGGTCCGCATCTGTTGATCCCGACGCCACGCACGATGCCCGCCCCTGCACTCGATCCAGCCGTGCTGGCGACTCTTGAACAACAGACGCAGACCCTGAACACCGTGATGACGCAACTGGCCCGCCCGTGGCAGCTGTGGCTGCGCCGCGCCGTTCTCGACCTGCCGGCTGAACACGCCCTGCTTCGGCTCGACATCGACGCCGAGGCGCGGCGCTTGCAGATCGAGGTCACCGCAGACGACTTTGCCGCCATCGAGGCGCTGGTCGAACGGCTGCAGCGCAGCGCTGCATTCACCTCGGTCCGTACCCTGAGCCATACCGCCGATGCCACGGGCGAGCTGCGCGCCACCCTCGAGGCCGGCCTGCCATGAGCCACCTGCGTCTGCCTGCGATCGTCGCCCGGATGCGCGTCTGGTTGCCGCGCCACTGGTTAGGCTACGGCGGTGCGCTGCTCTGGCTGCTCGCTCTGGCGGCCGGCGTCTGGGCTTGGCAGTTTGGTTCGTTGAAGCCGCCAACTGGGTCGGGCGAGGCCAATCTGGCCGAGCTGCGCGCTGCCGAGATCGGCACCCTGTTGAACCAGTTTCCCCCCGTCGCTGCGCGCGAGCAACAGATCGCCGCCTTGCTGCAGGCCGCTGACGATGCCGGCCTCGAGGTCGGCGGCGGGCGCTACGAGCAGCAGCCGACCAGCGACGGCAACCTCGAGCGCATCCGCATCAGCCTGCCAATCAGCGGTGAGCCGCTGGCGCTGTTGCATTGGGTCGATGCGCTGGGCGATACCTTTGCCAGCGCCACCATCGAGCGCGTCAGTCTGACGCGCGCCGATGCCGAAGCCCCGCTGGCCGGCGAGGTCCAGCTCGACCTGTATCTGGGGGCTGCACCTTGACCGCTGACCGCACTGCTGCCCGTCGCCGTGCCTGGATCGCCATCGCGGCTGTGGTCACGCTGCTGTTGGTGGTGTTCGCCCCCGAGCCAGAGCAGGGAGCCGAGGGCTTGCTGGCCGAGCCCGCCACCCCTGCGGGCCTGAGTCCGCTGCTGGGTTGGCCGCAGCGTCCGGCACTCGAGCCTCTGCCCGAGCGCGACGCGCCGTCGGCCAGCTTGCGCGATGGTGACGTGCTGACGCTGCACAACGCGGATGGCGTCAGGGGCGGCGGGGCCAGTCAAGCCGCGTCGGTGCCGCCGTTGCCATTTCGGTTCATTGGCCGCATGGTGCGCGACGGCGTGACCACCCTGTTTCTCGCCGAGGCCAACCGCACGCATGCTGTAGCCGCTGGCGAACGCATCGACGGCCGCTATCTGGTGCAGCGGATCGAGGACAATCGCATCGACTTCGTGCACATTGCCACCGATACTCGCCAGAGTCTGGTGCTGGATCACACCGATCCGGCGCGCCCTGACCCTAGGCCCGCTGAACGCAAACGCAACGACTTTTGACCGCCGCACGCACCCGATGACTGTCCGCTCACTGTTTCCGCTGCTTCTGGTCGCCATGCTGGCCGGCTGCGCCAGCCCCGACCCGATGCGCACGGTGCGGCCGATGCTCGATGCGGGCGACCTCGATGGGGCCATCGCCCACCTCGAGGCCGGATTGGCGCGTAACCCAGAGCGCAGCCAGTACCGTGTCGCCCTGCTGCGAGTGCGTGAGACGGCAGCACTGACGGCCCTGCTGGATGCTGAAAACGCTTTTGCCGCCGGCGACGATGTCGGAGCCGATGCGGCGCTCGAGCGTGCCGCCGGCCTGGCGCCACAGTTGCCGGCACTGGCGACCACCCGGCAGCAGTTCGAGCGCCGCCGCGCGGCGCAGCGATTGGCCGCCGATGCCCAGTCACGGCGTGCTGCCGGCGATGTCCGTGCGGCGCGCAGTCTGGCGGCCGAGGCGCTCGCCAGCGACCCGACCAACCGCCGGGCATCGACCTTGCTGCAAGACTTGCAGCGCGAAGCCGACGAGGCAGCCCAGCGCGAACGCAGCGAGCTGTCGCTGCTCGACGGGCAGACTGTCACCCTCGAGTTCCGCGATGCGCCGGTGCGCCAGGTGTTCGAGGCCCTGTCTCGCAGCGCCGGGCTCAGCTTCGTCTTCGACCAGGACGTGAAGCGCGAGGCCAAGGTCACGCTGATGCTGCAGTCGGCGCGCGTCAGCGAGGCGCTGCGGGTGATCGGCGCGGCGCAACGGCTGGCGTTCCGGCCGATCGGCGAGCGCGCTGTGCTGGTGTATCCGGCCACTGCCGCCAAGCGCAACGAGCACCGCGAACTGATGGTGCGCACGTTTCATCTGTCGAACGCCAGTGCAAAAGAGATGGCGGCGATGCTGCGCAGCGTGTTGAAGGCCCGCGACGTCACCCCCGACGACAAGCTCAACGTCGTCGTGATGCGCGATTCGCCCGAGACCGTGCGGGTGGCCGAACGGCTTGTTGCCGCGCACGACATCGCCGACGCCGAGGTGATGCTTGACGTCGAGGTGCTCGAGGTGTCGCGCTCGCAGCTCACCAAGCTGGGGCTGGAGGCCTCGCGCAGCATCGGTCTGGGTCTGCCAGGCGATACCGGCCAGGTGGTACTGGGCGCCAGTGGGGTGCGCTCATTCGTCGCCAACCCGGCGCTGATCCTGAACCTGCGGCAGCGCGAGAACTTCACCGACCTGTTGGCTAACCCGCGCATCCGTGTGAAGAACCGCAGCAAGGCGCGCATCCACATCGGCGAGAAGGTCCCGGTGATCACCACCACCTCGACTGCCAATGTCGGTGTGTCGAGCTCGGTAAGCTATCTCGATGTCGGCCTGAAGCTCGATGTCGAGCCGACCATCCACCTCGACCGCGAGGTGTCGATCGGACTCAAGCTCGAAGTGTCGAACATCATCGAGACGGTGACTGTGGGTTCGACCGGTGGCGGGTCGACCATCGCTTATCGCCTGGGTACGCGCAACACCGAGACCAACTTGCGCCTGCAGGACGGGCAGACGCAGGTCTTGGCCGGGCTGATCCAGAACGACCAGCGCCGGACCCGCGCCAAGATCCCGGGACTGGCGGCGCTGCCGCTGATCGGGCGCCTGTTCAGCAGCGACGACGGTGATGGCAGCATCGACAGCAAGACCGAGGTGGTGCTGCTGATCACTCCGCGTATTCTGCGCACCCTCGACGTGCCTTCGCCCGACCGCGCCCGCTTCTTTGCCGGAACGGCTGGCGAGGCCGGTGCAGCGCCACTGGTGATCGACGCGGCCCAGGTGCAGGCCGAGATCGACGCTGTTGGCGTCGAGCCGAGTGCACCTGATGCCGGGGCCGTGGACGATGCCAGCGCGACCGGCGCGGGTGCTCCGGCGCAACTGCCCGATGCCGGGCAGGGCTTGTCTGAGCCGGGACTTGCCACCCCTGGTCCGGCCGTCCCGCCGGTGCCCGGCGCTGTCGACCCGGGCAACCGCCAGCAGTGAGCGCCGCTGGCCGCGGCCGCGGCTTCACCTACATCGAGCTGATGGTCGCGCTCGCGCTGCTGGCCTTGCTGGCAGTCGCTGTCGCCGAACCCTTGCGCAGCGCCCGCCAGCGCGCCGACGAGCGCGAGTTGCGCGCTGCCCTGCGGGATATCCGCACCGCCCTTGATGCTTTCAAGCGGCTGGCGGACGAGGGCCGCGCTGGCGATGCTGCCGCACCCTCGGGCTATCCGCGGAGTCTGGCAGCGTTGTCGGCCGGCATCAGGGATCCGCGCCAGCCCGAGTCACCACCGGTCTATCTGCTCCGGCGCATCCCCCCCGACCCGATGTACCGCGGCGCGCCGGTGCCGGCCGAACTGACCTGGGGCCTGCGCAGTTACGCCAGCCCGGCAACGGCCCCTGCCGCTGGTGCCGACGTCTTCGATGTGTACAGTCGTAGCACCGCGTTGGCGCTCGACGGCAGCCGATACCGGGACTGGTGATGCGGCGCGGGTTCACCTTGATCGAGCTGATGGTGGTCCTGGCGGTGGTCGGCGCGCTGCTGGCGATCGCCCTGCCGCGCTACGTGCAGTCGGTCGACCGCTCGGCCGAGACGGTGCTGCGACAGAATTTGAAGTCTACGCGCGCCGCCATCGACCGCTTCCATGCCGATCAAGGGCGCTACCCGCTGTCGCTCAACGAGCTGGTCCTGCGTGGCTATCTTGACCAGCTGCCAGCCGACCCGATGCTGGGACGGCCCGGCGAGTGGATCCTCGAATACGCGCCGGAGGGCGGTGTGCGCAACCTGCGCAGCGCCACCCCAGGCCGCAGCCGCGATGGCCGCAGCTACCAGCAGCTGTAGCCGCAGCGGCTTCGCTTACATCGCTGTCCTGCTCCTGCTGGCAGGATTGGGCTTTGGCGCTCTGCAGGTTGCCGAGAACAGCCGCACCACCGTGCAGCGCGAGGCCGAGGCGCAGTTGCTGTTTGCTGGTCGCCAATACCGGTCGGCGATCGAGGCCTACATGGCGCGTCCGCCGGGCGCCGCACCCCGCCGTCTCGAGGACTTGCTCGATGACCGCCGCAGCGGCGAGCCGGTACGCCATCTGCGGCGCCTGTACCCGGATCCATTCACGGGCGCTGCCGACTGGCAGCTGGTGCGCGACGCCACCGGCGGCGTCATGGGTGTGCACAGCCGCAGCCGCGTCGTGCCCTTGCAGCGGCGTGGCTTTGCCGCCAGCGAGGCGAGCTTTGCCAGTGCTGCCGCAGTCGGCGACTGGCACTTTGTGGCTGGTCGGGGTGGCGATGCGGATCGCCCGGCGACGCTGCCGTAAGCCGCCTCGCGAACATGCCGTGAGCATTTTCCTAAACCTTGCTCAGAACGCCCAGATGACACGTGAACGCCGTCCTTGACGCAATCTGGACACGGTCGCATAGTGACCCTCCAACCCGGCAGGACAGATCGGAGGAGGAGAGCATGGCAGACCGGAACGCAGCAGATCTGAACAAGGTCCAGACGGAGATGCAGAAGTACGCGGCCGACATGGGGCTGAATTTCACGCGTGTGTTCATGCAGAACGCCGACAACATGGTTCGCTTGAACCTGTCGTTCGCCGAAAGCACTCTCAACGCGGCCACCCGCAACGCTGAAGCGATCGCCCGCGCAAAGGACCCGAGCGAGGCGGTCGCCTTGTACCAGCAGATGGTGCAGTCACTGCTCGAGTCGGCCATCAACTACGGCAACTCGGTCTACGGCGCCAACTCAAAAGCGTCGACACAGATCACCGAGGTCATCGAGCAGGGCTTCAATGGCATCGCCCAGCAGGTCGGCAGCGCCATCGACACGGTGGCCGAGCAGCCTGGCGCGTCGCCGTCGCAGGTCGTCGATGCGGTCAAGACCACCGCAGCCAGCGCCACCGCGGCGATCAGCGAGATGAGCAAGGCCGCGCGCAAGATGGCCGAGGTCGCCGAGGCCAACTTCACCGCCATGCAAAGCGCCACCGCCAGCGCTATGAAGGTCAACGGCCGCCCCAGCTGAGCGTCGGGCTGCAGCCACGCCCCGCCGGCCGGCGCCCCCGGCGAGCGGGGCCTTGTTTTGTTTATACTCGGCCGCATTCCGGCGCTTGCACGTGTGCAGGGCCGACACTTCCTGAACCTATCGCTCTGAGGATCCTTGCATGGCTTCCATCCTGACGTCTCTTGGCCGCACCGTCCTGGCAGGTTTTGTCCTGCTGCTCGTTATCGTGCTGATCTTTGGTAACTATGTCGATCCGACCTCGTCCGCCTGGCAGGCTTTCCTGCTGCGCTGGCTGCACGTCATGGCCGGCATCTTGTGGATCGGCCTGCTTTGGTATTTCAACTTTGTGCAGATCCCGTCGATGCCGAAGATCCCCGATGAGCAGAAGCCTGCGATCGGCAAGGTCATTGCCCCGGCCGCATTGTTTTGGTTCCGTTGGGCTGCTGCGGCGACGGTGCTGTTCGGGGTACTCACTGCCATCACCAACGGTTACGCCCATCAGGCCTTTACGCTGCAACCCGGTCTGCAGGCGATTGGTCTGGGCATGTGGTTGGCTCTGATCATGGCCTTCAACGTCTGGTTCATCATCTGGCCGAATCAGAAGAAAGCGCTGGGCATGGTCGCTGTGGATGCCGACGCCAAGGCCAAGGCCAAGGCGGCGCGCACTGCCATGCTGACCAGCCGCATCAACACACTGCTGTCGATCCCCATGCTGTATCTGATGGTTGCGCAGCAGAACGGCGGTCTGTAACGGATTCATTGTCTTCTGCACCGGCGCCTGCGGGCGCCGGTGTGCTTTTGGGCCGCACCGATGCTGCACCGCATCCGTTGGCAGCGGCATTCCTTTTCCTCGACAGAGTCTTAGAATAGTGTTATAAAATACTGACAAAAATCAAAAAAATGGCATCTTGTCGGCGCAAAAAGTGCTTGACAGAGGTTTCCGACGTGTCCAACGATAGGTGCAAGGCCGGCATCAAGACCGTGTCTTTCACAGGCTCAACAACCACGTTCGGAGACTCACCATGAGACAGTTGCATCTGCAGTCTGGCGTCACCCTGATCGAGTACGCGCTGATCGCTTCGCTGGTCGCCGTCGGAACAATCGGCATCCTGACCACTGTCGGTGCCGACCTCAACACCATCTTCACTGCGGTGAGCACGGCACTCCAAGGTGCCGCTGATGGCGGTGGTGGCTCTGGCAGCTGAATCCGAGATGGCGGGTCGCACAGGTCTGCGCTTCGCAGGCACTGTGCAGCCGGCCCGGATATGGTGTTCACGTGAAAGCCCGGATCGCGCTCGTCGTGGCGCTGCTGGTCGCCACCATCGCTTCGGTTCTCGTCGCGCGCGTACTGGGGGAATCGGTGCGTGGCGAGGGGACCACACCGGTGGTCGTCGCCCGCGCAGACCTGCCTCAGGGTGGCCGACTCACATCGGCAGTCCTCGATGTGGTGGCGTGGCCGCTGCAGTCGTTGCCGGCTGGGGTGTTCGACACGGCCGAGGCTCTGGATGGGCGAGTCGCTCGCTGGCCGATCAACGCGGGCGAACCGGTGCTGGAAGCGCGCTTGGCCCCGACCGACGCGACCGGTGGACTGTCGTCCACCATCACCCCCGGCAAGCGGGCCATCTCGGTACGCGTCAACGATGTCGTCGGGGTGGCTGGTTTTGCATTGCCCGGCAGTTTTGTCGATATTGTGGTGAGCGCGAAGGACGCGGCCGGGCTGGCCTTTTCCCGCATCGTGCTGACGCGCGTGCGGGTGCTGGCGGCGGCGCAGGACACCAGTACCGAGCCATCCAAGCCAAAGGTGGTCAATGCGGTGACGCTTGAGCTCAGCCCGGACGAGGCTGAGAAGCTCGACCTGGCGCGCAATATCGGCGCTTTGTCGCTGGTCTTGCGCAACGAGGTCGATGATGCACCGATCGAGTCGCGCGGTGCCCGCCTAAGCGATCTGACTGCGAGCAACGCAACCGACCGCCAGCCGACGCAGGTGCGGGCGGCGCCCTCGGCCCGGCCGCGTCAGTCGGCGTCGGATATCGCTGCCGCCTCCCGCCCGCAGTCCGGACACGTGGTCCAAGAATTCCGCGGTACCCAGCGCACGTTCATCGAGTTCCGCAGTTCCGAACGTCGTGCCCCGCCGGACTCTGCGTCCGCCGAGCCGCCACCCGGCGGGTCTGTACCGTCGTCCGTCAGCCATTCCGGGCAAGACATGCAGGCGACACAGCCATGACAGCCTTTAGCCGATCCATTCTTCAGCCGTTGCGTGTCAGGCTCCATCGCGCGTTGTTCGTGCTGCTGGTCATGTGGCTTGCCAGCTCGGCCGCCGTGGCACAGCCCCACCCAGGCGACCGCATGATCACGGTGGTCGGTCGCGGCGAAGTGGTCTCCTTTCCCGCGCCGGTCGTTCGCGCGGTGGTCGGCGACGCCAAGATCCTCGACTACTCGGTCTTGTCGACGCGCGAGTTGTTGCTGGTGGGCAAGTCGGTGGGTACCACCAACATGATTGTCTGGACCGAAGACGGCAGGCGGCTCGCCTGGGATATCGCCGTCGATGTCGATCTCTACCCTTTGCGGGACGCGCTGCGTGCCGAGACCGATGTGCTGGTGACCTCGGTTGGCGGCTCGGTGGTGTTGTCCGGATGGGTTGCGGACATCATTGCCGCCCAGCGCGTGGCAAATCTGGCCGAGGCTTTTGTCGGCAACCTGAACCGACAGTTGCTGCTCGCTTTGCGCCAGCCGTCGGGTAGCGGCCCGGCTGCGGTCATCCCTGGCCCGGGCGGTGACACCGTATCGATGGCGACGTCGGGGGGGGTGGCTGCGGGTGCCGGAACCATCACGCCGCGTCTGGTTAACGTCGAGGTCGTCAACCACCTGCGCATCCGTGATCCGCAGCAGGTGATGCTCGATGTGCGCATCGCCGAGGTCTCGCGCGACCGCATGAGCCGGCTCGGCATCCAGTGGAGCGATGCCAGCGGGTCGTTGCGCGGTGGGTTGATGTCAGGTTTCGTCGATGACGCCACGCTGAGCCTCCTATTCAACGGCAACAGCATCGACATCGAGGCGCAGCGCAAGGACTCCGTGGCAAAGGTGCTTGCCGAGCCGACCATTGTCGCTATCAGTGGCCAGGAGGGCAGCTTCTTGCTGGGCGGGCGCTTCTTCATCCCGACGCCCAGCGCGGGTAACCAGACCCCGGGCGTGGTCGAGCGAGAGTTCGGTATCGGCCTGACCTTCCTCCCGACTGTGCTCGACGATGGGCGTATCAACCTCAAGGTGCGCCCAGAGGTGTCGGACATCTCACCGACCACCATCGTCATCAACGGCCAGACATCGAATGTCATCCGCACCAACACCGTTTCGACCACTGTGCAGATCCGAGAAGGCGAGAATCTGGTGATCGGCGGCCTGTTGCGTGATGACATCACTGAGACCATCCGCCGCATCCCACTGCTGGGCGATGTGCCCGTTCTTGGTGCCCTGTTCCGCAGTAGCGAGTTCCAGAAGAAGCGCAGCGAACTGGTGGTAGTGGTGCGGCCGACGCTAGTCAAGGCCACCCCCGCGCGTCCGCCAGTGCCGACCGATACATTCGTCCCACCCTCGTCGGGTGAGTTTTTCCTGGGTGGCAGCCTCGACGGTGCCGTACCCAGTGCTGATGTGACAGGAGCCCAGCCATGAGCATGATGATCAGCGCCCCCAATGGCGTTCCCACCTGCGTCGCAGCGATCTCGCGGCCGTTCAATCCATGGCCGCACCCATGCCTCGGCTCGGTTGCTGCGCTGGCTTGCTATGTGGCCCTAGCGGGTTGCGCCAGCCAAACCCAGCAGCGGGTCGATTCCCGCTTTGGAGAGGCTCTGCAGGCGGCCAAAGAGGCGCAGATGATCCTCTCGCCCAGCCGCGGGCCAGAGTCTGGCGCGACCGGCGCAGAGCTCGACCCGGCCTTCGAAGCGTATCGCTCGGGCAAAGGGGCCGAACGCGCCCGCCGCGACCAGTTGGGCCCGCAGACCGGGTCATCCTTGGGGCGCTAGGAATGACCCCGGTATTGCCTGTCCTGCTGCCGCGACCGACGTGCGCGCAACAAACCGGCGCCGTGTTGGTCGAGTTCGCGCTAGTGATTCCGCTGATGTTGTTGTGCGTGTTCGCAATCGTCGGCTTCGGCGTTGCGCTGTTCGACAAGATCATCATCGCCAACGCTAGCCGCGAAGCCGCGCGCACTGGCGTGCGCTACATCCTCGATCCAGCTACAGGTATCCAGACGCGCCCGAGCCATGGCGAGATCGAGGCGCGCGCGGTTGCCCTGTGCGAGAGCCTGATCAGCTTCGGTGGCAGTCCAGACTGCAGCGCAACTGCTTCATCGCCGCAGGGGCAGGTGAAGGACGGCCCGCTGACCGTCACCGTGACTTACCCGTACCACTTTCTCGGCATCGGCGAGCTGCTCAATCCCATCGGTCAGGGTCCTCTTGACCTGACCGTCTCGACCACCATGCGCTATGAATAAGCATCGACCGAGCGCACTCGTGTTGCCCCTGCCGATGCCTCGTCGAGGGGGTCATGAGGCAGGCGGCATCGTCATCCTGTTCGCTTTACTGGCGGTGGTGCTGATCGGCTTCCTGGCAATGTCGATCGATATCGGCAGGCTGTATCTGGTGCGCGCCGAACTGCAGGCGGCGGCTGACGCCGGTGCGCTGGCAGGTGCCAGCCGGCGCTTCGGTGATAGCGGCGCAATCCGACAATGGGTGCTGTCCACGGTGCAGTTGAACCGCGCCGACCAGCGGGGCTTGGCCGATGCGCTGGTCGAGGTCGGCTACTGGGGCGGCGGTACCACGCCCGCGTTTGCCGCCGGGACCACGCCGCCGGCCTCCAGCGGCTACCTTCCGGCAGTGCGCGTCACCGTGGCCCGTGACGGAAGTGCTGAAGGTACCGCCAATGGTGGCCCGATGGGCTTGTTGTTCGCGCCAGTGCTTGGTCTGGTCGATCGCGCGGTCGTGGCGCGGTCGGTGAGCGTCTCGAGCGCGCCGACCTTCGCTCCGAGCGGGTTCCTCATGCCTCTCGCTATCCCGATGTGCATCTACGAGCGCTATTGGGACCCAGTGACCGGTCAGCCTTTGCAGAGTCCACCGCCCGAGATCATTCTGCAGACGCAGCAGTCGTCGTCGTGCACCGGCATCTGGACCACCTTCGATGCCGATTCGAGCAGCAACGCGCTGATCGTCAGTTACTTTTACAACGGCAGTCCAGTGGATTACCGCATCGGCGACCTCATGCAGCCTGCCAGCGGTACCCGGACCAGCCTCTACTCACGTCTGGAGAGTGAGGTCCTTCAGAACCAGGGCTATCGCGACCGTACCGTCATGGTCCCGGTTGTGCGGCCCGACCCGGGCGGCTCGAACAAACTTCAGGTGGTGGCGTTCGCGCCGGTGCAGCTGACCCGTTCGGTGGGCGGATCGACCCAGGCCGTGTATGGCCGGTTGGTTGCCAACCACACGCTGACCACCGAGTGGTTCCGCGGCGGAGAGGCTCCCTATCTGGGCGCCGCCACCCAGCCCCTGATCGTCGAATAGGCTCGCCGATGCACATCGTCATCGTCAGCCCGACGCCGGTCTCTGCCACTGATCAGCAGCTGGGTGCTGACCAGCACCACATCAGCCGTATCCAGGCCGATACGCTCTCTGGCCTCGATACGGTCGCCGCGCGCCAGCCGGATGTGATGATTGCCGTCGGGTTCGCTGCCGACCAGCGGCTGTCAGGCGCGCTGGCTGCATTCATCAAAGCGGCGCCCGGCTGTGCCGTGATCCCCGTCTTGCCCGATCCACCAGCGAGTGTTCTGCTGCAGCTGATGCAACTAGGCGTCCGCGAGGTGCTGCCAGACGCCAGTGCCGAGCAGATCAGCGCGGCGTTGGGCCGGCTGGCTGCCGCCGACACGACAGTGCGCTGCGCCGCCAGTGCCGAGCGCGATGGCAAGCGCGGCCGCTGTATCGGTCTGGTATCGGCCAAGGGCGGCGATGGCGGGAGCTGTATGGTCGCGAACCTCGCCGCGGCACTCGGCCGTTACGCTGACTTGCGGGTCATCGCACTGGACATGTCGCTGCCCTTTGGGGACCTCGAGATGTTCCTGACTCCTGAGCCCAGCCGCCACGACCTTGCCGATCTCTGCGGCGAGATCGAACGACTTGATGGCGCCTTGCTCCAGTCGATGGCGCAGCATCTGGGGGGGCAACTGCGCCTGATCCCGTCGCCGTCCTCGTTCGATCGCTTCGTCCATCTGTCGGCGAACGATGTCTCGCGTCTGCTTGATGTCGCGGTGCGCAACCACGATTTGGTTCTGGTCGACCTAGGCGCGGGACTCGATCCGGTGGCGTTGGGCGTGCTCGAGCAGATTGACCAGATGGTGGTGGTGGCGACGCTGACCCTGCCTTCGGTACGTCGTGCCGGGCTGCTTCTACGCGTCTGGGAGGGCTTCGGTTATTCGATGGGCCGGGCGTCCGTTGTCATCAACCGGACCGGGTCGCGGGCGGACCTCGATGTCGATCAGTTCGCGCAAGCGGTCCGCGTGCCGATCCTTCGCCAAATCCCGGACGAGCCGGACGGGGTGAAGGAATCGCTGCTGGTGGGACGAGCGACCGTCGAGATAGAACCGCACAGCGCTTTCAGCCGTGTCATGCGCGATTGGGCCGCCGAATGCGCCGGCCGGCCGATCGAGGAGAGAAGCCTGTGGCATCTGCTTGGAATCAGATAGGCGCCTGGGATTATGGGCGGCTGATTGGACGCCTGCGATCGCGTTCGGGCGCCGAGTCGGTCTCGGCGCAAGCGCCGGCAGATGCTGTGCAGCAGCAGTCGGCAGTCGCTCCGGCCGCGCATGCCGCGGGTTTCTATGCCCTGAAGACGCGCCTCCACCAGAAATTGCTGACGCGCATGGATCTGGCGGCTGCCGAGGCGATGCCGCCCGAGCAGTTGCGCCAGCAGCTCAGCGAATTGGTCGCCCGACTGATTGAGGAAGACGCGCTGCCGGTGAACGCCCGTGAGCGGCAGCAGCTGGTGGGCGAGCTGCAGCATGAGGTGCTCGGTCTGGGGCCGCTCGAGCCGCTGATGGCCGACCCCAGTATCTCCGACATCATCGTCAACGGCTACGACCAGGTGTTCGTCGAACGCGGAGGCTTGCTGTCGCTCACTGACGTGCGCTTCGACGACGACGAACATGTGAAGAAGATCATCGACAAGATCGTTTCGCGGGTCGGGCGGCGCATCGACGAAGCCTGCCCGATGGCCGATGCGCGCCTGCCGGATGGCTCGCGCGTCAACGCCATCATCCCGCCGGTGGCGCTTGACGGCCCGTCGATTTCGATCCGCCGCTTCGCCGTCGTGCCGCTGCGCATGACCGACCTGATCGCTCGCCATTCGCTGACGCGCGAGATGGCCGAACTTCTCTCGGGGTTGGTGAAGGCTGAAGCGAACATCGTCATCTCCGGGGGGACTGGTTCCGGCAAGACAACGCTGCTGAATATCCTGTCGAGCTATATCCCCGACGGCGACCGGATCATCACGATCGAAGACACCGCTGAATTGCAGATGCAGCAGAACCATGTGGTGCGCCTGGAGACACGTCCGCCCAATATCGAAGGCAAGGGCGAGATCACTATGCGTGCATTGGTGAAGAACGCGCTGCGCATGCGGCCAGACCGCATCGTGCTTGGCGAGGTGCGGAGCAGCGAGGTGATCGACATGCTGCAGGCGATGAACACCGGTCACGATGGCTCGCTGACCACCATCCACGCCAACAATCCGCGCGAGGCGCTGGGGCGGCTAGAGAACCTGATCGGCCTTGGCGGTATCAGCATGCCGCCGCGCGCCATCCGCCAGCAGATCAGCGCAGCGGTCGACCTGATCGTTCAAGTCGGCCGTTTAAGCGACGGCAGTCGCAAAATCACCAGCATCACCGAGGTGACCGGCATGGAGCTAGACGTCATCGCTACCCAAGAGATCTTTCTGTTCGAGCAGACCGGTATCGACGAGCGCGGGAGGGTGCTCGGGCGCTTCTTGGCGACCGGCGTGCGGCCACGTCTATCAGACAAGATGCGGGCATTTGGTATCGAATTGGCCGAGGACCTGTTCGACCCACAGCGGCCCTTGGAGTAGCTCGTGACCACCGCCGAATTTGTCGCTGCTGTCGTGCTCAGTTGTATCGGCGTCGTCGGCCTCGCAGTGGCGGTGTATGTCGTGCTGCAGGTCTGCTTGGGCAACGCCCAGAGCGCCCTGCAACAGCGTCTAGAACAGGTGGGCCGGTTATGCGCTGCCGATCGTCGCGGCGGCATCGAGAAGCCGCGCATGAGTGACGGCGCCCGCTGGCGCCGTCTGCTGCTCGAACTGCCCAAGGCTGCCGCACTTGACCTTTTGGTCATCCGCTCTGGCAGTCGCTACTCCACGGCCTCGTGGATTGCCATCACGCTCGGTTTGGCCAGTGCCGGCTTTCTGACGATGGCGATCGCGCTTGGCTTGGGCGCATGGGTCGGGCTGGCCACGGGTGCGCTTTGCTGGGCGTTGCCGCTGGTCTACCTCAGGCATCAGACAGAGCGCCGCCGCCAGCGGTTCGAAGCCCAGTTGCCCGATGCGCTCGATTTCCTGTCGCGCTCGCTGCGCGCAGGGCATGGCCTGTCGGTGGCCTTGGGGGCAGTCGGGCAGCAATTGCCGGAACCGATCGGTGGCGAGTTTCGCATCGCCTTCGAGGAGACCAACTTTGGTGCGCCGATCGATCAGGCACTGACCCGCATGGCCGCCCGGGTGGGTAGCCCGGATCTCGATTTCTTTGTAGTCGCGGTCATTATCCAGCGCGAGACCGGCGGTAATCTTGCCGAGTTGCTCGGTGTGCTGGCAGCCACCGTCCGCGAGCGCATCAAGCTGCTTGGCAAGGTGCGCATCCTGTCGTCCGAGGGCCGCCTGACCGGCGTCGTGCTGACTGCCCTACCTTTCGTCATGGCCGGTGTGATGTTTCTGCTCAATCCAGGCTACATCGCGCCGTTGTGGACCACCCCAACAGGTCAACAGATGCTCGCTGTGGTGCTCGGGCTGATGCTGTTCGGTTATGCCTGGATGAGCCAGGTCGTGAAGATTAAGGTCTGACCCGTCATGCGGCTTGTTGACTGGATCATCGTGCTAAGCGCGGTTTTGAGTTTTGCTCTGGTAGCGCTGCTGTTGCTGATGGTGGTCGATCTGGTCGGCCGGCGTCAGGTGATTCGCCGAGTCTCGCAGGGCGTGAGCGTTGGCTCGGCGCAGACCCAGGGTCCGATCGGCTTGCGGCAAGAGGCAGTGCGCCTGCAGGCGCTCATCGATGCGCTGTCGCGCCTGTCGCTGCCGCAGGGCGCGGGCAGTGGCTCAGGTCTGCGGTTGCGCCTGCTGCGGGCGGGCATTCGCGGTGATGACGCACCGCGTATCTACTATGCAGCCAAAAGCCTGTTGACTCTGGTGGTGCCGCTGTCGGCCAGCGCAGTGTTGCTGCACCTCTTCGCTGGGACCAGTGTGGTCCAGGCCGGCATGGTCGCGGTTTTGTTGGCTGCCGGTGGGTACTACTTGCCCGACCTCTATCTGCGCTGGCGCACCGAGCGGCGGGTGGAGGAGATGCGCGCCGTGCTTCCCGATCTAATCGATCTGCTGCTGGTGTGTGTCGAATCCGGCTTGGGGCTGGATGCGGCGATGAATCGGGTCGCCCGCGAGATCGCTCGCAACAGCTCTGCGCTGTCCGAGGAGCTCTACCTCGCCGGGCTCGAGGTCCGTGCCGGCGGCGGCCGTATCGACGCGCTACGCCACATGGCCGAGCGTATCGGGATCGAAGACCTCGACAACCTGGTCGCCATGCTAGTGCAGGCCGACCGCTTTGGCACCAGCCTTGGCGAGGCACTGCGCACGCAGTCCGAGGTGATGCGAGTCAAGCGTATGCAGCGCGCTGAGGAGATGGCGGCGAAAATCCCGGTGAAGATCCTGTTCCCGCTCGTCTGCTGCGTGTTCCCAGCGCTGCTGACGGTGCTGTTGGGACCCGCAGTGATTCAGCTGATCGGCGTGCTCGGCGGACATTAGCCGCCAGCAGCGTGTAGACCGGAGATTGGTTTTGGACCTCGTCTTTGCGGCCTCGCTTGGCATTCTTGCGGCGCCCATCATCGATCACCTGTCACGCTGGTTGCCACAACGCATCCTCGACGCGGACGAGCGCTGGTTCGCTGCCCGAGCAGGAACTTCGGCGCAGTTTAAGGAGGCGCCGGATCTCTGGGTCTTTCTACGCCACGGCTGGTTGCGCGATGGTCTGTCTTGGCTGGTACTTGCCGCCGCTGTACTGGTTTGTGTCGGGCTGCAGATGGGGCTGGGCTGGGAGCTGCGGCTAGTCGCGGCGCTGGTGTTTGCTTGGTCGCTATTGGCGCTGGCAGCGGCAGATATACGCATGCGTCTGCTCCCTGACGCATTGACTCTGGCGCTGGTCTGGTTGGGGTTGGTGTTGCAGCTGCATCCGGCGACCCGCACTGTCGGGCCCGAACTGGCGATCGCCGGGGCGGCGCTGGGCTATCTGCCCTTGCGCCTCTTCGAACGCCTGTTCTTCTGGCTGCGCCGCGCCGAGGGTCTGGGGTTTGGCGACATGAAGTTAATGGCCGCCGTGGGCGCCTGGATGGGGCCTGCGGCAGTTGCGGTGGTCTTCGGCGCCGCTGCGGTACTGGCGGCGCTATGGCAAGGTGCGCTGGTGCTGCGAGGTCGGGCGCAGGCGGGGCAATTGTTCGCCTTCGGGCCATGGATCGTGCTTGCAGCACTGGTGTTCCTGCTGGCGGCGGTCAGCAGGTGATCAAAGCGTACCGAGCCCTGTCTCTTCCGTGAGTCACTGCGCGCGACCGACACGCGCGGGGTCATTGCGTCGAACTGAGATTCGAGGCATGGGGGACGGGAAAAGGTTGGGGTGGCTGATGGGACTCGAACCCACGACAACCGGAATCACAATCCGGGACTCTACCAACTGAGCTACAGCCACCACGGGAACTGCTGACACTACATGCTGGCCGGACACCACATCCGGCTTTAAACATGGCCTGCCCGACAGGAGTCGAACCTGTAACCCCCGGCTTAGAAGGCCGGTGCTCTATCCGGTTGAGCTACGGGCAG
The DNA here is from genome assembly GCA_964524005.1 of uncultured Enterobacteriaceae bacterium. GTDB lineage: Bacteria > Pseudomonadota > Gammaproteobacteria > Burkholderiales > UBA3065 > UBA3065. The sequence continues at coordinate 114,687 of CAZGBK010000003.1, forward strand.
ATGGTCGGGCAACCGGGGCACACCCTAGTGGTAGCGGCCTGCGCTCGGTGGTCGGGGCGAGAGGATTCGAACCTCCGACATCTTGCTCCCAAAGCAAGCACTCTACCGGGCTGAGCTACGCCCCGAGGGCCGCGATTCTAACGGTTCGGACCGGTCAACACAATCGCCATGAGCCAGTCGACCAGGCGCAGCCGGGGATCACCCCACCTGGCGCAGCTCAGCCGTTTCGGGCGCGATCAGCCAGCGCGCGCGCAAGGGTGACGGTGTCGGCACTGCCGCCCAGATCGCCGGTGCGGATCTGGTCGACATTGAGCGTGTCGGCGACTGCCTGGCGGATGCGCGTCGCTTTGTCCTGCAGGCCGACGTGGTCGAGCATCATGGCGCTGGCCAGTATCAGAGCGATCGGGTTGGCGATGCCCTTGCCGGCGATGTCCGGCGCACTGCCATGCACCGCCTCGAAGATCGCCGCGTCGTTGCCGATGTTCGCTCCCGGCGCCATGCCCAAGCCGCCGACCAGCCCCGAGGTCAGGTCGGAGAGGATGTCGCCGAACAGGTTGGTGGTGACCAGCACGTCGAACTGCCACGGGTTCATCACCAACTTCATGGCACAGGCGTCGACGATGACCTCTTCGAACTGGATGCGGCCTTTGTAGCGTTGCTCGTACATCTCGCGGGCGGTCTCCAGGAAGATGCCGGTGAGCGCCTTCATGATGTTGGCCTTGTGCACCACCGTCACTTTCTTGCGGCCCTTGGCGATCGCGAACTCGAAGGCGTACTCGAGGATATGACGCGACCCTTGCCGGGTGTTCACGCCGGTGGCCATGCCGACCGCGTGTGGGTCGTTGTCGATGGCGATGAAGTTCTCGAAGCCCATGTAGAGGCCCTCGAGGTTCTCGCGGCAGATCACCAGATCGATGTTGTCATAGCGGCCGCCGGGGATGATGGTCAGCGCCGGGCGGATATTGGCGTAGAGCTTGAAGGCCTCGCGCAGCCGCACGTTGATCGAGCGGAAGCCGCCGCCCGAGGGCGTCTCGAGCGGACCCTTGAGCGCCAGCCGAGTGCGCCGGATGCTGTCCAGCGTGGCCTGCGGCAGCGGGTCACCGGTGTCCTTCAGGGCACCCATGCCAGCGATCTGGCGGTCCCAGTCGAAGGGCGCATCGACCGCGTCCAGCACGGTCAGCGTGGCGTCCATGATCTCGGGCCCGATGCCGTCGCCGGCGATCAGGGTGGCGGGGATGCGTTGGCTCATGGCGTGTCCTGTGGGTAAGTCGGCGGGCCCGACCAGCGGGCCGGGGTTCGCAGCACCCGGGGGACTCGGTAGCATGCCTGCTTGCTTTCGTTCCACGGTGCCACCACAACGCCCGGCCTCTACCATGCCCTGCGATGCTCCCCCATCCCGCGAACCCCCTGACGAGACCTCTCGCAAGGCCGCGACCGGTCACGACCATCGGATCGTGCCGACCTCCGAGCCCCGCCGTGCGACCGCAGATGTTCACGGTGCTTTGGTCGATACGCTCGACCCGGCGCGCAGCTGGGTGGTCGAGGCCTGCGCGGGGAGCGGCAAGACCTGGCTGCTGGTCAGTCGTATTGTGCGCCTTTTGCTGGCGGGCGAGGAGCCACGCAGCATCCTTGGCATCACGTTCACGCGCAAGGCGGCGCGCGAGATGCGCCAGCGTCTGGACGAATGGTTGTGGCTGTTGGCCAGCCGTCCGGATGCCGAGGTGTTGGACTTTCTGGCCGAACGCGGTCTCGATACGGCGGCTGCACGTGCTGCGCTGCCACGCGCACGGACGCTGTACGAGACGGTCCTGACCGACCCGGTGGGTCTTCGGCTCGACACTTTTCACGCCTGGTTCCTGGATCTGCTGGAGAGTGCACCGCTCGACTCGCCGGTGGCTGGCCGGCGCCTCAGCGAAGCCACCGAGCCGCTGATCGACGAGGCTTGGCGTGTTTTGTTGCAGCAGTCGGCCAGTGGCCAATGGCCCGAGGGTGCGGCGGCGCTCGACCGCCTGTGGCAACAGGCCGGCGTGTCTGGGACCGCCAGTCTGCTGCGCTCGTGGCTGCAACAGCGATCGGGCTGGAGCGTGCTCGTGGCAGGAGCAGACGACCCGGTGTCCGCAGGCTATGCGGCACTTGCGCAGGCATTCCCCTGTACCGCCGGGGAGGATCCGCTGGGCGAGTGGATCGCTGACGATGGTCCGGCCTTGCGTCGGTTGTGCGAGCTGCTGCATGTCGAGGGGGCTGGCGGACTTGGCGACTTGCGAGCCGTCGAAGCGGCGCTGCAGGACCCGAATAGCGAAGCGGCGCGCCAGGGGTTGATCGCGGTGTTCCTGACCAAGGGCGGTACTCCCCGGCAGCATCTTTATCCAAAACGCCGCCAGCAGACCCAAGCCGATGGTGGCGAGGAGGCCCTGGGTCTGATGCGACAGCTGGCAGATGCTGCTGCAGGAGCTCTCGACGCTCAGCGCCATCGCCAGTGGCTGGCGCTGAACCACGACTGCATGCTGCTTGCCACGCGTCTGATGGATTGCTACGAGACCGTGAAGCAGACCGCCGCTTGCATCGATTTTGTCGACGTCGAATACCACGCCGCACGCTTGCTTGCCGACGCCGAGGGCTCGGCCTACCTCATGGCGCGCCTCGATGCCCGCTACCGGCATGTGTTGCTCGATGAATTCCAAGACACCAGCCCGCTGCAGTGGCAGGCCCTGCGCGCATGGTTCACTGCCGTGGTCGAGGCCGACCGCCCGCTGACAGTGTTTCTGGTAGGCGACCCCAAGCAGTCGATCTATCGCTTTCGCGGTGCCGAGCCTCGCCTGTTTGCCGCCGCCCGCGACTGGCTATGTACGCATCGCGGGGCGGGCGAACGGCGCAACGACCAGACGCGTCGCAACCCGCGGACTGTCGTGCGGCTCGTCAATGGTGTCTTTGGCAGCCGCGAGTACGCGGGCTTTGTCGACCACACCACCCGCGTGCCGGTTGACGGTGTGGTGCAATGCCTGCCGCTCCACGAGGGCACGCTGGCCATGTCCATTCCGGGCCGTGGGGGCGGTGCCGCGGGGGATCCCATCGCTGCCGACGCTGACGCTCCTGGCGCCGAAGGTTTGGCCTGGCGCGACCTGCTCACCACTCCGCGCCGCGACCCCGGCGAGGCAAGTCGCGCCCGCGAGGCGGCGGCTGTGGCGCGCGCCATTGCCGCCTGGGTCGCCGGCACCCGCATTCCAGCGCGCGGCCCAGGCGAGGCGGAACGGCCGGCACGCTTCAGCGATGTCGTCATCCTGCTGCGCCGGACCACGCACCTCACCGTGTTTGCGCAGGCCCTGGCCGAGGCCGGGATACCAGCGGTGGGCACCAGCCGCAGCGGATTACTCGATACGCTCGAGGTGCGCGATATGGAGGCGCTGTTGCGCAGTCTGCTGCACCCTTGGGACAACCTCGCTCTCGCACACGCCCTGCGTAGTCCGGTGTTCGGCATCGCCAGCAGCCGGCTGATCGAACTCGCTGACGCCGCCGCGGCGACACCCGATGGTCGCTGGTCCCAGGCACTGCAGACGCTCGCAGCGAACGACGCCGAGTGGGCGCGTTGTGCCGGGCGTGTCCAGGGCTGGCGAGCGGCAGCGCGGCAGTTGCCAGTCCACGACCTGCTCGACCGCATCTACACCCAGGCCGACCTGCCGGCGGCCTATGCCGCGACCCTGCCGCGCGCGGCAGCCACGGCTGTCTGTGCCAATCTGCGGGCGTTTCTGGCACTGGCCTTGGCGCTCGACGGTGGGCGGCATGCGGGCATCGCCGCATTCCTGCAGCGGCTGTCCGAGCTGCGCGACGAAGACCCGTCACAAGCGCCGGCCGAGGCGCCGCTGCTCGAGACCGTCGACGCTGTCAGCTTGCTGACTGTGCATGCTGCCAAGGGCTTGGAATGGCCGTTGGTCTGGGTGGCCGATGCTGCGGCCACCGAGCCCGCCGAGTCGTACCAGGCGGTGTGCGAGTGGCCGGTCGAGGCCGATGCTCCGGCGTGGCTCGCCAGCCATGCTGCAGGGCCGATGCCGCGTGCCTGGCAAGCCCAGCGAGAGGCCGCTGCCCAGCAGCGTGAACGCGAACAGCTCAACCTGCTCTACGTGGCCTTGACCCGCAGTTCGCTGGCATTGGGGATCAGCGCTTCGCTGGGCCGCCAGTCGCGAGACGAGCACTGGCACGCGTGGGTCCAGCCAGTCGCGGCCGGCCTTGCCGCAGATGCGCCAATCGATCTGGCGTCAGTGGCGCCGGTTGTTGCGATGGGGGCGCCGACCCCACCTCCGCCAGTGCCCGATCTGCGTCCCGTCGAGCTGCCAACCTGTCCGGTGGGCGAACGCCTGGCGCCGCAGGTCGATACCGTCGAGCGCCGGCAAGGCATTCAGGTGCACTTGTTGATGCAATGGCTGGCCCCACCCGCCGAGCCACCGACCGAGCAGCGGCTGGCCGAGCTGCTGGGTATCGGCATGGCCGACCTCGCGCCACTGCTGGAGCGCGCCCGGCAGTGGCTGCAGGCCCCGGCACTGGCACATCTGTTCGATCCAGCGCACTACCAGCAAGCCTGGAACGAGTTCGAGCTGGTCGATACCGGTGGGCGTATTCGGCGTATCGATCGCTTGGTGCTGGCGAGCCATGCGATCTGGGTGGTGGACTACAAGACCGGCCGCCTTGACGACCCCGCAGCGCTCGAAGCCTATCGCGCACAACTGGCAGGTTATCGGCAGGCGGTCGCGGCGATCTGGCCTGGCCGGCCGGTGCGCTGCGGGCTGGTGGTCGGGCAGGGCGAATGGCTGGAGAGCGGCTAGACTGGCGTCCATGCAGACACCCGATACGACCAGTCAGCGCGCAATCGGCGCTTTTATCATTGGCGACGAGATCCTCTCGGGCAAACGCCAAGACCAGCATCTTTTGCACCTCATTCAGACCTTGCGTCGGCGTGGTCTGGCATTGGCCTGGGCGTTGTACATCGGCGACGACCGCAGCCGCCTGACAGCCGAATTGCGCCGCAGCATGGCTTCGGGTGCGGTGGTGTTTTGCTTTGGCGGCATCGGTGCCACCCCCGACGACCACACGCGCCAGGCGGCGGCGGCGGCCGCTGGTGTGGCGATCGAGCGTCACCCCGGGGCGGTGGCCGAGATCGAGGCGCAGTTCGGCGAATCGGCCTACCCCAAACGGGTGATGATGGGCGAGCTGCCAGCCGGTGCCCGCCTAGTACCCAATCCAGTCAACCGCGTGCCGGGTTTTTCGGTGGGCGACCATCACTTCTTCCCCGGTTTCCCGGACATGGCCTGGCCGATGCTCGACTGGGTGCTGGCCGAGCGCTACCCCGACTGGTGTGCCGAGACCGAGGTCGAGCTGGCGATCCGCGTCACGGGTGCTGGCGAGAGCCAACTTATCGACCTGATGGAGCGAGTAGTCCGCGAGCATCCGGCTTGCAAACTGTTCAGCCTGCCAAGCCTGAAGCCAGAACGCAGCATTGAGCTGGGCGTGCGCGGCCTACGTCGTGATTGCGAGCCGGCGATCGCCGCTCTGCAGGCAGGCGTTACTGCGGCTGGTGTGCCCTGGCAGTCGTTGCCCGACCGCGAATAGCCAGAGCGGCAAGGCGCCGCCGTGATGCGCTCATTCCGCCACCCAGCTGCCGCTCTTCCCGCCACGCTTCTCTAGCAGGCGGAGATCTTCAACGACCATGCCGCGATCGACCGCCTTGCACATGTCGTAGACCGTCAGTAGTGCGATGCTGGCGGCGGTGAGCGCCTCCATTTCGACGCCGGTGCGGCCGAAGCATTCGGCCACGACCTCCACCTGCAAGGTGCCGGCAGACTCGTCTGGAGTCCACGCGACGGCAACCCGGGTGAGCCCGAGCGGGTGGCATAGCGGGATCAGTTCGCCGGTGCGTTTGGCTGCCTGGATGCCGGCGATGCGGGCGATGCCCAGCACGTCACCTTTGCTGGCGTTGCCGGCGAGGATGGTTGCCAGCGTGGCCGGCTGCATGACGATGCGGCCGCCAGCCCGCGCCAGCCTGGCGGTTTCGGGTTTGTTGCCGACATCGACCATGTGGGCCTGGCCGGCAGCATCGAAGTGGGTGAGTCCTGACATCGAGACGGTCTTGCGCTTGTGGGCGGTGAGGTGGCTGGCGATGTGGGTCGCGGTTTCTGCCCCGCCAACAAGCTTGTTTGCACGAGCTTGCTGGCGCGGAACATCTGGGCGCGCGCCCGTATCATAGCAATGTGAACCTGCGCGCCCCTGCCTTGCTGCTGGCCACGCTGCTGGCCTTGGCCAGCCCGGCGGCCGAGCTCCCCGATCTGGGTGACCCATCGGCGACGGTGCTGTCGCCCTTGATGGAGCGGCGCCTGGGTGAGCAGATCATGGTGCAGGTACGCAACGACCCGGCCTACCTCAAGGACGCCGAGATCACCCAGTACCTGAACGAACTGGCCGACCGCCTACTCGCAGGTTCGCCCGACAAATCGACCCCGCTCACCGTGTTTGGCGTGCAAGATCGCAGCATCAACGCGTTTGCGCTGCCCGGCGGGTTCATCGGGGTCCACACCGGGCTACTGCGTGCGGCCGAGAACGAGTCCGAACTTGCTGGCGTGATGGGCCACGAGATCTCGCACGTCACCCAACGCCATATCGCCCGGTTCTTCGAGAAGCGGCAGGCAGCGTCCGTGCCGTCCTTGCTGCTGTTGGGCATCGCGCTGCTGGCGGCGCGTTCCAGCCCGGACATGGCGGCCGCGGCGATGACCGTGCCACAGGCGCTGATGATGCAGAGCGCGCTCAACTTTAGCCGCGACAATGAGCGCGAGGCCGACCGCATCGGCTACCAGATGCTGGTCGCCGGCGGCTTCGACCCGAACGGCATGGCCGGATTCTTCGCCCGCCTGCAGGACGCCACGCGCTTCCTCGAGAACAACGCCCCTGCCTATCTGCGCACCCACCCTCTGACCCAGGAGCGGATGGCTGACATGCAGAACCGGGCGCAGCAAGCCGGCTATCGGCAGGTTCCCGACAACCGCGATTTCCAGCTGCTGCGGGCAAAAGCGCGTTCGCTCGAAGGCAATCCGCGCGAGGCGGTCACCGCCCTACGGGAGACCAACAGTCTGCGCGGCATGCCAGAGCCGGCGCGGCTCTACGGCCTGGGTCTCGCGTGGATGCGTGCGGGTGACCTGCAGCAGGCGCGCGGACCTCTTGAGCAGGCACGGGCGGCCTGGTCCGACAGCGCCATCGTCGAGTCGGCTTGGGGGCGCTGGCTGAGCCAGAAGGGCGATCCGGGCGCTGGCGACTTTTACCGGCAGGCGCGCCAGCGTTTCCCGCAGAGCCGGGCGCTGGTGCACGACCATGCCCAGTGGCTGCTGCTCAACGGTGGCTCGGCCGAAGCGCTGCTGCTGCTCGACGATCAGACCCGACTGTTCCCTGGCGACCTCGAGCTCTGGCCGCTGCTGGCCAAGGCCTACGCCGGACAGCGCCGGCAGCTGATGTCGCACTCGACAATGGCCGAATACCACGCGCGCCGGGGCGAACTGACCGCTGCCATCGAGCAGCTGCGCGTCGGCTTGTTGGCCGGCGACGGCAACTTCTACGAGCTGTCGGTCGCCGAGGCCCGAAAACGCGAACTCGAGGCGGTGGAACGCGAGCGCAAGTCGGAGGAGCGTCGCTGACCCCCGCTACAGCCCTGAGCCAAGACCATTGGCCGATGACACCGGCTTGGCATCGGCCTGGAGTCCGCCGGCGCTGATTTTTGCCTCGGCCGTCATGACCCGCTTGCCGCTCACCCTGTGGCTCGCGTGCCTGCCGCGTTGTGTCACGCATTGGCGCGATACTGCGGGTGACTATGCAGGTCACCCACGAGCTTGAGTTTTTGACCTGCGAGCCGGTCGCGTCGATTTGGCCAGACGGCCTTCGCATTTGCCGCGCCACACGCTGCGCGGCTTGGTTTCACCCGGGTGTTCTGGTAACATCATCGCAGTTACTTGAGATGGGCTTCGCGCCCATTTTTTATTTCCGCGACACGATGCAGGCAGCCGACGAACTGATCGAATCTGTGGCCGGCGGCCTCGGCTTCGAGGTCGTCGACATCGAGCGCGCCAACGGCGGCCGCTTGCTGCGGGTGTTCATCGACAAGCCCGAAGGGGTCAACATCGACGACTGCACCCTGCTCAGCAACCAGCTGACCCGGGTGTTCATGGTCGAAGACATCGACTACGACCGGCTCGAAGTGTCGTCGCCCGGCCTCGACCGGGTGGTGAAGCGGGAGCAGGATTTCCTGCGCTTTGTGGGCGAGCGGATGCGCGTGACGCTGAAGCTGCCGATCGAAGGGCGGACGAGGGTGCTGGTGGGGGTGCTGACCGGCTGCGTGGAGGGTCGGTTGACCATCCAGGTCGACCAAAAGCTTCACACCGTTGAATTGAGAAATGTCGAGAAGGCCCGGCTGGTTCCGGTGTTTTAAGGGGTTCCCATGAAAGACGAGATCCTGATGCTGGTCGATGCGCTGGCGCGCGAAAAGAATGTCGACCGCGAGACCGTGTTCGTTGCGCTCGAACTGGCTCTGGCATCGGCCACCAAGAAGGCCTGGCAGGCCACGCAGAAGGTCGTGGAGGACGCCGACATCGTCGTCACCATCGACCGCCACACCGGTGAATACAGCGCCATGCGCCGTTGGAAGATCGTCGCCGACGACGAGATCGAGCCGTTCGAGCACCCCGACTACCAGTACTTGCTACGCGAGGCGCAGGAGGTCGACCCGGCCAAGCAGATCGGCGACTACATCGAAGAACCGATGGAGGCCGTCGACTTTGGTCGCATCGGCGCCCAGGCCGCCAAGCAGGTGATCTTGCAGCGCATCCGCGACGCCGAACGCGAACAGCTGCTGAACGACTTCCTCGAGCGTGGCGAAAAGCTTGTCACTGGCACCGTGAAGCGGCTCGATCGTGCAGGCATGATCATCGAGAGCGGCCGGCTGGAGGCACTGCTGCCGCGCGAACACATGATCCCGAAGGAGAACCTGCGGGTCGGTGACCGGGTCCGCGCGTTCGTGCTGCGGGTCGATCGCCAGGCACGCGGCCCGCAACTGATCCTGTCGCGTACTTCGCCCGACTTCATCATCTACCTGTTCGAACTCGAGGTCCCTGAGATGCAGGAGGGTCTGCTCGAGATCCGTGCCGCTGCCCGCGACCCGGGTCTGCGCGCCAAGATCGCGGTGAAGAGCAACGACGCCCGCGTCGACCCGATCGGGACCTGTGTCGGCATGCGCGGTTCGCGTGTGCAGGCGGTCACCGCCGAACTCGCTGGCGAGCGCGTTGACATCATCCTCTGGTCGGACGACCCGGCGCAGTTCGTTGTCGAGGCCTTGAAGCCGGCCACTGTCACCAGCATCGTGGTCGACGAAGAGACGCGTTCGATGGACGTCATCGTCGAAGAGACCGAACTCGCGCAGGCGATCGGCCGCGGCGGCCAGAACGTGCGTCTGGCTTCTGAACTGACCGGCTGGCAACTGAATATCGTCACTGTCGAAGAGGCTGCGCAGAAGAACGCCGAAGAGTCGCAAGGCATCCGCGAGCTGTTCATGCAAAAGCTGGACATCGACGAGGATGTCGCCGATGTGTTGATCGCCGAGGGCTTCAGCACTCTGGAAGAGGTCGCCTATGTGCCGATCGGGGAAATGCTGGAGATCGAGGGCTTCGACGAGGACATCGTCAACGAGCTGCGCGAGCGTGCCCGCAATGTTCTGCTGACGGAGGCCATCGTCAGCGAGGAACGTGCCGAAGAGGCGGTTGACCTGGCGACCATGGAAGGCATGGATGCCAACACCGCCGCCAAGCTTGCCGCCGCCGGGCTCAATACGCAGGAAGACGTCGCCAACCTGTCGACCGACGAGCTGGTGGAGATCGCCGGCCTCACCGAAGAACGCGCCAACGAGCTGATCATGAAGGCCCGTGCGCCCTGGTTCGCCGAAGGCTGAGCCGAAAAGGACCGTAGCAAACGATGAACGTAGAAGACTTCGCCAAGGAACTGAAAGTGCCGGCCGACCGGCTGCTCGAGCAGCTGGCCGCCGCTGGCGTCGCCAAGCAGTCGGCCGCCGATTCTGTCAGTGCCGAGGACAAGGCGGCGCTGCTGGCCTATCTGCACCGCGCCCATGGCAGCACTGGCGAGCGGCGCAAGATCACCTTGACGCGGCGTCAGACCAGCGAGATCAAGGCATCCGACGCCACTACAGGCAAGGCCCGCACAATCCAGGTCGAGGTCCGCAAGAAGCGTGTCTTCGTCAAGCGTGATGCAGGGACGCCCGAGGTGGTTGAGGACACTCCGTCGCAGCGCGCCGAGGTCGAGGCCGAGCAGGCCCGTATCCGCGAGGAAGAGGCCCGCAAGCAGGCCGAGCTGATCGCGCGCCAGGCCGCCGAGATCCGCGAAAAGCAAGAGCGGCAGGTCAAGCGCATGCAGGAGATGGAGGCCGCTGCGGCCGCTGCGGCTGCTGCCGCCGGTCTGCCGCCGCCCGTTCCCGCGTCCGAGGCGGTGCCGGCGCGCCCGGGTGACAAACCGGGCGAGAAGAAAGATGCCCGCAAGGGCGACCGTGGCTGGCAAGACCGTCAGCCGGCGCGCCGTGGCGGCTTGCGCACGCGTGGCGCCACCGGTGGCGATGGCTGGCGCGACAACAAGCACCGTCCGCGCCATCGGGACGATGGCGAGCATGGCTTTCAGGCCCCGACCGAGCCGCTGGTGCGCGAGGTGCATATCCCCGAGACCATCTCGGTGGCTGACCTTGCCCACAAGATGTCGGTGAAGGCCACCGAGGTGATCAAGACGCTGATGGGCATGGGTTCGATGGTCACCATCAACCAGGTGCTCGACCAAGAGACAGCAATGATCGTCGTCGAGGAGATGGGCCACAAGGCGCTGGCCGCGAAGCTCGATGACCCCGACGCCTTCCTTGACGAGGGCAATGCGCATGCTGACGCACCACAGGCGTCGCGCGCGCCGGTCGTCACCGTGATGGGCCACGTCGACCACGGCAAGACTTCGCTACTCGACTACATCCGCCGCGCAAAGGTTGCCGCGGGCGAAGCCGGCGGCATCACTCAGCACATTGGCGCGTACCATGTGGAAACACCGCGCGGCATGGTCACTTTCCTCGACACGCCGGGCCACGAGGCCTTTACCGCAATGCGGGCGCGAGGTGCAAAAGCCACTGATATCGTCATCATCGTGGTGGCGGCCGACGACGGCGTCATGCCGCAGACGCGCGAGGCGATCAGCCACGCCCGCGCCGCCGGTGTGCCGATCGTCGTCGCCGTGAACAAGATCGACAAACCCGAGGCCAATCCGGAGCGGGTCAAGCAGGAGCTGGTCGCTGAAGAGGTGGTCCCCGAGGACTACGGTGGCGACGTGCCCTTTGTGCCGGTGTCGGCAAAGACCGGCGAAGGCATCGACGACCTGCTCGAGAACGTGTTGCTGCAAGCCGAGATCCTTGAGCTCAAGGCACCCATCGAGGCGCCGGCCAAGGGCCTCGTGATCGAGGCGCGTCTCGACAAGGGCAAGGGGCCGGTGGCGACCGTGCTGGTGCAGTCGGGCACGCTCAACCGCGGCGATACCTTGCTGGCTGGGTCGGTCTTCGGTCGTGTCCGCGCGATGACCGATGAGGCCGGCAAACCGGTGCAGAGCGCCGGGCCGTCGATCCCGGTCGAGATCCAGGGTCTGCAGGATGTACCGGCCGCCGGCGACGAGGCGTTGGTCCTCGCTGACGAGCGCAAGGCACGCGAGATCGCGCTCTTCCGCCAAGGCAAGTTCCGCGACGTGAAGCTTGCCAAGCAGCAGGCCGCCAAGCTCGAGAACATGCTCACGCAGATGACCGAGGGCGAGGTGCAGCAGTTGCCCTTGATCATCAAAGCCGACGTTCAGGGCTCGTTCGAAGGCTTGGCGCATGCCCTGCAGAAACTCTCGACGGCCGAGGTGCAGGTGAAGATCGTGCACGCTGCCGTGGGCGCCATCACCGAATCCGACATCAATCTGGCGATCGCCTCGAAGGCGGTGGTGATCGGCTTTAACGTGCGCGCCGATAGCGGTGCCCGCAAGATCGCCGAGGACAACGGCATCGACCTGCGTTACTACAACATCATCTACGAGGCGGTCGACGAGGTGAAGGCGGCGCTGTCGGGCATGCTCGCCCCCGAGAAGCGCGAGAGTGTCATCGGCCTGGTCGAGATCCGCGAGGTGTTCCGCATCAGCAAGGTCGGTGCCGTGGCGGGCTGTTACGTGCTCGACGGTGTGGTCAAGCGCGGCTCGCAGGTGCGCGTGCTGCGCGACAACGTGGTGGTGCATACCGGCGAGCTCGATTCGCTCAAGCGCTTCAAGGACGACGTCAAAGAGGTCAAGGCTGGTTTCGAGTGCGGCCTCACCCTGCGCAACTTCAACGATATCGAACAGGGTGATCAGCTCGAAGTGTTCGAGATCGTCGAAGTGGCGCGTTCGCTGTAAGGCCCGCGCTTGGTCGATAGCCGGGTCCAGCGCGTCGCCGACCAGTTGCAACGCGAGCTGGCCGAGATCATCCGCCTTGAGCTCAAGGACCCGCGTGCCGGCCTGATCACTGTGACGGGTCTTGAGCTCACCACCGATTTCGCTTACGCCAAGGTGTTCGTGTCGGTGTTGGGCGATGCCGAAGCACAGCAGGCTTCGCTCGCTACCTTGCGCCGCGCGTCAGGGTTTTTGCGCAGCCAATTGGCGCGTCGCATCAGCATCCACCAGACGCCGCAGCTGCGGTTCTTGCTCGACGAGTCGATCGAGCGTGGTTCGCGCCTGTCGGCGCTGATCGATCAGGCCGTGCGCGAAGATGCGGCTCACCCAGCCGCGCCGACAAGTTCGGCAGACAAGGTCGATTGACTAGCCCGCAAACGCGCCAGTCGTGGCAGGCGGTCGATGGCCTGTTGCTGCTCGACAAACCCTCGGGCCTCACATCGAACGCCGCCCTGCAGCGCGCTCGGCGCGCCTTGCAAGCCGCCCGCGCCGGACATACCGGAACCCTCGACCCACTGGCCAGCGGACTGTTGCCCTTGTGTTTTGGTCAGGCCACGCGTTTTGCCGGCTACTTGCTCGATGCCGACAAGGGCTATCGGGCACAACTTCGGCTGGGCATCACCACCACCACCGGTGACGCCGAGGGCGCGGTCTTGGAGCGCCGTGCGGTGGCGGTTGATGTGCCGAAGGTGACGGCCGTGCTGGCGTGTTTTTTGGGGGACAGCGTCCAGACGCCACCCATGCATTCGGCACTGAAGGTGGCTGGCAAGCCCCTTTATGCCTACGCCCGGGCCGGCGAGACGGTTAAGCGCGCGGTTCGCCCGGTGCAGATCCACAGGCTCGAACTCCTGGCACTGCAAGATGCGCTGCTCACAATCGACGTGGTATGCAGCAAAGGGACCTACATTCGCGTGTTGGCCGAGGATATCGGTGCTGCGCTGGGCTGCGGCGCGCATCTGCAGGCGCTGCGGCGGACCTCGACCAGCGGCTGGACCTTGGAGCAGGCCGTTTCACTGGAACAGTTCGAGGCCGCCAGCCCGGCCCAGCGGCAGGCTTGGCTGCGACCGCCCGCGGCCCTGTTGCAGCATCTGCCGCAGCTACGCCTCGATGCGGCAGCGGCCACCGCCCTGCGACAAGGGAAGGGACTGCAGCGCCCCGATTTGTCCGCCGCCGTCTACTGTGCCAGCGCCGACGATGGCGCGTTATTGGGCCTGGTCGAGGTGGGGTCTGATGGTAGGCTGCGCGCGCGTCGCCTGATGTCGACCGCCGTCAGCGATGACCGCCATGACAGCGCGCCAGCGGGCTTGAGCAGTGAAGACTGAGCAGTTACAATCCGCGTTTGCCTGAATCACTGGAACCGACATGGCAGTCAGTCTCGAACAAAAAGCCGCGATCATTCGCGACTACCAGCAGGGCGCCGCCGACACCGGCTCGCCCGAAGTCCAGGTGGCTTTGCTGACCACCCGCATCAATGACCTCACCGGTCACTTCAAGGCCAACGCCAAGGACCACCACTCACGTCGTGGTCTATTGAAGATGGTGAGTCGTCGTCGCAAGCTGCTCGATTATCTGAAGAGCCGCAGCAACGATCGTTACAAGGCCCTGATCGAACGTCTGGGTCTGCGCAAGTAGTTTTGGCAGTCTTGTGGAACGCGGGTCTCGAGTCGTCTCATGACGGCACCGAGCCCCGCGTTTTGTTTTGTCTGTCGTCCGCCGGCGCGGCAACGCGCCATTGATGTTGTGGCCGTCATGGGAATGAGGACCGAGGTCGGAAGCATGGTGTCGGTCCGCGGCCAGCCTTTGGAAAGGAAGCAGTCGTGAAAGCAGTGCGCAAAAGCATGCAGTTTGGTCAGCACACGCTGACCATCGAGACCGGCGAGATCGCCCGTCAGGCCCACGGGTCGGCGCTGGTGAGCCTCGACGACACCGTGGTGCTGGTCACCGCTGTGGGACGCAAGGACGTCAAGCCGGGGCAAGACTTCTTCCCCCTGACCGTCGACTATCAGGAAAAGACCTACGCCGCCGGCAAGATCCCGGGCGGCTTCTTCAAGCGCGAGGGCCGGCCGTCGGAAAAAGAGACGCTGACCAGCCGCCTGATCGACCGCCCGATCCGTCCGCTGTTTCCGGAAGGCTTCTTTAACGAGGTGCAGGTCGTCGCCACCGTATTGTCGATCGATCCGGAGATCGATTCGGACATTCCCGCCATGATCGGAGCGTCGGCGGCCTTGGCACTGTCGGGTATCCCGTTCAACGGCCCGATCGGTGCGGCCCGCGTGGGTTATCTCGACGGCGAGTACATCCTGAACCCCACCAAGACCCAGCTTGAGACATCGGAGATGAATCTGGTTGTCGCCGGCACGACGGTCGGTGTGCTGATGGTCGAGTCGGAAGCCATGCAGTTGCCGGAAGATGTCATGCTCGGTGCGGTTGTGTATGGCCACGAGCAGATGCAGGCGGTGATCAGCTTGATCAACGAACTGGCAGATGAGGCCGGCAACGAGCCGTGGGACTGGACCGCACCGCCGGTTGACGAAGCGCTGATCGCCAAGGTCGCCGAGATTGCCGAGAAGGACTTGAACGAAGCCTTCCGCATCAAGAGCAAGTCCGAACGCAGTGCTCGCATCAGCGAGATCAAGAAGGCCGTCATGGCCGCTGTGCTGCCTGAAGGCGCCGACACCATGACCGTGAATACGGCGAATGGCGCGTTCAAGGACCTCGAGTCGAGGATCGTGCGCAACCAGATCTTGTCTGGCGAGCCGCGCATCGATGGCCGCGACACCCGCACCATCCGCCCGATCAACATCCGCACCAGTGTGCTGCCACGCACGCACGGCTCGGCGCTCTTCACTCGCGGCGAGACCCAAGCGCTGGCGGTGGCCACGCTGGGCACCGCGCGTGACGAGCAGATCATCGACGCGTTGCAGGGTGAGTACCACGATCGCTTCATGCTCCACTACAACATGCCTCCGTATGCCACGGGCGAGACCGGCCGCGTCGGTACGCCCAAGCGCCGCGAGATCGGTCATGGCCGCTTGGCCAAGCGCGCGCTGATCGCCGTGCTGCCCAGCGCCGAGGAATGCCCTTACACCATGCGTGTGGTCTCCGAGATCACCGAGTCGAACGGTTCGAGTTCGATGGCCTCGGTCTGTGGAGGCTGCCTTGCGCTCATGGACGCCGGTGTGCCGATGAAAGCCCACGTGGCCGGCATCGCCATGGGCCTGATCAAGGACGGCAAGCGTTTCGCGGTGCTGTCGGATATCCTCGGTGACGAGGATCATCTGGGCGATATGGACTTCAAGGTCGCCGGTACCGAGACCGGTATCACTGCGCTGCAGATGGACCTGAAGATCGATTCGATCTCTCCGGCCATCATGCAGAAGGCGCTGGACCAGGCGCGCGAAGGCCGTTTGCACATTCTTGGGCTCATGAAGTCCGCGCTGGACACTCCGCGCGACGATGTTTCAACCTACGCCCCCCGCATGATCACCATCAAGATCAACCCGGAGAAGATCCGCGATGTGATCGGCAAGGGTGGTGCGGTGATCCGTGCGCTGACCGAAGAGACGCAAGCCACCATCGATATCCAGGACGACGGCACCGTCACCCTGGCGAGTGCGGTGCCGGGTGCAGTCGACGAGGCCCGCCGCCGCATCGAGGAGATCACGGCCGAGGTCGAGGTGGGCAAGGTCTACGAGGGCCCGGTGGTGAAGATCCTCGACTTCGGCGCGCTGATCAATGTCTTGCCGGGCAAGGACGGCCTGTTGCACATCAGCCAGATCGCCAACGAGCGCGTCAATGCCGTGACCGACTATCTGAAGGAGGGTCAGGTGGTGCGCGTCAAGGTGCTTGAGACCGACGAGAAGGGTCGTATGCGCTTGTCGATGAAGGCGCTGCTCAGCGAAGAGACGCCGGCCGAGGAATAGGCTCGCTGGGGTGTCAGCCGTCTTGGCGGCGACACCGAACAGCGTGTGGAAGTCAGACGCGCGGCCAGCGCGGCAACAAAAAAGCGAGGCAGTCGCCTCGCTTTTTGTTTTGGATCTGAGGGCTTACTTGGCGACCTGCCGTTCGCGCATCTCGTCGAGCTCTTTGCAGTCGATGCAGAGGGTCGCGGTGGGGCGAGCTTCGAGGCGCTTGAGCCCGATCTCGACGCCGCACTTGTCGCAGTAGCCATAATCTTCGGCGTCGATGCGCGCGATCGTCTCGTCGATCTTTTTGATGAGCTTGCGCTCCCGATCGCGGTTACGCAGTTCGAGCGCCATGTCGGACTCCTGACTGGCGCGGTCGTTCGGGTCGGCGAAGACCGTGGCCTCGTCCTGCATGGTGTGTACCGTGCGGTCGATGTCCTGGCTCAACTCTTCGCGAGTGGCCTCGAGGATGCGACGAAAATGCGCGAGCTGTCCGGCGCTCATGTACGCCTCGCCGGCCTTCGGTTCGTAGGGAGTGAAATGCTTGCTGCTGTCCACTGAATACCTCCGTGGGAATCTGCTGAGCGTTCGCCGCTTCGAGAAGTATGACGTGCAGATGCGGCGGCGATTGGGCTAGATAACAGAAACCGTCCGGGCAAGCAACCAAGAGCAGCGCAAGTCCATTTCGCCGAGCGGTGTGCTCCACTTGAGCGGCTTTCGCTTTCGGGCTATCATCGCCGGCTTTTACCGCATACGGATCACAGCCATGTCGCGCGTCTGCATCGTCACCGGAAAGAAGCCGATGGTCGGCAATAATGTTTCACACGCCAACAACAAGACCAAGCGTCGCTTTCTGCCGAACCTTCAGTACCGTCGCTTTTGGTCGGAGTCGGAGAACCGTTGGGTCAGCCTGCGTCTGTCGAACGCTGGCCTGCGTCTGATCGACAAGAAGGGTCTGGACGCAGTCGTCGCCGACTTGCGCGCCCGCGGCGAGCGGGTCTAAGGAGGCAAGCATGCGTGACAAGATCAAGCTTGAATCGACCGCTGGCACCGGTCACTTCTACACCACCACCAAAAACAAAAAGACCACTCCGGACAAGCTAGAGATGAAGAAATTCGACCCGGTTGCGCGCAAGCATGTGGCCTACAAAGAGACCAAGCTGAAGTAGGTTCTTTGCCGGACCTAGTCTCGACGCCCCTTCGGGGGCGTTGTCGTTTGCAGGGCTCCACCGCGTGCGGGCGCTGTTGTCGGTGGCGTCACTGTGCCGACGTGCAGAGCAAAGCTGCCGCGGCGACGGTCGGCGAAGTAGTACTCGAGAGTGCGCCGAATGGTGCCAAAAGCCAGCTTGTCCCAGGGGATATCTTGTTCACGGAACAGCTCGACTTCGAGGCTTTCGCTGCCCGGGCCGTACTCTGGGCGAAGCAGGGTCGAGCGGAACATCATGTAGACCTGATCGACGTGCGGGATGCTGAGCACGGTGTAAAGCTCACCGACCTCGACGACCGCCTGCGCCTCTTCCAGGGTCTCGCGGGCGGCTCCAGCCTCGACCGTCTCGGCACATTCCAGAAAGCCGGCTGGCAGCGTCCAAAGGCCATGGCGTGGCTCGATGGCGCGACGACAGAGCAAGATCCGGTCTTCGTATTCGGGAATGCAGCCGACGACCACCTTGGGATTGACATAGTGGATCTGTCCGCAGGACGAGCAGACGTGGCGCGGCCGATTGTCGTCGTCCGGGATGCGGACGGTCACGGGGGCGGCGCAGAGGGAACAGAATCTCACGGTGTCGACTTTCGAAGCCTCTTGACGGTAGCAGAAAGCCGCGTCGGCAGTAAGGCTAGAATGGCGCCTGTCCATCTTGTCTGCCTATCGTGAGCCACCAGCCCCCGGCGCCCGCCGCCAACTTCCTCCGCAACATCATCGAAGCCGATCTCGCTGCCGGCGCGTATGCCGCACGCCGTTGGTCGGGCCGTCCCGGTCCGGCGGCGCAGCAGCAGGCCGGTGCACCCGATCCAGCAAAGATCCGCACGCGCTTCCCACCGGAGCCCAACGGCTACCTGCACTACGGTCACGCCAAAAGCATCTGCCTCAACTTCGGGCTCGCGCGGGACTTTGGCGGGGTCTGCCACATGCGCTTCGACGACACCAACCCGACCCGCGAGGAGCAGGAGTACGTCGATGGCATCCTCGAGGCGGTACAGTGGCTGGGCTTCGGCTGGGAAGCCTTTGGCGCCTCGCACCAGTATTTCGCCAGCGATTATTTCCCTTGGCTCTACGCGTTCGCCGAGAGGTTGATCGAGAGCGGCGACGCCTACGTCGACAGCCAACCGGCCGAGGAGATGCGCGCACGGCGCGGCACGCTCACTCAAGTGGGTGAGGACTCGCCGTATCGCAATCGCAGCATCGCGGAGAACCTCGACCTGTTCCGCCGCATGAAGGCCGGCGAGTTCGCCGACGGGGCGCACGTGCTGCGGCTCAAGATCGACATGCAGAGCCCCAACATCAACCTGCGCGACCCGGTGGCCTATCGCATCCGCCACGCGCATCACCATCGCACGGGTGATGCGTGGTGCATCTACCCGATGTACGACTACACGCACGGCGTGTCGGACGCGCTGGAGAACGTCACCCACAGCATCTGCACACTCGAGTTCGAGGACCACCGGCCACTGTATGACTGGCTCAACGAAAAGCTGGCGGCGCTCGGCCTTCTCAACACGCCGCTGCCGCGTCAGTACGAGTTCAGCCGCCTCAACCTCAGCTATGTCGTGCTCTCCAAGCGCAAGTTGATCCAGCTGGTCGAGGAGGGCCACGTCGCCGGCTGGGACGACCCGCGCCTGCCCACTCTGGTCGGCGCTCGCCGCCGCGGCTTCACGCCCGAGGGGTTCCGCCTTTTTGCCGAGCGCATCGGTGTGAGCAAGTCGGACAGCTGGATCGACATGAGCGTGCTCGAGGACTGCATGCGCGAGCACCTCAACGAGGCTGCCGAGCGCCGGGTGGCGGTGCTCGATCCACTCAAGCTGGTCATCACGAATTTTGCCGAGAGTGCGGTCGAGACCTGCCACGCGCCCAACCACCCGTTGCACCCCGAGCTGGGAAAGCGCGACATGCCCTTCTCGCGTGAGTTGTGGATCGAGCGCGAGGACTTCCAGGAGCAGCCGGAGAAGGGCTTCCACCGCCTCTACCCGGGCAACACCGTGCGCCTGCGCTATGGCTTTGTGGTCACCTGTACCGGGTGCGAGAAGGACGCCGCAGGCAAGGTGACCGCCGTTCACGCCGAGTACTTCGCGGATTCGAAGTCGGGCACCCCTGGCGCCGACAATTACAAGACCAAGGGGAACCTGCACTGGGTGTCGGTGGCGCATGCGTACGAGGCCACCGTGCGGCTCTACGACCGCCTGTTCGCATACCCCAATCCCGGCGGGCGGCGCGAGGGTGACGCACCCGAGCTCGAGCGCGACTTCCTCGACGACATCAACCCGGACTCGCTGCGCGTCATCACCGCGCAACTCGAGCCGTCACTACGCGAGGCTGCTCCGGAGCAGCGCTTCCAGTTTGAGCGGCACGGCTATTTCGTTGCAGACCGTCACGACAGCAAGTCCGGTGCACCCGTGTTCAACCGTGCCGTGACGCTGAAGGACGGCTGGACACAACGCAAGCTTGACGCCGGCTAAGCTGCCAGCCAACGCCACAGGGTCACACCGACGACCAGCCAGATAGCGCTGATCAGCACCACGCCAGCGAGTAGGCGCGGCGCCCGTCGGCCATCGGCAAGCCATAGGTCGGCCTCTCGCCGACAGTCATCGAGCACCCCGGCCGGCGTGAAGCGCGTGGCCAGGGTGACCACCAGCGTCAGCAGTACGACCTCGTCGAGGTAGCCCAGCACCGGAATGAAGTCAGGGATCAGGTCGATCGGGCTTAGCGCATAGGCGACCGCCAGCAGCAGGCCAGCCTTCACCCAGATCGGTGTGTCAGGGTGACGCAGAGCGAGATAAAGGGCGAGCGCGTCGCGTTTAGCACGCTGGACAAGTTCGGCAAGGCGCATGCTCGGCAGTCTGCCTGCAAAGCTTGGGTGGAGGCTAGTTGTGGTTGGGTCCGGCTTGACTCTGTCCGGAGCGGAAGCTACCCTTCGCGCTCCCTCGGCCAGGTAGCTCAGTTGGTAGAGCAGCGGATTGAAAATCCGCGTGTCGGCAGTTCGATTCTGCCCCTGGCCACCACCTCTATTCCGCCTTCTGATCCGATCCCGTTGCCCCTTTGTGGGGCATCCAAGCGGACAATTCGTCGACGCATCCTGCTCAAGATGGCGCTGATGCATCGCTAGGCCACAATTGGCGCCCCGTTGTGGTGCAAACATTGCCCCGAGCTGTGTGAGAATGCTGCCCCGGCCTTTCTCGACGCACTGTTTTGGGGCTCTTCATGCAACACACCTCTTTGCAGTCTTTTTTGCAGCACGTCGCCACGCGCAATCCAGGTCAGCCTGAATTCCTCCAGGCTGTCACTGAAGTGATGGAGAGCTTGTGGCCATTCATTTCGGCTCACCCCCGGTACGCCGAGCACGGACTGTTGGACCGGCTGGTCGAGCCCGAGCGGGTCATCATGTTTCGCGTCACCTGGGCAGATGACCATGGGACGGTGCATGTCAATCGCGGCTATCGCGTGCAGCACAGCATGGCGATCGGTCCCTACAAGGGCGGTATCCGGTTCCACCCGTCGGTGAATCTGTCGGTACTGAAGTTTCTTGCTTTCGAGCAGACTTTCAAGAATGCCCTGACCACGTTGCCGATGGGGGGTGGGAAGGGGGGGTGCCGACTTCGATCCAAAGGGGAAGAGCCCGGGCGAGGTGATGCGCTTCTGCCAAGCGTTTGCTCAGGAGCTGTTCCGCCATGTCGGGTCCGACACCGATGTTCCAGCCGGTGATATCGGCGTCGGGGGGCGTGAGGTCGGCTACATGACCGGCATGGTCAAAAAACTCACCAACGATGCGGCATGTGTCTTCACCGGCAAGGGATTGAGTTTTGGAGGGTCGCTGATCCGTCCGGAAGCCACTGGCTATGGCACGGTGTATTTCGCCGACGAGATGTTAAAGACTCGCGGTATGTCATTTGAGGGCCGGCGCGTGAGTGTGTCCGGTTCGGGCAACGTCGCGCAGTACGCCGTCGACAAAGCGATGGCGCTCGGTGCGAAGGTGGTCACGGTATCGGACTCGAGCGGCACCGTTATCGACGAGGAGGGCTTGACCCCAGAGAAGCTTGCCATCCTGATGGAGATCAAGAACCACCAGTATGGACGGGTCAGCGATTATGCGGCGCGGACTGGAGCGCGGTTCGAAGCCGGCAAGACGCCCTGGCATCTCCCGGTCGATATCGCTCTGCCTTGCGCGACCCAGAACGAACTGGACGAGAGCGATGCCCGCAAGCTGATCGCCAATGGTGTGATCTGCGTCGCTGAGGGCGCCAACATGCCTTCGACTATCGAGGCGGCCAAGGCTTTCGAGTCGGCGGGCGTGCTGTATGCGCCCGGCAAGGCATCGAATGCCGGCGGCGTGGCGACTTCGGGGTTGGAAATGAGCCAGAACGCCATGCGTCTGAGCTGGACCTGTGAAGAGGTCGATGCGAGGCTGCAGCAGATCATGCATGGCATTCATGCGGCGTGCCTGAAGTATGGCAGCCGCAGCGATGGCTCGGTCAGCTACATCGACGGCGCGAACGTCGCCGGCTTCGTCAAGGTCGCCGACGCCATGCTGGCGCAGGGTCTGATCTAGCCGCATAAACCCGGCGCGGCATCGCCGTCGTTGCGCCTTACTGCGCGATATCGTCGTCGCGCACGATGTGCAGGGTGCGCTGCGGGAACGGGATGCCGATACCGGCGCGGTCGAAAGCGAGCTTGATGCGTCGCAGAAATTCGCGCCGTACGACGGCGTGTTGCAGAACGCCGACCCGGATGCGGGCGCGGATGGTCACCGCTGATTCGTCCAGACTCTGGACCCCTGCCATCTCGATGTCGTCGAGAATCAGCGGCCCATAGGTCGGGTCCTTGCGCATCTCGGCAGCAGTTTTCTGCATCACGGCCATGGCTTGGTCGACATCGCTCCGATAATCGACGCCGACATCGATGACTGCTTGGCTGAAGCCGCGACTCATGTTGATGACGCTACTGACCGTGCTGTTGGGAACGTAATGCACCCGGCCGTCGTAGTCGCGCAGACGGACGTAGCGCAACGTCATCTCCTCGACGATGCCTTCGTGGTTGCCGAGGTCGACCAGGTCACCCACCCTGACCTGGTCCTCAAGCAGCAAGAACACGCCAGTGAAATAGTCTTTGACCAGGCTTTGCGCACCGAAGCCGATGGCCAGGCCGGCGACACCGGCCGCCCCCAGCAGCGGCGCCACGCTGACTCCCAATTCGGTCAGCACCAAGAGGCCACCGATCAGCGAGACCACGACCACCAGCAGATACCGGAACACGCGGCCGATGGTCTCGGCGCGGGCTTTGGCTGCGGCATCGTCGAGGCGGCTCGCGATACGGGTACGAGCGACGCGAATGGCGCGTTGACCGACATGCAGAGCAACCCACGCGACAACCAAGATGCCGCCGATGCGCACAGCAGATTTGGCCACCTGACCAAGCGCCTCGATATTCTGAAAAAACTGGGTGACGGTTTCGAGCATGGCGCTGCACCTTGGGAACGGACTGCAGCGATTATAGGCCGTGCATCCGCGGCGTCGGCCGCCGGCCGGGTGATGCGGGTGGTGTCTCCGGAGCGCAGATGGCTCCTGTAACATTGCGCCTCTAAACGACCGACGCACATTGAGGGCAGGTATGAGCATCAAGTCCGACCGCTGGATCCGCCGCATGGCCGAGCAGCACGGCATGATCGAACCGTTCGAGCCAAGCCTCATTCGCGAGGTCGATGGCCGCAAGATCGTCAGTTACGGCACCAGCAGCTATGGTTACGACATCCGCTGCGCGGCCGATTTTCGTGTCTTCACCAACATCAACTCGACCATCGTCGACCCGAAGAACTTCGATCCGGACAGCTTCGTCGAGATGCATGGCGACAGTTGCATCATCCCGCCCAACTCGTTCGCCCTGGCGCGCACCGTCGAGTACTTCCGCATCCCCCGCAACGTGCTGACCATCTGCCTTGGAAAGAGCACCTATGCCCGTTGCGGGATCATCGTCAATGTCACCCCGTTCGAGCCCGAGTGGGAGGGCTATGTGACGCTGGAGTTTTCGAATACCACCCCCCTGCCGGCGCGAATCTACGCCGGCGAGGGTTGCGCCCAGGTGGTCTTCTTTGAGTCGGACGAGCCCTGCGAGACCAGCTACAAAGACCGTGGCGGCAAGTATCAGGGCCAAGTCGGCGTCACCCTACCGAAGATCTGAGCGGCCGCATGGCCCGCAGTAAGACCGTCCACAGTTGCACCGAGTGCGGTGCGACCTCGCCCAAGTGGCAGGGGCAATGCCCCGGGTGTGGTGCTTGGAATACTCTGGTCGAGACCGTCGCCGAGGCCACTGCCAGCAGCCGCTTCGTGCCGCTTGCCGCCGAGTCGGCGCAGGTCCAGACCCTCGCCAGTGTCGAGGCGCGTGAAGAGTCGCGCACACCGACCGGGATCGACGAACTCGACCGCGTGCTCGGCGGCGGCATCGTGCGTGGTGGGGTCGTGCTGCTCGGTGGCGACCCGGGGATCGGCAAATCGACCCTCTTGATGCAGGCAGGTGCTCGCTTGGCAGCGGTCGGTCCGGTGCTCTACGTGAGCGGTGAGGAATCGGCCCAGCAGATCGCCCTGCGCGCTCAGCGACTGCAGGTCGACGCCGAGCGGCTGCAAGTGCTCACCGAGATCCGGCTGGAGAACGTGCTGGCTCGTCTGGCCGAGACGCGGCCAGTGCTGGCGGTCATCGATTCGATCCAGACGCTCTACTCGGACGCGCTGACCTCGGCGCCGGGCTCGGTGGCGCAGGTGCGCGAATGCGCCGCGCAGCTGACCCGCTACGCCAAGCAGTCGGGCACCGCGATCGTGCTGGTCGGGCATGTCACCAAGGAAGGAGCCTTGGCGGGCCCGCGGGTGCTCGAGCATATCGTCGATACGGTGCTCTACTTCGAGGGCGATACGCACAGCAGTTATCGACTCGTCCGCGCCATCAAGAACCGCTTCGGTGCGGCCAACGAGCTGGGCGTGTTCGGCATGACCGAGCGCGGCCTGAAGCCAGTCGGCAATCCATCAGCCTTGTTTCTTGCCGGGCATGCCAAGCCGGTCGCTGGGACTGCCGTCCTTGCCACCCTCGAGGGGACGCGACCGCTGCTGATCGAGCTGCAGGCGCTGGTCGATACCTCTTACGGTTCGACACCGCGTCGGGTGGCGGTGGGGCTTGAGAACAACCGCCTGGCCTTGCTGCTGGCGGTGCTGCACCGTCACGCCGGCATCGCTACGGGCGATCAGGAGGTCTATGTGAATGCGGTCGGCGGCATGCGGGTGTCCGAGCCAGCGGCCGATCTACCCGTGTTGCTGGCCATCGCCTCGTCGCTGCGCGACCGGCCGCTGCCCGCAGGTTTGGTGGCGTTCGGCGAGGTGGGTCTGGCGGGCGAGGTGCGACCGGTTCAGCGCGGCCAGGATCGCCTGCGCGAAGCGGCCAAGCTGGGCTTCTCGCGCGCGATCCTGCCCAAGGCGAACGTCGCCCGACCGCCGGTGCCCGGCATCGAAGCGGTTGGCATCGAGCGCTTGGAAGACGCCCTGCGGCTGGCCTGGGAGGCACCTTGAGCGCTCCGCAATACATCGGGGGCAGGTCGATTCTGGCGGTTGCCGAGGCCGACGCCGTGCGCGCACTGGCCGAAGACATCGGCACTGGCGATGTCACTGCTCGCCTGGTCCCAGCCACCGCTAGCGCGCGGGCGCGTCTGGTCTGCCGAGAGGCGGCTGTGGTCTGCGGCCAGCCATGGGCGGCCGCGGCCCTGCGAGCTGTCGACCCAGCGCTGCGCCTTGACTGGCGAGTCGGGGAGGGCGCCCGTGTGATGCCTGGAACGATATTGGCCTATCTCGAAGGCCGGGCGGCAAGCTTGCTGACCGCCGAGCGCACCATGCTCAACCTGCTGCAGACGTTGTCGGCCATTGCCACGCGGACGGCCGACTTTGTGGACTTGGTCGCGGGGACTGGCGCCCGCATCTGTGACACCCGCAAGACCCTCCCGGGGCTGCGCTTGGCCAGCAAGTATGCGGTGGCAGTGGGCGGCGGATGTAATCAGCGTATTGGTCTGAGTGATGGTGTCCTCATCAAAGAGAATCATATCCGCGCCTGCGGTGACATTCGTGCAGCATTGGCCGCGGTATACTGCAGCGCAGCAAATGTACCGGTGCAGGTCGAGGTGACCTCGCTGGAAGAATTGCAGGAGGCGTTGCAGGCCGGTGCCAAACGGATCTTGCTCGACAACTTCTCGCCGCCACTGTTGCACGAAGCAGTGCAGCAAGCCGGGCCAGACATCGAGCTGGAAGCGTCAGGCGGGATCGGCCCGGATACGGTGTCGGCAGTTGCCGTGACCGGTGTGCAGCGCATTTCGGTCGGTAGCCTGACCAAAGACATCCGGGCTGTCGACCTGTCCTTGCAGTTCTTCCCGTGGTCTTGAGCACGGCTTCACGCGAGCTCCGCCAGCCTCAACAATTCCCGCGCCGTGCCGTAGTTTTTAAGGCCAATTCGGGGTTGTGACATGTCAAACAAGCAGTTGGTGATTCTAGGTCGTACCCGCGGGGGCAAGGCGTTTCGCCCCAGCGACTGGGCCGATCGTCTGTGCGGGCTGATGTCGTTCTTTGGCGAGGACCGCAAAATGAGCTACTCGCCCTACGTCAAGCCGGTGCTCGTCGATGGTGTACGCGGTGTGTTGGTCGATGGGGAATTTGAGCAGATCGATCCACAGGCTTGGCAGTTTGTCATCCAGTTCGCTCGCGACAACGACCTCGAGACATCCGAGCACGCTGCTGTACTGCCGATCGAGCCGCCGCAGCACGAGCGCAGTGTCGCCCCTGCCGCGAACGAGCTGCCGTGGCCGGTGCCGGTCGACCGCGTACCCTATGGTCCGGTGTTGGCCTCGATATTCACCGAGCGCAAGTCGCTGGCCAAAGCCAGCTAGGCCAAGCGGCCGTTTCGAGACCTACCGACACAACACAACGGCCACCCGCGGGTGGCCGTTGTCGTGACGTCAGCAGCAGCAAGGCCGACCGCTTATTCGGCGGCGTCGACCTTCTTGCTCGCGCGCGGCTTCTTGGCCGGTGCTTCAGCGGCGGCGTCAGCCACCGGGGCTTCGGTCGCAGCCACCTTTGGCGCTGCCGGCTTCTTCGCGGCAGCGGCTTTGTTCGGGGTGGCGGCCTTGACTGGCTTGGCTGCTGCAGTCGGGGCAGAACCAGTCATCGCCTTGATGGCGGCCGACAGACGGCTCTTGTGACGAGCCGCCTTGTTCTTGTGATACACCTTCTTGTCGGCGATGCTGTCGAGCGTCGACACGCATGCCTGGAAGGCGGTCGCAGCGGCAGCCTTGTCGCCACTGTCGATGGCGGCGCGGACGCGCTTGATGGCGGTGCGGAATTCCGAACGGAGGCTGGCATTGTGCTGGCGCTGGGCTTCGTTCTGGCGGGCGCGCTTGCGAGCCTGGGCGGTGTTGGCCATGAGTGTTGGGTCCTTTGCGATCGAGGCCCTACAGCGGGCCCGAAAAGCCCGCCATAATACGCAAGGCCCCCAGCCGAGGCAAGCACACCAGGCGAGCTGCAGGGGGCGGAGACCGGGGAACGCTTGAATCTCGTCAAGGCACTTTTCACTGTCAGCAGCATGACGCTGCTGTCTCGGGTGCTCGGTTTTGTCCGCGACGCGGTCATTGCCCGCGCATTTGGTGCGGGCGCCGTCACTGACGCCTTCTTTGTCGCCTTCCGGCTGCCCAATCTACTTCGCCGCATGTTCGCCGAGGGCGCGTTCTCGCAAGCGTTCGTGCCGATCTTCGCCGAGGTGCGCAACCGTCAGGGTGAGGACGCCGGACGGCATCTGGCCGCGCAGTGCGCCGGGGCTCTGCTGCTTGCGCTGGCGACGATCACTGTCGCTGGGGTGTTACTGGCGCCGGGTATCGTCATCGTCACCGCGCCAGGCTTTGTCGCCAAGCCCGAGATCTTTGACCTCACCGTCGATCTGCTGCGCGTTACTTTCCCCTACATCTTCCTGATTTCGCTCACAGCACTTGCGGCCGGTGTGCTGAACAGCCATGGCCGCTTCAGCGTGCCGGCGTTCGCCCCTGCTTTGCTGAACATGGCGTTCATCGTCGCTGCCTTGTTCGTGGCGCCACATCTGGAGCGTCCAGTGATGGCATTGGCCTGGGCGGTGCTTGTGGGCGGGCTGTTGCAGCTGGCGATCCAGTGGCCGGTGTTGCGCCGCGTGGGTTACGATCTGAGGCCGCGTTTTAACCTGCGCGACCCAGGGATGCGGCGTGTCGCTCGGCAGATGGGCCCCGCGCTGTTCGGCGTGTCGATCAGTCAGATCTCGCTGGTCATCAACACCATCTTCGCCAGCTTCTTGATGGTCGGCAGCGTGTCCTGGCTGTACTACGCCGATCGCCTGATGGAGTTTCCCACCGGCCTGCTTGGAGCCGCACTGGGGACCATCCTCTTGCCATCACTGGCGCGCCACTTCGCCGACGACGATGGCCAAGGTTTTAGCACGTTGCTCGACTGGGGCTTGCGGTTGACGCTGCTGCTTGCCGCCCCTGCAGCGGTCGGGCTGGCGCTGCTTGCCACGCCGCTGATCGCCACGCTGTTCTTGCACGGTGCGTTCACCGTGACCGATCTGGAGATGACTCGCAACGCCCTTTGGGCGTACAGCCTCGGCCTGCTGGGGTTGATCATGGTGAAGGTCTTGGCGCCAGGCTTTTACGCTCGGCAGAATATCCGGACGCCGGTCAAGATCGGTATCGCGACGCTGGGCGTCACCCAAGGCCTCAACCTGGTGTTGGTGGTGCCATTGGGCCATGCCGGCCTGGCTCTGGGCATCGGCTTGGGGGCCTGCTTCAATGCAGCACTGTTGCTGTACTTTTTGCGCCGCGACGGTACTTATCGCCCCGAACCTGGCTGGGCGCGTTTCTTTGTGCAGTTGGGCTTTGCCCTGCTGGTGATGACCGGCGTCTTGTTGTCGGCCTTGCCCGGCCAGGTCGAGTGGGTCCAGATGGATGTGTGGTCCCGGGTCTTGCACCTCGGCGGGCTGGTCGCAGGCGGTGCGGTCGCCTACTTTGGTGCACTCGGACTCAGCGGGATGCGTCTGCGACACTACATGCGACGAGGCGCACTGTGACGCCTCCGGAGCGGTGGTATGACCTTGCGCCCAAGGCAGCGCCAGCTGCGGCTTCAGATGTGGCAGCGCTCGGCGGTTTCGCCGATGCACGTGGAGACAGCGAGGTGCAGGCTATGTTCTGTTCCAGCCGCAACGACGTTGGCGGCCAAGCGATCCAGACAGCTTCCGGGGCGGCGAGGCTCGCCTGCCCGCTCCCTTTGACGAGGACGCAAGCATGACCAAAGCGCTCGGAACCGATCTGTATTCGCCGCAGGAGATCGTCGACAAGCTCGAGAACATTGGCGTGGTGAAAGCCAACCTGCCCTTCCGCGCAATGGCCATGCTCGGCTTGCTGGCTGGCGGTTTTATCGGCTTTGGCGGTTTGTTCTTCGTGCTGGTCACCAGTGATCCGGGCATGCCATGGGCCTTGTCAAGGTTGGTCGGCGGTGTCGCCTTCTCGCTGGGCCTGATCCTGGTGGTGGTCGCTGGCGCCGAGCTGTTCACCGGCAATACCTTTCTGGTCATGGCTTGGGCCGAACGGCGGATCAGTCTGGGTTTGCTGTTGCGCAACTGGGCCATCGTCTACGGCGCCAATGTCGTTGGCGCGCTGGCGATGGTGCTGCTGGTCTGGGGCTCGCACCACCCCGAGATGAACCAGGGGGCCATCGCCGAGAACTATGTGCGTATCGCTGCAGCCAAGGTCGAGGCGCCGTTCTATGCCATCCTCATCAAGGGCTTGCTGTGCAACGCGCTGGTGTGTCTGGCGGTGTGGCTGGCCTATGCCGGCCGCAGCGTAACCGACAAGATCCTTGCCATCCTGTTTCCGGTATCCGCCTTTGTCGCCGCCGGTTTCGAGCATTGCATCGCCAATTTCTATCTGATCCCGATGGGATTGATCCTGCATCTGGCCGATGGTGTCACCCCGGCCGGTGTCCCGCTCGACGGGCTGACGCTGGGCGCGGCGGTCAGCAACATCGCTGCGGCGACCGTGGGCAACATCATCGGTGGCAGCGTGATGGTCGCAGGGGTCTACTACATCACCTTCCGCGGCGTGTTGCGGCGCTCGCGTGACTAAACCACTGGTGCTGCAAGGCCGGCTGGGCGAATTGTTCGCCGCCGATGGGCCGCTGGCTGCACGTGTGCCAGGCTTCCGGCCGCGCCCGCAGCAGCTGGCCATGGCTGCGGCGGTCGCGCAGGCGATCGACAGCCATGGCGTGCTGCTGGCCGAGGCCGGCACCGGCACCGGCAAGACCTTCGCCTATCTTGTCCCGGCCCTGCTGTCGGGCGGCAAGGTCATCGTCTCGACCGGCACCCGGGCACTTCAGGATCAGCTCTACCGGCGTGACTTGCCAGCGGTGCGGGACGCCACTGGACTACCGCTGACCATCGCCTTGCTCAAGGGTCGCTCGAACTACGTCTGCCACCACCACCTTGAGCGTACGCTCGCAGACGGGTTGCTCGACCTCGCCGAGCAAGTGACACAACTGCGTGCGATCGAGCGTTTCGCCGCGCGCAATGCCAGTGGCGACCGTGCACTGCTGGCCGAAGTGCCGGAGGACGCGCCGGTCTGGCAAAAGGTGACCTCGACCCGCGAGAACTGTCTGGGTAGCCGCTGTGAGCACCACGAGCGCTGCTTTGTGCTGAACGCCCGGCGCAACGCCCTGAAGGCCGACGTCGTGGTGGTCAACCACCACCTGTTCTTTGCCGACATCCTGCTCAAGGACGAGGGCGGCGGCGAGCTGCTACCCGCCTGCAACACGGTGATCTTCGACGAGGCGCACCAGTTGCCTGACACTGCCACGCTGTTCTTCGGCAGCAGCCGCTCGACCGCGCAGCTGGTCGAACTCGCGCGCGACGTTCGCGCTGCGCTGCAGGCCTTGGGCGGCGATGACCGGGCGCTGGCCGCGGCCGCGCAGGCCATCGATCCGGCTTGTCGGCGCTTGCGTTCGACCCTGGGTGAGGCAGGTCAGCGTCTACCACATGCCCAGGCGATTCCGGATGTTGCCTTTGCCGAGGCTCTTGAGGCCTTGGTTCTGGTCTGCGAGACACTGGCCGCCCGGCTCGATGCTGTGGCGGCGCGCAGCGAAGATCTACAACTGGCCGCTGAGCGCGCGCGCGAGGCCTGCACCGACCTGCGCCGCTGGCAGGCCGGCGCGCAGGGCGGCGAGGTGCTCTGGCTCGAGGCCTCGAGTCAGGCGGTGCGCCTGTATCGCTCGCCATTGTCGGTCGCGCCCTGGTTCAGCGAGGTGCTCGCAGCACAGCCACGCAGCTGGGTGTTCACCTCAGCGACGCTATCGGTGGCTGGCGATTTCCGGCTGTTCCGCGAACAGCTAGGGCTGCAGGACGTCGATGAGCACAGCTGGGAGAGCCCGTTCGACTACGCCCACCAAGCCTTGTTGTATGTGCCGCGCGACCTGCCCGAGCCGGCCGCACCGGCTTACACTGCCGCTGTGGTGGCGACGCTCAAGCAGTTGCTGCCGTTTAGTCGAGGCCGCGCGTTTGGCCTGTTTACGAGCTTGCGTGCTCTGCGTGAGGCGGCTCGTACGCTCCGTCAGCCAGGTGTCTGTCCCTACCCGGTGCTGGTGCAGGGTGACGCGCCCCGGCACCAGCTGCTCGAGCGCTTCAAGCAGCTCGGCAACGCGGTCCTGCTGGGTAGCATGTCGTTCTGGGAGGGCGTCGATGTGCGGGGCGAGGCGCTGTCGCTGGTGCTGATCGATCGCCTGCCGTTCGCTCCGCCCGACGATCCGGTGCTGGCAGCGCGTCTGGAACAGTTGCGTCAGGCCGGCGAGCACCCGTTCACCGCGCATCAGCTGCCGCAGGCGGCGATTTTGCTAAAGCAGGGCGCCGGCCGTCTGATTCGCGACGAGTATGACCATGGCGTGCTGGTCATCTGCGATCCGCGCTTGCTCAGCAAGGGCTATGGCCGTGCCTTGCGTGCGGCGCTGCCACCGATGCCGCTGGTCCGGGAGCCGGAAGCGGTGGCGGACTTCTTTGCCACGCTGGCGCAGGACATGCCGGCGGCATACCCTAGCCTCTAGATACCAGTGCAGCCCGCGAAAGGAGCGGACATGTCCAACGAACCCATCCCGCCCGAAGTCAGCGCTCTGCTGAAAGAGATCCGCAGTTACCTAGCCAACTCCGGCGACGCCTGGGAGCGTCGGCGCGAGCTGATCGTCAACATCAATCAGTTCGTCGAGGGTGGCGAGGTCGATCTGTTCGTTGGAACGGTGCGCGAAATGAGTCGCGTCGGCGCCAGTTACACCACCCTGGTGCAGACACTGGCACAGCTCAACACCAACGCCGCTGCCGCCGCCAATCTGACCAACATGCTGGCGCAGACCATGCCGACCGGCGCCTTTCTGATGCCCAACATGTTTGGTGCTTCAATGCCAGGTATGCCCAACACTGGGGTGGGGATGCCGGGCACCGGGGCACAGCCGACGGTGACACCACCGCTTCTGCCCGGCTTTGATTATTTCCGCATGGTCAGCGACTTCTTGAACGCGCAGGCGACCACCGCGCGAGCGGCCGCCGCCTCGGCCTCGGTTGGCGAGCCGGCAGCCGCGCCCGGCACTGAGCAGCCCGGCAAAACCGACTGACACCACGCTGCTACGCCATGACGCTGGCAGCTAAGAGCGCTTGCCGGCCGTGGCGGGCGGTGTTGCCAGTCGCCAGTCAAACAGGGAGCGACGTTCAGGCGACCAGCCGCTCCAGCGCGCTCTGGTAGACCGCTGCCAGCGGCTCAAGATCGGCCACCGCCACGCACTCGTTGATCTTGTGGATGGTCGCGTTGGACGGCCCGAACTCCACGACTTGCGGGCACCACTGCGCGATGAAGCGGCCGTCGGATGTGCCGCCAGTGGTGGACAGCTCCGCCTGCAGACCGGTCACGCCCTGGATAGCGCCCCGTACGGCATCGACCAGGCTTCCGGCCGGCGTCAGGAATGGCGCACCTGGACGCGTCCAGGTGAGCATGTAGTCGAGCCCGTGGCGGCGCAGGATGCCGTCGACGCGGCCCTTGAGTTCGTCTGCCGTCACCGCCGTCGAGTGACGGAAGTTGAAGTCGATCGTCACTTCGCCGGGGATCACATTGGTGGCCCCGGTGCCGCCATGGATGTTGCTGATCTGCCAGGTGGTCTCGGGGAAGTGCGCGTTGCCCTCGTCCCATACCTCGCGCGCCAGTTGGGCGATGGCCGGAGCGGCCTCATGGATCGGGTTGCGCGCCAGGTGCGGGTAGGCGATGTGGCCCTGGATACCGCGCACCGTGAGCCGCGCCGAAAGCGAGCCGCGGCGGCCGTTCTTGATGGTGTCGCCGAGTCGCGCGGAGCAGGTCGGCTCGCCGATGATGCAGTGGTCGGCGCGCACGCCGCGCGCCTGCAGCGCTTGGACCACCTTCTCGGTGCCGTCGATGGCGTCGCCTTCTTCATCCGATGTGAGCAGCAACGCGACCGAGCCGCGCGGTTTCGGCGCATCGGCGTAGAGCCCCTCGAGCGCGGTGATGAAGGCCGCCAGTCCGGACTTCATGTCGGCGGCGCCGCGGCCGTAGAGCAGGCCGTCGCGCACCGTCGGCTCGAACGGGGCGCTCTTCCACTGCTCGAGCGGCCCGGTGGGGACCACGTCGGTGTGTCCGGCCAACACCGTGAGCGTGGCCGCATCGCCGCTGCCGTGGCCTTCGCGCACTGCCCAGAGGTTGTCGACCTTGCCGAAGCGCATGCGCTCCAGAACGAAGCCGAGACGTTCCAGCCTGGCCGAGAGGATGTCGAGGCAGCCGGCGTCATCCGGCGTGATGGACGGCCGCCGGACCAGGTCCTCAAGCAACGCTTGTGTCGGCGAGCTCACTCGGGTCACACCCCGAACAGGGCCGCGTAGCGCTTCTCGGAAAAGCCCAGCTCGATCTGCCCGTCCTTCTCCAGCACCGGGCGCTTGATCAGCGATGGCTTTTCCAGCATGAGTTCGATGGCTTGCGCCGGGCCGGTCACCGCCTCCTTGCGCTCGGCCGGCAGCGCGCGCCAGGTCAGTCCGGCGCGGTTGCACAGGCGCTCCCAGGGCACCTGTGCAAGCCACACCTCGAGCTGTTCACGCGTCACGCCCTTCGACTTGAAGTCATGGAAGTCGTAGGCCTGGCCACGTGCGTCGAGCCAGGCCCGCGCCTTCTGCACCGTACCGCACTGCTCGAGTCCGTACATCTTCACTGTCGCCTCTTCATCGCTGTAGCCATCACCTGAGATGCGGCGGTCGCCCCGCCGTTCCGCGCCGGTGTCAGACCCCGCGCAGCAGTTCGTTGATGCCGACCTTGCCGCGCGTCTTGGCGTCGACCTTCTTGACGATGACGGCGCAGTACAGGCTGCAGGTGCCGTCGGAGGAGGGCAGGTTACCGCTCACCACCACCGAGCCGGCCGGGATCCGGCCGTAGCTCACCTCGCCGGTCTCGCGGTCATAGATCTTGGTCGACTGGCCGATGTACACGCCCATCGAGATGACCGAGCCCTCCTCGACAATCACGCCCTCGACCACCTCCGAGCGCGCGCCGATGAAGCAGTTGTCCTCGATGATGGTCGGGTTGGCCTGCACCGGTTCCAGCACGCCGCCGATGCCGACGCCACCCGAGAGGTGCACGTTCTTGCCGATCTGTGCACAGGAGCCCACGGTGGCCCAGGTGTCGACCATGGTGCCCTCGTCCACATAGGCGCCGATGTTCACGTAGGAGGGCATCAGCACCACGTTCTTGCCGATGAAGGCGCCGCGGCGCACGGCGGCCGGCGGCACGACGCGGAAGCCGCCATCGCGGAAATCGCGGCTCGAGTAGTCAGCGAACTTGCTCGGCACCTTGTCGAAGTAGTTGGTGTAGCCGCCGCGCGTGAACTGGTTGTCCTCGAGCCGGAACGACAGCAGAACGGCCTTTTTGAGCCACTGGTGGGTGGTCCATTGGCCGCCGATCTTTTCGGCGACACGCAGCTTGCCGCTGTCGATATCGGCGAGTACATGGTCGACCGCCTCGCGCAGCTGCGAGTCGGCGTTGCGCGGGGTGATCTCGGCGCGGCGCTCGAAGGCCGCTTCGATGAGTTGCTGGACGTCTGACATGGTGTCTCCCGTTGAATTGATATGCAGTCTGATCGAGTTCGGCAGCAAGTGGAACGCTTAGGCTCCGGCCCTTGCCAAGCGTGTGCAATGGCGGACGATACGGCGAGCGCCTTCAATGCATTCGTCGAGCGGCGCGACTAACGCGACGCGCGCGCGGCCCGCGCCCGGGTTGGTCCCCTGGGCGTCGCGTGCCAGGTAACTGCCCGGCAACAGCAGCACGTTCTCTTGTTCCAGTAGCGTCCTGACGAAAGTCTCGTCGTCGCCTAGCGTCGGTAGCCACAAGTAGAACCCGGCATCAGGTCGCTCGACTCCGGTGACCGGGCCCAGCAGTGGCAGCAGAGCGTCGAACTTGGCAGCGTAGAGAGCGCGGTTGTCGGCGACGTGGGCTTCATCGTTCCAAGCGGCAATGCTCGCCGCAGCGACAGCACCGCTCATCGCGCAGCCGTGGTAGGTGCGGTACTGCAAAAAACGCTTGAGCACGGCTGCGTCGCCCATCACAAAGCCCGAGCGCAGACCGGGCGCGTTGGAACGCTTGGACAGGCTGCCAAACACCACAAGCCTTGGGTATTGGTCGCGACCGAGCTGTCGGGCCGCCTCGAGTGCGCCCAGTGGTGGCGTGTCGAAATAGATCTCCGAGTAGCACTCGTCGGCGGCAACGATAAAGTCGTGACGATCGGCCAGTGTGAACAGTTCGCGCCAGAAATTCAGGTCTAGCACGGCCCCGGTCGGATTGCCCGGCGAGCAGATGTAGAAGAGCTGTGTACGGGCCAGCACCGCCGCCGGGATTGCCGACAGGTCTGGTACGTAGTTGTTGTCCGCCAGTGTGTTCAGGTAGAAGGGTTTGGCGCCAGCCAGCAGGGCTGCCCCTTCATAGATCTGATAAAAAGGGTTCGGCGACACGACTATCGGGTCTGGGCGGGTCGGATCGACCACCGCCTGGGCGATGGCGAACAATGCTTCGCGGCTGCCGTTGACGGGCAGCACCTCGGTGTCGGGATTGGGTGGCGGGATTCCATACCGCCGTGCCGCCCAGCTGGCGATGGCCTCGCGCAAGGAGGCAGGACCCTGTGTGCTGGGGTAGACCGACAGCCCCGCCAAGGCGCCACTAAGGGCCTCTTTGAGCAGCTGCGGTGTCGGGTGTGCCGGTTCGCCGATCGACAGATTCACCCGCGGCAGGTCGTGCGGCTGCGACACACCGACAATCAAGCCAGCGAGCTTCTGGAACGGATAAGTCTGCAGCAGGTCGAGACGCGGGTTCAAGGCATGTTCTGTGCGGTAAGGTTCGGCAAGCAGCCGACGCCGGGCCGCAGATTATAGGGGGCAAGGGGTGGGGGGCAAAGACGCAGGCGGAGGCGAGCAAGGCACTGTGATTGCGGCCCTGCTCACCGGGGCGATCGTCTGGGGGCTGGTCTGGTATCCCTATCGTGAGCTGGAATGGGCCGGGTATTCGCCCACCACCGCCACGATCCTGACCTACGCCGCAAGCATGGTACTGCTGGCCCTACTGCCCCGCGGCAGTCTGGCCGGCTGGCGGCAAAATTGGTGGCCACTCCTGCTGATCGGGCTGGCTGCAGGCTGGACCAATCTCGCCTACGTGCTGGGGATGGTTGGCGGGGAGGTCATGCGGGTGCTGTTGCTGTTCTACCTGGCGCCTCTATGGACCGTTGTACTGTCGCGTTTGCTCCTGGGCGAACAGCTGACGCCCGCGTCTGGTCTGCTGGTGCTGCTGTCGCTGGCCGGGGCGCTGGTCATGCTGTGGCCAGCGCAGGGTTTGCCTCTGCCGGCCAATGCCGCCGAGTGGCTGGGTCTGAGCGCAGGTGTCAGCTTCGCTTTGGTCAACGTACTGTCGCGGCGGGCGCAAGCGACCTCGATCGAGCTAAAGTCGCTGGCGACCTGGTTGGGCGTTCTTGCAGTGTCGGCCGCGTGGCTGGCGGTTGGCGGTGGCCGCTGGTCGATGCCTGCGCAGCCGGCTCTGACCGACCTTCTTCTTTTGGCAATCCTCGGCCTGACGCTCGGGTCGATCACCGTCATCATCCAATATGGCTTGGCGAGGGTTCCCGCCAACACTGCGATCGTGATCTTTCTGGTGGAGCTGGTGGCTGGTGCTGTGTCGGCTGCGCTGCTGGCCGGTGAATATCTCGGGCTGCGCGACTGGATCGGCGGCAGCCTGATCGTCTCGGCCAGCCTGGTCGCCGCCTGGCGTTCGCGCCGCCGCCGCGCCTAGTCGCCCGTCGAGGACTTCAGCAGAACCAGCGCAGCGCCACCGCCACCCTCGACCTTGGGCGCCTGGCAGAACGCAAGCACCTCGTCGCGCTGCATCAGCCAGCTGCGCACCTTGCCCTTGAGCACCGGCTCTTTGTTGGGTGAGCGCAGGCCTTTGCCGTGGATGATGCGCACGCAGCGGAAGCCGGCCTGCCGGCAACGCAGCAAGAATCCAGCGAGCTCTAACCGTGCCATCTCGCGCGTCAGTCCATGCAGGTCGAGCTGAGCCTGGATCACCCAGTGACCCCGTCGTAGCTTGCGCAGGGCAGCGGCGGTCACGCCAGGTCGGGCGAACAGTAGCTCCTCGCCGGTCTCGAGGTCTTCCGGTTCGTAGTCGGACAGGCTTTCGGCCAGCGCCTCGCACTCGTCAGCGATGCGTTGTGCGGGCCACGGGTCGGGCAGCGGCGCCCGCACCAGCGCACGGTCGGCGACCGGCAAGGGCGTGACATCGGCCACTGCTTCGCGGAACAGCTCGCGCTGGCTGGCCGCCGCCTGCGCTACCGCGGCCGCTTGGCGCGCTGCGGCCTCGCGTTCGCGGGTCTGGCGCTCGATGTCCTGGCGCACGCCATTCAGCGCGGCAGCGAACGGGTTGTCGGCGCGGGGCTTGGCCATGATCGGGACGGGGGGCGTGGGCGAAGTCGGGCTAGCGGGGCGAGATCGCGCGTGTGGAAACGCAAATCAGTGCTGCGAGACGCGACCGACGGGGCGCTGGCGGTCGGTCAGACCTATCCACCCAGCGCATCCAAATAGCGCTCGGCATCCAGTGCCGCCATGCAGCCAGTGCCCGCGCTGGTCACCGCCTGGCGGTAGATGTGGTCCTGCACGTCGCCGGCGGCAAAGACCCCGGGGATGCTGGTGGCGGTGGCGTTGCCGTCGCGGCCGCCGCGCGTCACGATGTACCCGCCCTCCATCTCCAGCTGTCCCTCGAAGATCTGCGTGTTGGGCTGATGGCCGATGGCGATGAACACACCCTGCAAAGCGATGTCGCGGGCGGCGCCATCCTTCACCGAGCGCACGCGCATGCCGGTCACGCCGCTGTCGTCGCCCAGCACCTCGTCGAGCGTGCTGTCGAGCACCAATTCGATCTTGCCCTCGGCCACGCGCTGCATCAGCTTGTCGATCATGATCGCCTCGGCCTTGAACCTGTCACGCCGGTGCACGAGCGTGACCTTGCTGGCGATGTTGGCCAGGTACAGCGCCTCCTCCACGGCGGTGTTGCCGCCGCCGACTACTGCAACAGGTTGATTCTTGTAGAAGAAGCCATCGCAGGTGGCGCAGGCCGACACGCCGCGCCCGCTGAACGCCTGCTCGCTCGGCAGGCCAAGGTACTTGGCGCTGGCGCCGGTGGCGATGATGAGCGCGTCGCAGGTGTACTCGCCGCTGTCGCCCACCAAGCGCATCGGCTTCTCATTCAGGTGCACGGTGTGGATGTGGTCGAACACCAGTTCGGTGTCGAAGCGCGTCGCATGCTTCTCGAAGCGCGCCATCAGGTCGGGGCCGAGCACGCCGTCGGCGTCGGCCGGCCAGTTGTCGACCTCGGTGGTGGTCATCAGCTGGCCACCCTGGGCGATGCCGGTGATGACCACCGGCTTCAAGTTGGCGCGTGCGGCATAGACGGCGGCGGTGTAGCCGGCCGGTCCGGAACCGAGGATGAGCAGGCGGATATGGCGGGGCATGAGGACAAGACTCCGGGTAGGGCGGTCAGACAGTGGGTGGGCCGGGCTGCAGGTGGACCAGGCTGGGTACCGATTGATTTCCGCTGCGGGCAAATAGCTGCACCAGG
The DNA here is from genome assembly GCA_964524005.1 of uncultured Enterobacteriaceae bacterium. GTDB lineage: Bacteria > Pseudomonadota > Gammaproteobacteria > Burkholderiales > UBA3065 > UBA3065. Next base: position 153,523 of record CAZGBK010000003.1, read on the forward strand.
GCGGGCGCAAGTGCTTCCGGCGAGGGCAGGTCGGCGCTGAGCGCGTCGCTTGCCGAGTGGCTCTTTTGGCGGATCGGGCTGCGCATCGGCCCGGGAACTGCAGCGTGCGCGCGGTGCGTGCCACGGTACGCCCATTCCTCGTCAAGCGTTTGCGCCAGAGCGATCAGGCCCGCCTTGGCGACGCCGTAAGCACCCCAAAAAGCTGCCGGTCTGGCGCCGTGTGTGTCCGCTACAAAGACCACCGTGGCTACAGGTGCGGCATCGAGGAGTGGCATGCAGGCACGGGTGAGCAGAGCCGGCGCGACCAAGTCGACCTGCGTCAGCGTCTTCCAGGTGGCGGCGTCCTGTTGGGAGAGGGGGGTCAAGCTACGAAACTGCGCGGCAGAATGCACTACGCCATCAAGCCGCCCGAGCTGTGTCTCTAACGCGTTTGCGATGCGCTCGCCAGCAGCGTCATCGAGCGTGGCGAGGTCGAACGGGACGATGCCCGGTTCGGCGCCGCCGGCGGCAAGAATGGCATCGTAAGTGGCTTCAAGCGGCTTGACCTTGCGACCAAGCAGCGCGACCGTGACGCCAGCGGCGGCCAGTGCAATCGCGCAGGCGCGGCCAAAGCCGGAACCAGCGCCGGTGACAAGAACGGCCTGCCCGCGCAGATCGGGCAGCAGAGGAGCGGTCATGGAGCGTGGCCGGTGATGAGGCGTGCGCATTCTACCCCGCTGCGCACCGCGGCCTCGAGGGTTGCCGGATAAGGGCCGGGAGTGTAATCACCCGCGAGCCACAACTGGTCCGCGCCGGTCTGGTGGGATGGTCGGTGCAGATTGGGGGTGCAGGCGAAGGTCGCACGTTTTTCGACGATCCATTGGCTAGCCGCGATGCGCGGCAGCTTCGGCACGTTGCGCTGCAATTGCCTGGAGATCTGGGCCACGGGGTCGGCAAGTCGCTGGTAGGCACTGATCACGATACTGAGCCGACCATCGCCGTGATCGATCAACCATTCACCAGGGCCATCGTCGAGGAGCTGCAGGGGCGCGGTGACCGGACCCGTGGTGTCAAGACGCAGATGCAGAGTGGCGATCGCCAAGGGCTCCAGCCCGGCCAGTGCCGCGAGAGTGCGGTCGTCGGCGTGGTCGCGTATCAGCCGAGCCGCAGCTGCGGGTGCTGTCGCCACCACTAACGTATCGAAGGATGCGGCAGCCGTCGCGCTTCCCGACGTTGGCAGCGTGCTTGGGCTGCGCTCCAGAGGCGGGTCGTGGTTCACAGCGGCGCTTGTTTCCCTAGTGCAGTCGACTCGCCAGCCCTGATCGCAACGCAGCAGGTGGCGCACCCGGTGGCCCAAGTAAACCCGAGCACCGCGAGCTCGTAGCCAGGCCAGTGCCGGGTCGGGAAGCAAGGCGCCGAGCGGACGCGATGGCAGTTCGAGGCTGGCATCGCGGCCGGCCGCCAGCAGACCGTCGTGCAACACATGCGCAAATACCCGTGCCGAGGCTCGATCGGCCGGCGTGTTCAAGGCTGCCACACACAGGGGTGCCCACAAACGCCGCACCAGCGCTGCGGGCTGGTTCAGCGTCTGTAGCCAAACCGCCACACTGCGGTCCGTTGCATGCCGGGCGGCCGGCACATCCAGGGCCACCCGCAGCAATGCTCGCCGTCCCCCTGGGCCCAAGCCCCGTGCGCCGACCAGAGCTGCCAGTCGCCCGAGCCCGAGTGGCCAGCCGGGTACGTTTAGCCGCAGGCCATCGGTAGAGTGCAGCGACAACGGGAGCCGGCGCAAGACCTGGCGGCGGTCGACGCCGAGCTTGTGCATCATGGCGAACGTGGCATGGTAGGGGCCGATCAGCAAGTGCTGGCCGTTATCGATCACCCCCATGGATGTGGCGACACTGCGCGCGCGCCCACCGGCTACTGTGTTGGCTTCGAATAGCGTGACCTCCCAGCCAGCTTCGACCAGCTGCACGGCGCAGCTGAGCCCGGCCCAGCCGGCACCGACTACAGCGACCCGACGGGTCATGCTCAGATGCGTCCGGTCAGGGCCACCCGCAGGCCGATCATCGCCTTACGGAGTGGCGGCAGCAGGGTCTTCTCGCGCAGCACATGACAGCCACCACGATCGATCTCGTCGAGAAGGGTGCGGTAGACGGCCGCCATGACCAATCCCGGGCGCTGTGGACGACGGTCGCTGTTCGGCAGCGCGGCCAGTGCGTCGGCATAGGCTTGCCGTGCACGCGCCACCTGGAAACGCATCAGCGCGAGGAACTCTGGCGTTTCGCGGCGGGCGAGTAGGTCGGCCGGCGACACACCAAAGCGGCGCAACTCGTCCGCAGGCAAGTAGATCCGGCCGCGCATGGCGTCTTCGCCGACATCGCGGATGATGTTGGTGAGTTGTAGCGCCAGGCCCAGCCGGGCTGCGTAGGTCTCGGTGGCTGGGTTTTGGTAGCCGAAGATCCGCGCCGATAGCAGCCCGACCACGCCAGCGGCACGGTGGCAGTAGAGCTCCAATGCGGCAAAGTCGGAATAGCCAGCGTGTTGGAGGTCCATCGCCATGCCATCGAGGAGGGCTACGAAGTGCTCCTGGGGTAGTGCGAAGGCATTCACTGCCGGTGCCAGCGCCCTTGTCACCGGGTGGTTTGGCTGGCCGGCGTAGAGCGCGTCGAGCTCCTTGCGCCACCAGGTCAGGACCGTGTGGGCTGCGACCGGGTCGCTGATGTCATCGACGACATCGTCTACCGCACGGCAGAACGCATAGAGCGCTGTCATCGCCCGCCGACGTGACGCCGGTAGCAGCTTGAAGCTCAGTGTCAGACTCGAGCCGCTACGGCGGATGACGTCCTCGCAATAAGCGTGTGGATCCATGGCTTGGCATTCCGTTCCGAGTCAGGTTTGCGGGTCGTGGCCGAACAGCGCGCGGGGCAGAGCAGCAAGCAGGTCGCGCCAGCCGACCGTCGGCCGATGGCGGAACACATCGCCACGTGCGGCGTGCAGTTTGCGCAGAACCGCCTCACCACCCAGCACGATGAGCCGGATCTCGATGCCCAAGCGTCCGCCAAGTGCCCGTCCGAGCGGTGCGCCAGCTTGGAGCAGGCGCCGCGCGCGATCGATCTGAAAGTCCAGTAGCGCCGACCAGTTGCCGCCGACAGCCCCTTGAGCGATCTGTGCGTCGCGCACGCTAAAGCGGGCCAGGTCTTCCTGCGGTAGATAGACCCGCCCTTTGGCCCAGTCCACCGCGATGTCTTGCCAGAAGTTGATCAACTGCAGGGCGCTGCAAATGCCGTCGGAATAGGCGAGGTTGCGCGGGGAGGCAGCGTCAAAGATATGCAGCAGGATGCGCCCGATGGGGTTGGCAGACCGCCGGCAGTAGTCGGCCAGGTCGGCGTAGGTCGCGTAGCGGGTCACTGTGACGTCTTGCTCGAAGGCGCTAAGCAGGTCGGTGAACAGGTCCAGCGGAATGGCATGCCGGCGGATGACTGCGGCTAGCGGTCCCAGCACCGGGTGCTCTGGCGTTTCTCCGCGGCTGATCGCTTGCAGGCCAGCGCGATAAGCGGCCAAGTGGTCGAGCCGTTCAGTGGCCGTCAGGTTACCCTCGTCAGCGAAATCGTCGGCGCTACGCGCGAAGTGGTACACCGCCACGACGCTGGGGCGAAAGCGCGCCGGCATCACCCACGAGGCGACCGGGAAGTTCTCGTAGTGTTCGACCGGCATGCTCGGCTGCGGTGGGCGGGGCACCTAGTTTACACTCGCGCCTCGGGGCGTCGGCTTGAACCGGCGCAGCCTGGCGACCGTGGCGAAATTGGTAGACGCAACAGGTTTAGGTCCTGTCGGAGGCAACTCTGTGGAGGTTCGAGTCCTCTCGGTCGCACCAGCTGGCAATCCGCGTCCCGCATGGCGGTGGCGCGGCCGCTGCGTATAATGGCGGGTTCTTCCACCCACACAGCGCCTTCGCGCTCCTCCGACCGAGACATCCATGGCAGCATCCATCGAAACCATTGAGGGCCTGCAACGCCGGGTCAATCTTGCCATTCCGCTGGCGGCCATCGAGGCCGAGGCCGAGCGTCGCCTGCGCGACCTCGCCCGCAGCGTCAACATCAAAGGCTTCCGCAAGGGCAAGGCGCCGGTCAAGCTGGTCGCCCAGCAGTATGGCCAGCAGGTGCGCGAGGAGGTCGTCGGTGAGCAATTGCGTGATGCCTTCACCGCGACCACTATCGGCAACAAGGTGCGCGTGGCTGGTATGCCGCGCTTTGAGCCGAAAGAGGGCGATGGCAAGACCGACCTGCTGTTCGATGCGCACTTCGAGGTCTACCCCGAGATCGACCTGGGGGACATCAAGTCGTGGAAGCTCGAGCGCGCAAGCCTCGAGGTGACTGACAAGGATGTTGAGACCACCCTCGAGATCCTGCGCAAGCAGCGGGTCTCGTACAAGGCCGCTAAGCGCGCCGCCAAGGCCGATGACCGCGTCACCGTCGACTTTTCGGCGGTGCTCGACGGCAAGCCGATGCCAGGTGGTGACGGCAAGGATTTCCCGTTTGTGCTGGGTGCCGGCCAGATGCTTCCAGACTTCGAGGCGGCCATTGCCGGCAAGTCGGCCAAAGAGACCACCGAGTTTGATCTGACCTTCCCGCAGGACTATCGCGCGACCGATGTCGCCGGCAAGACGGCGCGTTTCACTGTCACCATCAAGCAGGTCGAAGGCCCAGTCCTGCCCAAGGTCGATGCCGACTTCGCCAAGGCCCTGGGTGTCGAGAGCGGTGACGTTGATGAGTTGCGTCGTGAGTTGCGGACCAACGTCGAGCGCGAAGTCGCTCGTCGCCTGCAGTCGAAGGCCAAGACTGCAGTCATGGAGAAGCTGCGCGAGGTGCCGGATGTGTCCCTGCCGAAGTCGCTGGTCGATACCGAGATCCGTCGTCTGATCCAGCTGACCCGCGCCGACCTCGAGGCCAAGGGTATTCCCAGCGCCAAAGAGATGCCGCTGCCCCCCGAGATGTTCGTCGAGGAGGCCGAGGCCCGGGTCAAGCTGGGCCTACTGGTGGGGGAGATCGCTCGCATCAATCAGCTGGTGCCGGCACCGGAGAAAGTCCGTGACCTCGTGATCCAGCAGTCGATGAACTACGAAAACCCGGCCGAGATGGTGCAGTGGTTCTACGCTGATCCGCGCCGCCTGCAGGAAGCGCAGGGTGTGGTGCTTGAAGATGCCGTGGTCGACTGGGTGCTCGGTCAAGCCAAGACCAAGGCGGTGAAGATTTCGTTTGAAGAACTGATGGACATCAGCCGATGATGTCGAGCATGGGAAGAGACGGCATGGCACAGGACTATGGTCGCCAGGAGCCGATGAACCTCGGTCTGGTGCCGATGGTGGTCGAGCAGAGCGGCCGCGGCGAGCGCGCCTATGACATCTACTCGCGCCTGCTGAAGGAGCGCGTGGTGTTCCTGGTCGGTCCGGTCAACGAGGTCACCGCCAACCTGGTGGTGGCGCAGATGCTGTTCCTCGAGTCGGAGAACCCCGACAAGGACATCAGCTTCTACATCAACTCGCCCGGCGGTATGGTCACCGCCGGCATGGCGATCTACGACACCATGAATTTCATCAAGTGTGACGTCAGCACGCTGTGTATCGGCCAGGCCGCCAGCATGGGCGCTTTCCTGCTCAGCGCCGGCGCCAAGGGCAAGCGCTTCGCGCTGCCCAACTCGCGCGTGATGATCCATCAGCCGCTCGGCGGCTTCCAGGGTCAGGCCTCGGACATCGAGATCCACGCCAAGGAAATTCTGTACCTGAAAGAGCGGCTTAACCGGATGCTTGCCGACCACACTGGCCAGAGCATCGAGGCCATCGAGCGTGACACCGATCGCGATAACTTTATGAGCGCGGAGGCTGCCAAGGCCTACGGGCTGATCGACCAGGTCCTGGTCACCCGCGGGCAAAACGCGGAGAGCTAAAGGCGACGCTGATGAGCGATACCAAGACCGACGACAAGCTGCTTTACTGCTCCTTCTGCGGCAAGAGCCAGCAAGAGGTGCGCAAGCTGATCGCCGGGCCATCGGTGTTCATCTGCGACGAGTGCATCGAGCTGTGCAACGACATCATCCGTGAAGAGACCGGCGCGGAAGCCGAGGGCAAAGATGGCAAGTCGTCCTTGCCGACGCCGCGAGAGATCCGGGACATCCTTGACCAGTATGTGATCGGTCAGGCGCCGGCAAAAAAGATCCTGTCGGTGGCGGTCTACAACCACTACAAGCGGGTGCGAAGCGGCGCGCGACGAGACGACGTCGAGTTGTCGAAGAGCAACATTTTGCTGATCGGCCCGACGGGTTCGGGCAAAACGCTGGTCGCCCAGACTCTGGCGCGGCTACTCGACGTCCCGTTTGTCATGGCGGACGCAACGACTCTGACCGAGGCTGGCTACGTCGGCGAGGATGTCGAGAACATCATCCAGAAGCTGCTGCAGAAGTGCGACTACGACGTCGAGAAGGCGCAGCAAGGTATTGTCTACATCGACGAGATCGACAAGATCTCGCGCAAAAGCGACAACCCGTCGATCACCCGTGACGTGTCCGGCGAGGGCGTGCAGCAGGCGCTGCTCAAGCTGATCGAGGGCACGGTCGCCAGTGTGCCGCCGCAGGGCGGTCGCAAGCATCCCAACCAAGAGTTCGTGCAGGTCGACACCACCAACATCCTTTTTATCTGTGGCGGTGCTTTCGACGGCCTCGACAAGATCATCCGTAACCGCTCCGAGCGCGGTGGCATCGGCTTCGCCGCAGAAGTGCGCAGCAAGGATTCGGCGCGCGAGGTCAGCACGGTACTGCGCGACGTCGAGCCGGAAGACCTCATCAAATACGGCCTGATTCCGGAGTTCATTGGTCGCCTGCCAGTCACCGCGACGCTCGAGGAGCTCGACGAGGCGGCCCTCGTGCGCATCCTGACCGAGCCAAAGAATGCCCTGGTCAAACAGTTTCAGAAGCTGTTCGAGATGGAAGGCGTGGCTCTTGAGGTGCGCGACGATGCCCTGCTCGAGATCGCCAAGCGGGCTCTTGCGCGCAAGACCGGTGCTCGTGGTTTACGTTCTATTCTCGAGCAAGCCCTGCTCGAAACCATGTTCGATTTGCCATCGCTCGAGAATGTCGAGTCAGTGGTGGTCGATGCCGGAGTGATCGCCGAAGGTAGCAAGCCTTTGCTGGTCTACGCTGAACAGCCGGCTGCCGGTAACGCTTGATATTCTCCTTGAGCGTCCCCATCTGCCGCAGTACTCTGGGGTAGAAGCTCCGCTATCCGCGAACCGCGAAGGATTCCGATGACCGACACGACCCTGACTACCGGTGACACCGTGCATCTGTCGCTGCTGCCACTGCGCGACGTTGTGGTGTTTCCGCATATGGTGATCCCGCTGTTCGTCGGCCGCCCGAAGTCGATCAAGGCACTCGAGCTGGCGATGGAAGGCGGCAAAAGTATTCTGCTGGTCGCCCAGAAGTCAGCCGCCAAGGACGAACCGTCCACCGATGACCTCTACGCTGTCGGCACCGTTGCCAGCATCCTGCAGATGCTCAAGTTGCCCGATGGCACCGTGAAGGTGTTGGTCGAGGGCGTGCAGCGCGCGCAGGTGACTGCTGTCGAGGATGAGAAGACCCACTTCAGCGGGCATGCCGTACTTGTTGGCGATCTCAACGCCGAGACGCACGAGGTCGAGGCGATGCGCCGCGCCATGCTGGCCCAGTTTGACCAGTATGTGAAGCTCAACAAGAAGATCCCGCCCGAGGTGCTCACATCGGTCGCCGGCATCGACGAGGCTGGCCGCCTGGCCGACATGATCGCGGCCCACCTGCCGCTCAAGCTCGAGCAGAAGCAGGACGTGCTCGACATCTTCGACGTGCGTCAGCGCCTGGAACATCTGCTTGGCCTGCTCGAGGCCGAGATCGACATCCTGCAGGTGGAGAAGCGCATCCGCGGCCGCGTCAAGCGGCAGATGGAGAAGTCGCAGCGCGAGTACTACTTGAACGAGCAGGTCAAGGCCATCCAGAAGGAACTCGGCGAGTTGGAGGAGGGCAACGACCTCGACGAGCTCGAGCGCAAGCTGCGCGCTGCCGGAATGAGCAAGGAGGCTTTGGCCAAGGCTGAATCCGAGCTGAAGAAGCTGCGCATGATGTCCCCGATGTCGGCCGAAGCCACTGTGGTCAGGAACTTCATCGACACACTGCTTGGCTTGCCCTGGAAGAAGAAGTCGAAGATCAGCAAGGACCTGGCGGCTGCAGGCAAGGTGCTCGAGGCCGATCACCACGGTCTGGAGAAGGTCAAGGAGCGCATCCTTGAGTATCTCGCAGTGCAGCAGCGCGTCGACAAGGTCAAAGCGCCGATCCTTTGTCTGGTTGGACCTCCCGGTGTCGGCAAGACCTCGCTTGGTCAGTCGATCGCCCGCGCTACCAACCGCAAGTTCGTGCGTATGGCACTCGGCGGTGTACGCGATGAGGCCGAGATCCGTGGCCATCGTCGCACGTACATCGGTTCCATGCCGGGCAAGATCCTGCAGAACATGAGCAAGGTGGCGGTGAAAAACCCGCTGTTCCTGCTCGATGAGGTCGACAAGATGGGCCAGGATTTTCGTGGCGACCCTTCTTCGGCCCTGCTCGAGGTGCTTGACCCGGAACAGAACGCCAGCTTTACCGACCACTATGTCGAGGTCGAGTACGACTTGTCCGATGTGATGTTCGTGGCAACCGCCAACACGCTCGATATTCCGGCGCCGCTACTTGATCGCATGGAGGTCATCCGTCTTTCCGGTTACACGGAAGACGAGAAGGTCGGTATCGCTACCCGGTACTTGGTGCCCAAGCAGATGAAGAACCATGGCTTGAAGGAGACCGAGTGCAGCATCGGCGAATCAGCCATTCGCGAGATCATCCAGTACTACACCCGCGAGGCCGGGGTGCGTTCGCTCGAACGCGAGCTCGCCAAGATCTGCCGAAAGGTGGTCAAGGAACTGCTGCTGAAGAAGGCGAAGTCACGCGTCACTGTCACCCCGCGCACCATTCACAAGTACCTAGGCGTGCGGCGTTACCAGGTCGGCCTGGCCGAGAAGCACAACCAGGTCGGGCAGGTGACGGGTCTGGCATGGACCGAGGTCGGCGGTGAGCTGCTCACGATCGAGGCTGTGACCATGCCTGGCAAGGGCACCGTGGTGACCACTGGCAAGCTGGGCGAGGTCATGCAGGAGTCGATGAAGGCGGCTATCACAGTCGTGCGTGCGCGCTCGGACGCGCTTGGCATCGCGCCGGATTTTTACCAGAACACCGACGTCCACATCCATGTGCCTGAGGGCGCTACGCCGAAGGACGGGCCGAGCGCAGGCATTGCGATTGTGACTGCGCTCACTTCGATGCTCACTGGCATTCCCGTTCGGGCCGATGTCGCCATGACCGGCGAGATCACGCTACGTGGTGAGGTGCTCGCCATCGGCGGTCTGAAGGAGAAGCTCCTGGCAGCGCATCGTGCCGGTATCAAGACCGTGCTCATCCCTCAGGAGAACGTCAAGGATCTCGCCGAGATTCCGGACAATGTGAAGAATCGCTTGGAGATCAAGGCTGTGAAGTGGATCGATGAGGTTTTGGCGACGGCCCTCGAGCGGATGCCGGAGCCTTCCACCAAGCCGGTCGATGTCGAGCCTGGTTTGCAGGCTCCGGTTATCGAGGCGGCTCCCGCCCCGGTGGTCAAGCACTGATCATTCAGACCGATTCTCGATCGACGCCCGGGCACTTACCCGGGCGTCATGACGTCTGGCCTCGAAAATCCCGCCAGAACACGATTGACAGGGCTTTTCGGCAGTTGCTATAAACCCGAAGCCGACGTGGTTTCGGCTTCTGCAGACTCAAACCTACAAGGAAGGGGACAGAAGTGAATAAATCCGATCTGATCGACGCCATCGCCGCTGGGGCCGACATTTCCAAGGCCGCCGCTGGCCGTGCGCTCGACGCAGTGGTTGGTGCTGTTGGTAAGGCCCTGAAGAAGGGTGACACCGTGAGCCTAGTGGGCTTTGGTACGTTCTACACGTCGGCCCGCGCCGCTCGCACCGGCCGCAACCCGCGCACCGGCGCCGAGATCAAGATCAAGGCTTCAAAGGTGCCCAAGTTCCGTCCTGGCAAGGCTCTGAAGGATGCTGTAAACTAACGGGCTTTGCTGGGTGCTTAGCTCAGCTGGTAGAGCGTCGCCCTTACAAGGCGAATGTCAGCGGTTCGATCCCGTTAGCACCCACCACCAGCCAAGCAGTGCCGGTAGTCGTTTTAGGAGTGGTAGTTCAGTTGGTTAGAATACCGGCCTGTCACGCCGGGGGTCGCGGGTTCGAGTCCCGTCCACTCCGCCAACACTGAGTCTGGGGCGAATGTAAGTTCGCCCCTTTCTCTTTTTTGCCCCGTACCATTCGTCGTCTGCGTTTTGCAGGCCTCGCAGAGTTCAGGTCACGTTCCATGTTCGACGTCTTTCGCAACAATCCGCTGGTCGCCAAGATCATCCTTGCGCTGTTGATCCTGCCGTTCGCCCTTTGGGGTGTCGACTCCTACTTTTCGGGCGGTGACGATCCGGTGGTGGCCAAGGTCGCTGGCAGTTCGATCTCGGAGCGCGAATTTCAGCAGCAGCTCGCTGAGCAGCGCGAAGAGCTGCGCCAACAGCTTGGTGAGCGCTTCGACCCGGAGTTGGTCGAGTCCAATCGCTTCCGTCTGGCTGTACTCGAGGACATGGTCAACCGTCAGCTCCTCATGATGTCGGCCCTGCAGTCAGGCATGACTGTCCCCGATCACCGGCTGGCACAGATCATCCGCGAGATCCCGGCTTTTAAGCGGGATGGTCAGTTTGATGTAAAGGCCTACGAGACGTTGCTGCGTCAACAAGGCTTCAGTCCGGCCTCGTTCCAGGAAAGCGTCCGCGCCGAGATCGTCGCCGAGCAGAACGCTGGTTTCTTCGAGCGCGCTCGCTGGCTACCACAGGTGGTGGTCGACCGTGCGGCCGACCTTGGAGAGCAGGAGCGCGATGTTCAGCAAGCCCTGATCAGTCCGGAGGAATTTTTGGCGAAGGTCAGTGTGACCGACGACGAAGTGCGCAAGTACTTTGACGACAACGCCAAGGAATTCGAGGTACCGCGACGCGTTAAGCTCGAGTATCTCGTGTTGGATGCCGATGTCCTTGCCAAGTCTGTGCAATTGGAGCCGGGCGAGATCGAGGCGTATTTCCAATCGAATGCAGCGCGTTTTGGCGGTGACGAGCAGCGTCGGGCCAGCCATATCCTGATCGGTGTCGATGCCGGCGCGGATGCGAAAACGCGCGATGCAGCGCGGACGCGAGCCAGCAAACTGCTTGCCGAGGTGCGTGCCGGAAAAGATTTTGCCCTGCTCGCGAGTGCCAACTCGACCGACACCGGTTCAGCCGCACAGGGCGGCGACCTCGGACTCTTCGGGCGTGGCGTGATGGTAAAGCCCTTCGAAGATGCGGTCTTCGCGTTGAAGCCCGGTCAGGTCTCGGATCTGGTCGAAACCGACTTTGGTTTCCACATCATCAAGCTGACCGAGGTTCAGGGCGGGGGCGACTTGGCTTCGGTGCGGCCGCAGGTCGAAGCTGAGCTGAAGAAGCAGCGGTCGGCACAGCGCTTTGCGGAACTCGCCGAAGCATTCTCCGACGCAGTCTTCGAGGAGTCCGGCAGCCTGTCGTCAGCCGCCGATGCAGTTGGCGCCCCGATACAGACGGTAGACAATCTGACCCGCTTCGGGGTGACCGGCGACCCGATCCTAAGCAATCAGAAGTTTTTGCGTGCGGTGTTTGAAGATGCACTGCCAAACAAGCGGAATACCGAGGTGGTCGAAGTATCGCCCGAGCGCTTGGTGGCTGGCCGTGTAGTCTCGGAGAAGCCCGCTGAGCAGATCCCGTTCGCAGTTGTGCAGGGTGAGTTGCGCGATCGCCTGCGTCGCGACAAGGCGGCCGCCCTTGCCATCGCCGAGGGCAAGCGCATCATGGCCGAGCTGAGCGCCGGCAAGGACGTTGCCGTGAAGTGGGGCGCTAACCTGACTGTTAGCCGCAAGAGACCTGAGGGCTTGCCGCTGCCTGCGATGCAGATCGTGTTTCGCGCCAAGACCTCGCCGCTGCCATCCTATGCTGCTGTGGAGATCCCCGGCCAAGGGTACGCCATGTTCCGCATCAACCGCGTTGCTCCGCCAGCGACCTCAGACCCGGTTGATCGACGTCGCTATATCACCGATGCCGAACGCATGATGGCCGAGGAAGAGCGGGAAGTTTGGCTGGCTGGTCTGCGTGCAGCGGCCAAGGTCGATATCCGCAAAGAACGGGTCGAAGCCTCGGGCCGCTAGGTCGGCGGTTCATCCCCGAGTAGCGCCTTCGTCATGGGCGAAGCCGGGCGCCTGACGGCGCGGTCGCGGAGGATGGTCGGTGACGGCCGCACGCCAGGGCGCAGTCCGAGTCACCCGCCGGACATACTCATGCCAACCACGTTGTATCCGGCATCGACGTAGGTCACCTCACCGGTGATGCCGGCGGCCAGGTCCGACAAATAGAAAGCCGCGACATTACCGACGTCTTCGATGGTGACATTGCGGCGTAGTGGTGCGGTCTGTTCGACGGCATCCAGGAATTTGGTGAAGCCGTCGATGCCGGACGCCGCCAAGGTCTTGATCGGTCCTGCCGAGATGGCGTTCACACGGATGCCACGCGGGCCCAGGCTGCTTGCCAGGTAGCGTACATTGGCCTCGAGCGCGGCCTTGGCGACACCCATGATGTTGTAGTTTGGAATCACCCGCTCGGCCCCAAGGTAGGAGAGGGTCAGGATCGAGCCGCCGCGCCCCTGCATCAATGGCAGGGCAGCCTTGGCCAGAGCCGTCAGGCTATAAACGCTGATATCGTGAGCGATGTGAAAAGCTTCGCGACGGGCATGGTCGAGGTAGTCGCCGGTCAGCGCGTCGCGCGGGGCAAAGGCGATCGAATGCAGCAGACCATCGAGTCCGTCCCAGTGTTCGCGCAGGGCTGAAAACGCGCTATCGATCTGCTCGTCAGAAGCAACGTCGCAATCGAAGACGCGATCGGCCGCACCAAATTCGTGGGCCAGGTCGATGGTGCGCTGTCGGACCCTTTCGCCCTGGCAGGTGAATGCCAGTTCGGCCCCTTCGCGATGCGCAGCAGCGGCGATCCCGTAGGCGATGGAACGGTTCGACAGCATCCCGGTCAGAAGCAGGCGTTTGCCGGCGAGAAAAGGCATTCCGGACTCCCTTGAAGACAATCAGAACAACTTCCGAGTATAGCCGACAAGCGTTTCTTGGCCGTTGTGCCAAGGCGCTGGCGCCCGCCTGCCTCGCCGTCAGCAGCTGGGCTTGGCGTCTTTGGGCCGGCGGCGTGCTTTTGCTAGGTTTGGCGGCCTGTTCGGGGCCTTGGAACAATCCTTATCCCGAGCAAGAAAGCGGGCAGCCTATCCTCTACACCGCCTTCGTCGAACGCCCTAAGCACCTCGACCCGGTGCAGGCCTACAGCGAGAACGAAGCGACCTTTAACGCCCAGATCTACGAGCCGCCGCTCCAGTATCACTATTTCCGGCGTCCGTTCGAACTGGTGCCACTGACCGCCACCGAGGTGCCACGAGCGCAGGTGTTCGATCGTGACGGGCGGCGTCTGCCGGACGATGCGCCGGACGAGATGGTGGCCGAGAGCGTCTACACCATCACCATCCGCGACGACCGTCGATATCAGCCGCACCCGGCGCTTGCCCGCGCCCCCGATGGCGAGCTCCTGTATCACCAGCTGTCCGACGCCGAGCGCGCGTCGGTTCGCAGCATCTATGATCTCCCGCAGACTGGGAGTCGTCCCCTGTTGGCTGAGGACTACGTTTACCAGATCAAGCGTTTGGCGCATCCCCGCTTGCATTCACCGATCTTCGGCTTGATGGCCGAATACATCGTCGGTCTGGATGAATTTGCCAAGACCTTGCGTGCCGCTGATGTGGCGGCGGGCGGCAAAGGCTTTCTCGATCTACGCCAGCACGTCCTGCCCGGTGTCGAAGTGGTCGATGACCACACGTACCGCATCCGTATTCGCGGACGCTACCCCCAGTTCGTCTATTGGCTGGCGATGCCCTTCTTCGCGCCGATTCCGTGGGAGGCCGACAGCTTTTATAGCCAGGCTGGTTTCGCCGAACGCAATATCAGCCTTGACTGGTATCCGATCGGCACCGGGCCATATTATCTGGCCGAGAACGACCCGAACCGGCGTATGGCGCTGTCGCGCAATCCGAACTTTCCGGGCGAGCCCTTTCCCAGCGACGGCGCCCCGGGCGACCGCGAGCGCGGCCTGCTTCGCGACGCGGGCAAGACCATGCCGTTCATCGAGCGCATCGTGTTCAGCCGGGAGCGCGAGTCGATTCCGTACTGGAACAAGTTCTTGCAGGGCTGGTACGACTCGTCTGGGATCAGCTCGGACACTTTTGACCAGGCGGTGCAGACTGCGTCTGGCGGCGAGTCGACCATCACCGAAGAGATGGCGTCCAAGGGTATCCGGCTCGAGACAGCGCTGTCGGCCTCGGTCAATTACATCGGCTTCAATATGCTTGATCCGGTGGTCGGTGGGGACTCCGAGCGGGCTCGCAAGCTGCGTCAGGCACTGTCGATCGCCATCGACATGGAGGAGAACATCTCGATCTTTGCCAACGGACGCGGTATTCCGGCGATGGGCCCGATCGCGCCGGGCATCTGGGGTTACCGCGATGGTCAGGATGGTCTCAATCCGCTGGTCTACGATTGGGTCGATGGACGCGCCCAGCGAAAGCCCATCGAGGTCGCTCGTCGCCTGCTGGCCGAGGCCGGTTACCCCGGCGGCCGAGACGCAGCCACCGGCCAGCCGCTGGTGCTCTACTTCGACACTGTGGTCCGCGGCCCGGATGACAAGGCCGAGATGGACTGGATGCGCAAGCAGTTCGCCAAGCTCGACATCCAGCTGGTGGTGCGCGGTACCGACTACAACCGCTTCCAGGAAAAGATCCGCAAGGGCAACGCCCAAATCTTTGAGTGGGGCTGGAACGCCGACTATCCAGATCCGGAAAACTTCCTGTTCCTACTCTACGGGCCGCAAAGCCGGGCCCTGCACAACGGTGAGAATTCAGCGAACTACAGCAACCCGCAATTCGATCGTCTGTTCGACCGCATGAAGAATATGCCCAATGGCCCGGAGCGTCAGGCGATCATCGACGAGGCAGTGCGTATTCTGCGCGTCGATGCGCCCTGGATCTGGGGGATGCACCCGAAACGCTACAGCCTGGTCCACGACTGGTTGCAGAACCTTAAGCCCAACCAGATGGCGCGCAATGGACTGAAGTATCAGCGCCTCGATGTCGAACAGCGCAATGCCGCGCGAGCCGATTGGAACCGACCGGTGCTGTGGCCGATCGGTCTGGGGGTCTTGCTCGCTGTTTTGATGGTGCTGCCCGCTTGGCGCGCCTGGCGACGCCGTGAGGTGGCCCGAGCCAGCGACGGGGGACGGGCATGATCCATTACATCATCCGGCGCTTGCTGTACGCCATCCCCATCCTGATCGGCGTCAACCTCATCACCTTTGCACTGTTCTTCGTGGTCAACACCCCGGATGACATGGCGCGCATGGCGTTGGGCATGAAGCGCGTCACGCCCGAGGCGATCGAGCGCTGGAAGGCCGAGCGCGGCTACGACAAGCCGCTCGTCTACAACGCCGAGGCCCAAGGCAGTGCGCGGGTCACCGACACTATTTTCTTCGAGAAGTCGGCGGCGATGTTCGTGTTCGATTTTGGCCAGGCCGATGACGGCCGCGACATCGCCAACGAGATCCGCAATCGCATGGGCCCGAGTCTGACGATTGCCGTTCCCGTTTTCCTGGTTGGCTTGGCGACCATGATTGCTGCTGCCTTGTTGATGGTGTTCTTCCGAGCGACCTACCTCGATACTGCCGGTGTCGTACTCTGCGTTGCGCTGATGTCGATCTCGGCTTTGTTCTACATCATCGCCGGGCAGTACCTGGTGGCCAAAGTCTGGCGGCTGGTTCCCATATCGGGATTTGCTGGTGGGCTCGACGCCCTGCGCTTCTTGATGTTGCCGATCTTGATCGGAGTGATCAGTGGCATCGGTGCTGGTGCACGCTGGTACCGCACTCTGTTCCTGGAGGAGGTGCACCGCGAATATGTTCGCACGGCTCGCGCCAAGGGCCTCTCCGAACTGCAGGTGCTGTTCCGCCACGTCCTGCGCAATGGTCTGATCCCCATCCTCACCGCGTCGGTGGCGGCGATCCCACTGCTGTTCATGGGCAGTCTGCTCACCGAGAGCTTCTTCGGCATCCCCGGGTTGGGGACCTACACCATCGATGCCATCAACCACCAGGACTTCGCGGTGGTGCGCTCGATGGTGTTCTTGGGCTCGGTGCTCTACATCATCGGCCTGATCCTCACGGACATCTCCTACACCTGGGCCGACCCGCGGGTGCGCCTGTCATGAGCGGGGTAGAGCGATGATGCCGGTGCTACCGGTGGTGCTATGGACCGACGCATTGTTGTTCGTGCTGGTCGTGCTGGTCGGCCTGGTGGTGTGGCAGGTGCGGCGACACGAGCACTTGCGGGCACCCTGGCGCAAGGTGGCGATGAGCCGCACCGGCATGGCAGCTGGCACGCTGCTGGCGGTGTTCGCGCTGATCGGCCTGATGGACTCGCTGCATTTCCGCACCAAGCTCGACGCCCCCGACAGCACGGCGCAGACCTCGACGCAATATGCAGTCGAACTGCATAGCGTGCTCGACGTATTGCTCGGGGGCTTGCCGACCCGTGTCGAAACGACTTATTCGGCGCCGCTGGCGGCGCAGTCTTTCGCCAAGGAGGCGCAGGAGGGCGGTCTGCGCGAGTTTCCGCGGCTACAGTACGGGGCCGCACACCTGAACGACCCGGAGCGAGAGCTTGCTGGCGATGTTGCCTATCGTGCCCTGGCTGGTGGGGCGAGTGGCGGGGCTCTGTTTTTGTTGACGCTGCTCGCCATCTCCCTGCTACGCGATGTGCGTCGACCACTCGCCGGCATGCGTCGTCTGCTGGTCGGTAACGGCACAGATGCTTGGCACTGGGTGCCACTGACGCTGCTGGTGCTGGCCGTGTTGGCCGGCGCCTTGGCTGGTCTGGCCTCGCATTACCACGTATTCGGCACTGACAAGGTCGGTCAGGATGTCCTTTACCAGGTGCTGAAGAGCATCCGCACGGCGCTGGTGATTGGCACCCTGACCACTCTAGTGACGCTGCCGATCGGTGTCGCGTTGGGTATTGCTGCCGGCTACTTCCGCGGCTGGGTCGACGATGTCATCCAATACCTGTACACCACGCTGAACTCGATCCCCGGCGTGTTGTTGATCGCCGCTGCGGTCCTGATGACGCAGGTCTACATGGACACGCACCCGGAATCCTTCGAGACCGTCAGCGAACGGGCCGACTTCCGTCTGCTATTCCTCTGCCTGATCCTTGGCATTACCAGCTGGACTGGTCTGGCGCGGCTGTTACGTGGCGAGACTCTAAAGTTGCGCGAGCTCGAGTACGTCCAGGCAGCACAGGCATTCGGCGTGTCGAATCTGGCCATCCTTGGGCGCCACATCCTGCCCAAC
The DNA here is from genome assembly GCA_964524005.1 of uncultured Enterobacteriaceae bacterium. GTDB lineage: Bacteria > Pseudomonadota > Gammaproteobacteria > Burkholderiales > UBA3065 > UBA3065. The sequence continues at coordinate 171,137 of CAZGBK010000003.1, forward strand.
CTCATGCACATCATCTTGATCAGCATGGTCATGGATTTCTCGGGCCTGGTGTTGGCCGAAGCAGTCTTGTCTTACGTCGGCGTCGGGGTCGATCCAAGCATGTTCAGTTTTGGCACCATGATCAATTCGGCCCGCCTCGAGATGGCGCGCGAACCGATGGTCTGGTGGGCTCTGGCTGCCGCATTCGTGGTGATGTTCGCGCTGGTCTTGGCCGCCAATCTGTTTGCCGATGCGGTGCGCGATGCCCTTGACCCGCGGACTCGCGTACGGAGGGTGTCATGAGCGACAGTGCCCTGCGAGTCCGCGACTTGACGGTCGAGCTTCACCGAGGCGATGCGGCGCACGATGTCGTCTGTGGCATTGACCTCGACATCCGGTGTGGCGAGACCTTTGCCTTGCTGGGCGAGTCGGGCTGCGGTAAATCGATGACCGCTCTGGCCTTGATGCGCCTGCTGCCCGACGTCGCGCAACTGAGGGCAGGGCGCGTCGAGCTCGCCGGTGAGGACATCCTTCAGCGGCCTGAGCTTTTGATGCGCGAACTGCGTGGTCGCCGCATGGCGATGATCTTTCAGGAACCGATGCTTTCGCTCAACCCGGTGATGACCATCGGCCAGCAGATCGGCGAGGTGCTGCACGGACATCTGGGCATGGATGACGCAGCCGCCGCGCGGCGCGGTGTCGAGTTGCTCGAGCAGGTCGGCATCGCCGACCCGAAACGCCGCATCCATGAGTACCCGTTCCAGCTCTCGGGGGGCATGCGTCAGCGGGTGATGATCGCCATGGCGCTGGCGGGCGAGCCGGACCTGTTGATCGCTGATGAGCCCACCACGGCGCTGGATGTGACGATCCAGGCGCAAGTACTCGAACTGTTGCAGCGACTGCAGGCCGAGCGCGGGATGGCCCTGCTGCTGATCACCCACGACCTCGGGGTCGTGGCGCAGATGGCGCATCGGGTCGCCGTGATGTATGCAGGTCAGATCGTCGAGGCTGGCTCGCGCGAGCGCGTGCTGGGCACCCCCCGCCACCCCTACACACGTCGGCTGATGGCCGCACTGCCCGAAATGGTCGGGCGTGGTCAACGGTTGGCAAGCATTCCCGGACAAGTGCCACCGCCTGAAGCCTATGGCAGCGGCTGTCGATTCGCCGAACGCTGCGCTTGGGCGCGACCAGATTGCACCACGCGCCCTGCTGAATGGCTCGGCGAGGCGGGCGACGGGGTGCGTTGCCACTACGCCGATGACCTAGGCTTGGCGCCGGTCGAGGTTCTGCCAGCCTCGGCAGCGAGGGCGGCCGATGGCGACCCGTTGCTCGAGTTGCAAGGTGTCGGTGTGCATTTCCCTATTCGGGCCGGTCTGCTGCGCCGGCCGGTCGGGGCAGTGAAGGCGGTCGATGATGTCAGCTTGACCGTCGCCGCTGGCCGTACCTTGGCCCTGGTCGGTGAATCGGGCTGCGGTAAGACCTCGCTGGGCAAGGCGGTGGTGCGGCTCAATCCCTTGACTGCCGGTACCATCCGCTTTGCGGGCGAGGACTGGTCTGGCTTGCATGGCGAGGCTTTACGTCGTCGCCGCAACCAGGTCCAGATCGTGTTTCAGGACCCGTACGCCTCGCTCGACCCGCGTATGCGCGTCGCCGACATCCTGATGGAAGGGATGCTGGCGCTGGGTGTCGGCGACAACACGGCAGATCGCCTGCGCCGCGTCGATCACCTGCTCGATCAGGTCGGCTTGCCGATCTCGGCGCGCTGGCGCTATCCGCACGAGTTCTCGGGCGGGCAGCGTCAGCGCATTGCCATCGCGCGGGCCTTGGCCGTCGAGCCGCGGCTGATTGTCTGCGACGAGCCGACCTCGGCGCTCGATGTCTCGGTCCAAGCACAGATCCTGAATCTGCTCAAGGATTTGCAGAACGAGCTTGGGGTCGCATATCTACTGATCTCTCACAATCTTGGCGTGGTCGAATATCTCGCTGACGAGATCGCCGTCATGTATCTCGGCCGTATTGTCGAGCAAGGTCCGGCGTCGGCGGTGCTGGCGCAGCCGCAGCACCCCTATACTCAGGCCCTGCTGTCGGCGATCCCGCGGCTGGACGGCAGCACGGCGCACCGCATCGTGTTGGCGGGCGAATTGCCGTCACCGGCCGAGCCGCCGCGGGGCTGTCATTTCCATCCACGGTGTCCGATCGCGCAGCCAGCCTGTGCCTCTACCGACCCGATGCTCGAGATCAAAGCTTGTGGTCATCAGGTGCGTTGCCTACGGGTGGAGTCGCACTGACCACCGATTGCGGCCTTGCCGATGACTCTTGGTCTCGCCGCAGTGATCAGGCCTCAGGCCCCGGTGCTGAGCACCACCAGATTATCGCGATGGATTAATTCGGGCTCGTTCACGTAGCCGAGTAGCGCGTTGATTTCGCCACTGGGGCGCCCGCAGATGCGCCGTGCCTCCTGCGCCGTGTAGTTGACCAGTCCGCGAGCGATAAGGCGTCCTTCGGCGTCATGACAGTCGACCACTTCGCCACGCTCGAACTCGCCGCGTACGGCACTGACGCCGACCGGTAGTAGGCTTTTGCCCCCGCTCTCCAGCGCCCTTGCCGCGCCAGCGTCGAGCACCAATGAGCCTCGCGTCTGCAGGTGATCGGCGAGCCACTGCTTGCGAGCAGCCAGTGGTGCGGTACCCGCACGTAGCCAGCTGGCGCTCGCCGATCCGTCCAGCAGCGCTGCCAGAACGCCGGCCTGATGGCCACTCGCGATCGCTGTATCCGCTCCGCTGCGGGCGGCGCGTGCTGCTGCCAAGACCTTGGTCAGCATGCCGCCAGTGCCGACCGATGATCCGGCTCCTCCGGCCATGCGCTCTAGCTCCGGGTCGCCAGCACGTGCTTCGCTGACCAGCGTCGCGGTCGGGTCTTTGCGCGGGTCGGCGGTGTACAGGCCCGATTGGTCGGTGAGGATGATCAGCAGATCGGCTTCAATCAGATTCGTCACCAGAGCGCCAAGCGTATCGTTGTCGCCGAAGCGGATCTCGTCGGTGGCGACGGTATCGTTCTCGTTGATGATTGGCACTACGCCAAGGTGTAGCAGTGTGGTCAACGTCGAGCGCGCGTTGAGATAGCGCTGCCGATCGGCCAGGTCCTCGTGGGTCAGAAGTATCTGCGCCGCAGTTAGCCCGTGCGTGGCAAAGCAGCGCTCGTAGGCTTGGACCAGGCCCATTTGGCCCACTGCGGCGGCCGCCTGCAGGTCGTGCAGGGCGTTCGGCCGCTTGGCCCAACCCAGGCGTTGCATGCCTTCGGCGATCGCACCGCTCGAGACGAGCACCACTTGATGCCCGTCCCGCATCAGGCCAGCGATCTGGGCGGCCCAACCGGCCAGGGCGTCGACGTCCAGCCCGCGGCCATCGGCAGTGACTAGGCTCGAGCCTACTTTGACGACCAGGCGCCGCCGCATACTCATGTCCCGGCTCCGCGGTCATCGACGTTCACGTGGTTTATCGTCCCAATCATCCGTGCATCGTTCTCTACGCACTCATTCGCAGGCTGCGCGGCGGCCCTTCGTTCTTCGACGTGGCGCATGATGCGAGCGGTGAGTTCTGCGCAACCTTCGCCGGCCAGCGCCGAGATGGCGAACCAAGGGTCGTTCCAACGCAGCCGTTTCAGCAAGCTCTGGCACAGCGCATCCCGCTCTTCCGCCGGGACCATGTCGAGCTTGTTGAACACCAGCCAGCGTGGCTTCTGGGCCAAGGCCGGGTCGTACTTCCTGAGCTCCTTGGCGAGCGCGCGCACCTCGCTGACCGGATCGGTCATGCCGTCCAGTGGTGCCGCGTCGACAATGTGCAACAGCAGCTCGGTACGCGCGAGATGGCGCAGGAACTGGTGCCCGAGCCCCGCTCCTTCGGCCGCTCCTTCGATCAGACCCGGGATGTCGGCGATGACGAAACTGCGATCGGTGCCCTCGCGGACCACACCCAGGTTGGGGTGCAGGGTGGTGAATGGATAGTCCGCGACCTTCGGGCGGGCAGCACTCACCGCGCGGATAAAGGTCGACTTGCCAGCGTTGGGCATGCCTAGAAGGCCGACATCAGCCAGCACCTTCAGCTCGAGTCGCAGGCGTCGCTGTTCACCTTCCTCGCCCGGGGTCGCGTACTTCGGCGCGCGATTGACGCTCGACTTGAAATGGAGATTGCCCAGACCACCCTGACCGCCGCGTGCCAGCAGCACCCGTTCGCCCGGCGTCGCCAGGTCGAACAACAGTTCGTCGGTATCGGCATCGAAGACGAGAGTGCCGGGGGGAAAGCGCAGCTCGACGTCATCGCCGCCCTTGCCGTAGCAGTCGGCACCGCGACCGTTTTCGCCACGACCGGCACGGAACAGTCGTTTGTAACGGTAATCAACGAGCGTGTTCAGGTTGACGTCGGCCATTCCATACACCGAGCCGCCGCGTCCACCATCGCCACCGTCCGGCCCACCTTTGGGCAGGAATTTCTCGCGGCGGAAACTGGCCGATCCGTTGCCGCCGTCGCCGGCACGGATCTCGATGACCGCTTCGTCGATGAATCTCATGGCTGCAACCTTATGACCACTGGGCGAGGGTGCCCCGAAAACAAAAAAGCCCTACCGGCACGATAGGGCTTCCTGTGCCAGAGCGGTAAAGCCTCAGGCCGGGACCACGCTCACGGTGCGGCGCTTTTTCTCGCCCTTGACGGTGAAGGCGACGCGACCCTCAGTTAGCGCGAACAGGGTGTGATCCTTGCCCATGCCAACATTGCTGCCGGGGTGGAACTCGGTTCCACGCTGGCGCACGATGATGTTGCCCGGAATCACCGCTTCGCCGCCATACACCTTGACGCCCAGGCGTTTGCTTTCCGAATCGCGGCCGTTGCGCGAACTGCCGCCCGCTTTTTTGTGTGCCATTGTCGAATCTCCTTACTTTGCCGAGATGCTGTCGATAAGCAGCTCGGTGTAGTTCTGGCGGTGACCCATGCGCTTCTGATAATGCTTGCGACGACGCATCTTGAAGATGCGGATCTTTTCGCCGCGACCGTGGCTGACCACAGTCGCTTTGACCGATGCGCCAACGATCAGCGGCGTGCCGACCGACACCGACGTGCCGTCGTTGATCATCAGCACCTGGTCGAGCGCGACGGTGCTTCCTGCCTCGGCGCGCAGCGACTCGACCCGGAGCTTTGCTCCCGGTTCGACGCGGTACTGCTTGCCACCGGTCTTGATCACTGCATACATGGTTGTGTCCTGCCGTGCGTGTTCGAAAACCCGCGATTATAAGAAGCCGCCTGTGTCGGCGTCAAAGAGTTTCGTTGCCGGAGTTGAGGCGGCAACCGCGGCTGGGCTAGACTCGGCGCTCTCCAGTTCAGACGACTGCGGCCCCGCCGCTCGCGACAGGCGCGCCAACGTGGCTCTTCCCCAGTTACAGCAGCATCTCGCCGCCGACATGGCGGCGGTCGATGCAGTCATCCGTGATCGTCTGCATTCCGAGGTGGCACTGGTCAGCCAGGTCGCCGAGTACATCATCTCGGCGGGCGGCAAACGCCTGCGGCCGGCTCTGGTCCTGCTAACCGCTGGCGCGGTCGGTCGGGTCGATCCCCGCGCCCATACGCTGGCAGCGATCGTCGAGTTCATCCATACCGCCACGCTGCTGCATGACGATGTGGTCGACGAGTCGGCATTACGACGCGGTCGCGATACCGCCAACGCCGCGTTCGGCAATGCTGCTGCGGTGTTGGTGGGTGACTTCCTGTATAGCCGCGCATTCCAGATGATGGTTGGCATCGGCAGCATGCGTGTCATGGAGATCCTTGCCGAGGCGACGAATGTTATTGCCGAGGGTGAGGTCCTGCAGCTGATGAATTGCAACGACCCTGACGTCGACGAGGGTGCCTATTTGCAAGTGATCCGCTACAAAACCGCCAAGTTGTTCGAAGCATCTGGCCGGCTTGGGGCCGTGGTGGCGGATGGCGACGCGGCTACAGAGGCGGCGCTGGCTGCGTACGGCATGCATTTGGGGACCGCCTATCAGCTGGTCGACGACATCCTCGACTATTCAGGCGATTCCGGTAGCACGGGAAAAAACATTGGCGACGATCTTGCTGAAGGCAAGCCGACTCTGCCGCTGCTCCATGTATTGCGCGAGGGCACTGCGGAGGAGGTCGATCTAGTGCGTCAGGCCATTAAAGAGGGTGGTTCAAGCGAGTTGCCGCGGGTGTTGCAGGCGATTCGCCGTACGGGAGCGCTCGATTACGCGCGGGCGGTCGCCGATGCCGAGCTGGATACAGCCCGACGTTCACTCGATTGCTTGCGACCTTCTCCCGAGAAGGACATTTTGCTATCCTTGACAGTCTTTGCTGCCGAGCGAGACCGCTAGCCGCCCGAGCCGGGTCTCGCGCCAGTCACTTTTGCCACGTGTTGGTTCAAGGTATTGGCGTCGGAAGCGCGTCGGCAAGCGTCGTCTGGCAAGAATCGGGGTGTAGCTCAGCCTGGTAGAGTACTGCGTTCGGGACGCAGGAGTCGGAGG
>CAZGBK010000004.1:0-147312 GCA_964524005.1 uncultured Enterobacteriaceae bacterium
GGGCAGCGCAACCCTTCGTCTCGGTAGTGTCTCTGCAGAAATGGCAGCCTCAACCACGTCCTCCCGCACAGTTATTTATGCCGACGACCAAAGACGCGTAGGTTTTCTTTGATAGGGGAAGTGACTGACCCTTCCGCCACAGCTCAGTGACGGGGACTCAGCCGAGCCCTTTAACTGCAAACGTCGCAAGGCCAACCAGAGCACGGTGGCTGGCGACGACAACGGCGTGATTGTTGCTGCGCGCAACACGCGCTATCTTGTAGCCACTAGCTTGCTGTCGGCAGACTAATAGGATAATAATTATGAGCGCCACTTACAAAATTAGTTTGTCTACTGCTCAATTAATCGGGTCCTATTCATTCTATTGGGGAGCCCAGTCCACTAGTTGGGCCGTACGATATAGCTATGTTGCCGATCTGGACGGCGACGGCGCGGATGAGGTAATTTTTGCGGGTTTCGAAACCCAACCCAACACCCCTGCGGAATACGATAATACGCAGATTTTTATTTTTGGCTGGGAGAACGGAAATCTAGTCAACAAAACTTCACAGTGGTTCCCGAGCAACATCGAGCAAGTGCAAGGGGTTGGTGATGTCAAGTTTGGCGATTTTAACGGCGATGGCCGAATTGATTTCTTCACTACTGCCTACACTGACATGAACCACCCTGTTCAAGCCTATGCATTCCTGAATCGCGGTGGTCACTTTGATCGACTTGACCTGGGAACAGACCAGTGGCAGCACGGTGCGGCCGTTTATGACTTGAACAGCGATGGGTTCGACGATGTGATCCCTGTGGGATGGGGACACTCAAGGGTCTACGTCGGTGGCGCTGACGGGCTAGTGCGATATGACTCCGCTGCGGCACAGTTTGGATCGGGGGTAGCAGTTGGTGATTTCCTGGGGGATGGATCGGTCTCTGCAGTGGTCACCGATTGGTCGCCTGCCAACGGCCCGCAAGATATTGCCCTGATAAAACTGACCCCGAACTTCAATGGGCTCAACCCAGGCAGCCAACTGGAATCTGAGTTTGTGTCTCTTCTGCCTACTCCGCAGTTGGGAAGCGCCAGCCACGACATCAGAGCGGAGGCACTGGATTTCACTGGCGATGGACTGCTGGACGTGATCGTGTTCAGTTACGAATTTGGACATCTCGGTGGCGATATCAGCCGAGTGCAGTTTTACGCCAACAGCGGCAATGGCGTTTTTGAAGACGTAACCGCGCAAAGGCTCATTGGTTACGACACTAGTGGGGTCAGTACTTACACACCAGTGATTCGAGATTTCAACAGAGATGGCTCGTTGGACATCTTTATGCTGGATGCCAACTGGAACTTCGCCAATTCCACCAGATTTTTGATGGGCACCGCCGATGGTCGTTTCGTGGAATCTGGCCGAGAATATTTGAGCTCCCAGATACCCATGACGTCGGTCGCCACAGTTGCCAAAGGGCCCGATGGAAAATTTCATTTGGTCTGGGATGCAGGTTCCAATGGACTAGCAAGTATCTATTCGGCACCGCTCAGTTTCGAAATTAATCAAGAAGAATCGGCACCCGCTCCGGCGGCATTGGATGCTGTGTCACCGCCTGGCCGTCAAGAAACGGTCGAAGACACTCTTTTGAAAAAAACACTAGACATTGAAAATTTTTCTATGTCGGCTCGCTCGGCAAAGAAAAGTGCTGGATTTTTCGTATCTGAAGATGATGTGATTGACTTGTCAGGACTTGCAGAAAATCTAGAGCAAGACCTCTGGTGGTTTGCACGGGCGCCACAAAAGAAGGTTGATGCGACAGGTGCGGTGTGGTTTAAGAAGGGCATGCTGTATGTATCAACCGATGCCGACAACAAGCCTGAATTGTTCGCAAAAATCGTTGGCGTCAAAACTCTTGCACCAGAGGATTTAATCCTCGGGTGAGGTGTCTGCGCTTGCGAATGTCCTTCAGAAGGACACCATCGCATCGTCTCGTTGTTGGACGCTCAGCCTCTGAGCGTTCCCACGCAATCTGCGACAATGTTTGCCGCATCCTCTTGACCCGACGCCGACCCGATTGACTTGAACCCTTAAGACTCCTGTACGGGAGCATGAGAATGCGCGTCTTGAGGCGAGGCCTTATGCTCGAAAGGTCACAGGATTCAAAATATAGTTGCCCCATCTCATGAAGCAACTGGGGACTTAGGGGGTTCAGCCGAGCAAACAACACACTGTCGATGCCGCAGTGCGGACACATCGCGCTTCTGTTGGGTCGATGGTCAATCCAGTGCCTGACAGCCGAGGGTTCGAAGACCTCAAGGCAGCAGAAGCACCCCGCATAAGAAGCACCACGCGCCCCGAATTCATTGCGATGAGCACGCTTGTGATGACGCTTGAGTTCGGCCCTCGAAAACACGCCCATGACAAGCTCTCCGTTCGATTTCGGTCGGACAACAACAGGGAGGGGAGGCGACGGCACCTTGCCCCCTCAACATCATCACACTGTCGTGATTTTGGACGCTAGACCGACTAGCGTGCATGCGCCAACTGCTGCCGAGCGCGCTGTACCCGCTGTCGTTCGCGCTCGGCCTTGACTGCCTGCTTGGCGGCGTCTGCCCGCCACTGTAACGCCGCCAAACGCTGTTGCTCAGGTGTCTTGGGTCTAGTGGGCTTGATCACTTCTTGAACGCGCATATGCGTATTTAGCGCGTGGGCTGGGGTTCATCGCACCTGCTGGGGCGTACCCAAGAGAGAGCCCTGACCATACAAGGCCTCCAGTTGCAGTCGCGCCCGCCAGTAGTTCTCGGCCATGACCTGTACGGTCTGCGCCACGCGCCCACTGGCCGTGGCGATGTTCACTCGGCACTGGAAGGCGTACAGCGTCATCGCTGGAATCCCGACTTGAGCGAGCCATTGGCCTAAGCCATCTGCTCATCCAGTTCGCCTGCCTCCACTGCATCGCGCACAAACTGCAGAGTGCGCACCACATCCTCGGGTGACTTGACCACGATGCCCGTCTTGCCCTTGACCAGTTCCAGTGGCGTGGTGCCGTAGCGGATGTTGATGCACACACTGCCGTCCTCGCAGACGAACCACCACGGGCGCACACGCTTGGGCACCTCCAACTGCTTGCGTAGCCCAGTTTCAGGGTCTCGGACTGACTTGTAACGCGTAGTGGTCCAGATACGACCTTCGATCTGTGCCCGAGCCAACTCCATCTGTTCCCAGATGCGGTGGATCAGTTTGTTTCGTCGCTGTTGAACGTCGGGAAGGTTGCGTGGCTTGACCGCATCAGTCAGCGTCAACTTGCTCAGTGTGCTCATCGGTGTGTCCTCGTCTGGTTGGAGCACACACAACACTATGGTCAGACTGAGGCCGAGGTCGACCAAAAAAGGCTGGTCAGGGGTCTAGCGTCCAAGCACGGGACGAGTCATATTGTCTGTAAGAAAGACACCCTGAGCAGGAGCGGTGCATGGCAGCAATAAGATTACTGATTTTCGGTTTTCTGACTGTATTTTTTCTGAGCCCTACTACGGCACTGTCAGACTCCGAACTTGACAGATGTCTTGAGTCGGCCAATCAATCGAAAACGCGTGGCACCATGATGTGCTTTGGTTATACCGTAGCGTGCTATCAGTCGACCGAAGAGCGATACGAGCGGGCACGACTCTTTTGTTATAAGGAAGCCGAACTTCGCCAAAAACCCTCGAGCCGCAACACTGAGAGTAATCGCCCAACCCTCCCTTCGCGGAAGAGTCCCTCGGAAATTAGCAGCGCAAAAATTCTTTTTGAGGCTGGTATAGCGGCTATGGGTCGGGAGGACTACGACAAGGCGTTAGAGTTATTTTCGGACGCGGCCAAACTAGACCCAGGAAACCCGATGATTGAGTCTGCGATTCGCATCAGTTCAGAAAAGAGTTCAGGCCTCTAGCCGTAATCTAAAAAGCTCCATCGTCCCATGATCGGACGCTTGGCACGGCGCGAAACGGTCATTGCCTACCGAACGGTGCCGCGGGGCAGCGTGACCTGCCGTGCCCTTCCGCGAGCCCCCATGGCCTGCACGATTCGATTCGGTGGTAGCGCAGTCAACTAATTGTTTAGGAACAGTTTTTTAGAGTCTGCGCTCTTAATCCGTAGGTCGTAGGTTCGATCCCTACACAACCCACCAGACACAGAGCGGCCCGCACTGATGCGGGCCGTTTGCTTTAGAGTCGGGCCATGCCGACCTTGACCATCCCCGCTGCACCCATCACCGCCATCACGGCTGTCGCGCTCAGCGTGCTGTACATCCGCCTAGCATTCGGGGTGATCGCGCTGCGTCGACGCCGTCAGGTTCGACTCGGCACTGGACAGCACCAAGACCTCGAGGCCGCGGTGCGAGCCCACGCCAACTTCGCCGAGTACGTACCGATCACCTTGCTCTTGCTCGCGGTCGCCGAGATCAACCACGGCGCATGGCCCATCACGCTCCTCTCAGCAGCGCTGTTGGTGGTCGGCCGCGTGACCCATGCGGCGGCACTGGCCCGCGACAGCATCCCGATGCGAGTACGCGGCATGCAAGCGACCTTCTTTGCTATCGGCGCGGGCGCGACGGCCAATCTGAGCGCGTTCTTAAGCTTTTAGACGTACTGCAGAAAGGCGCTTCCGAAAAGAAGGCCACTGGTGTGGTTTTTCCGAACCACAAGCAGCGGTGGCGAATGTCTACACGACTGCTGCCCATTCGCTCGAAATGAAACCCTGCCCTGCCTGGGACAAATGGTAGAGATGGTTGCGGCCTTATGAGTCATGGTGTTGACCCACCCCCGCGCCCGTGAGAGCGTAGGCACCGTCAAGACAGTTTCCAACAGACCGCTCGGCGGTCGCACACAGGGGGAGAGTCACGATGGGTGCTGCAGGCCAGGTCAAGCTGTTCCATGGGGGCTGTCCACACGATTGTCCGGACACCTGTTCGATGGTCTACGAGGTGCAGGACGGCAAGCTCGTCGGTGTGCGCGGCAACCCGGATCACCCGATGACCCGCGGCGGGCTGTGCGTGAAGCTGAAGGACTACGAGAAGCGCCACGCCCACCCGGACCGTCTGCTCTACCCGATGCGCCGCACCGGACCGAAAGGCAGCAAGCAGTTCGAGCGCATCAGCTGGGACGAGGCGCTCGACACCATCGTCAGCCGCTGGCAGGGGCTCATCGCCGAACACGGACCGCAGTCGATCATGCCCAACAGCTACCTCGGCCATCAGGGTCTGGTGCACGGGCTCAACGGTGGCGACGCCTTCTTCAACCGGCTCGGCGCCACCGTCTGCGAGCGGACCTTTTGCGGCGAAGGCTCGTGCACGGCATGGCTGCTCACGGTCGGTCCGACTGCCGGCGTCGACCCGGAAAGTTTCATCCACTCGAAATACATCATCATTTGGGCCTGCAACTCGGTCAGCACCAACCTGCACCACTGGCATATCGTCAAGGAGGCGCAAAAGAAGGGCGCCAAGGTGGTGGTCATCGACTCTTACGCTTCGCGCACTGCCAAGGAGGCCGACTGGCACATCGCGCCCCGGCCCGGCACCGACGGTGCGTTGGCGATGGCGATGATGAATGTGATCATCGCCGAGGATCTGGTCGACCAGGACTATATCGACAACTACACAATCGGCTATGCCGAACTCGCCGAGCGCGCGTCGACCCGCACACCGGAATGGGCCGAAGGCATCACTGGTGTGCTGGCCGCCGATATCCGCAAACTCGCGCGCGAGTTCGCCACCACCCAGCCAGCGGCGATCCGTCTGGGCGTCGCACTCGAACGCAACTACGGCGGCAGCCAGGCGATCCGGGCGATCACCTGCCTGCCCGCGCTGACCGGCGCCTGGCGCCACGTGGGTGGCGGCGCGCTGCAGTTCCCGGTGTGGGAGCACCCGTATCGCTTCGACGTCATCAGCCGGCCCGACCTCATCCCCGAAGGCACACAGGTGGTCAACAACCTGCAGCTCGGTCGTGTGCTGCTCGGCGAGATCGAGCTCAAGGTACCGATCCGCTCGATGATGGTTTGGAACACCAACCCGGTCACGCAGGCCCCTGAGACCGACAAGATCATCCAGGGCCTGCAGCGGGAAGACCTGTTCCTGGTGGTGGCCGACCATTTCCTTTCCGACACCGCCGCTTATGCCGACATCGTCCTACCCGCGGCGATGGGCGCCGAGATGGAGGACATGATCCTGTCCTGGGGCCACCTGTATCTGACCTACAACGCCAAGTGTGTCGAACCGCCGGGCGAGGCCTTGCCCAACAACGAGATCTTCCGCCGGCTAGCCAAGCGTCTGGGCTTCGAGGAAGAGAATTTCAAGTGGTCCGACGGCGAATGTCTCGAGCACTACGTCGACTGGAGCTCGCCGGCCTGCGAGGGCATCGACCTCGCCTACATGCGTGAACACGGCTTTGCCAAGCTCAAGGTCGGCACCGCAGACACCCGGGCCCGCCACCGGGAGGGCAACTTCCCGACACCGAGCGGCAAATGCCACTTCCGCGTCGAGGGCGCGCGCAACTTTGTGGCCGGCCCGTTCCGCCAGATGTACGAGGGCTTCCAGCCGGGCGAGTTGCTCGACGAGCTGCCCGACTACGTCCCCTCGCGCGAATCGCCACAGACCAACGCCGCACTGGCTGCGCGCTATCCGCTGAGCATCCTGTCGCCGAAGAGCCACGGCTTCCTTAACTCCTGTTACGCCAACATGGAGCAGAAGATCCGGGGCCAGGGCGAGCAGTTTGTGCTCATCCACAAGGTCGATGCCGATGCGCGTCGGATCGCCGACGGCGAACCGGTGGAGGTTTTCAACGACCGTGGCGCCTTCGCAGCGGTGGCCAACATCTCAGAGGACGTCAGCCCCGGCGTGGTCGTGGCGACGCTTGGCTACTGGCGCCAGCTCAACCAGGGTACGGTGAACTGCATCAGTTCGGCCGAGTTCGGCGACATGGGCCATTCGCCGACCTTCTCCGACAACCTTGTCGAGGTGCGCAAGGTTTCCTGAGCGCCCTCGGGGCGTGGCCTGCGACAACCCCACGGCCGGAACAAAGTTGCTTCGACGGCCCGCGCACGGCGGGCCGTTTTTAAGGTGGCGTCAGTCTGGTGCAGTGACCGACCAGACAAAACAAAATCTGTAATTGATACAAGACACTTGTGGCGTATAGTTGGAAGGACAGTCGGCCGTCGTAATCGGCCAGGCTCCCGAAACCCCAGGCCATAGTGGCCGCAGGAGCGCCCCGGATGAATATCTACATCTACATGTTCTTGGTCTTTGGTGCGCTGTTTGGACTACTAACCTACCCGCAGCGCCACCTATTTAGCGAGGGTCCTCAAAAGCCCACCGGCAAAGATGATGGCTCGGCAGGTGGCCGTCTGTTCTGGGCCTCGGTCTGCACGTTTTTGTGGCCGCTGATGGTCGTTACCGGGGTGAACTCCGCCCTGATTCTCGCCAAACGCAAGCGCAAGATGGTTGGCGCAACGCGCTAGGCGACGCGTTCGTTTTTTGACACGGGTCAATGTCCCCGGATCCCCGAGCATCTAGTCTGCGATTTGTTTGACTGCCACCCTGTTGCGCGCAAAATCGCGTTGCAGGCAAGCCCGCTGGGTCGACAAAAGGCGATCCGACCCTCGGCAACCTCCAGCCAGCCCTACCGCAAAAGAGCTGGTTCTTTATTTGCCCCTGGCCAGCGTTGCGCTACGCAGATCATGCCGGGCCGCTAGACTGACCCGCATGGAACTATACGAACCCATCCGGCTGTGGATGCTGGAGCTTGGCCTGCCGCCCTGGGCCGACACACTGGTCGCGATTATCGTCTTGCTGCTGCTGGCCTTCGTCGCCGACCGCATCACGCGACAAGGACTATTGCGCTTCATTCGGCAGGTCGTGCTGGCAACCCCCAACCAGTATGACGAAGCGCTGCTCGACTTCCGTGCCGTCAGCCGTCTGGCCCATGTTGTGCCGGCACTGGTGGTGTATTTCGGTATCGAGCAGATCCCGGGATTGGCCGAAGGCGTTGTCGTCGTCACCCGTAACGTCGCGGCGGCGTACATGATCATCACGGTTGCGCTGGCCGTTGCGTCGCTATTGAGCGCCATCGACGACGTCTACGAAAAGCTTGACCCCGAGCGCGCCCGACACAAGCCCATCAAGGGCTACCTGCAGCTGGTCAAAATCATCCTTTTCATCGTCGCGGCGATCCTCGCTATCGCCACGTTGATCGACCGCTCTCCGCTGCTTCTGCTATCGGGCTTGGGGGCCATGACAGCGGTACTGATGCTGGTGTTCAAGGACACCATCCTGTCGTTTGTAGCCGCCGTACAACTCTCTAGCCACGACATGCTGCGGGTAGGCGACTGGCTGGAGATGCCGTCTTTGAATGCCGACGGTGACGTTATCGATATCGCGCTGCACACTGTGAAAGTTCAGAACTGGGACAAGACCATCACGACCATACCGACCTGGCGGCTGATCAACGAACCCTTCAAAAACTGGCGTGGGATGAGCGAGTCAGGCGGTCGGCGGATCCGTCGCGCGTTGATGATCGACCAGACGTCAGTACATTTTCTAAGTGATGCCGAGCGCGACAGTCTGGGGCGTTTTGCGCTTCTGCATGACTATCTGCAGCGCAAAACTGCCGAACTCGAAGCTCACAACGCGGCACTGATCGCTTCCGGCAAGGACCCGATCAACGTGCGCCGCGTAACCAACTTAGGCACTTTCCGGGCTTATGTCGCAGCGTATCTACGCGCCCACCCGAAGATCCACCAAGGCATGACATTGATGGTTCGCCAGCTGCAACCCACACCGACCGGACTGCCGCTGGAGATCTACTGTTTCACGAACACCACTGCGTGGGTCGAATACGAAGGCATCCAGGCAGACATCTTCGACCACCTGTATGCCATTGTCGGGGAATTTGGGCTGCGTATCTTCCAGGAACCCTCGGGACAGGACCTGCGTGTCTGGGGACAGCAGGCCGAGCGAGCAACGCCCTAGCCGATCAGCCCGGCCATGTCCAACAGGACCCCGGCGACGCCCCCTAGCAGAACCACCAACCACGGCGGCTGACGCCAACGATGGAGCGCGACGATCGCCAGCACCAACCCGAAGATGTCGATCCACCAGGGGCTGTGAGCATCGACCCAAACCATTCGGCTCAAGTCGATAAGGGCCGCTAGCACCAAACCGACGACCGCAGCGTTGACGGCCTTCAGAGCTGCACGCACCCGCGCTTGTGCGCGCAACAGCTCCCAGTAGGGCAAGGCCCCGAACACCAACAGGAATGACGGCAGGAAGATAGCGACCACCGCCACAACAGCGGCGCTCCAGCCACCCATACTCGCCCCCAGGAAAGCCGCAAAAGAGAAAAGCGGGCCCGGCAATGCCTGGGCGGCACCGTAGCCGGCGAGGAAGGTCGCGGGATCGATCGATCCCGGCGTCACGACTTCGGCTTGCAACAAAGGCAGCACGACATGACCGCCGCCAAACACCAAGGAGCCGGTCCGATAGAACCGCTCAAACAGTTCGAGTTGGGGCGCTGCCCAAAAAGTCGCGGCAACCGGCGTCAGCAGCAGAACGATAAAAAACAGAAACAGCCACTCTGCACCTGCAAGCCGTGAAGGCTTTGGTGCAGGTGCCTCGGCCGCTGGCGACGATGCGCGCAAGGTGAGACCACCAAGGATGGCAACGCATAGCAGCAAAGCGCCCTGCAGGCATACAAGCTGCCCAGCGGTGATCACCGCAATGGCGGTGGTGAGCATGATGAGGCGTTCAGGAAGGTGCGGGCAGAGACTACGGGTCATGGCCAGCGTGGCCAACGCCACCACCGCGACGGCCACCAGTGCGAGTCCATGGAGAGCGCCAGCCCCGATCGGACCAACACCGAAGCCCAGGCCGTAGGCGAAGACCACCATCAAGACCGCAGACGGCAACGTAAACCCGAGCCAAGCAGCCAACGCCCCGGCGTGGCCAGCCCTGCCAAGGCCAAGAGCGATGCCGACTTGGCTGCTGGCCGGCCCTGGCAAGAACTGGCATAGGGCAACAAGGTCGGCGTAACGGACTTCGGTGAGCCAACGCCGCCGAACCACGAACTCCTGGTGGAAATATCCCAAATGCGCCACCGGCCCGCCAAACGACGTCAGGCCCATCCGCAAAAAAATCAGAAACACCGCCCAGGGGGTGTCGGAACGATGAGGACTGTTCACCATGGCGGCATGGCTGTCAGGAGAGGGTCGGGTTCATGGTGCGCATAAGAGCACTATCGAGATGAGATGAAGTCGATTTCATGACAAAGACATGGACAACAGTGGACTCTGTCCAAGACAACATCTACACTCATGATGCGCGCATTCATAAAACGGATCATGACGCAACAGCCGCTGCCCGCCAGAATAGCCATAGGCCGTGCCCAGCTTCGCAAACTAGAAGAGGAATACGCACACCTGCTCGATGACCCCTACACCGCCGCCAACTGCCAGATCTTGTTCGGTTGGCTCGAGTCGATTCTTGAAGTGGGGGTGGCTCAGCAGCTTTGGGAACGCTCTTTGGACCGCGCGCGTGGGGAACTCGATTCACTCAGGCAGCGAGGGTCCTGGTCGCCATCGCTGATCCGGAGACAGTCCCAGAGCTACGAAGGTTAAGTCGGTCGCTCGCTGTCACCCGGTCCAACCATCGACGGCGCAACGGTCGCCGGAAGGCTTTGGCGACGTTCGGGTCTTGAGACCGGCGGACAAGCTCCCAAACGATTCGATCTTTCATCAGCCCCCAGGCACACACCCTTTGCGTGCGGCGTTGGGAGTTATTCGGAATTGGTCGAGGGACTTTTGCGTCGCCGATAGTCGACCAAGAGCAGCAACATCACCAACGGAAGCCCTAACTCGAGAATTTCTTCAAACACGTAAGCGTCGCGCAACACGGGCAGCGCTGCCGCAATCTCGTCACGGCTGCTCCCAGTCCAGTCGGACAACTTGCGGACAGCGCCGTCGAGAGATTTCGACACCACCAACAAAAACAGGAAGCTCGCACCACCAACCCAAGCCCAAGCGGCCTGACCAGAGCGAACTATCGGCACCACGTGATCCCGAAATGCCCGCCAGCAAGCCCAGATGAGGATGCCGACAGCTGTCGCCGCCATCAACTTTGTCTGCCAACTCGATGGGCCCAGATAAAAACTACCTCTCAGCACACTACCTTCAACAAACCGCTTGTCGAAATCAAGCTCGCGCATGGCCATGTACAAAGGAATCAAGCCAAGGCTGACCGACCTCCAGCGCTGCTGCGACCACAGCGCTGTCGCCACATAGGCGACCACCACCAGATACCCCAGCACCGTAGCGCCTTCGACCAGTCCACCTTCCTGCAACAAGGGATAGCGCTGTTCATGCGTCCACGAAGTCAGTAGCGCCGCCAAGCCAAGAAACGCGACGACAGTCAGCGGATACTTTTCCAGCTCCCAACGACGACCGGTCGACAGCCTGCTCATGAATAGGCCGCCATCGTCGCGACATGAGTCGCCACGCCACTGGCGATCCCGGCAAAGTTGTAACCGCCCTCCAGCACCGAAACGACGCGGCCGTCACAATGCGCCTTGGCGATGTCACAGACCCGTTCGGTCATTTGACGATAGCCCTCGTCGGTCACGGCAAAACAACCCAGCAGGTCTTGCATACGACTATCGAAGCCCGCCGAAATCAACACAAAATCGGGGTCGAAGGCCAAGGCCGCCGGAAGCAACTCTGTGTCGAAAGCCTGCAGCATGTCAGCATCGGTGGCGCCACATCGCAAGGGCACATTGATGTTGGTACCAATGCCTGTGTCGGCCCCCGTCCGACCCGGGTCACCCGTACGCGGGTAAGCGCCCCAATCGTGCGTGGAAAAGAACAGGACGTCTGGATCACGGTAGAAAAAGTATTCGGTGCCATCGCCGTGGTGATAGTCCCAGTCGACGATAAGAACGCGCCGATACCCCAAAACTTGCTGTACGAAGCGAGCGGCGATTGCGACATGGTTGTAGAAGCAAAAGCCTTCCTCGCGACCATCATTGCGCGCATGATGCCCGGGGGGGCGCGAGCAGACGAAGGCGTTGCGGATCTTGCCGGCATGAACCGCCTCGCAAGCCGCCAAGGTACCGCCGACCGCCGCCCGCGCAAGCGCGTCGATCTGCGCACCGTGATTGCGGCGGATTCCGGCGATGTGCTCAGGCGTGTGGATCAAGCGCAGCTCGTCGTCGGTCGGCTGACGGATCGAGATTGGCTCTAATTGCGCGAGGACGCCGCGCGCGTCCATGGTTTGCAGGATGGTTGATACCCGCTCCGGCTGCTCTGGGTGGGTCGGCGAAAAGACCGGCGTTAGAAAAATGTCGTCCCACACCCAACCCGTGGTCTTGGCCAATGCCCGCGCCTGTACCAAACCCGACCCCAGGCTTGCGCCCAGCGCCGCTGCCCCCAGCAAGGCGGCGCCGCCGCTCAAAAACTGTCTCCGATCCAATGCTCCCCCTGGCGCCTCGCCGTGTGTTTCATGTTGACCGACCTCGCTCCTTGCGCTCGTCTGCATTCAGCGACGCCCGCCGAGCGGACCGACAAGAACCAGCGATCTTTAGCGATTGTTGCATGGCCATTGTCCCTCGCTCTCGTGGCGAAATCCCTCGGCAAGCGCTATGTTACTGACACGCCCGCATGGGTAACAGCATGAAAGGAGGTGATCCGGTGAATCTCGCGAAATCGATCCTGATGGCAGGTCTGATGTCGTTTAGCGGCCTGGCCGCGGCTCACGGCTGCCCGAACGAGATGAAGCAGATCGACGCAGCTCTGCAAGTGAGCACTGTCGAGGCCTCGAAGCTCGACGCGGCGAAGAAATTGCGCGCCGAAGGCGAAGCCCAGCACAAAGCCGGCGACCACGACGCGTCAATGGCTTCACTGAAGCAAGCCAAGCAGCTACTGGGTATCTGACCGGCCTGATTTCGTGCACGGGGCCGGCCATGTGCCGGCCCTCTTCGTTATCGCGTCCTAAAACAACTGGGGGCTGATCAGGCGCAGACCCAGAGTGAACCATCGCGCCGCTGAGCCTTGCTCGAGACGGTCGCCATAGGTGGCATCGACCTGCACGTGGCCAGGGAGCAGCCATCGTCGGACACCGAGCTGGAAAAATGGCTTCCCGGCCTGTTGGTCGAAGACTTCGCCCATGAGCCAAGTCTTGCCGGCTCCGGTCACATCCCACTCGGCACCGACTCCGCCGATTCCTCGCCAGCGCTCGGGACCACTCGGCTCGCTTGCGCCAAGATTGACGTGCACGACCAAACGATCACCGGACACCGATCGACTGATCGGCAGGTAAAAGTATCGCTGCACGTTGGAGGTGTCGTCGACACCCGCTCCGATATGGCGCGCCCGACCAACGGCGAGCCCCCATCCCCAGTCATCCGTCTGCAGCGGCCTGAACAAGGTCTTGAGCTGCACGACCGTATCGGCGTGATACAGGCCACGGGAATCGGCCAGCGAACCGCCGACTGTGACCTCGAGGTTGCCACCTGGATTGCAGGCGGGTAGTGCCCAATATTCGGTGCTGGAGCGATTGAAACGGAACCAGGTCTCGACCTGACATGCCCCGGCGTCGGTCAGGCGCGCGTCGTCGGTAACCATCGGCCGGGCGGCCCAAGTGCCGCATGGAGCGGCTAGCAGGGAAGCAACGCAGATCAGCGGCAGCGCAAGAAGTCTCATCCTTGTGACCTTCCGGTGAAAAGATGACCGTTTCGTGAAAGCCAGAACCGACATCGTCCGAAAGCTGAGCCACACAGAGCAGTTAACGCCACACCCGACGCAAGATAAGAAAAGTCCGGTAGGCCCCATCCAGTAAGGAACGTACCAACGGTAGTGCGGCCAACCTTCCAGCCCACCGAAGCCCTGGAAATCGCTGCCACAGCAACGCAAAGGCATGCGCCCCGCGAAACAGACGGCCGTCAGCGCAGCGCACGTGAAAAACCCGCAGGGCATCGGCACGGCACAGATCACCCGCCGGATCACAATGAACCCGGCTGACATCGACCCACTCGATCGGAGTCAACGGTTGACGGGTCCGATACCAGTCGATCTCTCGGCGGCACACCGGGCAGCCGCCATCAAAGTAAACATGGGTGACGACGTGAGTACTCACTTTTTTCCTTTGTGCCTTCTCACCGACTCGTAAAAATCGTCGGGTTTGCTCGATACCCAGTCGACGAACTTGCGGACCTCCGGGTGCGCGAGCAGCGCGTCGGCACTCGCATAGTGCCGGGCGAGCTCGACCTCGCTGAACAGAGCGTGCACTTGCCGATGACAGATGCGGTGCATCGGTGCTGTCTCTCGCCCGCCTTTGAGCTTTGGCACCAGGTGATGCCAATCGAGTTGCTGCGACGGCACCGACCGGTCACACAGGATGCAACGCACGGGCTCGTTGGCCGTTGTTGCGGGCGGCTCGACGCGGCGGATGCGACGCATCAGGCTCGCACAGCCTTAGCCATCCACACACGGCGCTGCCACACGCCCCATGAAACGTGGTCGTCAAACGACAATCGCATGCTCACGACTCTTCCGGCAATACACAGCACACCGCTGAAAGGTGCACGGTCTCCCCTGGCGACCGATCGCTGAACTAACCTCGTCGTCATCATGAAAAAGACCCAACTCCCCAGTTCCAACCCTTCCCTCGACCGCGACACCCCGTTTCATCCCTCACGCCGTGCACTGCTCCAGGCCATGGGCGCGCTGACCCTGCTGCAGGCCTTGCCGGTGTGGGGTCGCGACAGCACTCGCGCGCCGATCGGCTTCGCCAGCATCCCTCTCTCGGAGCAGGCCGACACGGTGGTGGTTCCGCCGGGCTACCGCTGGCGCGTGATGGCCGCCTGGGGCGACCGGCTCGATGGCTCCGGCACCGGCATGCCAGGTGATGTCAGTCACACCGCCGAGCAACAGGCAGCCCTGTTCGGCACGCACCACGATGGCTGCGCGTTGTTCCCCGAACCGGGTGTGTCTGGGCGCGGCCTCTGGGTCACCAACCACGAATACCTCGACGAGGGCTTGCTGCATCCGGACGGTGGCGCAGCGCGCTCTACCGAAAAGGTCGCCAAGGCGCAGGCGGCGGTCGGTGTCTCGGTATGCCACGTGCAGAGGCAGGCGGGTGGTGGCTGGGCGGTGACGCCCGGTCCGCTGGCGCGACGCATCACCGCGATGACGCCCTGCGCGGTGAGCGGCCCTGCCGCGGGGCACGCCTTGCTGCAGACGGCGGCCGACTCTTCTGGGCGTCGCATCCTCGGCACGCTGGCCAACTGCGCAATGGGTGTCACGCCGTGGGGCACCTACCTCACCTGCGAGGAGAACTTCGACCGCTACTTCTTCAAGGCGACCAAGCCGACCGCCACCGAGGCGCGCATCGGGCTCGACGACAGGGCGTTCTACGGCTGGCACGAGCACGATGCACGCTTCGATGCGAGTACACACCCGCATGAGTTCAACCGCTTCGGCTGGGTGGTCGAGATCGATCCTTACGATGCCAACGCAACACCCGTCAAGCGCACCGCGCTGGGCCGCTTCAAGCACGAGGGCGCGATGGTGCGACTGGCCCGCGACGGCCGCGTGGCCGTGTACTCGGGCGACGACCAGCGTGGAGAATATATTTACAAGTTCGTCAGCCGCGACCCCTACGATCCGCGTTTGAAGGTCACGCGCACCTACTGGGGCCGCCTGCTCGACGAGGGCACACTTTACGTCGCGCGCGTCAGCGAGGATGGCGGCGGCGAGTGGGTACCGCTGGTCTGGGGCCAAGGCGGCCTGACGCCGCAAAACGGTTTCGCCGACCAGGCCGCAGTGCTGGTCCACACCCGGATGGCTGCCGATGCAGTCGGCGCGACGCCACTCGACCGGCCGGAATGGATTGCCGCTCACCCGAGCAGCGGCGAGATGTATGTATCGCTCACCAACAATACCGACCGCGGCAAGAGGCAGCCGATCAATGGCGCCAACCCCAGGCCGAACAATGCTATGGGGCACATCCTGCGCTTCGTCGAACAAGATGCTGATGCCGGCGCAACACGGTTCCGCTGGGATGTTTTTGCCAAGGGCGGCGACCCGCAGGCCGAGGCGCCGGAGCACCGCGGCGACATCAAGGGCGACTGGTTCGGCTCCCCGGATGGACTGTGGTTCGACCCGCGCGGCATCCTCTGGACCCAGACCGATGTGTCCACCGACAAGCTCGGCAAGGGCCCATATGCGCGCATGACCAACAACATGATGTTCGCCTGCGACGTGAGCACCGGTGAGTTCCGGCGTTTCCTCATCGGCCCGAAAGGCTGCGAGATCACCGGCATCGATATCAGCCCGGACATGCGCGCGCTGTTCGTCAACATCCAGCACCCTGGAGAGCCCGCCAACGACCGCAGCGACCCGGCCAAGCCCATGGCCATCTCATCGTGGCCAGACCCGGCCTTTGGCCGGCCGCGCTCGGCAAGCATCTGCATCTGGCGCGAAGATGGTCACGAGATCGGTACCTGAACCAGGTTGTTGTCGAAATCGACTGGGTGACGGACCACCACCGAGCGCATGCCAAAACACAGTATCGCGGTTGGAGAGGGGGGATAAGCTGTAGAGTGCGGCGCCATGAGAGCTGAACAAAGCACAGTACCCGACCCGCTTCGCCCGACCTTGAATGAGGCGGTCGACATCATCCGTCATGGCGGGGTGGTCGCCATGCCGACCGAGACCGTCTACGGATTGGCGGCTGATGCGCGAAATAAAACCGCCGTAGCCCGGGTGTTCGCACTGAAGCAACGTCCGCTCGACCACCCCCTGATCGTGCACCTAGCCTCGGCAGAAGAGATGGACACCTGGGCGGCCAGCGTACCCCCGGTCGCCAAGCGCCTCGCCGCAACCGCATGGCCCGGGCCACTGACGCTGGTCTTGCGGGCTCGCGACGATGTCCCGCGCCAGGTCACCGGGGGCCAGGATACGGTCGCCCTGCGAGTGCCGGACCACCCGTTAGCACTCGCCCTGATCCGTGGAAGTGGCGGGGCGTTGGTCGCGCCATCGGCCAACCGCTTCGGACAACTCAGCCCGACCTGCGCCGAACATGTCCTGCAAGGCTTTGGCGAAACACCCCCGCCCGTCCTCGACGGTGGTCCGTGCCGGGTCGGCATCGAATCGTCGGTGGTTCTGGTCGACGACGCAGGCTGGCAAGTCTTGCGGCCAGGCCATTGGACCGAGGCCGCACTCGAACACATCGCCAGGACCGCGCCGCTGGTGACCGAACGGGAATTGCCGCGCACCCCAGGTCAGCTGGCATCGCACTACGCGCCGCACACGCCGCTGATACTACTGCCCGATCGCGCTGCGGTGCTCGCGACCGCGACGAGCAAGGATGGCCTGCTCTTGTTCGGCAGCCCGGCACCGACGACCACCGCAGCAAGTTCAGTCGTACTGGCGAACACCCCAGAACTGGCGGCACAACAACTCTACGCCGCCTTGCACCACCTCGACGCTATGGGCCGCCAGCGCATCCTTGCCGAGCAGCCACCCGCCGGCAGTGAGTGGGCCGCTATCCGCGACCGCCTGCAACGAGCTCAGATGCTTGGTTGAACGATCACAGCAACTGCGTGGGGATCTCAACGACGCATCTCCGAGCCCCACCCGATCACGAGTCGCTCTACGGCAGGGTTGGTGAAACGTTGACGGTTCCCCCCGATACGGGGCGGTACTCGAGCAGCTCCCAGATCGTCCAGTCTTCGCGGAAGATCTCTGCCCGGCGACCGCGCACATAAGGCGGTCGCAAATAGAACCCCGTCACCTGTCGCCGCACCCAGTGCCCGACTTCGGGCGAGTACCATAAGCTCTCGCGGCGCTCGGTGCTCCAACGAAACGTATCGTTGTTGAAGAACTTGATGAGGCGGTCGAAGCGCGCTGCACGAAACCGCCCGGCCGGGACCTCCACCTCCTCCCAACCGACCCACGATGTGGTGATGAACCAGTTCTCAGGGCGCTGCCCATCGGGAGCCGCTGCGCGCACCAGTACCGTCTCTCTGGAGCCTTGTCGTCGCGATCCGACGAGGGGGGCGGCCGGTTCGTAAACCAGTTCGCGGTCGTAGACAGCGTCCTGCGCAACCTGCCATGGCGAGACATAACGCACGACCTGACCTTCGCGGATGCCACTTTGCGGCGAGCCATCGACAGCCACCTGCAAATCGATTCCCCCGGCATCGGTGCCGACCACGGTATAAGTGATCTCGGCAAGCGGCTTGGCACGGTAGCCCTCGATCTCGCGGAAACGCCACTGTTCGCCAACCCGAGGGGCGGCGACTGGCACGGTATCGGGACCGGCAACCCGCATCGGGGTCGCACATGCGCAGAGCGTGGCGCACAACGCGGCTGCGATCAATACACGAAAGCTTGATTTCATCGCTGAATGGTAAATGTTCTCGCCGCATTACAGACCTTGTCCGTGCAGACTGCAAGCTGTCGTGCGCTGGCCGGGTTTCAGGCTGTCACCAGAACGATCTGGCGACCGAAACGGCGGAAGCTTCAGGGCGCTGCGCGAGCGTTCAGATCGGTAGGAACAGCATCGATGCGACGTTCACCACCCCAGTGCGGATCACGCGACTGCTCTTATCCTCGATGATCATTGCCAGCGTATCCTGCGTGGCGATGAGCTTGCCGAACTCACGTTCAAAACTGAGGTTCTGGTCCTGCCCAGGGACCATCGAATTGCTGACCAAAACAAGTTCCCCTGCAGAGTCGCGCGCGTTGGCCACCTTCCAAGCCACCGCTTCGATATTGCGGGCACTGTTGTAGAATTTCTGGGGATCGACCTGCGAGAGCATGTAGAACTCTGTACGGTCGCCGTAACTGGCCATGCCCATGCGCACCAAGCCCTGCATCAAAGCCGCCACGCGGTCCCCCGCGTAGTCAGCTCGCCAAGCATCTCGCAGCCGCGACTCCCAATCGAGCAGGCGTTCAGTGGCCTGCTCCCAGTTCGTCAAGGGCTCGAAAAGCCGCGCCACGGCCGCCTCTGGCGTGGCGTGACCATCCTTGCGGTACTCGCGCGGGTTGCGCTTGTAAAACTTCAGGGCCAGTGCCTTCAGACTGGCCAACATGGCGCGCTGATGCGCTTCGACCACCTCGTCGATGTCGCCCTTGGCCATACGAGCGACACTGAACTCGCGTTTGGAATAGGACCCATCTTTACGCTGGATCGGCGCATCAGCGCAGGCAGCTAGTGCGCTGATCATGGCGATGATCAAGACACGCCTTGGCAGTCGACAAGCCGTAACCATGCCACAAGCATGGCCATGTTCGGCTGCCAGCACAAGCCACCGACCAGACTGACCAGCACACGTCCCACTGCCGGCGCCAGCCGTTACACTGGCGCCCTCTCCGCCAAGCCGCACTGGAAGCACCATGGAAGCCGAACAGCTCAATGCCCTAAGCCACCTCATCAACGACCTCGCTGCGCGGGGCGACGAATTGCGGAGGTATCTTTGACTACGACGCCAAGCACGAGCGTCTGGAGGAGCTGATTCGCCTAAGCGAAGCCCCAGACTTCTGGGATGACCCGAAACGCGCCCAAGACATGGGTCGCGAGCAAAAATCCCTGGAGTCAGTCGTGGGTGGCCTTGATGCCATTCGCGACGGCCTGTCCGATGCCGCCGAGTTGTTCGAGATGGCCCGCAGCGAATCCGACTGGTCGACCGTCGAGGCAGTCGCCGAAGATGTCGCGCGTATTCGCGCCAGCGTTGAGCAACTGGAATTCCGGCGCATGTTCGCCAACCCGATGGACCCGAACAACTGCTTCATCGACATCCAGTCGGGGGCCGGTGGCACCGAAGCGCAGGATTGGGCCGGCATGCTGATGCGCATGTACGTGCGCTACTGCGAACGCAAAGGGTTCACCGTCGAGGTGCTCGAAGAATCGGAGGGTGAGGTCGCCGGAATCTCCAGTTGCACCTTGAAAGTCAGTGGCGACTACGCCTACGGCCACCTGCGAACCGAAACCGGTGTCCACCGGCTGGTGCGCGTCTCACCCTTCGACAGCAACGCGCGCCGCCACACCAGCTTCTGCAGCGTGTTCATCTACCCGGAAGTAGACGACAGCATCGAGATCGACATCAACCCGGCCGACCTTCGCATTGATACGTACCGGGCCAGCGGTGCCGGCGGCCAGCACATCAACAAGACCGACTCCGCCGTGCGCATCACGCACGCGCCGTCCGGCATCGTCGTGCAATGCCAGAACGACCGCAGCCAGCACCGCAACCGCGAGGAAGCGATGCAGATGCTGCGCGCCAAGCTCTTTGAAGCCGAACTACGCAAGCGAATGGAGGCGCAGCAGGCGCTCGAGGCGGGAAAAAGCGACATCGGCTGGGGCCACCAGATCCGCTCATACGTGTTCGACCAGAGCCGGGTCAAGGATCTGCGCACCAACGTCGAGGTCGGCAATGTGAAGGGGGTGATGGACGGCGACCTCGACGTCTTCATCGAGGCCAGCCTGAAACAGGGGGTTGCCTGACGAGGCCAAGCCCCTGGTGGACTCAAAACTTGAGTTCGGCACGCAGGCTGAACACGTCTTCGTGACGGATTCCGCGTGATTGCAGCGTGTCGACCAGTCCCGCTGGCAAGGTGAGGCCGCCGAAGCGAGTCCGCGTGTATTCCATGAGCAGGCGCGTCGCCGGATTGGGGATCCAGTTCAAACCCAGCGACCAAGAATCCAGGGTGTCGTTGAAATCATCCACTGCCGAGCCAGAGACGATGCGCGCGCTTCCGCCGGCCCGCAGGTCGCTGGCGTCGAAACGGGCATAGCGGGCACCTAGTTGCCACGCACCCCAACCCGCCCCGGGCTGGAACGGTCGCTGGGGTGACAACGCACGAAACACGCCGCCACTGTAGGCGTCCGCCCAACGCTCGCCTGTGATATTCCATAGTGTGCTGGCGTAGTAAGCGCTTACACCGCCGCGCAGTGATGATAGGGCGCTGCCATCGAGACCCGACCGGCCGACCGCATCGTAGTTGGCAGATAGATACTCAGCCTGCAGCTTCCAAGGCCCGTGGGCCAGCGCCAGTTCAGCGCCATACATCGACTGTGCGACGTCCGCGCCGAAGCCCGCGGTTGTGCCCAGTTGCGCCCGGTAAACGTTACTGAGCCCCCGATTCAGCGTGCGCATGCCAATCAGCGTGGTGTCGGCCTCACTGACTGCCAACGTGTAGTCACCCCCGACATGTGCCACTCCGAGGTGCAGAACGCTATCGGGCATGCTGCTCAGTTGGGCCAGGTTCGCAGTAGCACGAAGAGCGTAGCGTTTGTCATCGCCATCGGCGGCGGTCGCCTCGCTACTGCCATCTTGGAAAACAGAGGCGGCGTAGGTAAGACCTTTCAGCGGCTCACCGTGCAGCATCACGCCCAGCTTTCTGCCGGGCGCCAAGGCATCGTTGTATGAGCGTTCCATAAAATCAATTGCGCTGGCGCTCACCAATTGCTCCAACCCGAACGGTTGCTTGAATCGACCCAGCCGCAACTGGACCGGCTTGTACCAACCGAGGTTGACTGCAGCCTGCTCGACGCCCACCGACCCGCCTGAGCTATTGAAATGCAGCTCGAAGGCGATATCCCGGTAAAGATACCCACTGAACCCCAGACGTGCCCGACGCAACTCGAACCCATCGGCAGCAGATGCGGTATCGGCATCCGCTCGGTCACGCGCCGACAGCGGAATGTCGTTGATCCAGCGATAGTCGGTATGAACGCGTCCGGTCAGCCGGATGCTGTGCTGCCCATCCCCAGTCGTGAAGCCAAAACCATCCTTGTGGGCGCCGCGCAGTTCGCTCTTGGCAGCCCGCGCGCGACGTTCGGTCTCCTCTGCTGCCTCGGCCTTGCCAAGCGACATCTCGCGACGAGTCTCGCGCAATTCTTGCCGCAGTGCCTCGACCTCGTCGCGTAACTGTCGGATCGTTGCTTCCATGTCGGCGCTTGCTGGCGCTGCGATGAGCGACCCCAATAGCACGTAAAAGGCGAGCGGCCTTCCGGCTCTCGGGCGATTCAGAGTCGATATGGCTCGCTTCATGTTCAGGTTGTTCCTTGTCCAGTCGGGATCTGGCCCTCATAAAACTCATCGATCCTATTTGCAGATGATTGACTCGTTTCATGATTCGACTTAGTTTGCGCACGCAACGGCCCTTCTCGCAACCAGGTTATGGATGTCATCACCGAGCTTCAAAGCACCTTGCGCTACCACTTCCCGCTGACCGAGCGGGTGCGCATGTTGCTGCGTCTCGAAGAGGTGTTGGGCCGCGTCCATCGACTCGCCGACAGTCGGCGCGTCGAAGACCATCGCGGGGCGCTGGTCGCCTTGTGCGAAATCATCGATCTGGGTTCCCGTATCGACCTCAAAAGCGACCTGCGCATTGACCTCGAACGTCAACGAGGTGTCAGCCGCAGCTGGCAAGGCAATGCCGCAGTGGATCAGGCATCGCTCGAGAACTGCCTCGCCGAGTTGGACGAGGTCATCGGACGCATCGAGCGCTCACCCGGCCGCGCTGGCAACCGGTGCCGGGACCACGAGTGGTTGAGCCTGTTCCGCGCCCGGCTGGCAGTGCCCGGTGGGGCGACGCAATACGATCTCCCGAGCTTCAATTTTTGGTGCCACCGCGACCCCGATCTGAGGCGAGCCGACATTCTTGAGTGGCTGAATGACTTCGACGAGGTCGAGGCTGCTGCGAGTCTGGCGCTGCGTTTGCTCCGCACCAGTGCCGAACCACAACGCGTGTCCGCTGTGGACGGTTTCTTTGAGCAACCGATTCAGGGCAGGCCGCCCCAACTCGCCATCATCGATGTCCCAGTCGACTGTCCGTGCATACCCGAGATCAGCGCGAACCGCTTCGTCTTTACGGTCCGCTTCCAACATTTCGACCTGACCTCTCGACCGCGGCCCTGCGAAGAAGCAGTCGATTTCCAGCTCGCTCTGTGCGGGCTCTGATTACAACAGACGTTCACATGGTCCGACTGGTGAACTGCCCCCACTGCGGCGCCGAAGCACCATTTGAACCATCCAATCGATGGCGACCGTTTTGCAGCGAACGCTGCCGACTGGTCGACCTCGGCGCGTGGGCCGCAGGGGATTACCGCATCCCCGACAACCAGGCGCCAACGCTCGACGAGCTCGGCGAAGCTGATGGACGTTCAAGCGTCTGAACCAAGCGGCAACCGCCGCCGATAGGTGATCACCAACACATCTCGCCAAGCAGGCTGACCAGCAACACGCGGGATCACCGGCGTGACGCCGTGCAATGCGCGCTGATCATCGACCAAAGCGAGGTCGCATGGATCGGTCAGAGTGAAGTGCGCCAGACGCGTTCCTGAAAGATCGAATACTTCGGTCGTGCCGCTCTCCACATTCTCTCGGCGCACCATCATGACCAGAACAAAATCCACCCCATCGCGATGGATACCCTCAGGGGTTGGTAAGCCGGCTCGGTCGGGCCGCGCCTCGATACGGAACTGGTGGATCTCGATATGCGCCGGCGCTGCCGGATACAGGGCAGTAAAAAAACCATGACCAAAAGCCACCGTCGCCTGCATGCAGGGACTCGCCATGACGCGGTCTTCAATTGGCTCGAAATGTCGGGCCACTCCTCCGTTCAACCGGTTGTATTCAAGCGACTGATAGTGTGGCTGGTGCGGCTCCATCTGGAGATTGCCGGCGCCGTCCGCGCTCATCACGGCATAGCGACGCTTTCGATAGCGACCGCCGTCGCCCATGTAGGTATCGACCTCAAGGCGCGACCAGCTGTCGGAGAATGTCGGCCAGTCAGCCGCCCAAGCGGCAACATCAGAAGCCATGCTCGCCCGCGCATCGGCGCTCGGGACGAAGCAGAAGGTCTGCTGACGCAATCGTTCGACGAGAGCAACCGGGAAGACATCGGCTCCGAGTGAGTGCAGCTTGTTCATCGGGCGATCGGCTTGTAGCGGATGCGCTTGGGCTTGGCGCCCTCTTCACCCAGACGGCGGATCTTGTCGGCCTCGTACTCCTGGTAGTTGCCGGCAAAGAAGGTCCACTGGCTGTCGCCTTCGGCGGCGAGGATGTGCGTGGCGATGCGGTCGAGGAACCAGCGGTCGTGGCTGATCACCATGACGCTACCGGCGAACTCGAGCAGTGCATCCTCCAGTGCGCGCAACGTCTCCACGTCGAGGTCGTTGGAAGGTTCGTCGAGCAGCAGCATGTTGCCGCCGGCCATCAGTGTCTTGGCCAGATGCAGCCGCCCGCGCTCGCCGCCGGAGAGCGTACCTACCGGCTTCTGCTGGTCGGCGCCCTTGAAGTTGAAGCGGCCGATGTAAGCGCGCGACGGCATCTCGAACTTGCCGATCTGCAGGATATCGCGGCCCTGCGACAGCAGGTCGAACACGGTCTGCTTGGCGTCAAGGTCGTCGCGGCTCTGGTCGACGTAGGCCATCTTCACCGTCGGGCCGACCACCACCTCGCCGGAGTCGGGCTGCTCCTGGCCGGTGATCATGCGGAACAGCGTCGACTTGCCGGCGCCGTTGGGACCGATGATGCCGACAATGGCGCCGGGCGGGACCGAGAAGGTGAGGTTGTCGATGAGCAGGCGGTCGCCAAAGGACTTGGTGACGCCGTTGAACTCGATGACCTTGTCGCCGAGGCGCTCGGCCACTGGGATAAAGATCTCGTTGGTCTCGTTGCGCTTCTGGTACTCCTGCGAGGAGAGCTCTTCGAAGCGGGCGATACGTGCCTTCGACTTGGCCTGCCGTGCCTTGGGGTTCTGTCGCACCCACTCGAGTTCCTTGGCGATGGTCTTCTGCCGCGCCGATTCGGAGGCCTCCTCCTGCTTGAGGCGGTTCTCCTTCTGCTCGAGCCAGCTCGAGTAGTTGCCCTTCCACGGGATGCCATGGCCGCGGTCGAGCTCGAGGATCCACTCGGCGGCGTTGTCGAGGAAGTAGCGATCATGAGTGACGGCCACGACGGTGCCGGGGAAGCGCACCAGGAACTGCTCGAGCCACTCGACCGACTCGGCGTCGAGGTGGTTGGTGGGCTCGTCGAGCAGCAGCATGTCGGGTTTGGAGAGCAACAGTTTGCACAGGGCCACGCGACGCTTCTCACCCCCCGAAAGGTTGCCGATGGAGGCATCCCACGCGGGCAGACGCAACGCATCTGCGGCGACCTCGAGCTGCGTCTCGGCGTCTTGCCCGCTAGCGGCGATGATGGCTTCGAATTTGGCCTGCTCTTCGGCAAGCTTGTCGAAGTCGGCGTCGGGTTCGGCGTAGGCGGCGTAGATCTCCTCGAGACGCTTCTTGGCCTCCATCACCTCTCCGAGGCCAGACTCGACCTCTTCACGCACCGTCGCGGCGGGGTTGAGCTCGGGCTCCTGCGGCAGGTAGCCGATGCGCAGATTGGGCATCGGGATCGCCTCGCCGTCGAAGTCCTTTTCGACCTGCGCCATGATACGGATCAGTGTGGATTTGCCGGAACCGTTGAGGCCGAGCAGACCGATCTTGGCGCCGGGGAAGAACGACAGCGAGATGTCTTTGAGAATCTGGCGTTTCGGCGGAACGACCTTGCCAACGCGAATCAGCGAATAGACGTATTGGGACATGCGGCCGAGGGGTTGACGGGGGAGACGGAGTATACGCCGGGAGTGCCTGCGCAACCCCCCCTTGCCCCCTCACTCAGGGCATCACTCGCCAAACCGCGACTGTTCCACGTGGAACATCGGGCTCGGCGAACTGGGCGCGGTCGGCGCGCTCGGTATAATAGGGTCGATACTTCCCTGACCCAGCTCATGAACGTTTTTTATGAAGACGGCGGCGACTTCAAGGCAGCCGCGGTCCTCGCCGACCAGGCCGGGTCGCTGCAGATCGAAACGCCGCATGGCAAGCGCACCAAGATCAAAAGCAGCAATGTGCTCCTGCGATTCTCCGACTGCTCGGCGGCTGAGTTGATGAGGGCAGCACAACACGAAGCCGAAGAAATCCCACTCGATTTTTTGTGGGAGGCAAGCGGCACCGAAGAGTTCGCCTTCGACACGCTCGCTCGCGACTATTACGGTCCCTCGCCAAGCGCCGCACAATCCGCTGCCATCGCCCTGCGCCTGCACAGCGCGCCTATGTACTTTTATCGCAAAGGGCGCGGCCGCTATCGCGCTGCGCCGGCGGAATCGCTGCAAGCGGCGCTCGCGGGTCAACAACGCCGCGAGGCGCAAGCCGCACAAATCGACGCTTGGAAGAACGCCCTGCTCGCGAGAGAGTTGCCCGATCCGCTGCGCGCCCGGCTGGACATGTTGCTCTATACCCCCGACAAAAATGCGCTCGAATGGAAGGCGCTCGATGCCGCCGCCACCGCCGCGGGAACAACCCCGGTTCGAGTGATTGAGCAATGCGGCGGGCTACCATCGACTGCCGACTATCACCTGCGCGGCTTCCTGGTGCGCCATTTCCCAGCGGGTACGGGCTTTGCGCCAGTCCACACCGGCACCCCGCCCCAACTCGCCGCAGCCGATACCGAGGCATTCAGCATCGACGACGCATCCACAACAGAAATCGACGATGCGTTCTCTCTCGTAAACTTGGCGGGCGAACTTCGCGTTGGAGTGCACATTGCTGCGCCAGCCCTAGGCATCGAGCGTGATTCCGCGCTTGACCAGATGGCACGCGATCGCATGTCGACGGTCTATCTGCCCGGGCACAAGATCACCATGCTGCCCGACTCCTGCATTGCCGACTTTTCCCTCGATGCCGGCAGCGACAGGCCGGCCGTGTCCCTCTACCTGTACTGCGACCCGGACACGCTGGGGATTCGACGCACCGAGACCCGCCTCGAGCGCGTCTACATCGCCGACAACCTGCGCTTGAATCTCCTGGGCGAAGGGCTTGACGGCGGTGCCCATGGGCCACGCTGGGCCAAAGCACTCCAGACCCTGCATCGGCTCGCCGAACAGCAACAACTCGCGCGCGGAAAACCGGCAAACACTCAAACCGACAAAATCGACTACAGCTTTCATGTCGATGGCGAGCGCATCCAGATCACCCCGCGCCCCCGAGGATCACCCCTGGATACGCTCGTCTCCGAACTCATGATTCTGGCCAACAGCACTTGGGGCCAAGCCCTTGATGAAGCGGGTTTCGCCGCTATCTATCGCAGCCAGACCTCCGGGAAGACACGCATGGGCACACAACCCGCACCCCATCAGGGGCTGAACGTGAGCCACTATGCTTGGTCAAGTTCGCCGCTGCGGCGCTACGCCGACCTGGTCAACCAGCGCCAGATCGTCGCTCTCGCCAAAGGTGACGACCCTGTCTATCGACATCGCGAAGATGCACTGTTCAGCGCAGTGCGCGATTTCGAACTGGCCTACGATGCCTATGCCGAGTTCCAGCGTCATATGGAACGCTACTGGTGCCTGCGTTATCTGATTCAAGAGAACATCGATCGACTCGAGGCGACCTTGATCCGTGACGATTTGGTGCGGGTCAGCACTCTCCCGTTGGTCATGCGAGCCCGTGACCTGCCACTGTGCGAGCCGGGAACGCCTTTGACACTGACGGTCGAGGATATCGACCTGATAGAGGTCAGCTGTGTCCTCCGGGCAAACTGAGCGCGGTTCAACGCATGGACAGTCGATGCTGGTCGCGGCTGTGCTGCTATCGGCCGCAGTGCATCTTGGACTGTTGTCGTTGGGCTTGCGCTTCGAGCCAGCTACGTTGCCCGCGCTACGCGCGCTCGAGGTCACCTTGGCAGCCCCCGTGGTGCCCACCAGACAACCCCCATTGACCGATCTGGCGGCGCCCAATGCCACGTCCGGCGGGGCGGTGCGCGCCATTCGACCCGATCTACCACTCGCCGCCGCTCCGACGACTCCAGCGCGTCTACCAAACACGCCCAATGCGTCCGCACCTGAACCCACTCCTCAGCCAGAGGAGCGCAGCACAGAGCAGTCGCGCAGCGAAGCGACGAAGGCGGCGCCCTCTGTGCCAAACAATGAGACCTTCCGCACGCCCTTGAATCGTGCCGAACTGTTGCAACGTGGACGCGACCTGGCCCGAATCGAGGCACACGGCGGCGAAACGTCCGAGATGTTGCGCCAGCAGTCGCGACGCAAGGTTTTTGGCGCCACCGCTCGTGGGGTCCAGTACGCCCGCTATGTCGAGGATTGGCGCCTGAAGGTCGAGACCATCGGTAACCTGAACTACCCCCAGGCCGCCCGTGACCAAGGTCTCCACGGCTCATTGCAGTTGCTCGTCGCGCTGCGTGCCGACGGCAGCATCGAGCGGATCGAACTGATGCGCAGCTCAGGCCACCCGATCCTCGACGAGGCCGCCCGCCGGATTGTCGAACTTGGCGCCCCGTTTGCGCCATTTCCCGCAGAGTTGCGTCAAGACACCGACGTCCTCGAAATCATTCGCACCTGGACCTTCAGCCACGGCGACAAACTCCGCAGCGAGTAACCCACGAGGTGCTCTCAAACCGGTAGGATTCGGGCATCGCATACTCGCCCCCGCGTCCTTTGCCCATCTCGCTCGCGCACCATCTCACTCGCCAGGTCAGGGAATCGGGCTTGTCGCCGTCGCTGTCATCGAGCCTGCTGCGTATCGCTGCGATCACCAAGCGCATCGCCGCAGCTGTTGGCAAGGGCGAACTGGCCGGGATCTTGGGCACCGCCGGTGCCGAGAATGTCCAGGGCGAAGTGCAAAAGAAACTCGACGTCATCAGCAACGACATGATGATCGAGGGCTTGGTCTGGTCGGGACGTCTACGCGGCCTGGCTTCAGAAGAGATGGACCACATGTTGGCCCTCGATTGCACCGACCAAGCCGACTCTCACCTGGTACTGTTCGACCCGCTCGACGGCTCGACCAACATTGACATCAACGCTCCCATCGGGACTATTTTTTCGATCCTGCCGGCACCGAGCGGTGGAGATCTGCAAGAGGCCGACTTCTTGCTCCCAGGTCGCCAGCAACGCGCCGCTGGCTACGCGCTCTATGGCCCGGCAACACAACTTGTACTGACCACCGGGCGCGGCGTAGAGGGTTTCACCCTTGACCGCGAACAAGGCGAATACTTGCTCACGCACCCGAGCATGCACATCCCCCAACAGACCAGCGAATTCGCCATAAACGCCTCTAACCAACGCTTCTGGGAAGCTCCGGTTCAGCGCTATGTCAGCGAATGTCTTGCGGGCAGCGAGGGGCCGCGCGGCCGCGATTTCAACATGCGCTGGATGGGTTCGATGGTTGGCGATGTCCACCGCGTGCTTAGCCGCGGCGGCGTGTTCCTTTACCCTCGCGACCACAAACAACCGCCGAAAGCCGGGCGGCTGCGCCTGCTCTACGAAGCCAATCCAATGGCCCTACTGGTTGAACAGGCCGGCGGCCGCGCCACCGATGGTGCCCACGATCTGCTCGACCTGAAACCCACTGGCTTGCACCAGCGTGTGCCGGTGGTCCTGGGCTCGCGCGAAGAAGTCGACCGAATCGCCAACTACCACCGCAAGTCATGACCGAGCGTTACGCCGTCATCGGCAACCCTGTCGGGCATAGTCGTTCGCCTGAGATCCACAGGGCGTTTGCGCTGCAAACCCGAGCCGACCTTGAATACATGCGCATCGAAGCACCGCTGGATGCGTTCGTCGCCACCACCGAGGGATTCTTCGCCGCCGGGGGGGCAGGCCTGTCGGTCACGATTCCATTTAAGGCAGAAGCATTCAAGCTCGCTAAACAGCTGACTGCTCGGGCGCAACGTGCTGGGGCGGTCAACACTCTGGCACCGCGCCCAGACGGTCTGCTCGGCGACAACACCGATGGCATCGGCCTACTACGCGACCTTGGGGAGAATCTCGGTTATACCGCTGAAGGGCGTCGCATCCTGCTCCTTGGCGCTGGCGGCGCATCTCGTGGCGTGATCGAACCATTGCTCGGAAGCCAGCCCCAGAAGTTGTTCATCGCCAATCGCAACGGCGACCGGGCGGCCGAACTGGCCCGGCATTTCGTCGACTTTGGCCCTGTAGACGGGGGCGGCTTTGAAGAGATCGAGGGTGAATGGGACCTCATCATCAACGCCACCAGTGCCGGTCTGAGCGACTCGGAGCTCCCCTTACCGTTCGAGTGCTTTGCCCAAGATGCCTTGGCTTACGAGATGGTCTATGGTCGCGACACGCCGTTTCTCGCCCTGGCACGCAACGCTGGAGCACGCACTGCCGATGGCTTGGGCATGCTGGTCGAGCAGGCAGCCGAACAGTTCTACCTGTGGCGGGGTGTGCGACCTCAAACCGCGCCGGTGATCCAGCTGCTGCGATGAGTCGCTGGGGCGCCGGCCGACTCTTCCGGCGACTGCTGCTGCTCCTGCTCGCCGCCACCCTGTTGTGGCACGGCTGGATCGCGGTGCAATTGGCTTGGTGGCGCACGCACCCCCCGCGCGAGACAGCATTCATGGCAATGCGGCTCGACGCGATGCGGGCCGCCGGCCGTACACCGCAAATCAGCTACCAGTGGGTCGATGGTGATCGCATCTCGCCGCAACTCAAGCGAGCCGTACTGACCGCTGAAGACTCCCGCTTTGTCGAGCACCGAGGCTTTGACTGGGACGGCATCGAACATGCATTGCGCAAGAACCTCGCGCGCGGCAAGGTGGTGGCGGGAGGTTCGACAATCAGCCAACAGCTGGCCAAGAATCTGTTTTTATCCGACCGGCGAAGCGTGCTGCGTAAAGCTGAAGAGGCCGTGATCACGGTGATGCTAGAGGCGATCGTACCGAAACCCCGCATCCTCGAGCTCTATTGCAATGTGGTCGAGTGGGGTGATGGCATTTTTGGCGCGGAAGCCGCCGCTCGCCACTACTACGGACGTTCCGCCGCGCAGCTCAACCAAGTCCAAGCTGCGCGGCTGGTGGTGCGCTTACCAGACCCCCGCGGCACACAGCGACGCGGCCTTTCGGCGAGCCAGGAACGCCGCGCGGCCAGCATCGCGGCACGCATGCATCTGGTCCGCCTTCCGTAGCTCGCCACGCTGGCAGGTATAATGCGCGGTCCTCTGAACCGGCTCCGCGCGCCATGGCTGAAGATCAAAGCCCCAGCCCGAACACTGGCGGAACCGTCCAGGACACGCTGGCACGGGTCACCGAATTGCTACGCAGGCACCGTCTGGTCGAAGGCCTTGTGCAACGCCAGGACATGCCTCGTCACGACCTGGTCGAAA
Organism: uncultured Enterobacteriaceae bacterium; assembly: GCA_964524005.1. Taxonomy (GTDB): domain Bacteria; phylum Pseudomonadota; class Gammaproteobacteria; order Burkholderiales; family UBA3065; genus UBA3065. Next base: position 31,189 of record CAZGBK010000004.1, read on the forward strand.
CGCTCGTCCACAAGCAAAACCTCGCCGAGCTGCAGCAGATACTGGATCATCTGCACCCAGCCGACGTCGCCTACATCCTCGAATCGCTGCCGCGCGACGAACGGCTTCTGGTGTGGGATCTCGTCAAAGCCGAGCGCGACGGCGAGATCCTCATCGAGGTCTCGGACGCGGTCCGTGAAACGCTTATCGCCAGCATGGACAGCGACGAGCTGCTGGCTGCTGCCGAAAACCTTGACGCCGACGAGATCGCCGACCTCGCGCCGGACCTGCCTGGCGATGTGGTCTCCGAGTTGCTGCGCTCGATGGAGGCGGACGAACGCAGCCGCTTGCAGTCAGCGCTTTCCTACGAAGAAGGCACGGTTGGGGCGCTGATGGACTTCGAGATGGTGGCGATCCGTAACGACGTCAGCCTCGAGGTGGTGCTGCGCTACTTGCGCCGCCGCGATGACCTACCCGACCAGACCGACACCCTGTTCGTCGTCGACCGCGACGACATCCTGCGCGGCACACTGTCACTGCGCCGTCTGCTGGTCAAAGACCCTGAGCGAATCGTTGGCGAAGTCATGCGTGAGGTCGGTGTGGTGTTCCGCCCTGACGATCCGGCACGCGAAGCAGCCAGCGCTTTCGAGCGCTACGAACTGGTATCGGCCCCGGTGGTGGACGCAGATGGCCGCCTCATCGGGCGCCTTACGGTCAACGACGTAGTCGACTTTATCCGTGCCGAGAGCGAAGCCGAACGCTTGGGTCAGGCTGGTCTGCGTGAAGATGAAGACCTGTTCGCCCCGGTGTGGAATTCGGCACGCAACCGTTGGCCCTGGCTAGCCGTGAATCTGTTGACTGCACTATTTGCCTCGCGCGTGATCGGCGCATTTGAGGGCAGCATCGAAAAACTCGCTGCACTTGCTGCTCTGATGCCAATCGTTGCCGGCATCGGGGGAAACACCGGCAATCAGACCTCGGCGCTGATCATCCGCGCGCTCGCGCTCGGCCAGATCAACGAAGCCAACCGCTCGCGTCTGTGGCGCAAGGAAGCCTGGTTCGCGCTGCTCAATGGCGTGGTCTGGGGCGTGGCGCTGGGCCTGATTGCCTTTGCGCTTTACCAGAACCTGCCGCTGGCCTTGGTCATGACCGCCGCGATGATGCTGAACTTCCTGCTCGCAGCGGCCGTCGGGATCGGGATCCCGCTGACCATGCACCGGCTCGGTCGCGACCCGGCACTGGGCACCAGCGTGCTGCTGACTGCCACCACTGACAGCGGTGGCTTTTTCATCTTCCTCGGCTTGGCGACGCTGATTCTGCTCTAAGCAGCGGCGCGGGATTGGCCCACCCGAGGTCGGTGCCGATCAGGGTTCTAGCAAGCCGGCGCGCACCGCGATGATCGCTAGCTCGGCTTGGTTCGAGGCACCCAACTTCTGCTTGATGTTGTACAGGTGGGTGCCGACTGTCCGCGGCGATAAATGCAGGACTGCGGCGATATCGTTCACGCTCTGCCCGCGCGCCAGTGCCAAAAACACTTCGAACTCGCGGGCCGACAAGATATCCACGGGGCTTTTGTCACCCGATAACTGCTCGACCGCCATCTGTTGGGCCAGCGCGGCCTCCATGTACATTTTGCCGGAGGCCACGGTGCGGATGGCCTGAATCAACTCTTCGGCGGCGCTGCGCTTGCTCAGGTAGCCCACCGCGCCAGCCTTCAACACTCGCTTTGGGTGAATCGTGTCCTCGTGCGCCGACAAGATCAAAATGCGCGCCGCCGAATCTTTCGACAGCACCCGGGTGACCGCCTCGAGCCCACCCATACCCGGCATCGATAAATCCATCACCAGAACGTCAGGACGCAGCTCGACGAAGCGCTTGACTCCCTCTTCTCCAGTCTCGGCTTCGCCGACCACCTCGATGTCATGGGTGCCCTGCAGCAACAAGCGAAAGCCCATGCGGACGACCGCATGGTCATCCACCAGCATCACGCGGATCTTCGCCATCAATCCTCCTTCAGCGGCACAGCCGGCCGGTCAACAAGCTGCTGTAGTTGTACTGGAACGCTGGCGACCACCTCGGTACCGCCATGGCGCGGCCGTTTGACTTCAAGACTGCCGCCGAGTGCCTGCACCCGGTCACGCATACCGACCAAGCCAAAACGTCCCGAACCTTGCAAGCGATCGAGCGGGATACCCGTGCCGTTGTCGCGCACCTTCAGGCGCGCAGCATCAGCGTCTACCTGCAGCGAGATGGTCACCCGTTGCGCCCCGGCGTGTTTGATGACGTTTGTGACGCTCTCCTGAGCAACCCGGAACAACGCGATCTGCTGATCGCTGCCCAAGCCGGTCGCCTCGCCTTTCAAGTTCAGGTCAAACCGCATGTCGGGGTACTGCGAGCGCCACTCGTGCACCGCGTCGCGCAACGTCTCGGCCAAACCGAAGCGCTCAAGCGCAACCGGGCGAAGACGGCGGATGATGTTGTGCATCGCGTCATAGATCTGCCCCGCCGCCGAGACGATCGCCTGACTGCTGGCATGGGTCTGCGGGTCGGTCTCGGCAGTGCGGTTGGCCGTCGCCTGAGCGATAGTCTTGACTGCCGTCACATACTGACCGAGCTCGTCATGCAACTCCATGGCCAACGCACGGCGCTCTTCCTCCAAATGGGACTGCACCACCTGCGCCATCTGCCGGCTGGCTTCAAGTTCCCGGGTAGCGGTCTCGGCGCGTCGACGTTCACTGATGTCGCGCAAAGCGACTATGCCGCCAACCACCGCTCCGGTCGATGGCTCGATCAGCGGACTGGCGCGCACCGAAACCTCTAGCGAGCGACCCATGCGGGTGCGTCGTACCGTGTCATGTGGCTCAACCGCCTGACCGGAACGGAGATCACGCAAGTCGTCGTCGATCTCGTGGCACAAATGATCAGGGGCCAACTGATGCAGGTTGAGCCCCCGCATCTGCTCTACTGGGTAGCCGAACAGTCGTTCAGCAGCCGGGTTCCAGTAACCGACCCGGCCATTCAGATCGATCAGCAGCATGGCGTCAGACGCTTGACGCATGGCCAGCGCCAGTTGCCGGTTCTCGCGCACGCTCTCATCCAGGGCCTCGGCCATCCGATTGAAGCTGTCACCCAGGGCACGCAGTTCGGGCGTCTGGATGCCCTCGACACGGGCGCCGAGGTCTCCTTGCTCGAGCCGCCGCAGGGCGGTCGCCAAGGTGCCCACTGGCCGGAAGGCGCGGCCGATGATCCAGTAAACCAACAGGTTAGTGGCGACAAAGAACACCACCGCCAGCCAGGCAAGTTGAAGAACGTCGTCCCAAGCGTCGAGGACGGCCCGGCTCGCGTCCGGCGTAACCACCAAGTCAAAACCATTGGCACGGATGCGCATCCGCTTCAGGTCGGGCGCGACCAATTGATCGAACCAAGCCGGGGCCGACCGGCCCTCCTTGTAACGCGATGGCGGCGAGGTGTAGAGCAGCTGACCTTCACCCGAATACATGCGGATATCCTGCGCGCGGACCCGACCAAGAGTATTCAGGAAACCCAATACGACATCGGACTGACTGGCCGAGGTCGGGATGAATTGCGTGCTGTAGACGACGGTGGTCAATAACTGTCCGGTGACCCGTCCTGCCGCCTCCATCTCTTCGCGAATCTGGCGGCGAATGTCCTGCACCATCAGGATCGCCGTGGCGGTAACAAACACCAACACCAGGGCTGTGACCAGGGCGTTGATGCGAAAACGCAAGCTCATGGACGGTCAGCTGGCAAGGCTGCCAAGGCGTCAATGAGCGCCGCAGCAATGCCCGGTTCAAAAGCACTGTGCCCGGCGCCAGGGATCATCTGCAAACGCGCCCAGGGCATCGCCATTGCTAATTCATAGGCTGTCTGGGGTGGACAGATCGGATCCAGGCGACCCTGCACAATATCAACCGGGATGCCGCGCAAAGCATGGAGGCCACTCAGCAGCTCGCCCTCCATCAAAAAGCAACCGGCAGCGATGTAGTGCAGCTGCACTCGGGCTTTCGAAAGAACGACATCGTCAGAAGCAAGGTCCGTCGAGGCCAGTCCCGGACGGGTCAGCGCCATTGCGGCGGACTCGACGGAAGACCAGCGATGCGCCGCCTCGATGGCGGCGGAACGATCGGCGCCGGTAACGGTAGCGTGGTACCAAGCCAACAGGTCATCGCGGGCATCGGCTGGAGCCAAATCGGCGAAGACCTGCCAAACCTCCGGCAGGAATCCTCGCAGACCATAGATAAACCAATCGATCTCCGCCCGCCGTGCCAGAAACACCCCACGCAGCACCAAAGCCCTTACACGCTGTGGATGCCTTCGTGCATATACAAGCGCCAAGGTCGAACCCCAAGACCCGCCAAACACCACCCAGCGCTCGATGCCAAGGTGCACGCGTAGGCGCTCCATGTCAGCAACCAGATCGGGCGTGGTGTTGTGCTCGATACCGCCAGCGGGCGTGCTGCGCCCGCAACCGCGCTGGTCAAAGAGCACCGCGCGCCAGCGCGTCAGGTCAAAAAATCGGCGGTGTGCGGCGACACAACCACTGCCAGGCCCGCCATGCAGGAACACCACTGCCTCACCGTCTTCGCGGCCACTCAGCTCAAAATACACCCGGTGACCGTCTTGGTCGGGCAAGAAACCCTGACGGAACGACTCGATCTCCGGGAACGGCTTCGATAACCCGGATTGCGCCGGATCCTTGCTCATCGGCTGGTGGTCTTCGGTTGACACTAACGGCTCCGGAAATCCTCGCGCTCGAGCTCAGAATACACATGCTGGATATTCAGCAGATGCGCATCGGCGTAGCGCACCCAATCGCGATAGTCAGGCAATTCGCCGTCAGCCAGTACATCGAAGACGCTCAGATGCTCGTCGTAGGGCCGTCGGACGAGCAGCAGCAGCGACTCCAGATAGCCGCGGAATTCGCCGATCACCGACGGTGGCCCGACCGCCCCTTGCGCCGGAACCACGCGCTTGGCTGGCACCTGTGACAACCCGATCAAAGCGCTGATCCAGCCCAACGTATCGGCTTCGCGCATGTCGGGAACAACCCGGTTCGACACCAACCCACCGGCGAACAGCGTGCCACTCGTCACATCCAGAACGGCCAAATCGCCAGCGGTGTGGCCCCAGCCCAGATGCAACAGGCGAAGATCGCGACCACCCAAACGTCGATCGACCTCGGGGCCCAGCACCGTCTGATCGGGCAACACGATGTCAGTCCCAACCAAATGTCTCTCGCCGATCATGGCAGACAAGCGCGCGAAGCAATCCTCGCAACGATCGCGCATCAGTGCGTAGGTTCTGGCATGACCGATCAGAACCGTGCTGGGTCCCATCAATGAGGCCGCCGCCAACACATTCTCGGGATGTGGGTGGGTGGCTATGACCGCCACCACCGGCTTGCGGGTCACACGCCGAATCTCGCGAAGCAGTGCTTTGCCTGCCGCGGCTGACGGACCCGGGTCGATCACAACCACGCCCTCGCTGCCGACCAACACCCCGGCGTTCACGACCACACCGGCGTTGTCCTCAGCCGCATCGTAGCCCTTGGCCAGTGAGACATAGACACCGGGCGCCAGTCGCTGCAAATCGGTGGCCAGCGCGCCGCCTGGGGCTAGGCAGCAAACTGCCAGCACCCACAGCGCGCGGAGCATCAGCGTGCCTCGAGCCGGAAGACTACCGGCAGCAACACTGACAGTTCGGGGCGTCGCAAGTCGGGTGGGACCGGAAATGGCGCGGCGCGCTGCACCATTTCGACAGCCTCGCGGTCGAGTGCTTCAAACCCGCTGCCTTGCTGGACTACCGCAGCGATCAGCCGGCCGCTGTTGCCGTCGATGGTGACGCGAACCTGGACCTCGCCCTGCCAACCGCGCATCTGGGCGATGCGTGGGTAGCGCTTGTGCTTGGCCACCAAGTCCGACAGACCTCGAACATAGGCGCGCAAAAGATCGGCCTCATCGACGCGCTGAACTGCCGATTCCACGGGAGGCGTTGGAGGGCTGACGACCGGCGGTGGAGCCGGAGCCGGTGCCACCGGCGCCATGGGTGGTTGCTCGACTGGCCGGGCGATCACGGGCTGATCGTTGACCGCCGGCGCTTCCGGTGCGGCAGTAAGCACTGGCGGTGGCGGGGTGGGTTTTGGAGGCGATGGGCGCGGCGGCTCAAGTCGGGGCTGCGGTGGCGCCGGCCTCACCACGGGGGGCGGCTCGGGTGGCGGAGGCGGCGGCTGTCGAAGTTCAACCTCAAGGGTCAGCGGTGGTGGCTCCGGCGTCCGCTCGCAACCGCGCACCGTGCCAAGAAGCAGGGCGTGCACCAACAAAGAAATGACCAGTGTGCGAACCGGCAAGCCGGTCTCGGCAACGCCCGGCAGAGAAGCAGCAGTCATCCGGCTTAGCGTAACGAGAATCGCCTTCGATGCAGCAGGCAGACCGCGACTCTATTGGCCTGCCGCAAGCCTGTAAAGGGTGGCGAACAATTTACCGGCCGCCGCCAACGACACGGGGACAGTCGCTCATGAAATTCCGCAGAGGCAATTGCGCACCGGGCGCAAGCGCTCGGATCCATCGCCCCCCATATTGACACCCGGGTCGCTGGGGTAGCGACCTGCCGCTGCGGCGGCTCTGCCAACGATAAGAGGAGATTCAGCCATGTGGACCAAGCCCGCTGCTGCTGACCTGCGCTTCGGTTTCGAAGTGACCATGTACATCGCCGCTCGCTAAGCGACGTGGTGTACGCCCGCGCCCTTCGTGGCGCGGGCTTTGTTTTTATGACAATGTTGTCCTCTTTGCTCCTTCAGGGTCGTTCGCATGCACGTCAGGGTTCTTGGTTCTGCCGCCGGCGGCGGTTTCCCGCAGTGGAACTGCAACTGCCCCAACTGCCGCGGCGTTCGCGAAGGCAAGCCGGGCCTGAGCGCGCGTACGCAGTCGTCGATCGCAGTGAGCAAAGACGGCATCGACTGGGTACTGTTCAACACGTCTCCGGACATCCTCACGCAACTCAAGCAGAACCCCTGTCTGCAGCCGGCGCGCGGTCTGCGTGACACCGGCATTCAAGGGATCATCCTCGTTGACGCGCAGATCGATCACACCACCGGGTTGTTGATGTTGCGCGAAGGCTCGCGCCCGCTGCCGATCTGGTGCACCGACCAGGTCCACGAGGACCTGACCAAGGGCAACCCGCTGTTCAATGTGCTGTCGCACTATTGCACCGTCGACTGGCACCGCATCGTGCCGTCGGAGACCGAGCGCTTCACCATTCCCGGCATCGACGGCCTCGACTTTCTGTGCGTGGCGCTCAAGAGCGCCGCGCCGCCCTATTCGCCCCACCGCAACAACCCGCACCCGGGCGACAACATCGGCGTGGTCATCCGCGATATCGCCACCGGCAAGAGCCTGTTCTATTCGCCCGGGCTGGTCGAGATAGAGCCGCACCTGGTGCCACTCATGGAAAGCGCCGACGCGGTGATGGTGGACGGCACCTTCTGGACCGACACCGAGATGATCGACATGGGCATCTCGAAGAAGCGCGCCCGCGAGATCGGCCACAACCCGCAGACAGGGCCTGGCGGCATGATTGAAGAGCTGAACCGCTTTACAAAGCCGCGCCGCATACTCATCCATATCAACAACACCAATCCCATTCTCGACGAGCACTCGCCCGAGCGCGCCGAGCTGACCCGTCACGGCATCGAAGTGTCGTATGACGGCATGGAAATCATTCTCTAAGGAGACCGCTATGGGTATCGCCGAGAACACGCAACTCGCCCCCTGGAGCGCCGAGGAATTCGAGGCCAAGCTGCGCGAGAAAGGCACCAGCTACCACATCTATCACCCGTTCCACGTGATGATGGCCGAGGGCAAGCTGACCAAGAAGCAGCTGCAGGGCTGGGTCGCCAACCGCTTCTACTACCAGATCGCCATCCCCGTGAAAGACGCCGCGATCATGTCCAACTGCCCCGATGTGGCGATCCGCCGCGAGTGGATCCAGCGCATCATCGACCACGATGGCATGGGCGACGACATGGGCGGTATCGAGGCCTGGATCGGTCTCGGTCAGGCAGTCGGCCTCTCGCGCGAAGACGTGACCAGCCTCAAGTACGTGTCGCCGGCGGCGCGCTTTGCGGTGGATGCCTATGTCAATTTCGCACGCCGCTCGAGCTGGCAGGAGGCGATCGCATCGTCTCTCACCGAGCTCTTTGCGCCGCACATCCACCAACAGCGCCTCGACACGTGGCCGGAGAAGTATCCGTGGGTAGATCCAGAAGGCATGCGGTACTTCAAGTACCGCCTCACGCAAGCGCGCCGTGATGTGCAGCACGGGCTCGAGGTGACCAAGGCCTACTTCAGCCGCTCGCGCGAGCTGCAGGAGCGCGCCCTGGAGATCCTGCAGTTCAAGCTCGACGTGCTGTGGGCGCTGGCCGACGCGATCATGCTTCAACAGTGCGAGATCGAGATCAAGGGTCCCAAGGCCTGAGCAGGGGCCAGTCTGAACCGAACGCGACGATGAGCGAACCGACCATCTCCCCTGACGCCGTCTTCAAGCTGGCCAAGCTGTTCCGCCTGCAGTGGGAGCCGGCGCAAAACGCGCACGTGCTGCTCTACCCGGAAGGGATGGTCAAGCTCAATGACAGCGCCGGCGAGATCATGACGCGCGTGGACGGCAAACGATCCGTCGCCGAAATCGTCGCCGACCTGGAACAGAAGTTCTCGACGACCGGTCTTTTGGACGACGTCACCGGCTTTATGGAGGTAGCACATGGACAGGGATGGATCCGCCGTTCAGGCGATTGAATCCGGCGAGGCGGTGAAGCGCGAGGGCATCAACCCGCCGCTGTGGCTGCTGGCGGAGATCACCTACCGTTGCCCACTGCACTGCGTGTTTTGCTACAACCCGGTCGACTACGCCAAGCAGCACAACGAGCTCTCCACCGAGGAATGGATCCGCGTACTGCGCGAGGGCCGCGCCATGGGCGCCGCCCAGCTCGGCCTCTCGGGTGGTGAGCCGCTGCTGCGCGACGACCTCGAGGAGATCGTCGCCGAGGCACACAAGCTCGGCTACTACGTGAACCTGATCACCAGTGGCATCGGCATGACCGAGGCGCGCATCAAAGCACTCAAGGAAGCCGGCCTCGACCACATCCAGCTGTCGTTCCAGGACTCCACCAAGGAGATGAACGATTTCCTCTCCAGCACCAAGACCTTCGAGCTCAAGAAACGCGTCGCCGAACTGATCAAGAAGTACGACTACCCGATGGTGCTGAACTGTGTCCTGCACAAGCTCAATATCGACCATGTCGGCGAGATCCTCGAGATGGCCGAGAAGATGGAGGCGGATTACGTCGAGCTGGCGAACAGCCAGTTCTACAGCTGGGCCTTCCTCAACCGCGATCAGCTGCTGCCCACCAAGGAGCAACTGGTCCGTGCCGAGCAGATCACCGATGCTTTCCGCGAGAAGGTGAAGGGCAAGATGAAGCTGTTCTTCGTGATGCCCGACTACTACAGCGAGCGCCCGAAGAAGTGCATGAACGGCTGGGGCAATGTGTTCATCACCGTGCAGGCCGACGGCACGGTGTTGCCGTGCCACGTCGCCAGCATGCTGCCAGGCATCGAGTTCCCGAACGTGCGCGAGAAGAGCATGGACTGGATCTGGTACGACTCGCCGGGCTTCAACAAGTACCGCGGCGACGGCTGGATGAAGGATCTGTGCAAGACCTGCCCGGAGAAGGAGAACGACCTCGGCGGCTGTCGCTGCCAAGCCTACATGCTCACCGGCGATGCGACCAACGCCGACCCGGTCTGCAGCAAGAGTCCGTACCACTACAAGCTCGCTGAAGCGGTGGCCGATTCTCTAAAGCCCCAGGCGCAGGTCAAACCGATCGTCTTCCGCACCGACAAGGATTCTCGCGAGCTGATGAAGCAGCGTGATGCCCTGACCGAGGAGCACCGCCGCCTGTTCGAGACCGGCTCGTTGCCTTCAGCAGACAACAGCCGTATCGGCCAGTAGCAGCGACTCGCCGGCCATCGCACTGACCACTCTCCTCGCTCCCGCTCCCTGCGCTCGAAGGTCGCTTCGAAAAGGGTCACGTGCACTGGCCGGCTTGAATGGGGCCGGTCGGTCGGGAGCAAATCTGCGCTCGCTGCGCCAAAATTGAAGCCAATGTCCGTAGCCATCCACGCCCAGAACCTCGTCAAGCGCTACGGCGACTTCACCGCTGTCGCCGGGCTCGACCTTGAGATCGGGCGCGGCGAGTTTTTCGGTCTGCTCGGCCCCAACGGCGCCGGAAAGTCGACCAGCATCCACATGCTGTCGTCGCTGGTGCAGCCCACCGCTGGTCGTGCCGAGGTCTGCGGTATCGATACCCAGGCCGACCCGGTGGCGGTGCGGCAGCGGATCGGGCTGGTGTTCCAAGACTCTGCGCTCGACCGCCAGCTCTCGGTCTGGGAGAACCTGCGCTTCTCCGGGCTGTTGTACGACCTGCCGCTGGCCGAGACGCAGGCGCGCGCTGACCACCTGATCCGCCTGTTCGGGCTCGAGGAGAAGCGTGACAAGCCGGTCGGCTCGCTCTCCGGCGGCCAGCGCCGCGCGCTGGACATCGCGCGTGGCGTGCTGCACCGGCCCGAGGTGCTGTTCCTCGACGAGCCGACCATCGGGCTGGACCTGCCCAGCCGGCGCCGCATCTGGCGCTTCATCGCGCAACTGCGCGCCGAGACCGGTATGACCGTGCTACTCACCACCCACTATCTGGAAGAGGCTACCGACTGCGACCGCGTCGCTTTCATTCGTGGCGGCAGAATCGTCCTGCAAGGTGCGCCCAGCCAACTGGTCTCGGACCTCGGCTCCGAGATCGTGGAGATCTCCGCCGACCACCCGGGCAACGTGCGTGACGAACTGGAAACCGTGCTTGGACCGGCACGGGTCGAATTCGAGACACTCTCGTTCCGCCCGCGTCGCCATGACCCGGCCGCACTGGCAGCACTCACCGAGTCGCTGGGTGCCCAGATTCGCAGCGTGGTCGTTCGCCGACCAAACCTGAACGACGTCTTCCTCTGGGTGAACCAGTCATGACCGACCCGGCGATGGGCCAACCCAGCCGCGAGACAACGACGAGCGCGCAGGCGGCCCGAGGTCGGCCCGGACTGTGGCGTCCAATCTACGCGGTGGTCGAGCGCGACTTGGTCAAACTGTGGCGACAGAAAGGCCGTTTGCTGTCGGCGCTGGTGCGTCCGTTGATCTGGCTGTTCGTCATCGGTGCGGGTTTTGAGGCGACCGTCGGGGGTGGCGATGGAAGCTACCGCAATTTCCTGGTACCGGGCGTCATGGGCATGGCGATCCTGTTCGGCGCCCTGCTCGGCGCGCTCTCGACCGTCTACGAGAAAGAGTCGGGGGTGATGCGGATGCTGGTCATCGCCCCGTTCGCCCACCGGTGGATCGTGTTTGCCAAAATGAAAGCGGCTGCCATCTCGGCGGTGTTCCAGGCACTTTTGCTGCTGGTCATCCTGATCGTGCTCGGCGACCTCACGACTCAAACCGATTGGGCGCTGCTGGCGTTGGGCATCATTTTCACGGCTTACGCCTGCGCCGGCATCGGTATGTTGGTCGCCGCATTCTCCAAGACCTTGGACAACTTTGCGGCCATCATGAACTTCGTCATCTTCCCGGTGTTCTTCCTGTCCGGATCGCTTTACCCGGTGGGTAATCTTCCTGGCCTACTAGGCGTCGCCGCGCATCTCAATCCATATACCTACGGCGTTGACCTGCTTAAACATGCGTTACCGCCCAGCAACGGACATGGTGCTGACTTTGCGTGGACGCTCGACCTGGCTGTGCTGGTGGGGTTCTCAGTGCTGGCGTTCGCCGTGAGTGCCTGGCGCTTCTCGCGCGAGCAGGCTTACGCGCCGCTGTTCGGCCTTGGCGCACCGAAGGTTGGCGGCCCTGGCGGCAAGCCCGGCAAGTAAGCGCCTACTTCTTCTCGGCAAGCCAGCGCGCCGCGTCCATCGCGAAGTAGGTGAGGATGCTGTCGGCGCCGGCGCGCTTGAAGCCGAGCAGCGACTCCAGCACCACCGCACGCTCGTCAAGCCAGCGGTTCTGCGCCGCTGCCTTGAGCATGGCGTACTCGCCGCTCACCTGGTAGACGGCGGTCGGCACGCCGAACGTGTCCTTCACCCGGCGCACGATATCCAGATAGGGCATGCCCGGCTTGACCATGACGATGTCGGCGCCCTCGGCGATATCGAGGCCGACCTCTTGCAGCGCCTCGTCGCTGTTGGCCGGGTCCATCTGGTAGGTGTACTTGTTGCCGCCACCGAGGTTGCCGGCGGAGCCGACCGCGTCGCGGAACGGCCCGTAGAAGCTCGACGCGTACTTGGCTGAGTAGGCCATGATCCGCGTGTGGATATGTCCGCCTGCATCCAGCGCACGGCGTATCGCCCCGATGCGGCCGTCCATCATGTCGGAGGGCGCGACCATGTCGGCCCCGGCGCGGGCATGGGTGATGGCCTGACGCTCCAGCACCGCCACCGTCTCGTCGTTCATCACGTAGCCGGCGGCGTCGATCAGGCCGTCCTGCCCGTGGCTGGTGTAGGGGTCGAGCGCGATGTCGGTGACGATGCCGAGGTCCGGAACCGCCTGCTTCAGCGCTGCTATCACCCGCGGCACCAGACCGTCCGGGTTGTACGCCTCGCGTGCGTCGAGCGACTTGAGCGGCGCGTCGATGACTGGGAACAGCGCCAGAGCCGGGATGCCGAGGTCGCGCGCGTGCTTTGCTGTCTCCAGCAGCAGGTCGAGTGATTGCCGCTTGACCCCGGGCATCGATGCCACCGCTTCCTCGCGCCTGGCTCCATCCAGCACGAACACCGGCAGGATGAAGTCGGCGGGGCTCAGGGTGGACTCGCGGACCATGCGCCGCGACCAGTCGTCGTGGCGCAGGCGGCGCAGGCGGGTGTTTGGGAATTGACGCTGGCTGCTGCTCACTTCGCTCTCCTCGGTCACGGAACTCTGTCTGTCCGTCTTTGTCTAGAGCAACGGATGGTTGCATCCCCCGCTACTCCCTGAGCGGGATCCCTACCCAATAGGGTTTTGGCCCCCGGACTCCCCCTGGACCGGGGGCATTTTATTCCCCTCTCTCAAAAGGCGGGTGATCTCGTCGATCGCCTGATCCACACCCTGCCGATTCAGACTCGAGAATAGTTGGACACTGGTCTGCAAAGGCATCTCGCCGAGCTGCGAACGCACCTTGGCCAAAGTCTGCGCAGCCTCGCCGCGCGACAGTTTGTCCGCCTTCGAAAGCAGCACGTGGACTGGCAACTGCCGTGGGGCGAACCACTCGAGCAGCTCGCGATCGAGGTTAGTCATCGGGTGACGCGCATCCATGATGACAACCAAACCGGCTAAACGCTCGCGCGCGGCTAGATAGCCGCCAACCAAACGATCCCAGTTCTTGCGCATCGCTTCGGGCACCTTGGCGTAGCCGTAACCCGGGAGATCGACCAAATGCCCGTGCCCGCCCCACAGAAAGAAATTAATCAGTTGTGTGCGTCCGGGCGTCTTGCTGACATACGCCAAGCGCCGACGATTGGCCATGGCATTGATCGCACTGGATTTGCCAGCATTCGATCGCCCCACAAACGCGACCTCGGCAACCGTTTCCGGTGGCAGCTGTTTTGGGTGGTCGACCGAGGTGACGAACTCTATATTGTGGATGGTGCTCATGGATGGAGGCAGTTCGTGGCCCCCGCAGAATGCTTTACACTCCGCTGGTTTGCAAACCGTTGCGGACACCGTGCGCTAACCTGGGGTGCCTGCGCGCCACACAGGCACCGGATCCGCAACAGTGTTGTACGTCACACAAGTTATAAGGAGCAGTCAGATGAAGCGCGTGTTCGCCATGGTCGTGTTCGCCCAGGTGTTCGCTCTCGGTGCAGCCCATGCCTTGGCCGATGACCACGAATCCTCGCCGCAGAGCGCCGCGGAGCAACTGGCAGGTGGCCTCTGCGCCGCCTGTCACGGCGCCAACGGCATGAGCATGGTGCCTTCACAACCGCACCTGGCAGGTCAACATGCCGCCTACATCGCCAAGCAACTTGCCAACTTCAAAAGCGGCGCGCGTCAGAACGCCATCATGGCAGGCATGGCGGCGGCGTTGAGTGAGGAGGACATGGCCGCGCTGGGTCGCCACTACGCCGCCCTGCCGCCGCCGCCACCCGCCGGTACCAATGCCGAGTTGGCCAAAACAGGCGAGAGCATCTATCGCTATGGCATCGCCTCCAAAGGTCTGCCGGCGTGCTCTGGTTGCCACGCCCCTAATGGCGCTGGGATTCCCGACCAATATCCGCGCTTGGCTGGGCAGTTCGCCGATTATCTCTACGGCCAGCTTCGGGCGTTCGCCGCACACGAGCGTGCCAACGATTCCAACGCAATGATGCGGGGCATCTCTAGCCGACTGAGCGATACCGAGATGAAGGCGGTCGCCGAGTATCTGGCTGGCCTGAAGTAGTCGCTGGCGATCGTCCTGCCTCGCGGGGTGGGCCGACAGCCTGTGTGTGGATTTGGATCGGCCCGGTTGCCGCCCTCTGGTCAGGCCTCTGCCCGATAGACAGGCGCCTCGCCCGGCGGTCGGGTCTTGAAGCGCCGATGCACCCAAAGGTATTGCTCCGGGATACGCCGCACCTCATCCTCGATCAACCGGTTGATGCGCAGGGCATCGGCGACGTCGTCGCCCGACGGAAAGCCGGCCAAGGCCGGCAGCACGCGAATCCGGTAACCCCGCGCACCCTCTAGCCGCTCTGGAAAATAGGGCACGACCGGTGCTCCGGTCATGGCGGCCAAGCGAGAGGTTGTCGTCACCGTCAAAGCAGGCACGCCGAAGAACGGCACAAAGGCGGCGTGGCTGGTGCCCCCATAGTTCTGGTCCGGCGCGTACCACACCGCGTGGCCTCGCCGAAGCTCGCGAATCATTGCCCGCACATCCCCACGCTCGACAGTGTCATGGGCGCGCGCGGCACGCGATTGCCGAATGGCATCATCCATCAACGGATTCTTGTGCATTCGGTACATCAGGCTGATGCGCCGATGCAGCGCGAGCAGATGTCCGCTGACCTCCAGATGAGTGAAATGGCAGGTCAGCAAGATCGCTCCGCGGCCCTGCGCTAGTGTGGCATCGAGATGTTCGAGCCCGTCAACTTGGACCAACGGGGCGAGCCGGCGGTCCGACCAGAAGAAAGCCATGGCGGTCTCGAGCACAGCGATGCCCAGTGACCGAAAGTGAGCCCTCAACAACGCCTCCCGCGCCGCGTCATCGAGCTCTGGCATGCAGAGCCGCAAGTTGGTGCGAGCGACCTGCCGCCGGCCCGGCGAGGCGACGTAAAGCGCAAAGCCAAACAACGTACCGATGCGTTGCAGCGCGCCATAGGGGAGACTCGCGAGCAGGCGCAAGAGCAGGAGCACAGACCAAGCTGCCCAGAAACGCGGGGCCAACCGGTCTGATTTGAACACCGACGACAGAGCGATCGCCAAACGGTCTCCGGAAAGATGCAAGCAGGTAGGGCTAGACGGGGCCGATGCTACACTGCGACGCACATGCCTGTCGCCCGCCTGCTCTACACGCTAGCGCTGACGCTGGCCCTGCCACTGATGCCCGTCTGGCTGCTATGGCGTTCGCGCCTCGACCCGGCCTATCGTCGCGACTGGGCCGAGCGCTTTCTTGGCAACGCGCCGGTATCTAGCGCTTCAGACGGTCGCAAGGTCACGATCTGGGTGCACGCGGTTTCGGTCGGCGAAACCCGCGCCGCACAACCCTTGATCGAAGGGCTGCTCGCGCGAGACCCCTCGTTGCAGATCATCATCTCGCACACAACCCCAACGGGCCGTCAGACCAGCGAACGATTGTTCGGCGACCGAGTGACGCGTTGTTATCTGCCATATGACTTACCGTGGGCCGTCGATCGCTTTCTCGCCCGAACTCGGCCCGCTCTAGGCTTGCTGATGGAAACAGAGCTCTGGCCGAATCTGATCGCCGCCTGCCGGAAACGGGCCATTCCGACGGCTCTGGTGAATGGGCGCCTGTCTGCACGTTCGGCCGCCGGTTACCGGCGAGTGGCCGCACTGACGACTCCAACCTTGCGGAGCCTAAGCTGCGTTATCGCGCAGACGGAAGCTGACGCCGAGCGGTTTCGCGCCCTTGGGGGACGACACATCGCGGTGGCAGGCAACCTGAAGTTTGATGCCGAGCCCGACCCTGTACTCCAACAGCGCGGCCACCGCTGGCGATCGGTAATGGGCCCAGGGCCGGTCTGGCTCGCGGCCAGCACGCGCGAAGGGGAAGACACGGCGATACTCGATACTGTTCTAGCGCTTCCGAGCGCGGTGCGTCTGATCTGGGCGCCACGCCATCCCCATCGCTGCGACGCCATCGAAAGAGCGATTCGCGAGCGTGGCCTGAGCCTATGCCGCCGCAGCTGCGACCACTGGCCCGACCCGAACGCCCGTGTCTTGCTTGCCGACACCTTGGGGGAGATGGCAGCGCATATCGCCGCAGCGGATGTCGTCTTTGTTGGAGGGTCTATGGTCCCGCTAGGCGGGCAAAATTTGCTGGAGGCGTGTGCTCAAGGCAGGCCTGTCCTCGTCGGACCACACACGTTTAATTTCGCCGACGACACTGCCGGTGCCATCGCTGTGGGTGCCGCCAGGCAGGTCAGCGATACCGCAGACTTGGTTGCCGCGCTTGCCGAATGGTTGAAGGCGCCTTTGAGCGGCACCCCTTCCAGAAACAGCGCGGGACTCGCTGCACGGCATTTTTGGAAACAGCACCGCGGCGCGACGCAGCGCACCTTAGCGACCTTAGGTAGCCTTATTCCCAGCAGCGGGCTCGCCAAAGATCTCGCAATAGGCGCAGAAAAGCCCACAGACCATCACCGGTAGCCAGACCAATAGCCCGACCAACATCGGCAAAACAGCGAGCAAAAGTAGCACCATCATCGCCAACGCATTCACCGCATAGGCTTTCCAATTGAACAAGCACGCCGCCAAGCTCATGCGCATGGCTGGCCACACTGACTGGTCGCGAAACACGATCAGTGCCGGTGCAAACCAGATCAGCATCGTCATCAGAACCGACACCAACAGGGCCAACGCAACCAACCCCAGCGACAATTCAGCCGGTGGCGGCAGCGTCGGCACCTCTGCCAAAGGATCGAGCGGGAGCCCGGCCCCAGCGACCAGCAAAAGGCCCAGCAGCAGCACCTGCGCGAGGGTGTAGAACACCCCTAGCCACAACAGTCGGT
Organism: uncultured Enterobacteriaceae bacterium; assembly: GCA_964524005.1. Classification (GTDB taxonomy): domain Bacteria; phylum Pseudomonadota; class Gammaproteobacteria; order Burkholderiales; family UBA3065; genus UBA3065. The sequence continues at coordinate 48,465 of CAZGBK010000004.1, forward strand.
AAGCGCTGCGAGAAAAACCAGCCAACAAATGCTGACCGCTGAGCTCGCGCCCAGCCCGCAGGTCTGCACACCCGATCAACATGCCCGCCAACAGACCGGGTGACACGACGTACAGCACCACCGCGCCAACGGCAGGCACCATGCTGGTGAGCAGCGAAAAGGCAAACAACATGCCGACCAGCAGGAGCCAGATGAGCGGCGCGCGTCGAAACAGCCCAAACCCTTCAACGATCCAGCGCCAACCCGCTCCAGCCGGCAAGGGCCGCTCCGCGCTCACTCCGGCAGCCCCGGAACCGCCGTGCGGTGTTTACGCAACAGCCGTTCAAAGTGCGCTGGGTCTTTGGCGTGGGTCATTTCGCCGGGGCGCGGCAGATGATAGTCATAGAGGCGCGATAGCCAAAAACGCAACGCACCGGCCCGCAACATCACCGGCCAGACCGCGCACTCGGTCGCAGTGAAGGGCCGCACCGCGGCATACGCATCAAGCAAGGCCAGTGCTCGCGCACCAACGACGTCACCGGCCTCGTCCAGGCACCAATCATTCAAGGTGACCGCAACGTCGAATAGCCAAGCGTCGGTACAGGCAAAGTAAAAATCGATGAGCCCCCCGACAACAGCGCCATCAAACAAGACGTTGTCACGAAACAGATCGGCGTGGATCAACCCTCGCGGCAAGTCAGACGCACGGGCGGCGTCCTGAAATGCCAGCTCGTCGGTTAGCAGGTCGCGCTGTTCGCCGGTGAGGAAGCGATCGATGCTGCGGGCCGCCTCGTGCCACCAGGCCGGACCACGCGGGTTGGGCATCTGCGCCGAGTAATCCGCTCCGGCCAAGTGCATGTTAGCTAGCGCGGCGCCCACCTCACGACAGTGCTCAACCTGCGGCAGCTCGACCCATGCGCCAGCCAGTCGGGTCACCAGGCACGCTGGCCGGCCGTTGAGTTCGGTCAGAGCGATACCCTCCCGATCAACCACCGGATCTGGGCAGCGCACACCGCGCTGTGCCAAGTGGGTCATCAGTCCAATGTAAAAGGGCAACTCGGACGCGGTTAGTTTTTCGAACAGCGTCAGCACGAAGCGGCCGCGGTCGGTGTCGAGAAAATAGTTGGTGTTCTCGATACCAGCAGCAATGCCTTGCAGCGACCGCAGCTCACCAATGTCGTAACGGGAGAGCAGCCGCTTAGCATCTGCCGTGGCGACCGGGGTGAAGACCGACATGCTAGGTGAGTCCTTGGATTGGGTGCGGCAGCCTAAAACTCCAAGATCCGCCACTGTGCCGGGGCGGTCGGCGGCAGGGGGCCATCGTGACGCATGAAGCGCCCTTGACCACTGGCGTCGATAAGGTAGTACGGCGGACCAAGACGCGGGGTGACTTTGATCATGTAGACCTGGCCGTCGCGACGATATTCCTCGATGGTGTTGTCGCCCTCGGTGCGAATACTGATGTCCGGGTCGTTCGGCCCCTGCGGCGCGATCAGGGGGACAGCGCCGTCGTCTTCGTCGGGCAGAGGAATCATGTCCGGCGGAGTCGGGGCGGCAGGCTGAGCGGCAAGCGCGATGCCGGTCGATCCGATCAGCAATAGGGTCGCAAATGACAGAGCAAAGCGCAGCAGCATTGGGGTCTCCAAGTGTCGCGGCGAGTGTAGCACGCGGCCCAAGCGGCCTAGAATGGAGCCAGGAGGCTGACCATGGACTTGACTGCGCTTCGCCGCGACTATCGACAAGCCCGTCTTGACGAGGGCGACCTGCGACCCGACCCGATCGAGCAATTTCGCCATTGGCTCGCAGAAGCCCTCCACGCCCAACTCGACGAGCCTTACGCGATGACACTCGCCACCGTCGAGCCGGGCGGACGGCCGGCGGCTCGTGTCGTGCTGCTGCGCGAAGCCGATTCCCGAGGACTCAGCTTTTTCACTAATTACGATAGTCGTAAAGGCGCTGAGCTGGCCGCCCATCCCCACGCCGCTATGTTGTTCTTTTGGCCGGGACTCGAACGCCAAGTGCGCATCGAGGGGCGAGTCGGAAAAGTCGCGGCGGACGAGTCCGACGCCTACTTCGCCAAACGCCCACGCGGCAGCTGCATCGGCGCCTGGGCCAGCCCCCAGAGCGCTGTCATCCCTGATCGAGCTTTCCTCGAACGACGCGTCGAAGCTTTCAACCGCGACCACGCAGACACGGTCCCACGGCCGCCAAACTGGGGCGGATATCGGCTGGTCCCGGACTACTTCGAATTCTGGCAAGGGCGCGAGAGCCGTTTACACGATCGCCTAGTCTATCGACGCCAACAAACTGGGTGGATCATCGAACGCTTGGCACCCTAGTAGCAATCGTTTGGCGTCGGGCGGCTTGCCCCACCAGCATGTTGGCCGACACGTGTCGGCCCGCGCGCTAACCCAGAAAGCGCGGCGCTATGGCAAACAGAACCCAAGTGATCAGCAGCACCCCCGCCAAACGCCGCCAGCGGGGCTGCCGCCAGAATGGCAACGCTCCGGCAAAACCGATCAAAAGGACGTTGGGCAGCGTGCCCAGGCCAAACGCAAACATCACCAAAGCGCCTTGTGGACCGGACCCGGCAGCGAGCGCAGCAATGAGCAGGCTGTAGACCAGACCGCAAGGCAACCAGCCCCACAGGCTCCCGGCCAACAGGGCTTTGCCGGCGGTATCGGCCGGCAACAAGCGTGGCAACAAACGCGATGCCGGTCTCCAGACGGCGGCGCCAGCCACCTCGATGTGGCGCAAGCCACGCCAGTAGTCGCTCAAATACAAACCCACTGCCAACAACATGCCGTGAGCCAGCCACCACAGTGCCTGTTGCACCGGCAACAGATGCTCGGCGAACACCGCTAATCCACCCAAAGTGCCAGCCACAAAACCGAACAGCACGTAGCTGCCGACACGCCCGGCCTGCATCAACAACAGAAGTCTTCGCTGGCGAGCCCCGCCCGCCAGCATGCCGGCAATGCCCCCGCACATACCTGCACAATGGCCACCGCCGGCCAAACCAGCAAGCCAGGCCGTCAATAGCGTAATGCCGGCACTATCGCTCACCGGGCTCCCGCCGCCCCCTGTCCCGAAGAGCCAGGGCCCGAAGACGCATCCCCCGCTGCAGTGCGAGACCACAACCACATCAACAACAGTAGGGTCGGTACAACCGACAGGGTGCTGAACACAAAGAACCCGGCATAACCCCAAACCTCGGCCAACCACCCTGACACTCCACCCACCAATTTGCCCGGGAGATTGGCAAGCGAGCTCAGAAGCGCATATTGGGTCGCGGTGAAATTACGGTCGGTAAGCGACGACATGAACGCCACCAGAACCGTCCCAGCAAAACCCTGCGACAGGTTGTCACCACCAATGGTGAGCACAAACACCCACAAGTCCGCAGGGTAAAGCGCCATCAAGACAAACAGGAGGTTTGACAGCCCGACTGCCAGTGCCGCGACGACCAGTGGCCCGCGCAGCCCGAATGCTGCCACCGCCATGCCACCCAAAAAGGCCCCGACAATACCGACCCAGACGCCAAACACCTTCGAGACGGTGGCGATCTCGCTCTTGTCGAAACCACTGTCGATGTAAAACGGACCGGCAATCACGCCGAGCATCTGGTCGGGCATCTTGAACAGCCCAACGAAGGCCAAAAGCGCCAAGCCCAGCAGCAGGCCGTTGCGCCCGAAGAACGCAGCAAACGGCGCGATGAAGGCCTCGCGCAAGCTCGGACGGGCGAGGGTCCCGTCGGTCTGAGGCTCAGCAGCCAACCAGGTTGCGGCGATGGGCACCAAGAGCAAGCCGGCCATCACGCTGTAGGCGGCACGCCAACCCGCCCAATCGGCTAGATACAAAGCCCCCGCCCCGCTAGCAATGAGAGCCAATCGGTAGCCCAAGGTGTACGTCGAAGCCAGCGCCGCCTGCGACTCCAGGGGAGCGATCTCGATGCGGTAGGCGTCCACCAAGGTGTCCTGAGTGGCTCCGGCGAAGGCAGCCAAACCGACCAACCCGATGAACAGCGGTAAGGACGTCTGTGGCCCGATCACAGCCATGGCGAACAGGGCGGCGGCCAACACCGTCTGGGACAAGAGCAACCAGCCACGCCGCCGGCCCAAGCGACCCAACACGGGTAGACGCAGGCGATCGAGCCAGGGTGCCCAAACGAACTTGGCCACGTAGAACAGCGTCGCGTAGCTCAGCAAGCCAATCATCGCCAGCTCGTAACCGGCCTCGCGCAACCAGATCGACAAGGTGTAGCCGACCAGCAAGAACGGCAATCCGCAGCCAAAACCAAAGACAAACAGCAACACCGCGCGGCGGTCAGCAAAGGCCTGGACGGTCCGGCGCCAGGCTGAAGTCACGGCAGTTCGCCCGCGTAATCGATCAACAGCGGCGCGTGGTCGGAAAACTTATGGTGCTTGTAGACCGATGCGTTCTTCGCATTGGCAGCAATGCCCGGCGTAGCGATCTGGTAATCGATGCGCCAACCAACGTTCTTGGCATAGGCCTGACCGCGGTTGCTCCACCACGTGTAGGCGGCGTCACCGACATCGGGGTGCAGGCGGCGATAGACGTCGACCCAGCCCAGTTCGTCGAACACCCGGGACAACCAAGCCCGCTCTTCCGGCAAAAACCCCGAGTTCCTCTGGTTGCTCTTCCAGTTCTTCAAATCGATCTCACGGTGGGCGATATTCCAGTCGCCACACAAAACCACATCGCGGCCGCTGCGGGCGAGCGATTCCAAGGCCGGCCAGAAACGCTCCATGAAGGCCAGCTTGGCAGCCTGCCGTTCCGGCGAACTTGAGCCCGAGGGCAGATACAGACTCACCACTGACAACGTGCCGAAATCAGCTTGCAGGTAGCGCCCCTCGGCGTCGATATCGGCGATGCCAAGGCCACCGATGATGCGGTCTGGAGCGCGCCGGCTATAGATGCCCACGCCACTGTAGCCGCGTTTCTCGGCGGTATGGAATGCCGACACGTATCCAGCGGGCGCGCGCAGTTCAGGACCAATATCAGCTTCCTGCGCCTTGATCTCCTGCACACAGCAGACATCGGCGCCTGACGCGCAGAGCCAGTCGAAAAAACCCTTGTCACGGGCCGAACGAATGCCGTTGAGGTTGGCCGAAACGATACGCATCGCGATGGGTCCAGGTTTGTGTTAGTTTCGGCGCGCTGTGCTGAATACACGCCTATGAATCATACCGCCGCGGCCTTCATCGATGACGCCATCGCTGCAGGCGCCATTCTGTTTGGCGAATTCCGCACTAAAGCGGGTCGGCTGTCGCCCTACTTCTTTAACGCCGGAGAATTCAATTCCGGTGCCCGCTTAGCGCGCCTAGGGCAGCATTATGCCGACGCGTTACTGGCGTCCCAGGTTGCCTTCGACGGCTTATTCGGCCCCGCGTACAAAGGCATTCCGCTGGCGGCGAGCATCGCCATCGCACTGGCTGAACGCGGCCGGGATGTCCCATACAGCTTCAACCGCAAAGAAGCCAAGGATCATGGCGAGGGTGGCTCGGTGGTCGGTGCGCCGTTGCGCGGACGTATCGTCATCGTCGACGACGTCATCTCGGCTGGCACCTCGGTGCGAGAGTCGGTCGAGATCCTGTCGGCGGCGGGCGCGACCGTGGCTGCCGTATTGATCGCGCTGGACCGTTGCGAACAGGGACCCACCGGTCGATCGGCCGTCGAAGAGGTGCATCAGACCCTGGGCGTTCCGGTCGTGGCAGTCGCCACGCTGAATGACCTGCTGCAGCGCTTGGCGGGAGACCCGGCGCGCACCAACGAGCTTGCCGCGATCCGCGACTATCACGCGCGCTATGGGATCTGAATGCTGAGCGCTGGCTGCTATACCCTGTTCCACAAGGAGCTGTTGCGCTTCTGGAAAGTCGCCTTCCAGACACTCGCCGCACCTGTGCTGACCGCACTCCTGTATCTGCTGGTGTTTGCACATGTCCTCGAGGGACGGCTAGCACAGACCCATGGGGTGAGTTATGCGGCGTTCCTGATCCCTGGTCTGGCCATGATGAGCGCGCTGCAGAATGCTTTTGCCAATAGCTCATCAAGCCTGATTCAAAGCAAGGTCACCGGTAACCTCGTGTTCGTTTTGCTCTCGCCGTTGTCGGCGCTGGAGCTGTTCGTTGCTTACACCGGGGCCGCTGTCGTGCGGGGCGTCTTGGTCGCCGGTATGGTGATTGGCGTCGGTATGTTGTTCGCCGGCATACCACTGCAGGAACCGGCGTGGGCAGTGGGTTTCGCGGTGCTGGGCGCGGCCTTGATGGGGGTGTTCGGCATTGTCGCTGGGCTCATCGCCGAAAAGTTCGATGGCCTTGCGGCCTTCCAGAACTTCGTGGTGATGCCGCTCACCTTTCTCGCCGGGGTGTTCTATTCGGTCGAAGATCTGCCCAGTCTGTGGCGTACTCTGTCGCATTTGAACCCGTTCTTTTACCTGGTGGACGGTTTCCGCTACGGTTTTTTAGGGGCATCCGACGTCGATCCCGTGTTTAGTTTGGCGATGGTCAGCGGCTGTCTACTTGTCGTCTCGGCGCTGACCTTGCGCTTCATCGAACGCGGAACTCGCTTGCGGCACTAGCCCACTCTGTCGACCGCATCAAGTAAACCTGTGTCAGCGCCCTCCCTTACCTTTGGCGATACCCATGACCACTCCCCAACAGATTCACGGCTATATCGCGCAGCAGATTGACTGCACCCACCTCGAGGTGAATGGTGACGGCCGTCATTTTCAGGCGCTGATCGTGAGCGACGCGTTTATCGGCAAACGGACGTTGGAACGCCAGCGCATGGTGTATGCCGCGCTGGGTGACCGCATGCGCGAAGAGATCCACGCGCTGTCGATGCAGACACTGACTCCGGACGAGTTCCGCGGCTAGGTCACGGCCGTCCCAGCACAGCGCATCGAATCGAATGGAACGATTGCTGATCGAGGGTGGGCAGCGTCTGCACGGCGAGCTCGTGGTATCGGGCGCGAAAAATGCTGCCTTGCCGATCCTCTGCGCAGCGTTACTAAGCGAGGCGCCGCTGCGGCTGTCCAACGTGCCCCACTTGCGGGATGTCACCACCACCCTGCAGCTGCTGGCACGGATGGGTGCCGAGGTGATCGTCGAAGAAGGCGATCGGGTCTGTGTAACGGCGCGGGACATCGCCGAACCGGCGGCGCCTTACGAACTGGTCAAGACGATGCGCGCATCGATCTTGGTGCTTGGCCCTTTGCTAGCTCGCTTTGGCAAAGCGCGTGTGTCTCTACCGGGCGGCTGTGCCATCGGCTTGCGGCCAGTCGACCAGCATGTCAAAGGCCTCGAGGCGATGGGAGCGACCGTACGCATCGAGCAAGGCGATCTGGTGGCCGAGGGACGCTTACACGGTGCTCGGGTGGTGATGGATGTCGTCACTGTCACTGGCACTGAGAACCTGCTGATGGCCGCATGCCTCGCCGAGGGCACAACAACGCTGGAGAACGCCGCGCGCGAACCCGAAATCACCGACCTGGCCCGCTGCCTCATCGCGATGGGCGCGCGCATCGAGGGCGCCGGAAGCGACACCATCCGCGTCGAAGGCGTCGAACGTTTGCTGGGCGCCGAGCACCGCATCATGGCCGACCGCATCGAATCAGGAACCTACCTGACCGCCGTCGCGGCGACCGGTGGCGAGATCGTGCTGCGGCGCAGTTGCCCGGACAGCATGGATGCGGTGGTCGACAAGTTGCGCGAGGCTGGCGCGACGATCGAAACCGACGGCGACAGCATCTTTCTGCGCATGGACCGACGCCCGCGGGCGGTGTCGGCCCGCACACTGCCGCACCCGGCCTTTCCCACCGACATGCAAGCGCAACTCATGGCGCTCGATTGCATCGCCGAAGGCAGCGCCAGCATCACGGAGACGATCTTCGAGAACCGCTTCATGCACACCCAGGAACTACGACGACTGGGCGCCGACATCGAGGTGCAGGGCAATACGGCGTTCGTGCGCGGCGTGGCGCATCTGACCGGTGCTTCGGTGATGGCCACCGACCTGCGTGCGTCAGCGAGCTTGGTGATTGCGGGCCTGGTGGCGCAGAGCGAAACCAGCATCGATCGCATCTACCATCTCGACCGCGGATATGAGCGCATCGAAGAGAAGTTGTCGCGGCTCGGCGCGCGCATTCGCAGGGTGCGTCAATCCATTTAGCGTCGTTTTTGGAGCCTGTGACGACCCGTTGCTAGCCCCGCTTGGCGACTTTGGTTTAAGGTTTTCGTGGGTCACACGGGGCGGGGCCATGACACCCAGCGCAGAACCTGCACAAAAAGCCAGCAACGTTGATTTGCGCACTTGCAGGGAGGCGCTTGGCCTGTCGATTGGCGACGCCGCAGCGCGCTTGTTGCTGTCACCGCGCCAAGTCGCAGGACTCGAGTCGGGGGACTCTGGGCCCTTCTACAACGCCGCGTTCCGCGATAAAGCTCTGCTCGCGTACCAAGAACTCCTTGGACTGAATGCCCAGGTCAACGTTGCTACGAGTGAGGCGGCGGCAGAACCCAGTGTCGCCGGCAAATCCTCCAACAAGCCGGGCCCTGAAAAAAAGACCGCTATTGCCGCCAAGAAGACTTCGCGACTCCCGCTCATGGCCATCGTTGTCATCGGGATCGTGGTGCTTCCCGTCTGGATCCTTGGCCAAACCACGAGCGGCGACGAAGCCGGGGAACTGGCAACGCAACCATCCCCCGCGATGGTCGACCTACAAACAAGTACCTCAGAAACCGACCCTGCACTGGACGACCCACCGACAGAAGGCCCGGTCACGGCAGAAGCACCCACACCCCCCGCACAAAGCGACCCCGCGGTAGCAGCGGCTTTGGAGCCACCCCAAAACGATGCCGCCCCGACGGCAGTGATCGAATCGACCGTTGCTATCAACAGGGTTGGTTTGGTGATTCAAGCGCGTGGGCTCTGCTGGGTGTTTGCCCGCGATGACCGTGGGGTCGAGACCGAACGCACCCTGCGCACCGGAGACCAGCTGCTTCTGGAACGGCCACTTACATACCTGGCGTTGGGGAATGTTCGCGCTGTCGACGTGTGGTTCGCGGGGCGGATTCTCCCGCTCGACGCTTTTGCCAACGAGCGGCTGGTCGTCAGACTTCAAAGCCGGCAGCTGAAGGAGCTGTTCGCCGCCAACTAGGCGTTAATTGTCCACTCTCGCAACCAACGGGCAATAAAGGCCGGGTTACACGTCAAGGTTCGCGACACGCAGGGCGTTGTCTTCGATAAACGCGCGGCGTGGCTCGACCTGATCACCCATCAGGGTGGTAAAGATTTCGTCAGCCGCGATCGCATCTTCGATCTGGACTTTCAATAATCGGCGCACGCTTGGGTCCATGGTGGTTTCCCACAACTGCTCTGGGTTCATCTCGCCCAAGCCCTTGTAGCGCTGCACGTTCATGTTGCGTTTGACCTGGTCCATCAGCCATTCAAGTGCTTGCTTGAAGTCGGCGACTGGCGCCGTCGCATCGCCGCGGCGAATACTGGCGCCCGCTCCAATGAGCCCGCCCAAAGTGTCGGCCAATTCTGCAAGAGTGCGGTAATCACCGCTGCTCACAAAATCGGCGTCAATCAGTGAACGACGGCTGTTGCCGTGCACCGAGCGTTCGATGCGCAGAGCCCAGCGCTCCGTTGTGGCGTCAAACACCGGTTGCACGTTCAGGCTCTCACCAACGGCCTGGGCGAGGGCTCCGGCACTGCTGCGAGCCGCGCCCTCGTCGATCAGGTTCAAGCGGACACCCCGCAAGATAGCGGACAGAGCCTCGCGGTCGATGTAGTGGCAGGCACGCTCGATCACCGCCTCGGCGAGCAGGTAACGGTTGGCCAGTTCCGCCAGGGCATCACCGCTCAAGGCGGTCGCACCCCGTGCCGGCGTGAACTCGGCGTCCTTGAGCGATAGTCGCAGCAGGTGCTGCTTGAGCTCATGTTCGTCTTTCAGGTAGCGCTCGTCCTTGCCAGCCTTGAGCTTGTAGAGCGGCGGCTGGGCGATGTAGATGTGGCCGCGCTCGACCAATTCCGGCATCTGCCGGTAGAAGAACGTGAGCAGCAGCGTGCGGATGTGCGAGCCGTCAACATCGGCGTCGGTCATCAGGATGATGCGGTGATAGCGCAGTTTGTCAGCGTCGTAGTCGTCTTTGCCGATGCCGGTACCGAGCGCGGTGATCAGCGTGGCGATCTCCTGCGATGACACCAGCTTGTCGAAGCGTGCCTTCTCGACGTTCAGGATCTTGCCCTTGAGCGGCAGGATCGCCTGGAACTTGCGGTCGCGACCCTGCTTGGCCGAGCCGCCGGCGGAGTCACCCTCGACGAGATAGAGCTCGCACAGGGCCGGATCGCGTTCTTGGCAATCGGCGAGCTTGCCGGGCAGGCCCAGCCCGTCCATCACGCCCTTGCGGCGGGTCATCTCGCGCGCCTTGCGCGCCGCCTCGCGGGCCCGCGCCGCCTCGACGATCTTGCCCGTGATGACCTTGGCGTCGGCCGGGCGCTCCTGCAAATACTCGGCGAGCTTGGCGGCGACCACTTCCTCGACTGCTGGCCGCGCCTCTGACGACACCAGCTTCATCTTAGTCTGCGAGGCGAACTTCGGATCGGGCATCTTCACCGACAGCACACACGCGAGCCCCTCGCGCATATCGTCACCCGTGATGTCGACCTTGGCTTTCTTGGCGATCTCGTGCTCTTCGATGTACTTGTTGATGACGCGCGTCATCGCAGCGCGCAAACCGGTGAGGTGGGTTCCACCATCGGCCTGCGGGATGTTGTTGGTAAAGCACAGCACCTGCTCGGCGTAGCTGTCGTTCCACTGCATCGCCACCTCGGCCGAGATGGTCGCGCCAGTCTCAAGTGTCATCTCGCCTTGCGAATGGAAGACATTGGGGTGGAGCACTGTCTTGCTACGGTTGATGTAGTCGACGAAGCCCTTGACCCCGCCGCTGAAGGCGAAGTCCTCCTCTCGGGCGCTGCGCTGGTCGACCAGTTTGATGCGCACCCCGTTGTTCAGGAAGGAGAGTTCACGCAGTCGCTTGGCTAGGATCTCGTAGTGGAACTCCACCGTGCCGAAGATGCTGGCATCAGCGAGGAAATGCACCTCGGTGCCGGAACCGGTAGACGTACCGACGACCGCCATCGGGCTCACCTCGACACCATCGACCTTCTCGATCACGCGATCGACGGCATGGCCCCGATGGAACTCCATGAAGTGTTTCTTGCCATCGCGGCGGATGGTCAGCTTCAGCCAGTCCGACAAAGCGTTGACGCAGCTCACACCGACGCCATGCAAGCCCCCCGAGACCTTGTAGCTGTTCTGGTTGAACTTGCCGCCGGCGTGCAGCACGCACATGACGATCTCGGCAGCCGACCGCTTGGGCTCGTGCTTGTCATCCATCTTGACGCCGACGGGGATGCCGCGACCGTTGTCGACCACACTGATGCTGTTGTCGGTATGGATGGTGATGACGATATTGTCGCAATAGCCGGCCAAGGCCTCGTCGATGGCGTTGTCGACCACCTCGAACACCATGTGATGCAGGCCCGTACCATCGGACGTGTCGCCGATGTACATGCCCGGGCGCTTGCGCACCGCCTCCAGGCCTTCGAGTTGCTGGATGCTGGATTCGTCGTATTGCTGGCTCATCGCCGTCCTTCCGTGTGTCGGGTCCTACAGGCGCATCGGCATGACGACGTAGCGGTAACCCGGATGATCGCTGTCAGTCAGAAGACAGCTTGAATTCGCATCGCTCAAGTGAAGCGTCACAGAGCTGCTGTTCAGTGTGGATAAAGCTTCTAGCAGATAACTGACGTTGAAACCGATATCCAGCGCTTCACCCACGTACTCGATCTCGATCTCCTCAGCCGCCTCTTCCTGTTCGTTGTTGGTGCAACTTACCCGAAGACACCCGGGTTCAAGTAGCAACCGCACACTCGGGAACCGATCGTTTGACAGAATCTCTGCGCGCCGCAAGGCGTTCAAGAAGATCATGCGGTCGATATCGAAGCGCTTGGGCTGCGCCGTCGGTATCACGCGATTGTAATCCGGGAACTTGCCATCGATGACCTTGGTTGCCAGCTCCACTTCGCCAAACCGAATACGCACCTGCTGCGGACCCAAGCGCAGATGCACCAGGTCGTCGGTATCAGACAACAACCTCGACAGCTCCTGCACAGCTTTGCGCGGAAGGATGATATTGCTTTCACCGGCTGGAGCGGCGAGGCCACTTTCGCAGTAAGCCAGGCGATGGCCATCTGTAGCCACCAGCCTCAACTGCCCGTTGGCCAAGTCGATCAACAGACCGTTCAAGTAATAGCGGATGTCCTGTTGCGCCATTGCGAACTGAGTCACCCGTAGCAGTTCTCGCAGGACGTTCTGCGGCAGTTCGATGTCGACCGAGCCTTGCTCGGGGGCCGGCATGCGCGGGAAAGTAGCCGCATCCAGGGTCTGTAAGGTAAAGCGGCTACGACCAGCTTTGACCGTCAACTTAGTGTCTTGCAGATCAAGCGTGACCTGAGCGTCTTCAGGCAAAGAGCGGACGATGTCGTACAGCTTGCGGGCAGAAGTCGTAACGGCGAGTTGCGCTCCTTCTTCTGACAATTCTGTTCGTGCGGACACCTCCAGTTCGAGATCGGTGGCCAAACACTGCAACTGTTCGTTTTCGCACTGCAATAACACGTTAGACAAGATCGGTAAGGTGTTCCGTCGCTCGACGATGCCAATCACTGCCGAGAGTGGTTTGAGCAGGACATCGCGTTGGCACTGTAGTAGTCGCATATCTTTAAAAGATTAAGAATGATGAAGTGCACAACTGCTGTGCAAAAGTCCAGATTCTATAGCGTCTTCAGTTGCTTGGTTTGACTTGACCGGTTGTGTATCTGGCTTGGATACCCGGTTTCAGAACACAAACGGCCACTTATTCGACGCCACACCCACAACTTGTCCACAGGACCGCTGCCGGTCTGTCCACAAGCTTGCAAATCCGTTGCCAACCATCAACCGCGCAGGATCTTGCGCAAAGTGTCGTACGACTGCGCTGTCGCGCTGTCATCCCGACGCAATCCTTCAACTCGTCTGCAAGCGTGCAATACCGTCGTGTGGTCTCGTCCGCCAAAGAGTTCACCGATCTCCGGCAACGATTTTTGGGTGAGCTCGCGGGCCAAGGCCATAGCAATCTGGCGAGGCACTACTAAAGCTTTCAAGCGACGTTTCGACGATAACTCTGACTCTTTGATACCAAAGAAGTCAGCGACGGTTTTGCGAATGAGTTCAACTGGTGGCTCGCGATTGAATGAGGCCAGAACGTCGCGAAGCGCTTCTTTGGCGCTGTCGATGGTCAGTGGTTTGCCAGAAAATCTTGAAAACGCCAAGACGCGTTTCAGTGCCCCCTCGAGCTCACGCACATTCGAACGGATGTTGCGGGCGATGAAGAAGGCGATGTCCTGGTCCAAAGCCACCCGATCGGCTAGCGCTTTGGCGAGCAAGATGGCGACGCGCATCTCAAGTTCGGGTGGTTCGATCGCGACCGTCAGACCCCAACCGAAACGCGAGGTCAGCCGTTCCTCCATGCCGGCGATCTCTTTAGGCAGGGTGTCGCTGGTGACGATGACCTGTCGCGCGTTCTCGATCAAGTAGTTGAACGCGTAAAAAAACTCCTCTTGCGTCTTCTCTTTGCCGCTGAAGAAGTGTACGTCGTCGATGAGCAGCAGATCGAGCGACCGATAGCGTTGCTTGAATTCGTCAAAGGACTTGTTCTGATACGCCTTGACCACATCCGAGATGTACTCGTTGGCGTGGACATAACGCACCAGCGCATCTGGCTTTGTTTGCAACAGGGCATTACCGACCGCTTGCATGAGGTGGGTCTTCCCCAAGCCGGTACTGCCGTAAACAAACAATGGGTTGTAGGCGGTCCCCGGGTGTTCGGCGACTTGTCTGGCGGCTGCTTGAGCCATCTGGTTCGCCTTGCCGACAACAAACGTATCGAAGGTGAACAACGGGTTGAGCGAGTGTTTGTGAAACCCGGCTGACGACTTGGTTCGGCTGACCGCCGGTCGCGCAACGGAGACAGGTTCGGCACCGAGTGCGTCAGGTTCTCGGGTGAGTAATTCAACCGGGACCGGGCCATCGAAGTGGTGCGAGGTCAGCGGTTCAATGATCGGCAATGCGCGGTCTCGAACCCAATTGACGACCATCCGGTTGGGCGCGCTGATGCGGACGCCCGTGCGACTGGCGTGTTCCAGACGCAGGGGTTGGATCCAGCGCGAATATTGCGCCTGCGGCAAAGTCTTGCGCAGCTGCTCGAGGCAGTCACTCCAAAAAGCGTCCATCCGCCGAATCATGTTCCATGCCGCTGCTAACAGCAAGCGGACCGACGTTCCGGCCGATGCCGAGCGGTTGACAGGATCTTGCGACTCGAAGAACATCTAGGGTTCTGTAAAGCCAATGAATCTTGGGACCCGCCATGAAAAGGACCTTCCAGCCCTCCGTCGTCAAGCGCAAGCGCACCCACGGTTTCCTCGTTCGCATGCGCTCGCGGAGCGGTGCCGCTGTGATTCGCGCCCGTCGCGCGAAGGGTCGCGCCCGCCTCGCCGTCTAGGATCGACACGCCGTCAAGCCCAAGGCTTGGCGCCGCGGCGATATGGCTCACCCAGGCGCGCCGCGAAGATTGTTGCGAACCGAGTCGTCGCAGTTTCGCCGCATATTGCAGACAGCGCCGCGGCACCGTGGACAATTCATCGATCTATTGACCGCGTCATCGGTGCGGCCAGGGCCCGCGTTGGGGATGGTCGTGCCAAAGCGCGTTTGTCGGCTTGCGGTACGTCGCAACCTGATCAAAAGAGCGATGCGTGAGACCTTCCGCCGTCATTGGCAGGCGTTGCCCGAAGCCGATTGGGTGTTTCGCTTGCGCCGTCTTCCCGACACCCCGCTGCGCCAAGCCGTCCGAGACGATCTGCGGCGTATCGTTCATGATTTAGCATCATGATTCGCGTGCCATTGATTGGTCGCTTGGTTTTGCTGCTGATCCGAAGCTACCAGTTGCTGATCAGCCCCTTGCTGGGACCTCGCTGCCGCTTCTACCCCACGTGTTCTCAATATTGCCGCGAGGCAGTCGTGCGCCACGGGGTTCTTCGCGGTCTCTATCTCGGCGGTCGACGCATTTGCCGCTGCCACCCGTATCATCCCGGGGGCTACGATCCGGTACCCGATTAATTTTTACGATCCGCCAAGATGGACCTGAAAAAAATCCTCCTGAGTTGTGTTTTTGTCGTCTCGGTACTGCTGTTGTGGGATCGTTATCAGGCTCAGGAAGCGGGTTCGTTGTCGACGACAAAGGCTTCGGTGGCCGACAGCAGGCTGACCGGTGATGTGCCGGACCGCCCGGCCTTGGCTACAACCGAGTTGCCTGCCGCCGCGGCGGCTACCGCGCCAACAGGTTCTTTGGCCAGCGGCGAACGGCTGACTGTCGCCACCGACGTCTTCGAGGCCGATATCGATAGCAATGGCGGCGACTTGCGTCGCGTCGTGCTACTCCGGCACCGTGAGGCTGGGGTGGGCGGCAAACCATTGACTCTGCTCGATGATGGCCCGCGCCCGTATGTCGCCCAGTCGGGACTCATCGGGGCTGACATGCCCAATCACCGCAGCAGTTTTGAGCCAGAACCCGGTCAACTAAAACTCGCTGACGAGGCCGCGGCGGTGGAGCTGGCTTTACGCCATGCATCCGATACCTTGGACGTGCGCAAGGTCTATACCTTCCGTCGCGATGAATATGTGGTGAATGTCCGCTTTGAAGTCACGAATCGCGGCACCCAGGCAGTCGATACCGCGGGGTACTTCCACGTCTTGCGCGACGGCTTGTCCCCTGATGGCGAGTCGTGGCTGCAGCACACCTACACCGGCCCGGTCGTTTACACGGCTGCCGATAAATTCCGCAAGATCGATTTCGATTCGGTGCGCTCCGGGAAAGCCGACTACGCGCGCCAGGCTCGCGATGGATGGGTCGCCCTGATCCAGCACTACTTTCTGTCAGCGTGGTTGCCAAAGGCCGGCGCTCTACGGGAGTACTACATCGATGCGCTGCCCGACGGGCTCTACCGCGCCGGGGTCAAAACGCCAGCGGTGCGCATCGAGCCTGGGGCGACCGAGACAATCGCCATGGACCTCTACATCGGGCCGCAAGAGCAGGATCGCTTAGCCGAACTGGCCGATGGCCTCGACCTGGTGACCGACTATGGTTGGCTCACCATCATCGCCAAACCCCTGTTCTGGCTGCTCAGCCTCTTCAATGACTGGACCGACAACTGGGGTCTGGCAATCATCCTGCTGACCCTGCTGGTCAAGGCAGTGTTCTACCCGCTGTCGGCAGCCAGTTACCGGTCGATGGCAAAGATGCGCGTGCTGGCGCCGAAACTGCAGGCCCTGAAAGAGCGCTTTGGCGACGACAAACAGCGCATGCAGGTCGAGATGATGAATCTCTACAAGACCGAGAAGATCAACCCGCTGGGCGGCTGCCTGCCGATCTTGGTACAGATCCCGGTGTTCATCGCCCTTTATTACGCTTTGATCGCTTCGGTCGAGCTGCGCCATGCGCCGTTTTACGGCTGGATCACCGATCTTTCCGCGCCCGATCCGTACTACATCTTGCCGGTGCTCATGGGCATCTCGATGATCGTGCAGACGCGCTTGAACCCGACCCCGCCGGACCCGATCCAGGCGCGCATCATGCAGATCATGCCAATCGTCTTCTCGGTCTTCTTTTTCTTCTTTGCCGCCGGCTTGGTGTTGTACTGGCTGGTCAACAATGTCATCTCGATCGCTCAGCAGTGGCGCATGAATGTGGTGATGGAGCGCGAGAAGGCGAACCCCCGACGCTGATGGCGCACGGCGACACCATCGTCGCCGTTGCTACGGCACCGGGCCATGGCGGGGTCGGCATCGTGCGTGTCAGCGGGCCGGCCGCCATGCAGATCGCAGGAGTCGTGTTGGGTCATGTCCCGGCGCCGCGCCAGGCGGTGTACGCATCGTTCTCCGACGCCGCCGGTGCAGCCATCGACAAGGGCGTAGCGATCTGTTTTCAGGCGCCGGCCTCGTACACCGGTGAGGACACGCTGGAATTGCAGGCCCACGGTAACCCGTTGGTGCTGTCGAAACTGGTGCGCCGCTGTGTCGAGCTTGGTGCCCGTGCCGCCCGAGCCGGCGAATTCACGGAACGCGCATTCCTGAATGGCAAGTTAAGCCTCGACCAGGCTGAAGCGGTGGCCGACTTGGTTGCCGCCGATTCCGAGGCCGCGCTTGAGGCCGCCCGCCGCTCGCTGCAAGGGGAGTTTGCTGACCAGATCGAAACCCTCGCTGATGAGCTTACCGCGCTACGGGCGCTGATCGAAGCATCGCTCGATTTTCCCGAAGAAGGCGATATCGATTGGTTGCAACGGCTGGATGTCCGCCCACGCTTGGCGGCGGTGATGGCGAGAGTGGTTGCGGTGTTGTCGGCAGCACAACGAGGTTTGCGCTTGCGCGACGGCTATTGCGTCGCCATTGTGGGCGCACCAAATGTTGGCAAATCGACCCTGCTGAATGCGCTGGCCGGGGAAGACTTGGCGATTGTCAGCGATGTCGCTGGCACCACACGAGACACGCTTCGTAGCCGCCTCCTGATCGATGGTGTGCCGATCGAGCTCATCGACACTGCTGGCCTGCGCAATGCCACTGACCCGATCGAACGCGAGGGCATCGAGCGCGCAAGGCAAGCGGCCGCGCGCTGCGACTTGTTGTTGTGCCTGGTCGATGAACGCGATGCCTCGCGGGTCGACTTGGCCCAGCTTGACGTCGCGGTGCCGGCTCGACCGCGTCTGGTGGTGCGCAACAAGGCCGACCTGCCCGGAGGACCGGACGGCGAACTTCGAATCGTCGCCCGCAGCGGGACGGGCCTGTCGGACTTGCGCGCGGGTTTGTTGGAGCGCCTGGGGTGGCAGAGCGGCGTGCCGTTGGTCGCTACGCGCGCGCGGCATTTGCAAGCTTTGCAAGCCGCTGCCGCCCATTTGTCCAGCGCTGATGGCCTGTGGGCTGCTCCGGAATTGCTGGCGGAAGAGTTACGTCAAGCGGCCGACCGGCTTGGTGAGATCACCGGCCGGGTGGTTGCTGACGATCTTCTAGGACGCATTTTTGCCGACTTTTGTATCGGTAAGTAAGGCGACTCGGCCAAGTGATGCCCTGCGGTAGAATCGCCATCCTGCTCTAGCACTTCTCTAAACCCATGACGCTGCAAACAGAGTTCGAGGTGATCGTGATCGGTGGCGGCCATGCCGGCACCGAGGCCGCGCTCGCCGCTGCGCGCATGGGACGCCGCACCCTGCTCATCACGCACAGCATCGAGACGCTCGGCCAGATGAGCTGCAACCCCTCGATCGGCGGCATCGGCAAGGGGCACCTGGTCAAGGAGGTCGATGCGCTCGGCGGGGCGATGGCGCTGGCCGCCGACGCCGCCGGCATCCAGTGGCGCACCCTCAACGGCAGCAAGGGCCTGGCGGTGCGCGCCACCCGCGCCCAGGCCGACCGCGCGCTCTACCGCGCGGCGATCCGTTCGCGCCTCGAGAACCAGCCCCATCTGCAGATCTTCCAGCAGCCGGTCGACGACCTCATCCTCGAGGGCGACCGCGTGGCCGGCGTGGTCACGCAATCCGGCGTGCGGTTCCATGCCAGGACGGTGGTCCTCACCGCCGGCACCTTCCTCGGCGGGCTCATTCACATCGGCCTGCAGAACCACCGCGCCGGCCGCGCCGGCGACCCCGCCTCCGTCACGCTCTCGGAGCGCCTGCGCGAGCTTGCGCTGCCGGTCGGGCGGCTCAAGACCGGGACCCCGCCCCGCATCGACGGCCGCAGCATCGACTACGCCCGGCTCGAGCCGCAGCCCGGCGATATACCGACCCCGATCTTCTCTTTCATGGGCACGGCCGCGATGCATCCAGCGCAGGTGCCTTGCTGGATCACGCACACCAACGCTGGTACGCACGACATCATCCGTAGCGGGCTCGACCGTTCGCCCATGTTCACCGGCGTCATCGAAGGCGTCGGGCCGCGCTATTGCCCGTCGATCGAGGACAAGGTGACGCGCTTTGCTGACCGCGACTCGCACCAGATCTTCCTCGAGCCCGAGGGCCTGAGCACCCACGAGGTCTACCCCAACGGCATCTCCACCAGTCTGCCCTTCGAGGTGCAGGTGGCGGCGGTGCACAGCATCGCAGGTCTTGAGAATGCCGTGATCACGCGGCCCGGTTACGCCATCGAGTACGACTACTTCGACCCGCGCGGCCTGCAGCCCAGCCTCGAGACCAAGGTGATCAAGAACCTCTTTTTTGCCGGGCAGATCAACGGCACGACCGGGTATGAAGAGGCCGCCGCGCAGGGCCTGCTGGCCGGAATCAATGCCGCCCGTGCGGCTCGCGGGGAAGAGGCATGGGTGCCGCGCCGCGACACCTCCTACATCGGCGTGATGGTCGACGACCTGACCACGCAAGGCGTGACCGAGCCCTACCGCATGTTCACCAGCCGTGCCGAGTATCGCCTGAGCCTGCGCGAGGACAACGCCGATGCGCGCCTCACCCCCATCGGCCGCGAGCTCGGCCTGGTTGACGATGCACGTTGGGCGGCCTTCTGTGCCAAGAAAGACGCGGTGGATGCCGAGGTGGCCCGGCTGAAGAAGACCTGGGTCAATCCGACCAGCGTCGATGCTGCCACTGCCGAGCGGGTGGTCGGCAAGGCGCTCGACCACGAGTACAACCTGTTCGAGTTGCTGCGCCGCCCCGAGGTGCGTCACGCCGCGCTGGCCGCACTGCCCAATGGCGCCGCCGAGCTGCCGCCGGCGGTGGTCGAGCAGGTCGAGATCCTCGCCAAGTACCAGGGCTACATCGACCGTCAGGCCGATGAGGTCAGCAAGCGCGCCGTGCAGGAAGACACACTGCTCCCGGCCGATATGGATTACGCCGAAGTTCGCGGGCTCTCGATCGAGGCGCAGCAGAAGCTGTCCGCCATCCGCCCAGCGACATTAGGACAGGCGTCGCGGATCCAGGGCATCACACCGGCCAGCATCTCGCTCCTCCTGGTGCACATCAAGCGGCGTCGTCCGCGGGTCGCGCGAGAGAAAAAGCATGGCCGACAGGGCGGAGTCGCTGCATGAGTCTGGCACCCATCCTCGATAGCGGTCTGGCTGAACTCGATCTGCCATTGCCAGATTCTGTCCGCGAATCTTTGTTGGCCTACGTCGGCTTGCTCGAAAAATGGAACCGCACCTACAACTTGACGGCAGTGCGCGAGCCAAGGGCGATGGTCACGCAACACATCCTCGATTCCTTGGCGATCCTGCCCCACCTGCCGGGCGGGAGTCTGGCCGACATTGGTTCCGGCGGCGGCATCCCTGGCCTGCCGATCGCCATTGCGCAACCACTGCGCCCTGTGACCCTGATCGAGTCGAACCAGAAAAAGGCCGCTTTCCTGCGCCAAGCGGCCTTCGAGTTGGGCCTGCAGAATGTGTCTGTCGAAGTGGCGCGCGTCGAGGCCCTGCGGGGCCACCAATTCGACGTACTTATTTCGCGTGCACTGTCCGACCTGCCCGAATTCATAGCGATGGCGGGTCATTTGTTGGCGCCCGAAGGCCGCGTCGTGACTATGAAGGGGTTGTACCCGCATGAGGAGCTGGCGGCCCTGAAGGTGCCGTGGCAGGTCGTCGCGGTGCTACCGCTGCACGTCCCAGGTCTGCACGCGACGCGTCATTTGGTGCTGGCGGAGCGCGCCGCATGACATTGGTTCTGGCGGTGACCAACCAGAAGGGCGGGGTCGGGAAGACCACAACGTCGGTCAATCTTGCCGCCAGCCTAGCAGCGATGCGAAGACGCGTTCTTCTGGTCGACCTGGACCCCCAGGCGAACGCAACCATGGGCAGCGGCATCGACAAGCGCACGCTCACCAACACCGTTTACCAGCTGCTGGTCGGGACCGCCGGTTGGTCCGCGGTGGTCTGTGAATCGCCAAACGGCTACCAAGTCCTCCCCGCCAACCGCGATCTCGCCGGGGCTGAACTCGACCTTGTCGAACTGTCGCGGCGCGAGCATCGCCTGGCCGACGCCCTGGCCCCTCATCGGGACGAATATGACTTCGTGCTGATCGACTGCCCGCCATCGCTCAACCTGCTCACCATCAATGGTCTGTGCGCAGCCGATCGCATTCTTATCCCCATGCAGTGTGAATATTTTGCCCTGGAGGGTCTGTCGGACCTGGTCGACACGCTTCGTCGCATCCGGCGCTCGCTGAACCCGGCGCTCGACATCGACGGTATCTTGCGCACCATGTTTGACGCCCGCAGCACCCTGTCTCGTCAAGTCGCCGAACAGTTGCAGCTGCACTTTCCGGGCAAGGTCTATGAAACGGTCATCCCGCGCAACGTCCGACTTGCCGAAGCGCCCAGCCACGGTCGGGCGGCCTTGCAATACGACCGCCATTCGTCAGGAAGCAAGGCATATCTGTCTTTGGCCGGCGAGATGGTTGGCCGGACACAGGTGACCAGCAGAGGTGCGGCATGAAATCAAAAGGACTCGGGCGCGGCCTGGATGCGTTGTTGGGCGACCTTTCACCGGCCATCGAGGCTGGTCCTGACACAGTGCGTGAGCTGCCAGTCGCTGACTTGCGACCGGGCCGCTATCAGCCCCGGATGCAGATGTCCGAGGCCGCGCTCGATGAGCTCGCCGACTCGATCCGCAGCCAGGGCCTGATCCAGCCGGTGGTGGTGAGGCAGGTCGACGGCGGCTACGAGATCATCGCTGGCGAGCGTCGCTGGCGCGCTGCGCAGCGCGCCGGGCTAGGCAGCATCCCGGTGGTGGTCCGGCAAGTGGCAGACAACGCTGCTCTGGCAATGGCTCTGATCGAGAACATTCAGCGCGAAGACCTCAACCCGCTTGAAGAGGCCACCGGTTTGCAGCGCCTGATCGATGAATTTGGTCTCACCCACGAGTCTGCGGCCAGTATCGTTGGGCGTTCGCGAGCCGCTGTGACCAACTTGTTGCGGTTGTTGCAATTGACACCCGCGGTGCAGTCGATGCTGGTCGCCGGCGAGATCGAGATGGGCCACGCGCGAGCCCTGCTGGCAGTCACCGGGGCCACTCAGGTCGAGTGGGCGCAGCGCGTGTTGCAGCGCGGCATGACGGTCCGCGAATTGGAGCGCGCATTGCAACAGCTTGCTCGCGAACGCCCTCCGCTCAAGGCCACAACCGATCCCGACTTGCAGCGCGTCGAACGGCGGCTGGCCGACGTTCTTGGCCGCAAAGTCGAGCTCAAGACGGGGCGTGATGGAGCTGGCCGATTGATCCTTCACTTCACCGATCACACGGACTTCGATGCCGTGTTGCAGCGCCTCGGTGTGCGTACAGAATCTTGACGCTTTGCAACGAATCCAATATCGTCCTCAAGCTTTTCCGGTGCCTGTCATCCGTCGCCGGTCATTCTTGACCGGTCGCCCAATGCGTTGGGCGTTCGCGTTACAGATCATCGTGACCGTTCTTGCGGCCTCCCTGTCGGCATGGTTCGCAGGACTGCACGGCGGTGTGTCGGCGGGATTGGGTGGCTTGGTCAGTCTGCTTGCCGGGCTGGCCTACGCTGGGGTTGCTTCGGTGTATCCGCCGGTGTCGCCGATGGCGGCTCTGTTCGGGTTGTTGCGTGCCGAAGCGGTCAAGATCGTGGTCTTTGTGACAGCGATCTGGTTGGTACTGAAGTTTTACGGCGCATTGCTGCCGCTAGCGTTCTTCGCAACGTTTGCTGTGACAGTGCTTGTGTTCTCGGCCGCGGCGCTGTTCCGCGACCATTGACCGTTAAAAAGGGCAGCTCGTCTTACCGATGGCCTCCGAAACCCTGACCCCGACTTCTTACATCCAGCATCACCTCTCCTTCAACGAGTACCCGCTCGGCGAAGGCATGTTCAGCATGATCCACCTCGATAGCGTGTTAACCGCGCTGGTCATGGGCGTGTTGGCAATGGGGTTGATCTGGTGGGTGGCGCGTGGCGCGACCGCCGGCGTCCCGACTCGACGACAAGCCTTTATTGAGATGGTTTTCGAGTTCATCGACGGCTCGGCCAAGGCGGTGTTCCCCCACGCTTCTCGCCACGCCGTCATCGCACCGCTGGCGCTCACCGTATTTGTTTGGGTGTTGGTGATGAACGCCATGGATTTCCTGCCAGTCGACTACATGGCTTCGCTCACTCACTTGTGGGCTGACTCGTGGCGCATCGTCCCCACCTCTGACCTCAACACCACCTTTGCGCTGTCGCTCGCGGTGCTCTTCCTGATGCTCTTTTACGGCATCAAGGTGAAGGGTGTCGGCGGGTGGCTGCATGAACTCTTCTGCGCGCCGTTTGGCAGCAATCCGCTGCTGTGGCCGGCCAACTTGCTGTTCAACCTGATCGAATACATCTCAAAACCGCTGTCACTGGCTTTGCGCCTATACGGCAACATGTACGCGGGCGAAATCATTTTCCTGCTGCTGTGGGTGTGGGCCGCGACCGGCTTGGCCGGCACCATCTTCGGTGCCTTGTTGGGTGCCGGCTGGGCGATTTTCCACATCCTGATCGTTGTGCTGCAGGCCTACATCTTCATGACCCTCACCATCGTCTACATCGCGATGGCACATGAGGGTCACTGAAAATTTTTTGCTGTGTATTGATGTACCTCTTGGAAAGGAAGACTGATGGAAAACCTTGAACTGATTGCGATGATCCAGGCTTACACCGGGATCGGGATCGGCCTGATGATTGGCTTGGGTGCGGCCGGCGCCTGTATCGGCGTGGGCATCATGGCCAGCCGCTTCCTGGAAGGCGCAGCCCGTCAACCGGAGATGATGAACACGCTCCAGACGCGCGTGTTCCTGCTGCTCGGCCTAATCGACGCCTCGTTCATCATCGGCGTGGGTCTGGCGATGCTGTTCGCTTTCGGCAACCCGCTGCTGGCCGCCCTGGGCTGATCGCAACGATCGGACAGTCGCTAAGGAGCGGACGATGAACTTCAATCTCACCCTGGTCGCTCAGGCGCTGACCTTTGCCATCTTCATCTGGTTCACAGCGCGCTTCATTTGGCCGCCGTTGCTGAACGCCATCGAGACCCGGCAAAAGACTATCGCCGATGGCCTTTCCGCCGCTGAGCGTGGTCGTCAGGAGCTGGAGCTGGCCTCGAAGAAATCTGCGGACAGTCTGCGCGAAGGCAAGCAACAGGTCGCTGCACTGGTGGCCTCTGCCGAGAAGCGAGCCGCTGAGATCGTCGAGGAGGCGAAGACCGCCGCTCGCGTTGAAGCTGACCGTATCATCGAGGCGGCGCGTGGCCAGGTGGAGCAGGAGGCGCAGCGCGCTCGTGAGCAATTGCGCGAGCAGGTGGCTGTGCTGGCAATCGCCGGCGCCGAGCGCATCCTGCGTCGCGAAATTGACGCCAAGGCGCACAGCGAATTGCTCACCGGTCTGAAGAAGGAACTCTGAGCAATGGCCGAAACCGCCACCATCGCTCGCCCCTATGCCGAGGCCGCATTCCAGGTGGCCAGCGGCAAGAAGGCGCTCGGCGCATGGCTCGACGCGTTGCAGTTGCTGGCCGCTCTGGTGGCTGACGACCGCGTGCGTCGACTGATCAGCGATCCGAAGCGCAGTGTTGCCGACAAGCAAGCAGCCATTGCCGGGTTGCTCGGCGAGCAGTCCGTCGAAGTACGCCGGTTGGTCGATCTGTTGGTTGAGAACGGCCGCCTGGTCGCCGTTGCCAGTGAGCTAGCGCTGCAATTTGAGCAGTTGAAGTTGGCGGCTGAGGCGTCTGTGGATGCTCGCGTGACCAGTGCCTTTCCGCTGTCGAAGCAGGAAGCGGCCGAATTGGTTGCCATGCTCGAGTCGCGCTACGAGCGCAAGGTCAAGCTCGAATCCACGGTCGACCCGAGTCTCATCGGTGGTGTGCGCATCGCCGTCGGCGACGAAGTCATCGACGCGTCCGTCCAGGGCCGTTTGGCCTCGATGGCGCTGACCCTACAACGTTAGGAGCAATCATGCAGTTGAACCCCTCCGAGATCAGCGAGCTGATCAAGAGCAAGATCGAGTCGTTCGGTGGCGCACCCGAAGTCCGCACCGAAGGTACGGTCGTCTCGGTCACTGACGGCATCTGCCGCGTGCACGGCCTCGCCGATGTCATGCAAGGCGAGATGCTCGAGTTCCCGAACAACACTTTCGGCATGGCGCTGAACCTCGAGCGCGATTCCGTGGGTGCTGTGGTGCTTGGCGAGTACGAGCACATCTCGGAAGGTGACACGGTCAAGTGCACCGGCCGCATCCTCGAGGTGCCGGTTGGTCCAGAACTGATCGGCCGCGTCGTCAATTCGCTCGGCCAGCCGATCGATGGCAAGGGTCCGATCAAGGCCAAGCTCACCGACAAGATCGAGAAGGTCGCGCCGGGCGTGATCGCCCGTCAGTCGGTGTCTCAACCAGTCCAGACGGGCTTGAAGGCGATCGACTCGATGGTCCCGGTCGGCCGCGGTCAGCGTGAGCTGATCATCGGTGACCGTCAGACCGGCAAGACGGCCGTCGCCGTCGACGCGATCATCAACCAGAAGGGCCAGGACATGTTCTGCGTCTACGTGGCGGTCGGCCAGAAGGCCTCGACCATCGCCAACGTGGTGCGCAAGCTCGAAGAACATGGCGCGATGGAGTACACCATCGTCGTTGCCGCGTCGGCTTCCGAATCCGCCGCGATGCAGTTCATCGCGCCCTACGCGGGCTGCACCATGGGCGAATACTTCCGCGATCGCGGCCAAGACGCGCTGATCATCTATGACGACTTGACCAAGCAGGCCTGGGCCTACCGCCAGATCTCGCTGCTGCTGCGCCGTCCGCCGGGCCGCGAAGCTTACCCGGGCGACGTGTTCTATCTGCACAGCCGCCTGCTCGAGCGTGCCGCACGTGTCAACGCCGAGTACGTCGAGAAGTTCACCAACGGCGAGGTGAAGGGCAAGACCGGTTCGCTCACCGCCCTGCCGGTCATCGAGACTCAGGCCGGCGACGTCTCGGCGTTCGTGCCGACTAACGTGATCTCGATCACCGACGGCCAGATCTTCCTTGAGACCGACCTCTTCAACGCCGGTGTGCGTCCCGCCATCAACGCCGGTATCTCGGTTTCGCGTGTGGGTGGTGCGGCTCAGACCAAGCTCATCAAGAAGTTGTCGGGCGGTATCCGGACCGACCTCGCGCAGTACCGTGAGCTCGCTGCGTTCGCCCAGTTCGCGTCCGACCTCGATGACGCGACTCGCAAGCAGCTCGAGCGTGGCCGCCGCGTCGTGGAGGTGCTGAAGCAGCCGCAGTACGCGCCGCTCTCGGTGTCGCGCATGGGCGTCACGCTATTCGCCGTGACCCGTGGCTACATGGACGACGTGGATGTGAAGCGCGTGCTCGAATTCGAGAAGGGGCTGCACAGCTTCCTTGAATCCTCCCACTCGGATCTGATGAAGAAGCTCGAGTCGACCAAGGACCTCGATGCCGACGCCGAGAAGGCTTTGACCGCAGCGGTCGAAACCTACAAAGCGGCCTGGGTCTGAGCCGGCTGAGGAGATCCCATGCCCAGCAGTAAGGAAATCCGCACCAAGATCAAGAGCGTCGAGAACACGCGCAAGATCACCAAGGCGATGGAGATGGTCGCGGCCTCGAAGATGCGCAAGGCGCAGGAGCGGATGCGGCTAGCCCGTCCATACGGAGAGAAGATCCGCCGGGTCGCCGCGCATCTGTCGAATGCGCAGACCGAGTATCGACACCCGTATCTTGTTAGCCGCGACACGGTCAAGGCTGTCGGCTTGATTGTCGTCACCTCGGACAAGGGTCTGTGCGGCGCACTCAACTCCAATGTCCTGCGGACCGGCATCAACAAGATGCGCGAGTGGGACGAGGCCGGTATTAAGGTCAAGCTCACCGCCATTGGTAACAAGGGCTTCGGCCTGCTGCAGCGGGCCCGCGGCGACATCATCTCGCACATCACCGGGCTCGGTGACGCGCCGTCGATGGAGAAGCTGATCGGGCCGGTCAAGGTGATGCTCGACGCCTATGTCAATGGCGAAGTCGATCGGGTTTACATCGTCTTCACCCGCTTCATCAACACCATGAAGCAAGAGCCCCAGTTCGAGCAGCTTCTGCCGCTGTCGGGTGAGATGACGGAAGCGCGCAAGGCCAGTTGGGACTACATCTACGAGCCTGATCCGAAGCCGGTCATCGAGGCCCTGTTGACCCGTTATGTGGAAGCATTGATCTATCAGGCGGTCGCGGAAAACATGGCCTCGGAGCAAAGCGCCCGGATGGTTGCGATGAAAGCAGCGTCGGACAACGCCAAGAACGTGATCGGAGAGCTCAAGCTGGTCTACAACAAGACCCGCCAGGCGGCCATCACCAAGGAACTCGCCGAGATCGTCGGCGGCGCGGCTGCGGTGTAAGCAGGCGCGGACCCAGGAACATTCAGGAATCTAAAGATAGGGACATGACGATGAGTCAAGGCAAGATCGTTCAGTGTATCGGCCCGGTGGTCGACATCCAGTTTCCCCGCGACGCGATGCCCAAGGTCTACGACGCGCTCGTGCTCGACGACAAGGCCACCAGCGCCACCGCCGAAGCCGGCCTGACCTTCGAGGTCCAGCAGCAGCTCGGTGACGGCATTGTCCGTACCATCGCGCTCGGCTCGTCGGATGGTCTGAAGCGCGGCATGGCCGTGAATGGAACCGGCAAGGGCATCGCGGTGCCGGTCGGCCAAGCCACGCTCGGCCGCATCATGGACGTGCTCGGTCGTCCGATCGACGAAGCCGGTCCCATCGCAACCGATGAGCGCCGCGAGATCCACCAGTCGGCGCCCAAGTTCGACGAACTGTCGTCCTCGGTCGACCTGCTCGAGACCGGCATCAAGGTGATCGACCTGATCTGCCCGTTCGCCAAGGGCGGCAAGGTCGGCCTGTTCGGCGGTGCCGGCGTGGGCAAGACCGTGAACATGATGGAACTCATCAACAACATCGCCAAGCAGCACTCCGGCTTGTCGGTGTTCGCCGGCGTGGGTGAGCGGACCCGTGAGGGCAACGACTTCTACCACGAGATGAAGGACTCCAACGTTCTCGACAAGGTCGCGATGGTGTTCGGCCAGATGAACGAGCCCCCGGGCAACCGTTTGCGCGTGGCGCTGACCGGCCTGTCGATGGCCGAGCGTTTCCGCGACGAGGGCCGCGACATCCTGTTCTTCGTCGACAACATCTACCGCTACACCCTGGCCGGTACCGAAGTGTCGGCACTGCTGGGTCGTATGCCTTCCGCCGTGGGTTACCAGCCCACCTTGGCGGAAGAGATGGGCCGCCTGCAGGAGCGCATCACCTCGACCAAGGTCGGCTCGATCACCTCGATCCAGGCCGTGTACGTCCCTGCGGATGACTTGACCGACCCGTCGCCGGCCACCACCTTCCTCCACCTGGACTCGACCGTCGTGTTGTCGCGTGACATCGCCGCGCTGGGTATCTACCCCGCCGTCGACCCCCTCGACTCGACCTCGCGCCAGCTCGACCCGCTGGTGGTGGGCGAGGAGCACTACAACGTCGCCCGCTCGGTGCAGGCCACGCTGCAGCGCTACAAGGAGTTGCGCGACATCATCGCCATTCTCGGGATGGACGAACTCTCGCCGGAAGACAAGCTGGCCGTGGCCCGTGCCCGGAAGATCCAGCGCTTCCTGTCGCAGCCGTTCCACGTCGCCGAAGTGTTCACCGGTTCGCCCGGCAAGTACGTGCCGCTCAAGGACACCATCGCCGGCTTCAAGGCGATCGTCTCGGGCGAGCTCGACCACCTGCCGGAACAGGCTTTCTACATGGTCGGCAGCATCGACGAGGCCATCGAGAAGGCCAAGACCCTGCAATAAGGACACACGATGGCAATGACCATTCACGTCGACGTCGTCAGCGCCGAGACCTCGATTTACTCTGGCCTCGCCGAGATGGTGATCGCCCCAGGCGAGGGTGGCGAGTTGGGTGTGATGCCCGGCCACACGCCGCTCATCACCACCATCAAGCCGGGCGCTTTGCGTTTGAAAGTGCCCGATCAGACCGAAGATGAACTGGTGTTCGTGTCGGGTGGGGTACTCGAGGTCCAGCCAGGGGTGGTCACGGTACTGGCCGACACCGCTATCCGCGCTCACGACCTCGACGAGGCCAAGGCCTTGGAGGCCAAGCAGCGGGCGGAAGAGGCGATGATCAACCGGGGCGAAGACTTTAATTACGCCACCGCGTCTGCCGAACTCGCCGAAGCTATGGGCCAACTGGCGGCGATCACCAAGCTGCGCCAGCAGATGAAGGGCGGCCGCGGCTGAGCAAGCTGGTGAGCATCCCCCTCAATGACGGGCGGCCCGGTGGTCGCCCGTTGCTTTTGCAGACGCCGGCCGTGGTGTGGCCCCTGGGTATACTCCGCGCATGACACCGAGGTTAAACATCGTCGTCTTGGCGGCTGGTCGTGGAACCCGCATGCGCTCGGAACGCCCCAAGGTGCTTCACCATCTCGGTGGTGTGCCCATGGTTCAGCATGTGCTCGATACGGCAGAGCAATTGGGCGCGAACACGGTCTGTGTGGTTTACGGCCATGGTGGTGACGCGGTGCCGCGTGCAGTCGCCGGTCGCGGTGTGAAGTTTGTTTTGCAAGAGCCGCAACTTGGTACCGGCCATGCGGTGATGCAGGCCATGTCGGCCATCGATGCGCAAGCGCCGACCCTGGTTCTGTACGGTGACGTACCCTTGGTGCGAGCTGAGACCTTGCATCCGCTGGTCGAGGCAGCACGTGCAGGGGCATTGGCGGTGCTGACGGTGCGCTTGCCGGACCCCACCGGCTACGGGCGAATCGTGCGGCAGGCCGACAGGGTATGCCGCATCGTCGAACAGCGCGACGCCTCTCCCGCCGAACTCGCAATCGACGAGGTCAATACTGGCATGATGGCCGTTCCGGCCGGACGCTTGGCGGAATGGTTGGCGCGGTTGAACTGTGCGAATGCACAAGGCGAATACTACTTGACCGATTTGGTTGGTCTGGCGGTTGCCGACAACATCCCGGTGCAGGCTTGTCTGGCAGACGATGCAGACGAGGTTTCTGGAATCAACAGCCCGGCCCAGCTAGCGGCTTTGGAGCGGGTGTTGCAAGCACGCCGAGCGACCGCCCTGATGGAAGCTGGGGTCACACTGGCCGACCCGGCGCGCATCGACATTCGCGGGCAGCTGCATTGTGGCCGCGATGTGCGTATCGATGTCGGTTGCATCTTCGAAGGGACTGTCGAGCTCGCGGATGGCGTTCAGATTGGTCCCTACTGTGTCTTGCGCGACACCCGTGTTGCCGCGAGTGTCCGTATCGAAGCCTTCACCTGGAGCGATCGGGCTCACATCGGTGAGGGGGCAGTCGTCGGGCCATATGCTCGTCTGCGGCCGGATACCGAGCTGGCTGCCGGGACGCATGTCGGAAATTTCGTCGAGCTGAAGAATGCCCAGGTGGGTACTGGCAGCAAGATCAACCACCTGAGTTATGTTGGGGACGCTACGGTCGGGTCTCAGGTCAACATTGGCGCCGGCACCATCACTTGCAATTACGACGGCGTACACAAGTACCGAACGGTGATTGGAGATGGCGCATTTATTGGTTCCGATACCCAGTTGATTGCGCCGGTCACGGTCGGTGCGAATGCCACTATCGGTGCTGGCTCGACCATCACCCGCGATGCCCCGTCGGATGCTCTGACCGTGTCGCGCAGTAAGCAATACAGCGTGAGCGGCTGGAAGCGCCCCACGAAGGACACCTAACCGATGTGTGGAATCGTTGGGGCGGTCGGCGGTGGCGCAGTCGCAAAGGTGCTGGTCCAGGGTCTTGAACGGCTCGAGTATCGGGGTTATGACTCGTGTGGCGTGGCGGTGATTCAAGACGGTCGGCTGCGCCGCGCGCGGAGCACCGCCCGTGTCGCTGAACTTGCCCGCGCTGTGTCCGAGGAGCAGCTCGACGGCTCACTGGGCATTGCCCACACGCGTTGGGCAACGCATGGTGCGCCGGCGGTTCGCAACGCCCATCCGCATTTTTCGGGGCAGCAGATCGCTGTCGTGCACAACGGCATCATTGAAAATCACGACGCGTTGCGCGATGACCTGTTGGGGCAGGGCTATGCGTTTGAGAGCCAGACTGACACCGAAGTCATCGCCCACCTGGTGCACTCGCTATATCGCGGCGACATCCTACAAGCAGTGCGCGAGGCACTGCCGCGACTACAGGGTGCTTATGCGCTGGCAGTCATTTGTCGCGAGGAGCCAGAACGGCTGATCGGTGCGCGTGATGGCAGTCCGCTGGTGTTGGGCGTGTCCGCGCATGCACGCTACCTGGCGTCGGATGCGATGGCGTTGGCTGGCGTCACCGACCACATCGCGCACCTCGAGGACGGTGATTTGGTCGACCTGCACGCCGACACGCACACCGTGTACAGCCGAGATGCCGGCTATACCGTGCCGGTCAAGCGAGCAGTGCTGGTGGTCGAGGCGCACACAGCGGCGGCCGAGCTCGGACCCTACCGGCACTTTATGCAGAAGGAGATCTTCGAGCAGCCAAGGGCGATCGCCGACACCTTGGATGCCGTCGATCGCATCGGTCCCGAGGTCTTCGGGGATGAAGCCGGCTTGCTGGTCGGCATCGACCGCATCTTGGTACTAGCCTGTGGCACCAGCTACTACGCGGGTTTGGTGGCGCGCGACTGGCTGGAGTCGATCGCTGGAGTCCCGACCACCGTTGAGGTCGCAAGCGAATACCGGTATCGCGACAGCGTGCCAGATTCGAGGCAGTTGGTGCTGACCATCAGCCAGTCTGGCGAGACTGCTGATACCCTCGCCGCACTCAAGCACGCCGTAGCGTTGGGCAATGCGGCGACCCTGACCATCTGCAATGTAGCCACTAGCGCCATGGTGCGAGCTTGTCGGCTAGCGTTCATCACCCGTGCCGGTGCAGAGGTCGGGGTGGCCTCCACAAAAGCCTTTAGCACGCAGTTGGTCGCCCTTTACCTGCTGACTCTTGTACTGGCGCGTCAGCGGGGCCGGCTTGACGATCGCGCGGCATCGCGGGCGCTGGACCAACTTCGCCATCTTCCCGCTGCAGTGCGCGCCGTGCTGGCGTTGGAGCCGCAGATCATTGGCTGGGCGGACCAGTTCCGGTGTCGTCGCCACGCCCTCTTCTTGGGCCGTGGCCGGCATTATCCGATCGCGCTAGAGGGTGCTTTAAAGCTCAAGGAGATCAGCTACATCCATGCCGAAGCCTATCCCGCAGGAGAGCTCAAGCACGGACCGCTGGCGCTGGTCGATGGCGAGATGCCGGTGGTGGTGGTTGCCCCCAATGACGAACTGCTAGAGAAGCTGAAAAGCAATATGCAGGAAGTTCGGGCGCGGGGTGGGGCCTTGTACGTGTTCGCGGATGGGGATAGTCAGATACGTGCGGCCGATAGCGTGCAGGTCATTCGTCTACCGGAGTACTACGGTGCGCTGTCACCGATCTTGCATGTCATCCCGCTGCAGTTGTTGGCTTATCACACGGCGTGCGCCCTGGGTACCGACGTCGACAAGCCACGCAACCTGGCGAAGAGCGTGACCGTCGAGTAGACGCCTAGAGCTTGGTCTGAGTCGCGCCAGCATTGACCGGGCCAGCCGGATTCGGGGCGCAGTCACCCGGGGCCGGAACAGTGACCGCCGCGACATCGGTCTGTTCGGACCTCTGCCCACCTTCGATCTGGAACAGTCGTCCCTGTACATTTGCGCCCTGATGGATCTCTAGGCGTCCGTAATTGATGTCGCCGGTGACCCAAGCGCCGCTGCGCACTTCGACGTAGTCACCGGCCACCGTTCCGCGGACTTTTCCCAACACGACCACAGCTTGAGCACTGACATTGCCATCGATCATGGCTTCGGGGCCAATCACCAGGCTGCAATTCTTTTGTCCGGTGCCGATCAGCGAGCCGCAAAGTTTGCCGTCGAAGCGGACGCTTTTCTCGAACCGCACCACTAGTCCGAGCGTGTGGTCGTTCTCGATACTGACGCTCTGGTCGACCAGGGTGTTGAGCGCGCCCTGTTCGACACGGGCATTCTTCTTCCGGGTGAAAAGCATCATGGTCTCTCTCCGCTAACGGGGACGATGGCCGCTTCAGCCAGCGCAGGTTTTCCATGCGGCCGCACGACAACCAGAACATGCGACGCGGCCGAGGTCAACGCACCTTGAAACGTCTCGGCGACCTTTGGGGCAGCAACATCGCGCTTGGCCACTTGGCCGACCGGCAGGGTGTGGGTTGGAGGTTGGATGCCGCTTGGCCCCGGGTCAGGCAAGTCAATCGCCGCCACCTCGATGCTTAACCTGCCCGGGGCAGCTCCATCGGGGGTTCGCACCAAAATCTCGTAGGCGATGTCGCGGCCTTTGCGCCGTGCTACAACTTGGCGCAAGCGCTGACCCAGTTGATCGTCGCGGACGATACGTTCGGCGTCGACCAGTCGCTCGGCCAGCGAATGACGCTCGCTTTCCACTTGCGCCAGTCGCTGTTTCAGTTCCTCGTGCGTCGTCAGGTTGACGCTTTGTGTGAACTGGCGGAAAGCCAAGGTCGACACCAGTTGCCGCCACCACACTTCGTTGGGTAGATCGCTTCGGCCATTGGGGCGTGGCCACAACAGGAGGCCAAGAACCAAGATGCTCGCCAGGGCCGCGGCTGCCCATCGCCAGGCGTGTAGGTGACGACGCGGGGTGACGATCAGCGGGCCGTCGACCAGCGGGTTTTTACGTGGCCGCAGCATGCAGTAGTGGGCTGGACCGTCCTGGTTGCAGGAACGGCCAAGGGTTGACGGCTCGTCCGTCAAGCTCGAGTTCGAAGTGCAGATGAGGACCCGTCGAGCGTCCTGTTGAGCCAACGCGCCCGATGCGGGTGCCGGCGGGGATGGCCATGCCGGTGGTCACCTCGATGCCCTCGAGGTGAGCGTAACGCGACACGACCCCCCCCTCATGCGCAATCGCCACAAGTTTTCCGTAGGCTTCGGCCGGACCGATGAAACTCACCACCCCGCTGGCGACTGCCAGCACTGGGGTGCCAGCCGGGGCCGACAGATCGACCCCGCGGTGGAAGGCACGGCGACCATGCACCGGGTGCGAACGCCAGCCAAAGCCAGAAGAGAACTTGCCTTCGACCGGCGTCACCAAGGTGTGTCGCAATGCCGAACGAACAGCACCTTCGCGCTGGATAAACTGGATCTCGATGGCGGCCTGCAAACGATTGGCGCGATCCTCGAGCAGCCCCAGTGCGCGCTGCGTATCGTCGCCCTGCAGGGCGCCATCGGGGGACGATAGCGCGGCTCCTGGGCGGAGGCTTTGGCGCTGCAAGCCCTCATCGGGCTCGCGCTGGCTGCTGACCTCGAGTGCCGCCTCCATGCTGTCGAGGCGCGCGCGGATCTCGCCGATCTTGCCGGCAACAACGTTGGTCTGGGTGTCGGCCCAAAGATCGAGCAGCCGTCCGACGATACCGTCGTGGGGTTTGGCGGTGAACGCCGCGTACAGCGGGCCTGCGGTGAGCAGGGTGGTGACCACGATCAGGGCGACCAGTAGCTGCCAGGCCTTGATCGTCAGCGACAGGGGCCGGCGCCCCGGGTGGGTGACCAGAATGATCTGCATAAAGACGGCGGCGCATCGTTCGATGCCACCGCGGCAGTCGCGGGGTGAGATAGTAACACGGGGTTTTAGACTGTCTTTTGCGGGCTTTTTGTCCAATTGTTTGCATAAAAGTGGGGCGCCACAGGGGCGCCCCGAAGCACTACCGAGGAAAGCTCAAAAGTCGTAACGCAGGCCAACATGGACCAAGCGAGGCATGCCGACCAAGATGCCGCGTGTGCGGTCGACGATGTAATCCCGGTCGAAAAGGTTCTTGGCTGTGACGAACAGGGTGGCGCCCTTGGGTGCCAGCTGATAAGAGGCGGTGGCGTTGACGATGCTGTAACTGTCGATCAACCCGGTCTGTCCATTGGCTGAGGGTGTGCGCGTTTGGTCGAAGTCGGAGAACTGATCACCAACATGCTGCACCTCGACTTCGCTGCGAAAGCCCCCGGTTCGGTAGCCGACAGCGGCGGTCGCTGTATGGCGTGGGGCATAGGGCAGCCGGTTACCAGAGGCGCCGCGGGTGTCCAGCGGATTCGCCACCGAGACGAACGGGCTGTCTTGCTCGGCGGTTGGCAGCCAGGTGTAGGCCAGTCGACCAAAAAACCCGCCCCCCAGCTCTGCGCGGCCAGACAGTTCGACGCCTTCGAAGAGGGCTTTACCCTCGGACAGCGGCGTACTCCCCCCGGCGATACTCCCCACAGCGACCAGGTTCTTGAAATCGTTGCGGAAGTACGCAAGCTGCACGGCGGTGTCGGCAAGCGGCCGGCCGCGCAGGCCCAACTCGAAGTTGGTCGAGCGCTCGGGGCGGACATCGGTGACGGTACCGCTACCGCCAATCAAGTCTTCGACACGTGGCGGTGCAAAGCCTTCGTAGAGGCTGGTAAATACGGTCCAGTCGGCGGTGGGGTTCCAAGTGGCGCCGATACCGGGACTGGTCTCGGTGACCTTCGCTGAACCCGGCGCACTGTTTGCCAGCAGGTTGGTCCGTCGCGAATCGATCGACTCGTAGCGAACGATCGGTGTGACGGTGACGCTGCCCAGGTCGAAGCGCTGGGCAAGGAAACCAGAGTAGGCATCGACTTTTCTCTGGTTGTCTTCCACGCGCGCGAGATTGGTGGCTGCGGCGAAGGTCGGGGCGTTGGCATTCAATTGCACACGGTCCTGTTCCTCGAAGTGCGCCTTGACGCCCATCTGAAACTCGCCGAAGCGGTTGG
This sequence comes from uncultured Enterobacteriaceae bacterium, assembly GCA_964524005.1. Classification (GTDB taxonomy): domain Bacteria; phylum Pseudomonadota; class Gammaproteobacteria; order Burkholderiales; family UBA3065; genus UBA3065. The sequence continues at coordinate 84,382 of CAZGBK010000004.1, forward strand.
CGACGAGCAATCGCGGCTCGACGCCATAGGTGTTGTAGTCACGCAGACGCCCCTGCGAGCAATTGAACTGGGTCGAAGGGTCGACGCCTCGACCGGCTAGTCGGTGAGCGGTGAAGCTGGCGGACACACCGTCTATGGTGACGATCGCGTTGCAGCCCGCATGCATGCCATCGGTGCTGTTACTCGACTGACGAACCCAATCGCGGGTGAAGTACGAGTAGTAAAGGTTGGTGGTCAGCAGAACTCCGCTGGAGATTTCGATCTCGTGGGTGGCGGACAGACCGAAGCGCTCGGTGTTGAAGGTATCGTTCTTGAAAGGGTTGTAACGAGGTCCAAAGTTGCGGAACTCGGCGAGCGTGAGGCCCGAATAAGTAAGTTGCGAGTCCTCTTGGTAGTAGTTGGCGCGCAAGGTCAGGGCCTGCCGGTCGCTTAGCTGACCGACCCATTTCAGATTGAGGTCGTCAATCTCATGGTGTTGGTTGCGTCGGGCACCGTCGCCCTCTTTCCGGGTGTAATCCAGTAGAAAGCCCGCACCACCGATGCGAATCTTGCCATTGCGATAGTCGCGGTTGCCCAACGAGCCTTGGATATGTCCGCCGAATTCGCGCGGCGGATTGGGGGTGATGTAGTTGATCACGCCACCGATGGTCTGTGGCCCAAACTGCAAAGCATTGGCGCCCTTGAGCACCTCGATGCTGTCGAAGCGGTCGATCGCTGGGTGGTAATAGCTGGCGTTATCGCCATAGGGTGCATAAGCCAAGGGGATGCCGTCTTCCAGCAGGGTCACCTTGGTTGCGCGCGTCGGGTTCAGGCCGCGGATGCCGATATTCGGCCGCAGGCCAAAGCCCTCTTCATCGCGCACATTGATGCCGGGGACGCGTCGCAGAGCTTCGTTGATGGTGAAGACCTTGGAGTCCCGCAACTCTTCGGCGGTGATCGTGCTAGCGCTGCCACCCAGCAGCGGCAGGTTCTGCTCCGCGCCGATCACGTCTATGCGCGGCGCCTGATTGACGGCGATCGTCAGCGGTTCGGCCTGCACTGAACCAACAGCCAATAACATCGCAACCACAGGCCTCAACGCGGGACCCGGTTCGGAAAGGTGTTTGAACATGTGATAAATTCCCTGAATCGCAGCAGCGAGCGCCACTCTTTGCGCCCCCGCCGTTGTCACAGACGAGAATCATTATCGATTGCAACCACACCCTTGTCAATAACAAGAATCGTTGTTATTTATCCGGACCATTACCGTTTTTATTGACTCACCCAAGTGTTTGCCGCTCGGGTCTTGACAAGTGATTTAAGATTTCTTCATGTCGCTTCGCCGGATCAGTCTCTTTGCCCTCGCGGCTGCCTTCCTGTTGTTGCAGGACGCGGCGTTCCGCCATGTGCTCTCGCACCTCGGGCTAAGCGAAGAACGTATCGCCTGGGCCACTGACAACGCCCATCCTGACGACCAGCAAGAGCTGCCTGGGGCCTGCGATGCCCCTGTGCTACACGCGGTTGTCGATGGTTCGCCCCTGGCGCAGACGCCGGCGGTCGTGCCACCGGCGTCGCCGCCCGTACGGCATCTGGTAGCGAACCATCCGCGCGCCAGCCAGCCAGCACCCTCTGCCTGTAGCCGAGGCCCCCCGACCATTTCCCTCGCTTGAAGACGCGCGGCCATTCGTGGCCGCTTCTGTACTGTCGCCGCAAGGCGATCGGAGGGAAACATGCGGAAGACCATTCTGGCCGGCCTGGTCGCCGGCCTGCCGGGCGTTATTGCAACGAACGCGCCGGCTCACGAAATCACTCAGCAGGCCAAGCCGGTCGACGTGACCGCTCTACCTTTCATCGGACACGACGAGTTGCGAGCCGCACAGCCCGTATCGGTGCTGTTCGGCGACCGCCTAGACGAGGTGCGCCACCAGACTCTTGGCGATGCCTTGGCCAATCTCCCCGGGGTGCAATCATCTGGCTTCGGACCGGGATCGACCCGTCCGATCATCCGCGGCCTCGATGCTGGCCGCGTGCGTGTGCTTGATGCCGGGCTCGATGCGCTCGATGTATCGACATTCAGCCCGGACCACGCCGTCACCACCGACAACGTCTTTGCCCAGCAGATCGAAGTGATTCGCGGGCCGGCGTCGGTGCTCTACGGTGGCGCAGCGATCGGTGGCGTGGTCAATGTGGTCAGCAACCGACTGCCCCGCGAAGCCATGGAGGGCATCCATGGACGTCTGGTCAGCCGTTTCGATTCAGCCACCAGTGGCTGGTTGGGCGGCCTTCAGGTCGATGGTGGTAATGGTCGCATGGCCTACAACGTTCAGCTGTCGGGCCAGCGCGCTGGTGATGTGCGCGTGCCCGGCGCTGTTTTGGCTGAAGATCCGGCCTTTGCGCGGAATCGGGTGCCAGGGAGCTTCAGCGACAGCAACGAGGGCTCGCTGGGGACGTCGTTCACTGGCGACGACGGCTACATTGGTTTTGCCATCAGCCGTACCGAGCGCGACTACGGGGCACCGACACTGCACCTCGCGGACGGCGAGCTCCCTGTTCGCATCGATCTGCAACGCAACCGCTACGAGACCGCCGGCGAATGGAGACCGGGCGGTCAGGTCGAGCGCATCCGCTTTTCGGCCGCCCACGCCGACTACACTCACAACGAGCTTGAACGCGAGGGCAGAGGTCTGCCATTCGAGGTCGCGACCCGCTTTCGCAGTCGCGGCCAAGAGGCACGGGTGGAATTGACGCTGGCCGACCTGGCCGGCTGGCGCACCGCGTTGGGGCTGAATGGCAACCGACGCGAAGTCTCCACGGGTGGCGAGGAAGGTCTGTTGAATCAGACCGGCGCAGTCGATTCGACCGGCCGCGGCGTGTTCGCCGTCGCCGAGCGGGATATCGGTGCGCTGCACTTCGAGCTGGGTGGGCGCATCGATCGTGAGTCACGCGACCCGGCTACGGGCCGCAGCCGCGACTTCACCCCGACCACCCTGTCGGCCGCTGGACAGTGGAGCTTTACGCCTGGCTATGGCCTAGGCTTGAGCTTGAGTCGTGCGCAGCGTGCGCCCGGTGTCGAGGAGCTGTACTCGAACGGCGAGCACCACGCGACCGGCACCTTCGATGTTGGTAACGAGAACCTGCGCAAAGAGACCGCCTACAACATCGACCTCAGCCTGCGCAAGACCGAGGGCCCGCTGCGCTGGAAGGCATCGGTTTACCGTACCCGCTTCAATGGCTTCATCTACGGGGCCTTGGGCGGGCCGGTAGAACATGATGAGGACCACGGCGGGGATCACGACGAAGCCCATGGCGATGAACATCACCACGGCGAGTTCATCCTGCAGACCTTTAGCCAGAACAACGCTACGTTCCATGGTGCCGAGCTCGAAGGGAGTTATCAGCTCAGCGAGCAATGGACGGTCGGTGCTTTCCTCGACCGCACCCACGCGAGCATCGACAACTACGGGCCAGCGCCGCGAATCCCCCCGCTACGGGTGGGTGGAACAGTGGCCTGGAATAGCGGCAACTGGCGCGCCGATGCGCGCCTGACGGTCGCCGACCGCGTCGACCGCTTGGCTGTGAACGAGACGCTGACCAGTGGCTACACGCGCCTCGACGCCGGGGTCGGCTACCGCACTCTGGTGCTTGGCCAGGCGGCGCAGTTCACCCTGCGTGGCATCAACCTGCTGGACGAGGACATCCGCCTGCACACCAGCTTTTTGAAGGATGGGTTCCCGCTTGCCGGCCGCAGCGTCCTGGTCGGTGTGAACCTCGATTTCTAGCGCTGCAGATCGATCCGATAGAGCACGGTGGCGCCCAGCAGATTGGGCGCTACCGTCACCGGCCGGTTGGCGGTCAGCACCAGCCGCTCGATGATGCGAACCCCGTGCTGCTCGCAGAACAGTTCGAAGTCTCGCAGCGTGCAGAGATGGATGTTCGGTGTGTCGAACCACTGGTAAGGGAGATCGTCCGACACCGGCATGCGTCCCAGCAGCACCTGCAAGCGGTGGCGCCAGTAGCCGAAGTTGGGGAAGCTGACGATGCCCTCACGACCGACGCGCAGCATCTCGCGCACGATGCGTTCGGTGTTGTGCATGGCCTGGAGCGTGTGCGACAGAATCACATAGTCGAAGGCCTGGTCGCCAAAACCCGACAGGCCGCGCTCGAGGTCGCTCTGGATGACATTGATGCCATTCCCGATGGCGCGCGACACGCTGTCGATGTCGATCTCGATGCCGTAGCCCTCGACGCGCCGCAGGCGTTCGAGCTGCCCGAGCAGGAAGCCGTCGCCGCAGCCGAGGTCGAGCACGCGGCTGCCGTGCGTCACCCAGCGTCCGATGGCCTCGAAATCGGCGCGTTGGCGCAGGTCGTTGCGGCTCATGCCACCTCCCCTGCGATGCGCTCGAAATAGGCCCGCATCACAGCGTGGTAGTGCGGGTCGGTCATCAGGAAGGCGTCGTGGCCGTTGGGCGAGTCGATCTCGGCATAGGCGACGCGCTGCCGCGCCTCGAGCAGCGCGTCGACGATCTCGCGCGAGCGTTTCGGCGAGAAACGCCAGTCTGACGTGAAGCTGACTACCAGAAACCCCGCTTCGGCTCGCGCCAGCGCCGCGGCCAGATCGCCGCCGGTCTCGCGCGCCGGATCGAAGTAGTCCAGCGCTTTGGTCATGATCAGGTAGGTGTTGGCGTCGAAATAGCCCGCGAACTTGTCGCCCTGGTAACGCAGGTAGCTTTCGATCTCGAACTCGACGTCAAACCCGAATTTCAGGTTGTCGCCGCGCAGCACCCGGCCGAATTTCTCGGCCATCACATCGTCCGACAGGTAGGTGATGTGCCCGAGCATGCGTGCCAGTCGCAGGCCGCGGGTCGGTACCACACCATGGGCGTAGTAGTGCCCGCCGTGGAAGTCCGGGTCGGTCAGGATGGCTTGTCGAGCGACATCGTTGAAGGCGATGTTCTGCGCTGTCAGGTAGGGGGCGGCTGCCACCACCACTGCATGCCGTACGCGGTCCGGGTAGGTGATCGACCAGCGTAATGCCTGCATACCGCCCAGACTGCCGCCGACCACCGCTGCCCAGGTCTGGATGCCCAGCCGGTCGGCCAGCCGCGCCTGGGCATGCACCCAGTCGATCACCGCGACCAGCGGGAAGTCCGCGCCCCACGGTTTGCCGGTCTTCGGATTGCTGCTTGACGGGCCGGTGGAGCCGTGGCAACCGCCCAGATTGTTCACGCCGACGACAAAGAAGCGATCGGTATCGATCGGCTTGCCGGGGCCGACCATGTTGTCCCACCAGCCCTGCGATTTCGGATCGTCGGCACTGGCCAGACCCGCCACGTGGTGGTTCCCCGACAGGGCGTGGCAGACGAGGATGGCGTTGCTGCGCTCGGTATTGAGCGTGCCGTACGTCTCGTAGACCAGCTCGTAAGCATCGATGACGGCCCCGCTGCGCAGGGTGAGCGGCGCATCGAAGCGGGCAGTGTGGGGCGTGACCACGCCCAGCGAGCGGGCTGTAGTCACAGTCGGGCGGAGAGACGCGTCATGGTCGGGCGATTATATGCCGGCTCAGGCGTTGAGCCGCTCGAGCATGGCCCGCGCCTTGTCTGGGTCGTGTGTATTGACAATGCGCCTTGCCAGTATCTCGGCTTCGCGTAGGTCGGTCTGCAGCACGCGCTGTTTTACCTCGGGCACATTCGCGGGGTGCATCGAGAATTCGCGCAGCCCCAGCCCGAGCAGCAGCCGTGTCAGGCGCATTTCGCCGGCCATCTCGCCACAGACAGCCACCGGTTTACCGGCGCGCTCACCGATCTTCAGCACACTGGCGAGCAGCTGCAGAATCGCTGGGTGTAGCGGGTCGTACAGGTGCGATACGGCACCGTCGTTGCGGTCGATGGCCAACGTGTACTGGATCAGGTCGTTGGTGCCAACCGACACGAAATCGAGCGCGTCGAGGAAAGGCTTGAGCATGATCGCGGTGGCCGGCACTTCGACCATGCCGCCGATCGGCATCGATTCGGGGAAGGCGATGCCGTCACGCCGCAGACTGTTGCGCGCGTCTTCGACGGCGTGCAATGCCTGGCGTAGTTCGGTGATGCTCGACAGCATGGGGATTAGTAGCCGCACGTCGCCAAACTGGCCAGCGCGCAGGATGGCGCGCAGCTGGGTGCGGAACAGCTGTGGCTCGGCCAGGCACAGGCGGATCGCGCGAAGACCCAGGGCTGGGTTGTCACCCTGATGGGTCAGGCCGGTCAGTTGCTTGTCGGCGCCGAGGTCGAGCGTTCGGATGATCACCGGCAAGCCGCGCATCTCCTCGGCAACGGCGCGATAGGCCTCGAACTGCTCATCTTCGTCTGGCAAGCCATTGCGGTCGAGGAAGAGGAACTCGCTGCGGAACAGACCGATCCCCGTAGCTCCGCTAGCCTGTACCTGCTCCATGTCGCCGGGGAGTTCGATGTTTGCGTGCAGTTCGATCGGTGTGCCATCGAAGGTCTTGGCTGGCGAGCTGCGCAGACGCGCAAGTTTGCGCCGCTCGATCTGCAGGGCACTGGCGCGCAGGCGGTATTCGGCCAGCACCTCTTTGTCCGGGTTGACGATGACCACGCCGCCGCCGCCATCGACCACCAGCAGGTCGCGGTCGCGGATCAGCTCGCGGGCATGCCGCAAGGACACCACCGCCGGCACGTTCAGGCTGCGCGCTAGGATCGCCGTGTGTGAGGTCACGCCACCAAGGTCGGTGAGGAAGGCCTCGAAACGGTTCTGCTTGAAATGCACGACATCGGCCGGTGACAGGTCGTGGGCGACCAACACCGACTCGGCATGTTTGCGCGGTGCGGCGTTGCTGTGGCCGAGCAGTTCCTTCAAGACCCGTTCGACCACTTGCTCGATATCGGCACTGCGCTCGCGCAAATAGCTGTCCTCGACGGCCTGGAATTCGGCGACCAGTGCGTCCATCTGTTGTTTCAGCGCCCATTCGGCATTGCACAGTTGCGAGCGGATGCGCTCCCGCGGGGCATCGGCCAGCGTCGGGTCGTTCAGGATCATCAGGTGCAGATGCAGGAAGGCGGCGAATTCGGGCGGTGCGCTGGCGGGCACGCGCCCCGCGAGGGCTTGCAGCTCGTCGCGGGTGGCTTGCATGGCGGCGTCGAAGCGTGCGACTTCGCTGTCGAGCTTACTCTTTGCGACAGCGTAATGCGGTACCTCGAGCGCAGCGTGCGCCATCAGCTGAGCATGGCCGATGGCAATGCCGGAAGAGACGCCGATCCCATGTAACACGAAGCTCATGCGGCGACTATACGGCAAGCCGGCAGCGCCTTGTCGTGACCGCCTTGTCGTGCCAAGTGGGGCTCGGCTAGCATGCCCGCTCCTTGTGCCTGGTTCGCCCATGTCCTGCGTTGCGGTATTCAATCAGAAGGGCGGTGTAGCCAAGACCACGACCACCCTCAATCTCGCCTCGGCGCTGGCGCGTGCCAGCCGCCCGCCCCTGCTGCTTGACATGGACCCGCAAGCGCACCTGACGCTGGCGGCAACTGCTGGTCAGCCGCCGCTCGATTCGGCGCGGACCTTGGTCGGGTTCTTTCGTGATCAGGCGACGCTGGCCGAGCTGATCATCGAAACGCGATCGGGCGGCCGGCTGGTGGCGGCGCACGCCGAGTTGGCGAAGATCGAGTCGCTCTACGGCAGCAACCCGCAGGCGACGTTGGCGCTGAAGAAAGGCCTGCAGACCCTGGCCTGGCCTGGCCCGGTGCTCATCGATTGCTGCCCGGCATTGGGGGTGCTGTCGCTCAATGCCCTAATCGCTGCCGATCGCGTGCTGGTGCCGGTATCGGCCGATTACCTGTCGCTACAGTCGGTGATCCGCCTGGATGCTGCGCTGACGGCACTCGAGAAGGCGCTCGGCAGGCCCGTCGAGAAGCGCATCGTCATCACCCGCTACGACCGCCGTCGGAAGCTCGCGCGCCAGGTCGAGCAGGCGCTGCTCGATCGCTATGGCGACCTGGTTTGCCAGACGCGCATCCGCGAATGCGTGGCGCTGGCCGAGAGCCCAGCGCTTGGGCGCGATATTTTCGCCCACCAACGCAAAGGGGTCGGTGCCGCCGACTACGGAGCACTCGCCTACGAGCTGTGGAAAAGCCGCTTCTTCGGCTGAAACGGGGCTCGGGCGGTTATCTTTTGCCGGCGCTTTCGACCACGCTCTAGGCCGGCTCTAGTTTGGCGTACTCCAGCGCGAGCCACTTCTGGCCGCCCTCGCGGAAGTGCACCTGCACCCGCGCATCGGCGCCGCGGCCTTCGGTGCCGATCACCACACCCGCGCCGAACTTGGCGTGCTTCACGTTCTGGCCGATGTGGAAGCCGGTCGCGTTGTCGACGCCGGCCGGGCTGAAAGACGGCCGCTGCACCGCCATCTTGCGGGCGTTGATCGGCGCCAGCAGCTGTTCCGGGATCTCCTCGAGGAAGCGCGAGGCGATGTTGTAGCGGGTCTGGCCGTGCAGTTGGCGCGACTCGGTATAGCTCAGGGTGAGCTTGCGGCGGGCGCGGGTGATGGCCACATACATGAGCCGCCGTTCCTCCTCGAGCCCGTCCTCGGTGTTGAACGACTGCTCGTGGGGGAAGAGGCCCTCCTCCAGCCCGGTCATGAACACGGCGTTGAACTCGAGGCCTTTGGCCGAGTGCACCGTCATCAGCTGCAGCGCCTCGGCGCCCTCGCCGGACTGGTGCTCGCCGGCCTCCAGCGATGCATGGGCGAGGAAGGCGGCGAGGTCGTTGGTCTCGCCGTCGTTGGCGAACTGTTTGGCGGCCGAGACCAGTTCGTCGAGGTTCTCGACGCGGTCGGCGCCGTCCTTGTCGGCGCGGTAATGCGCCTTGAGGCCGCTGGCTTCGATGACGTGGTCGACCGCCTCGTGCAGCGGCAGGTCGCGCAGCTTCTCGCCAAGCACATCGACCAGCGCGACGAAACTGGTCAGCGCGGCACCGCCGCGGCCAGCGCCGGCGGATTCGCGGGCAGTCTGCAGCAGCGGCCGGCCATGCGCCGCCTCGGCCAGCGTCTCCAGGCTGCGGGCGCCGATGCCGCGCGGCGGGAAGTTGACGATGCGCAGGAAGGCGCCGTCGTCCTCAGGCTGCGCGGCGACGCGCAGGTAGGCCAGCGCGTGCTTGATCTCGGCGCGCTCGAAGAAGCGCAACCCGCCATAGACGCGGTAGGGCATGCCGGCGTTGAACAGGGCCGACTCGATGACGCGCGACTGCGCATTGCTGCGGTAGAGCACGGCGACGTCGTTCAGCGGCACGCCCTCGCGCTGCAGCGCGCGCGCCTCCTCCACCACGAACGCGGCCTCGTCCAGATCGGACGGTGCGCGGTAGACGCGGATGCGCTCGCCGGCGCCGGCGTCGGTCCACAGGTTCTTGCCGAGCCGGCCGCGGTTGTTAGCGATCAGCGCGTTGGCGGCCTCCAAGATGTTCCCCTGGCTGCGGTAGTTCTGTTCCAGCCTGATGACCGTGTCGCCAAAGTCGCGCTGGAACTCGCGCATGTTGCCGACGTCGGCACCGCGGAAGGCGTAGATCGACTGGTCGTCGTCGCCCACCGCGAGCACCTTCGCACCAGGGCCGGTGAGCAGTTGCAGCCACTGGTACTGCAGGCGGTTGGTGTCCTGGAACTCGTCGACCAGGATGTGCGCGAAACGCGACTGGTAGTGCTCGCGCAGGGCGGCGTTGCGGCCGAGCAGTTCGCAGGTGCGCAGTAGCAGTTCGGCAAAGTCGACCACGCCCTCCTTCTGGCACTGCGCGTCGTAGGCGGCGTAGATCTCGGCCATGCGCTGGGTGAAGGGGTCGTGCGCCTCGACGCGGCTGGCGCGCAGGCCGCGCTCCTTGTTGGCGTTGATGAAGTGCTGCGCCTGCTTGGGCGGGAACTTCTCGTCGTCCACGCCCATCGCCTTGATGACGCGCTTGACCACCGACAGCTGGTCGGCCGAATCGAGGATCTGGAAGGTCGAGGGTAGCTCCGCCTCGCGGTGGTGGGCGCGCAGCAGGCGGTTGCACAGGCCGTGGAAGGTGCCGACCCACATGCCGCGCGTGTTGATCGGCAGCATGGCGGAGATGCGGGTGAGCATCTCGCGCGCGGCCTTGTTGGTGAAGGTGACGGCGAGGATGCCGTGCGGGCTCGCCTTGTGCGTGGCCACCAGGAAGGCGATGCGGGTGGTGAGCACCCGCGTCTTGCCGCTGCCGGCGCCGGCCAGCACCAGGGCCGAGCTGCCATCGAGCGTCACTGCCTCGTGTTGGCGCGGGTTGAGTCCATCGAGAATAGCGCCCAGATCCATGCGTGGATTGTAGCCGGCAGAGACCCTCAGCCGCCGCGCCTTGCCCGGCGCGAGCCGGCGCGCTATGCTTTTCCGACTAAATCACTCGACTATTGGAGATGCAAACGATGTCCGCTCACGACAAGATCGATGCCACCGTCAAAGGCAACCGCGTGGTGCTGTTCATGAAGGGTACGCCGCAGTTCCCGATGTGCGGCTTCAGCGGTACCGCGGTGCAGATCCTGAAGGCCTGCGGGGTCGACAGCTTGACGACGGTGAACGTGCTGGATGACGAAGACATCCGCCAGGGCATCAAGGAATACGCCAACTGGCCGACCATCCCCCAGCTGTACGTCGATGGCGAGTTCATCGGCGGTGCCGACATCATGCGCGAGATGTACCAATCGGGTGAGCTGCAGGCGCTGCTGGGAGCGAAGCCGGCTTAAGCCGACCGAAGTCCTCACTCGATTAGTAGTCGAGTCTCGCCCTAGCCCGCTTGATCGCCGCCCGCACCTGCTCCGGCGCCGTCCCGCCGACGTGGTTGCGCGCCGCCAGCGAGCCCTCCACGGTCAGCGCTGCGGCCACGTCCGCGCTCAGCTTCTCCGCCGCGCCATGCACCTCGGCCATCGCCGCCTTCAGCTCGTCCAGCGAGAAGTCGGCCAGGTCGCAGCCGCGCTTCTCCGCCGCGCGCACCGCCAGCGCCACCGCCTCGTGCGCGTCGCGGAAGGGCAGCCCGCGCTTGACCAGGTAATCCGCCAGGTCGGTCGCCGTGGCGTAGCCCTGCCGCAGCGCGGCGCGCATCGCATCCGGCTTGACGCGGATGCCGCCGACCATGTCGGTGTAGATGCGCAGCGTGTCGATCAGCGTGTCGGCGGTGTCGAACAAGGGCTCCTTGTCCTCCTGGTTGTCCTTGTTGTACGCCAGCGGCTGGCCCTTCATCAGCGTCAGCAGGCTGATCAGGCTGCCGTTCACGCGGCCGGTCTTGCCGCGCACCAGCTCGGGCACGTCGGGGTTCTTCTTCTGCGGCATGATCGAGCTGCCGGTGCAGAAGCGGTCGGCCAGATCGATAAAGCCGACCCGCGGGCTCATCCACAGGATCAGCTCTTCCGAGAGGCGCGACAGGTGCGTCATGGCGATCGCCGCCGCCGCACAGAATTCGATGGCGAAGTCGCGGTCGCTCACCGCGTCGAGTGAGTTCTCGCACACCTCGTCAAAGCCCAGGTCCGCCGCCACCGAGGGCCGGTCGATCGGGTAGGTGGTGCCGGCCAGCGCCGCCGCGCCCAGCGGCAAGCGGTTGAGACGCTTGCGGCAGTCGGCCAGACGCTCGGCGTCGCGCCGCGCCATCTCCACATAGGCCAGCAGGTGGTGGCCAAAGGTCACCGGCTGCGCCACCTGCAGGTGGGTGAAGCCGGGCATGGCGGTGTCGGTGTGTTGCTCGGCCAGATCCAGCAGCGCGGTCTGGAAGCCGCGCAGCAGCGCCAAGGATTCATCGATGGCGTCGCGCAGCCACAGCCGGATGTCGGTCGCGACCTGGTCGTTGCGGCTGCGGCCGGTGTGCAGGCGCTTGCCGGCGTCGCCGATCTGATCGGTGAGCCGCCGCTCGATGTTCATGTGCACGTCTTCGAGGTCGATGCGCCACTCGAATCGGCCGGCGCGGATCTCGTCGAGGATGGCGCCCATGCCGCGCTCGATGTCAGCGAGGTCTTGCTGCGAGATCACCCCGATCCGCGCCAGCATGCGCGCGTGCGCCAGCGACCCGCGGATGTCCTGCTCGGCCATGCGCTGGTCGAACTGCACACTGGCGGTGTAGCGCTGGACGAGCTCGGCGACCGGTTCATTAAAGCGGCCTGACCAGGCCCCTGCCTTTTTCTCTGCCATGAAAAGCCCTGCGCGACGGCGGTTTCAACGGTGGCGGCAAGTATACGCGCGGCGTTGGCTCGTCCTCGAAGTGCACCGCGTTGGTGCGTCTGACGCAGGCCAGTGCCGCTGAACCAGTACAATCATCGGCCAGAACACGAAGGACGCAACATGGCTGTTCCGCATCTGACCACTGCCCTCACTGGCCCACTGCTGGAGCTCGAGCAGCGTATCTTGGGCGCCATGCCCGACATCGAGGGCTGGTTCCGTGCCCAGTGGCAGGAGCACACGCCGCCGTTCTACGGCTCGGTCGACTTGCGCAACGCGGGCTATAAGCTGGCGCCGGTCGACATGAACCTGTTCCCGGCCGGCTTCAACAACCTCAATCCGGTGTTCCGACCGCTAGCCATCCAGGCCGCCCAGGTCACCGTCGACCATCTGTGCCCGGGCATCGCTAATCTGCTGATCATCCCCGAGAACCACACCCGCAACCTCTATTACCTGCAGAACGTTGCCGCGCTGCGCGACACGCTGCGCCTGGCGGGGCTAAAGGTCCGCGTTGGCTCATTGTTGTCAGAGATCACTGCACCGACCGATATCGACCTGCCCGATGGCAACACCCTGACTCTCGAGCCGCTAGTGCGACGCGGGCGTCGCCTGGGTCTGGCCGATTTCGACCCGTGCATGGTGCTACTCAACAACGACCTCTCGGCCGGCGTCCCAGCCCCGCTGCAGGACATCGACCAGACCATCCTGCCGCCGCCGCAGGCGGGCTGGCATAGCCGTCGCAAGAGTCAGCACTTTGCGCTGTACGACCGGGTAGCGAGTGATTTTGCCCGGCTGATCGGTGTCGACCCGTGGCTTATCAACCCCTACTGGGGGGTGTGTCGGGGCATCGACTTTCAGGCCCGTGCCGGCGAGGAATGTTTGGCCGAAACAGTGCGCGAGGTGCTCGAGCAGACACGCGCCAAGTACCGGGAACTCGGCATCGAGCAGACGCCGTTCGTGATGGTCAAGGCCGATGCCGGCACCTATGGCATGGGCGTGATGAGCGTGAAGGACCCGTCCGAGGTGGTCGGCCTCAACCGCAAGCAGCGCAACAAGATGGCGGTGGTCAAGGAGGGCATGTCCGTCTCCGACGTGCTGGTGCAGGAGGGTGTGCCAACCTTCGAGACACTGAACGATGCGGTCGCCGAGCCGGTGGTCTACATGCTCGACCGCTTCGTCGTCGGCGGCTTCTACCGCGTCCACACCGAGCGCGGCGAGGACGAGAACCTCAACGCACCGGGCATGCATTTCGCCCCGCTTGCCTTCGAGAACTGTTGTACCGAGCCCGACGCCACCGACCCGCCCGATGCTCCGCCCAACCGCTTCTATGCCTACGGGGTGATCAGCCGCTTGGCGTTGCTAGCGGCTTCGCTGGAGATCGAGGCGCTCGTCCGTCCGGCCGAAGAGCCTGAGCCGGTCTAGCGCGATGAGCGACTGGCTATTCGTCGTCGACCCGCTGGCGCAGCTCAAGCCAGCCAAGGATTCATCGATCGCGCTGATGCGAGCCGCTCAGGCTGCGGGTCATGCGGTGTGGGCTTGCGAGACCTCGCAGCTGTTCAGCGACGGCAACCATGTTCTGGCGCATGCCACCCCGCTGAGCCTGTCCGACGGCCACGATTGGCGATCGCCGGGCGAGGCCCAGGCGCGTCGAGTCGAGAGCTTTGCCGCCACACTGATGCGCAAAGACCCGCCGGTCGATGCCAACTACCACACCGCGCTGCAGTTGCTGGCGCTGGCCGAGACGGGTGGCGCCCGCGTCTACAACCGCCCGGGTGCCGTCGCCAGCCACAACGAGAAGCTGGCCATCCTGCGTTTCCCAGGCCTGATCCCGCCGACCCGCGTGACCCGCTGCGCCGAGGACATCGCCGGCTTCCTCGAGGAGCATCGCGATATCATCGTCAAGCCGCTCGAGGGCATGGGCGGTTCCGGCATCTTCCGCTTGCGTGCCGGCGACCACAATCTGGGCGTGATCACCGAGACCGCCACCCACCACGGCCACCGGCACGTCATGCTGCAGCGCTATCTGCCCGAGATCGTCGAGGGCGATACGCGCGTGCTGCTGATCGACGGTGAGCCTTTTCCGTATGGCTTGGCGCGCATCCCCAAGCCTGGCGAGACGCGCGGCAATCTGGCGGCGGGCGGCCGCGGCGAAGTGCGCCCGCTGACTGCCGCACAGAAGCGTATCGCCGCGGCGGTATCCACCCATGCCCGCGAGCAGGGCCTGATGCTGGTCGGCCTCGACGTCATTGGCGAGCACCTGACCGAGTTCAATGTCACCAGCCCGACCTGCATGGTCGAGATCTTCCAGCATACCGGCCAGGACCCGGCGGTCCGCATGGTCGAGGCCATCGACCAAGATCAGCAAAGGCGTTACAGTCCTCGTCCGGTCGTACCTGCAGCAAAGGCCCGAAGACGATGATCGGCATTCTTGTGATCGCGCACGGCAATCTGGGCAACGCCCTGCTTGAATGCGCTCGTCATGTCCTTGGCGAGTTGCCGCCGCGTGTCGCTGCGGTCGAGGTCTACATGTTCGACAACGAGGACACCATGGTCACTCGCGTGCAGCCGGCCATCGAGTCGCTCGATGTCGGTCAGGGGGTCTTGGTGCTGACCGATATCTTTGGCGCGACGCCATGCAATATCGCCGCCCGGCTGATGCAGAAGGGCAAGGTCGAGGTGATCAGCGGGGTGAATGTCGCCATGCTGCTGCGCGCGATCCAGCACCGCGACATCCCTCTCGACATGGCGGTCGGCAAGGTCGTGCACGGCGCTAAAGAGAGTGTCATCCGGCTGTTGACTGATCAGTGCTATCAGGAGTGAACCGGTGCAGAAGCGCGACGTCGAGATCATCAATCGGCTGGGTCTGCATGCCCGTGCCTCGGCGAAGGTCACACAGACCGCGGCGCGCTATTCCAGCGACGTGTTCATGAGCCGCAGCGGGCGGCGTATCAATGCCAAGTCGATCATGGGGGTGATGATGCTGGCGGCCCCCCAAGGCAGCTTGGTCACGCTGGAGGTGAGCGGTCCCGACGAAGACGCCGCGATGGAGGCACTGGTGAAGCTGATCGCCGACCGTTTCGGCGAGCCCGACTAGTCAGTGTCCCTCGAATCGTCGCTCTACCGCCTGGTTTGGGCTGTGGCAGCTTTTCTTCTGGGTGCGCTGACCAGCCAGGCCTTCGCGCCGACCGGCTGGTGGTGGCTGCCGCCGTTCAGCCTCGCGCCGCTGCTGTGGCTCTGTCTGGCGGGCAACGCCGGCCCGTTAACCGCGTTCCGGTTGGCTTGGTGGTGGGGT
This sequence comes from uncultured Enterobacteriaceae bacterium, assembly GCA_964524005.1. GTDB lineage: Bacteria > Pseudomonadota > Gammaproteobacteria > Burkholderiales > UBA3065 > UBA3065. The sequence continues at coordinate 99,838 of CAZGBK010000004.1, forward strand.
TTTGGCCTCTTTTTTGTTGGCATCGGCTGGATCCAAGTCAGTCTGACTATCTACGGCGAACTGCCGTGGCTGCTGGGTTGGGCCGCTGTTGCGTTGCTGGCCGGTTTCTTGGCCTTGTTCCCCGCCTCGGCGTTGTGGCTCGCGGCCACACTGGTTCGACGTCAGTTACCACGGCTGCTGCTGGCGGCCCCGGCCGCTTGGGTTCTGAGCGAGTGGTTGCGTGGTTGGATCTTTACCGGCTTTCCCTGGCTAAGCCTGGGTGACTCGCAAGCGCCCGACGGCTGGCTAGCCCCATTGGCACCGGTGCTGGGGCACTTCGGTATTTCCGGGCTATTGGTTCTGGCCGCTGCCCTGCTGGCTTTGGCGCTACAGCCAGCCCCGCAGCGGCAGGCGTGGCGCCTGCTCGGTGCCTTGGCGGGATTGTTGACGCTGGGCCTGCTAGCCGCTGCGGCCGGGCGCTTCGAATGGAGTCGTCCGCTTGGCGAACCGGTCCGCGTGGCCTTGCTCCAGCCCGATACCGAGCAATCAACCAAGTGGAGCCCCGGTCGCGCCGCGAGCATCGCCGAGTCTCTAGCCGAGCAGATCGAGCTAGCGAGCGATGGTGCCGACTGGGTCATCGCTCCCGAGACCGCCATTCCGGTGTTCCTTGAAGACATGCCACCGGGCATGCTGGAAGGATTGCGCCAGCCAGTGTTGGGCCGCGGTGCCGAGCTGCTGGTCGGTTTGCCGACCGGCGTACGACACGGCTACTACAACTCGGTGGTATCACTGGGCAGCACAGCGAATATGCCGTACCACAAGCATCACTTGGTGCCGTTTGGCGAGTTTGTCCCTTATGGCTTCCGCTGGTTTGTCGATGCAGTAGCAATCCCGATGGCCGACTTTAGCCGCGGCGGAGCCGACCAACCGCCCATGGCTTTGGGCGATCAGCGCCTTGCGCTGATGATCTGTTACGAAGATATCTTTGCCAGTGAGGTGGCGCGTCGCGCTGTCTCCAGCACTCTGCTTGTCAACCTCACCAACGATGCCTGGTTCGGCGAGACAGCAGCATCTTGGCAGCACGCCCAGCAGTCGCAGATGCGCGCGTTGGAGAATGCGCGGCCCTTGCTGCGCGCCACCAACAACGGCGTCACTTTGCTGGCAGATCACCGTGGTCGGGTAATCGATGCCTTGCCACGTTTCAGCGCCGGCACCTTGCTGGTCACTGTGCAAGGGCGGTCTGGCGACACCCCGTATCAGTGGTGGGGCGACACTCTGGCCGTCGGACTGGCGCTACTGGCTCTGCTGGCCGCCGCCCTCATTTCGCCACCAAACCGCGACGCGAAACAGTTCCCCCATCTCGGCCGGTGACAGCAGGCGATTGGCCTGGGCAGCCAGCGGCAGATAGCGGGCGGGGTCGCCGGCTGGCACCGCTGACAACTCTTTGGTGATTCCGGCCTCGACCAGGAAGCGTGCCAGCGTGGTGTGACTGCCCTCCAGCCCATGTTCGTGGGCGATCGCGTCCAGGGTGCCGAAGTCGACATGGGCGGTGATGTCCTGCGCCCCTGGCGCCCACAATGGGGCATCGCCTGCCCTTTGGCGATAGTGGCAACGCAGCGTACCCATGCATCGCTGCGGATGGTAGTAGGTGGGGGTATCGAAGCCGTAATCGATGAACAGCAGAAGCCCCTCACCCAGCCGTTCAGCCAGGCTGGCGATGAATGCGTCTTGGCGTGGGTGGACCTCGGACACGTAGGCTTCGGGCCATTCGCCGCGCTGTGCTCGGGCCGCCGCTCTGGCGGACAGCGCCGCGTTGCTAGGCGGGGCGTCAGACCACGCCAGTTCGCTGTCGACGACGCTAACGCCGCGCTCCAGCGCACCGCCCGCGTGCCCGACCAGCAGGTGTACTGGCATGGCGTCGAGCACCTCGTTGCCCAGCACCACCCCGTCGAGCCGCTCTGGCAGGGTGTCCAGCCAGCTGGTGCGACCGAGTGCGCCGGGCACGGTTGCCAGCATCTGTCGCTGTCGTTCGGCCAGCGGGGCGCTCAGCTCGACGATGCGGTAGTGCACATCGGCCAGCCGCGGGTCGCCTAGCAGTTGCGCTGCCAGCTGCCCACTGCCGGCGCCGAACTCGGTGACGACGCGCCGCTTGGCGGGCAGGGCTTCGTCGATCCAACGCGCTAGCACAGCGCCGAAAAGCCCGCCCATTTCGGGCGCGGTGACAAAGTCGCCGCCACTGCCGAATACCTTTCGGCCGCTGCTGTAGTAGCCCAGCCCCGGGGAGTAGAGCGCCAGGTCCATGTAATCGGCGAACGGGATCCAGCCGCCTGCAGCGGCGATGCGCTGCCGGATGAGTGCCTCGAGCTGCTGGCTTGCAGCCGCATCGTCGGGGTGCAAGAGTGGTGTCGTCGGGCGGGCGCTCACGGGGGACTCGGGGGCTACGGGTGTTCCGATCGAGACTGATCGGGACAAAGGGCTTTGAGGTGGCTAATGTACACTTGCCCAATGCAACACAGCCCGAATGACGGCCCTGCGCTGGCTGGCCAGGTGGCCCTGATCACCGGCGGCGCCCGCCGCGTCGGCGCGGCGATCGCCCGCCGTTTACATGCCGCAGGTGCGCAGGTGATGGTCCACTACCGTTCGTCAGGGCGTGAGGCCCGTGCCCTGCAGGCCGAGCTGAACCTGCAGCGCCCCGGTTCAGTGGCCCTGGTGCAAGGCGACCTGCTGAATGTCGATGCCCTGCCTCCGCTGGTTGATGCTTGCGTTGCCGAGTTCGGGCGGCTCGATATTCTGGTGAACAATGCTTCGAGTTTCAGCCCGACGCCGATCGGTTCGGTCAGCAAAAAAGACTGGGACGACCTGATCGGAACCAACCTGCTGGCGCCTCTGTTCCTGTCGCAGGCGGCGGTGCCGCAACTGCGTGCGAATCGGGGTTCGATCGTCAACATCGTCGATATCCATGCCGACCGACCGATGAAGAACTATGTCGTTTACAGCACGGCAAAAGCCGGGCTGGCGAACCTGACCCGCTCTCTGGCGCGCGAGCTGGCACCCGAGGTTCGTGTCAATGGGGTTGCGCCCGGAGCCATCGCTTGGCCGGAAGACGCGGCCTGGCAGGACGAGGTCGCGCGCCAGCGCATCATCAACACAGTGCCCTTGCGTCGGGTGGGCGAACCCGATGATATCGCCCGCGCCGTGTTCTTTCTGGTTGCCGACGCGCCTTACGTGACCGGCCACATCATCAATGTCGATGGCGGTCGCAGCGCCCACCTCTGATATCGTCCGACCCCATGCTGCAGACGCTGATTCAGCCCGCCTTCATCGTCCTCTACGTGTTCATCGCCTCGGCGGTGTACATCCACTTCCGCGGTCGGGTGCGTCACGCCTTTGGTCGACAGCTGACCGACCACTCGACCGTGCTGGCACCCTACAACGCCATCATGTATGCGTTTTCGGGTGTGCCCAATACTCCCTACCAGCGACTCTCCGATTTCCCCGAGTTGCAGCCGCTGGTCGACCAGTGGCAGACCATCCGAGACGAGGCCGCGCAGCTGCAGCAAGACGGTGCGATCAGGGCTGCTGACAAGCACAACGACGCCGGCTTCAACAGCTTCTTCAAGACCGGCTGGACGCGTTTTTACCTGAAGTGGTACGACGGCCCGCTGCCCTCGGCGCAGCAGTTCTGTCCGAAGACGGTGGCCCTGGTCGAGAGCATCCCCAGCATCAACGCCGCCATGTTCACTGTGCTGCCGCCAGGGGCACGGCTGGTCAAGCATCGTGACCCGTTCGCTGGCAGCCTCCGCTATCACTTGGGGCTGATGACACCCAACTCACCCGACTGTTTCATCGAGGTCGATGGTGAGCGCTATTGGTGGAAGGATGGTGAGGCCGTGATGTTCGACGAGACCTTCATCCACTATGCACACAATCAGACCGACACCACGCGGGTGATCTTCTTCGCTGACATCGAACGGCCGCTAACCAACCCGGTGGCGCGCTGGCTCAACCGCTTCTTCAAGGGTGTGGTGATGCGCGCGGCGGCCACCCGCAACCTGCCCGGTGAGCGGGTGGGTGGTCTGAACCGCGCTTTTGAGTACCTGTACAAGATCCGTATCTTCAGCAAGCGCTTGAAGAAGTGGAACCGCAAGGCCTACTACGCCTATAAGTGGTCGGTGCTGGGCTTGTTGGCTTGGTGGATCTTCGTCTAGTTTGAGCCGATGAGCACTGTCACCTTCATGCCCCGTGCCGGGCGCGGCGCCAGCCGCACCACCGACGCGCCGCCTGCGCTGTCGCGTCGGCAGATCGCCCTGGAGAAGCGCATCCGTCGCCTGACCGGCATGGCGATCGCCGATTTCGCCATGATCCAGGACGGCGACCGCATCATGGTCTGCCTGTCGGGCGGCAAGGACAGCTACACCCTGCTTGACATCTTGCTGAAGATCCGCGAGGTGGCGCCGGTGCGCTTTGAACTGATCGCCGTCAACCTCGACCAGAAGCAGCCGGGCTTTCCCGACCATGTACTGCCCGAGTATCTCACCGCGCTCGGCGTGCCCTTCCACATCGAGACGCAGGACACCTACAGCATCGTCAAGCGCGTGGTTCCCGAGGGCAAGACCACCTGCGGGCTGTGTTCAAGACTGCGCCGCGGCATCCTCTACCGAGTGGCGGACGAGCTGGGCGCGACCAAGATCGCGCTTGGCCACCACCGCGACGACATCCTCGAGACCTTCTTCCTGAACCTGTTCCACGGCGGCAAGCTCAAGACCATGCCGCCCAAACTGGTTTCGGACGACGGTCGCCATATGGTTATACGGCCGCTGGCTTATGTGCCCGAGCGCGACATCGAGAAGTACGCCGCGATGGCCGGCTACCCGATCATTCCCTGCAATCTCTGCGGATCGCAGCCCAATCTGAAGCGCGCCGAGACCAAGGCTTTGCTGCGAACTTGGGAGCGTGAACATGCCGGTCGCGTCGAGAGTGCCTTCCGGGCGCTGTCGCAGGTGGTGCCAACCCACCTTCTAGACCCTACACTGAACGATTTCGTCAACCTGAAGGCCGACGGAGCGCCGCATGCAGACGGCGATACGGCTTTCGACGAGCCACCGTTGGCCGATCCGGCCGACCGGCGCTTCGACCCGGCTGACGACGAACACGACTGAAGGAGGAGACATGCAGTTACTACCGCCCCCGAGCGGGGCGAAGGCGTTTGTCGCGCCGCGCCGGACCCTGATGGGCCCAGGCCCGTCCGATGTGCATCCGCGTGTGCTCGCCGCCATGGCGCAGTCGACTGTCGGGCACCTCGACCCGGCCTTCAACGCCATGATGGACGACACCAAATCCCTGTTGCGCTACGCGTTCCAGACGCGCAACGAGATGACCTTCCCGATCTCGGCGCCTGGCTCGACCGGCATGGAGACCTGTTTCGTCAACCTCGTCGAACCGGGCGACACGGTGATCGTCTGTGTCAATGGCGTGTTCGGCGGCCGCATGATCGAGAATGCCGAGCGTGCTGGCGGGCGCGTCGTCCGTATCGACGACGCCTGGGGCGCACCGGTGAACCCGGACAAGGTGCGCGACGCGTTTCGTGCCAACCCGCAAGCCAAGGTGCTGGCCTTTGTGCATGCCGAGACCTCGACCGGCGCACGGTCGGACGCCGAGACGTTGTGCGCCATTGCCCGCGAACATGGCGCGCTGACCATCGTCGACGCCGTCACTTCGTTGGTCGGCGTGCCCTTGCTGGTCGATGCTTGGGGCATCGACGCCATCTACTCGGGTAGCCAGAAGTGCCTAGGTTGCGCACCTGGTCTGTCACCAGCGAGCTTCTCGGAACACGCCCTGGAGAGGGTCCGGCAGCGCAAGACCAAGTGCAACAGCTGGTTTATGGACCTTTCGCTGGTGCTCGGCTACTGGAGCGCTGCCAATCGCACCTACCATCACACCGCGCCGACCAATGCTTTGGTTGGCCTGCACGAAGCGCTGGTGATGGTGGTCGAGGAGGGCCTCGCAGCCATCTGGGCGCGCCATCAGCGGCACCATGCTGCGCTGCGCGACGGCTTGCAGGCGCTAGGATTCCGCTTCCTCGTCGAACCAGAATGGCGTTTGCCGCAGCTCAATGCCGTACATGTCCCCGAGGGCCTCGACGAAGCCGGCCTGCGCCGCGCGCTGATGGACGAGTTCAACCTGGAGATCGGTGCCGGCTTGGGGCCACTCGCCGGCAAGGTGCTGCGCTTTGGCCTGATGGGGTATTCAGCGCGCGAAGAGAACGTCCGCCTCTGTCTGCGAGCCCTCGAAGCGGCACTGCCGCGTTTTGGAATGCCGGTCGAGCGCGGGACGGCGCTCGCGGCTGCAGAGGCAGCCTGGGCTGCCACTGCCGAACCACCGCGGGTCGCTGCAAACGCCTAGGTCGGGCGCAGCGATACCGTGTCGGCGCCCTGCGCACTCACGCGCAGCGCCGAACCGACACCGTACCAGTCGGCCAGCACCCAGCGCTCGCACTCGCGACCGTCGACCAAGACTTGGTGCTGCCCGGGGCGGTGCGTGTGGCCGTGCAGCAAACGCCGAACGCCGCTTGTGCGCAGAGTCTCCTCGACGGCAATCGGACTCACGTCCAGGAGGCTTGCGGGCACCGCCGACTGCGCCTGCCGACTGCGCTTGCGGGTGTAACCGGCGATGCCGGTGCGCAGCCAGTGCGGTAGGGCGAGGAACAGACGCTGCACCCAGGGCCGGCGGACCACCTCGCGGAAGCGCTGATAGCGGGTGTCGTCGGTGCACAGCGTGTCGCCATGCAGCAGCAGTGTCGGGGTTCCGAAGAGGTCGATCAGGGTCGGGTCGTTCAGCAGGGCGCAGTTTGCTTCCCGCTCGAAGCGCGGGCCGATCAGGAAGTCGCGGTTACCATGCATAGCGTAGACCGGACAGGCGGCAGTGGCGATCAGCCGCGCAGCGGCGGCGTTGAACGGCACGTCGAGGTCGTCGTCGCCGACCCAGTGTTCGAAGATGTCCCCCAACAGGTAGAGCGCGTCGGCTTCGCGGCTGAGTGCCAGAAGCCGACGCAATTCGTCCAGTCCCTGCGGGTGTCGCGCTGACAGGTGTAGATCGGAAGCGAAGAGCACCGCTCGATGGCCACGGTCGGCCGTGTAGCGGTGCAGCGGCGTCACGCCGAGACCACCTCGGCTGATTGGATCACCACATCGTCGCGGGGCACATCGGAATGGAAACCCGACTTGGTGGTGGGCACCTTGACGATGCTGTCGACCACATCAGCGCCCTCCACCACCTTGCCGAACACGCAATAGCCCCAACCCTGCCCGCTCGGTGCTGTGTGGTTCAGAAAGTCGTTGTCGGCGACATTGATGAAGAACTGGGCCGTGGCTGAGTGGGGGTCGTTGGTGCGTGCCATCGCGATGGTGTATTTGGCGTTGCCCAAACCATTAGCGGCCTCATTTTCGATCGGGGCCAGCGTCTCTTTCTGCTTCATGCCTGGCGCAAAACCACCGCCTTGGATCATAAAGCCCTTGATCACGCGGTGAAAAATGGTGTTCGCGTAGAAGCCGCTGTTGACGTACTGCAGGAAATTGTCGACGGTCGCGGGTGCCTTTGCAGCATCGAGTTCGAGGGTGATGTCACCGAGACTGGTGGTCATGCGGACGCGGGTCATGGTTGTCCTTGGCGTTGGGGTTTCGAGGTGGATGATGCAGGTTTTGCGGGTTTCGTGGGCGTACGCGACGATGGCGGAGGCGCTTTGGCCGGCGTTTTGGCCTCGGGTTCCCGGTCTTCTTGGGCGGCCAGTATGGCCGACGCCTCGACGCGGCTCGCACTCAAGATGCGCACCGGCTCCACCGGAACGTGTTCGGAGAAAGGTCCGGCGCTGGTGGTCGGTAGCTGGCTGATGCGTTCGGCAACATCCATGCCTTCGATAACGGTGGCAAAGGCACAGTAGCCCTCGTAGCCGCGCTCGGGCTTTACATGATTCAGGTGGTTGTTGTCGTCGATGTTGACAAAGAACTGGCTGGTCGTCGAATTCGGTTCGATGCTGCGCGCCATGGCTACCGTGCCGCGTGTGTTCTTCAGGCAGCGAGGCGCTTCGTTGGCAATCGGCTCGCGGGTGGGTCGATACCGCAGGCTGATGTCGTAGCCGCCTCCTTGGATGACAAAGCCGGCTACTGCGCGGTGCACCACCGTATCGTTGTAGTGGCCGTCGTCGACATAACGCAGGAAATTCTCGACGGTCTGTGGAGCCATCAGCGGGTGCAGGCGCAGCACGATACGGCCGTGGTCGGTCTGTAGCTCAACAACGGGGTCGGCCTGCGTTGCCGGTACGAAGGCAAGCATCGCCGCGCCAACGACAGCGCTCCAGAGCCGGCGCGCAATGCAGGCATGTGACAACGAGTTCATGAGGAGTCCTCCTGGTCAGGGGGCCGGGGGTCCCGGCCTCCGTGCTATAGTTCGCCGGCTTTTTCGCGCCGGTCTTGGGGATGTCTCGCCGGGTCGTCGCAGCCCGGCCGGGGCGCTCTCTGGGGGCGTTTTCCGGGCTCTGATTGTAGGCCCAAATCTGCCGCGCCATGCGGCCCTGCCCGATGCTTACGCTCTACAACTCGCTGACCCGACGAAAAGAGGCGTTCCACCCGATCACGCCGGGTGAGGTGCGCATCTATGTCTGCGGTATGACCGTCTATGACCTCTGTCATGTCGGCCATGCGCGGGTCATGGTGGTCTTCGACATGGTTACGCGATGGCTGCGAAATAGCGGCATGAAGGTAACTTATGTGCGCAATATCACCGACATTGATGACAAGATCATCAAGCGTGCGAACGAAAGTGGAGAGAGCATCGCCACCCTCACGGGCCGTTTTATCGAGGCCATGAATGCCGACGCCGATGCGCTCGGCGTGATTCGACCCGACCACGAGCCCAAGGCCACCGAGTACGTGGCGCAGATGCTCGACATGATCGGCACCCTGGAGGCGCGCGGTCTCGCTTATCGCGCCGACAATGGAGATGTCTACTACCGCGTGCGAGCCTTCGAGGGTTACGGCAAGCTCAGCGGCAAAGACCCCAACGATCTGCGCGCCGGCGAACGGGTGCAAGTGGGCGAGTCCAAAGAGGACCCGCTCGACTTCGTGCTGTGGAAGGCCGCCAAGCCCGGCGAGCCGAGCTGGCCCAGTCCGTGGGGGCCAGGCCGTCCGGGTTGGCATATCGAGTGTTCGGCGATGAGCGGGACACTGCTCGGGCGCCACTTCGACATCCACGGCGGTGGCCAGGACTTACAGTTCCCGCACCACGAGAACGAGATCGCCCAGTCCGAGGGTGCGCACCAGTGCACGTTCGTGAACTACTGGATGCACAACGGTTTCGTGCGCGTGGATGACGAGAAGATGTCGAAGTCGCTCGGCAACTTCTTCACCGTGCGCGAAGTGCTCGCCAAGTACGCGCCGGAGGTGGTGCGCTTCTTCATCCTGCGCGCCCACTACCGCAGCCCGCTCAACTACTCCGACGCGCACCTCGATGACGCCCGGCGTGCACTCGACTCGTTCTACATCACGCTGCGTGATGTGCCGCCGGAAGCGGCATCTATCGACTGGACGGAGCCGCGCGCCGCGCGCTTTGCTGCCGCCATGAACGACGACTTCAACACACCGGAGGCGTTGGCGGTGCTGTTCGAGCTCTCAACCGAGGCCAATCGGGACAAATCAGCGCAGGCCAGCGGCCTGTTGCGCGCCCTCGCAGGCGTCCTCGGCTTGCTGCAGGCCGATCCGCTGGCGTACCTGCGCGGCCCGGCGGCAGACGGCGGACTGAGCGATGCCGACATCGATGCCCTGGTCGCCGAACGGCGCGCGGCACGATTGGCGCGAAACTTTACACGCTCTGACGCAATCCGCGACCAGCTGGCGGCGGCCGGTATCACCTTAGAGGACACGCCACACGGTACGCTCTGGCGGCGCTGATCTCCGACGCGGGTCGCCGAATGCGGCACCGGGGCGATTGGCGGCCCCGGCCGAGGTGCCGCCGGGAAATCATGGGGAAACCCCGCCCTCTGTCTTACAATCGCGCGTCTCATGGCCAACCGCGCCGACATCGAGCCCTGGAATGACCGACAAGACACTGGCTGATACCAGCCCAGCAGCTTCCGCCGAAGCCGGCATCGACGAGAACCAGATCATCGCTGAACGTCGCGCCAAGCTCGCTCGCGTGCGCGAGGCTGGCCCAGCGTTCCCGAACGACTTCGTGCCTGCACACCGCGCCGATGCCTTGCACGTTGCACACGGCCACGCCAGCGCAGACATGCTCGAGGCCAATCCGGTGCCCGCCAGTGTCGCCGGCCGCATGATGTTGAAGCGCGTGATGGGCAAGGCCGCTTTTGCCACTTTGCAGGACGCGACCGGCCGCATCCAGATCTACGTCCAAATCGACGCGGTTGGCGGTGATGCGTTAGAGGCCTTCAAGCACTGGGATCTCGGTGACATTCTTGGCGTCGAGGGGACGTTGATGAAGACGCGCACCGGTGAGCTGACGGTCAAGGCCAGTCGTATCCGTCTCCTGACCAAGAGCCTGCGTCCGCTGCCCGACAAGTTCCACGGGTTGGCCGATCAAGAGGTGAAGTACCGTCAGCGCTACGTTGACCTCATCATGGCAGATGACACGCGCCGGAACTTCGTGGCGCGCAGCAAGATGATTGCGGCGATTCGAGCGCAGATGGTCGAGGCGGGCTTCCTCGAGGTCGAGACGCCGATGCTCCATCCGATCCCCGGCGGTGCGGCAGCCAAGCCCTTCATCACCCACCACAACGCGCTCGATCAGCAGATGTTCCTGCGCATCGCCCCGGAGCTGTATCTGAAGCGCCTGATCGTCGGCGGCTTCGAGCGTGTGTTCGAGATCAACCGCAGTTTCCGCAACGAGGGACTGAGCCCGCGCCACAATCCAGAGTTCACGATGATGGAGTTCTACGCCGCGTACACCGACTACGTCTGGCTGATGGACTACACCGAAGCGCTGATCCGCCGTGCAGCTGTAGAGGCCACCGGCAGCGCAGTGCTTCAGTACCAGGGCCGCGAACTCGATCTGTCGCGGCCATTCGCGCGGCTGACCATCGTCCAGGCCATCCAGGCTCACGCGCCGAGCTACACCGAGGCGCAGCTGGCGGATATCGGCTATCTGCGCAGTGAACTCAAGCGGCTTGGCGCGCATGTCGATGGCCCGCAGTTGAAGAACGCCGGCCTCGGTGCGCTGCAGCTGGCTCTGTTTGAAGAGACCGCCGAGTCGCAACTGTGGGCACCGACCTTCATCATTGACTATCCGATCGAGGTCAGCCCGCTGGCGCGTGAATCGGACACCCGGCCGGGTATCACCGAGCGCTTCGAGTTGTTCATGGTCGGTCGCGAGATCGCCAACGGCTTTTCCGAGCTCAACGACCCCGAAGACCAAGCGGCCCGCTTCCATGCACAGGTGGCGGCAAAAGACAGTGGCGATGACGAGGCCATGCACTACGACGCCGACTATGTCCGTGCGCTCGAATACGGCCTGCCTCCAACGGGCGGTTGTGGCATCGGCATCGACCGCTTGGCCATGCTGCTGACCGACAGCCCGGCGATCCGCGACGTCATTCTGTTCCCGGCGCTCAAGCGCGAGGTCTAGGCAGTGCGGCGGCTGCAGCCCGGCCGCATCGTCCAGCAGGACGACGGCTCGCTGCTGGCGCCGGATTTTGGAGATATCTACGCGAGCCGCGCTGGCGCATTGCAGCAGTCGCGCTCGGTATTCCTGGCCGGGTGTGACCTGCCGGCACGACTGAGTGGGCGCTTACATACGGTTTTGGAGACCGGCTTTGGCACCGGGCTGAATGCGCTGGCGCTGGCTCAGGCTGCGCATCGTCACTCCGCTGCATCACCCAGCGCCCAACAGGGGGGCGATGGAGGGCCATGTTCTGACCTCGGCCGACCGTCGCGACCCGATTGCCACATTCATTACGTTGGTATCGAGGCGCGTCCGCTCAGCCAAGATGACCTCGCTGCAGCACTGGCGCCCCACGATGAACTTGGGCCGTGGCGTGATGCTCTGCTTGCGGGCTGGCCGCCGCCGATGGAGGGCGTCTACCGTTGGCAGCTCGCGGCCCGTTTCACCCTGACGCTGGCTTTTGGCGAAGTGTTCAGCGCCCTGCGCTCGCTCGATCTGCAAGCGAACAGTGTTTTCCTCGACGGATTCGCGCCTGATCGCAACCCTGCCATGTGGACGCCAGACGTCCTCGCAGAAGTGGTCGCTCACTGTGCATCAGGCGCCCGCATCGCTAGCTGGTGCGTTGCCGGAGACGTGAGACGGGCGCTGCAGGCGGTTGGCTGCCAAGTCGAGCGCAGACCAGGATTCGGCGCCAAACGCGAGCGGCTGGAGGCTGTGGTGCCTGGCGCCGCCAGCGCCGGGGTGCCGGATGCGTCAAGCGAGCGCGGTCGGGTACCGAACCATGTGCTGGTGGTGGGTGCCGGCATTGCCGGTGCCGCTGTCGCTGAACGCTTCGCGGCACGCGGTTTGGCGGTCACGATCGCCGATCCCAATCCGCCTGCTAGCGGCGCTTCGGGTAACCCGGTTGGCGTGGTACGGCCCGAGCCATCTGGGCCCGATCATCCGATCTCGCAGCTCACGGCGCTCGGAACGCTATGGCTCGAGCAATGGCTGCGAGGTCGTGGTGGAAAGCCCTCGGCCGCGATCACCGAGGCCGTTGCGCAGCGCTGCGGTGCCTTACGCCTGCCACGAGACCACAAGCACATTCGGCGCCTGCGTGAGCACGTCGATGCGTCTCCGGTTGACTGGATGCAGTGGCTCGATACCGACCCCGCAGCTGCGCGCATTGGCCAGCCGGTTGGCGAGGCTGGTGTCTGGATCGACAACGCCTGGACCGTAAGACCGCCGGCCTTGGTTGCCGCGATGCTCGATACACCGGGCATCGAGCTGCGCAATGATGCAGTCATAGGTTTGGAGCCTTTGCCGGAGGGGGGCTGGCGGGTGATCTGGCAGAGCGGGGTCGGGGAAACCTGGCCTTGCGTGGTGGTGGCGAATGCATTTGGATTGGATGCGCTGCCAGTTCTGCCACTGCGGATGGTGCGGGGGCAGTTGTCCCGGGCAGCACTGGTGCCCGGCCGCGAGCTGCACGCTATCGTCTGTCGTGAGGGCTACGTGACGCCAGCGTTCGATGGTCAGCACATCGTTGGCGCCACCTTCCAGCGCGATGATGCAGACCTCGCTCCGCGTCACGAAGACGACATCACCAACGCCTGGCGGCTGGCGCAGCTGCTGCCTGGTTGGGCAGGTGAGGCCTTGCGACCAGCACGGGTGTCGGTTCGCGCCGCGACTCCCGACCGCCTGCCGCTGGTCGGCCAGCTTGGGCCCGACCTGTATGCGAGCCTAGGCCATGGCAGTCGTGGCTTGACCTGTGCCCCCTTGTGCGGCGAGCTACTGGCCAGTCAGGTGTGTGGCGAGCCGCTCCCCTTGCCACGCGACCTGGTGGCGCGACTGGCGCCGTTGCGCTTCGTGAACGCGCGCTGAGCCCCCCTCATTTTGCACTGTCCCGCCCCCTGCGGGCGGTTTGCGACCATACGGCCAGGTTGGCCGTTTCGCCCGGTCGCCGCTAAACTTGGCGCCCTTTCACTGAAGCGGCTGTTAGCCACGCAGCCTTCAACCGCGTGACCCCGATCACTTTAGCCCTGTCGAAGGGGCGCATCTTCGACGAGACGCTGCCGCTGCTGGATGCGGCCGGCATCCGCCCGCTGGAGGACCCGGAGTCATCGCGCAAGCTGATCATCGCGACCAACCGAGACGATGTGCGTTTGCTGATCGTCCGCGCCACGGATGTGCCGACGTACGTGCAGCATGGCGCGGCCGACCTCGGCGTCGCGGGTCGCGACGTCCTTCTTGAGCACGGTGGCGAGGGATTGGTGCAGCCGCTTGATCTGGGCATTGCTCGTTGTCGGATGATGGTGGCCTGCGCCGAGGGCTTTGATTACACGAGTGCCGTGCGTTCTGGCGCACGCTTGCGGGTCGCGACCAAATATGTGGCGACGGCCCGTCAGCACTTTGCTACCAAGGGCGTGCACACCGATCTGATCAAGCTATATGGCTCGATGGAGCTCGCCCCGTTGGTCGGCTTGGCTGATGTCATCGTCGATCTGGTGTCGACAGGCGGCACGCTCAAGGCCAACAAGCTTGTGGCGGTGGAGGAGGTGATGCCGATTAGCTCGCGCCTGGTGGTCAATCGGGCGGCGCTGAAACTTCGCCGTGAGCGCATCGCTCCTATACTCGAATGCTTTGCCACGGCCTGTTCGCCGAGCTGACCTTTCCTGCTGGCGTATCCGCGCCGGCGCAACCGACCTGCATCCCAGACCGACGATTCGCATGTCCATCATTCAACAGCTCGACTCCCGCGACGCCGATTTCCAGCCGAAGCTGTCGGCGCTGCTCGCCTTCGAGGCCTCGACCGACGAGGCCATCGAGCGCGCGGTAGCAGAGATCCTTGGCCGCGTGCGCCGCGAGGGCGATGCCGCGGTGCTCGAGTACACGCGTCGTTTTGATGGCCTGGATGCGCCTGACATGGCCGCGCTCGAGCTGCCGCGCGCCGAGTTGCTGCGCGCCCGCGACGCGCTGCCAGTGCCTGAGCGTGAGGCGCTAGAGCTGGCGGTGGAGCGTGTGCGCGCCTATCACCAGCGCCAGCTGATGACCGATTGGGACTACACCGAGGCGGATGGCACCGTACTCGGCCAGAAGGTCACGCCCCTGGACCGCGCCGGCCTCTACGTGCCGGGCGGCAAGGCCTCGTACCCGTCGAGTGTGGTGATGAATGCGGTGCCGGCCAAGGTGGCGGGCGTCGGCGAGCTGATCATGGTGGTGCCGACTCCGCGCGGCGAGAAGAACCCGCTGGTTCTGGCCGCGGCAGCTGTCACTGGTGTCGACCGTGTCTTCACCATCGGCGGTGCGCAGGCGGTGGGTGCGCTGGCCTACGGCACGCAGACCATCCCGCAGGTCGACAAGATCACCGGCCCTGGCAATGCTTACGTGGCCTCGGCCAAGCGCCACGTGTTCGGTACGGTGGGCATCGACATGGTCGCCGGCCCCTCGGAGGTGCTCATCATCTCGGATGGTCATGGTGAGCCCGACTGGGTGGCGATGGACCTCTTCGCCCAGGCCGAGCACGACGAGCTTGCGCAGTCCATTTTGTTGTGTACGGACGCCAATTTCATCGAACGCGTGCTCAACAGCATCGAAAAGCTGCTGCCGACGATGCCGCGCGCAGAGACTATCCGCACCTCGCTGAGCAACCGCGGCGCCCTTGTTCTGGTGCAGAGTCTCGACGAGGCCTGCGACATCGCCAGCCACATCGCACCAGAGCATCTGGAGATCTGCACCGATGACCCGCGCGCGCTGGTGCCAAAGATCCGCCACGCCGGCGCGATGTTCCTCGGCCACTACTCGGTCGAGGCGCTGGGCGACTACTGCGCCGGCCCCAACCACGTGCTGCCGACCATGCGCTCGGCGCGCTTCTCCAGCCCGCTGGGCGTCTACGACTTCCAAAAGCGGACCAGTGTTCTTGAGATCTCGCGGGCTGGAGCTCAGATCCTCGGCCGCGCTGCGAGCGTGCTGGCCCACGGCGAGGGTCTGCAGGCCCACGCGAAAAGTGCGGAGTATCGGTTAGATTAACGCGGGCGGCAGGCGCCTCTAGGCGCTGCAAATGTCTTGCAGTGCGCGTATCAAGCGGTCGGTTTGGGCGTCGGTGCCTACCGTGATGCGCAAAAAGTCAGCGATTCGTTGCGGCCGCGCAAAATGCCGCACGATAACGCCTTGTTGGCGCAACTTGGCGTTGATTTCGGCGGCGTTGCCAGTCTTGTGCCGTGCAAACACAAAATTGGCCGCCGACGGCAGCACCTCGAAGCCGAGCCCCTCCAGGCCGCGCACCAGGGCATCGCGTGTGGACATCACCTTGCGGCGCGTCTGCTCGAACCAGTCCCGGTCTGCAAAGCTCGCTGCCGCGCCGGCCAGCGCCAGGCGATCCAGCGGGTAGCTGTTGAAGCTGTCTTTCACCCGCGTGAGCGCATCGATCAGTGGCGCCTGCCCGATGGCGTAGCCGACCCGCAGCCCGGCCAGACCGCGGCCCTTAGACAGGGAGTGGCTGACCAATAGGTTCGGATACTTGGCCACCAGCATGACCGCGCTCTCCGCGCCAAAGTCCACATACGCCTCGTCGATCAGCACCGGGATGTCTGGCCGCGCCGCCACCAAGCGTTCGATCTCGGCCAGCGGCAGCGCCATGCCAGTCGGCGCGTTCGGGTTGGGGAAGATCGCCGCGCCGATGTCCGCGCCGATGTAGTCGTCGATGCGGATCGAGAAATCCTCGGCCAGCGGTACGACGTGCGGCGTGATGCCATAGAGGCCGCAGTAGACCGGGTAGAAGCTGTAGGAGATGTCGGGGAATGCCAACGGCCGCTCGTGCTTGAGCAGCGCGCAGAAGGCGTGCGCCAAAACCTCGTCGGAGCCATTGCCAACGAACACCTCCTCCACCGCCACGCCGTGATACCCCGCGATCGCCTTGCGCAGATCGAGTGCGGTCGGGTCGGGGTAGAGGCGCAGGTCGTCGTTGTTGGCTGCGGCAATGGCCGCCTGCACCTTCGGCCCCGGGCCGTACGGGTTCTCGTTGGTGTTGAGCTTGACCAGATCGGCCATGCGCGGTTGTTCCCCCGGCACATAGGGGGTGAGGTCGTGGACAACGGCGCTCCAGTAGCGGCTCATGCTTGGCAATCAGAGTAGGACCGGGGCAACAGATGGCCGAAGATTAAGCTGTATATCGACGCTTCGCCACGCGTCGAGCGAGCATCACCCGAACGCGGGTTGCAACGAAAGCCCCCGAGTGCGCGGATGCTATCATTCGCGCACTTGTTTACTGGCCATCAAGCCCCAGAGCCGCACATGCGCCGTGCTGAAGTCAGCCGCAACACCCTCGAGACGCAGATCCGCGTCGCCATCGACCTCGACGGCACCGGCAAGGGTGCGCTCGACACCGGGCTGCCCTTCCTCGACCACATGCTCGACCAGATCGTCCGTCACGGCCTGATCGACCTCGAGGTCAAGGCGACCGGCGACCTGCACATCGACGCCCACCATACTGTCGAGGACATCGGCATCACGCTGGGGCAGGCCTTCGCACAGGCGGCTGGCGACAAGAAAGGCCTGACGCGCTATGGCCATGCCTACGTTCCGCTCGATGAAGCTCTGTCGCGCGTGGTGGTAGACCTTTCCGGCCGCCCTGGCCTTGAGTTCCACGTTGATTTCAGTCGCGCCCGCATTGGTGATTTTGATGTCGACCTGTTTCACGAATTTTTTCAGGGGTTCGTGAATCACGCCGCAGTCACTGTGCACATCGACAACTTGCGCGGCCGCAACGCGCATCACCAGGCTGAAACAGTGTTCAAAGCATTCGCCCGGGCGTTGCGCATGGCGGTCACACCGGACCCGCGTGCGAGTGGCGCCATCCCATCGACCAAGGGCTCTTTGCAGGGCTGAACGGCATGGCCGACCGCATCGCGGTGATCGATTACGGAATGGGCAACTTGCGATCCGTCGCCAAGGCGCTGGAGCACGTCGCGCCAGCAGCGCGCGTTGAAGTCACCGCCGACCCGGCCGCGCTGGAAGCTGCCGATCGCATCGTCTTTCCCGGTCAAGGAGCAATGCCCGACGCGATGCGCGCTCTGCAGCAGCTTGATCTGCTGCCGATGCTGCGCGAGGCGATGCAAGCCAAGCCTTTTCTGGGCATTTGTCTGGGCATGCAGATGCTGTTTGAGCACTCTGAAGAGGGCGACTGCGCTGGGCTGGGCGTGCTGCCGGGGCGGGTGCGGCGGTTTGCGCCGCCGGCCGAGGCTCACTCCGGAGGCGAGCGCCTGAAAGTGCCGCACATGGGTTGGAACGCAGTCAGCCAGATGCAGCCGCATCCATTGTGGCGTGGCATCGCCGACAGCAGCCGCTTCTACTTCGTACACAGCTACTACGCCGACCCGACCGACCCCGCGGTGATGACCGGCAGCAGCGCCTACCCCGGCCGCTTCTGCTGCGCAGTTGCGCGCGGCAGGCTGTTCGCCACACAATTTCATCCAGAGAAGAGCCAGGCGGCGGGGCTTGCCCTGCTGCACAACTTCGTCAACTGGGATGGCCAGTCGGCCTGACCACTCAATCATGTCGCGGTGTTGAGCGACCATTGCTGAAATGACCTGCCAATCATGCTGCTGATTCCAGCCATCGACCTCAAAGACGGACATTGTGTGCGTCTGAAGCAGGGTGTGATGGAGGGTGCCACCGTGTTCTCGGAAGACCCCGGCGCGATGGCCGCACACTGGGTCGCGCAGGGTGCACGCCGTCTCCACCTGGTCGACCTCAACGGCGCCTTTGCCGGCATCCCCAAGAACGAGGCGGCGATCAAGGCGATCGTCGAGGCCGTGGGTGATGACATCCCGATCCAGCTCGGTGGCGGTATCCGCGACCTCGACACCATCGAGCGCTACCTCGACGACGGCATCAGCTACGTCATCATTGGCACGCAGGCGGTCAAGACGCCCGGCTTCCTGTCCGATGCCTGCTCGGCCTTCCCCGGGCACGTGATGGTCGGCCTCGACGCCAAGGACGGCAAGGTCGCCATCGACGGCTGGTCGAAGATGACCGGCCACGACGTGCTCGACCTCGCGCTCAAGTTCCAGGACTACGGCGTCGAGGCGGTGATCTACACCGACATCGGTCGCGACGGCATGCTCAGCGGCGTGAACGTCGATGCCACGGTCAAACTGGCCCGCGAGCTCACGGTGCCGGTCATCGCCAGCGGTGGCATCACCGGGCTCGACGATGTGCGCAATCTTTGCGCGGTCGAGGCCGAGGGCGTGATGGGCGCGATCACGGGTCGCGCCATCTATCAGGGCACGCTGGATTTCGCCGCTGCGCAGTCGCTCGCCGACGCGCTCGCCGAGCCGGCGGGTCGCTGAGCCCGGGCGGCCTCCTCGCGCCGTCTTAGTCCCTGATGCTCGCCAAGCGAATCATCCCCTGCCTCGACGTCAACGCCGGCCGCGTCGTCAAGGGCATCAACTTCGTCGGGCTGCGCGACGCCGGTGACCCGGTCGAGGTGGCGCGCCGCTACGATGCTCAGGGCGCCGACGAACTCACCTTTCTCGACATCACGGCCAGCTCGGACGGTCGCGATCTGATCCTGCCGATCATCTCGGCGGTGGCCGAGCAGGTCTTCATCCCGCTCACCGTGGGTGGCGGCGTGCGCAAGGTCGAGGATGTGCGGCGGCTGCTCAATGCCGGCGCCGACAAGGTCAGCATCAACACCGCGGCGATCCTCAACCCCGACCTGGTGCGCGAGGCCGCCGACCGTGTCGGCAACCAGTGCATCGTCGTGGCGATCGATGCCAAGCGCGAAGGCGAGCGTTGGGGCGTCTACACCCACGGTGGCCGCAACGCGACGGGTCTCGATGCGGTCGAGTGGGCGCAGAGGGTGGTGTCGCTTGGCGCTGGCGAGATCCTGCTCACCTCGATGGACCGCGACGGCACCCGCAGTGGTTTCGACCTCGAACTGACGCGCGCCGTGGCCGACGCGGTGGATGTGCCGGTGATCGCCTCGGGCGGCGTCGGCTCGCTCGACGACCTCGCGGACGGTGTGACCCTGGGCCACGCCGACGCGGTGCTGGCTGCCAGTATCTTCCACTATGGTGAGCACACCGTCGGCGACGCCAAGCGGCGGATGGCCGAACGCGGTATCCCGGTGCGGATGTTCGAGGGGGGGTCGTGAGCAAAGCGCCCGCCTGGCTGGACGCCGTGACCTTCGACAGCGACGGGCTGGTACCGGCCATCGCGCAGGACGCCGCTACCGGGGAGATCTTGATGGTGGCCTGGATGGACCGCGATGCGCTGCAGAAGACGGTCGAGACTGGCATCGCGCACTATTACTCGCGTTCCCGGGGCAGACCGTGGATGAAGGGCGAGGAGTCCGGCCATACGCAGCGCGTGCAAAGCGTCTGTCTAGACTGCGACGGCGACGTGTTGCGTCTGACCATCGAGCAGGCAGGGGGTATCGCTTGTCATACTGGCCGGCGCAGTTGTTTTTATCGGACGCTGCAGGGTGGCAAGTGGGTCGAGATTCTGCCGGTACTCAAACCGCCCGAGTCCATTTATCGCAAGCCCTGACCGACGCGCGGAACAGCACCGAATGCGTTACCGTGTCGGCAGTCTCCCCAGCCTCGCCACCCCCTGCCCCACGCCAAGCCGATGAGTACCGAGCCCCACGCTGACATCCTCGATCGTCTTTCACAGCTGCTGATTGAGCGGCGAGGCGCTGACCCATCGAGCAGTTATGTAGCGAAGCTGCATCACAAGGGCCTCGACGCGATCCTCAAGAAGGTCGGCGAGGAAGCCACCGAGACTGTCATGGCGGCCAAAGATGGTGACCGTGAGCAGTTGGTGCGCGAGGTTGCCGACCTGTGGTTCCATTCGCTGGTGCTCTTGGCCCATGTTGGCCTGGATGCCCGGGCGGTTCGCGCCGAGCTCGACCGCCGCGAGGGAGTGTCTGGCATTGAAGAGAAGGCATCACGCAAGGACTGAGCGATGAGCGACAACTGCATTTTCTGCAAGATCGTGCGCGGCGAGATCCCGTCGAGGACGATCTATCAGGACGAGGAATTTCTGGCTTTTCACGATATCCGACCGATCGCCCCTGTGCATTTTCTGGTGATCCCGAAGCGTCATGTCGAGTCGCTTGCACATTTCTCTGCCGAAGACGACGCGCTGGTTGGACGCATGCTACGTCTGGGCGCCCGACTGGCCGCCGAGCAGGGGCTGTCCGACGGGTTCCGCACCATGATCAATACCGGCAAAGGGGGCGGGCAGGAGGTGTTTCACGTGCATGCCCACATCTTCGGAGGCGGCGATATGCTGCCCAAGATCTAGGAGTCGACTATGGGCACGTTCAGCATCTGGCACTGGCTGGTGGTTCTCGTGGTGGTGATCCTGGTCTTTGGCACAAAGAAGCTGCGTAATGTCGGCGGCGATCTAGGCGCCGCCGTGCGTAACTTTCGTGAGGGCATGCGCGATGGCGCCGCCGATGCCGGAAGCGATGACAAGGGGCGCACCCTCGAGGGCGAAGCCAAGCGTGAAGATGGCGACAAGGGCTCCCGGCCCTAGGCGCCAAAGGGCTTTCGCGGTCGATCTGTGACGTGGCGGTGCCGATGAGTCCAAAGCAAGATCCGCCGGATTCGCCACTGCGCGGCCAGGATGTCTTGCCAGAGCGGGTGCCGCAGGAGATGTCGCTGGTCGAGCACCTGATCGAGCTGCGCACCCGGATGATCCGCGCGCTGGTCGCGATGGTGGTGGCTTTCGTGCTGATGGTGCCGTTCGCGCAGCCGCTCTACACCTGGCTTGCCGGGCCCCTCATGGACAAGCTGCCGGCCGGCGCGAGCATGATCGCTACCGGCGTGGTCACGCCCTTTTTCGTGCCCCTGAAGGTGGCCTTGCTGGCCGGGTTTCTGTTGGCCCTGCCGGCGGTGCTGTACCAGGCTTGGGCCTTTATTGCGCCGGGACTGTATGCGCACGAGCGGCGGTGGGTCGTGCCTTTGATCGTGACTAGCACCCTGCTATTTTGCGTCGGTATGGCCTTCGCCTACTTCGTGGTGATGCCGGTGGTCTTCGGCTTTGTGACCGCGGTGGCGCCAGAGGGCGTGGCGGTGATGACCGACATCGCAGCCTATTTCGATTTCGTCTTCGGATTGCTGTTGGCGTTTGGCGTGACCTTCGAGGTCCCGGTGGTGGTGGTGGTGATGATGAAGGCTGGGCTCGTCACTGCCGAGCGCTTGCGCCAGTGGCGGCCCTACGTGATTGTCGGGGCTTTCGTCCTTGGCGCCATTTTCACCCCGCCCGACGTGATTTCGCAGCTGCTGATGGCGATCCCGCTCTGGCTTTTGTACGAGCTTGGCATCGTTCTGGGGCGCATCGTCGCCCCGTTGCCGCAGCACCACAACGGTGCATCAAGCGATCGCGCTTAAACCATTGTCCTGCAAGGGTTGACGACATCCCGCAGTGCGTCAATTCTGTTTGCTCGAATGGCCTTGTGAACCTAGAATACGTGGCCCCACGCCCGACCAATCGGGCCTTTTTTGTCTGGGCAGGACCATTCTGTCCAACCATATGCAGGAAGCTTCAGCGCGATGAATCGCCAAGACTGGCTCAAGAACACACTCTACAGCCCGGATTTTGAACAGGACAGCTGCGGTTTTGGGCTGATCGCGCAGATCGATGACAAACCCGATCACCATCTGGTGCAAAAGGCTATCTCGTCACTGGCCTGCATGACTCATCGCGGAGCAGTTGCCGCCGATGGCTTGTCGGGTGATGGTTGCGGGCTGTTGTTCAAAAAGCCCGATACCTTTCTGCGGGCGGTTGCTGAGGAAGCTGGCATCGAGGTCGGCGCGCTTTATGCCGCTGGCTTGTTGTTCCTGTCGCATGACGCTGCGCAGGCCGAGCGGGCCCGCATCACCCTATGCGAGGAGCTCAAGGCCCAGGGTTGCGAGGTCGCCGGCTTTCGTAAGCTGCCGATCGACACTTCAGTGTGTGGCAAGTATGCGCTGGAGAGCCTGCCACAGTTCGAGCAGGTCTTCGTCAATGCTCCCGTTGATATGGATGAGGTGCGCTTCGAGCGCGCCCTTTACGTGGCCCGTCGCCGCACAGAGAAAGCACTGCTTCCCGTCGATCCGGTCTACTTCCAGCCCACCCTGTCCTGCCGCGTCATCAGTTACAAGGGTTTGGTGCTGCCGGAGAACCTGGCGACCTTCTACAAGGACCTGAACGACCCGCGTTTCGCATCCAGCCTGATCGTCTTCCATCAGCGTTTCTCGACCAACACCTGGCCGCAGTGGCGCCTGGCGCAGCCGTTCCGCATGCTCGCCCACAACGGCGAGATCAATACTGTTGCCGGCAACCGCAACTGGTCGCGCGCCCGGGAGGTCAAGTTCGAATCCGACCTGATCCCGAACATGGACGACATCCGCCCGATCGTCTCCACCACCGGCTCCGATTCGATGTCGCTCGACAACATGCTCGAGGCGCTGGTCATGGGCGGATCGGACCTGTTCCGCAGCCTGCGCTTGCTGGTACCGCCGGCATGGCAGAACAACGACGCGATGGATCCGGACATCCGCGCCTTCTACGAGTACAACTCGATGCACGGCGAGCCGTGGGACGGCCCGGCCGGCATCGTCTTGACCGATGGCCGCTACGCCGTCTGCACGCTCGACCGCAACGGCCTGCGTCCGGCGCGCTGGGCGCTCACCGAGGACCGCGTCCTCACCATCGCCTCAGAGATCGGCGTGTGGGAGGCCGATCCGGCCAAGGTGGTGCGCAAGGGCCGCGTCAAGCCGGGCGAGATGATCGCCGCCGACCTGCAGACCGGCGAGATCCTGATGTCGGCTGACATCGACAACCTGCTGAAGAACCGCCATCCGTACCGCGCCTGGCTCGACCAGCATTCGCAGCACTTCGATTTTGGCGACAAGCAGGACGCGGACCTGCCGCAACTCGACCACAAGGCGCTTCTGGTCGAGCAGAAGTTGTTCAATGTGAGTTTCGAGGAGCGCGACCAGATCATCCGCGTGCTCGCCGAGGACGGCAACGAGGCGATCGGCTCGATGGGCGATGACACGCCGATGGCCGTGCTCAGCCGCAAGGTGCGTTCGCCCTACGACTACCTGCGCCAGCAGTTCGCACAGGTCACCAACCCGCCGATCGACCCGATCCGCGAGGCGATCGTGATGTCGCTGGCGACGTGTTTCGGCCCCGAGCGCAACCTGTTCGAGGAGACCGCCGACCACGCGCACCGCATCGGTATCGAGTCGCCGATCCTGTCGCGCGATGCGTTCAATGCGCTGACCACGCTCACCGACCCGGCGTTCAAGGCGGCCACCCTTTCGCTCGCCTACGACCCGGCGCAGCAGTCGCTCAAAGATGCAGTGGCCGGGGTGGCCAAGCAAGCCGTCGACCTGGTGCGCGCCGGCCATGTGGTGATCGTTCTCACCGACTGCGAGGTGCCCAAGGGCAAACTGCCGGTGCCGATGTTGTTCGCCGTCGGTGCCGTGCACCACGCCCTGATCGACGCCGGTCAGCGTTGTAACGCCAATATCGTCGCCGAGACCGGCTCTGTGCGCGACCCGCACCATTACGCGTGCCTGGTGGGTTACGGCGCCACCGCCGTCTACCCGTGGCTGGCGTATCAGGTGATCGCCGAGTTCGTGCGGTCTGGCGAGGTCAAGCAGCCGCTCGAGAAGGCGCTGGCCAACTACCGTAAGGGCATGGACAAGGGTCTCTACAAGATCCTCTCGAAGATGGGCATCTCGGCCGTCTCGAGCTATCGCGGCGCGCAACTGTTCGAGGCTGTCGGCCTGAACGAAGAGGTGGTGGGCCTGGCGCTGAAGGGCACCGTCTCGCGCATCTCGGGTGCCAACTTCAAGGATTTCGAGGACGACCTCAAGGCGCTCTCCAAGCTCGCTCACAACCCACAGCGTCCGCTAACCGCGGGCGGCCTGCTTAAGTTCATGTTCGGCGAGGAGTTCCACGCCTACAACCCGGACGTGGTGCAGCAGCTGCAGAAGGCGGTCAAGCAGGGCGACTACGCGCTCTACCGCCAGTACGCCGAGACCGTGAACAAGCGCCCGGTGGCGATGTTCCGCGACCTGATGCGGGTGAAGACGCTGGACGAGCCGCTGCCGATCGACGACATCGAGCCGATCGAGAGCATCCTCAAGCGCTTCGACTCGGCCGGCATGTCGCTCGGCGCGCTGTCACCGGAGGCGCACGAGGCGCTCGCCGAGGGCATGAACCGCATCGGTGGGCGCAGTAACTCGGGCGAGGGCGGCGAGGATCCGGCGCGCTACGGCACCATCAAGACGTCGAAAATCAAGCAGGTGGCATCCGGCCGCTTCGGCGTGACGCCGACCTATCTGGTCAACGCCGAGGTGCTGCAGATCAAGGTGGCGCAGGGTGCCAAGCCCGGCGAAGGTGGCCAGCTGCCGGGCGACAAGGTCAGCGACACCATTGCACGCCTCCGCCATTGCAAACCTGGCACGCCGCTGATCTCGCCGCCGCCGCACCACGACATCTATTCGATCGAAGACTTGGCGCAGCTGATCTTCGACCTGAAGCAGGTCAATCCGGACGCGCTGGTCTCGGTCAAGCTGGTCGCCGAGCCGGGTGTCGGCACGGTGGCGGCTGGCGTGGCCAAGGCCTATGCCGACCTCATCACCATTTCCGGTTACGACGGCGGCACTGGTGCCAGCCCGCTGACCAGCGTCAAGTACGCCGGCACGCCTTGGGAGCTCGGCCTCTCCGAGGCGCAGCAGGTGTTGCGCGCCAACGGCCTGCGCGGCCGAGTGTTGGTGCAGACCGACGGCGGCCTCAAGACCGGCCTCGATGTGGTCAAAGCGGCCATCCTCGGCGCCGAGAGTTTTGGTTTTGGCACCGCGCCGATGATCGCGCTGGGCTGCAAGTATCTGCGCATCTGTCATCTCAACAACTGCGCCACCGGAGTTGCCACGCAGAACATCACGCTGCGTAAAGAGCACTTCATCGGCCTGCCCGAGATGGTGGTGAACTTCTTCACCTTTGTTGCGCAGGAGACCCGCGAGTGGCTGGCCAAGCTGGGCGTGCGCAGCCTTGAAGAGCTGATCGGTCGAACCGACCTGCTTGAGCTGCTCCCTGGCGAGACCGCCCGACAGCAGCGCCTGAAGCTCGATGCTTTGCTGTCGCATGGCGACATTCCAGACAGTGAACCCCGTTTTTGCATCCAGAGCCGCAACCCGTCGTTCGACAAAGGAGAACTGGCCGAGCAGATGGTGCTCGACACTGCCGCGGCCATCGCCGGCAAGAAGCCGGTGAAGCTGCGCTACGGTATCCGTAACTACAACCGTTCGATCGGCGCGCGTGTCTCTGGCGAGATCGCCAAGAAGTGGGGCTCGGCCGGTCTGCCGGACGACTGCATCACCATCGACTTTGAGGGCAGCGCCGGCCAGAGTTTCGGCGTATGGAACGCCCCGGGTCTGACCTTACGTGTCGAGGGGGATGCCAATGACTACGTCGGCAAGGGCATGGCTGGCGGCCGCATCGTCGTCTTCCCGCCCAAGACCGCGAAGTACGAGGCGCACCGCAACATCATCATCGGCAACACCTGCCTGTACGGCGCCACTGCTGGCGAACTGTTTGCTGCCGGTATGGCCGGCGAGCGCTTCGGCGTGCGCAATAGCGGTGCCCTGGCTGTAGTGGAAGGCGTGGGTGATCACGGTTGCGAGTACATGACCGGTGGTTGCGTGGTGGTGCTCGGCGACACCGGCGTCAACTTCGGTGCCGGCATGAGTGGCGGCATGGCCTTCATCTACGACGAGTCCGGGCTGTTCGCCGGCCGAGTCAACCGCGAGATGGTCGACACGCACCGCATCACCGATGCCGATGG
Organism: uncultured Enterobacteriaceae bacterium; assembly: GCA_964524005.1. Taxonomy (GTDB): domain Bacteria; phylum Pseudomonadota; class Gammaproteobacteria; order Burkholderiales; family UBA3065; genus UBA3065. The sequence continues at coordinate 126,308 of CAZGBK010000004.1, forward strand.
GGCGCCTTACCGCGCCTTCCTCAAGACGCAGATGGAGCGCCACGCGGCGCTGACCGGGTCGGCCCGCGCGAAGGCACTGCTGGCCGACTTCGACGCCACCTTACAGCGTGTCTGGCTGGTCAAGCCGCGCCGCATGACCATGGAGACGCTGGTGGCAGACCTGCCGCGAGCCGTTGAGGCCATCACCGCCTGAGTCGACCCCAGACCTCTAAAGCCCAAAGATGAAACGCGATCCCTTTCAGTTCCTCGACAAGCCGCGCCGCGATGGCGAGAAGACCAAGCCGGTCATCCGTATCAAGGATTACCGCGAGATCTACGCCACCATGGATGGCGAGCAAGCGGGTGAGCAGGCTGGCCGCTGCCTGGCCTGCGGCAACCCCTACTGCGAATGGAAGTGCCCGGTGCACAACTACATCCCCAATTGGCTCGCGTTGATCCAGGAGGGGCGCCTGTTCGAGGCCGCCGAGCTGTCGCACCAGACCAACTCGCTGCCGGAGATGTGCGGCCGCGTCTGCCCGCAGGACCGCCTCTGCGAGGGCGCCTGCACGCTCGAGGAAGGCTTCGGCGCGGTGACCATCGGCCAGATCGAGAAGTACATCACCGATACCGCTTTTGCGCAGGGCTGGCGCCCGGACATGAGCGAGGTGGTGCCGACCGATTTTCGCGTCGCCATCATCGGCGCCGGCCCGGCTGGCCTGGGTGCCGCTGACATCCTGGTGCGCAATGGCGTCAAGCCGGTGGTGTTCGACCGCTATCCGCAGATCGGCGGGCTTCTGACGTTCGGTATCCCCGAGTTCAAGCTCGAGAAGCACGTCGTGCAGACCCGCCGCGAGGTGATGGAAGGCATGGGTGTGGAGTTCCGGCTCGGCGTGGATGTTGGCCGCGATGTCCCGTTCCAGCAGTTGGTCGATGAGTTCGACGCGGTCTTCCTGGGTATGGGCACCTACACCTACATGAAGGGCGGCTTCCCCGGCGAGGACTTGCCGGGTGTGGTCGAGGCGCTCCCGTATCTGGTGGCCAACGTCAACCGCAACCAGGGTTGGGCGCAGCCGGGCGAGGTGTTCCACGACATGAAGGGCAAGCGCGTGGTGGTGCTTGGTGGTGGCGATACCGCCATGGACTGCAACCGCAGCGCTATCCGGCAGGGCGCGGCCAGCGTGACCTGTGCCTATCGCCGTGATGAAGCCAACATGCCTGGCAGCCGCCGCGAGGTGGCCAACGCCCGCGAAGAGGGCGTGCAGTTTCTGTTCAACCGCCAGCCGGTGGCGATCGTTGGCGATGGCAAGGTGGAGGGCGTGAAGGTGGTGACCACCGAACTCGGCCCGCCGGATGCCAGCGGCCGCCGCGTGCCGGTCGAGGTGGCCGGCAGCGAGGAGATCATCCCCGCCGACAATGTGATCATCGCCTTCGGTTTCCGCCCCAGCCCTGCACCGTGGATGGCGCAGTTCGGCATCGACACCGAGAGCGACGGCCGCATCAAGCTGAACAAGAACGGCCCGACCGGTCAGACCAGCAACCCCAAGGTCTTCGCCGGCGGCGACATGGTGCGTGGTTCTGACCTGGTGGTCACCGCCGTATGGGAAGGCCGCGAGGCCGCCAAGGGCATCCTCGCTCATCTAGGGGTCTGGTAAGCCTGTCATCTGCTCAGGTCGACCGCTTGTCAGGCCCAGGTCTGACGGTGTCGAGACGCTTGCCCCAGAAAAGTGTCAATTCCGTGTTACGCTCGACGGCGTTACGGGGACCCTAACAAGAACAGCCACATGCTGAAGAACGACACCTTTCTACGCGCGCTGCTGCGCCAGCCCACCGAATACACGCCGCTGTGGCTGATGCGCCAGGCCGGCCGCTACCTGCCGGAGTACTGCGCCACCCGCAAGCGCGCCGGCAGTTTCCTCGGCCTGTGCAAGAACCCGGACTTTGCGACGGAAGTCACGCTGCAGCCGATCGACCGCTACGATCTCGACGCCTCGATCCTCTTCTCCGACATCCTGGTTATTCCGGACGCCATGGGCTTGGGCCTGTACTTTGCCGAGGGCGAGGGGCCAAAGTTCGAGCGCCCCCTGCGCGACGAAGCCTCGATCAAGGCGCTGCAGGTGCCGGACCCGACCGAGACGCTGAAATATGCTCTTGATGCCGTGACGCAGATCCGCAAGGGTCTGGATGGCCGCGTGCCGCTGATCGGTTTTGCCGGCTCACCGTGGACACTGGCCTGCTACATGATCGAGGGCGGCGCCAGCGACGACTACCGCAACATCAAGACGCTCATGCTGTCGCGGCCGGAACTCATGCACCACATCCTCGATATCAATGCGCGTGCGGTGACGGCCTTCCTCAACGCGCAGATCGAGGCCGGCGCGCAGGCGGTGATGGTGTTCGACAGCTGGGGCGGTTCGCTCTCGACCCATGCCTATCGTGAGTTCTCGCTGCGCTATCTGGCGCAGATCGTCGCCGGGCTCAAGAAGGAACACGATGGCGTACGCATCCCCAACATCGTCTTCACCAAGGGCGGTGGCCAGTGGTTGGAGATGATCGCGGCGACCGGCTGCGACGCCGTCGGCCTCGACTGGACCACCGATCTGGGTAACGCCCGCTCGCGCATCGGCGACAAGGTCGCGCTGCAGGGCAACTTCGACCCCTCGGCGTTGTTCGCGCCGCCGGAGGCGATCCGCGCCGAGGTCGGGAGGCTGCTGGCCAGCTTCGGCCATGGCTCGGGGCACGTCTTCAACCTCGGGCACGGCATCAGCCAGTACACTCCTCCGGAGCATGTCGCCGCCCTCATCGACGCCGTCCATAGCCTCAGCCGGCAATACCACCAGCCAGCCAGCGCTGTCGCTGTCTCCGCCTGATATCGCCAGTGCGCAAGCGACCGGCGTGGTCCGCGTTGCGCTCGACGTTCCGCTTGCCGGCCCCTTCGATTACCTTCCACCGACCAACGACCCGATAGATCTGGCTGATATCGGTCGGCGCGTCGTCGTTTCGTTCGGGCGGCGTCGCCTAGCGGGGATCGTGCTAGAGGTCGGCATGACCAGCGACTGGCCGGTCGCACAACTCAAGCCGATCGAGCGTGTGGACCGCGTCGCTCCGCCGGTGCCTGCCGAGGTGCTGACGTTGGCAGGCTTTGCTGCCGATTATTACCGCGCTCATTTTGGTGAGGTGCTTCTGCCCGCCCTGCCCCCGGCCCTGCGGACAGTGCGCGCATGGCGTACCCCACGTTACAAAAGCGAGCGCACACTTGCGCCCGACAACCCACCACAGCTGACGCTTGAGCAGTCGGTGGCGGTGCGTACGCTGACAGCTCGACTTGATGGAGCCTACTCGACCACCCTGTTGCATGGCATCACCGGTAGCGGCAAGACCGAGGTCTACCTGCGTCTGATCGATGCGGTGCTGCAGGCCGACGGGCAGGTGCTGGTGCTGGTGCCCGAGATCAACTTGGTACCGCAGATGCTCGAGCGGGTACAAAGACGCTTCCCAATGGCGCGTTGCGTGGCGCAGCACAGCGGTCTTGCCGATGGCGAACGCTTGGCTGGGTGGTTGGCCGCGCAGTCGGGTGCAGCTCAGGTGGTGGTGGGTACGCGCCTGGCGGTGTTTACGCCCTTGCCTAAACTCGCTTTGACGATCGTCGATGAGGAGCACGATCCCAGCTACAAGCAGCAGGACGGGCCGCGCCTCCACGCCCGCGATCTTGCCCTGTGGCGAGCCAGCGCACGTGGTATCCCGGTCGTACTCGGCAGCGCCACTCCCTCGCTTGAGACTTGGGCACGGGCTCAGACTGGTGCGATCGAACGCCTCACGCTGCCATTCAGGGCGCGGGCCACCCGTTTGCCGGCGGTGCGCCTGATCGACCTGCGCCGAGGTTCGGCGGACGGGCCGGTCAGTGGCGAGCTGCTACAGGCACTCCGCGAGCGAGTGGCGCGTGGCGAACAGAGCCTGTTGTTCATCAACCGCCGTGGCTATGCGCCGACGTTGCGCTGCAGCTGCGGATGGCAGGCCGATTGCCACCGCTGCAGTGCACACCTGGTTCTGCACCGCAATCCTCACCAGCTGCGATGCCACCACTGCGGTGCCGTGCACAGGGTGCCGCGCGTCTGCCCAGACTGCGGCAATCAGGACCTGCGGCCGCTTGGCCAGGCCACTCAGCGCATCGAGACTTTACTGGCTGACCTGCTTCCGGGGGCGCGTGTCGCTCGTGTCGATCGCGACTCTGTCCGCCGGCGGGACGATTGGCCGCAGCTGCAGGCGGCCATCGAGGCGGGAGCGATCGATGTGTTGGTTGGCACCCAGATGCTGACCAAGGGCCACGACTTTGCAGGCATCACGCTGGTCGGTGTAGTGGATGCCGACAGCGCACTGTACGCCAGCGACTTTCGCGCCCCCGAACGCCTGTTTGCGCAGCTGTTGCAGGTGGCGGGTCGGGCCGGCCGTGGAGCACGCCCAGGTGAGGTGCTGATTCAGACGCGTTTGCCCGAGCACCCGCTGTTCGCGGCTTTGCAACGGGGAGACTTCGCCGGTTTTGCCGCCAGTGAGCTGGCCGAGCGGCAGCGCACCGGTCTGCCACCCTATGGTTATCTGGCCTTGGTGCGTGCCGAGGCCTCCAGCGATGCTGCTTGCGAAGCATTCTTGTCTGCAGTTGCCCAGACCGCGACCGATCTCCAGGGCCATTCGCGTCGGTGTGATGCCAAGTCCAGCGTGCAGATCTTCGACCCGGTGCCCAGTAGCATGGCGCGAATCGGTGGGCAGCATCGCTGGCAACTGATGCTACAGTCAGTCCAGCGCCCGGCGTTGCGGGCGCTGCTGGGGACCTTGGCGCCGCAGCTTCACGGACTAGCCGGTCGGCGGGTGCGCTGGTCGATCGATGTCGATCCGCAGCAGCTCGATTAGCGGTGCCGCTTTTGCTTGCCAATTCAGGAACTCGCCCGCCACAGGCGAGACCAAGCGCAGTTCGTTTTGTCTGGAGCCTTTCATGTTGAAAACGTTTGTCCGTTCTATCGCTGGGCTGGCCGCGGTGGTGGTCATGCAGCCGTCACTTGCCGCTCCTCCCGCGACTGTGACCGATCTGCGCATGCCCGAGTCGGTGCTGGTGATGCGTGATGGCAGCATGTTCGTTAGCGAGATGGGCGAATTCGGCAAGGACGGCGACGGCACCATCATTCGCATCAAGGATGGCCAGCGCAGCGTTTACGCCAGCGGCCTCAACGATCCTAAGGGTCTGGCCGAGCGCGCCGGCATCCTCTACGTTGCCGACAAGGACCATGTGATGATGGTGCTGGCCGACGGCACGGTGAAGCCCTTTCTGACGCCCGAACAGTTCCCCAAGCGGCCGCAGTTTCTGAATGACCTGGCCTTCGACATGAACACGGTGCTGTACATCTCGGACAGCGGCGACATTCAGAACGGTGGCGGCGGCGCCATCTATCGCGCCACCCCGGAAGGGCGCGTGCTGCTCATCGCCGACAGCACCATCAACCCGCTGGTGCAGAGCCCGAATGGGCTGTCAACGGTGCAGAAGGGCTACCTGCTGGTGGTCGATTTTGCCACTGGAGACCTCTACCGCATCCGCCTGCGCGACTTCCTGTTCGACAAGTTGGCGAGCGGCTTCGGCGGGGGCGATGGCATCGCCATGGCTGGCACTAACCTGTACATCTCCGACTGGAAGGGTGGCAAGTTGTGGAGCTTGGATATCACCGCCCCGGGAGCCGAGCCTAAGCTGGTGCGCGAGGGGTTTGAGGGGTCTGCTGACATCGATTCGACTCCCGATGATGCTTACATCCTGGTGCCAGAGATGAAGGCCGGTCGCTTGGTCGCGGTCCCGGCAAACTGAGTTTTCGGGATCGGCGGGCTAGCCGATCGTCGCAGGCCGGGCGATGGATGTCGCCATCGGCCGGGGCAGCACAGGCGGGACCATGCCCCCGGCTCTGGCTGCTATCGCGGCGACTCGACCAGCTCGTGGTAGACCTGCAGCGTGGCGTCGGTCATGCGTTGCAGGGTGAAGGGTTGGTCGGGTGGGACCGGTGGGGCGGCGCGAAGGAAGTCGAGGCTACGTGCGACCAGTGCGTCGATATCGCCCGGCGGGACCAATCCGGTGGGGTAGATGGCGCGCAGAGACTCGCCGACGCCGCCGTGGTCGTAGCCGATCACCGGTTTGCCGAGCGACAGCGCCTCGACCGGTACCCGGCCGAATGCTTCGGGCTCGCGGGCCAGTGAAAAGACGATGTCACAGACCGCCATGACATCGCGCAGGTCACTCCGGTGGCCAGTGAGCGTGATGTGCTGTTCAAGCCTCGACTCGCGCAGATGCTGGCGAAGTTCTGCTTCGAAGTCGTGTTTGGACGCTTGCGTGTCGCCGATGATCAACCCGTGAATCGGCTCGCCAGCATCGACGAGCCGGGCGACCAGAGCCAAGAAGTCCTCCTGCCCCTTCCAGCGCGTGAGGCGTGCCGGCAGCGCAAGCAGGCGTTTGCCGAATAAGTGAGGGTGGTCGCGTCGCCATGTCTTCAGCCACTCTGCCGAAGGCTGGTGGCCATACGGGAACTCTGTTGAGTCGATTCCACGGTAGATCAGGCGGATGTGGCCCTCTGGCACCTGGTAGTGCGTACGGATGTAATCGCGGATGGTTTCGCTGATGGCGATCACCCGCTCGCCACGGGTCATGACAGCGCTGTAGCAATTCACTGTGTAGGGGCCGTGCACCGTGGTCACCAGCCGAGGGCGTCGCGCCGCAGGGAGGCTCATCCACGCCAGCCAGACGATCCACGCCGGCAGACGCGAGCGGACGTGGACGATGTCGATTTGACCACTGCCCAGTAATTGCCGCACGGGCCAGATGTGGCGCAAGCTGAATAGGGATTTGCGCCCGATATCGCGGGCGAGGTGTTTGCTACCCTCGGCCTCGAGTCTTGGGACGAGACGCCCTGCGGCCGACATGACTAGCGAGCGGTGTCCGGCGGTGACTAGTGCACGGGCGACGTCCAGAGTGCCGCGTTCGACACCGCCTGATTGCAAAGCTGGCAGGACCTGTAGGACGGTCAGGAAGGCTCTTGCGATCGGGGGGTGTTTCATCGCACTGGTCCGTGCTCCACGCGTCCGAACCAGCGCTTGATGATCTCGGCCGCGACTCGGTCGGCCTCGGCCAGTGGCTCCGAGCGTGGGAGAGGTACTTCGGGTGTCCAGTTGGTGAAGCGGACGACGCGTCGATCCGTCACGAGGTGGTCGATGCCACGGTTGATGCGGCTGTGGCCTCTACGCGGTACGTCGAGTACGCCTACGGCAACGCCAGCGGTGAGCGCCTCGTAGAGCATGGAGACCGAGTCCTCGCTGACCCAGGCGGTGGCGACCAGTGCGAGTTGCTCGGCCACCCATCCTGGCGGGGTCTGCTTGAAGGGCACGATCTCAAGGTTGGGCAGGCGCAGGCCACGCAACGCCGCGTCGCTATCTTCCGGCGTGCGGCGAGAGGTTGTTAGCGTCCAGCGCACGCCCGGACTGCCGGAGACCAGACGCCGTACCTGCTCGACAATGCTGCTGCTGCGCCAGTCATGGTGGCGCGAGGGTCCACCGATGAGGATCACTCCACGATCGGCATGGTGTGGCCCGGCGGCAGTCAGCGGGTTGAGTGCACCTTCGGTCTGGATGACGCGTGGGCTGGCGCGCACTCCATCGTGGCGCGGCACCACCACCAGGTCGAACAGGCGCAGGGGTAGGCTGGGCTTCATCAACACGATTAGTTTGCCGCCGTAGGCCCGGCGCAGCGCGAGTGCAGTGAGGTGAGTGCGGTGGCCGCAGCAGAGGATGAGGTCGGGCGACGCGTCGGGCAATTGCTTGAATGGCGGAAAGAACAATTGCGTGGGCAACTGGAGCGGTCGCCAAGCGGGTATATCCCTCACGGCCACCTTGCGGACTCTTTCCATTGCTGCGATCAGCCCCGCTGTCTGCGACAGATGTCCGGGGGTCGTGTCGGTGATCCGCCAAATCTCCAGCCGTTCCATGCGCGCATGATGGCGGTTCGCGCTAAAGTTCGCCATTGCCCCGACAGGAGTGGCGGCCGTAGGCAAGTCGATGTTGCATACAACTGACTCATCACAGATAGAGCGGCCATGGGGAACTTACAAACTTGGGCGCTTGGGTCGTCTGTTCCAGACTCTGTCCGGGCTTATGCCGACCAACTGGGTCGGGCGCCGATTTGCTCTTCTTTTCCGAAAATTGGCGCTGATCGGGGCTGGACCGTTGATCGACTTAGAGAGCCAGGGGCTGCGCCTTCGGATCGCACGACAGGGCAATGTCTCAGACCGTAAGTTTGCCTTCATGCCCCAGTTCGTCGACCCGTTCGAGCGGGCGGAGATCCTGTCGCGGCTTAAGCCTGGTGGCTACTTCCTTGATATTGGTGCGAATGCTGGTGTCTATTCGCTGTGCGCTGCCCAAAGGTACGCCGAATTAGGCGGCGGTCGAGTGTTGGCTTTCGAGCCCAATCCCCAGATCGCCGCGACGCTGCGAAGGAACATCCGGTTCAACGGGTTTGAACACATCATCGAGGTGATGCCCTTCGCTTTGAGCGACTCGCCTGGAGAACTCGAGTTCTTCGTGGATGCGAGCAACCAGGGTCAAAGTGGCTTTGATCGAGGTCTTCCGGACAGCCCGGGTCACGAGGGGGCGCGGCGTGGTGCGCTGCGCGCGGGTGAGCGCATCGCGGTACCATGCCGCACACTGGGCGATGTTCTGAACGGGTTGGGCTTGCATGCCGCGGATGCCCTGAAGATCGACGTCGAGGGCGCGGAAGATCTTGTTCTAGAGGGATTTTTCCGCTCTGCGCCGGACCAACAACTCCCTCATTGCATCGTGATTGAGAATTCCGAGAGCCACTGGTCGATTCGCTTGTTCGATTTGTTCGAAGCTCGCGGTTTACGCTTGCTGAAGCGGACCCGCATGAATTCGGTGTTTGCCGCATGACAGAGACCCGGCAGTTCATATGCATGAAGTGGGGCACACTCTACGGCCCTGAGTATGTCAATCGCCTCTATCGGATGATTCGAGCCCACTGCGCCGGGCCCTGCCGACTGGTCTGTTTGACGGACGATCCAAAAGGTATCGATCTTGGGGTGGAGTGCTTGCCTTGCCCACGCATCGAAGTGCCCGAGCCTTATTCGTGCAAGCCGTGGCGCAAATTGGCTACCTTTGCCCCAGCCGATCGCTTGTTCGGACTCTCAGGTGACTGGTTGTTCCTCGATTTGGATGTGGTCATTTGTGGTCCGCTGGAAGATTTTTTTTCCTTTCAAGCCGATGAGGACTTTGTCGTCATGCAGAACTGGACTCAGCCCGGCAAAGGAATCGGGAACACCTCCGTTTATCGATTCCGTGTCGGCGCCTTGGCTTGGGTCCTAGAAAAACTCGAGCGAGAGCATCAGTCAATCTTTCGGCAGTTCAGAAATTCCCAGACGTTCATTTCCAGAACATTGGGTGCGCCCGTGTTTTGGCCCGATTCTTGGTGTGTTCTCTTTAAGGTTCACTGTGTGCCACGTTGGCCATTGCGGTTCTGGAAGGCGCCAACGATTCCCGCGGGTGCAAGGGTCATTGCTTTTCCAGGATTCCCCAATCCGCATGAGGCCCTCGAGGGCCGTTGGCCGGCGAAGTGGTACAAAAAGTTTTACAAGTTCTTACTGCCCTCCCCATGGATTGCAGATTTGTGGACGGCGAAATCTCAAGTGTCGTCTCGGCCAGAATGAAAAAGCAGGTTATTTGCGTGAAGTGGGGGACTCGGTATGGTCCCCATTTCGTGAATATTCTTTATGCCATGGCTCGACGTCACATCACGGGGCCTTTTCGCTTCATTTGCTTCACGGACAAGCCTGATGGCATCCGCCCCGAGGTTGTGGTCCATCCCCTGCCCGACTTGGGTTGCGAGATCCCGCCGGATGTGCCGGGGAAATGGCGTAAATGCGCAATTTGGAATCCCGAGCTTTACGGCGAGACCGGTCCGGCGCTGTTCCTCGATCTCGATGTAGTGATCACGTCAAGCCTCGACCCGTTCTTCGAGTTTGGTGACCCGGAAGACGTGATTTTGGCGCGTAACACCATCCGACCCTTCGAGCGTTTGGGGCAGTCATCTGTGTTCCGTTTTCCGATTGGTAAGCATGCCTACATGCTCGAACAGTTGCGGGCGGATCCGGCGGGTATCAGTCGTAAGTACCAGTTTGAGCAACGTTATACAACCCGCTGCATTCGTGGTGGCATCAAATTCTGGCCAGACCGCTGGGTCGCCCATTTCCGAAAAGATTGTCTTGGCTGGTGGGTGTTGCGTTACTTTCGCACTGCAAGGCTACCGAGGGCTGCCCGCGTGGTTATATTTCCGGGTAAGCCCGATCCTGAAGATGCGATTCTGGGGCGCTGGCGGAAGGAGTCGGAACACACCTCAGGCTGGCGCCATTTTTTTGATTTCTCTTGCCGCAAACGGGGGAAGAAGTGGCGCCGCCATATTCATCACTATCTGCTTCCGGTGCCTTGGGTGGCCGAGCATTGGCGAGAATGAGTCGGGAGGTTTGGTTCCATCTGCATGTCCCCAAATGCGCAGGAAGCACGGTTGAGCAACATGTTGCGGCGCACCTAGGGGGAGAGGCTTTTCTAAGGCCGACTCGTCGCCATGGGATCGGGTATTACTTCGGTAGGGGCTACGACATTCCGGTGCAGCGGGAGTTGTCAGCGATTAGATTCGTTAGCGGTCATTTTTTTGGGCGCTCGGTTGAACAATTATTCTCATCGGCCGAAATTCGACGAACAGTGCTCTTGAGAGACCCGCTGTCTTATACGTTGTCTCTTTACAACTACCGAATGCGCCGCTACCAGAAGCAAGGGGCTGGAGTAGTACCGTTCGACGTCTGGCGTCGAAGCCGTGGCGCCGACCCTATATCGACGTTTATCTTGAATAGGTATTTAGAGATTCCTCTGTGGCGTCTGTTGATGTTGGACCGTGCGGCTAAAGCAGAGCTGCTGGGACGGGCATTAGAGGGGTTTGATTTCGTTGGAGACATCTCTTCGTGCTGCGATTTCGTTGCTCAACTCAGCCAGCGGATGGGAATCCCCGGAGTTAACGCTCGGCGCAACGTGACGCCGACCGACGAGCGTTTGATACACGCTGACAATCTCTCCGCCAGCGTTTTGGCGGAAATTCGGGCCTCAACAGCGTTGGATCAGTGGCTTTGGGAGAGCTATCGAGAACGCGGATGGGAAAGGTGGGGTCGATCGGAAGTCCCTAAATTTTCCGGAGACGGGGCCTCTTCCCTCATTGGGGAATTGCGGCGTGGCTTGTATTCCGTGGTGGCGCGTTCAATTCGCGGACGCTTGTCGGGAAGACCTTCCCTTGAGGAGATCGAGCGGCGGTAGGTTGAGGGATTGATGCGCTTGGAAGAGCGACGGGACCCTGCATAATCCGGGTATGTCCACCCTCCTCCTCGTCGACGGTTCATCCTACCTCTACCGGGCTTACCACGCCCTACCCGACCTGCGCACCCGCACCGGTGAGCCGACTGGCGCGTTGCATGGCGTCATCAACATGCTTCGCCGGCTTGCGGGCGAGTACCCCAGCGTGCACCGTGCGGTGGTGTTCGACACCAAGGGCAAGACGTTTCGCGACGACCTCTACCCCGATTACAAGGCGCACCGGCCCTCGATGCCAGAGGACCTCGCCGCGCAGATCGAGCCGATCCATGCCGCAGTCCGCGCACTGGGCTGGCCGCTGCTGATGGTCGACGGCGTCGAGGCCGATGACGTGATCGGCACGCTCGCCGCGCAAGCCTCGGCGCGCGGATGGCAGACGGTCATCTCGACCGGCGACAAAGACCTCACCCAGCTCGTCGACGACCACGTCCTGTGGATCAACACGATGAGCGGGGAGGTGCTCGACCGGCCTGGGGTGCAGGCCAAGTTTGGCGTGGGGCCCGACCTTATCGTCGACTATCTAGCGCTCGTCGGCGACACGGTGGACGGTGTTCCTGGCGTCGAGAAGTGTGGCCCCAAGACCGCGGTGAAATGGCTGCAAGCGCACGGTTCGCTGGATGGCGTGATCGCTCATGCGGCAGAGATTCCCGGCGTGGTCGGCGAGAACCTGCGCAAGCACCTCGATTTCTTGCCGCTGGGCCGGGAATTGGTCACCGTGCGCCGCGATATCTCCCTGCCCGTGACCCTCGACGACATCGCCGCGCAGCCATCACACACTGAAGAGCTGCGCCAGCTGTATTCGCGGTACGAGATGCGCGGCGCCTTGGCTGCGCTTGAGAACGGGATTGGTGCAGATGTCGTGGCTGCCGCCGCGGAAGGGCCGGGCGCAGCGAGTCTGTCGGGCAAAGGAGCGTTGCCGTTGCGATCAGCGGTTGCGGGGAACCAGGCGGCGGATCCGGGTACCTTTGCTGGCGAGCGGGCGTTCCCCGCCCAGCGGGCGCCTGTGGTTGACTACGAGACTGTTCTTACGCCGGCGCAGCTCGACCACTGGCTGGGGCGCATCAGCCACGATCATCCCGTCGCGCTCGACACCGAGACCACCAGCCTCGACCCCATGCACGCCAGGCTGGTTGGCATCTCCCTGTGCACCCAGGCGGGCCACGCCTGCTACATCCCGCTAGCACACCGCTACGCTGGCGCACCCGACCAGCTGCCCTTCGATGAGACGCTCGCGCGTCTCAGGGCCTGGCTTGAGTCCGATCATCCCAAGATCGGCCAGAACCTGAAATATGACCGCCACGTGCTGGCCAACCACGGCATCAATCTGGGCGGTGTGGTTGGCGACACGCTACTGCAGTCCTACGTGCTCGAGAGCCACCTGCGACACGACCTCGAGTCACTGGCACGGCGGCATCTCGACGCCGACTCGATCAGTTACGCGTCGATCTGCGGCAAGGGCGCATCGCAGATCAGCTTCGATCAGGTCGATCTCGACACCGCGACCCGGTATTCGGCAGAGGACGCTGATGTCACCCTGCAGGTCCATGTGCACTTGGCGCCGCAGATCGCCCGCCACCCGGGGCTTGAGCGCATCTATCGTGATATCGAGTTGCCGCTTTCGCAGGTGCTGTTCGAGATGGAGCGGGTCGGCGTGTTGATCGACCCGGCGCTGTTGCTCACGCAGTCGGACGAGCTCGGTCACGCCATGGCGGCGTTGGAGGAGCAGGCTTACGCCGCCGCAGGTCAGCCCTTCAACCTGGGCAGCCCCAAGCAGATCCGCGAGATCCTTTTCGACCGCCAGCAACTCCCTGTTCTCAAGAAGACGCCGTCCGGCGAACCGAGCACTGACGAAGACGTGTTACAGCAGTTGGCGCTCAACTATCCACTGCCCAAGCTCATCTTGGAGCATCGCGGCCTCTCCAAGCTCAAGAGCACCTACACCGACAAGTTACCGCGCATGATGAATCCGGCAACTGGGCGCGTTCACACCAGTTTTGGTCAGGCCACCGCAGTGACCGGCCGACTGTCGTCCAGCGAGCCCAACCTGCAGAACATCCCGGTGCGCACTGCCGAGGGGCGGCGTATTCGCGAGGCGTTCATCGCGCCGCCGGGGCACGTGTTGGTGAGCGCTGACTACTCGCAGATCGAGCTTCGGATCATGGCTCATGTGTCGCAAGACCCGGGTATGGTGCGGGCGTTCGCCCACAACGAGGACATCCATCGTGCCACTGCGGCCGAGGTGTTCGGGGTGACGCCGATCGAGGTCACCTCTGACCAGCGCCGCACCGCCAAGATGATCAACTTCGGACTGATCTACGGCATGAGCGCCTTCGGCCTGGCGCAGAACCTGGATATCGAGCGGTCTGCCGCGCAGACCTACATGGAGCGCTATTTCGAACGTTATCCAGGGGTCAAACGCTACATGGAAGAGACCCGAGCGCTGGCTCGCGAGCAGGGGTATGTCGAAACCGTGTTTGGTCGGCGCTTGTGGCTGCCCGACATCCGCGGTGGTAACGGTCCGCGCCGCGCTGCGGCCGAGCGTGCAGCGATCAATGCACCGATGCAGGGCACTGCGGCGGACATCATCAAGCTGGCCATGCTGCGCGTGCAGTCCTGGTTGAAAGCATCGGGTTTACGCTCGCAGCTGGTTCTTCAGGTGCACGACGAGCTGGTGGTCGAGGCGCCCGAAACCGAGGTCGAGACCATCAAAGCTGAACTCCATCGCATCATGGAGGGTGTCGAGGGACTGTCGGTGCCGCTGCTGGTCGAAGTGGGGGCTGGGCCGAATTGGGAGCAAGCGCATTGACCGACAATGTTGTTTGGCAGACCCACAAGATCGGCAAAGCCGAGCGCAGCCGCCGCAACCGCCAAAAGCCGTGTGTGCTCTGGTTCACCGGGCTGTCCGGTTCCGGTAAGTCGACCATCTCGGATGCGCTCGAGGTGCGTCTGCACGAGATGGGCTTTTTGTCTTACTTGCTCGATGGCGACAACGTTCGGCACGGGTTGAATCGCGACTTGGGGTTCTCCGATGCCGATCGGGTCGAGAACATCCGTCGAATCGCCGAGGTGTCGAAGCTGTTCGTCGATGCCGGATTGATCGTGCTGACTGCATTCATCTCACCGTTCCGTGCGGATCGCGATGCAGCGCGCGCCATCATGGGCCCGGGCGAATTCGTTGAGATCCACGTCGATGTGCCGATCGAGATCTGCGAATCACGTGATCCCAAGGGGCTGTATCGCAAGGCACGCGCCGGTGAGATCCGCAACTTCACGGGCATCGACTCGCCATACGAGCTGCCGCTGGCGCCCGAGCTTCGCGTCGACACCAGTCGAAACGCACCAGAGGCTTGTGTCCAGCAGATCATTGATTATCTGTCGGTGCACGGTTATCTGGTGCAAGGCTGAGTCGCAGATGTCCGATCGTCTTTTGGAAGCAGTCTGCCAACTTGCCAAAGATGCCGGCGAGCTGGTGCTGCAGGTTTACCGAAGCGACTTCGAGGTGCTGGATAAGGACGATGGTAGCCCGGTCACACTGGCTGATCGGCTGGCTGAAGATTGCATCTTGGAGGGTTTGGGGCGCATCAGCCCGGGCGTTCCGGTGGTTGCCGAGGAGGCCATTGCTGCCGGTCACCGACCGCAAGTTGGAGATGTGTTTTGGCTGGTCGACCCGCTTGATGGAACGCGTGAATTCGTTTCGCGCAACGGTGAATTCACTGTCAACATCGCTTTGATCGAATCTGGTCGACCGCGACTAGGCGTGGTTCTGGCGCCGGCGCTTGGCTGCCTTTTCGCTGGTGGGCGGGCGGGTCAAGTCGCCTTTCGTGAGATGGCGGGAACCAGGGTGCCGATCCGTGCCAGACCAGCGCCGCCAGAAGGCATCACGGTGATTGCCAGTCGCGCGCATGGCGACGCACAGGCGCTCGATGCATTCCTGTCGAACCGAAAGGTGGCTGCCATGCTACAGGCGGGTTCGTCGCTGAAACTCTGCCGCATCGCCGAGGGCGCCGCCGATCTTTATCCCCGGTTTGGCCGCACCATGGAATGGGACATCGCCGCGGGACAGGCGGTTTTGGAGGCCGCCGGCGGGCGCGTCGAGACGCTGGATGGTGCTGCACTGGGCTACGGCAAGCCAGATTTCGAGAACCCTCATTTCGTCGCTTGCGGGGTTTGATAGACCTGCTTGCACAGACTCCGCGCTACCTCAGTTAGCCCCGGATCGTGTTCCCCGGTATCTGCAGAGCCTCTACAATCGCAACCTTTGCTTTAGCAACCCAACCGGAGCCGACCCATGTCCGACAAGATCCTCTTCCGTACCGGCGAAGCCACTGTTCTCGCCAAGGAAGGCCAGTTCACCGACGCAATGCCCGAGATCCTGATCGGTGACGTCTCCGGTCCGGTCGGGCAGGCATTTGCAAATATGATGGCGCAGTCGGCCGGCCACACCTGCATGTTCGCGGTGCGCGCCTGTAACCATCAGGTCCGCCCGGCGACCATGATGGCAACCAAGGTCACCATTAAGAACTCGGCGTATATCAACCTGTTCGGCGGTGTGGTGCAGGCTGCGACCGCGGACGCGGTGGTCGACTGCGTGGCTGAGGGCATCATCCCCAAGGATCAAGCCGACAACCTCTGCATCATCGACCTGGTGTGGATCGACCCGCGCACCACCACCGACCCCAACCTCGACATGGACGACCTCTACCGCACCAACTACGAGGCCACCAAGCTGGCAATCCAGCGTGCGCTGAGCAACACGCCGACGGTGGACGATCTGATCAAGACCCGCCACACGGTGAAGCACGATATGTTCGACCCTTCGACTGGCACGTGGCTGCGCTAAGTCTGTTCAATACCACTCTAAAAGTGACCATCTCGCGCAAACTGGGGTGCTGGTCCCCTTTTGTCTGCTGATTCGGTGCTGAGCTACCGCCACGGTTTCCACGCCGGCAATCATGCCGACGTGCTTAAACATACGGTACTGACCGCGCTACTACGCCACCTGGCGCTAAAGGACACGCCGTTCCGCGTGGTTGATACGCACGCGGGCGCTGGCTTCTACCGACTGAACCACCCGTTTGCACAGAAGACCGGCGAGTGGCGCGATGGCATTGGGCGCATCTTCTCGGCGAGCGCTCCCCCGCCCGCGGTGGCGGATTATCTGGCGCTCGTCCGTCAAGCGAATGCGATGGAACCCGTTCCGGCAGTGCCGAAGAGTGCAACGCAAGGGCAGGTCGCTGGACAAGGCGTTGCCGATGCGCAGCCAGGCGTCTACCCCGGCTCGCCATGGATCGCCCGACAGTTGTTGCGCCCCGATGATCGCCTGCAGGTGTTCGAGCTGCACACGAGCGATGCACCCGCGCTCATCGAGTCTCTGCGCGGTGACCGCCAGGTCAAGGTCATCGCAGGCGATGGCTTTGCCGGTTTGCGCGCAGCTTGGCCACCCCCCTCTCGGCGGGGCGTTGCGTTCATCGACCCGTCTTACGAAGTGAAAGACGACTACCGTGCCGTGGTCGACGCTGTTGCAGATTCTCTCAAGCGTTTCCCTACAGGTATCGTTGCGGTCTGGTACCCGCGGCTAGCGCGGCGCGAATCCGAGCTGCTCCCGGGCAAGCTCAAACGCTTGTGCTCTGCGAACTGGCTACACGCGGCCCTGGATGTCCGCTCTCCTGTAGGGCCCGGAGTGCATGGCGGGATGCATGGGTCCGGCATGGTGATCTTGAACCCGCCTTGGACACTGCCGCAGACCTTAAAGCCCGCTATGCCCTGGTTGCAGCGCAAACTCGCGGTCGACGCCGGTGCGGCGACCACGCTGGATTGGCAGATCGCCTAGTCGATAGGCGGCGGTAGCAAGCTCAACACGTCGGCGCTCGTGCGTGCGACATGCAACTTGCCTAAGTCGTGGATGTCGATCGTCCCCTTGCTGACGAGGTGCGTATTCAACCAGTGCAACAGCTCGTCCCAGTAACTGTCTCCCACCAGAATCACTGGTACCGGTTGCACTTTCCCGGTGTTGATTAGGCAGAGGATCTCAAAGAGTTCGTCCAAGGTGCCCCATCCCCCCGGCATAACGACAAAAGCACGTGAATAACGGACAAAGACAGCTTTTCGTGTGAAAAAGCGCTCGAAATGCAGGTGAATGTCGATATGGGGGTTGGGTGTCTGTTCGGTCGCCAAGTGGATGCCCAGACCAACACTGGTGCTACCGCCAGCCTGCGCCCCCCGGTTGAACGCGTCCATCAAACCGGGTCCGCCGCCAGTCATGATGGCGTAGCCCGCCGCCGAGATGTCTCGTGCCAGCTCGAAGGCGCGTTGATTGAGAGGGTCGTTCTCACCAAGACGTGAGCTGCCAAACATCGAGATCGCAGGCCCAATGCCACGAAGTGCACGTTCGGCCTGCAGCAATTCGTGGGTGATGCCTTCGAGATTCCAGTGTGTGTGTTCCATGCGTGCAGTCTAGCCTGATGGGCACTTGCCGTTCGGGACTAGCGGCTGGTCAGTCAACGCCTCCGGGGGATGACGCGTTAAGCCGGGCGTGACCGAAGCGTCGCCCGGGCAATGCCTTTCTTCGTGAGGCCCGGTCTTGCGGTCGGTCGGGGTGTCAGCGCCCCGGCCGGCTTTTTTTCGCTGCCGCCGCGTAGCGACGCAGGGCTTCGGCCCGCTGCGTGGCATGGTCGACGATTGGCGCCGGGTAGTCGCGGCCGAGCACAAATTCGGCCGATTGCGCCTCGAGCGGCGGCATGGTCCACGGGGCGTGGATGTACCTCGCAGGCACTTTCGCCAATTCAGGCACATAGCGGCGGATAAACCGGCCTTCAGCGTCGAACTTTTCTGATTGGCTGATCGGGTTGAAGATGCGGAAATAGGGTTGCGCGTCGCAACCGGTGCTGGCCGCCCATTGCCAACCACCGTTGTTGGCTGCTTGGTCGAAATCGATCAGCTTCTGGGCGAAATATGCTTCGCCAAGCCGCCAGTCCAACAACAGGTGCTTGGTGAAAAAGCTCGCCGTGACCATGCGCAGCCGGTTGTGCATGTAACCAGTGGTGTTGAGCTGGCGCATCGCTGCGTCAACCAGCGGGTAGCCGGTGCGACCCTCCCGCCATGCGGCCAGTCGCTCCGTATCGTCATCGGTGACAAGCGCCTCGTACTCCGGCTTGAACGGGCCGGTGGCTACGTGTGGGAAGTGGTGCAGGATGGCGAAATAGAAGTCTCGCCAGATCAGTTCATTCAGCCACCCAGAGCGGCCTTCTGTCATCGGGGCGCTGCTGTCGGTCGATGCTCCGTCAGTCGCATCCCGATCAGCCACGAGACCTGCAGCGGTCTCTAGACCGAGCGCCAGCCGCGCGCATTGCCGGATGCTCACCGTGCCAAAACGCAGGTGCACGGACAGATACGAGACGCCTCTGCTTGCTGGGAAGTCTCGCTTTTCTTTGTAAGCATCGATACGTTTTGCAAAATCTGCGAGCCTTGCGCCTCCGCCGGTCATACCCGGGACGATGCCAATCTCTGCGTTGTCGGTGAGCTCAAATCCCATTTCAGCTAGCGACGGGATGCCCGAGCCGGGTGCAGCAGGGCGTAGTTGCCCTGGTTCGGGGTCGATCGGGTAGGCGGCAACATCGATCAATGGCGGCTCGGCCGCGTGCAGGCGCTTTAGCCAGGCATTTTTGTATGGCGTGAACACGGTGAAGGGCTTGTCGGCTAGCGTCAGCACCTCATCACGCTCAAACACGACATGTTCTTTCACGGGCCGCGGCTCGACGCCATCCGCCTGCAACCGCCGTATGACGTCGGCGTCACGGTCGCGCGCGGCGGGCTCATAGTCGCGACCCCAGTAGACGGCCTGCACACCGAGCTCGCGTGCGAGCGCGGGAATGAGCTCGCGTGCGCGTCCATGCAACACTCGCAAGCCGCCGGCCTTTGCTCGAAGCGCAGTATCGAGCTCGACCACCGAGCCGTGAATGAAGTTGACGCGGCGATCGGCGCGGTCTTCCAGCGCGTCGAGAATCTCCGTGTCGAACACGAACACGCAGTGCACCTGCCTGGCGTTGGCTAAAGCGTGGTGCAGTGGTGCGTGGTCGTGGTCGCGCAGATCCCGGCGGAACCAGACAAGCGCTGTATCAATGGCGGGCATGGACAAAAAACTCCCGGTTGCCGTCACCGCCAGTGATCGGGCTCTCAAACCAGTCGAGCACCTCCAGACCTGCTTCGGCGAAAGCCTTGCGAATTCGCGTTTCGACGTCGGCGTAGCGGGCTGGGTCTTTTACCAAACCGCCTTTGCTGATGTCGGCGGGCTGCAGTTCAAACTGTGGTTTCACCAGGCTAAGCACCTGGCCCTCGATGACCAACAAAGGGGGCCATTGCGGCAACAGCAAGGTCAGCGAAATAAAGCTCGCATCACAGACAATCAGGTCGAATGGCTTCTGATCGATATCAGAAGCCGACAATTGCCGTGCGTTAATCCCTTCTAGGGTGGTGTTGCGCGCGTCCGCCCGCAACTTCGGGTGCAGTTGGTTGCGCCCGACATCGATGCCCAGCACACTCGCGGCTCCCGCCTGCAGTAGGCAATCGGTGAAGCCCCCAGTGGACTGACCCACGTCCAGACAGTGCAGCCCACGAACATCCAGGCCAGTGTGCTGCAGTGCACCCGCCAGCTTTAGGCCACCTCGCGACACAAAGCGGTCGGCCGGGTCGGGTGTCACCGTCAGCTGTTGGTGATCGGCGACTAGGGTCGATGCGCGTTTGACCGGAACGCCAGCCAGGCACACCCGCCCCGAGTCAATGAGTCGCTGCGCCGCCGTCCGCGAGGGCGCTAGCCCTTGGGTGACCAGAACCGTGTCGACCCGAAGGTCGTGGTCTGGCGAGGGCTGGCTGACGTGCGGCTTGTGACCGGGGTTGGGTGGTCTGCCTTTGCGCGGGTGGAAGGATTTCAATACCGGTAGGTGTCGGCCTTGTACGGGCCTTCCTTCTTCACGCCGATGTAGGCGGCCTGCTCGTCTGTGAGCTCGGTCAACATGGCGCCGACCTTCTTCAGATGCAGACGCGCGACCTTCTCGTCGAGGTGTTTGGGCAGCACGTAGACCTTACCGACTTCGTAGTCATCGCGCTTGGTAAAGAGCTCGATCTGGGCGATGGTCTGGTTGGCGAAGCTCGACGACATCACGAAGCTCGGGTGCCCCGTGGCGCAGCCGAGGTTGACCAAGCGGCCCTTGGCCAGCAGGGTGATCTTCTTGCCATCGGGGAAGATGACATGGTCGACCTGCGGCTTGATCTCGTCCCACTGGAGCTTTTCCAGCGCGGCGACATCGATCTCGTTATCGAAGTGGCCGATGTTGCAGACGATGGCCTCGTCCTTCATGGCGGCCATGTGCTCGTAGCGGATCACGTTCTTGTTGCCGGTGGCGGTGACGAAGATGTCGGCCTTGTCGGCGGCATATTCCATGGTGACGACCTTGTAGCCTTCCATCGCGGCCTGCAGGGCGTTGATCGGGTCGATCTCGGTGACCCACACCTGGGCCGAGAGTGCGCGCAGGGCCTGGGCCGAGCCCTTGCCGACGTCGCCGTAGCCGGCCACCACCACCACCTTGCCG
>CAZGBK010000004.1:147322-161056 GCA_964524005.1 uncultured Enterobacteriaceae bacterium
CGCTTGATGGCATCCACCAAAGACTCGCGGCAGCCGTAGAGGTTGTCGATCTTGCTCTTGGTGACCGAGTCGTTCACGTTGATGGCGCGGAAATGCAGCGTGCCCTTGGCCGACATCTCGTTGAGACGCAGCACGCCGGTGGTGGTCTCTTCGGTCACACCGATGATTTGCGCAGCCTTGCGGGTATACCAGGTGGGGTCCTGCGCCAGCTTGGCCTTGATGCTATTGAACAGGCAGACCTCTTCCTCGCTGCCTGGGTTGGCCAGCACCGAGATGTCCTTTTCGGCGCGCTGGCCGAGGTGCATCAGCAGTGTGGCGTCGCCACCATCGTCGAGGATCATGTTCGGGCCCTCGTTGGCCGAACCGGCGGGCCCGAACTCGAAGATGGCGTGGGTGAATTCCCAATAGTCGGAGAGGCTCTCGCCCTTGTAGGCATAGACCGGCGTGCCTTTGACCACCAGCGCGGCGGCGGCATGGTCCTGGGTCGAGAAGATGTTGCATGAAGCCCAGCGCACCTGTGCGCCGAGCGCCTGCAGGGTCTCGACCAGCACCGCGGTCTGGATCGTCATGTGCAGCGAACCGGTGATGCGTGCGCCCTTGAGCGGTTGGTTCTTGGCGAATTCCTCGCGGATGGCCATCAGGCCCGGCATCTCGGTCTCGGCGACCTTGATCTCCTTGCGGCCCCATTCGGCCAGCGAGATGTCAGCAATCGCAAAGTCATTCTTGAGGTCAGCCACGGCGTTCATGTGTTCTCCTTGAACGGTGGCCGGGAGGCAGCGGTGGACTCACCCTCTGCCCGTGCCCGGCACGGGTTGGACTACAGGGTGAGCGCCGTTGCGACCGCCAAGCGGTTCTCCGAGCCTGGGGCCGGTGGCCTCGCAACGCTCCTCGGAGTCGGGGCTGGCCCCGTGTCTGGACGATTGTAGATCATCCCTTTACGGCAGCCAGTCAGCAGCACTGAAGACCGTGTGGGTCGGCGGCGGTTCCCGGTTGATTAAATGTCAGCTGCGGCCCGCAGGCTTTCAGCCTTGTCCGTCCGTTCCCAGGTGAACTCTGGCTCCTCGCGGCCAAAGTGGCCATAGGCGGCGGTCTTGCGGTAGATCGGCCGCTGCAGATCGAGCATCTGGATGATGCCCTTGGGGCGCAGATCGAAGTGAGTGTTCACCAACTCAGCGATGCGCTCATCAGCGATCTTTCCGCTACCAAAAGTGTTCACGGTGACGTTCATCGGCCGTGCCACGCCGATGGCGTAGGCGACCTGGATCTGGCACTGCGCGGCGAGACCGGCAGCGACCACGTTCT
Organism: uncultured Enterobacteriaceae bacterium; assembly: GCA_964524005.1. Classification (GTDB taxonomy): domain Bacteria; phylum Pseudomonadota; class Gammaproteobacteria; order Burkholderiales; family UBA3065; genus UBA3065. Next base: position 148,625 of record CAZGBK010000004.1, read on the forward strand.
TGGCCACATAGCGCGCGGCATAAGCAGCCGAGCGGTCGACCTTGGTCGGGTCCTTGCCGGAGAACGCGCCGCCGCCGTGCGGGCAGGCGCCGCCGTAGGTATCGACGATGATCTTGCGTCCGGTGAGGCCGCAGTCGCCCTGTGGACCGCCGATCACGAAGCGCCCGGTCGGGTTGATCAGGTACTTGGTATCAGCGGTGAGCCATTCCTTCGGCAGCACCGGCTTGATGATCTCCTCCATCACTGCCTCGATGAAGGCCGGCTTCATGTTCGGGCCGTCGGACATCTCGGGCGCGTGCTGGCTGGAGAGCACCACGGTATCCACGCTCACCGGTTTGCCATCGACATAGCGCAGCGTGACCTGGCTTTTGGCATCCGGCCGCAGGAAGGGCAGGCGGCCGTCCTTGCGCAGCGCGGCCTGGCGTTCGACCAGGCGGTGCGCGTAATAGATGGCGGCCGGCATCAGCACCGGCGTCTCCGAGCAGGCATAGCCGAACATCAGGCCCTGATCGCCGGCGCCGAGGTTGAGGTAGTCGTCAGAGGCGCGGTCCACGCCCTGCGCGATGTCGTTCGACTGCTTGTCGTAAGCGACCAGCACCGCGCAGCCCTTGTAGTCGATGCCGTACTCGGTGTTGTCATACCCGATGCGTTTGATCGTGTCGCGCGCGACCTGGATGTAGTCGACGTTGGCTTGGGTGGTGATCTCGCCGGCCAGCACGACAAGGCCAGTGTTGGTCAGCGTCTCGGCGGCGACGCGCGAGACCGGGTCCTGTTCGAGGATGGCGTCAAGGATGGCGTCCGAGACCTGGTCGGCGACCTTGTCCGGGTGGCCCTCGGAGACCGACTCCGAGGTGAAGAGGTAATCGCTCACATCTGCTCCTGCTGCGGCCGCGCCGCAAAAACAAAATCCCCGACGGCCGGCGACGGCCAGCTCGGGGATCGGAGCAGGCGACGCTTTAGCAGATTCCCGGAACCTAGGTCGCGCCTGTCGCGAAGGTGCTCCGGCCGCCCTGCAAGTTGTCCTGATTAACTCGGCGGTAGGGCAGGAGTATAGCGGCAGAGTTGGCTGTGGCCAAAGTCCGGCTGGCCGGACTGCAGTGGCTCTGCGGTGGACATCACCGATACCGCTCTGCACAATGCGGCGCCATGGAACTGCGCTTCACCAAGATGCAGGGTCTGGGCAACGATTTCGTCGTCATCGATGGCGTGCGCCAGGCGTTCAGCATGACCCCGGCCTTGGCTCGGCGCTTAGCCGACCGTCGCTTTGGCATCGGCTGCGACCAGCTCCTGCTGGTCGAACCGCCGGCCAGCCCCGAAGTCGACTTTGCCTACCGCATCTTCAACGCCGATGGCGGTGAGGTTGGGCAGTGCGGCAACGGCGCTCGCTGCTTTGCCCGGTTTGTGCGTGAGGAAGGGCTCAGCGACGCCAAAGAGCTTCGGGTGGCCACCCGCTCTGGTGTCATACGTCTGCGTATTGAATCTGATGGCCGTGTCACCGCCGACATGGGCCAGCCGCGGCTGCGCCCTGAAGAGGTTCCGTTCCAAACCGATTCCGACGCACTGTTGCAGCCGTTGGAAGTGGCTGGGGATTTGCGCTATATCACCGCCTTGTCGATGGGCAACCCACATGCAGTACAGGTTGTTCCTGATATCGATCAGGCGCCGGTCGCTGCCGAGGGCGCTCTGATCGAGTGCCACCCGCGCTTCCCCGAGCGGGTCAATGCCGGCTTTATGCAGGTCATCGACGAAAATCGCATCCGCCTGCGCGTTTACGAGCGTGGCGTTGGTGAGACGCTCGCGTGCGGTTCGGGAGCTTGCGCGGCGGTGGTCACAGGCATCCTGCGCGAGCTGCTGATTTCGCCCGTGGTCGTCGAGACGCGTGGCGGTCGACTCGATGTCGCCTGGGGTGGCCCGGGCCAGCCAGTGATGATGACCGGTCCAGCCGAGACCGTCTTTCGCGGCAGTATCGTCATCCCCGGCTGATAGGGCCGGCGACACCCAATAGAGGCGATCAGGCACCTTTTCGAGCTTGCCCAGCCAGTCCCTCTCGATTGGCTGGGTCGATCGAGCGGTAGCGCTGGTCGAGGACAGCCACCTGGGCTTGCAGCAGGTCCAGTCCGGCATGGTTCTGCACGACATCGTCGGCAATTGCGCGGCGTTCCGCGTCGCTGGCCTGCGCGGCAAGCATCGCCCGCACTTGAGCTTCGCTGCTGCCGTCGCGTCGCATGACGCGCTGTAGGCGCAGTGGCGCCGGACATTCCACCGCGAGCACCCGGTCGAGCATCGCCAAGTAGCCTGAGCCCGATTCAGCCAACAGCGGAATATCGACGATCACATAGTCTCCAGCAGCCTGGTCGATACGCCGGGCAACTTCAGCGCGGATACGTGGGTGCAGGATCTGTTCGAGCGCGTGTCGTTCCTCGGGTGTATCGAAGACACGTCGACGCAGCGCACGGCGGTCGAGCTGGCCCTCGGCAGTGAGCACATCGGGCCCGAAATGCCGCGCGATCTCGGCCAGCGCCGGCTGGCCCGGCTCGACCAGCGCGCGGGCGATGGCGTCGGTGCAGATCACCTGCGCGCCATGTCGGGCAAATGCAGCGGCGACTTCGCTCTTGCCACTACCGATGCCTCCGGTGAGTCCAACGATCAGCGGCCGGGTGGGTGTCATGGAGCAAACAGATCGGTGAGCAGATGCGGACAACATACCGCCACCGCTCCGCCCAGCGCCAGTGCCGGTCCGAACGGCAGGGGCGTTTTGCGCGAACGACCAAAGAGCCAGATTGCTGTCAGTGCCCACAGACTGCCGGCGACGGAACTCAAAAGCACCACCCCTGGGAGGGTCTGCCAGCCGGCCCATGCACCGATCGCCGCCAGCAGCTTGAAGTCGCCCTCGCCCATGCCTTCGCGCCCGGTCGCCAATCGAAACGCCCAATACACACTCCACAGAGTCAAGTAGCCGGCCGCTGCGCCAATGACGGCATCGCTCAGCGATACCAGGCCACCGCTCAAATTAAATAGCAGCCCCAACCAAAGCAGTGGCAGTGTCAGCTCGTCGGGGAGCCACTGCCGCTCGATGTCGATGGCGCTAGCCAACAGCAAAGTCCATAGGAACACTGCGACCAGCAGTGCCTGCCAAGTCGGGCCGAAAAGCGTCATCGCAAGCATTGCGGCTGCTGCAGCGGCGAGTTCGAGTAGCGGTTCGCGCCAACCGATGCGCACCCCGCAGGCGCGACAGCGACCCCTTTGCAACAACCACGAGAGCAAAGGGATATTCTCGGCAACACCCAAGCGATGCCCGCAGGCCGGGCAGTGCGACGCCGGTCGCCACAGGTTCAGTGGCGCTGAGATGGGCGGTTCGCCGCCTTCGAGCCGTGCGCATTCACTTTGCCAGCGATGCTCCAGCATGCGCGGCAGGCGATACGCGGCGAGGCCCAGAAAGCTCCCGACCGCAGAGCCGACAAGAGCCGCAAGTGCCAGCAGCACGCCTAACCCACCACTGAGCCAAGCTGGAAGATCGGCAGGTACATCGAGACCACCAGTCCGCCGATGATCAGCCCCAGAAGCACCATGATTGCCGGCTCTAGCAAGGTCGACAGGCGAGCAACAGTCTCATCCACCTCTTGCTCGCAGGTGTCAGCTGCGCGAGCCAGCATCGACTCTAGCGCGCCAGATTCTTCACCTACCGCCACCATCTGCTGAATCATTACCGGAAAACGACGCGTTTTTGCCATTGCTGCCGACAAGCTGATACCCGCGGCGACATCGCGCTTGATGTCTTGGGTGGCTTCGCTGAAGGCGGCGTTGCCCGAGGCGCCGGCGACCGGTTCGAGCGACTCGACCAAGGTCACGCCCGCGCCCAGCAAGGTCGCCAAGGTGCGACACCAGCGCGCCAGCGCCGCCTTTTCAAGCAGTCGCCCGAACACCGGCAAGCGCAAGGCTAGATGGTCGAGGCGGGCTCGCAACCTCTCCGATCGTCGGTACTGGCGCACGGCCAGCAGGCCGCCGCCCACCAAACCAAGGAGCAGCAGTGGAGCCAGGGTCGACACGACCGACGACAGGCCAATGACGAGTTGCGTTGCCAGCGGCAGTTCGGCGCCGAAGCTGCGGAAGATGTCCTCGAAAGCCGGCACGACCCAGACAAGGATGATCGCCATCACGACCGTGGCGATAAGCATCACCGATGCGGGGTACATCAGCGCGGAGCGCACCCGGCTCTTCAGCTGTAGGGTTTTTTCCCGGTAGGTAGCGAGCCGATCGAGCAGGCTGTCGAGCACGCCTCCGGTCTCGCCGGCCCGCAGCAGGCTGCAGTAGAGCCGATCGAACAGTTCGGGGTGACGAGCGAACGATGCCGACATCGAATCGCCGGATTCGATGTCTGACTTCAACCCGGCGATCAGGCTCCGGAGGCGCGGGTTGGTCTGGCCTCGGCTAACGATGTCGAATGCCTGCAGCAGCGGGATGCCGGCGCGCAGCATGGTGGCGAGTTGCCGCGTGAACAGGGCGATGTCCTTTTCCCCGATACGCCGCCCACGTCCCGGGCGCACCAACGCCACGCGCTCGGGGCGGATGCCCTGTCGGCGAAGCGCGCTGCGCACGACGCGTTCGCTGGCGGCGGCCATTTCGCCTTGCTGTGGCCGGCCCTGCTCGTCGGTGCCGTTCCAGCTGTAGCGCTGTTCGACACTGGCAGCGCGGCCGCGCGATGTTGCCATTGCCGGTTCATTCATGGAGCAAGGCCTCGACCTCGGTGAGTGCGGTGACCCCGGCGCGGACCTTGGCCAGCCCTGCGCGGTGCAGGTCCCAGACACCTTCGCGGCGCGCTTGGTCGGCCAGCTCAATGGTGTTACCGCCAGCCATGATGATGCGCGCCAGCGCGTCGGAGACCGGCATCACCTGGTGGATGCCGACGCGTCCGCGAAAGCCGGTGTGGTTGCAGTGCTCGCAGCCACGTGCCCGCAGTGGCTGCCACGTGCCATCGAGCGCATCCTCGCCAAATCCGCAGGCGCGCAGCACATCGGGCGGCCGCGGGTCCGGCTCGGCACAGTGCGTGCACAAGCGACGGATCAGGCGTTGGGCGGTGATCAGGTTCACCGAGCTGGCCACGTTGAACGGTGCGATACCCATGTTCATCAGGCGGGCGAGTGTTCCCGGGGCATCGTTCGTGTGTAGTGTTGACAACACGCGGTGGCCGGTCTGTGCTGCCTTGATGGCGATGTCGGCGGTCTCCAGGTCGCGAATCTCGCCGACCATGAGCGTATCCGGGTCCTGACGCAGAAAAGCGCGCAACGCGGCAGCAAAGGTCAGCCCGGTCTTCTCGTTCACATTCACCTGATTGACGCCGGGCAAGTAGATCTCGGCGGGGTCCTCGGCGGTGGCGATATTGATGCCGTTTTCGTTCAGCCGTGCCAGCAGAGTGTATAGCGTCACCGTTTTGCCGCTGCCGGTCGGGCCAGTGACCAACAGCATGCCGTGCGGACGCGCTAGCGCAGTCAGCAGGGTTTCGCGTTGTTCCGGCTCGAGTCCGAGCTTGTCGATGTCGAGGTCGCCCATCGAGCTTCGCAGCAGGCGCAGCACGATTTTTTCGCCGAACAGGGTTGGCAGGGTGCTGACCCGCAGCTCAAGCGGACTGCCATCGCTCAGGCTGAGTTTGACCCGACCGTCTTGTGGCAGGCGCCGTTCGGCGATGTTCAGCCGCGAGATCACTTTGATGCGCGAGGCCAAACGGTCGCGAATATTGAGCGGTGGTTGCGCCACCTCGTGCAGCACTCCGTCCTGACGGAAGCGGATCCGGTAAAAATGTTCGTAAGGCTCGAAATGGATGTCCGATGCTCCCTTGCGGACCGCGTCGCTCAGAATGCCTTGTAGGAAGCGAACCACCGGTGCATCTTCGACGTCGAGCCCGGCATCGCTCAACAGCTCGCTTTCGCCATGACCTTGGGCGAGGTCGAGCGCGAGCGCTTCTCCGGCGATGCGCTTGGCGTCGGCGTGCAGGCGGTCCCGTAACTTGCCGACCGCCTGTTGCAGGTGCCCGGCTTCCGCCACCACCAGTTCCAGATTGCGACCAGTGCCGAAGGCGATCTCGTCGAACAGCGCGTGCTGGCTAGGGTCGGCCGTGGCCAACATCAGACTGTTGCCGCGCACGGCCAGCGGTAGGCAATCGCCATGTTCCAGCCAACGTTCGTCGAAGCCGGTCAGCGCCTCTTCGCTGGACTCCAGAGCGCTGGCCTCGATTCTTGGCAGTCCGAAGGTCGAGGCCGCGTGGTCGGCGATCTGCGCCGCCGTCAGTCGACCGCTGGCAAGCAGCCGGTCGAGCAGTCTGCCGGAGCTGGGGCAGCCCAGCTGATCGAGATCGGCAAGATCGAGTAACCCGCTGCGGATCAGCGAGCGGGCGAGTTCGGAGTGCGCTAGGCGAGAGCTGGCGGTGTTCATCCCTGTATCTTCCGGGTCCGGCCGGTACCGGTCGTCGGTCAAACGTCTGGGTTCGACGCTTCTTGCGGTTCGGGTGGCCGAACCCGCACCGAACGCACCGCGCGGTCTTGCACTGACAGGATCTCGAGGGTGATTCCCGCCACGCGCAAGCTGACGCCGGCTTCGGGCAGGTCCTGCAACTGCTCCATGACCAGCCCGTTGATCGTCTTCGGCCCATCGAGCGGGAACTGAAGGCCCAGCTTGCGGTTGAGGTCGCGCAGGCTGGCGCTGCCGTCCACCACCCAGCTGCCGTCATCGTCCGCGTCCCAGCCACGGCCACGCGATGGCGATGTCGTGGTGAATTCGCCGACGATCTCTTCGAGCACGTCCTCTAGCGCCAACAGTCCGAGCATCTCGCCGTACTCGTCGACCACCAGAGCGATGCGCTCGCGTTGCTCCTGCAGCGCCTGCAGCTGGCCCAGCAGACTGCTGCCCGACGGTACGAAGATCGCTGGACGTACCTGTGCCTCGAGCGCCTCGCGCGAAAAGTCATCGTTTTGCCACAGGTGCAGGATGCGCCGCACATGCAGCAGGCCGATCACCTGATCGACCGATCCGCGATAGGCGAGCAAACGGTTGTGGTGGCAGGTCGCCACCTGGCGCCGCAGCGCGTCGTCGCTGGCGTCGAGATCGATACCCTCGATCTGGCTGCGCGGCACCATCACGTCGTCGACTGTGATCTCCTCGAGCCCAAGCAGGCGAACCAGCATGTCTTGGTGCTTGGGCGGGATGTAGCGACCGGCCTCGAGGACGATGGTGCGTAACTCTTCCTGTGTGATCGGCTGAGGTCCGAAAGCCGGTGGTTGCAGACGCAGCACCCGCAGCACCGCCTGCACGAACAGGTTGACGAACCAGATGACCGGATAGAACAGCCGCTGCAGCGGGGCCAACACATAGGCCGCGGGCAGGGCGATGCGCTCGGGATAGGCGGCGCCGATGACCTTGGGCGTGACCTCGGAGAACACTAGGATGCAGAAGGTGAGCAGTAGCGCTCCCAGCGAAAGGGCGACTTCACCCTCTCCGAACAAGCGAATGGTGAGCAGCGTGGTCAGCGTCGCGGCGAACGCATTGACAAGGTTGTTGCCCAGCAAGATCACGCCCAAAAGGCGATCGGTGCGCGCCAGTAGAGACTGCGTCAGCTGCGCGCTGCGCAGACCACTTTGCGCCAGATGTCGCAGGCGATAGCGGTTAAGCGCCATCATGCTGGTCTCGGCGATCGAGAAGAAACCCGAGAGCAACAGCAGCAGGATCAGGGCGGCGAACAGCGTGCCGGTGGAGATTTCGTCCAAATGGGTGGGCGCAGGTGCGGTCGACTCAGTATGGTGAGCCGCGTTCAGGGGCGCAAGTCGTAAGGCTTAACGTGCCAGCAAGACTTCGGCGACGAAGCGCGCTCCAACGTAAGCCAAGACTAGCGCGATGCAGCCGGCCAGTGTCAGTTGCGCTGCCGCACGACCACGACAGCCACGGAAGTGACGGGCTGCCAGCAGGGTGCCAAAGATCAGCCAGCTGCCGATACCGAACACTGTCTTGTGAGTGAATGGCAGCGCCTGCCCAAAGATTTCTTCCGCCCATAGGGCTCCGCTGAGCAGGTTGAGCGTGAGCAGTACGAAGCCCGACCAGATGAGCCGGAACAGAATGCTCTCTTGCGTCATGATCGGCGGCAGATGCTGGACCCAGCCATCGACGCGTGCCGCGTGCAGACGCGCCTCGCTCCATTGCATTAGCCAAGCCTGCAGACCGGCCAGAATAAAGAAGGCGTAGGCAAGAATCGCGGTGACCAGATGGCCTTGCAGGGCTAGACGATCGCCACCGGCGACCGGGTGCATGTCGGGCCACGCGATGACTGCCAGGCAACCCAGCGCCGCCAGCGGCCACACCAGCATGCCTAAACCACTGACCGGATCGCGCAGGCTGACCACCCACAGGGTCGCAACGGCGATCCAGGTGAATGCCGAGATGCTGTGTCCGACACCGACCCACAGCTGGTCATTAACCCACATCGAATCGATCAGCGCCACCGCTTGCAGCAGCCAAACCGCTGCCACCGCCAACAGTACGCCACGGTGCGCAGCAGCCACGGGTCGCCGCCAAGCCAATCCACCGAGTACGGCGTAGGCCAGAGCGGCATTGAGCTGCAGTAGAATCGGACTCATGTGCGGCAGTCTACCCGAGGCCGCGCCGGCGGCGGAGGCGCCCGCGATCCTGCGCGCGTGCTGTCGCGCCCTCGAAAGGCTCCCATGCTCGATTCGCTGTCCCAGCGCCTGGAAGGCGTCGTCAAACGACTGCGTGGCCAGGCCCGCCTGACCGAAGACAACATTGCCGAAGCCCTGCGCGAGGTGCGCATGGCGCTGCTCGAAGCCGATGTGGCGCTGCCGGTGGTCAAGGATTTCATCGCCGCGGTGAAGACCGCCGCGCTCGGTGAGGAGGTCATCGGCAGCCTGACCCCGGGGCAGGCCCTGGTGGGTGTGGTGCATCGTGAACTGACCCGCCTGATGGGCGAGGAGTCGAAGGGGCTCGACCTCGCCGCCGTGCCACCGGTGGTGATGTTGATGGCGGGTCTGCAGGGTGCCGGCAAGACCACCAGCGCAGCAAAACTCGCCAAGCACCTTATCGAGCGCCAGAAGAAAAAGGTCTTGCTGGTGAGCTGCGACGTCTACCGTCCGGCGGCGATCGAACAACTCGCGACCGTCGGCCGACAGGTCGGCGCCGAGGTGTTCCCGTCCTCGGTAGGCGACTCGCCGCACGCCATCGCTGCAGCCGCGCTGGACCATGCCAAGCGCCATTTCTTCGATGTTCTGCTGGTCGATACGGCCGGCCGCTTGGCGGTGGACGAGGCGATGATGGCCGAGATCCGCGACCTGCATGCTGCGCTTAAACCCGCCGAGACTTTGTTCGTGGTCGATGCCATGCTCGGCCAAGATGCGGTCAATACCGCCCGGGCCTTCGGTGCGGCGCTACCGCTCACCGGCGTGGTGCTGACCAAGCTCGATGGCGATGCGCGCGGTGGCGCGGCGCTGTCGGTGCGGCAGGTGACCGGTGCGCCGATCAAGTTCGTCGGTGTCTCCGAGAAGATGGACGGGCTCGAGGCCTTTCACCCCGACCGCATGGCCTCGCGCATCCTCGGCATGGGCGACGTGCTCTCCCTGGTCGAGGACGCGCGTCGTCAGGTCGACGAGACCGAGGCCCGCCGGGTGGCCGAGAAGATCAAGTCGGGCAAGGGCTTCGATCTGGAGGACTTCAAGCAGCAGATCGCGCAGATGCGCAAGATGGGTGGCCTGTCGGCGATGATGGACAAGCTGCCGGCGCAGCTCACCGCGCAGATGAAGGGCCAGCAGCCCGATGAGCGCAAGATCGCCCGCACCGAAGGCATCATCAATTCGATGACGCCGCTCGAGCGGCGCAAGCCCGAGCTACTGAAAGCCAGCCGCAAGCGCCGTATCGCCGCAGGGGCCGGGGTGAGCGTGCAAGAGGTGAACCAGCTGCTGAACCAGTTCGAGCAGATGCAGAAGATGATGAAGATGATGGGCAAGGGCGGCAATCTGATGAAGATGGCGCGCAACCTGAAGGGCATGTTGCCCGGGCGTTGAGCGGGCCGGATTGGTCATCCTCGTCTCCGTGGTGCATGTTCGACGCTCTCCGGATCGATCCACATTGTGACCCTCGTCGCCTTCGAGAATCTTCTGCCCTTACTGGCTGCTGCCCCGGTTGTCGTCGCCGCGGTGCTCCTGGTCGGCCTGCGCTGGCCGGCGCGCTTGGCCATGCCGCTGGTGTTCTTGCTGGCCTGTGTGCTGGCGCTGGCGGTCTGGCAGGTCAGTTTGGTGCGGGTCGTGGCATCGGTGGTGCAGGGCTTGGTACAGACCGCAGGGCTGATATGGATCATTTTTGGCGCTTTGTTGCTTCTGAACACGTTGCGCCAGAGCGGTGCGGTGCAGGTCATCCGCACCGGATTCTCGACGCTCAGCCCCGACCGCCGCGTGCAGGTGATCCTCATCGCTTGGCTATTCGGCTCGTTCATCGAGGGCGCAGCGGGTTTTGGTACGCCAGCTGCGGTGGTGGCCCCGCTGTTGGTGGCAGTCGGGTTCCCGGCGCTGGCCGCGGTGGTCGCCGGACTGGTCATCCAGTCAACCGCAGTGTCCTTCGGGGCGGTTGGCACACCGATGCTGGTTGGAGTACAGAACGGCCTTGACCGCGCCGGAATCACGAGCGCGCTCGAGCAAGGGGGCGCCAGCTGGGGTGGATTCTTTAGCGAGATCGTCTTTTCAGTAGCGCTGCTGCACGCGGTCTGCGGGACCATCGTGCCGTTGCTGCTGGTGATGTTGATGACACGTTTTTTTGGCGCTCGGCGCTCGTGGCGGGACGGCTTGACGGTGTGGCCATTTGCGCTGTTCGCTGCGCTCGCGTTCACCGTGCCCTATGCGCTGGCCGGAGTGCTGCTAGGCCCCGAGTTTCCCTCGCTGTTGGGCGGCTTAATCGGTCTGGCGGTGGTGACGTTGGCAGTCCGCCGCGGGCTATTGCAGCCAGCTTCGCACTGGGATTTCGCGCCGCGTCATGAGTGGCCCGCCGCCTGGCTGGGCGGGCTCGATGCCGCGCCGGTAGTGGTTTCGCGAGGCGCGGCGATGCCCGCTTGGAGGGCTTGGTTGCCCTACCTCCTGCTTGCCGCACTACTGGTTCTGTCGCGCACCCTAGCGCCGCTGGGTGAGGCGCTGCGCAGCTTTGATTTGGGCACTGGCGAGCTGTTCGGCGAGCCCGGCACTGCCGCCGGTCTTCCGGTGCTCTATCTGCCAGGCGGTTTGCTGGTGCTGGTGTGTCTGCTGACAGTGCCATTGCATCGCATGCGTCTCGCCGCGTTTGGCGACGCGCTCGGCGAATCGGTACGTACGATAGGCGCGGCGGGTTTCGTGCTGGTGTTCACCGTGCCGATGGTGCGGGTGATGATCAATTCCGGGGTCAACGCTGCTGGCCTGCCGAGCATGCCCGTGTCCATGGCGGCTGGTGTTGCCGATCTGGCCGGACTGGCCTACCCGGCTTTCGCGCCGGCGGTTGGTGCGCTAGGGGCCTTTATTGCCGGTTCGAACACAGTGAGCAACCTGATGCTCGCGCAGTTTCAGTACGAGACGGCATCATTGCTAGGCTTGTCGACGACGCTGATGGTCGCGGTGCAGAGCGTGGGCGCGGCGGCGGGCAACATGGTGGCGATCCACAACGTCGTCGCCGCATCGGCAACCGTCGGGATCGTTGGCCGCGAGGGGGCGATCTTGCGCATCACGGTACTGCCAATGCTGGCCTACATCGGCCTCGCGGGCCTGCTCGCCTGGCTGGCGATGGTGGTGCTAGGTATGGTGGGCCCCCCGGGAGTCGAACCCGGCACCAACGGATTATGAGTCCGCTGCTCTAACCAAGCATGAGCTAGAGGCCCGAAGGGCGGGGCCGACGAAGACGCCGACCCGTAGTCAGATACGGCAAGAGTTTAGGTCTCGCCGTCGAGGAAGCTGCGCAGCTTGTCCGAGCGGCTCGGGTGACGCAGTTTGCGCAGTGCCTTGGCTTCGATCTGCCGGATACGCTCGCGCGTCACGTCAAACTGCTTGCCGACCTCTTCCAGCGTATGGTCGGTGTTCATCTCGATGCCAAAACGCATCCGCAAGACCTTGGCTTCGCGCGGGGTCAGGCTGTCCAGCACGTCGCGGGTGGCATCCGACAGGCTGCGATAGACCGCCGCGTCCATCGGCGCGATGGTCGTCGTGTCTTCGATGAAGTCGCCCAGGTGCGAGTCGTCGTCGTCGCCGATCGGTGTCTCCATCGAGATCGGCTCCTTGGCGATCTTCATGATCTTGCGGATCTTGTCCTCGGGCATCTCCATTTTCTCGGCCAGCGTCGCCGGATCGGGCTCCTCGCCTGTCTCCTGCAGGATCTGCCGCGAGATGCGGTTCATCTTGTTGATGGTCTCGATCATGTGCACCGGGATGCGGA
>CAZGBK010000005.1:0-160256 GCA_964524005.1 uncultured Enterobacteriaceae bacterium
CCGTCCTGGCGCAAGCCATCGTCCAGGAAGGCATGAAGTTCGTCGCCGCCGGCATGAACCCGATGGATCTGAAGCGCGGCATCGACAAGGCGGTCGAAGCCCTGACCGGCGAACTGAAGAAGGTCAGCAAGCCCTGCACCACCAGCAAGGAGATCGCCCAGGTCGGCAGCATCTCGGCCAACTCCGACGAGGCCATCGGCCAGATCATCGCCGACGCCATGGACAAGGTCGGCAAGGAAGGTGTGATCACCGTCGAGGACGGCTCGGGCCTGCAGAACGAGCTCGACGTGGTCGAGGGCATGCAGTTCGACCGCGGCTACCTGTCGCCCTACTTCATCAACAACGCCGACAAGCAGATGGCGGTGCTCGACAACCCGTTCGTGCTGCTGCACGACAAGAAGATCAGCAACATCCGCGACCTGCTGCCGGTGCTCGAGCAGGTGGCCAAGGCTGGCCGTCCGCTGCTGATCATCGCCGAGGACGTCGAGGGTGAGGCACTGGCCACCCTGGTGGTCAACAACATCCGCGGCATCCTGAAGACCGTCGCCGTCAAGGCCCCCGGCTTTGGCGACCGTCGCAAGGCCATGCTCGAGGACATCGCCATCCTCACCGGCGGCACCGTGATCGCCGAAGAGGTCGGCCTGTCGCTCGAGAAGGTCACGCTGCAGGATCTGGGCCAAGCCAAGCGCATCGAAGTCGGCAAGGAAGAGACCACCATCATCGACGGTGTCGGCTCGGCCGACGCGATCAAGGGCCGCATCGCCCAGATCAACAAGCAGATCGAAGAGGCGACCAGCGACTACGACAAGGAAAAGCTGCAAGAACGCAAGGCCAAGCTGGCCGGCGGTGTTGCGGTGATCAAGGTCGGCGCCGCCACAGAAGTCGAGATGAAGGAAAAGAAGGCGCGTGTCGAAGACGCCCTGCACGCCACCCGCGCTGCAGTGGAAGAAGGCATCGTCGCTGGTGGTGGCGTGGCACTGCTGCGTGCCCGGGCCTCGATGGGCGCCGTCAAGACCGCCAACACCGACCAAGACGCTGGTGTGAAGATCGTGCTCAAGGCGATCGAGGCACCGCTGCGCCAGATCGTTGCCAACGCCGGCGACGAGCCAAGCGTGGTGATCAACAAGGTGCTGGAAGGCAAGTCGAACTATGGCTACAACGCCGGCACCAGCGAGTACGGCGACATGGTCGAGATGGGCGTGCTCGACCCGACCAAGGTCACCCGGACCGCGCTGCAGAACGCCGCCTCGGTGGCTGGCCTGATGCTGACCACCGACTGCATGGTGGCCGAGCTGCCGAAGGACGAAAAGCCAGCCATGCCCGACATGGGCGACATGGGCGGCATGGGGATGTAAGTCCTGCCGCCGGGGCTGGCCCGCTGGCGGGTCGGCCCTTGGCCGGATGTGCAAAGACCCCGCTTCGGCGGGGTTTTTGTTGCCAAAAAGAAAGCCCCGCCGAAGCGGGGCCCTCAACGACCATCTGGCCGGTCAGACGATCAGGAACTCATCCGCCGAGAGTTCGGTTACCTGACCGACGATGGCCGCCAGCGCTGCGGCTTTCTGACCCGAACCGTCGCGGTCGTAGAACAGCTCGCCGCTGGCTGAGCGTACAGCGAGCGGTCGGGAGTCCTGTTTGCCCCGCGCCGCCCGAAACACACGGCTTCAGGGCTGATCGAGCGAACCCATCGAGCGCGGCCACGCCACCACCCCCCAGGGCATGTCAAAGCCGCCCAGGCGCTCCTCGACCTGCAGGGTGGCGACGTCGATCACCAGCACCTCGTCGGACTTGCCGCAGGCCAGCACGATGCGCTTGTCGTCAGGTGTAAAGGTGAAGTGCCAGCAGCGGTCGCCGGTGGCGACCTCGCCGACCTTGGCGTAGCTGCGCGCGTCGAACACCTCGAGCTTCTGGTCGTGCGCGGCAGCGACGTAGATGCGCTTGCCGGCGCGGTCGAATGCCACGCCGTAGGGCGATTTGCCGGTATCGACCGCCCGCAGCACGCGGAACTTGTCGTCCATCACCAGGAAGCGGTTGCCGAACTCCAGCGTCGCGATGTAACGCTTGCCGTCGGGAGAGACCTTGATCCCGCGCGGGCGGTCGCCCCATTTTTTCGTCGACACCGTCTTCAGCAGCCGACGTGTGCGGATATCGTGCACGGTGACGGTGTTGTCCGCCTCGTTGGTGACGACCAGCGACTTGCCGTCCTTGCTGAACTCGATGCCCTCGGTCTCGGGGCCGCCGACGATGTCGCCGACCTTCTTGCGCTGCTTGAGGTCGATGATGGCGATGCGCGCCGGTTCGTCGTCATCGTCATCGTCGTCGTGTGCAGCGGGCGCCTCGCCCGGCTTGGGTGGGGGACCGGCCTTGGCGCTCGGTTCATAGGAGACGAACGCGTAGTCTCCGCGGATGCGGACGAACTCCGGATTGGTCCCGACCTTGACCTCGCCGGTGCGCTCACCGGTGCGGGCGTCCAGCAACACCACGCCGCCGGTCTCGCGGGTGGCGACGACCAGCGTGCGGCCATCCTTGGAGATGCCGATCCCACGCGGCGACAGTCCCTTCAGGTCGAACTTGGCGGTGGTCTGCAGAGTGGCCAGATCGACCACCGACACGCCACTCTTCTGGCTGGTGACGAACACGGTATCGGCCTGCGCGCCGAAGCTGACGCCGACCAGGGCGGCAGCAAGCAGGGTCGGACGAAGGCAAGGGGTGGTGCGTTGGCGATTCATCGTAACGGGCTCCTTGGCGAGCACATGGACCAGCGCGTTGACATTCGCAGCTGAGCGCCATGCGGCGCGCCAGTATAGATTCGCCAAGGCGCCCTGGGTTCATGGCCGCAAGCCCGGCGGGCCGATCAGGGAATCTTTCCCGGGCCGCTGCTAGACCTGCAACTGCTCGCCGCGGTCGGACGTGCCGCGCGCCGTTGCCGCGCTGATCGCGCCGACCGCGACCAGCGCCTGCAGCGACTGATCGAGCGTCTGCATCCCCAGCGCCTGCGAGGTCTGCATCACCGTCGCCAACTGCGCCAGCTTGTGCTCGCGAATCAGGTTGCGGACCGCCGGCGTGCTCAGCAGCACCTCGTGGGCGGCGACGCGGCCGCTGCCGTCGGCGCGCGGCAGCAGCTCCTGCGAGACGATGGCGCGGATGCAGTCGGCCAGCATGGTGCGCACCATGCTGCGTTCGCCGTCGGGAAACACATCGACCATGCGGTCGACTGCCTGCGCTGCGCCCACCGTATGCAAGGTGGCCAGCACCAGATGGCCGGTCTCGGCAGCGGTCAGCGCCAGGCGGATGGTCTCGAGGTCGCGCAGCTCACCCACCAGCAGTACGTCCGGATCCTCGCGCAGGGCTGCGCGCAAGGCGGTGGCAAAGCTTCCGGTGTGCGCCCCGACCTCGCGCTGATTGATCAACGAACGGTCTGGGTGATGAATGAACTCGATCGGATCCTCGATGGTGACGATGTGGGCCGGGCGGCTGCTGTTGATGGTCTGCAGCAGCGCCGCCAATGTGGTCGACTTGCCGCTTCCGGTCGGCCCGGTGACCAACACCAGACCCCGCGGTAGCTGAGCCAGGCTGGCCATCGCCAGCGGCGCACCGATCTCGGCCAGACTGCGCACCCGTGTCGGCACCACGCGCAGCACCGCCGCTGCACCGCGCAACTGACAAAACGCATTCACCCGGAACCGGCCGATTCCCGCCGCCGAACAAGCGAAGTCCAGGTCGCGCGTCTGCTCGTACTGCTGCCACTG
The DNA here is from genome assembly GCA_964524005.1 of uncultured Enterobacteriaceae bacterium. GTDB lineage: Bacteria > Pseudomonadota > Gammaproteobacteria > Burkholderiales > UBA3065 > UBA3065. The sequence goes on from CAZGBK010000005.1 coordinate 3,747, forward strand.
ACTGGCAGTCATGATCTGCCCCAACAGGGTGCGGATCGCCTCGTCGGTCAAGGGCAGGGCGTCGACCGGTGTCACTGCGCCATTCACCCGCAGTGCCGGCGGCAACCCCGCCGACAGGTGCAGGTCGGACGCACCGCGCTCGACCGCCAGTGCAAGCAGTTCCCGGATTTCCACGCTAGACTCCCCTCGTTTGATAGACACAGTTGTCGTCCCGACACCGGCAACCGGACGCAGCAGCGCAGCCGGGGCAGCACCCCGGACAGCCCGCACGCCGTCCGGCTCGCCTTCATTAACGGCCGCTCCCCGCCCGCCTCAAGACCGATGCCCGCCGCCGACACGTCCACGCTTGACGATCGCATCGACGCCGTGACCCACGCGCTGGCCAACGCCGCGCACGCCGCCGGCCGCGACCCGGCCAGCGTGGCGCTGGTGGCGGTATCAAAGACCTTCCCTGCCGACGCGGTCGCCCAAGCCTATGCCGGTGGCTTGCGCCAGTTCGGCGAGAACTACGTGCAGGAAGGGTGTGCGAAGGTGGCAGCCCTGACGGCGGCTGGCTGCCAGGACATCATCTGGCATTTCATCGGGCCGCTGCAATCGAACAAATCGCGGATGGTGGCCGAGCATTTCGACTGGGTGCATGGCGTCGACCGCGAGAGCATCGCCCGCCGCCTGTCCGAGCAGCGACCCGCGCATCTGCCACCGCTGCGCGTGTGCCTGCAGGTGAACATCAGCGGCGAGGCCAGTAAAAGCGGCGTCGCGCCGGATGCCGTTGCCGACCTCGCCGTCACGGTGTCGGCCCTGCCGCGGCTCGAATTGCGCGGCCTGATGTGCATCCCGGCACCTTGCGACGATGCCGCCGCCCAGCGCATGCCATTTCGCCAACTCGCCGCCCTGCGCGATGCCGTCTGTCAAAGCACTGGCCTGACCCTGCCCGACTTGTCGATGGGCATGTCGGCTGACTACGCCGCTGCGATTGCCGAGGGCGCCACCCTCGTGCGCATCGGCTCGGCCATCTTCGGCGCCCGCAGCCCGCGGGGCGAGCCAGTGCCTGCATCCCCTTCCGGAGCCTCCGCATGAGCAGCCCAGCACCCCCTCCCAGCGCCCCGCACATCGGCTTTGTCGGCGGCGGCAACATGGCCAGCGCGCTCGTCGGTGGCCTGCTCCGTGGTGGTCATCCGACAAGCCGCATCGCCGTCGTCGAGCCCGACGCCACAGCCCGCGCGCGTCTGGCGGCCCAGGGCATCGCCTGCAGCGCCGACAGCAACAAGCTGGCCGACTGCGACATCGTCGTGCTGGCGGTCAAGCCACAGGTACTGCGCGCCGTGGCGCAGCAGCACGCTGCCGCGCTGCGGCCGGCGCTGGTGGTGTCGGTGGCCGCCGGGGTCCGCCTGACCGACCTCGAGCGCTGGCTCGGTGGTCACCACCGGCTGGTACGCGCCATGCCCAACACCCCAGCACTGGTCGGCGCCGGGGTCACCGGCCTGGCCGCCAGCCCAGGCCTGTCAGACAGCGACCGGGATACCGCCGCGCGGCTCTTCGCGGCGGTCGGCAGCGTGGTCTGGGTCGCCAACGACGCCGGCATCGACGCCGTCACAGCGGTGAGCGGCAGCGGCCCGGCCTACGTCCTGCTGCTGGCCGAAGCGCTGGCTGCGGCCGCTGTCGAGCAGGGCCTGGATGCCGACACCGCCGCACGCCTGGCAGCCGATACCCTGGCCGGCACCGCGGCACTGCTGCACAGCGCCAGCGAGCCGGCGGCCACCCTGCGTGCCCGCGTCACCTCGCCGGGTGGCACCACCGAGCGCGGCATCGCCGCCCTGCAGGACGGCGGCTTCGAAACCCTGCTGGCGCGCGCCGTGTCCGCCGCCCGCGAGCGCGCCGCCGAGCTTGGCGCCCTGTTCGGAAAGGATTGACCATGCCCACATCCTCGATGCCTGGCCAGATCGGCGTGTTCCTTGTCGACGCCCTGCTCGGCCTGTTCGTCCTCGCCCTGATGCTGCGCTTCATGCTGCAGTGGGTCCGCGCACCGTTTGGCAACCCGGTCGGCCAGCTGCTGTTGGCAGTCACCGACTGGGTGGTGCATCCGGTGCGCCGCTACGTTCCGCTGTCGGGTCGCAGCGACACCGCCATCCTGGTCATCGCCTGGCTGGCGATGCTGCTGAAGGTCTGGCTGATCGGCGTGCTGACGGTACCGGTGTTCGGCCCGCTGGCGCTGGTCATGGTGGCGCTGCTGGGGGTGATTCGCATCTGGCTGCAGGTGCTGTGGTGGGCCATCCTGATCCACGCGATCCTGAGCTGGGTGGCCCCCCGCAACGCGCTGTCCGGCCTGCTGCACAGCCTGACCGAACCGCTGCTGCACCCGCTGCGCCGCCTGTTGCCAACACCCGGCGGCGTCGACCTGTCGCCACTGGTGGCTCTGCTGGTGGGTCAGGCCCTGTTGGGTATCGTGCTGCCGACCATCGAACACAACCTGATGCGCAGCCTGCTGTAGCCGCCCTACAGCAACACGATGTCGTATTGCTCCTGGGTGTAGGCGGTCTCGACTTGCAGCGACACCGGCCGCTGCACGAACGACTCGAGCATCGCCAGGCTGGCCGATTCCTCGTCGAGGAACAGGTCGACCACCTGCTGGCTGGCGACGATGCGGAATTCGCGTGGCTGAAACTGCCGCTGTTCACGCACCACCTCGCGCAGGATCTCGTAGCAGATGGTCTGCGCGGTCTTGATCTCGCCGCGCCCCTGGCAGGTCGGGCATTGCTCGCATAGCACGTGCGCCAGCGACTCGCGGGTGCGCTTGCGGGTGATCTCGACCAGCCCCTGCGCGGTGAAGTCGTTCAGGCCCACGCGCATGCGGTCGCGACTGACCGCGCGGGTGAGTTCGGCCAACACCGCCTCGCGGTGTGCTCGCTCATCCATGTCGATGAAATCGATGACGATGATGCCGCCAAGGTTGCGCAGCCGCAGCTGACGCGCGATCGCTTGCGCCGCCTCGAGGTTGGTCTTGAATACCGTCTCGTCGAAGTTCTTGTTGCCGACGAACCCTCCGGTGTTCACGTCGACGGTGGTCAAGGCTTCGGTCTGGTCGATGATCAGGTAGCCGCCGCTCTTCAGGTCGACGCGCCGCGCCAGCGCACGCTCGATCTCCTCCTCGATGCGATAGAGGTCGAACAGGGGACGGTCGGCGCTGTAATGCTCAACCTGACCAAGCGCCGCAGGCGTGTAGCGCTCGGCAAACTCGAGCATGCGCTGGTAGGTCTCGCGCGAGTCGACAACGATGCGACAGGTCTCGGCCCAGACCATGTCGCGCAGCACCCGCAGCGGCAGGCGCAGGTCCTCGTACAGGGCGGCCACGTCGCTGCCCGCGCTGCGACTGTCGATATCACCCCACAGCCGGTGCAGGTAGTCGAGGTCGGCGCGCAGATCGTCATCGGAGGCCGATTCGGCATTGGTGCGAATGATGTAACCGCCGCCGCGCTCACCCAGCAACGCCTGCAAGCGTTCTTTCTGTGCCTCGCGCTCGGTCTCGTCGATGCGCTGCGACACACCGATGTGCGCTTCGTTCGGGATGAACACCAGAAAGCGTCCGGCCAGGCTTAGTTGCGTCGTCAGGCGTGCGCCCTTGGTGCCGATCGGGTCCTTCAAAACCTGCACAAGCAGCGTGTCGCCCTCGTGCAGAAGCTGCTCGATCGGCGTCTCGCCAGGCGTCAGCCCGGGCCGGCGGATATCGGCCACATGCAGGAATGCCGCACGGTCCAGGCCGACCTCGATGAACGCCGACTGCATGCCCGGCAGCACCCGCTGCACACGGCCGCGGTAGATGTTGCCAACCAGCCCGACGCTGCGGCCGCGCTCGATATGGATCTCTTGCACCACGCCGTTGTCGGTCACCGCCACGCGCGTCTCTTGCGGTGTGACGTTGACCAGGATCTCTTCGCGCAGCAGGCCCACTCAAGACTCCTTCCAGATGCCGATGCCGGACTGTGCCAGCAAGTCGGCCGTCTCGAACAGGGGCAGACCCATCACGCCGCTATAACTGCCCTCGAGATGCGCGATGAAGGCTGCCGCCCGTCCCTGGATGCCGTAAGCACCCGCCTTGTCGAACGGCTCACCGCTGGCCACATAGGCGCGTGCCTCTTCGATCGGCACCTCGCGCAACCGCACCGTACTCACCGACACGCGCAGATCGACCTGCGGGCCTGCAGGTCCTGGCAAGGCAAGTGCCACCGCGGTGAGGACCTGGTGCGCCCGCCCCGACAGCTGCAACAACATCTGCTCGGCCTCGGTGGTGTCGGCCGGCTTGCCAAAGATCTGTGCACCCAGCGCCACCGTGGTGTCGGCGCCCAGCACCGGCGCCGGCGACCAGCCGCGCGCGTCCAGCTCGTCGAGCCCCGCCAAGGCCTTGGCCCGCGCCAGACGTTTGACATAGACCAAGGGCGGCTCGCCGGGCTGGGGCGTCTCGTCGACAGCGCGCTCGGGCGCCAGTGGCAGCAACTGCGGCTGCAGACCCAGCTGAGCCAACAGCTCGCGCCGGCGAGGGCTGGCCGAGGCCAGGTAGAAGTCGGGGTCGGTCATCGAACGGAAAGGTCCAAAAAGCACATGGTGATGGCGCTGGTCTTGGCCGCAAGGCAGCGTCGAAAAACCCTGTCGCACAGCGCAAGCATGTCGGCGCCACGCTGGCAGCTGCGCAAGCGTCTAGTCGCGATGATAGGGGTGGCCCTGCAACAGCGAAACCGCGCGATACAGCTGTTCCAGCAAGACCACCCGTGCCAGGCCATGCGGCAGGGTCATCGGCGACAGCGACAGCAGGAGATCGGCCGACCCGCGCAGGGCATCGTCGTGACCGTCGGGCCCACCCAGCAGGAAGGCCGCCGACTCGCCGGCGTCCGCCCAGGCCTGCAGGCGCTGCGCCAGCTCGCGGGTGCTCAGGCCGCGGCCGCGCTCGTCGAGCACGACGCGGTGGGCAGTGGCAGGCAGCGCCGCCTGCAGGCGTTGCGATTCGGCAGCGCGCAGGCGATCGGTCGGGCGGCCCTCGCTGCGCGGCTCGGCACGCAGGGCACGCAGCTCCAGTGGCCAATCGCGCGGGAAGCGCCTCAGGTAGTCGTCGCAGCCGTCCTGCATCCAGCCCGGCAAGCGGTCGCCGATGGCAAGTACGGTCAGCTTCATGGCAACAGCGGCGCCTTGGCGCCGCAGCTCAGTGCGACGCTGCGGAGGCCGGCTCGCTGCCGCCAGCACGCAGGTGACGCGCCACGCGCGAGGCGTCACCGCCCCACAGCTCGTCGATGTTGTAGTACTCGCGCACCGGGCCCTGCATCACATGCACCACGACATCGCCAAGGTCGATCAGGATCCACTCGCCGGCCTGCTCGCCCTCGACGCCGATGACTCCGCCGCCGGCCTCGCGCACCTTGTCCTGAACGGCGTTGGCCAGCGCCCGCACCTGACGGTTCGAGGTACCGGTCGCGATCACCATGTAGTCGGTGAGCGAGGTCATGTGGCGCACCGGCAGCACCGCCAAGTCTTGTGCCTTGATGTCCTCGAGCGCGTCGACGACGATGGCCTTCAGTTGTTCACTGTCCATGCAGTCCGTGGTGTCCTTGTGTGGCGGCGTCTTTCACCGCGTAGAGCCCTTCCGAGCGAATATAGTCGAGCACCCGATCGGGCAGCAAATAGCGCGGCGACACCCCCGAACGCAGCTGGCTGCGCAGCAACGAGGCCGAGATGTCCAGGGCCGTCATGGTGTGGATGGCGATGCGCCCACCCGGCGCCCGACGCAGCGGCTCAAGCCCCACCACCAGCCGCCCGGAGAAATCCTCCCACAGCTCGGCCGGCAGGCTCGATTCCCAAGCCGTCACGGTGTAGCCCGGTCGCTGCGCGACGACGATGTGACACAGCTCAAGCAACTCGCGCCAGCGGTGCCAGCCGGGCAGCGAGAGGAAGGCGTCGGCGCCCATCATCAGCACCACCGGCGTGCGCTCGGGCAGGCTGGTGCGCAGCTCGGTCACCGTATCGAAAGAATACGACTGACCAGCGCGACGCAACTCGCGGTCGTCCAGTACAAAGCGCGGGTTACCGTCGATCGCCAGGCGCACCATCTCGGCCCGCTGGGCGTCGCTGGCCTGCGGCCGGGCGCGGTGCGGCGGCATGCCGGTGGGGATGAAGCGCACCTCGTTCAGACCCAACAGTCCGGAGACCTCCTCGGCCAGGCGCAGGTGGCCGTGGTGGATCGGGTCGAAGGTGCCGCCGAGGATGCCGACGGGGGTCAAGGTGGCCAAGCTGTCCGGCGCCCGTTCAGCCGCGTACCTGGCCGTCGCCCAGCACGATCCACTTGAGCGTGGTCAGGCCCTCGAGGCCCACCGGGCCACGGGCATGGAGCTTGTCGGTGGAGATGCCGATCTCGGCGCCGAGGCCGTACTCGAAGCCGTCGGCGAAGCGCGTCGAGGCATTGACCATCACGCTGGACGAATCGACCTCGCGCAGGAAACGCCGCGCCCGGGTGTAGTCCTCGGTGACGATGCTGTCGGTGTGCTGGCTGCCGTAGGTGTTGATGTGCTCGATGGCCGCGTCCAGATCGTCGACGATGCGGATGCTGAGGATGGCGGCCAGGTACTCGGTACGCCAGTCGTCTTCAGTGGCAGCCTTGATGCCCGGCAACAGGGCGCACGTGCGCTCGCAACCGCGCAGCTCGATGCCTTTTTCCGCATACACGGCGGCCAGGCGCGGCAACACGTTCTGTGCAACGGCGGCGTTCACCAGCAGCGTCTCCATGGTGTTGCAGGTGCCCAGACGCTGCGTCTTGGCGTTGTCGGCGATGCGCATGGCTTTGTCGATGTCGGCGCCCTCGTCGATATAGACGTGGCAGATGCCGTCCAGGTGCTTGATCACCGGGATCCGTGCCTCGCGGTCGATGCGCTCGACCAGGCTCTTGCCGCCACGCGGCACGATCACGTCCACGTACTGCTTCATGCTGATGAGTTCGCCCACTGCGGCGCGGTCGGTGGTCTCGACCACCTGCACCGCTGTCTCTGGCAGGCCGGCCTCGCGCAGGCCCTCGCGGACACAGGCGGCGATGGCGCGGTTGGCGCGGATCGCCTCGGAGCCGCCGCGCAGGATGCAGGCATTGCCGCTCTTCAGGCAGAGGCCAGCGGCGTCTGCCGTGACGTTGGGCCGCGCCTCGTAGATGATGCCGATCACACCCAGCGGCACGCGCATGCGGCCGACCTGGATGCCCGACGGCCGGTAGGCGAAGCCGCCCATCTCGCCGACCGGGTCCGGCAATGCCGCGATCTGCTCCAGCCCGGCAGCCATCGACTCGACACCCTTGGCGGTGAGCGTGAGGCGGTCGATCATCGCAGAATCCAGCCCGGCAGCCTTGGCCGCGTCGACATCGGCGGTGTTGGCAGCGAGCAGCGCGGTGGCATCGCGGCGGATGGCCGCAGCCATCACGGCGAGCGCGCGGTTCTTGGCGTTGGTATCGGCGCGCGCCAAGGCGCGGCTCGCGGTGCGAGCAGCCTGGCCCAGGCCGTGCATGTAGGCAGGGATATCGGCGATGTCGGTCAGCGCGTTCATGAGGGCTAAGTCTCGCATGTGCTGCCGGCACAGGCCAGCCGAGAACTACCTGGCGCGGGCGGCCTGCTGCAGGCGCGCCAGTTCGCCGATGCCGTGCTCGGCCAGGTCCATCAGCTGGCGCAGCTCGTCGCGGCTGAAGGCATTGCCCTCGGCGGTGCCCTGCACCTCGATGATGCCGCCGCCGCCCGTCATGACGATGTTCATGTCGGTGTCGCAGGCCGAATCCTCGGGGTAGTCGAGGTCGAGGATCGCCTGCCCTTGGTAGATGCCGACCGACACCGCGGCGACGCTGTCACGCACCGGGCTGGCAGCGAGCAAGCCCTTGCCGACCAGCCAGTCAGCGGCGTCGGCCAGCGCCACCCAGGCACCGGTAATAGCTGCGGTGCGGGTGCCGCCGTCGGCCTGCAGGACGTCGCAATCGATATGAATGGTGCGCTCGCCCAGCCGAGCCATGTCGGTCACCGCGCGCAGGCTGCGGCCGATCAGGCGCTGGATCTCTTGGGTGCGGCCGCTCTGTTTGCCCCGTGCCGCCTCGCGGTCGCCGCGGGTGTGGGTGGCGCGGGGCAGCATGCCGTACTCGGCTGTCACCCAGCCCTGGCCCTTGCCGCGCAGAAACCCCGGGACCCGGTCCTCGACGCTGGCGGTGCAGAGCACCCGCGTGTCGCCGAACTCGACCAACACCGAGCCCTCCGGATGACGGGTGAACTGGCGGGTGAAGCGCACCGGGCGCAGTTGGTCGGGCCGACGGCCGTTGTCTCGCAGCATGGGTGAGCTCTTGCGCAAAACGCGCGAGTATACCGCCCCTGCCTGACGCCCAGCCTGACTACAATCCACAGATGCGCCCCGCATGCTTTGGGCACCCCGCAACCGACAGGCCGCCGACCATGAACCGCCCAGCGCGCCCGCCCGCTTCCACAACCGCCAGCACCGACCTGGCACACCGCTCGCTGGCAGCGGTGTGGCATCCGTGCACGCAGATGAAACTGCACGAAGACGCCCCACCGCTGGCGATCAGCAGCGGGGAGGGGCCCTGGCTGATCGATGCTGACGGCCGTCGCTACCTGGACGCCATCAGCAGCTGGTGGGTCAACCTGTTCGGCCATGGCGATGCGCGCATCCGCGCCGCCGTACACGCCCAGCTCGACCAGCTCGAGCATGTGATGCTGGCCGGCTGCACGCACGAGCCGGTGGTGCGCTTGTCGGAGCGACTGGCAGCGCTGACGGGCCTGGGACACGCCTTCTATGGCTCGGACGGCGCTTCGGCCACCGAAGTCGCCCTGAAGATAAGCGCCCACTACTGGCGAAACCGGGGCCAGCCGGACAAGAACAGCTTCATCGCGGTGACCGGCAGTTACCACGGCGAGACGCTGGGCGCGCTGGCGGTGACCGACATCGCACTGTTCCGCAGCACCTACGAGCCGCTGCTGCGCCGCCAGAGCGTGGTCCCCAGCCCCGACTGGCGCCTGGCCCCGGCCGGCGACGACGCGTTGGCGTTCGCCCGTCGGCAGGCGCTGGGGCTCGAGGCCTACCTGGCCGAACACCACCGCAGCGTCGCCGCGCTGATCATCGAACCTCTGGTGCAGTGCGCCGGCGGGATGGCCATGTACCACCCCGAGTACCTGCGGCAAGCGCGCGAGCTCTGCACGCTGTACGGCGTGCACCTGATCTGCGACGAGATCGCGGTGGGCTTCGGCCGCACCGGCAGCCTGTTCGCGCATCAGCAGGCTGGCATCCGCCCCGACCTGCTGTGTCTGTCGAAGGCGCTGACCGGCGGCTTCCTGCCGCTGGCGGTCACGCTCGCCACCGAAGACATCTTCCAGGCCTTCTATCACCATGATCTCAGGCGCGGCTTTCTGCACAGCCACAGCTACACCGGCAACCCGCTGGCCTGTGCCGCCGCCAACGCCGTGCTCGACCACTTCGAGACGCGCGACGTACTGGCCGACAATGCCGCGCTCGCCGGCCGCCTGAACGACGCTGCACAGACTCTGGCGCAGCACCGCCGGGTGCGCAACTGGCGCCACCTAGGGATGATCTGGGCGGCCGACATCGACGGCCTGGGCGCGAGCGACGCCAACGCCCGCTTCGCCCAGGCGGCGCTGCGGCACGGCGCACTGCTGCGGCCGATCGGCGCCACCGTGTACTGGATGCCGCCCTACTGCCTGAGCGACAGCGACCTGCAGCACCTGGCCGATGCCACGCTGGCGGCGTTGAACGAGGCTCTGCCATGAGCGGGGACCGCTGATGAGCCGGGAGTCCGCGTGAGGCTGACACTCAGCCAAGCACTCGGCGCCGTGCTGTCGGTCTTGGCCGTGGGCAGCGCCGCCGCCGACAGCGGCCAGGGTCTGCCGCCCGACTACGCCGCAGCGCTGGAGCGCGCCGGGGTGCGGGCCGAGCAGATCAGCGTCTGGTTCGGCGAAGCCGACAGCACCGAAGCCCGCTTCCACTGGTTGCCCGAAGTTCCCCGCAACCCGGCCTCGGTGCTGAAACTGGTCACTAGCGCGCAGGCGCTGGATCAGCTCGGCCCCGACCACCGCTGGCAGACGCGCGTGCTGGCCGAGGGCACCGTTCGCAACGGCCATCTCGACGGTCACTTGCTGCTCGAGGCCAGCGGCGACCCACGCCTGCGGCTGGACGACCTGCGCGAGCTGTTCGGCCAGGTGCTCGCCAGCGGCATCCGCAGCGTCGGCGGCGGCCTGCTGATCGACCGCAGCCGCTTCGACCTGCCACCGCACGACCCGGCTGCCTTCGACGGCCAGGCGCAGCGTGCCTACAACGTGGGCGCCGACGCGCTGCTGCTCAACTTTGGCGCGCTGGCGGTGCACGCTCGCCCCGACCCGGCCACCGACCGTGTTCAGGCCTGGCTCGAACCGCGCCTGGATGGCGTGCAGCTGGATAACCAGGTGACGCTGGCCGGCACCAGCTGCAACGGCTGGCGGCTGCGACCACTGCTCGAGCTGAGCCCGGCACGGCCGGCCAGCAGCGACGAACCGGTGGCGGTGCGTCTGCGCGGCAACATGCCGGCCGACTGCGAGGCCGACAGCATCGACATCGCTCCGCTGACCGGCGACGCCTTCCGTCAGCGCCTGCTGCGCCAGGCTTGGCGGGAAGCGGGTGGCGTACCCTTGCCGCGCATCGCCGACGGCCGGGCCGGCTACGGCATGCGCGTGGTCGGTAGCTGGCGCTCGCCGCCGCTGGCCGAACTACTGCGCGACATCAACCGCTACAGCAACAATGTCATGGCTGAACAGGTCTGGCTGACGCTCAGCGGCAACGCCGCTGGCTGGCCGGCCAGCCGGCAGAAGGCAGCGACAACCACCCGAGACTGGCTTCAGGCGATCGGCGCCTGGGACGACGACAGCGTCATCGACAGCGGATCGGGGCTGTCGCGGCGCACCCGTGTCAGTGCCGAGCAGCTGCACACTGTGTTGCGGCACATGGCGCGCTCACCGCTGTTCCCGGAGTTCGCGGCGTCGCTGCCAATGGCCGGGGGTGAAGGCACCGCGCGGCACATCGGCGCCAGCGCCCATGCTCGGCTAAAGACCGGCAGCCTCGACGGTGTGCGTGCCGCAGCCGGCTATGTGCGCGATGGGCAAGGCCGCTGGCTGAGCCTGGTGGTCGTTATCGAAGATGCGCCAGCTGCTGGTTGGCGCGGCCTGCTGGCCTGGCTGATCGACTGGGCCGCGGCGACCGACGGGCCGGTGCCTTAGGCTGACCCGCGCGCCGACACGCGGCTGCGCTGCCACAACCACCCCGCCACCAGCAGCATCGGCAGACACAGCCACTGGCCCATGGTCAGCCCCAGGCCCAGCAGCCCCAAGTGGGCATCCGGCTCGCGGGCGAACTCGACGGTGAAGCGCGCGACGCCATAGCCGGCCAGGAACAGCGCCGACACCTGCCCGACAGGCCGCTGTCGCGCCGCGAACCACCACAGCAGCACGAACAGCGCGACGCCCTCAAGCCCAGCCTGGTACAGCTGCGATGGGTGGCGTGGCAGCTGGTCGACGAGCGGGAACACCATGCCCCACGCCGACTCGGTCGGACGGCCCCACAACTCGGCATTGATGAAGTTGCCGACCCGCCCCAGCGCCAGCCCCAGCGGCACCAGCGGCGCGATCGCGTCGGTAATGGTCAGCCACCGCACGCCGCTGCGCCGCGCCACCCAGGCCATCGCCAGCAGCACACCCAGCAGCCCGCCATGAAAGCTCATGCCGCCCTGCCAGATGCGCACGATGGCGGCCGGGTCGGCGAGAAAATCGCCCGGCTTGTAGAACAGCGCATAGCCCAGCCGGCCACCCAGCAGCACACCGATCACGCCCCAGAACACCAGGTCGTCGAGAAACTGCGGGCTCAAGCCCAGGTCCGGGCGACGCCGCAAGTGGACCCGGCCCAGCCACATCACCTGCAAGAAGGCCAGCACGTACATCAAACCGTACCAGTGGACGGCGAACGGGCCGAGTTGCAAAGCGACCGGGTCGAAGCCGGGGTGGAGGATCACGGTCTGGATAGGCATGAAGTCGGGTGCGGCCGGTTTAAGATGTGCGCCGATTCTAAAGCCAGCCGCGGCCTTGCGCCCGAGCCGGCGCTCTAGCTGGCGTCGGATATCGAACCAGATCCGTCGCAGAGCCAGAACCGGACCCGGCCGCTGTGCCACAGCCCACCACGACATCTCCATGGAGACTCATATGAAGCAACGCCCTGCCCTGACCCTCGACGACGCACAGACGATCGGTGCCGCCGCCCTGTCCCACGCCCGCAGCAACAGCTGGAACGTGTCGATCGCCATCTGCGACGATGGCGGCCATCTGCTGTGGTTCGCCCGCATGGACGGCGCACCGCCGATGAGCGCGCAGATCGCCCCCGGCAAAGCCGACTGCGCCGCGCGCTCGCGCAAAGCCAGCGGCGTACTCGAGAAGGTCATCAACGAGGGCCGTACGGCCGCGTTGAAGATGCCGGTGCTGGCGCTGGAAGGCGGTGAGATGATCGTTGTCGATGGCGTCTGTGTCGGTGCAGTCGGGGTCTCGGGCGTCCGCTCGGACCAGGATGCCGAGATCGCCCGCACCGGCATCGCTGCGGTTGGCGCAGCAACCCAGTTCGGCTAGGTGCCACCCGCGCGAGGCGCCTGCTGCAACGCCGCGAGGCTTGTCCTGGACACTCTGGAATTCGTCCAATAGTTCAAGGACATGTGGGCGCTTCATCGATTTGTCATACCCGTTGTGCAGTGCCCGCCGCGTCTGTATGCTCTCGCCCTTCGCCGGCGGGTCTCCGCCGCAGATGCCACCGTGGCGTCGGCAGCCCTTGGCCGGGCCCGCCCGACCGCCCACCCCTGGGAGATACCATGGCCATCACCATCGGTGCGATCACCGAATCGGCACCGGGCGAGAAGCGCGTCGCGCTCGTCCCGGATGTCGCCAAGCGCTACCAACAGGCTGGCGCGCGCATTCTTGTTGAAACCGGATTCGCCGAACGGGCGAACCTGGCCGATAGCGCGTTCGCCGATGCCTCGACCGCCGACCGCGCCAAGGTCCTGGCGGAATCCGACATCCTGCTTCACGTTCAGCCATTGGCCGCTGCCGACCTCAAGCGCCTGAAACCCGGCGCGGTGCTGATCGGTTATCAGCAGCCTTACGCCGTTCAAGACCGCATCGACGCGCTCAACGCGGCCAAGGCCACAGCGCTCAGCTTCGAGCTGCTGCCGCGCATCTCGCGGGCGCAGAGCATGGACGCACTGTCGAGCCAGGCCGCTGTCGCTGGCTATGCGTGTGTGCTGATCGCCGCCGACAACTGCCCGAAGTTCTTCCCGATGCTGACCTACGCCGCCGGCACCATCCGCCCGGCCAAGGTGCTGGTCATCGGCGCCGGTGTGGCTGGCCTGCAGGCCATCGCCACCGCCAAGCGCCTGGGCGCCATGGTCGAGGGCTACGACGTGCGCCCCGAGGTGCGTGAGCAGATCGAATCGCTCGGCGCCAAGTTCGTCGACACCGGGGTGTCGGCCGTCGGCAGCGGCGGCTACGCCCGCGAGCTGACCGACGCCGAAAAGGCGCAGCAGGCCGAGAAGCTCGGCAAAGCCGTCGCCGCCTGCGACGTGCTGATCACCACGGCTGCGGTACCAGGCAAAAAGGCCCCGCAGATCATCAGCGCAGACATGGTGGCGCGCATGAAACCGGGCGCAGTGGTCGTCGACCTCGCTGCCGAGACCGGCGGCAACGTCGCCGGCACCCAGGCCGGAAAGATGGTGCGGGTCGGTCCGGCGCTGCTGATCGGCCCGACCGACATCGCCAGCCGTATGCCGGTGCATGCATCGGAGATGCTGGCGAAGAACGCCTTCAACCTGATTTCGCCATTCATCCAGGAGGGCGCGCTGACGCTCGACTGGAACGACGAGGTGATCGCCGGCTCGGCGCTGACCCACGACGGTGAACTCAAGTCAGCCGCGGTGAAGACCGCACTCGGCCTGTAAAGGAGCCCCACATGGAAGGCTTTCTGTACCTGTATGTCTTCATGCTCGCCGCCTTCACCGGCTACGAGGTGATCTCGCGTGTGCCGGTGATCCTGCACACCCCGCTGATGTCGGGCTCCAACTTTATCCACGGTGTGGTGTTGGTCGGTGCCATGGTGGCGCTCGGCCAGGCCGACCCGGAAGACCCGGTGCAGCTGGCGATCGGCTTCTTCGCCGTCTTGCTGGGTGCGGCCAACGCCGCCGGTGGCTACGTCGTGACCGAACGCATGTTGGCCATGTTCAAGTCGAAGAAGGGGGGCGCGTAAATGGACGCCAAGCTGCTCGTCAATGCCGCCTACTTCATCGTCGCGGTCGTCTTTATCCTGGGCCTGAAGGCCATGAGCTCGCCGGTCACGGCGCGCAAAGGCGTGGTCTGGGCCGGTTATGCGATGGTCGCCGCCACCCTGGTGACCTTTGCCTGGCCCGGCCCCGACGGGGGGCTGATGAACAACATCCCGCTGATGGTCGTCGCCATCGCCATCGGCGGTGTTGCCGCCTGGTGGTCGGGCAAGAAGGTCGCCATGACCGACATGCCGCAGATGGTCGCCATCTACAACGGCATGGGCGGTGGCGCCGCAGCGGCGATCGCTGCGCTCGAATTCGCCCGTGGTGAGCCGCATGGCGAGCTCGTCACTGCACTGGCGGTGCTCGGGTCGTTGATCGGTGCGGTAGCGTTCTCGGGCTCGTGTATCGCCTTTGCCAAGCTGCAGGGCATCATGAACAAGACTTGGCGGCTGCCCGCGCAGAACGCTGTCAATGTGGCACTGGCTCTGTTGGCTGTTGTACTCGGCACGTGGATCGTCGCCAACCCGCAAGACATCGACGCACTGATCGCCTTCTACGTTCTGGCGCTGTTCCTTGGAGTGATCCTGACGACGCCGATCGGTGGTGCCGACATGCCGGTGGTGATCTCGCTGCTCAACGCCTTCACCGGCCTGGCAGTGGGGTTCGAGGGCTTCGTGCTCGGCAACCCGGCACTGATCGTGGCCGGTATCGTCGTCGGTGCTTCAGGCACTCTGCTCACCCAGCTGATGGCCAAGGCGATGAACCGTCCGATCGCCAACATCATCTTCACGCCGATGACCGGCGAGGCCTCGGGCGGCGGTGAAGCCGTGACCGGCACCATGAAGGAGACCTCCGCGCTGGATGCCGCGTCGATGATGCGCTTCGGCAGCAAGGTGATCGTCATCCCGGGCTATGGCATGGCCGTGGCTGGCGCTCAGCACAAGGTCTGGGAGATGGCGCAGCTGCTCGAAGAAGCCGGTGTCGAGTGCGTGTTCGCCATCCACCCGGTGGCAGGCCGGATGCCGGGCCACATGAACGTGCTGTTGGCCGAGGCCGGTGTGCCCTACGAGAAGATCCTCGACCTCGACGAGATCAATGCCGACTTCCCGCAGGCCGACGTCGCCCTGGTGATTGGCGCCAACGACGTGGTCAACCCGGTGGCGCGGACCGACAAGTCGAGCCCGATCTACGGTATGCCGATCCTCGATGCCGACCGCGCGCAGAACTGCATCGTCATCAAGCGCGGCAAGGGTGCCGGGTACTCGGGTATCGAGAACGCGCTGTTCTACTCCGACAACTGCCGCATGCTGTACGGCAGTGCACAGCAGGCGATCGCTGACATCATTCATCACATCAAAACGATGGAAGAAGCGTAGGGCCTCGCGCCCAGCCAGCAAAAGACCCGGCCTAGGCCGGGTTTTTTTCGATTTGCCACCCGGCATCGATCGACTGCGTCGATCAGGCAAACCGGCTCGAGTGTCATTTGATCGACTGCTCCTATCAATCTTGATCTCACAATCGATTGGACACCTACCGACCAAGCCGGAACAATGGGTCTACCGACCGTGACTGACGGCGGCGATACCCACTGCATCAGACCATTGATCACGACTGACAAGGAGCATCCTCATGGAACCCGATATCGGAATCCGCAGTGAAGACCGCAAAGCGATCGCCGACGGCCTCTCGCGCTTGCTCGCCGACTCGTACGGCTTGTATCTGAAGACGCACGGTTTCCACTGGAATGTGACTGGGCCGATGTTCCAGACCCTGCATACCATGTTCATGGACCAGTACACCGAACTGTGGAACGCGCTCGACCCGATCGCTGAACGCATCCGCGCCCTTGGTCATATGGCGCCGGCGAGTTACTCGGCCTACGCCAAGCTGTCGTCGATACCGGAAGAGACCGGCGCGCCCTCGGCCCAGGACATGATCCAGCAGCTGATCGCTGGTCAGGAGGCGGTGGTGCGCACCGCTCGGAGCCTGTTCCCGCTGGTGGACGCCGCCGCCGACGAGCCCACGGCCGATCTGCTGACCCAACGCATGCAGATCCACGAGAAGAATGCGTGGATGCTGCGTAGTCTGCTGGCGTAGCCGGCACTCGACCTACGCCGGCGCCGGCCGGCCTGCCCGGGATCCTGTCCTGGTGGGCCGGGAACAGAGACGCCCCGCAACGCGCGGGGCGTATGAGCAACAAAAAAGCCACCCGCAGGTGGCTTTTTCGATGACAGCGCGGCTCGCTTAGCGGGCGGCGATGTACATGGTGACTTCGAAACCGAAACGCAGGTCAGCAGCAGCGGGCTTGGTCCACATGGCGAAACTCCTTCAGTAAGGTTGGTTTGACTACAGGACGAACTCTAGCCCCCCACCGCCCGCCCAGCACGCACGGATCGCGCAAAGGCCTCTACGTAAAATCATGAGTGCGCGTTCACAGCGCAATGCTGAGGTCGATCAAACACGGCGACCGTAGGGCAGATCAGCCCCGTGGCAGTCCGCTGTAGCGGCCTAGATCGCCTCGGCCTTCGCTGCCCGCTTGCGCTCGTGTTCCAGCAGGTGCCGCTTGCGCAAGCGGATGTTCTTTGGCGTGATCTCGACCAATTCATCGTCGGCGATGAATTCGATGGCCGATTCCAGGGTCAGTTGGATCGGCGGCACCAAGGTGACCGCCTCGTCTTTGCCCGACGAGCGCACGTTGGTCAACTGCTTGGTCTTGATCGGGTTGACCACCAGATCGTTGTCGCGGCTGTGGATGCCGATGATCATGCCCTCGTAGACCGCCTCGCCCGGGTTGACGAACATCCGCCCGCGGTCTTGCAGTTTCCACAGCGCATACGCCACCGCCGCGCCGTTGTCCTGGCTGATCAGCACGCCGTTGCGGCGCTCGGCCATGGCACCGGCCATCGGGCCGTAGTCGTCAAACACGTGGCTGGCCAGCCCGGTGCCGCGGGTCAGGGTGAGGAACTCGCCCTGAAAGCCGATCAGTCCGCGCGCCGGGATGCGGTATTCGATGCGGACCCGGCCCTTGCCATCCGGCTGCATGTCCTGCAGCTCGCCGCGACGGCGGCCGAGCTCCTCCATCACGCCGCCTTGGTGGTCTTCTTCGACGTCGATGGTCAGCAGCTCGTAGGGTTCACACTTTTCGCCGTTGATCTCGCGGAACACCACCCGCGGCCGGCTCACCGCCAGCTCGTAGCCTTCACGGCGCATGTTCTCGAGCAGGATGGTCAGGTGCAGCTCGCCACGGCCGCTCACCAGGAAGCTGTCGGCCTCGGAAGTGTCCTCCACCCGCAGCGCCACGTTCTTCAGCAGCTCGCGGTCGAGCCGCTCGCGGATCTGGCGGCTGGTGACGAACTTGCCCTCGCGGCCGGCGAGCGGACTGTTGTTGACCTGGAAGGTCATGGTCAGCGTCGGCTCGTCCACCGCAATGGGCGGCAGCGCGTCGGGATGTTCGGGGTCGCAGATCGTCACGCCGATATTGACCTGCTCGATACCGGTCACCAGCACGATGTCGCCGGCACGCGCCTCTTCGGCCTGCTCGCGCTCCAGGCCATGAAACTTGAGCACCTGACCGACCTTGGCGTTGCCGCGGCTCTCGTCGCCGTAGAGCACGGTGACGGGCTGGTTGGGCTTGATGCGGCCACGGGTGATGCGGCCGACGCCGATCTGGCCGACATAGGTCGAGTAGTCCAGTGAGCAGATCTGCAGTTGCAGCGGCGCGTCCTCGTCGACCTCGGGCGGCGGCACGTGCTTGATGATGGCCTCGTACAGCGGGGTCATGTCGGTGCCCGGCTGGGCTGCGTCGAGCATGGCGTAGCCGTTCAGCGCGCTGGCGTAGACCACCGGGAAATCGAGTTGCTCCTCGGTGGCGCCGAGCTTGTCGAACAGATCAAAGGTGTGGTTGATCACCCAGTCCGGTCGCGCGCCCGGGCGGTCGATCTTGTTGATGACGACGATCGGCTTGAGCCCCTGCGCCAGCGCCTTGCGGGTGACGAAGCGGGTCTGCGGCATCGGGCCCTCGACCGCATCGACCAGCAGCAGCACGCCGTCGACCATCGACAGCACGCGCTCGACCTCGCCACCGAAGTCGGCGTGGCCCGGGGTGTCGACGATGTTGATGTGGGTGTCGCCCCAGGTGATGGCGCAATTCTTGGCCAGGATGGTGATGCCGCGCTCTTTCTCGAGGTCGTTGCTGTCCATGACCCGCTCGGCCACCTGCTGGTTGTCGCGGAAGGTGCCCGACTGCCGCAACAGCTGGTCGACCAGGGTCGTCTTGCCGTGGTCGACGTGGGCGATGATGGCGATATTGCGAATGGCGCGGGAGGGCGTGGCGCTGGACATGAAAGGCCTTGATTCGACGGGCGTAGAAGGGCGCGGATGGTAGCACGGGACGGTTGCGCTGTCGCAGTGCACAAAACACCCCTGCTATGCTGCATGGCCATGCGACCGATCGATCTGCACTGTCACTCCACCGTTTCCGACGGCATGCTTGCGCCCGCCGAGCTGGTTGCGCGCGCCGCGGCCAACGGCTGCCGCTGTCTCGCACTGACCGACCACGACGACCTCGACGGCCTGGCGACGGCCGCTGAACAGGCGCGCGCACTGGGCATCGAGTTTGTCGCTGGCGTGGAGGTGTCGGTGAGCTGGCAAGACACCACCCTGCACATCGTCGGGCTTGGCATCGACCCGACCGACGCTGCCCTGCAACAAGGCCTGCAGCAGGTGCGCAGCGGCCGCGCCGAGCGCGCCGAGCAGATGGCCGCCGGCCTGGCACGCGCCGGCATCGCCGGTGCGCTCCAGGGCGCCTACCGCTACGCCAGCAACCCGGCACTGATCAGCCGGGCGCACTTTGCCCGCTACATCGTCGAGCAAGGTCGCGCCCGCAACACCAGCGCCGTGTTCAAGCGCTTCCTGGTGAAGGGCAAGCCAGGCTACGTCAAGCACCAGTGGGCGAGCCTGGGCGAGGCGATCGAGTGGATCCGCGGCGCCGGCGGGCTGGCGGTCGTCGCCCATCCTGGCCGCTACCGCATCAGCGCGGCGCAGATGCAAGACCTGGTGCGCGAGTTCCGGGAGCTCGGCGGGGCTGCTATCGAGGTCATCACCGGCAGTCACAGCACAGACGACTACAAGCGCTTCGATGCCATCACCCACGACGCCGGGCTGCTCGCATCGGTCGGCTCCGACTTTCACGGGCCAGAGGAGTCGTGGCTCGATGTCGGCGGCGTGCCCGAGCTGCCACTTGCCGCCACGCCGGTCTGGGAGGCGCTCGGCCTGCCCGTCGCCGCCTAGGCCAGCGCGGATGGCCCGTCACCTCAGCGTCCACCCGGACGACCCGCAAACCCGCCTGCTGCAACAAGCAGCGGCGATCATCCGTGAAGGCGGTGTCGTCGCTTATCCCACCGACAGCTGCTATGCACTGGGCTGCCATCTGGGCGACAAAGCCGCTGCCGATCGCATCCGCCGTATCCGTGGTCTGGATGAGGACCGCTGGATGACCCTGATCTGTCGCGACCTCTCCGAGATCGCCCGCTACGCCAAGGTCGACAACACCCAGTACCGTCTGCTGAAGGCCTGCACGCCCGGCCCCTACACCTTCATTCTCCAGGCCAGCCGCGAGGTGCCGCGCCGGCTGATGTGTCCCAAACGCGCCCACATCGGGCTGCGCATCCCCGCGCATCCGGTGGTGCGCGGCCTGCTCGAGGCGCTGGGCGAGCCGCTGGTGTCGACCTCGCTGATCATGCCTGGCGAGACCGAACCACTGACCGCCGGCTGGGACATCGCCGATCGCCTCGAGCATCTGGTCGACGTCGTCATCGACGATGGCAGCGACGCCGCCCACCTCACCACCGTGGTCGACCTCAGCGCCGGCGCGCCCGACCTGATCCGCGCTGGCAGTGGCCCGCTCGAGCCACTGGGACTGCCGGCTTAAGGCACAATCGGGGCATGGAATCTTTCGACCAGCTGGTGCGGGCGGTGAGCATCTTCGCCATCCCGGTGCTGTTCGCCATCACCCTGCACGAGGCTGCGCACGGCTATGTCGCCCGTTACTTTGGCGACTACACCGCCGCCGCGCAGGGCCGCATCAGCCTGAACCCACTGCGCCACATCGACCCGATCGGCACCATCCTCGTGCCCATCGGCCTGCTGGCGCTCAGCGGCGGCAATTTTCTGTTCGGCTGGGCCAAACCGGTGCCGGTCAATTTCAGCGCGCTGCGCCACCCCAAGCAGGACATGCTGTGGGTCGCCGCCGCCGGGCCCGGCTCGAACCTGCTGCAGGCGCTCATCTGGGGCGTGGTCTTGCGCGTCGCCATGTTGCTCGATGGCAACGCCCTGCAAGAGCCGATGCTGCTGATGGCTGCCGCCGGCATCGTCGTCAATCTGGTGCTCATGGTGCTCAACCTGCTACCGCTGCCGCCGCTCGATGGCGGGCGCATCCTGGTCAGCCTGCTGCCCGACCGCCAGGCCCTGCAGGTGGCACGCGTCGAGCCATTTGGCCTGCTCATCCTGATCGTGCTGCTGGTCACCGGCCTGCTCGGCGCCCTGCTGTGGCCCCTCATCGCTGGTTCGGCCAGCGTGGTCGGCGGCCTGTTCGGCGTTTCGCTGCAGCAACTGTTCGGGCTGCTCTCGGCGATCTAAGCCCCCTTTCCAACCCCAACCTGCTTCGGAGCCACTCATGTTCGTCGACCGCGTCCTTTCCGGCATGCGCCCCACCGGGATGCTGCACCTGGGCCACTACCAGGGCGTGCTGAAGAACTGGGTACGGCTACAGCACGAGCACGAATGCCTGTTCTTCGTTGCCGACTGGCACGCGCTGACCACCCACTATGACGACGTGGCGGTGATCGAGCAGAACGTCTGGGACATGGTGATCGACTGGATCGCCGCTGGCGTCGACCCGGGCAAGGCCGCGCTGTTCATCCAGAGCCAGGTGCCCGAGCACGCCGAACTCCACCTGTTGCTGTCGATGATGACGCCGTTGGGCTGGCTGGAACGCGTCCCGACCTACAAAGACCAGCAGGAGAAACTCAGCGAAAAGGACCTCTCGACCTATGGTTTTCTGGGCTACCCGCTGCTGCAGAGCGCAGACATCCTGATCTACCGCGCCAACCACGTGCCAGTGGGCGAGGACCAGGTGCCGCACATCGAATTCACCCGCGAGATCGCGCGCCGCTTCAACCACCTCTACGGCCGCGAGCCGGGCTTCGAGGAGAAGGCCGAGGCGGCGATCAAGAAGCTCGGCAGCAAGAAGGCCAAGCTCTACGAAGAGCTGCGCGACAAGTACCAGGAACAGGGCGACGAGGCGGCACTCGAGGCCGCGCGCGCGCTGGTGCAAGAGAGCCAGAACATCGCACTGGGCGACCGCGAACGGCTGTTCGGCTTTCTCGAGGGCGGCGGCAAGGTGATCTTGCCGGAACCCCAGGCCCTGCTCACCGAAGCGTCGAAGATGCCCGGGCTGGATGGCAACAAGATGAGCAAGAGCTACAACAACACCATTGCCATGCGCGATGACGCCGACACGGTGACGAAGAAGATCCGCACCATGCCGACCGACCCGGCGCGGGTGCGACGCACCGACCCGGGCGACCCGGCCAAGTGCCCGGTGTGGCAGTTCCATGTGGTGTATTCGGACGACGGCACACGGCAGTGGGTGACCGAAGGCTGCAAGAGTGCCGGCATCGGCTGCCTGGAATGCAAGCAGCCCATCATCGACGCGGTCCTGGCTGAACAGGGCCCGATGCGCGAACGTGCCCAGCCGTACCTGGAGGATCCGACGCTGGTCCGCAACATCGTCGCCGACGGCTGCGAGAAGGCCCGCGACCTCGCCCGCGAGACCATGCGCGATGTGCGCGAGGCGATGGGCTTGGGCTACAGCTGAGGCCAGCTGGCTAGAGCGCTGCTGTCCGTTCCGGCCGCCGGCGCCAGACCCACCACGCCACCGGCAGGTTGAGCAGCGCTGCCAGTGCGAGCAACTGGCCCACCGTGCCACCCACCGCGAACACCAGCATCCCCGTCAGCGCCGCCAGCACCATGGCGGCCGAGTTGACGATGTTGTTCGCGGCGATCGCCTGACCACGCCGCTGCTCCGGCGCCAACCGCTGCACCGCGGTGTACAGCGGCACACAGTAGGCGCCACCAGCCGCCGCCAAGCCAAACAGGCAGACGCCGATACCAAACGTCAGCGGGTCGCTCCAGAACGCCACCGGGCCGCGCAATGGCAGGCCTTCGGGCACCATCGCCGCCAGCCAGACCAGTACGCCGGTCAACAGCCCCATATCGAGCGCTGCGGCAGCAACCACGGGCGCTTGTGGGTCCCGCTTGAGCACCGCCGCCGCCAACCACGAGCCGACACCGACACCACAGGTGAACACTGCCAGCAAGCTACTGACCACCGCCGCGTCGCCAGCCAGCTGTTCGCGCACCAGCAGTGGCAATTGCGTCAGCACCGTTGCGCCGAACGCCCAGAACCACGAGATCCCCAGGAGCGGCCGCCACAGCGCCTGACCGCGCGCCCAGCCCAGCACTGTGCAGGTCGCTCGCAACAACTGCAGGTCGACGGCCGGGCTGCTGACCGCGGACGGTGCCGGAGGCATCAGGTGCACCACCACGACGCCGGCCAGCGCGACCACAAGCACCAGAGCAGCCACCAGCTCGACCCCTTGTCCAGCTGCGATCAGCAGACCGGCCACCAGTGTGCCGAGCAAGATGGCAAAGAAGGTGCCGGCCTCGATCCAGGCATTGCCGGCCAACAACTCGTCCGGACGCAAGTGTTGCGGCAGTACGCCATACTTCACCGGCCCGAACAGCGCCGACTGCGCGCCCAGCAGGGCGAGCGCCAGCAGGGCCAGCGCCAGGCTGCCGCCCAGCAGAGCCACCGCGCCACAGCCGGCGATGAACACTTCCAGCCACTTGGCGACCCGCGCTACGCGGGTCTTGTCGGTACTGTCGACCCACTGCCCGGCGCTGGCCGAGAGCAGAAAAAAGGGCAGGATGAAGACCGCGGCCGCCAGATTCACCACCAGCCCGGATGCTGTCACCGCACCAAAGCCCTGGAACAACACCAGCAGCACCAGCGCGTTCTTGTAGAGGTTGTCGTTGAAGGCACCCAAGAACTGCGTGACGAACAGCGGCGCGAAACGACGGGAGCGAAGCAGCATGACGGCTAAAGGAGAGATGGCGACGAAATGGAAAAGGCTTGGCCATGCTGCCGCGCCTGCCGGCGACGGGCAAGCAGGCCGGCGCTGTTACACTGCCCATGCACCCGATGAACACCGAAACCCTAGATCTCGCCGACGCAGCCGCCGCCCCGCTCGCCCGCCTGTACGGCGAACCGGTGGTGAACTTGCCACGCGACCTGTTCATCCCGCCCGAGGCGCTGGAAGTGGTGCTGCAGGCTTTCGAGGGGCCGCTCGACCTACTGCTCTACCTGATCCGCAAGCAGAACCTCGACATCCTAGACATCCCCATGGCGGACCTCACCCGCCAATACATCGCCTACATCGAGGCCCTGCAAGCAAGCCGGCTAGAGCTCGCCGCAGACTACCTGCTGATGGCGGCGATGCTGGTCGATATCAAGTCGCGCATGCTGCTGCCGCGTCCGCCAACGCTGGCCGATACCGACGAGCCGGAAGACCCGCGCGCCGAACTGGTGCGGCGCCTACTCGAATACGAGCAGATCAAGGCCGCCGCCCAACGTATTGACGCCCTGCCGCAGGCCGGTCGCGACTTCAGCTGGGTGCAGGCGGCGTTCGAGCCCAGCGCACCGCCGCTGCCCACGGTCAGCACCGCCGAGCTGATGGACGCCTGGCGCAGCATCCTGACGCGAGCGCGGGCCAACGCCCACCACCGCATCAGCCGCGAGACGCTATCAGTGCGCGAACACATGAGCCGCATCCTGAAGACCTTGCGCAGCGGCGGCCTGCACCGCTTCACCGAGTTGTTCGATGTCGATGGCGGTGTGCCACACTTGGTGGTGACCTTTCTGGCGATCCTTGAACTGGTGCGCGAGGGCTTGGCCCAGCTGACACAGACCGAGCCGTTCGCGGCGATCTACGTCACCTTGCCCGAGACCGGGTCGGCCACATGAACGCGCCGTCCCGTGACCACGACCTGAGCCCGGAGGCCGCGCGGCGCGTGCTCGAAGCGGCGCTGCTCACCGCGAGCGAGCCGCTGCCGCTCGACGCCCTGCGCGCCCTGTTCGACGGTAGCTTGTCGGCCGACACCCTGCGTCGCCTGCTCGACGACTTGCGCGAGGCCTGGACCGATCGGCCGATCGAGTTGGTGCAGCTGGCCGGTGGTTGGCGCTTCCGGGCGCGAGGGGAACTACAGCCCTGGCTCGACCGCCTGAAGCCCGAGCGAGCGCCCCGCTTCTCGCGGGCTGTGTTGGAAACACTGGCCATCGTCGCCTACCGGCAGCCGGTGACACGCGGCGACATCGAACAGATCCGCGGCGTGGCGGTCGCCACCCCGGTGATCCGCACCCTCGAGGCGCGCGGCTGGATCGAGACCATCGGCCACCGTGATGTCCCCGGCCGGCCGGCGTTGTTCGCCACCACCCGGCAGTTTCTCGACGACCTCGGGCTGCGCAGCCTGAGCGAGCTGCCGCCGCTCACCGAGCTCGGCCAGACGCTCGTCATCGACCACGCAGGAGACCCTGGCGATGCGCCAGAACAAGCCTCACCGACGCCCGACGCGACCGGCCAGCGGCCCTAGGTCGGGAAAACCGACACCGCCTCGCAGTCGACTGCAGCGCGAGCGCGTCGATTCGGCGGCGGCTGCCGGGCCCGATGCCAGCACCCTGGAAGCCGCTCATGGTGAGCCCCCAAGGGACACCGACGCTGCCGGAACAGCTGGCGAACGGGTGCAGAAGTTCCTGGCCGAACTCGGGGTCGGGTCGCGCCGCGACATGGAAGCGCGCATCGCTGCCGGCCAGGTGTCGGTCAACGGTGTCACCGCCGTGCTCGGCCAGCGTGTGCGACCCGGTGACGTCGTGCGTACCGGCGGCCGTGGCTACAAGGTGCCAGCCCCTGGCCGCTTGCCGCGCGTGCTGCTCTATCACAAGCCCGAGGGCGAGATCTCGACCCGCGACGATGCCCAGAGCCGGCCGACCGTGTTCGAGCGTCTGCCGCGCATCCGGGGCGGCAAGTGGGTCGCCGTCGGGCGGCTCGACATCAACAGCTGCGGCCTGATGATCCTGACCAGCTCGGGCGACTTGGCCAACCGGCTGATGCACCCGCGCTTCGAGGTCGAACGCGAATACGCCGTGCGTACCTTGGGCGAGCTCGACAGCCTGCAAGCCGGCCAGCTGTTGAAAGGCGTCGAACTCGATGACGGTCCTGCGCGCTTCTCGACGCTGCTCGACGGCGGCGGCGAAGGCAGCAACCACTGGTACCGGGTCGTGATCGCCGAGGGCCGCAAGCGCGAAGTGCGACGCCTGTTCGAGGCGGTCGGCCTGACGGTGAGCCGGCTGATGCGGGTGCGCTTCGGCCCGGTGCACCTGCCACCACACCTCAAGCGCGGCGGGCTGCACGAGCTCACCGCTGACGAGGTCGCCAAACTGCTGCACTGGGCGGGGATGGCGGTCGAGGCCCCGCCGCCGGCGCAGAAACGCCCGGGGGCAGCGCGCAAGCCGCGTCAGGTGTTGCAGAACCTGCCGGCGGCACCAGCAGCGGGCAAAGCAAAAGCGCTCGCTGGCGTCAAACCTGGCCGGCCCGCTGCGCCGCGGCGAGGGCGCTCGCGCTAACCGCGAACACCACACCGTCGCCGGCTGGTGTCATCGGCCACAGCAGCGGGATGTCGGGCCACAGCGCCTCAACCGTCTCGCGCCGCTCACCGACCTCGACCAGCAGCCAGCCGCGCGACTGCAGGTGCGCGGAAGCGTCGCGCAGGATGCGCCGCACCAGATCCATGCCGTCGTCGCCGGCCGCCAGACCCAGCTCGGGCTCGTGGCGATATTCGGCCGGCAGCTCGGCCATTGCCAGCGCGTCGACATACGGCGGATTGCAGACGATCAGGTCGTAGCGACGCCCGGCCACCGGCGCGAAGAGGTCACCCTGCAGCAGCTCGATACGCGTCTCCAGACCATGGTCGGCGACGTTCTCGGCGGCCAGCGCCAGGGCCTCGGGCGAAAGGTCGACGGCGTCGACCAGCGCGTCGGGGAAGGTATGCGCAGCGACGATCGCCAGGCAACCAGACCCGGTACACAGGTCAAGCACCTGCGCGATGCGCGCCGAGTCCTCCAGCCAGGGACGGTCAAGGGTGGCCTCGAGCCGGTCGTAACCATCGTCGGCCAGCGGATCAGTGTCGAGCAGCGCGGCAATGAACGAGCGCGGCACGAGCGCGCGGCGGTCACAGCGGAAGCGGTAAGGCCCCAGCCAAGCCTCACCAGTGAGGTAGGCCAGCGGCACACGCTCGGCGCAGCGCTGCTGCAGCAGATCCGCCAGGCGAGCGGCCTCGGCGGCAGTCAATCGCGCATCAAGAAACAGCTCGAGCCGCTCGTGCGGCAACTGTAGTGTGTGGCAAACGAGATAGACCGCCTCGTCGAACGGCTCGACGAAACCGTGTCCGCAGGCGACGTCGGTCTCGTTCAGCCGGGTCAGTGCATAGCGCAGCCAGTCGCGGACGCTGCGCAGTTCGGGTGGGGCTGTGGTGCTCATCGGCGGAGACTCCTGATGCAGCATCGTGACATGCCTGCCGCGCACCCGGCAAACGCGGCAGGGACTAGAATCCGCGCTCGCCCACCGCCCCGAGCGCCCCATCCCCTATGCCCGTCCTGCAAGTCAGTAACGCCCACCTCGCCTACGGCGACGTCGCCCTGCTCGACCACGCCGAGTTGGTGCTCGAGGCCGGCGAGAAGATCGCGCTCATCGGCCGCAACGGCGAGGGCAAGTCGAGCCTGATGCGCGCACTGGCTGGCATGCAGCCGCTCGACGACGGCGACGTCTGGCGGCAACCTGGTGCGGCCTTCGCTTACGTCGCGCAGGAGCCCGACTTCGCGCTCGGGGGCAGCGTATTCGACACCGTCGCTGCCGGCCTCGGTGCACAGGCGACCGCCCTCAAGGACTACCACCACTGTGTGCAGGCGGTGGCGGGCGGCGACACAACGCGGCTTGATGAAATGGCGCGGCTGCAGCAGGCGCTCGAAGACTCCGGCGGCTGGACCGTCCATCACCGCGTCGAGGCGGTGCTCGAGCGCCTGCATCTGGACGGCGATACCGACGTGTCGACACTGTCCGGCGGTGGCATCAAGCGCGTGGCCCTGGCGCGAGCGCTGGTTGGTGAACCTGACGTCCTGTTGCTCGACGAGCCGACCAACCATCTCGACATCGACGGCATCCTCTGGCTCGAGGGTCTGATCCGCGAGTTCCCTGGCAGCGTGGTGGTGATCACCCACGACCGCGCCTTCCTCGATGCGGTGGCGACGCGCGTGATCGAGCTCGATCGTGGCCGCCTGATGAGCTTCCCCGGCAACTTCGCCACCTACCTCGAGCGCAAGGCCGGCTGGCTGGAGAACGAGGCCAAGCAGGCCGCCGAATTCGACAAGTTCCTGGCGCAAGAGGAGGTGTGGATCCGCAAGGGTGTGGAGGCTCGGCGCACCCGCTCGGCGGGACGGGTCAAGCGGCTCGAGCAGCTGCGGGTGATGCGCGCGCAGCGCCGCGAGCGCATGGGCCAGGTGCGCATGGGGGTGGATGAGGGCGAGCAGAGCGGACGCCTGATCGCCGAGCTTGAGCGCGTGACGCTGACTTACCGCGACGACTCGGGCATCGAGAAGACCGTCATCCGCGACTTCTCGTGCCGGCTGATGCGTGGCGACCGCGTCGGCATCATCGGACCCAACGGCGCCGGCAAGACCAGCCTGCTGCGGCTCATCCTCGGGCTGCAAGAGCCGACCCACGGACGCATCAGACGCGGCACCAAGCAGGAGGTCGCCTACTTCGACCAGTTCCGCGCCGTGCTCGACCCGGAGGCGCAGCTCACGGATGTCATCAGCCCGGGCTCTGAGTTCGTCGAGGTCAATGGCACACGCAAGCACGTCATCGGCTATCTGGGGGACTTCTTGTTCAGCCCGCAGCGTGCGCGGTCGCCGGTCAAGAGCCTGTCTGGTGGCGAACGCAACCGTCTGCTGCTGGCGCGACTGTTCGCGCGGCCGGCCAACATCCTGGTGCTCGACGAGCCGACCAACGACCTCGACATCGAGACGCTCGAACTGCTGGAGGCGCTTCTTGCCGACTACGCCGGCACGCTGTTCCTGGTGAGCCACGACCGCGCGTTCCTCGACAACGTCGTCACCCAGGTGATCGCCGCCGATGGCGATGGTGTTTGGAAGGAGTACGTCGGCGGCTACGCCGAATGGGTGCGGCAGCGGCCGACCGTCGCTGCTGTTCAACGCGCTCCCGAGAAGTCGGGCAGCCCCCGGCCAAGCCCGAGCGCGCTGCCAGTCAACAAACCGCCATCCACCAAGCTGACCTACAAGGAGCAGCGCGAGCTCGACCAGCTGCCCGATCGCATCGCCGCGCTGGAAGCCGAGCAGGCGGCGCTGGAGACCGAACTGGCCGACCCGGCGACCTACCAGCCCGGCGCCGCCGATGTCGCGGCACTGACAGCGAGGCGCGAGGCGATCGAGACCGAACTGCTGACGCTACTGGAACGCTGGGAGACGCTCGAACAGCGCCCACGCTAAGCACACACCACGCCTACGGCGACCGGCGGCCAGCAGCACACGCCGCCAGGCGTCATTCGAGGTTTTGCACCTGCTCACGCACCTGCTCAATCAGCACCTTCAGCGCCATCGAGGTGTTGCTGGTGTCGGTCGCGACCGACTTCGAACCCAGGGTATTGGCCTCGCGGTTGAGCTCCTGCAGCAGGAAATCGAGTCGCTTGCCGACCACCCCACCGGCCTTCAGCAAGCGCTCCAGTTCATCGAGATGCGTCCGCAGGCGGCCCAACTCCTCGTCGATGTCGATGCGGCTGGTGAACAGCGCGAACTCCTGCGCCAAGCGCGCCGGGTCGGCATCCACTGCCGCTTCTCGTAGACGCTCGGCGACACGGGACCGGTAGCCAGCCACCAGCTCGGGGATGCGCGGCGCCACAGTATCGACCTCGACACGCATCGCTGCGACCTTCTCCAGCATGAGCTCGGCCAGGCGGGCGCCCTCGCGGCCACGCGTGGCATCCAGCTCGTCCAGCGCGGCGGTGACCACCCACAGGACATCGCCACGCAGCGCCTCACCATCCGGCTGGGCGTCGGCCAGCACGCCTGGCCAGCGCAGCAGTTCGGCCACGGTCAGGGGCTGCGCCTGCGGCAGTCGTGTCAGCACCGTCTGCTCCCACGCGGCCAATGTCTGCAGCACGCCATCGTCCGGCTGCACCCCGGCCAGGCGATCGACGGGCGGCTGCCAGCTGATGCGCACCTCGACCTTGCCTCGGCTCAGCCGCCGGGCGACGGCCTCGCGCACGGCCGGCTCAACGCTGCGCAGCTCGTCGGGGATGCGGCAGAAGCACTCCAGAAAGCGGTGGTTGACGCTGCGCAGGTCAACGCCGATACGGCCGTTGGCAGTGTCGCGCTGGACGCTGGAGAAACCAGTCATGCTGCGGATCATGCGGTACTCCCGGATGGGTCTGGGGGTGATGCCGGACGCGCACGGCGACCGCCACCCTGCCTGGCGGCTCGGCGGCGGCGCGCTTGTTTTGGGTCGGCCTGTAGGGGGCGGTAGATCTCGAGACGGTCACCGCTGATCAGAACACGGTCTGCCGGCACCCGCCGGCTCCACACGCCTAACACCGGTTCACCGGACTGCAACTCGGGGCAATGCTCCAACAGCCCGGAGGCGACCAGCGCCGCCCAAGCGGTGGTTCCGGCCGACAACTCCAAGGCCAGCAGGAACTGACGGTCGGGCCGCGCATACGCCAGCTCAACGGTGATCGTCCCGGCGCTACAGTCCGCCACCGTAAACCTCGTCGGCGCGTTTCTCGAACCCATGCACGAAAGTCCCGGCGATGCGGTTGAACACCGGCCCGATGACCTTCTCCAGCAGTTTTGACGAAAACTCCCAGGATAGGCAGAGCTCCACCTTGCAAGCGGCATCACTCAGGGGCGTGAAACGCCATTCGCCCTCGAAACGCTTGAAAGGCCCGTCAACCAAAGCGATCAGCATGTGATTGGGTGATTTGGTGTTGCGGGTGTGAAAGTGCGCACGCACGCCGTGGAAATGGATGTCGATACGCGCCTCGGTGATACTGTCGCTGCGCTCCTTGAGACTGACCCCGCCGCACCAGGGCAAAAACGCCGGATAGTCCTCGACCGCGTCGACGAGGTCGAACATCTGCTGGGCGCTGTGACCCACAAGAACTGACTGAACGACCTGCGACATCCGCCCGCCTGCGCGTAAAATCGCGATTTTACAGGGAAGCCCGTGAGCATCGTCGACAACCGCAAGGCCTGGCACGACTACTTCATCGAAGAGAAGGTCGAGGCCGGGCTCGCCCTCGAAGGCTGGGAGGCCAAGGCCATCCGTGCCGGGCGGGTGCAGCTCAAGGAGGCCTACGTCGTCGTCAAGGGCGCCGAGGTGTGGCTGATCGGCTGTCACATCACGCCGCTGACGACCGCCTCGACGCATATCCGACCCGACCCGACCCGCAGTCGCAAGTGCCTGCTGCACAGCGAGGAGATCGCGCGTCTGATCGGCAAGGTCGAGCGGGCTGGCTATGCGCTGGTGCCGCTCGATCTGCACTATAGCCGTGGGCGGATCAAGCTCGAGGTCGGACTGGCACGCGGCAAGAAACAACACGACAAGCGTGAAGCCGAAAAAGAGCGCGAGTGGCAACGCGACCGTCAGCGCCTGATGCGCCAAGATCAAAAGCGCGGGGCCTGAATTGCGGGTCGCTGGCAGAGATATCCGCAGTATCTGGCGCGACGGCGATGCGGTGGCGTGTATCGACCAGACCTGCCTGCCACACCGGCTCCAGGTCGTGCGCCTCGACAGCACGGCGGATATGGCGCGAGCCATCGTCAGCATGCAGGTGCGCGGTGCGCCTTTGATCGGTGCGGCCGCGGCTTACGGGGTGGCGCTGGCCGTGCAACACGACCCGAGCGACACCGGCCTGGCGGCGGCATGCGCGACGCTTGGCGCCACTCGGCCGACAGCGGTCAACCTGCACTGGGCGCTGCAGCGCATGCGCGAGGCACTCGCACCGCTGCCGCCCGCCGACCGCGCCGACGCTGCCTGGACTGCCGCCGAGGCCATCGCCGACGCCGACGTCGCCTGCAATGCGAGCATCGGCCAACATGGGCTGGCCCTGCTGCGTCGCTTGCCACCACGCGGCAGCCGCCTCAACCTGCTGACCCACTGCAATGCCGGCTGGTTGGCGACGGTGGACGGCGGCACTGCGCTGGCGCCGATCTACGCCGCCCACGATGCGGGCATCGACCTGCACGTATGGGTCGACGAGACGCGGCCGCGCAACCAGGGAGCGGCGCTGACCGCCTGGGAGCTCGGCCAGCATGGGGTGCCGCACACGATCATCGCCGACAACGCCGGCGGCCACCTGATGCAGCGTGGCGAGGTCGACGCGGTGATCGTCGGCGCCGACCGCATCACCGCCCATGGCGATGTCGCCAACAAGATCGGTACCTACCTGAAAGCGCTCGCCGCCCACGACAACGGCGTACCGATGTGGGTCGCGGCGCCGCGCTCGACTATCGACTGCGGCCTCGCCGAAAGCAGCGGCATTCCCATCGAGGCGCGTGACCCCGACGAACTGCACTGGATCGACGGGGTCGATGCGCAAGGGACACCTTGTCGCGTGCGGCTGACGCCAGCTGGCAGTGCCGGGCACAATCCAGCCTTTGATGTGACGCCCGCCAGGCTGATCAGCGCCCTGATCACCGAGGTCGGCGTGGCCGAAGCCAGCCGCGCGGGCATCGCCGGTCTGTTCGCCAGCGACCACCTCCACCCCACCCCAACGAGCACAGCACCATGAACCCAGCCGAGACTTCCGCCCTCCTCCGCCAGGCGCTGATCGACCTGATGCAGGGCTTGGTGGCGCGCGGCATCAATCGGGGTGCCAGCGGCAATGCCAGCGTGCGCCATGGCCACGGCATGCTGATCACCCCGTCGGCGCTGCTCCCCGATGCGCTCACCCCCGAGAGCCTGGTCGCGGTCGACATGGACGGGAGCTATGACAACCCACTCAAACCATCGAGCGAATGGCGCATCCATCGCGACATCTACGCCGCCCGACCGGACCTGCAGGCTATCGTCCATACCCACTCGACGCACGCCGTGACGCTGGCCTGCCTGCGCGAGGACTTGCCGCCGGTGCATTACATGATCGCCATGGCCGGCGGACGCGATATCCGCTGTGCCGGCTACGCGACCTTCGGCACCGAGCGCCTCAGCCGCCTCGCGGTGCGGGCGCTGGAGGGGCGCAAGGCCTGCCTGCTGGCCAACCACGGCCTGCTCGCCTGCGGCGGTAACTTGGCCGAAGCGGCGACCCTGGCCGAGGAGGTCGAGCATCTGTGCGAGGTCTACCTGAAGGCGCGCGCCGCCGGCACACCGGTATTGCTCTCTGACGACGACATCGCCGAGGTGATGGAGCGCTTCGAGCGCTACCGTCGCGGCCAGCTCGACTGAACCGCGAGCGATAGCCCTAGGCAAGTGCTTCCAGAATAAGCCCGCTTGACCTAAGTCAGATGACAGACTTGCGCCGTCCGGGGGGCAGCGTAGAATCGCTCCATCCTACAACCGGAAGATCCTGATGCTGCATGGTTTGATCGAACTCCCTTGGTGGGGCTACATCGTTGTCGCCCTGGCCCTCACCCACATCACCATCGCCGCCGTCACCATCTACCTGCACCGCCACTCGGCGCACCGCGCGCTCGACCTGCACCCGGTCCCGGCACATTTCTTCCGCTTCTGGCTGTGGCTCACCACCTCGATGGGCACCCAGCAGTGGACCGCCGTCCACCGCAAACACCACGCCCGCTGCGAAACCGCAGACGACCCGCACAGCCCGCAAGTCCTTGGTATCAACAAGGTTCTGTGGGAGGGCGCTGAGCTTTATTCGGCGGCCAAAAACGACCGCGAGATGCTCGAGACCTTTGGTCGTGGCTGCCCGGACGACTGGATCGAGCGCAAGCTTTACCAGCCGCACCAGAACAAGGGCATCGTCCTGATGCTACTGATCGACCTGCTGCTGTTCGGCCCGATCGGTATGACCATCTGGGCGGTGCAGATGATCTGGATCCCCCTGTTCGCCGCCGGCGTCATCAACGGCATCGGTCACTACTGGGGTTACCGCAACTTCCAGAGCGACGACGCCAGCACCAACATCGTGCCCTGGGGCATCCTGATCGGCGGCGAGGAGCTTCACAACAACCACCACGCCTTCGCCAGTTCGGCACGTCTGTCGAACCGCTGGTACGAATTCGACATCGGCTGGCTGTACATCCGCATCCTCGAGACCCTGGGTTTGGCCACGGTGAAGAAAGTGGCTCCGCGCCTGAAGACCGGTGAGGCCAAGGCCACCTGCGACAGCGCGACGCTGCAGGCCATCATCACCCACCGCTCGACGGTCCTGAAGCAGTTCACCACCGATATCAAGGCGACTTGCGCAGCCGAACTGGCGCGTCTGCGCGCCCAGCACCCGGGCCCGGCGATCCGCTGGAGTACATTGCGCCGCTGGCTGCACCTGGACAAAGCCGCTCTACCCGCCGCCGAGCAGGAGCGCGTCAGTTCGCAGCTGCGTGCCAGCACAGTGATCGAGACCGTTCGCAGCATGCGCCAAGAGCTCGCCGAACTGTGGGCCCGCTCGAACGACAGCACCGAGCAGCTGGTGCAGCGTTTGAACGACTGGTGCCAGCGTGCCGAAGCCAGCGGCGTCGAGGCTCTGGCGACATTCTCGCGACGCTTGCGCAGCTACGCCGTCTGAGCGTCTGAGGCACCCAGCGCTCAGCGCTATCCCGGCGAACGACAACGGCCCCTCACGGGGCCGTTTGCTTTGTGGCAGACGCGCTTACTCGACGCGGATGCGCACCACCGGAGAAGCCACCGGTGGATCATGCGGCACATGCGCAAAGTCGCCCAACAGGAGCTGGAGTGTGTGCTCGCCAGGCGGCAGGCTCAGCTCGGTTTCGGTCTGGCCTTTGCCAAAATGCACATGTCGCTCGTCGGCGGGGATCGGCTGACCAGCCGCCGGTAGCGGCGCATTGATGATCAGGTGGTGGTGACCCGTTCCAGCGATATCGACCCCCGCCGGCGCCACCCCCATCCCGCGCAGGCCAAAGCGCACGGTGAATGGCGAGCGCACAGTGGCGCCATCCTGCGGCGAGATGATGTAGGCCTCGGCGGCGAAGGCTCCACCAGAAGCAGCGAGCGTCGGTACAACAAGCAGGGCAGCGGATAGGCAAGTGGCGGCAAGGGCTCGGATGCGGGGCATGGGTGTGTCTCCAAAGGTCACGACCTGGCCGGATGGCAGGCCAACACCAGCTTGGTCTAGCGAATGAAGGACCAGTTCTTGTAGAAGATGTGGTTGACGCGGATCAGCACACCACCCAGCGCATCGACCAAACGCGCCATCAGCTGAGGAAACAGACCCGGACGCACAATATCGACAAAGGCGCAGTAGCGCGGCGCATCGGTCTCGTTGAAAGACTGATGCATCAGCGTGTCATCAAAGATGAACATCTTCTGGTCACGCCAGACGTTCTTGTGGCGACCGACCTCGATCCAGGCTTGGTCGCTCTGTACATCGTTCAGGTTGTAGAGCACCCGCAAGGTCATGCGCAGTGGCCCAAAGTGGCGGTTGGTCGACTTCTTGCGATTGAACACCGACACGCCAATGGTTCGCACCAGCGGGTAGTCACCCCGGAACCGGGGAATGTCGATCGGGCCGTCGATATTCTGGCCGTACCATTTGAAGAACAACATCTCGCGGGCGCCGTCGCCCAACCGCTGCTCGATCTTGCCAACCAGGTCCTCGTCCTTCATCTGTTGGATCAAGTCGCGGACCTCGGCCTGGTGCGCCGGCGGCAAATCGGCCAGCTGGTAGACACCCTTGTTCCAGTAAGGCAAGGACACGATGTCCATAAGGATGTTGAAGGGCGCCAGCAGCCAGGTGAACATGCCGCGCCCGAAGAAATACTGATAGACGGTGTAGCCATCGAGGCGGCTGTTGCGCGCGACGTCGTATAGACCGCAAAGCACGTAAAACAGCGCAACACCCGGCAGCAACCAAGCGATCACGGCATAGATGACGAGTCGCACGGCGATACGGCGGAGGTTCTTGCCGCTCAAGGCAAATGGGTTGTCAGGTTTGGCTGTGTTCATTGGAACTCCCCGGTCAGTTGAGGCAAGGTTGGCGCGGACGGTAGCGGCTGTCGGCGCCGCGGGCAAGACGGGTGGGTCCGGCGAGCAGACGAGCGCGCTGGTCGCTGGCCTAGCCTGGCCCGCCGACCGTCTTGTTGACAAAGACCGCGCGCTCGACCGGCGTGACCCAGACCAAGCCATCGCCGATCTGCCCGGTACTGGCCGACCGCACGATGCAGTCGACGATCGGATCGGCCAGTTCGTCGGCACAGACGATCTCGAGGCGGACCTTCTCGGTGTAGTCAGACAGGGCATGGCGCACATCGGGCTGTCCACCCGAGCGCCCAAAGCCCTCGACGCGGGTCACTGTCATGCCCGGAAAGCCCGGCACGTCGCGCAGGGCGTCGCGTAACTTGGCGAGTTTACCGGGGCGAATGACAGCGCGAATCTCTTTCATGCAAGGTCTCCAGTAAACATCAAGCAGAGGCTTCGACGTCCGGCTCGTCGAACCAACGGTAGATCGCCGGTACCACGACCAGCGTCAGCAGTGTCGAGGTGATCAGGCCGCCGATGACCACCACTGCCAGCGGTCGCTGCACTTCCGAGCCCGGGCCGGTGGCGAACAGGAAAGGCAGCAAGCCGAGCATGGCCACGGTTGCGGTCATCAACACCGGTCGGAAGCGCATCTTGGCCCCCTCGATCACGGCCTGTGCGACCGGCATGCCGTCCTGTCGAAGCGAGCGGATATAGCTGACCAGAACCACGCCGTTCAGTACCGCAATTCCCCACAGAGCGATGAAGCCGACCGAGGCCGGCACCGAAAGGTACTCGCCGGAGATCGCCAGGCCGAACACGCCGCCGATCGAGGCGAACGGCAGCACCAAGATGATCAGGCTGGCGTAGCGCACCGAGCCGAACAACAAAAACAACAGGAAGAAGATGGCGGCGATGGTCACCGGTACGATCACCGACAAGTGGCCCAGCGCACGTTCCATGTTCTCGAACTGGCCGCCCCACTCGATGTAGTAGCCCTCGGGCAGGTTCACCTCGGCCTGAACGCGCTGCTGCAACTCGGCCACAAAACCACCCAGGTCGCGCCCCGAGACGTTCACCCCAACGACGATCCGTCGCTTGGCCATCTCGCGACTGATTTGCGCCGGACCATCGCGGATCTCGATACGTGCCAAAGCCTCGAGCGGTACCAGGGCACCACCCGGCGTGTTGACCAGGATGTCGCCAATGGCAGCGGCGTCATCGCGGAAGGCTTCGGGCAGCCGCACGGTCGCCTCGAAACGGCGTTGGCCTTCGTAGATCTGCGTAGCCGCCTTGCCGCCAAGCGCCATCTCGACGATCTGGTTGATGTCGGCAACGTTCAAGCCGTAGCGGGCGATAGTGGCGCGATCGATGTCGATATTCAGGTACTGCTGACCACTGACCCGCTCGACGCGCAAGTCCCGCGCGCCCTCGGTATTGGATGCCACTCGTGCGATCTTGTTGGCGGTCTCGACCAGCGTGTCCAGATCGTCGCCGAACAGCTTGATGGCGACGTCGCTGCGAACACCGGTGACCAGCTCCGCCACCCGCTGCGCGATCGGTTGTGCCATGGCCACCGACACGCCCGGCAGGCCGCGCAGCTCGTCGCGAATGGCGTCGGCGATGTCCTCTTGGGTCCAGCCGTCGGGCCATTCATCCCGCGGTAGCAAGCTGACGATCGGCGTGCCCTCATTCTGCGACTGCGGATCCGCTGGCGACTCGCCGCGCCCGACCGCCGACACCACCGACTTCACACCGGGCACCTCAAGGACACGCCGAAGCATGTCCTGCTCCATCTTCACCGACTCTTCCAGCGAGATATTCGGCACCCGCGTCATTGCCGGAACGATCGAGCCTTCTTTCATCTCGGGGATGAACGCGGTCCCCAGAAAAGGCAGGGTCACGAGCGACAGGCCAAAGGCCGCCACCGCCATCAAGAAAGTCTTGCGGCTGTTGGCCACCGCCCAGCCAAGCATTGGTAGCCATGGGCGCTTCAGGCCAGCGATCAGGCGGGTATCGTGCTCATTGCCACCCTTCAGGACGTAAGAGCAGAGCACCGGCGTCAGGGTCAGCGCGATCAGCAGCGATACGGCGAGGGCGATAGCGATGGTGTAGGCCAAAGGCGCGAACATCTTGCCCTCCATGCCCTGCAGGGTCATCAGCGGCAGGAACACCAGGATGATGATGCCGATTCCGAAGATCACCGGTGTAGCGACCTCTTTCACCGCCTCGAAGATGATGCGGATCTTGCGTTCGCCCTCGGCTGGCGCATGGGATAGGCGGGCAAAAGCGTTCTCGACCACCACCACCGAGCCGTCGATCATCAGGCCAATGGCGATCGCCAGGCCCCCCAGACTCATCAGGTTGGCCGACAGGCCGATCTGGTTCATCGCCATGAAGGTGATCAGCGGTGTGAGCAACAGTGTCGCCACCACCACCAGGCTCGAGCGCACGTCGCCAAGGAACAGGAACAGCACGATGATGACGAAAATGATGCCCTCGATCAGCACCTTGATCACCGTGTTCAGGGCCGAGTCGACCAACTCCGAGCGGTCGTAATAAGGGACGATCTGTAGACCACCAGGCAACATCTTGCTGCTGTTGATCTCGTCGACCCGCTGCTTCACGCGGCTGACGATATCTTTGGCGTTGCCGCCGGCGACCATCATCACCACTGCCCCGACCGATTCGGTGACGCCGTTTTTCACGACGGCACCGACACGTACCGCTTCGCCTTCCTGCACGCTCGCCACGTCGCGGATGTAGACCGGTGTCGCGCCCTCGTTCTTCAGCACGATGCTGCCGATGTCCTCGACCGTCCGCACCAGGCCATCGGTGCGGATCAGAAACTGTTCAGCATGCTGAGCTAGGACTCCGCCACCCGCGTTGGCATTGTTGGCTGCGAGCGCCTCGAACACCTGGTTGATGCTGACCCCGTAGTGCCGCAGGCGGTCTGGGTTGACGCGCACCTGGTACTGCTTGACGAAACCACCCTGCGAGTTGATCTCCGCGACGCCAGGGATCGAGCGCAGCAGGGGCCGCACGATCCAGTCCTGAATCGTCCGCCGCTCGGTCAATTCTTCACGCGTCAGTTCGCGATCGCCATCCCCGGGCATCTCGAGGGTGTACAGGTAGACCTCGCCAAGGCCGGTCGAGACCGGACCGAGTACTGGCGATACGCCATCTGGCATGCGGTCGCGCACGTCCATCAGTCGCTCCATGACCAGCTGCCGCGCGAAGTACACGTTGGTGCTGTCGGTGAACACCAGCGTGATCAATGACAGCCCGGGCTTGTTCAGCGAGCGCATCTCGGTCATGCCGGGCAGGCCGGTCATGGCGATCTCGATGGGGACCGTGACCAACCGCTCCATCTCGTCGGGTGAACGGCCAATGGCTTCCGTCGCGATCTGCACCTGGACATTGGTGACGTCGGGGAAGGCATCGACCGACAACTTGCGCGCGGCATCCAGCCCGAAGGCCAACAGGACCAGGCTGATCACCACCAGCACCAGGCGCTGCTGGAGCGCACCGCGAATCAGAGCTTCGATCATCGCAGGTGCGCCTTAGAGGTTGCTGCTGTTGCGTTCGTTGTTCAGGTGGAACGCACCCTCCACCACCACCTTTGCGCCCGGTTCGAGTCCTCGTACCACTGGACGCACCTCGCGCCCTTCGGCGTCTTCAGCGATATGTCCCAGCTTGACCGGGACCAGGCGGTACTCGTTCGGGCCAACCACAATGAACACATGGTCGGCATTGTTTTCGCGCACCACCGCCGAAGGCGGCACTGCCAGAGCCTCGAGCGGCTTGGTACCGATCATCACTGTCGCCAGCATGGCCGGTTTGAGGGTGCGATCGGCGTTGTCCAGCTCGGTCCGCACCAGGATGGTCCGGGTATCCGGATTGACGGTGTCCGAGATGAATACCAGTTTGCCTTCGCGCCGCTTGGCGAGAGCCGGGATGTCGATAGCGACCGCCTGACCCAGCTGGACTCCGCGCGCCTCCTGCTCCGGGATCTCGGCGACGACGCGCAATCGGGACAGGTCGGCGACGACGAACAGGGTGTCCGAAGGCTGCACCACCTGTCCGAGTGCCACATTGCGCTCGACCACTGTCCCTGACTGCGTCGACAACACCGGCTTGACCGAGCTGATCGCGCCAGAGTCTTCGATGCGCCGCATGGCCTCGTCCCCCAAACCAAGCTGGCGCAGTTGATCGCTGGCCGCGCGTTTCTCCGCCTCGGCGACCTCCAGCTCGTTTTGCCGGCGCTGCAGCTCGGCGCTACCGATGACGTCAGCCTCGAGCAGGGCGCGCGCACGCTCTACACTGCGCGTCATCAGTTGGACTTGGGCATGAGCCTTCAGATAAGCCAACTGAACGCTGCTCAGATCGCTACTGGTCAAAGTCGCTAGACGCGACCCACGCTGAACGGTCTGGCCGATCACCACATCGATCGCCGCTACCCGTCCCGGTACCGTGGTGCCGACGCGAGCCAGCGTCAGCTCATTGAAATCGACACGACCGGCGACGCGGACGACCTCGCGCAGCGACTGTGGCTGCACCTCGATGTGGCTGACCGGCACACCGAAGTCTTCGGCGATGCTGACCAACATCGGGTCGCGCGGCGCTGCCGCAGGCGGCGGCGGCGGGGGCTCGGAGCACGCGATCAAAAGGGTGCCAGCCAGTGCTGCAGCGAGCACCGAGGTACAGCGGGACGCAGCCGATATCATCAAAGGTCTCATTCGGAAAGGGTTCGGGAAGCGAGCAGGCGGTCGACCTCGATGCGAGCGGCCTCGAGATCGAAACGGGCGACGATCAGGTCATTGCGAACGGCACGGAACACGCGCCGTGCATCGAGCAGGTCGAGAATGCCGCGCTCGCCGAAACGGTAGGCCGATTCAGCGACGCGCAGGGCCGATTCGGCCTCGCGGACAATTCCACCCTCGAGCGCAGTGACCTGGTTGCGGGCGATGTCGTACTGCCGCCAAGCCGACTCCAGCGCCTGACTCAGCGTGAAGCGTCGATGCTCCAGACTGTTGCGGCTGCGGGACAGCTGGGCGGTCGCCTCGGCCACGGGGCCAGCCCGGCGATCCCAGATCGGGATGGTAACGGTCAGGCCGATGCGGTTGTTGTCGAGCTCGGGCTCGCGGTCTTGGATGGCCCGCACTGCGACCTCGGGCATCCGCCGTGCCCGCTCGAGCCGTAGCTGTTGATCGGCGCGATCGGCAGCCGCATTCAGCGCCACCAGCTCGGGGTTCTCCTGCAACAACCGCTCGACCAGCGACTCCAGCGGCGGCAGTGCACGTGGCTCGGACCAGTCACCGGCGATGCCGAACTCGGCTGGCAGCTCTTCGGCGACCAGGGCGCGGATCGCGACCTGTGCCTGCCGCGTCCGCAGAGCGGCGCTCTGTTCGGCCTTTTGCGCATTCAACCATTCGGCCTCGGCTCGGATCAGCTCGAAACGTGGCGCCTCGCCGACGTCGACGCGGACCTTGACCTTGTCGCGGATCGAATCGGCCAACTCGAGGTCTTCGCGCGCAGCTTGCAGTTCCTCCTGCCGCTGCAGCATGGCGTAGAAGGCGATACGCAGATCCGCCAGCAGGCGATTCTCGGTGCTGCGAAGGTCGGCCGACGAGCCACGCGCGGCGGCCTCGGCAGCGCTGATGCGAGCGTCCCGCTGCCAAGGGTTGTCGATGCGCTGAGTGATCGCCAGCGTACGCGCGTTGCCAGCAACAGGGCCGGGCAGTCGGCCACTGACCTGGCCGAACAGCAGCTCGGCTTCGGGGTTAGGGTAAGCACGGGCGGTGACGATGCCGGCGGCGGTCGCCTCGACACCGTCGCGTGCTGCCGCAAGGGCCCGGTTCGACCCAAGCGCCATCTGTTGCAGTGCATCAAGCGTGTAAACAGGGGGGGCAGCGTAGGCGGTGGCGAAGCAAAAGCCACCGACAAAGGCCGCTAGAACGCGGGAAAAGACTGGCATGTTCCGCCTAAGAAAGGTTTGGTCAGATGTTAGCGCAAACCACCAGCTGCGAGTTGACACGCGCCGCCTGCGGCAGCGCATCAGCCGGCGCCAGAGAGGACCGCGCGCTATACTCGGCACCTCCGCTCGACCCCAGCTGAAGACACCACAGTGACCCAGCCGTTCCGTTCGCGCATCGCAAACTTGCGCCGTTTATCTGTTGGCCTTTGTGCGGCGCTGTTCGCCGCCCTGCTCATGCCGCCCACCGCTGCCGTCGCCAACGACCTGCCCGACGTCGCCGCCCGCGCCTGGGTCCTCTACGACGCCAGAGCGGCGCAGGTACTGGCTTCTGACCGTGCCGACGAGCGCTTCGAGCCGGCATCCCTGACCAAGCTGATGACCGCCTACCTGACTTTCCAGGCGCTGCAGCGTGGCGAATTGAAGCGTGAACAGACGATCGCCGTCTCGTCTGCGGCGATGCAGGCCCCAGGCTCGCGCATGTTCATCGACAGTCGCCGACCACCCACCGTCGACCAGCTGCTGCACGGCCTGATCGTGCAGTCGGGCAATGACGCCGCGGTGGCCCTTGCCGAAGCCCTTGCCGGCAGCGAAGCGGACTTTGCCAAGCGCATGAATGATCAGGCGCGACGCCTGGGCTTGCGCAACACCCGCTTCGTCAATGCGAGCGGCCTGCCCGATCCTGGCCATTACAGCTCCGCGGCGGACATGGCGCGCCTGGCGGCAGCCCTGATCCGCGACTTTCCGGCCGACTACCGGTTGTACTCGGTGCGCGAATACACCTACAACGGCATCACGCAGAGCAATCGCAATCGCCTGTTGTTTGCCGACCCGAGCGTCGACGGCATGAAGACCGGTCACACCAGCTCGGCCGGTTATTGCCTGGTCAGCTCGGCCAAGCGCGGCGAACGTCGACTGATCGCGGTGGTACTGGGCACCGCCTCGGACTCGGCACGCACCAGCGAGAGCCAACGGCTGCTCAATCTGGGCTTCACCCGCTGGGACACACTGGAGATTGGCGCCAAGGGCAAGCCCGTTGCGCAGGCGCGAGTGTGGAAAGGCCGTGACCAAGAGGTCGCGGTCACGCTTGCCAGTGCAGCGCTGGTCGCCCTGCCGCGGGGCAGCAAAGACGAGGTGCGGCCGGTGGTCGAGCTGCAACGCTACGTGGTCGCACCGGTGAGCGCTGGGCAAGAGATCGGGCGCCTGCGGGTCGAGGCCGGTGGACAAACGGTCGCCGAGTTTCCGCTGGTAGCGCGCAAGGCGATCCCGGTCGGCGGCGTGTTCCGTCGCCTGCTCGACACCGCGCTTCTGTGGTTCCACTGACAGCAGTGCTTGCATGACCACCGCCTACCTCAATGGCCAGTTTCTGCCGCTCGAACAAGCGCAGGTACCGGCTCTGGACCGCGGCTTTCTGTTTGGTGATGGTGTCTACGAGGTGATCCCGGTCTATGGACGACGCCCGTTCCGCCTTGACCGCCATCTTGCTCGCTTGCAGAACAGCTGCGACGGCATCCGTCTGGTCAACCCACACACCGCCACCGAGTGGCAGACGCTGGTCGGCGAACTGATCAGCCGGCAAGATTTCGCCGACCAGAACCTCTACCTGCACGTCACTCGTGGCGTGGCCCGACGCGATCACGCTTTTCCGGCCAAGGCCCCCAGCACCATCTTCATGATGAGTAATCCGCTGGTCACACCGACACCCGAACAGTTCGAGGCCGGCGTGAGCGCCGTCACCACTGCCGACAACCGCTGGCTGCGCTGCGATATCAAGTCGATCGCCCTGCTGGCCAATGTGCTGCTGCGCCAGGTGGCGGTCGACGCCGGTGCCACCGAGGCGGTGCTGTTGCGCGACGGTGTGCTCACCGAAGGCGCTGCCAGCAATATCCTGGTCGTACGCGGCGGCGTTATTTTGGCGCCGCGCCGCGACCATCTGCTGCTGCCTGGCATCACTTACGACACGGTGATCGAGCTGGCCCGTGCGCATGGCATGCCGATCGAGGTGCGCGATATCAGCGAAGCCGAACTACGCAGTGCCGACGAGCTATGGATGACCTCGTCGACCAAGGAGATCCTGCCGATCACCCGGCTCGATGGCGCGGTGGTAGGCAGCGGCCGGGCCGGGCCGATAGCACGCACCATGTTGGCCCATTATCAGGCTCTGAAAGCCGCCTGAACGGCTCCACCGCAGCCCGACCATGAGCGCCAGCGACGACAGCCTGATCGACTACCCCTGCGACTTTCCGATCAAGATCATGGGGCTGGCCGCCGATGGCTTCGCCGCCGCCGTTGGCGTCGTGGTCAAGGCCCACGTGCCAGGCTTCGACCCAAACAGCATCAGCGCACGCGCATCGGCGCAAGGCCGCTACTTGGCGTTGACCTGCGTCGTGCGTGTCGAGTCACGAGAGCAGCTCGACAACCTCTACCGCGACCTCAGCACGCACCCGGCGGTCACCTTGGTGCTGTAAGTGATGCACACCGCCGCGACACGCCTGGAGCCCTGCCAATGAGTCCAGGGTATCCAGCGCCGGTGGTGCGCGATCTGGGCGCCGATCAGCCTTACGCGGCCGTCTGGCAGGCGATGCGCTCGCACTGTGCCGCGCGCCACGCTGGGTCGGCCGACGAACTCTGGTGGCTGCAGCATGCGCCGGTCTATACCCAAGGCAAGGCCGGGCGCGACGAACATCTGCGTGAGCCGCTGCCGGCACCTCTGGTGCATAGCGACCGCGGTGGCCAAGTGACCTGGCATGGCCCTGGACAGCTGGTTATCTACACCCTGTTAGACCTCCACCGGCTTGCTCTGACTGCGCGCGGCGCGGTGAGCCTGCTCGAGACCGCCGTGATCAGCGCTCTGGCCACCGCCGGCATCGCCGCCGAGCCGCGCGCGAATGCCCCCGGGGTCTACGTCGATGGTGCGAAGGTCGCTTCGCTCGGGCTGCGCGTCAGCCGCGGCTGTTGCTATCACGGTCTGGCGCTGAACGTCGATTGCGACCTGGCCGCCTTCGCCGCCATCGACCCTTGTGGTCAGCGCGGCTTGGCTGTCACGCGCACTTGCGACCTCGGTTGCGGAGACGACGTGACCCACTGGGCTGAACGTCTATTACCCGAGCTGCTGGAGCGACTGCCGGGCTGACACAAGGCCACCCTTCAAGCGCGGGGCCGAGTCTGC
The DNA here is from genome assembly GCA_964524005.1 of uncultured Enterobacteriaceae bacterium. Taxonomy (GTDB): domain Bacteria; phylum Pseudomonadota; class Gammaproteobacteria; order Burkholderiales; family UBA3065; genus UBA3065. The sequence continues at coordinate 48,572 of CAZGBK010000005.1, forward strand.
CGATAGCGGAGGGGTCGAGAGACCCGCCGATGCCCGATCCCGCCCTGCCTGTCGCCCTTGTCCTGCTATGGCTCGTCGCCACCGCCGCCGCTGCGTTGGTGGTGTATCGCGTGCTGCATCGGCACGATACGGAACGCATCGCCGAGCTCGAGCGTGCCAAGTGTCGACTCGAATCGGAAGCACTCGACCTGGCCGAACAAACCACTCGCGAATTGCGCACCAACGAATTGCGCCATCGTCTCATCATGGAAGGTGCCGGCGTCGGCTTCTGGGAATGGGACACCCAGCGCGACGAGGTGCGCACCGAGGGTGGTCTACCCGACCAGTCAGGCTTTGTGCTGGATTCCCTGACCCTGCCATCGAATGTCTGGTTCGGCAATGTCCATGGCGATGATCAGGCGCAAATGTGGCAACGGCTCGATGCTCACATGCGCGGCGAGACAACAGCCTTCGAGGCCGAGTACCGTATCCAGACCAACGACCGCCAGTGGCGCTGGGTGATGGCCCGCGCGCAGGTGGTTGAACGCGACGAGGCAGGCAAGGCGCGGCGCGTCAGCGGTACGCAGATCGATATCGACACGCGCAAGCGCGCCGAGCTGGCGCTGGAAGAAGAGCGCCGATTGTTCAACGCTGGCCCGGTGATCGTCACCCATGTCCTGCTGGGCGAGCAACCGCGCTACACCTACTTTTCCAGCAACGTCTGCGAGCTGTGGGGCTATCCGACGGAATTTGCGCAGCGGGGCATCCTGCGCGCCGACCTGGTCCATCCCGAGGACCTCGAACGCAAACGTCGGCAATACGAGCAGCACATCAGCACCGGCGTGACCCGCTTCGAAACCGAGCTGCGTTATCGCATGGCCGACGGCAGTTACCGCTGGCATGCCTTGTATGGACATCTGGTGCGACTGGGCGAGGTGCCAGAGATGGTCGGCTACCTGATCGACATCGAGACACGCAAACAGGCCGAGACACGCTCGCATCTACAGCAAGCCCGGCTGGAGGAGCTGGTGAACGAGCTGCGCGACTCGGAGCACGAGCGCACCCTGCTGCACCAGACTGGCGACATGCTGAACTCGAGTACCCATATGGACGAAGCCTGTGCCGTGGTGCAGCGCACCGCGCAGCGGCTATTCCCTGGCTGGAGCGGCGGCATTGCAACGGTGGGGCTTGGCGGTGAGCTTGACCTGCGAACCCATTGGGGCACGGCGCAGCTTTGTCCACAGTTCAGCGGCATCGACTGTTGGGCGCTGCGACGCGGCCGCAGCTACGCCTTCCTCGATGCCCAACGCAGCATCGCCTGCGCTCACCACGCCGCAGCACCTACGCTGCCAACCCTGTGCGTCCCCATGGTCGCTAACGGCGAACTGATCGGTTCACTGCATCTGCAAGCCGACAGCGCCGTCGATGAGGCGACCGTCGAGCGCACCCTGCAGGGTGCCGAGCGCTTGGCTGAGACGCTTAACCTGTCGCTATCCAACCTGCGCCTGCGGGCATCGCTGCAAGAACAAGCCGTGCGCGATGGCTTGACCGGCCTACACAACCGCCGCTACCTGAACGAGCGCTTGCCAGCCGAGCTACAGCGCTGCAAGCGCGGGCGCCAGCCCTTGGCGCTGGCGATGATCGATATCGACCATTTCAAGCGCTTCAATGACAGCCATGGCCACGAGGCTGGAGATCTGGTGTTGGCGGCGATCTCGCGCTGTCTGATCGAGAACCTGCGCGCCTACGATCTCGCTTGCCGCTATGGCGGCGAGGAGTTCTGTCTAGTCCTGTCCGGATGCGACCTGGTGTCGGCGAGCGAGCGCTTGGAGACGATCCGCAGCGCCGCCCACCGCCTACGCATCCGCCATGGCGACGCCACGCTCCCAGCGGTCACGCTGTCCGCTGGCCTGGCTGCCGCTCACCCGGGGGAGACCCCGGTACAACTGATCAGCCGCGCCGACGCTGCGCTCTACGCCGCCAAAGCCGCCGGCCGCGACCGTATCCATCATGCCGCGGAGCCCGCACTGGAACGCCGGGTCGGCTAGCGCTGTGTCAGTCCGTGCGGAAGCGGTGGCGAACCGTCAGCCGACCGCCATCGACCTGTAGCGCCAGAAGACGGTCGATATTGGGGTGTTTGCCGGGATGCGCGCGGGCGTCTTCGGTGTGCTCGGCGTACAACTCGAGGCCGGTCGCCGCGGCGAGCGGCGTGATCGCCCCAAAGTGCTGACCGAGAAAGTTGTACACCGCCAGGCTACCCGCCTGACCCGGCTGATTGTCGATGCGGGCGACCAGCGCCCCTTGCGCATCAAGCAAGTCGATGCCCTCTAGATGCGACACCGGTGGCAACTGACGGAGTTGTTCAGCAAAACGCATGATCGCTCTCGCTAGGTGGAAGTCGGCTGCAAGGCCTGCAGCAGGTCGCGGACCGTCCGGCTGCGCTCGCTCAGGCTGAGCTCGGGCAGCGGCACCCGCACGCGGTCGGCCCCCATGAAACGGGCACCTTTGTGGTGCTGCACCAGCTCCATCAGGCGCAGTGGGTCGACAGCGGTGTCACTGCGGAACTGCACCGTCAGCATCTCCTCCGACGCATCCAGCTTGACGATGCCCAGACCACCGCAGGCGAGCCGCAGCCGGTGGCATTCGAGCAAGGTCTGCGCTGGCGGCGGGAGCTGGCCGAAGCGGTCGACCAGCTCCTCGTGCAAGGCAGTGAGCGCGTCGTGGTCGTCGCAGTTGGCGAGCCGCTTGTAGAGGATCAAGCGCTGGTGCGGGTCGCCGCAGTAGTCGTCGGGCAACAGCGCCGGCGCGTGCAGGTTGATCTCGGTGGTGACGGCCAGTGGGGCATCAAGGTCGGGCTCCTTGCCGGCGCGCAACGAACGCACCGCGCTGTTGAGCATGTCGATGTACATGCCGAAGCCCACCTCTTGCATCTGCCCGCTTTGGCCTTCACCGAGCACCTCGCCGGCACCGCGGATCTCCAGGTCGTGCATGGCGAGGAAGAAGCCCGAGCCCAGCTCCTCCATCATCTGGATCGCCTCCAGCCGCTTCTTTGCCGCCGCCGACAAGCTCTCGTCCCCGGCTGTCAGCAAGTAGGCATAGGCCTGATGGTGACTACGTCCGACCCGGCCGCGCAGCTGGTGCAGCTGGGCCAGGCCAAAACGGTCCGCGCGGTTGATGAGGATGGTGTTGGCGGTCGGGACGTCGATACCGGTCTCGATGATGGTCGTACACAACAGCAGAGTGTGACGCTGGTGGTAGAAGTCGCGCATCACCTGTTCCAGCTCGCGCTCGGCCATCTGCCCGTGGGCCACGCCGATACGGGCCTCAGGGACCATCTGCATGAGCTTGTCGCGCATGTGCAGGATGGTGTCGACCTCGTTGTGCAGGAAGTACACCTGCCCGCCGCGCTTCAATTCGCGCAGCACCGCCTCGCGGATATGGCCCTCGCTGTAGGGCACCACCAGCGTCTTGATGGCCAGCCGCCGCTGCGGCGCCGTGGCAATGACGGAAAAATCGCGCAGGCCTTCCAGGCTCATCGCCAGCGTACGCGGGATCGGTGTGGCGGTAAGCGTGAGCACGTCGACCTCGGCGCGCAGGCTCTTCAATGCCTCCTTCTGCCGCACCCCGAAGCGATGCTCCTCGTCGATGATGACCAGGCCCAGGTTCTTGAAGCGCACGTCCTTCTGCACCAGCCGGTGGGTGCCGATGATGAGGTCGATGCTGCCATCCTCCAGTCCTTTCAGCGCCGCCGTCTGTTCTTTTGGCGTACGAAAGCGCGAGAGTTCGGCGATACGCACCGGCCAGTCGGCAAAGCGGTCCTTGAAGTTCTGGAAGTGCTGCTCGGCCAACAACGTGGTCGGCACCAACACCGCCACCTGATAGCCGGCCATGAGCGCGACGAAGGCGGCACGCATGGCGACCTCGGTCTTGCCAAAGCCGACATCGCCGCAGACCAGCCGGTCCATCGGCCGGCCAGCGGTGAGGTCCTGCAGCACCGCGCCGATGGCGGCAGCCTGGTCGGGCGTCTCCTCGAAGCCAAAACCCTCGGCGAAGGCTGCGTAGTCGTGTGCCGTGAGCGGCAAGGCTCGGCCCTGGCGAGCGGCCCGCTGAGCATAGAGATTGAGCAACTCGGCGGCGGTATCGCGCACCATCTTGGCGGTGCGGCGGCGGGCCTTCTCCCATTGTCCCGAGCCCAGCCGGTGCCAAGGCGCCGATTCCGCCGGGCCACCGGTGTAGCGGCTGATCACATGCAGCTGCGACACCGGTACGTAGAGGGTGTCTTCGCCCGCATATTCGATGAACAGGAACTCCGCCATGCCCTCTCCGGCATCCAGGCTGACCAGCCCACGGTAGCGTCCGACGCCGTGCGATTCGTGCACCACCGGATCGCCGATACGCAGCTCGGCGAGGTCGCGCAGCATGCCCTCGGAGTTGCGCCGAGCGTCATCACGACGGCGGGTCTGCCGCACCTGCGCGGCGTAGAGCTCGGCTTCGGTGACCACCGCGATGCTGGCGTCGCTGTCCAGCCAACCCTGCGCGAGTGGCCCGACACCGAGCATCAGGCCAGCATCGGCATCGCAGAAGGCGGCCCAGTCGGTACACGGTGCAGGCGACATGCCATGCTCGTGCATCAGTTGCAGCAGGGTCTCGCGGCGACCGGGTGACTCGGCCAGCACCAGCACCCGGCCGCCGAAGCTGCCGACGAAGCGCTTCAGTGCACCCAGTGGGTCGTCGGCACGGCGGTCGATGATCAGCTCTGGTAGCCCGCCAGGCGAAGTGGCCGAAAGACGCGCCTGCACACGACGGCCGATACTGGCGAACAGCGCCTCGGCGGTCAGGTAGAGCTCGCCGGGGGGCAGCAGCGGGCGTTCCGGGTCACCGCGGAACAGCTCGTAACGCGACTTGATGTCGGCCCAAAAGGTCTCTGCGGCGGCATGGACATCACCATGCAAAGCGACCCTGGCGGTTTCGGGCAGGTAGTCAGCCAGCGTTGCCAGGGCATCGAAAAACAATGGCAGGTAGTACTCGATGCCCGGCGGTGCGACGCCGTTGCTGACGTCTTTGTAGATGCGCGAGCGGCTCGGATCGCCCTCGATGTGCTCGCGGTAGCGGCTGCGAAATGCCGAGCGTGCCGCGTCATCCAAAGGAAATTCGCGCGCTGGCAGCAGCCGCACCTCGGGCACCGGGTAGATGGTGCGCTGTGTCTCCGGGTCGAAGGTGCGGATCGACTCGATCTCGCTGTCGAACAGGTCGATGCGGTAAGGCACCGCACTGCCCATGGGGAACAGGTCGATCAGGTGACCCCGCAGGCAGAACTCGCCGGGTGACAGCACCTGGCTCATGTGCGTGTAGCCGGCGACGGTGAGTTGCTCGCGCAGCTTCTGCTCGTCGAGCCGGCCACCTTTCTTCAGGAAGAAGGTGCGTGCCGCCACATAGCTCACTGGCACCAGCCGCAGCATGGCGGTGGTCACCGGCACGATCAACACATCGCATTGGCCCTGACTGCTTTGATACAAGGCCGCCAGCCGGTCGGACACAAGGTCGGGGTGCGGCGACAGCGTGTCGTAGGGCAGCGTCTCCCAGTCGGCCAGCAGATGCACGCGCAACGCTGGCGCGAACCAATGCACCTCATCGAGCAGGCGCTGAGCATCCAGCCCGGTGGCAGTCAGCACCACGAGAGGGCCGTCGGCGGCCAGCCGGGCCAGCGCCAGAGCGTCGGCAACGGTTGTCAGCGCCTTGCTGTGGGCGGTCTTGAGGTTGGAAGGCGAGCTCATGAGGCGCCGGATTATACGGAAGCACGGGATCCGGACGCCGTACCGGAGCCCGCAGGACTCTTGTTCGAGCTCATTTGTAAGCGATTTGCCTTGACTATCTTGCGCACAACCTAATAAATTAGTCCGTAAGAACTAACAACCTCGCGCCGAGAGGTCAGTTCCAGACAGACCCGGCAAACGGGCAGTAACCCTGGTTCCCCGCAAGGGGTCACCGGCAAGACGCAAGGGCAAACCGCGTGAAAACGCGGGACGCAAAGCCTCCGGCCTAGGGACTTCGGTCTACGGTAGCGGGGTTACCGGCTGCGATCCGTTATTCGCGCTTGCGCTTGTCACTCTGTTTGGAGCAGGCGCATGCGTTTTGCCGCGGCCATCACGGCCCTTTGTATCGGACATTCTTCGTCCGCCTTCGCGAATGCCAGTCCGGCCGAACTGTCGGCTTCGAGCGCGGCCGGTCGCGTGGGCGCTTTCTTCGCACACGAGCAGGGCTACACCGGTAGCGGGGTGCGGATCGGCATCCTCGACTCGGGGCTGGGCAATGGCACCGGCGAATTCAACGGCCGCATTGTCGCGCCCTACGACACCAATGACGGCAGCAACAACAGCACCGACACTCTGGGCCACGGCACAAAGATCGCTGGCCTGTTGGGCGCCGCCGCCAACGGCAGTGGGGTTGTCGGCGTCGCGCCCGATGCACTGCTCATCCCGGTCCGGGTCTACGACAGCGCCAACCTCGCGTCTTCATCGCGAGTGCAGGGCGGGGTCCGCCATGCGCTCGCCAACGGTGCCCGCATCATCAACTTGTCGCTCGGATCCCGCTCTGCGCCCATGGCTGAGACGGCGGTTCGCGAGGCTGTGGCTGGGGGCGCGCTGGTGGTTGCGGCGGCTGGTAACTTCGGCGACGCCAACCCAATCTGGCCAGCACGCTTCGCCAGCGCCAGCTGGGCCAACGGGCAGGTTCTGGCCGTCGGCGCTGTCGACAACAGCAACAATATCGCCAGCTTTTCCAACCGCGCAGGCGACACCGCCGAGTTCTTCCTGGTCGCGCCTGGCAGCAGTCTGCAGACCACTTGCCCGAGCGGCTATTGCAGTGGATCTGGCACCTCGTATGCAGCCCCGGTCGTGGCTGGCGCAGCAGGCCTGCTGCTCGGTCAATGGTCGTATCTGACGGCTCAGCAGACAGCCGCCATCCTGCTCGAGACGGCGACCGATCTGGGCGCTCCCGGTGTCGACGCGATCTACGGACACGGCTTGGTCAATGTCAACCGTGCGATGCAGCCGGTTGGCACGCTGGTTACGTACACTTCGGCAGGCGCGCCAGGGGAGCCTGCCGCGCCGTCACCCAGCATCGCCGCCCCACCGCGTCCACTGACCAAGGCCGAACTGAAGGCCGAGCGCAAAGCCGCAAAGGCCCGCGCCAAAGCCGCACAGAAGGCAGCGAAGGCGCTGGCCAAATTGCAGCTGCAAGCATCGCGAGCGCTGGCCAATGGACTTGCCCAAGCAGCTGACGACGGCCTGCTGACGGTTGCCGGATTCGACGACTATGGCCGTCACTACACGTACGACCTTGGCGCGAACATCGGCCGCCGCGATGTCACTTTGCTCGAGACGCTGCTCGGCGAAGCGGATCGCGGCTTGGGCATCCACAGTGTCGCCCTGGGTCGATCGGCCAGCCTGCTCACCTACATCGACAGCCCACTGGTGCCGGTCCAGCTGCAAGACCCGCTGCTGCTGGCCGGTGGTGGCCAAGAGATGCGCATCCAGGCCACTTTGTTCGAAACCGACCTTGGCACCCAGCGATTCAGCGCCGGCAGCGGCGGTCTAGCCAACCAGTTTTTCGGCATCGGGGCCGGTGAGAGCGCCGGCTGGCTGGGGCAAGCGATCGCCAACCCGCTGGTCGGAACGCTTGGCCTGCATGCCCACGCCGGCTGGGAAACGGTGCTCGGTGATGGCCGCAGCCTGCGTGCCGGACTTGTCAGCGGGCGCGACCCTCTGGCTGGCCACTTGGGTTTGCGCAACGAAAACAACCGCCTGTGGATCGCTGAGCTGCACCAGCAGTTCGGCAACACCCGCATCGCCGTTGGGACCAGCCTGCTGGACGAGACTGCTGGTGTGCTGGGTAGCAGCGGTTCGCTGCTGGGTGCCAGCCGCAGCGGTGCCCTGCAACTGGCGGTCAGCCACACCCTCAGCGACCGCCTCAGCATCGCCGCCCAGTACAGCACCGTCCGCAACCATGGTGAAGCCAGCGACACGGTGCTGAGTGCAGGCCGAATCATCGCATCGAGCTGGGGTGTCGGGCTGGTCGCAAGTGCGGTCCTGCAGAGCGACGACCGCCTGAGCTTGGCTTTGTCGCAGCCGCTGGCAGCCACCTCGGGACACCTGCTACTGGATGCGAGCACGGGTGTCGCCGCCGATGGCACTCCGGTGCAATCGGTGCGCCGCATCGCCCTTGATGGCGAGCGACCGCTGCGTGCCGAGCTGCGCTACAGCGTACCGCTGGCGGATACCGGAGCGCTGTCACTGGCATTGGTGCACCAACGCGATGCCATTGGCAGCGAGAGCGCCGCCATGGTGCGTCTCAATCAGCGCTTCTAGCGCCTGACTGTTTCGCCGCTCCAGGCGCCGACGCGCCGAAGGTGTCTGGGGCGGCACCCGACACGCGAGCGGCCGGGCCGCATCACCAAAAGAGATGTCTCGCGCATTGCAAAACTAAGCCGTTTGACTTACTGTTGACCTATCGGGTCGCATCGCCTTCGGCACGCGACCCCACCGTAGTCTGACGTGGTCAGCTGAGCCCACACCTTCTTGCAAGGTGTTTCGCCCGACGTGCGCAAGCCCGTCGGGCTTTGTTTTGGGATCGCTCAGCTGTTGGGGCCGGCGACCGTCGCACCCGGCATAGGCTCGCCCGACTCGCGGTGCAACTCCTGGTTGCGCGCAAACACCTCTTTGCGCAGCTCCCGCCGCATTTGCGCGGCCTTGAACAGACGCCGCTCGGCATCCGATTCGAGGATCAGTGGCGGCGCCGCCTTCGGGCGGCCGTCCTCGCCCATACAAACCATCGTGAAGTAGCAGCTGTTGGTATGCCGCTTGGCCTGTGTCTTGAGGTTCTCGGCGATCACCTTCACCCCGACCTCCAGCGACGAGCTACCCACATAATTCACGTGCGCCAGCACGGTGATCAACTCGCCAACCTGGATCGGCTCCTTGAAGAACACGTGGTCGAGCGACACGGTGACGCAGTAGCTCTGGCAGTAGCGGGCGGCGCAGGCATAAGCGACCTGATCGAGCAGCTTCAGCAACGAGCCGCCATGCACCTTGCCCGAGAAATTGGCCATGTCCGGCGAGGCAAGCACCGTCATGTGAAGGGTCTTTTCCTGCTGGCTCATGGTTTGACTCCGTGATGGACGGCGAATCGTCCGTCGCTGGCACTGTAGCTAGCGACGATGGTCGCTGCAATCGATGCTGGCAGAACCTTGGCGCGGCGGGTTGCTCTGCCGCCATTCCCACGGCGGCTGCGGAACTCCAGACCACAGGCCACGACCCTCGCGGCGGGCTGCCTGCCACGCGGCCTCGTAAGCATCACGGCGAGCCAAGGGCTGATCACGCAGGAAGCGCGACAAGCGCCAAGCCAAGCCCTCGCGCAGCATGCGCACGGCCAGGTCGTCCTCACCCAAGTAGATGCTGGCCACCGTCCGACCATAACGGTCGTGGCCATGCGATTCCCACCGGATGTCGATTCCACAAACGACATCGGCGACCCAACGGGCCGCTTCCGCACCGCCGGGCTGGCCGATCTCGGGGGTATCGATAGCGAGCAAGCGCAAGGTCAGACGCTGGCCGTCGGCGGTCCGGATGCGCACCGTATCACCATCGACAACCTGCTCGACGCGCGCCGGCGCAGTGGCCGGCTGGCCGGACTCGGGAACCTCCGCAGCCGCCCAAGCGAAGCTCGCCGTCAGCAGCGGGAACAGCCATGGTACCGGCCACCAGAACACGACAATGGTGGCCAGAGGTACTACTCGATGTCGCCCATCAGACTCTGCAGATAGTTCTGCAGTCCGACCTTGTCGATCAGTTCGAGCTGCGTCTCGAGGAAATCGATGTGCTCCTCGGTGTCATCGAGGATGCCGGTGAGCAGCTCGCGCGACACATAGTCCGCAGCTTTTTCGCTGGCAGCGATACCGGCCTTGATGGTGGTCTGCGCGCCCCGCTCGAGCGCCAGATCGCAACGAAGGATCTCGGCGACATCCTCACCGACACTGATCTTGCCCAGGTCTTGCACGTTCGGCAGGCCGTCGAGCATGAAGATGCGGTCCATCAGCGCGTCGGCGTGCTTCATCTCGCCGATCGACTCGGCATGCTCCTTGGCTGCCAAACGGTCGAAGCCCCAATGCTTCAGCATGCGGTAGTGCAGGAAGTACTGGTTGATGGCCGTCAGCTCGTTTTTGAGCTGGGCTTGCAGATGCTGGATGACGTTCGCATCGCCTTGCATCGGGATCTCCTTGGCAGTTGATCGGTGTAGCCCTAAGTCTGATGGGCCGGCGTCTGGTCAGTCAGCCAGTTTAAGCAAAACGGCAGGCGTCTGCCGCGGCGACCACCGCAGAGGAACAAGACCAACGATCTCTCAGGCGCGACCGGGAGCGGGCGGCTGGTCGCTCAGGTGCGCCACCTCGGCACCGGCGGCGCATTCCGACCAGATCGCATGGGCGCAGGTGTGGCACTTGCCACACTGGGTGGCGACGCCGAGTTCGGCCTGGATATCGTCAAAACTTGCACCCGAGCGGGCGTGCCGCTCGATGAGCTTGTCCGAGACTCCGTGGCAGATGCAGACGATCATAGGTTCATCCGCGAACTCGATGCCTCAATGGTAATCGTTCGCATTTGTAGATGCAAGTGTTTCTTGTATTCGGATGCATCCTGGTCGCGGCGCCCAGGCGACCGACCGGTGCACTGCACCCACCGGGTCACGACGCGCGGTTCAGGTCAGCAGCACAACCGCGCCCAGCGCAGTGAATAAAGCCGCGGCCAGCGCGCGCAACCATCGCAACGACACCCGCGCGGCGATCTGCCGTCCAACCAAGACCGCCGGCAGGTTGGCCAGCAACATGCCCAGCGTCGTGCCAGCGACCACTGTCAGCGTCTGCGGGTAGTGCGCCGCCAGCACGACCGTCGCGACCTGCGTCTTGTCCCCCATCTCGGCCAAAAAGAACGCCACCAGCGTCACCATAAAGACTCCGCCGCGGCTGGCAATGGGCCCGGCGTTCTCGGCCAGCCGGTCGGGCACGAGCACCCACGCTGCCATCGCCAGGAACGAGGCGCCCAGTAACCAACGCATGACATCCGGACCAAGGTTGCTGGTCACCCACGCGCCGAGCAGCCCGGCCAAACCGTGATTCAGCACCGTTGCCACCAAGATGCCGGCGATGATCGGCCATGGCCGGCCAAAGCGTGCCGCAAGCACCAGCGCCAACAGTTGCGTCTTGTCGCCGAACTCGGCGACCGCGACGATGCCGGTCGAGACGAGCAGCGCCTCGATCATCCCTGTTGTGCCTCGACCCGCTCCATGACCTCGCGCAGCATCACGGTGGCAACCGCATCGCGCGCATGCACCGCGGCATCGGCACCTTCAGCCTGCAGCAGCCGGGCCTCGTCGGCGTTCTCGGCGCGGACCACCACCGGGATGCCCGGGTTGAGGGTGCGCGCCGTCTCGATCATCGGCCGGATATCGGTGCTCTCGGGGGTGGCAACCACCAACAGCCCAGCATCGGCGATATGCGCCTGGATCAGGCTCACCGGCTCGGCCGCATTGCCGAACACAGCTGGCAGGCCCGCCTGACGCAGTTCCGCCACGCGCTCCCGGTTCTGCTCGACGACCACGAAGGGACGTCCAGCCTCGGCCAGCGCAGCGGCGATACGCCGCCCCACGGTGCCATAGCCGACCAACACGACCTGCTTGGCGAGAAAACGGCGATCGGTGCTCTGCGGCAGTTCAGCGAGCGGGTCGTCGCGTGTCTCGAGCAGGCGCGCCAAAGAGGAATTGCGCAAGATCCACTTCCGCGCCGGCTCGATCGACGAGAACACCAGCGGGTTGACGGCGATCGAGATCAGCGCGCCGGCGATAACCAGACTGCCAGCCTCGGGTGGCAACACGCCGAGTGCAGTGCCGAGCGCAACGAGAATGAACGAGAACTCGCCGATCTGCGCCAAGCTGGCGGACACGGTCAGCGCGGTGTTGAGCGGGTAGCGCAGTGCCAGCACCAGCACCCCGGCCGCGATCGACTTGCCAAAGATGATGATCAACGTCACCGCCAGCACCTCAAGCGGCATTTCGATCAGCACTTGCGGGTCGAAGAGCATGCCGACCGAGACGAAGAACAACACCGCGAAGGCATCCCGGAATGGCAAGGACTCTTCCGCAGCGCGCTGGCTGAACTCGGACCCGCGCAGCACCAGACCGGCGAAGAACGCACCGAGCGCCACCGACACCCCGAACAATTCCGCCGCACCGAAGGCGATGCTGACCGCCACTGCCATCACGCACAGGGTGAACAGCTCGCGCGACCCGGTCTTCGAGATCTGCCAAAGCAGCCAAGGCAAGGCCCGCTTGCCGACCACCAGCATGACGACGAGGAAGGCAGCGACACCGAGCAGCGTGAACATCAATGCCGACCAGATGCCGGACGTTCCGGCGCCAGCGGCATGCGAGCCAACACCGGCCAACACGGGCAACAACACCAGCACCAGCACCATCGCGAGGTCCTCGACGATGAGCCACCCGACAGCGATGCGACCATTGGGGGTGTCAAGGATGCCGCGCGCCTCGAGTGCTCGCAGCAGCACCACCGTACTCGCCACCGACAGGGCCACGCCAAACACCAGCGCACCAGGCAGGTCCCAACCCCACCACAAGCCCAGGCCGGCGCCCATCGCGGTGGCCACTGCCATTTGCACGACCGCCCCCGGGATCGCTACGCGGCGCACCGACATCAGGTCACCGATCGAGAAATGCAGACCCACCCCGAACATCAGCAGCATCACGCCCACCTCAGCCAACTGGGTCGCCAGCGAGACGTCGGCGACCAGGCCCGGCGTGTGCGGGCCAAGGATCACCCCCGCCATCAGGTAACCGACCAGCGCCGGCAGCCGCAGGCGCGAGGCGACAAAGCCAAGCACCAGCGAAAGCCCTAGCGCAGCGGCCAGAGTGATGATCAGGGGCATATCAGCGTGCATGTGCAGTCCTGTGGATACGATCAGCGAGCAGTCCGACAGCGCGGTCGACGGCGTCATTCACGACATGCAAGACGATACCTGCGTCCATGCCGTTGCAGAGATCCTCGTCGCCGGGATGTCGGGCCAGCAGCGCGACTTCGCCGCGGAAGCCGTGGTCCCGCAGCACCTCGAGCTGCCGGCTCGCCAGGCTGGCGTCGGGCAAAGCCAAGACCACCAGCGGGACATCGGCAAGAACCAGGCTGTCCAGAAAATCGGCCTCGAGACTGTCTCCAAAGCGGACGTCGATGCCCGCATGGCGCAGACGACCGACAACTTCCGGATCGAAGTCGACCCCCGCCACGCGCAAACCCGCGTCGCGCAGCCCGAGCGCCAGACGGCTCCCGTATCGGCCCAAACCAAACACCATGACCTCGGGCGGCGAAGATCGAGGGGCGGCATCGGCTCGCAGCTCGCGATGCGGGTGTCGCCGCTCGAACCACGCAAGCCAGGGCGACAAACGCTCGTACAGCCCCCCTGCGTACAGGATCATGTAGGTCGACAAGGTGATGGTGATGATGCCGACCAGGGTTGTCAGCCCCAGCGCACCCGCCCCGATGTGCCCCAGTGAGATCCCCATGGCGACGAAGATGATCGAAAACTCGCTGATCTGCGCGACAGTGAGCCCGGCCATGAAGCCGGTCCGTCGCCGGTAGCCCATATAGCCCATGATCAGCATGACGATCAATGGGTTACCGACCAGTACGAACAGCGACAACAGCAGTGCCGGGACCACTTCTTCGCCCAGCGTCGCCAGTTCAAGCCCCGCGCCAAGGTGAACAAAAAAGAACAGCAGGAACACGTCACGCACCGCAGCGAGCCGCCCGCCGATGGCCTCGCGGTAGGGTGTCGAGGCCAGCGAGAAGCCGGCCAGAAAAGCGCCAGCCTCTTTCGAGAACCCGGTCCATTCGCCCAGTGCCGCAAGACCTGTCCCCCAGGCGATGGCGAACACCAGCAGCAGCTCCTGCGAACGCGCGATGCGTGCGACCAACCAGGGCAACACCCAGCGCATCAGCAGCACCAGCGCGGCTACAGCCAGGCCGATGCGGAACATCAGGCTGACCGCGAGTTCGCTGGCAGCGACCGTATCGCCAGCCTCGCGCAGGGCGCTCATGACCAGCATCGCCAGCACCACCGCCAGATCTTGGACGATCAGAAAACCGACGGCGATCCGCCCATGAAGGGTATCGAGCTCGCGTTTGTCCGAGAGCAACTTGACGATGATGATGGTGCTGGAGAAGGTCAGCGCCACCGCCACGTAGAGGGCCTCGACCGGCGTTCGACCCAACCCCAGAACGATGAAAAAACCGAACAGGATGGTGAAGGCCAGTTGCCCAAGCCCAGTTGCCAGGGCGACCGGGCCGATGTGCCGGACATGGTGCAAGTCGAGTCGCAGGCCAACAACGAACAGCAGGATCGCCACCCCGACCTGCGCCAGCAGCTCGATCTGCTCGTGGGCGGTGACCAGACCAAGCACCGCCGGCCCGGCGACGACGCCGACGGCGATGTAGGCGATCAGCAGCGGCTGCCGCAGCCACAGACTGACGGCACCAGCAGCGGCCGAGATGATCAGCAGCAGCGCGAATTCAGCGAACATGCACTCATCATCCCAGAAAGCGCCGAGGCGATGCGCCGGCGGGATGCGATGGCGGGGGCTGGCCGCGTCAGCCGCAGGGCGAGACCGCCCGCTCAGCCCACCGGGTCGTCGGCGAACAGATCGCCCTGCCCTGCCGAGACCGCAGGCGCCCGGCGCTTGCCCCGCCCTCGGGCGGTGGCCGGCAAACCGCTGCGGCGCGAGCCATGCCGCTGCTGCACCGCGTCGGCCTCGGCCTGCGCGGACGCTGTGGTGCGCACCGCGTAGAGGCGATCCTTGGCCCAGCGCACGGCACTGCGCTCGTCGACGATCGGTGGCAGGTAGGCAGGCGTGCCGTATTCAGGCACCCAGCACCGCACAAAGACGCCCTGCGGGTCGTGGTCGCGCTGCTGTTTGGCCGGGGAATAGACGCGTAAGGTGTTGATGCCGGTGGTGCCCGACTGCATCTGCATCTGGCTCCAGTGGATGCCCGGCTCGAAGTCGAGGAACTGGCGGGCCAGGTGCAGGCCGGGCTCGCGCCAATGCAGCCAAAGGTGATACGCGGCGAAGCTGACCAGCATCGCGCGCATCCGGAAGTTCAGCCAACCGGTGGCATTCAGGCTGCGCATGCAAGCGTCGACCATCGGGAAGCCAGTGTTACCGGTGCGCCAGGCCTCGAAACGCTCCTGGTCGAAGTACGGCTCGCGCAGGCCGTCGTAGCTGCGGGCGATGTTGTACGTCTCGATGTCCGGCTGCGACTCGAGCTTCTGCATGAAGTGGCAGTGCCAGCGCAGCCGCGAAGCAAAGCCGCGCAACTGGTAGGCGAAGCGCCGCGCCTCTGGGTCGGCGCTGGCGCGCAGCGCGGCGATGCGTGACTCGGTGGCCTGATGCACCTGCCGCATGGACAGCGCGCCGAACGCCAGATGTGCGCTGATCCTCGAGCATCCGGTGGTCGCGGTGAGCGGGCTGGAAAGGTCACGGCGGTAGTTGGCGCCGCGCAGCTCGAGGAAATCGTGCAGCGTAGCCCACGCCGCCAACTCACCGGCCGGCGGCAGCGGGCGTGGTGCGCCGTGACCGGCGGCACGGACAGCATCGACCGGCCATGCACCTGGCAACAGGCCGTCCACGCCTGGCCAGCGTTCGGGGACCGGCAGACAGGCTGCATCCATGCGCTGCTGCCAGCGACCCGCCCAGCCGCGGCGGTCGGCCAATCGCCGGACGACGCCGGTCTGCGGCCATTCCAGCCACTCGACGCCATGCGTGCGGCACCACGCGGCGACCTCACGGTCGCGGGTGTAACTCCACCCCGGGCCGGTCTCCTCGTGGCTGAGCAGATGCGTGAACGCGTAGTCGCGCCGCAGCGCGTGCAGCGCGTCGGGCACGCTGCCGAAGCGCACCAGCAACGGCAGACCGCGTGCGGCGAGCGTGGCCCGCAGCGACTCGATATTGGCGCGGGCAAAGGCGACATGCTGCGCGTCGCACTCGGGGCTGGCGAGCCACTCGGGCTCGACCACATACAGGGCCGCCGCCGCCTGACACTGCGTCGCCTCGCACAGTGGAGCGTGGTCGGCAGTGCGCAGGTCGCGCTTTAGCCAAACGAGGGCACGGGCAGGCATGACAAAGGGCGGTGGACGACCTCGAACAGAACGGGGAGGTGTTGGGGATAGCCGATTTGGTTGCGAGTAGTCCTCGCAGTGCAGACCATGCCGTCACGAAAGGCAAGGCAATCCTTTACAGACTGTTGACAGTGTCTTCACGTTCGCTTCACGGCCCTAATCACACCCTTTCGTCCCGTACGCCGGTGCACGCCAAACATCAAGAGGCCAACCATGAGAATCGAGCCGAGGACCGTCATCAACTTCATTGCCTTCCAGGTGGCCTGGCTGCTCTGCGTGCTGGGTGGTGCCAACGAACAAGCCATCGCCGGGACAATGTGCGTTGCTGCGGCCATTGTGCTGCACCTCGCGCTCGCACAGCGGCCAGACCGGGAGATCATGCTGATTGCTGCAGCCGCTCTCGTCGGCTTCTTTTGGGACAGCGCACTGGTGGCACTCGGCCTGATGCACTACCCCACCGGCAATTTCGCAGCGGGGTTTGCGCCCTACTGGATCATCGCCATGTGGGCGCTGTTCGCCACCTCGCTCAATCTTTCAATGGCATGGCTCAAAGGACGGATCGGGTTGGCGGCAGCATTTGGAGCAGCAGGGGGTCCTCTGGCTTATCTGGCAGGCGAACGCCTTGGTGGCGTGCAAATAACGGATCCGGGTCTGGCGCTCAGCATGCAAGCGGTCGGATGGGCCGTTCTGCTACCGCTCCTGACCCGTTTGGCGTCGCGCCTGAACGGGTTCGATGAACCCGGACGTCCCGGCTTGTCGCACGTTTCCGAGAAAGCCGACGACGATGTTCACCCTCAACATCTCACAAGCTCGGACGCTTGTATCCCACCGCGGCGCGTGGTCTGAGCGGAGGCCTCCCAATGAGAAGCCTGACAGCGATGCTCTCTATCAGCGCGGTACTGGTCCTGCCCGCACTCGCCGGCTGTGCCAGCAGGCAGGCGCAAGCACCTATCAAGACGGTCGAGTTCGTCGATCTGGAGCGCTTTATGGGCGACTGGTACGTCATTGCGAATATCCCGACCTTCATTGAAAAGGGTGCGCACAACGCTGTCGAGAGCTACAAGATGGATGTCGACGGGTCGATCGCCACGACCTTCACGTTCCGCAAAGGCGGCTTCGAGGGGGAGCTCCAGACCTTTACACCGCGTGGCTTCGTGCTCGACAGCCAAAGCAACGCCGTATGGGGGATGCGATTCGTCTGGCCGATCAAGGCCGACTACCGAATCGTCTGGCTCGACCCGGCGTACTCGCAGACCGTCATCGGGCGCAACAAGCGCGACTACGTCTGGATCATGGCCCGGCAGCCAAGCATCCCGGAAGACGACTACCGCAGGATCGTCGACTTCTTGGCCGAACAGGGCTACGACACGCGGCGGATCGAGAAGGTCCCGCAGCGCTGGGAATAAAATCTGATCGAGCGCTCACCTGCTGTTCAGGGACAGCGCGGTTCGCGACGACTCTTGGCCTGCGCGTCAGATCGGACCGCTCCGGGCCAGGTCGATGCGAAGACAACCACCACACTGAGGACACAGGAAACTCAATACCATGACGGACGAGCCAAGACAGCCGAACGTCCTGCTGATCGACGACCACCGTGACATCGCTGGCGCGATCGTCGATTTTCTCGAGCATCGCGGGTTCGCCGTCGACTATGCGGCGGACGGCGTCACCGGCCTGCATCTGGCGGTCACCAACCCTTACGACGTGATCGTGCTCGATGTCATGCTGCCGGGCCTCGATGGCCTGTCGGTATGCCGCAAACTGCGCGAAGAAGCCCGCAACGACACCCCATTGCTGATGCTAACCGCCCGCGACACACTCGACGACAAGATCACCGGTCTGAATGCTGGGGCCGACGATTACCTGGTCAAACCCTTCGAGGTCCGCGAGCTCGAGGCGCGCATCAAAACGCTGCTCCGACGCCACCGTGGCGCTGTCGCACGCGAGACCTACACAGTTGACGATCTGACACTCGATACTGCGACGATGCAGGTCAGCCGAGCTGGACAGACGCTGGTGCTCACTCCGATCGGCCTGAAACTGTTGACTGTACTGATGCGGGCCTCACCACGGGTCGTGACACGGCAGCAACTCGAGCGCGAAGTCTGGGGCGACCTGCTGCCCGATAGCGACGCGCTGCGTAGCCACCTGTATACGCTTCGCAAAGTCATCGACAAGCCGTTCGAGCACTCGCTCCTACACACGATTCCGGGCATCGGATACCGGCTGGCGACCGAAGATGGCCACTAGCGGACTGCTGGCACGCCTGGGTAGGACATTCCTGCTACAGACTGCCTTCATCGGTGCAACGGCAGTCCTCGGAGTGTTTATCGCGAGCCTGCTACTCGAGGGCGTGCTGATCCGTCAGGCGCTGCGGGACGAAGCATCGCACTTTTGGTCGCAGCGCGAACGCGACAAGACCTTCCCGCTGCCCGCAACCTTGAATCTTACCGGGTACCTGGATGCCCCTCCGACCGAGCTGGCGGATCTGCCGACCGGCCACCACGAGCGCGTGATCGACGGCGTCAAGACCGTCGTCCATGTGACCGACCGTGCCGGGCAGCGCCTGTACCTGGTCTTCGACCGCAGCGGCGTCAACCGCCTAGCCACCGTCTTTGGGCTGCTACCACTGGCGATGGTGCTGCTGGTACTGTACCCATCGACGTGGCTGGCCTATCGTGCCTCGCGCCGCGCATTCTCACCCGTGATCACCCTGGCGAGAGCCGTGCGCGAGCTCGATCCAGCGGCACCTGACCCGTCCCAACTCGACCAGTCTCGGTTGCCCGCCGACGTCGACGACGAGGTGCGCGAGTTGGCAGACGCGCTGGCACGGTATGCCCAACGTCTCAACGAGTTCGTCGAACGGGAGCGCGACTTCACTCGCGACGCCAGTCACGAACTGCGCAGCCCGCTCACCGTGATTCAGATCGCTACCGGTATCCTCGAAGCCGATACCCAGCTCGGCGAAGCGAGTCGCCGATCGGTCGCCCGTATCGCCAGAGCAGCGCGGGACATGGAGGAACTGACCAGCGCGTTCCTGATGCTCGCACGCGAATCGCAGACTGGCCTGCCGGTCGAGGCCATCTGCGTCAACGACGTTCTGGCCGAGGAGCTCGACCGCGCGCGTCTGCTGGCGGCTGGCAAGCCGCTCGAATCGCGTGTTACCGCCACCCACCGCCTGTATCTCGACGCGCCGGAGAAGGTCCTGCCCGTGCTACTGGGCAACCTCCTGCGCAACGCGTTCTCCTACACCGATGCCGGCGAGGTCACGGTCGAAGTCGGGGCGGATTCGGTCGTCATCCGCGATACCGGGAAGGGCATCGCACCCGAGCAAGTCGATGCCATGTACCAGCCTTTCGTTCGCGGAGAGTCTGGCGGGCGCGGTGGACACGGCGTGGGGCTGACGATCGTACGGCGACTGTCCGACCGCTTCGGCTGGCCAGTGAGGATCGACAGCACCCCCGGGGTTGGCACCCGGGTCGAGATCCATTTTCCTGCAGCCCGTCGCGTGCCGTTCACCGCTTGATGGATCACCAACGAAGACAGGCCACGTTCTTCACAACCTGTTGACGCCACGTTCACGCGACGCTCACCCGGCGAGTAGCAGACTGCTTCGGTCGAACTTCGACAGACACTGGGGATCACCTCATGACACGCACGATCACATCAACACTTCTCGCGGCCGGTCTTGCTGCTGTTCCGATGCTCGCATCGGCTACGGATGAACCCCACTGGTACGCCACTGCGAACATCGGGGCCAATTTCATGCAGAACCAGTCGCTCCGCGCGTCCGGTGATAGCCAGCTGCAGTCCGGCAGCATCGATCTGAGTAGCGGGTTTCTGACAGGGGCGGCCGTCGGTCGCGCATTCAACCGTAACTTCCGGGCCGAGGCCGAGTTTATCTATCAGTCCGCGGATCACGATGGCGTCCGCAGCGGATCGCTGGGTTCCGGCAATTTCGCCTCTACCGCCGTGGCACTCAACGGCATTTATTCGTTTAACTTGCTGGGGAGCGAGAAGGTGCGGACCTATGTCGGCGCGGGTGCCGCGTGGCTCACCGAGGTTGACCTCGACTTCAAGCAAGGTGGCCGGGAAGTCTCTTACAGTGGCGACGGCTTTGGCGTGCAACTGCTCGCTGGTGCTCGTTACGAACTTGGCGAACGCTGGTTCGTCGATGCCGGGGTGCGCTACTTGAATGCCGGCAAGATGACGCTGGATGGCGAGGGATCGGCCCTAGGCCGATTTCGCGCGGACTACGACCCGTGGTCGGTGGCGTTCGGGGTCGGACGGAAATTCTGAACCCAGGCGGATAGCGCGGAGACCCCGCTGACCAGACAAGGGGCGTGTTCACTCGGGCGAGTGATCAGCAAAGCGACGACGGGCTTTTCCGACCCCTGCGAACACAGGCGGCCGCCCCCGGACAGTCGGGAGCGGTCGGTCCTGGCGTTTTTTACGGTCTGGCGGGCCCCCGTGATACTCGGCGAACCCTCAATTGGTGGTGCAGCAGATGCAGCCATTGTTCATCTCGATGATCTGTTCGTCGTCTTCTTGAACCAACAGTTCATTGTCGATGCCCGCTTCTCCAAATTCGTTCTCGATCACCGCTATGCGGTGACCGTGATGCTCTTTCAGAATGCGATTCAAGAGTGTTGTCTTGCCGCTTCCGAGGAAGCCAGTGAGGATCGTGACGGGAATGAGACTCATGCTGCAATCTCCCTTTGCGGCCAGTTGGAAAATGGCGTGTGCCATGTGACCCAGACCTCTGGGCCCCCTGCCATCTCGGTGTTTGTCAACAGGCAGGCATCGAATCGTGCTCGCAGTGCAGCCTCATCCATGTCCATGCCAATCAGTACGATTTCTTGTCGTGCATCACCCACACGTTCATCCCATTTCTGCTGAATGCGCGTGACTGCCTCTGGGTCGTCGGGCCACTCCTCCTTGGGCACTGCCGCCCACCAGTAACCCGCGGGCTCGTGTCGGGCCACGGCCCCCGCTTGCGACCAAGATCCAGCCATCGCGGGGTGGCTGGCCAGCCAAAAATAGCCCTTGGAACGAACGACTCCAGGCCATTCGCTATCGACCCAATCCTTGAAACGTTGGGGATGAAAGGGGCGGCGTGCACGATAGACGAAGCTGGTGATGCCGTACTCCTCGGTTTCCGGCACGTGCTCACCTCGCATTTCTTTGAGCCAGCCCGGTGCCTGAGATGCCTGTTCAAAGTCGAACAGGCCGGTACCCAACACCTTGTCGAGAGGCACCTTTCCGAAAGAGGCGGCCTCAATCCGCGCCCGAGGGTTAAGACTGCGCAAGATGCCCATCAACCTGTCGCGCTGCTCTTCGGCAATCAGATCCAGCTTATTGAGCAAGATGACATCGCAAAATTCGACCTGCTCGATCAGTAGATCGACCACGGTTCGACCATCTTCTTCCCCCAGTGACTCTCCACGCTCTTGCAGGCTGTCTTGCGAGCTGTAATCACGCAAAAAATTGAAGGCATCGACCACGGTCACCATGGTGTCCAGCTGGGCGACATGGTTCAGGCTACGACCATCTTCACCTTCAAAGGTGAAGGTTTCCGCCACCGGCAGGGGTTCCGAAATGCCCGTGGATTCAATCACCAGATAGTCAAAGCGTCCTTCCTTGGCCAGGCGCTCCACCTCTAGCAACAGGTCTTCGCGCAGGGTGCAGCAGATGCAGCCATTGCTCATCTCGACGAGCTTTTCCTCGGTGCGTGACAGTTCAGCACCACCTTCGCGCACCAGTTCTGCGTCGATGTTGACTTCAGACATGTCGTTCACGATGACTGCAACACGCCGCCCCTCCCGGTTGTTCAGGATGTGATTGAGCAGCGTGGTCTTGCCTGCCCCCAGAAACCCGGACAGAACAGTGACGGGTAAGCGGCTTGTCGTTGAGTGCATGCGTTCCAATCTCCTTTATTGCTAATGATATTGTCTTCTCATTAGTAAATCGGCACAATACCACCTACGCAAGAGGAGCTCTCGAAGAGCGAAAACTTTGGATTGCTATGGAACGAAAAACTCGACAGCATCAAGCCATCTACGACGTGATCGTTGGCGCTCATCGTCCGTTGCTAGCCCATGAGGTCTTGGCTCTGGCGACTGAGGCGGTGCCTCGGCTATCTCTGGCGACGGTTTACCGAAACATCAAAACGCTGCAAGACGACGGCAGCATCAAGGCGGTCGTGCTGCCAGGGCAGAATCCACGCTATGAGCTAGCAAGTCGCGCTCACCATCATCATTTCCAGTGTCGTCAGTGCGAACGGGTTTTTGATCTCGAGGCTTGCCCGGGTAATCTAGACCGCCTAGCACCTTCAGGCTTTATGGTCGAAGATCACGAAATCATCTTGTATGGGAGGTGCGACGACTGCTCTGCCGACCGATTGCCATCGCCTGCCTGAGTCATTCTATCTTTCGCAAGGACAACCGCCTGTGGGCGGTTTTTTTGTGGCCGATCGGGACTCGGTCGCCACCGCTACAGGAGTTGCCAACCACAACCCACCGCCTCTAAACCCTCGCCAGCAAAGGAAGTGGCCTCGAGAACGCTCGCGTGACCACCAGAGAAAACGGAGAACAGAGAGGCGTCTTGAGGGGCGAAAACGCCGCCTTCGCAGGGGTGGCGCTCGCGAGGCTAGGCCCGGAACCCGCGCCAACACTGGCGTTTCGGGCAAAAAAATCCCAACCGATAAGGGTTGGGATTTTGGGTATTGGTGGAGCCGGCGGGAATCGAACCCGCGTCCGCAAGCCCTCCACAAACAGTTCTACATGCGTAGCCGAGTCGTTTGATCTAGCCCTGCAACCGCCGACGGGCAGGCTGAGGCAGAGCGATCCGCTGGATTTTCGTGATGTGCCGCGCGGCCAGACACACCCTTGACCCTGCTGTTAATGACACTGCAACCGGTTTCCCGGCCCGACCCGCAGGTCAGTCGGTGCAGCGTCCGGCCTTAAGCGGCCAGAGCGTAAGATTCGTCGTTGGCGACTATCTTGTTTTCGGATGGATTTACGAGGTACCCCGATCCTCGGCATGCCCTGCTTGCTTTGCAACCCACGTCGAAACCAGGTCGGCCCCGGTTCGAAGATGAACGCTAAACCAGCGTCAGTCTACCATCAGACCGTACGTCGCCCAGTGAGTTCAGCCGCCCATACCACTGCCAGCGGCCGCGGGCACCGACCAACCAAAACGCTGCATCAACGCACGCGGTGTCGCCACCACGTCGTCAGCACCCCAGGCAGAGGGCGGCTCAGCCTTGCCGTTGTAGCCCCACTCCACCGCCACTGTGCGCATACCAGCGGCTCGTCCCGCTTGCACGTCGCGCAGATCATCGCCCACGTAGATACAACCCTCGGGCGCCAGGCGAGCCAATTCGGCCGCATGCAGCAGCGGTGCCGGGTGCGGCTTGGCATGCGGCGTGGTGTCGCCGCCGACCACTGCGACCGCGCGTCCATCGACGCCCAGCGCCCGGCACAGCGGCGCGGCAAAGCGCATCGCCTTGTTGGTCACGATCCCCCACACCAGACCCTGCGCCTCGATCGCATCCACCAGATCCCAGATGCCGTCGAACACCTTTGTCTGCACGCACAGGGCCGCTTCGTAACGCTGCAGAAACACCTCCACCGTGGCGCCGTAGGCACTGTCATCCGGACACAAGCCCAACGCTTCGCCAAGCATGCCGCGCGCGCCGTGCGAGGCCATCGGCCGCAGGCGCTCAAGCGGCAGTGGGTCGAAGCCGCGGTCGATGCGCAGGCTGTTGGCAGCGGCAGCGAGGTCAGGTGCGGTGTCGGCGAAGGTGCCGTCGAGGTCGAAGAAGACCGCCGCGTAATTGCTCGGCCGGCTCATGCCGGACGCACCGCGTGCATCAAATAGTTCACGTCGGTGTCCCGAGGGTTCAGCGCGTAAACCTTGGTGAACGGGTTGTAGGTCATGCCGTTCAGAGCCTGCACCTCGAGCCCGGCCTGCCGCGCAAAACCCGCCAGTTCCGACGGGGTGATGAAGCGCGCGTACTCGTGCGTGCCCTTGGGCAACAGCCGCAGCACGTATTCGGCACCGACGATGGCGAACAGCCAGCTCTTCGGGTTGCGATTGATGGTCGAGAAGAATACCGAGCCACCCGGCTTGACCAGGCGTGCGCAGGCCGCCACGGTCGAGGCCGGGTCGGGAACATGTTCGAGCATCTCCATACAGGTGACCACATCGAAGGTACCAGGCACTTCGGCGGCGAGATCTTCGGCAGCGATCGCCCGGTAGTCGACGTCGACGCCGGATTCGAGCCGGTGCAGCTGCGCCACTTTCAACGACTTCTCGGCAAGGTCGATGCCGGTGACGCGTGCGCCCAATCGGGCCATCGCTTCGGCCAGGATGCCGCCGCCACAGCCCACGTCCAGCACCGCCTTGCCAGCCAGCGGCGCACAGTGGTCAATCCAGCCCAAACGCAACGGGTTGATCGCGTGCAGCGGCGCGAATTCTGAGTTCGGATCCCACCAGCGGCTTGCCAGCGCGCTGAATTTCGAGATCTCGGCTTGATCGACGTTACTCATCGGGGCTCCAAAAGATTGCAGGCTCGGTCCGCCGTCAGCGGATGCGAAGTTGCCAGTCGGCGGCGAGCGCACGCAGCGCATCCTCGTTGTCGCGCAACAGACAACGGCTGTCGACACGGCGTTCACCGGCGACCCAGACATCGGTGACGTGCTCGCGGTCGGCACAGTACACCAGGTGCGACACCACATCGTAGACCGGCTGCAGATCGGCGCCACCCAGATCCAGCGCGACCAGGTCGGCGGCCTTGCCCCGCTCGATCGACCCGATCTCGGCATCCAGGCCCAGCGTCGCCGCACCGCCCAGCGTGGCGGCATACAGCGCCTGCTCTGCCGGAAGCCGGGCGGCGTCGCCACTGCTGCCCTTGGCCAGCAGCGCCGCCAGGCGCATCTCCGCGAACAGGTCATGGCGGTTGTTGCTGGCAACGCTGTCGCTGCCGATACCCGCCCGACAGCCGGCGGCCAGCCAGTCGGCAAAGCGCGCTATACCGCTGCCGAGCTTCAGGTTTGACACCGGGCAGTGCACCAGCGCGGCGCCGTGCTCGGCCAGCATGGCGATCTCGTCGTCGGTCAGATGCACCGCATGCACGGCGATGAGGTCCGGGTTGACCAGCCCCAGACGGCGCAAGCGCTGCAACGGGCGTTCGCCAGTCTGCGCCAGCCCCTGCGTGATCTCGTCCTGCGTCTCGTGCACGTGGATATGCACCGGCAGCTGCAGCTGCGCCGAGAAGGTCGCGATCTGGGCGAAGGTCGCATCGCTCACAGTGTAGGGCGCGTGCGGCGCCAGCGAGAAATGCAGCTGCGGCGTGCCAGCCCAGCGATCGCGCAAGGCCAGACCTTGGTGCAGGTAATCGGCGGCATCACGGGCGTAAGCAGTCGGAAACTCCAGGACCACCAGTCCGCAGACCAGACGCAGACCGGCCCGCTGCGCCGCGCCGACCGCCGCATCCCCGAAGAAATACATGTCGTTGCAGCAGGTGATACCGCCGCGCAGCATCTCGGCAGCGGCCAGGCGAGTGCCGTCGCGCACAAAGTCGACATCGACCCAGCGCGCCTCGGCCGGCCAGATGCGCTCCTGCAGCCAGGGCATCAGCGCCAAGTCGTCGGCAAAGCCACGCAACAGCGTCATGCCGGCGTGGGTGTGGGCATTGACCAGCCCCGGCATCAGCACATGATCCGACAGGCGGGTGTGCACCTTCGCGCTGACCTTTGGCAGCAGCTCGGCCGCCGTACCCACTGCCACGATGCGGCCGTCGCGTACGGCCACAGCCCCGTGAGCAATAGCCCCAGCGGGCGCCACCGGCACCACCCAGCGCGCCTCGATGAGCTCGTCGGCCAGCAGCATGTCCATGCCGCGCACCATAGAACACCGCAGCCAGAAACAGAACACCCCGCGCGCGGCGGGGTGTCGGTCGGCCAGACGGCGCCGGTTCGATTTAAAACAGCGTCACTCGACTTCGCGCTGGACAGCGATCTCGATGACCACGCGGCGGTTCGGCTGCAGGCAGTCGATCAGCGCCTTGTTGCTGCGGTTCTCCTTGCCCTTGATGCCGTCGCAAGCAACCACCGGCTGCGACTCACCGCGACCTTCAGCGGTGATGCGCGACGACTCGACGCCTTGGTTGACCAGATAGTCGCGTACGGCAGCCGCACGGCGATCAGACAGACGCTGGTTGTAGGCGTCGGAGCCGATGCGGTCGGTGTGGCCGGTGACGACGATGAGCTCGACCTCGGGGTAGCGCTTCATCTTGGCGACAACGTCGTCGAGAATGGAGGCGGCATCCGGACGGATGGTCGCCTTGTCGAATGCAAACAGCGTTTCAGCGCTGAATGTGAACTTCTCGAATGCCGGCGCGGCCGGGCCGACCGGGGCCGGCTCAGGTGCCGGCGCCGGGGCCGGAGCGGGTGCCGGTTCTGGCTTGGCAACCAGGTCCGGATCGCACTCGGCGATGGCCAGGGCCGGCGTCCAGTAGCCAGCGCGCCAGCAAAGATCGTAGCCGCTGCGCCAGATCTCGCCGCGCGTAGTGGTCCAGTAGCCGCTCTTGTCTTCGGCAAACGCGGGAGCGGCTGTCAGTGCGGCCAAAGAGGCGGCAACGAGGGTGCTGCTAAGGACAGTCTTGGTCATTGGTATTCTCCTGAGCCAAATCATGGTGAGCCTGCAACTAACCTGCCTGGGGTGTGGGCCAGACAGCTCTCGGCGTTCCCAGAGGACACTCTGGGGCCGCGAGGGTTCCTGTTATGACTCTCATGTTAACCCACCGGGCGATGCCCTCTCAAGCCACGCCCAGCGAGGGCGGACCTGCTGCGGCCAAGCCTGGGAGCGCCTGACCAGCGTGCTAGACTCCTGCAGCCTTCAAAGCTGGTCGACGCATCAGTCGCCACAGGCCCCTAGGACAGACAGACAAGAGCCCGCCGATGGACCCGTTCGCCAGAGAGACCCTTCCCGTCAGCCTCGAAGAGGAGATGCGCCGCTCCTACCTCGATTACGCGATGAGCGTGATCGTCGGCCGCGCCCTGCCGGACGTGCGCGACGGCCTGAAGCCGGTGCACCGGCGTGTGCTGTTCGCCATGCACGAGCTCTCCAACGACTGGAACCGGCCCTACAAGAAGTCGGCGCGCATCGTCGGTGACGTGATCGGTAAGTACCACCCGCACGGCGACACTGCGGTGTACGACACCATCGTCCGCATGGCGCAGGACTTCTCCTTGCGCTACATGCTGGTCGACGGCCAGGGCAACTTCGGCTCGGTCGACGGCGACAACGCTGCGGCGATGCGCTATACCGAGATCCGCATGTCGCGCATCGCGCACGAGCTGCTCGCCGACATCGACAAGGAGACGGTCGACTTCGGGCCGAACTACGACGGCTCCGAGCACGAGCCGCTGGTGCTGCCAGCCAAGATCCCCAACCTGCTGATCAACGGCAGCTCGGGCATCGCGGTGGGCATGGCGACCAACATCCCGCCGCACAACCTGAACGAGGTGGTCAGCGCCTGCCTGGCGCTGCTCGCCAACCCCGAGCTCACCGTCGACGAGCTGATCGAGTACATCCCGGCACCGGATTTCCCGACCGCCGGCTTCATCTACGGCGTCGAGGGCGTGCGCGAGGGTTATCGCACCGGGCGCGGCCGTTGCGTGATGCGCGCCCGCACGCACTTCGAGGACATCGGCAAGGGCGAGCGGCAGGCGATCATCGTCGACGAGCTGCCCTACCAGGTGAACAAGAAGACGCTGATCGAGAAGATCGCCGAACTGGTCAACGACAAGCGCATCGAGGGCATCTCCGACCTGCGCGACGAGTCGGACAAATCCGGCATGCGCATGGTCATCGAACTGAAGCGTGGCGAGGTGGCCGAGGTGGTGCTCAACAACCTCTACAAGCACACCCAGCTGCAGGACAGCTTCGGCCTGAACATGGTGGCGCTGGTCGATGGCCAGCCGCGCCTGCTCAACTTGAAGCAGATGCTGGACGCTTTCCTGCGCCACCGGCGCGAGGTGGTCACCCGCCGCACCGTGTTCGAGCTGCGCAAAGCGCGCGAGAAGGCGCACGTGCAGGAAGGTCTGGCAGTGGCGCTCGACAACGTCGACGAGATCATCGCCCTGATCAAGTCTGCGCCGACCCCGGCGGACGCGCGTGAGGGCTTGATGGGCCGCGCCTGGCCCTCGCCCACCGTGTCGGCGATGCTGGCGCGTGCCGGTTCGGATGCGAGCAAGCCAGAGGGCATCCCGGCGGGCTTCGGACTGGCTGCCGACGGCTACCGCCTGACCGAGACGCAGGCTCAGGCCATCCTCGACCTGCGTCTGCAGCGCCTCACCGGCCTTGAGCGCGACAAGATCGTCAACGACTACCGCGAGCTGCTCGAGCGCATCGCCGACCTGCTCGACATCCTGGCGCGCCCGGAGCGCGTCACCGCGATCATCAGTGAGGAGCTGACCGCCATCCGCGACCAGTTCGGCGACAAGCGGCGCAGCGAGATCGTCTTCGCCACGACCGAACTCGGCATCGAAGACCTGATCACGCCGATGGACATGGTGGTGACGCTGTCGCACGCCGGTTACATCAAGTCGCAGCCGCTCGACGACTACCGCGCACAGAAACGCGGTGGGCGTGGCAAGCAGGCAGCGGCGACGAAAGAGGACGACTTCATCGACCGTCTGTTCGTCGCCCACACCCACGACTACATCCTCTGCTTCAGCAACCGCGGCCGGATGTACTGGCTCAAGGTCTACCAGGTGCCGCAGGGCAGCCGCGTGGCCCGCGGCAAGCCGATCGTCAACCTCCTGCCGCTGGTCGAGGGCGAGAAGATCACCGCCCTGCTGCCGGTGAAGGAATTCGACGACCAACATTTCGTATTCATGGCGACCGCGCGCGGCGTGGTCAAGAAGACCCCGCTATCCGACTTCAGCCGGCCGCGTCAGGCCGGCATCATCGCCGTCGGCCTGGACGACGACGATTTTCTCATCGGCGCCCAGATCACCGACGGCAACTGCAACGTCATGCTGTTCTCGGATGCCGGCAAGGCGGTGCGCTTTGCCGAAGCCGATGTGCGGCCGATGGGCCGCGGTGCGCGTGGCGTGCGTGGCATCAAGCTCGGCAGCGGCGGTACGGTGATCGCGATGCTGGTGGCGCAGGACGAAACCGTGTCAGTGCTGACCGCCACGGAGCGCGGTTTCGGCAAGCGCACCGCGCTGTCGGAATACCCGCTCTACGGCCGCGGTACGCAGGGCGTGATCGCGATCCAGACCTCGGCGCGCAACGGCAAGGTGGTCGCCGCGCAGTTGGTCACCCGCGACGACGAGATCATGTTGATCACCACCGGTGGCGTGCTGATCCGCACCCGCGTCAAGGAGATCCGCGAGATGGGTCGCTCGACCCAGGGCGTGACGCTGATCAACCTGGGCGAGGGCGAATCGCTGGCTGGGCTAGAGAAGGTCGTCGAGACCGGCGACGAGGACGACGAGGGCTGAGCGGCGATGAGCAAAGCGTCGGCTGACCCGTCGGCCACAGCAGATGCACTGGCCCGGCTGCGGGCCCAGATCGACACGCTCGACGACGAGATTCTCGCCCGACTCAACGCCCGCGCCGTCTTGGCACGCGAGATCGGCGCGCTGAAGGGCGATGCCAGCAAGGTCGCGATCTACCGCCCCGAGCGCGAGGCGCAGGTGTTGCGCCGCATTCAGACGAACAACCCCGGCCCGCTGTCGGGTGAAGTGGTAGCGCGCCTGTTCCGCGAGGTCATGTCGGCCTGTCTGGCGCTGGAAAAGCCGCTGTCGATCGCTTGCCTGGGGCCGCACGGGACATTCTCCGAGGCGGCCTCGATCAAGCATTTCGGCCACGCCGCTGCAGTCAACCCGCACGCCACCATCGACGATGTGTTCCGTGCCGTCGAGGCGGGCGCCGACGACTACGGTGTGGTCCCGGTCGAGAACTCGACCGAGGGCGCTGTCGGCCGGACGCTCGACCTCATGACCGGCACGCCGCTGACCGTCTGTGGCGAGGTGGTGTTGCGTGTGCACCAGAATCTGATGCGCCTGCCCACCACCAGTGGCCAGGTGGAGCGGGTCTATTCCCACGCCCAGTCGCTGGCGCAGTGCCACGAGTGGCTCAACCGCGAACTGCCAGCCGCGCAGCGCGTGCCTGTGGCCAGCAATGCCGAAGCCGCTCGCCGCGCCACCGAAGACCCCACCAGCGCGGCCATCGCCGGCGAACTCGCAGCCGAGCGCTACGGCCTCACCATCATCCAACCCAACATCGAAGACGAACCCGACAACACCACGCGCTTCTGGGTATTGGGGCGCCATGCCGCTGGCCCCTCTGGCCGCGACAAGACCAGCCTGGTGGTGGCCGCGCGTAACCGCCCGGGTGCAGTGCACCAGCTGCTCGAACCGCTCGCCCGCAACAATGTCAGCATGAGCCGCCTGGAGTCGCGCCCGGCCCGCACCGGGCTCTGGGAATACGTGTTCTTTATCGACATCGAAGGCCACCGCGATGATCCACCGGTCGCCGCCGCGCTAGCCCAGCTGGCAGAGGTGGCGGCGTCGGTGCAAGTGCTGGGCTCCTACCCGATGGCAGTGCTGTAAGGATGCAGTGCGATGAGAACGGTATCACCATGAGCGCGCGCGCCGGTCTCTCTGCAGCTGCACTGGCTCAAGCCGGTGTTACCGGTATCGCGCCATACCAGACCGGCAAGCCGATCGCCGAACTGGCGCGCGAGACTGGTATCGCCGAGGGCGACATCGTCAAACTGGCCAGCAACGAGAACCCCTTGGGATGCAGCCCCGCCGCGCAGGCCGCGGCACAGGCCGCCATGGCCGATATCGCCCGCTACCCGGACGGCGCCGGCTTCGACCTGAAGGTGGCGCTCTCCCGCCACTTCGGCCTGGCACCCGGTCAGGTGGTGCTCGGCAACGGCTCGAACGATGTGCTCGACCTGGTCGCGCGCACCTTCCTTGGCCCAGGCTGCAGCAGCGTCTACAGCCAATACGCCTTCGCCGTCTATGGCCTTGCCACCCAGGCGGTCGGCGCGACGCGCATCGAGGTGCCGGCACGGGACTTCGGCCACGATCTGGCTGCCATGCGGGCGGCGGTGCGCCCGGATACGCGGGTGGTCTGGCTGGCCAACCCGAACAACCCGACCGGCACCCTGCTGGCGCCCGAGGCGGTTCGGGACTTCGTCTTTGCTCTGCCCGAACACGTAGTGGTGGCGCTCGACGAGGCCTACACCGAATACCTCGAGCCCCAGCAGCGCTGCGACAGCCTGGCTTGGGTGGCCGAACACCCTCGCCTGCTGGTGACACGCACATTTGCCAAGATCCACGGACTCGCCGGTCTGCGCATCGGCTACGGCGTCGGCCACGCCGAGCTTGTCGGCTTGCTGGAGCGGGTGCGCCAACCATTCAACGTGAATACCCCGGCTCAAGCCGCGGCTATTGCCGCGCTGAATGACACCGACTTCGTGACACGCAGCGCAGCTGCCAACCGCGCCGGGATGGCCCAACTGTGCGCCGGGCTCGACGCACTGGGACTGGCCTATATTCCGTCGGCGGGCAACTTCGTCACCGTCGAGGTCGGCGACGCCGCTGGCATCAACCGGGCGCTGCTCGCGCGTGGCATCATCGTGCGGCCCTTGGCCGGCTATGGCATGCCCCACCACCTGCGGGTGTCGGTCGGGCTGGCAGCCGAGAATCAGCGTCTGTTGGACGTCCTTGCCGAAATCACGAGTGCGCGTGAGGGCAGCAACATCGCCCAGCGCCAGCAATAGGTTCGGCTTGCGTCAACCGGCAGGTATCGCCAACCGGGCTCGATGACTGCGCCGGCAGAGGCCTTCGGCGTGGCAAAAACGACACGCCAGATCATCCCCCATGGCCGGTAACGCGGCACCTGCAGCAATGCGAGCAAGCGTCGCATCGAGCCGCTCGAAATGGCCGCTCACCACCTCTTGCAGCAACACACCCTCGAGGTAGACCGGCTTCAGCGGGCCTTCGTCGTCCAGGGGCACATAACCCAGTTGATCGACGTCACGCAGCAGGCGTGCATAGATCACCAACTGGGCATCCTCGTCAGGTGCCTGTTGTAGGCCACGCAGGGCACTTGCCGCTGAGGTCTTGTAGTCGAGCACAGCTCGCTTGCTGTCCCGTTGATCGACCCTGTCCGGCCGTCCTCTCAGCTCGACCGACCGACCGCCAAGTCGCATCGGCCCGCACACCGGTTGCTCGCTCTCGGCGACGCAGATTCGCCAGCCCTCGGCTTCGCGCCCGGCCTGCCAGGCGATGTAAGCCGGCACCTGATGCGACCAGCGCCACCACCAGCCACGCGCGGTATGGTCGCCGGCCTCGACGCGTGCCTCGAAGTGTCGCTGCGACAACGCGATCAGTCGCTGCGTCGCTGCGGTCTCGCCGATCGCCCCAAGCTCGGGAACGCTGCGATGAAAGTCCTGCAGGATGCGATGCACCAGGTTGCCATAGTCGCGCTTATCAAGGCTGTCGTGCGCGTCGTCCGGCTGCTGCAAGCCCAGTCTGGTGACCACATGAAAGCGGAACGGACAATCCAGCAGATTGCGATAGGCCGAGGCGCTAAGCTGCGCAAGCGGACGTGCCAAGCTGACCTGCTCAGCCGCCGCCAGGACTGGTGCCACCGCCATCGGCGGCGCGGCGAAGCGCGCCGCCTGCGGCAACGACACCCCCCAAGCCAGTCGATGAAAGGCCTGCAACAGGCCCATCCAGGGCGATGGGCCGAGGGGTTCGGCGGCGTCGTCTAGCTGCTGCCAGCTGATCAGCACCTCGGGGGCACTGGCCAGCAGCAGACACCAGTCCTCCAGCGACTGGCGACGCCGGTCGGACGCCGTTGGCAGGCCCAGCTCACGCCGCGCTGCGTCGCGGATCGCGCGGCGCTGGGCGGGCGGTGACGGCAAGCGGCCATCACTCGCGCCACATACCAGCACCGCGTCGAAAGTCTGGCAGCGGGTCGCGCCCGGATCAGCAAGGATCACCGGGCTATGGACATCGCGCTCACGGAACAGGGTCTGCCCCAGACTCCAGTCGAGCCACTGCGCCAGGTCGTCGCGTGCCAGCAGACCGCCATCGCCACGCAAAGCCTCGGCCGAAGCCTGTAGATGCTCGAGCAACTGCGCGCCCGCGGCATCGTCGGCCAGTTGCGGCGCGACATATTGCAGCGCAGATAGGAGATCATCGAGCCACTGTGCAAGCGGACGCGCGCCGCCACGCAAGCGTTGCCAGCTCTCTTGCAATTGTTGCAGCACGCCCAGTGCCTCGGCGTCGCCGGCCAGCTTGTGGTCGAGCGCGTGCCAGTCGAGCCGGGCATTGGCCGGGACAGTCCTGAGCGCACAGGTCAGGCCACCGGACTCGGCCGGCGCCAGCGGCGAGTCCAGCCAAGCCGCCAGAGCAGCAGCGGTCGGGCGGCGGAGCGCAGTGAGCCACGCGGCCAGCCCGGCACCCACACGGGTGGTCGCCAACGACCAGCCGGCGGCATCTTGCAGCAGCACCCCGCGCGCCTCGAGCAATGCTCGCAGCCGCCGTGCCAGGGCGCGATCGGTGGCAACCAGTGCGATGCTCTGTCGTCCTTCTGCGAGCCACTGACACAGGGTGTCGCGCGCGTGGGCCGCTTCATCCTCCTGACCCAACGCGGCAAAGGTCGAGATACCACCGGGCGCTTGCGGAAACTGCTGCGCCCAGTTGGCCGCGCGTTCCGCCATTGCAGCCGTCGCGTCAACCCCGAGCCCGGCACTGGCAGCCACCCAACCAGCAGCAGCGCCAGCATCGACCTGTGGGTCGGCCAGGGTCACTGGTGCACGCCGCGCGTAATCGTCGAAGAAGGCCTGCTCGATCGGGCTGAACCGGGCCGCGTCCACGACCCACAAGGGCTGGCTGGCTTGATCAGCGATGCTGCGCAAAGCCAACAGATGACGCTGCGGTGCGGTCAGGCCGAGGGCCGGATCGCCGTGAGTGGCAAACCACAGCTGATGCACCAGCCGCGCCTCGAAGCGCAGCGGTTCGGTATCACGCGCCTGGTAAGCGCGCTGCAGCAGTGCCGTCAGCGCGTCGATATCGGTTGCGAGCTCGACCCCAGCGGCGCACAAGGCCTCGAACAGGTCGGCCAGTTCGGCGGCGAACGCCCAGCGGTCGGTATGGCCGAGCCACTTCTGGCTGCGCAGCTGGCGCTGCAGTTCAACGATGATGCGGGTACGGCTCACACTGACCGGCGGCACCGGCTGGAGCGCGACCCACTGTGACAGGGTGAGGACCCGCGGCAGCGGGCACGGCTGTCCGGCAGCGTCGAGCAAGGCGTGGCCCAGCTCGGCGAGCAGCCCGCGATGCGGCAACAGAACGATGGATTCACTGAGCCCGACAGGCCCGCTGACAGAGCGCAGCAGCGCATCGGCGAGGGCTGCCAGCGGTCGCTCAGCAGGCAGGGCAAGACGGACCGGCACGCCGTTGTGGCCTGCCGACGTGGGCTGGTCGGCTAGCGTTCCAGCAGGTGGCGCTTGTCCTTGACCTTGACCCACTCGTCGGCCTCATCCAACGCCGGCTTGCTCTCGATGATCGGCTTCCAGGCGCGGGCCAATTCAGCGTTCAGTTCGATAAAGTCGCGCTGATCGGGCGGAACATCGTCCTCGGCGAAGATGGCCTCTGCCGGGCATTCGGCCACGCACAGGGTGCAGTCGATGCACTCATCCGGGTCGATGA
The DNA here is from genome assembly GCA_964524005.1 of uncultured Enterobacteriaceae bacterium. GTDB lineage: Bacteria > Pseudomonadota > Gammaproteobacteria > Burkholderiales > UBA3065 > UBA3065. The sequence goes on from CAZGBK010000005.1 coordinate 83,529, forward strand.
CGAGGAAATTGGGCCCCTCGCGGAAACAGTCGACCGGACAGACGTCGACACAGTCGGTGAATTTGCACTTGATACAGCCTTCAGTGACTACATAGGTCATGGCAATCCGGTCCTTCGATGGTGGCCCGGCGCGGATGTCCGACCAAGCCTGTGATTCGCTCGCTGCCCGTGGGCAGACGCGCAAGTCTAGCAGAGCCGCGACACGCTTCTGGCACACCGCGGCGAAAGCCAATATCATCCCGCGACCGGGTCTTAGCCGAACGACCCGTCCATAGAGCGACAGCACACGCTAACCAACGACGGCCGCCAGCACCTGCGGCCACTATCCTACGGACCCCATGAGCGACTCCATTCTTCACGTCACCGACGCTTCTTTTGAAACCGATGTACTACAGGCCCAACAGCCCGTTCTGCTCGACTACTGGGCCGAGTGGTGTGGGCCTTGCAAGATGATTGCTCCGATCCTTGATGAGGTCGCCCGCGAATACGCCGGCCGCATCACCGTCGCCAAGCTCAACATCGACCAGAACCCCGCCACGCCGCCACGTTATGGCATTCGTGGCATTCCGACCCTGATGCTGTTCAAGGACGGGAATGTCGCAGCAACCAAGGTCGGCGCCCTGAGCAAATCGCAGCTCACTGCTTTCATTGACAGCAACCTGTAGTCACACTACTCTCGTGACACGCGTTGGTTGACCCGACGCGTGTCTTCAAGAGACCGGTACCCCGAGCAACACCCCGACGAGTCCTCCTTAGCCGCGGCCAGAGCCGGGCGAGGCCCAAGCCGACTCCCTCCATAGCCCCTCCCTCCGCGACCCGTTCTCCGGGCCGCCACCCGCATGGACCTATCCGACCTTAAGAACAAACACGTGACCGAACTGGTCGACATGGCGACAAGCTTCGAGATCGAAGGCGCCAACCGACTGCGCAAGCAAGACCTGATCTTCGCCCTGCTCAAGAATCACGCCCGCAAAGGCGAAAGCATCAGCGGCAGCGGTACGCTGGAGATCCTCTCCGACGGCTTTGGCTTCTTGCGCAGCCCTGACACCAGCTATCTGGCCGGCCCAGACGACATCTATGTCAGCCCGTCGCAGATCCGGCGCTTCAACCTGCATGTGGGTGACACCATCCAGGGCGAGATCCGCACGCCCAAGGAAGGCGAGCGCTATTTCGCACTGGTCAAGGTCGACACCATCAATGGCGAGCCGCCAGAGAAGGCCAAGAACAAGATCCTGTTCGAGAACCTCACTCCGCTCCATCCCGACGAGCACCTCAAGCTGGAACGGGACATAAAAGCCGAAGAGAACATCACCAGCCGCGTCATCGACATGATCGCGCCGATCGGCAAGGGCCAGCGCGGCCTCATCGTCGCCCCGCCGAAGAGCGGCAAGACCGTGATGATGCAGCACATCGCCCACGCCATCACCAGCAACCACCCGGACGTGGTGCTCATCGTCATGCTGATCGACGAGCGCCCGGAAGAAGTGACCGAGATGTCGCGTTCGGTGCGCGGCGAGGTGGTCGCCAGCACCTTTGACGAACCGCCGACCCGCCATGTGCAGGTCGCCGAAATGGTGATCGAAAAAGCCAAGCGCCTGGTCGAGCACAAGCGGGATGTGGTCATCCTGCTCGACTCGATCACCCGCTTGGCGCGTGCCTACAACACCGTGCAGCCGGCCTCGGGCAAAGTGCTCACCGGCGGCGTGGACGCCAACGCCCTACAGAAGCCCAAGCGCTTCTTCGGTGCCGCGCGCAACATCGAGGAAGGCGGCTCGCTGACCATCCTCGCCACCGCGCTGATCGACACTGGCAGCCGTATGGACGAGGTCATCTACGAAGAATTCAAGGGCACTGGCAACAGCGAGATCCACCTCGACCGCCGCAGTGCCGAGAAGCGCGTGTTCCCAGCCATCAATGTCAACCGCTCGGGCACTCGCCGCGAGGAGCTGTTGCTGCCGCCCGACGTCCTGCAGAAGGTCTGGGTTCTGCGCAAGCTGCTCTACCCGATGGACGACCTCGATGCGATGGAGTTCTTGCTCGACAAGATCCGTGCGACGAAGACCAACGCCGATTTCTTCGACTCGATGCGACGCGGCTAGTCGAAGCACGCTACGTAAGCGCAGCGCATCCCTCAAGACCGGCCCACGTGGCCGGTCTTGTCTTGTGTGCGATCGATCCGCACGCCGCCCTCAAGTTCACTGGCAACCGCGACGATGCCGAGTCGTTCACTAGCCGCCTGAGTCGCTTGCAGAGCCAGTACGTGATGGCCAACCAACATGCCGACCATCGCGCTGCCCTGACCGGCACCGACGACATCGGTGTCTGTCACGGGGCCCGGGTGGAGCTGTTCTAGGAGTCGAGTCGTTTTAGGTCGCCCGGCCCCGCGTTGGCTGACCAGCGCACGCTTGGGCTGATCCGCCCCCGGCGCCACAAGGATCTTTTGCTAGACGATCTCACGTGTCGCAGCAAAGGTGATACCGGGGAACTTCTCCTGCGCCATCTGCAGGTTGACGCGGTTGGGCGCCAAGTAGACGTAGTCGCCAGCGCCGTCTAGTGCGATATTTTGCGGCGACTTGTCGACCAGCTGCTTGATGTCATTGTCCGGCCCGCGCAGCCAGCGGGCAGTGGCCCAACTGCAGCCCTCGAAGCCCGCCTCGACCGCGTACTCATGCTCGAGCCGGTGCGCTACCACGTCGAACTGCAGCGTGCCCACTGCGCCGAGGATCAGGTCGTTGCTGGCGATCGGCCGGAACAGCTGGGTCGCACCCTCTTCCGCCAGCTGCTGCAGTCCCTTGTGCAGCTGTTTCAACTTCAGTGGGTTGCGGATCTGCGCGCGGCGGAACAGCTCCGGCGCGAAGCTCGGGATGCCGGTGAAGCGGAAGTCCTCGCCCTCGGTGAAGGTGTCGCCGAGCTTGATGGTGCCGTGATTGGGGATGCCGATGATGTCGCCGGGGAAGGCCTCGTCGGTGGTGCTGCGGTCCTGCGCCATGAAGGTGATGGCGTTATTGACGGCCAGCAGCTTGTCGCTGCCGACCTGCTTGAGCTTCATGCCACGCGCGAAGCGTCCCGAACAGACACGGACGAACGCGATGCGGTCGCGGTGGCGCGGGTCCATATTGGCCTGGATCTTGAACACAAAGCCAGTGAAGGGCTTCTCGGCCGGGTCGACATCCCGTGCCGTGGTAGGGCGCGGCTGCGGCGGCGGCGACAGGTCCACCACAGCATCCAGCAGGCTCTGTACACCGAAGTTGTTGACTGCGCTGCCGAAGAACACCGGCGTCTGCTGCCCGGCCAGGTAGGCGTCCTTCTCGAACGGGTGCGAGGCGCCGCGCACCAGTTCGATCTCGTCGCGCAACTCCTGCGCCTGCGTGCCGATGAGCTCATCCAGACGCGGGTTGGCCAGCCCCTCGATGACCTCGGAGGTGCCCTTTTCGGCGTGTGGGTCGAAGAAGAAGATGCGGTCGTCGTAGAGGTGATAGACGCCGCGGAAGCGCTTGCCCATGCCGATCGGCCAGGTCATCGGCGCGCAGGGCATGTCGAGCGTCTTCTCGATCTCGTCGAGCAGGTCGATCGGCTCACGACCCTCGCGGTCGAGCTTGTTGATGAAGGTGAGGATGGGCGTGTCGCGCAGGCGGCAGACCTCGAGCAGCTTGATGGTCTGGGCCTCCACACCGTTGACCGAGTCGATGACCATCACCGCAGAGTCCACCGCCGTGAGGGTGCGGTAGGTGTCCTCGGAGAAGTCCTGGTGGCCCGGCGTGTCGAGCAGGTTGACGATGGCCTCGCGGTAGGGGAACTGCATCACCGAGCTGGTCACCGAGATGCCGCGCTGCTTCTCCAGCTCCATCCAGTCGGAGGTGGCGTGGCGGGCGGCCTTGCGCGCACGCACCTCGCCGGCGACCTGGATGGCGCCGCCGAACCACAGCAGCTTCTCGGTCAGCGTGGTCTTGCCCGCGTCCGGGTGACTGATGATGGCAAAGGTGCGCCGGCGGGCGGTCTCGAGGGCTTGGGACATGGTCTGGGAGCGATGCGTTAGAGGCAGCCGGCGGGCTGGGGCGAGCGCCGAGCGGATGTCAGCAGCGGCAGTGTAACGAAGCCCGGGTCAGACAAAGCGCCAGACCTGCTCCTTCTGATCGGGTGTCTTCACCGGGCGAGCCGATCCGCCGATCACCCGCATCCAGGGCGCAGCGATCGAGCGAACCGCCTCGGCGAGGGTGGCGATGGCCTTCTCACGCACCGAGCGTTTGCGCCACGCCAGTACCACCCGGCGCGATGGCGCCGGCGCTTCGAACGGGATGCAACGCACCATCGGATTCGCGTAAGGGCCGCAGGCGGCACCCGCCGGCAACAGAGTCACGCCCAAGCCCGACGCCACCATGTTGCGCAGGGTCTCCAACGAATTGCCATGCTGCACCTCGGATGAAGGGTCGAGCTCAGGACACAGCATCGACACCTGATTCGAGAAACAATGTCCCTCGCCGAGCAACAGGACCTTTTCGGCCGCGAGTTGCTCTGGCCGAACGCGCGACTGGGCCGCCAGCGGATGCTCGGCACCGACCGTGGCGACAAAATCCTCATCGTAGAGTGGCTCGGTTGCGATCCCGGGGACGTCGAACGGCTCGGCAACGAGGATCGCATCGAGGTTGCCCTCGCGGAGCTGGGCGGTGAGGTTGCTGGTGAGGTTCTCTTCGACCTGCAGCGGCATCTGCGGCGCCAGCGCTTTAACCGCCGGGATCAGCGACGGGAAGAGATATGGGCCAACGGTGAAGATGGCGCCCAGGCGCAATGGTCCAACCAACTGGTCGCGACCACTGTTGGCGATGTCGCGGATGCGCTCGACCTCGTCCAGCGCACGCTGCGCCTGCTCGACCACCAGCGCTCCGACCGGCGTCAGGCTGACCTCGCTCTTGCTGCGCTCGAACAGCTTGATGCCCAGCTCCTCCTCGAGCTTGGCGACCGCCGCTGACAGCGCTGGTTGGCTGACAAAACAGCGCTCGGCAGCACGGCGAAAGTGTCGCTCGCGCGCAACCGCGACGATGTAACGAAGCTCGTTGAGGGTCATGCAGAGCAGCTCCTGATAGGGAAGATCGATCAGCCTTCTGTGATCGAAAATTCACAGCTCTTGTTACCGGTTGGAATGATACGCCGAAGTTATCAGGCTTTGGCGCTCAATCAAGTCTAGATCAGAGTCTTGCCTGGCCCGCAAAGGAACTCTAGCGGCATGGCGTATCCAACGCAGATGACTCGATACTCGCTGTCGCTGATCTTCGCTTGGGCGCTGGCCATCGCTGGTCCGCTAGCCACCGGCCATGCGCTCGCAGCGCCACCAGCCTGCGTAGTGCCAGGCCACTGGCAGGTCCCCGGTGGTCCAGTCATTCCCCGTCAAGCCGCGCTGGCGCAAGCACAACGCGCGACTGTGGTTCTGCTTGGCGAGCAACATACCGATGCCGACCACCACCAGTGGCAGCTCGAGACGCTGGCCGCACTGCATGGCGCCAACCGGTCGCTGGTGCTGGCGCTCGAGATGTTCCCGCGCGAACTGCAGCCGGTACTCGAAGACTGGATCGCTGGCCGTCTCGACGAACCGACCTTTCTAGAGCGCACCGATTGGAAGCGCACCTGGGGCACCGATCCTGAGCTCTACATGCCGATCTTCCGATACGCCCGCGATCACGCCGTGCCGATGCGCGCGGTCAATATCCCGAGGACGGTCAGCCGCGCCGTCGCGCGCGAGGGTTGGCAGGCCTTACCGGCCGAGCTCGCTGCCGAGCTGGGAACCCCGGCGGCGCCGACGGAGGGCTATCTCGCGGATCTGCGTGAGACCTTTGCCGCACACGCCGCCCACGTACCCAACCACGATCCCAGCGACGACGCCTTTCGCCGCTTTGTTGACGCCCAGTTGTTATGGGACCGCGCCATGGCCGCAGGCATCCAGCAGGCCGCGACCAACACCCAGGTCGTTGCCCTGATGGGCTCGGGACACATCCGGCACGGCTTTGGCGTGCCACACCAGCTGCGCGATCTGGCCATCGAAGGCGTGTTCACGCTGATTCCGTGGAGCCGCGAGGACGATTGCGATGAACTGCGCAGCGGCTATGCCGACATCGTGGTCGGTACCGGCCAGCGCGGTCCTTCACCGCACCCGCCAAGCGGCCTGCAGCCAGGACAGCTGCGCGCCGGGCCACTGCCCGGCAGCGCATCATCGGCGGCAGCGCGCGGCTAGGCCGCCATCGCCCGCATTGCACGGGCCAACTCACGTTTCGCTTTAGCGTCGCGCAGCGCGGTGCGCAGCCCCTCCTCGACCACGGGGTGGTAAAACGGCAATGCGAGTACGCCGTCGACGGTCTGACCGAGCTGGATCACCCAAGCCAGCAGATGGGCGATGTGTTCAGCGTCTGGGCCGATCATCTCGGCGCCCATCAAACGACCACTGTCGACATCGACGTAAACGTGCAACAGACCCTTGTTGCGCAACATGACGCGTGAACGCCCCTGATCCTCGAAACTGACGGCCCCGGTGACAATGCGGCTCGCATCGAGCTGGCCCAAAGGCGCTCCGACCACTGCCATCTGTGGGTCGGAGAACACCACGGCCATCCGAGCGCGGCGCTCGCCCGGCATGACGTTCGGGTAGAGCGCAGCGTTCTCGCCAGCGATGCGGCCCTCATCGGCAGCCTCGTGCAATAACGGCACGTCGGCGTTGGCATCGCCCGCGATGAAGATGTTGGAATCGCCACATTGCAAGGTGTTGGCGTCGTAGAGCGGGATGCCGCGATCGTTCAAAGCGATGCCAGTCTGCTCGAGGCCAAGCCCGCGCACGTTTGGTGAACGACCAGTCGCGGCCAGGACGTAATCAAAACAGCTGCTGCGCAGTCCGCCATCGACCACATGGCTGATGATCACACCGTCGTCGGTTCGCTGTACCTCGACATCGTGTGCGTCGGCATGCAGCGGGAACTCAGCGGCCATTGCGCGCCGCGCGTAGTCCTGAAGAGCCGGGTCCGCGAACGGACCGACCCGCCCGCCCCGACCGAACACTTCCACGCGCACGCCCAGCCGGTGCAAGGACTGACCCAGCTCGAGACCGATGACGCCGGGGCCGAACACCGCCACCGAACGGGGCAGGTCATCCCAATCGAAAACATCGTCATTGATGATCAGACGATCACCAGCAGCGCGCAGAAGCGCCGGCAGGTCGGGCGATGAACCGGTGGCGATGACCGCCTGGCTGAAGTCGACCTGGTGGGTCACGCTGCCGTCAGCGGCGACAACCTCGAGTGACTGCGAGCCGGTGAAGCGGGCATAGCCGATCAGCTTGTCGTCAGCCGGGATCTTGTCGACGCCCTCGAGCACAAAACCGACGAAGCGGTCGCGCTCCCGGCGCACCCGGGCCATCACCGCGCGACCATCGATGCGCATCTGGCCGTCGAGATGCAGACCAAAAGCTGGCCACTTATCAATGCCATGCGCAGCCTCGGCAGCAGCGATCAGTAACTTGCTGGGCATGCAGCCGACGCGGGCACAGGTGGTCCCGAACGGACCGCCTTCGATGATGACGGCGCGCTTACCGGCGGCCACCGCGGCGCGGTAAGCGGCAAGGCCGGCGGTGCCGGCGCCCAGTACGGCGATATCGATGGTGAGTTGCTGCATGGTGCGCTCCAGGGTCACAAGCGACGTAGCTACGCAGGCTGCATCGCGGATATAGGGGGTCTGCCAAGCCCGGAAGGCGCCGGGGGATGGGCGGCACCTTCCAGGGGGCAGACCGTGATGGCCTCAGGCGGCCTTGTTGCGACGACCGGCCCAGGCCTCCAGCGCCTCCGAGCCACCGATATGCTGGCCGTTGATGAACACCTGCGGCACCGTGCCTTCGCCGGTGATGGCCCGCACCACCTGACTGCGGTTGGTGTTCTGCAACTCGATCTCGTTGTAGCGGATGCCGAGGTCCTTCAGCAATGCCTTGGCTTTGGCACAGAACGGGCAGCCATGCTTGGTTAGGATGGCGACCTGCTCGGGCTTCTGCGCTTTCGGGTTGATGTACTCGAGCATGGTGTCAGCATCCGACACTTCGAACGGGTCACCCGGCTTCTGCGGCTCGATGAACTGCTTCACCACCACGCCGTCCTTGACCAGCATCGAGTAACGCCACGAGCGTTTGCCGAAGCCGAGGTCGCTCTTGTCGACCAGCATGCCCATGCCTTCGGTGAAGCTACCGTTGCCGTCTGGGATCAAGGTGATCTTTTCGGCCTCTTGGTCGGCGCCCCACTCGTCCATGACGAATGCATCGTTCACCGATACGCAGACGATCTCGTCGACACCGTTGGCAAAGAAGGTGTCGGCCAGTTCGTTGTAGCGCGGCAGATGGGTCGACGAACAGGTCGGCGTGAACGCACCTGGCAGCGAGAACACCACCACGGTGCGGCCTTTGAAGATCTGCTCGGTGGTGACTTCAGCCCAGTCGTGGTCCTTGCGGATGCGGAAACTAACGCTGGGGACTTGCTGACCTTCGTGACTCTTGAACATGTTGCAGACTCCTGTTGAGTGAAAAGTTGTGCATCGGGAGCGATGCGACAAGTGGCACTCTAGGGAGACATGACCTATCCGTCCAACTGATTGTTCTGCTTATCCTGATAACCGCATGTTATCGATTAACTGCGCCCGGCCGAGTCACGCAGGCTGGCACAAACCGCCTCGATGCGAGCGAATCTAGTGCAGGTGGACCGACGGGCTGCTGGGCTGATCGGGTAGCTCGGGGTGAACCGGCTCACCGTCGGTGTTGGGGTACAAGGGCGAACCGCAATCGTCACAGAATTCCAGCGGGAAACGCTGCTCGAACACCTGGATCTCGGTAATACCCGCTTGCCGCAGATGCTGTTCGATATCGGCCAAAACCTCGCCGCTGTCGTCCTCGGCATCCAGCAGCGGCCACACCACCCCATGCGCAACGGTGTCGGTATCGGGCAAGCAGAAGCCGATGCGATACTCCTCGAGGCGTTGGCCGTGGAACCCGCCGATCTGTGCGTGCAGGTCGCTGGCTTCGACGCCGAGGCTGGCATGCAGGAAAGCCACCGCCGCGTTCAGCGAATAGGGTCGCAGCTGGCGGTCGGACTCTCGGCAGGCGGCAAAGAACGGCTGTGGCAACAGGGGCTCGAGCGCGCACGCTGGAAACACCGGCGCCAGCGTCGCGACCGCCGCCGCGCGCCAGGCCTCGGCTGCCGCATCGCGCTGGCCGTCCTCCTCTTGCCAACGGAACAGCGGCTCACCGCGCCCCACCGCGACGGCTGCAAGCACATAGCGGACATCCGACAAAAACTGCCCGGTCTCGACAAAATCGGACGGGTCGAGGCGCAACGGACGCTTGGCCTCGAGCGCGGCAAAGTAGCGTCGCGCTAGATTCGCGGTCGGCACATAGCCCTGCGGCAACTGATCCGGACTGAACAGAAAATCACCCAACACCACTTTGGCGTCGCGTGCCAGCACATGGCTCAGTAGATCGTTGCGCAACTGCGTCAGCAGTGGCTCGGGGAGCGTGCCGGCAGGGATGCGCAAGCGCGACCAGGCCAGCACCGGCAAAGCCAGCAGCAGCATCTCGCCAGTCGCGGCGCCCTCGGCCAACGCAGTCGATTCGCAGCGCGCTTCGATGACATCGGCGAGCTCCTCATAGCCGCGCGTCTGGCCCTGCGCCAGGCGATCGAGTGCAGCGGTGAGGGTGACTTCGTCTTCAGCCTCGACCAGTGCCTCGATGGCGGTGGCCAGACGCGACTCCCAGAATACGTCTTCGATGCGACTGGACGAGCGCGACAGGCCCTCAGCCAACCAGACCAGCTGATCGACATCGCGGGTGGGGCGAGGGCGGCGGGTAAAGGGCGAACGTTTCATGCCAGAATCCAAGCGGTCAGACCGCTATTGTACGGCGCCGGCGGAACAGAACGCCGACCCGCCCCACCATGTCTCCGCTTGCAGCGCCCCCGCACACCGGACCCAACTGGGACATCGTCTGCCGGGTCGTCGATTTCTATGGTGATGCCGGCGTCGCCCTGCGTCTGGCACGGGGTCTCGCCAGACGTGCGGCAGCACGCGGGATGCAACGGAGAGTGCGGCTGATCGTCGACAGCCCGACGACGATACTGCGGCTGATCGATCCACCACCAACCGCACTGACCGCGGTCTCTGCCGCAGACGACAGCGGTCGACGATGGATCGACCCACGCAGCAGTGTCGAGATCATCGACTGGTCGGCAGTGGGTAGCGAACCGGCGCAGGTCGTCGTCGAGACCTTTGGTGGTGGCTTGCCGCCGAGCTGGCAGGGCGCACTGGCGGCACACCAGGCGGGCGGTGGTCGAGTGGTCTGGATCAACCTCGAGCATCTCAGCGCAGAACAGTGGGTGGAAGGCTGTCACCGACTGGCCTCGCCGCGCGGCAACGGCCTGGACTGTCACTTCCTGTTCCCTGGTTTCAGCCGGGGCACCGGCGGCCTACTGCCGCCCAATCCGATCGCGCTCCAATTGCCAGCCCCGTCACAGGCGCTGCTCGACGCACCCTACGCGGGGCTTACCGGATCGCTGTTCTGCTATCCGCAGGCGGCCACCGCGGCGCTGTTCGATGCTATCGCGCACGGGCCGCTCCCGGTACGTCTGCTGCTACCCAGCGGAATCGCCACCCCGATCCGCGACTGGCCGCTTGGCGAAACGGAGGGCAGCCGGCTGCAGCGGGGCCTGCTGGAGCTGCGGCGCATCCCGTTCCTTGATCAAGACACCTACGACAGCCTGCTCGCCGCTTGCGACTTGAACCTGGTGCGCGGCGAAGACAGCTTTGTGCGTGCGCAGTGGGCAGCGCGCCCGCTGCTCTGGCAGGCCTACCGGCAGGCCGAAGACGCCCAGCTCGACAAGCTCGACGCGTTTATTCATGCCAGTGCCATGCCAGCACCGCTGGCACACTTGCACAGTCTGTGGAACAGCAGCGCACCCCACCCCAAGGCAGGCTGGCGCAGCGCCTGGCTGGCTTGCTGCCAAGAATGGCCCGCGCTGCAGGCCTGGTCACGCAACTGGCGTGGGCAGCTTGGGCAATTGCCCGACCTGCTGAGCGTACTGGAAGAGTTTGTCGCCGAGCAGCTACAATCACCGGTTTGACACTCGCGCAAGCGCGCACAGGGACCACCCATGAAAACCGCACAAGAGCTGCGCAGCGGCAACGTGATCATGATCGACGGCCAGCCGATGGTCGTGCAAAAAGCTGAATACAACAAGTCGGGCCGCAGCTCGGCCGTGATGAAACTCAAGCTGAAGAACTTGCTGTCAGGTTCGGGCACAGAAACGGTGTTCAAAGCCGACGACAAATTCGACGTGATCGTCCTCGAACGCAAAGACTGCACGTACTCGTACTTCGCCGACCCGATGTACGTGTTCATGGACGCCGAATACAACCAGTTCGAAGTCGAAGCCGAGAATATGGGCGACGCACTGTATTACCTGGACGATGGCATGCCCTGCGAGGTGACCTTCTACGAGGGCCGGGCGATCTCGGTCGAGCTACCCACCAGCGTGGTGCGCGAGGTCGAATACACCGAACCAGCCGTCAAGGGCGACACCTCGGGCAAGGTCATGAAGCCCGCGCGCATCAAGCCGACCGGTCATGAAGTTCAAGTGCCGGCCTTCGTGGCCACCGGCGACAAGATCGAGATCGATACGCGCACAGGCGAATACCGCAACCGCGTCAAGTAGGCGCAAGCGCGGGCTCGGCATACAGTCTGGCCTGCTGCAGCCACACCAGGTGCCAACGGCCCGCCTCACTCTGGCGGGCTTTTTTCTGGAACAATCGGGCGCATGACCCGCGCCTATGCCAAAGCCATGATCCTTGCCGCTGGCAAGGGCACCCGGGTGCAGCCACTGACCCACGATATGCCCAAGCCGATGATTCCGATCCTCGGCAAGCCGGTCATGGAATACCTGGTCGAGCATCTCGCTGCACACGGCATCCGCGAGATCATGGTCAATGTCAGTCACCTGCACGACCAGATCGAGAGCTACTTTGGCGACGGGCAACGTTTTGGTGTCGAGATCGGCTATTCGTTCGAGGGCGAACTGCGCGATGGCCGCATCGTCCCGCAGCCGATCGGCTCGGCCGGAGGTGTGCGCAAGATCGAGGACTTTGGCGGCTTCTTTGACACCACCACGCTGGTCCTGTGTGGCGATGCCCTGATCGACCTCGACTTTGGCGCGGTTCTGGCCGAGCACCGCGAACGTGGCGCGGAGGCCAGCATCGTCACTGCCGAAGTACCGTGGGAAGCGGTGAGCGACTACGGCGTGGTGGTCGCCGACGCGCACGGCCGCATCGAATCGTTCCAAGAGAAACCTTCGCGCGCCGAGGCGCGCAGCAACTGGGCCAGCACCGGCATCTATGTGTTCGAGCCGGCGGCCGTCGCCCGCATCCCCCAAGGCCGCGTCTATGACATCGGCGGTGAGCTGTTTCCCGATCTGGTCGCCGGGGGCGCAGCGTTCTACGCCCAACGCCAACGCTTCAACTGGATCGACATCGGCAAGGTGTCGGACTACTGGCACGTCTGCCAGCGCGTCATGCAAGGTGAAGTGGCGGGCATGCGAATGCCCGGGCGGCAGACGCGCGTCGGCGTCTGGGAGGGCCTGAACGTGCGCATCGACGCCGGCCACCATGCCCTGCGCGGTCCGGTCTATCTGGGCTCGGGCTGCCACATCGAGGCCGGGGCGCGTATCAGCGGCCCAACGTGGATCGGCCACGGTTGCCATATCGAGGCCGGCGCACAGGTCGAGCGCTGCGTCTTGTTCCCCTATACCCGCGTCGCCGCCGGGGCCCATTTCACCGACGCGATTCTGTCTGGCAACTATTGCGTTGATCGTCATGGCGAGATGCGCGAGGTCGATGCCGGCTGGGGCGACTCGCGCGAGCGCAGAACATGACACCGCGCGTGAACTGGCGGGCCTGGAGCGGCCTGTGGGCGTTGCCCCTGCTGCTGCACGGCAGCACCACCGCGCACGCCGCCGAGCTGAGCTGTGAGCGCCCCGAAGTGCGCGCCTTCAGTGTCTCTGTCGAGACCCGTCACCGCATCCCCAGCAGCGAGACCTGTGCCCTGTTTGCCGAGGCCAAGCTGCGAGCCGACGTCCTGCGGCTGATTGCACCAGCGCCGGTCTCGCGGCCACCAGATTGGGACCGCTACCGCGCCAACTTCGTCAACGAGCGGCGCATCCGCGATGGCATCGGCTTTTGGGAGACCCACCAGGTCCTGCTGTCGCAGGTCGCAGCGCAAAGTGGGGTACCGGCGTCGGTACTGGTGGCGCTGATAGGGGTCGAAACCCACTATGGCGGCAATGTAGGGCGCCACAAGACCTTCGATGCGTTGGCGACGCTCGCTTTCGAATACCCGCGCCGGGCAGATTTCTTCCGCGGCGAGCTCGAGGCACTGCTGGTGCTGGCACGCGAGCAGCAGCTCGAGGTGCGCGACATCCGTGGCAGCTACGCCGGCGCCTTGGGCATGCCGCAGTTCATGCCGAGCAGCTGGCGCGCCTACGCGGTCGATGGCGATGGCGATGGCCAGGTCGATCTATGGGGCAGCGTCGCTGATGTGGTGGCGAGCATCGCCAATTTCCTGCTTGAACACGGCTGGCTACGCGACCAACCGGCGGCCCTGCGGGCCCAGGCCGATGACAACATCGAAGTGACCGGGGGGATCAAACCCGATACACCACTGGCGCAACTTGCAACCCAGGGTGTGCGCATACTGGGCGGCCAGCCCGATGGAACGCCGGGCGTGCTGCTGCGCTATGGCAACGCCGATCAGGCTGAATACTGGGTCGGACTGGAAAACTTCTACGTCATCACCCGTTACAACAGGTCCAGCTTCTACGCCATGTCGGTCTGGCAGCTGGCGGAGGCCCTGCGCGAGGCTGGGGTCGGCATCGCCGCTGGCGCACTCGCGTCGAATTGAGAAACCGACTCCATGACCGCCAGTTGAGCGCGACCCCTTTGAACCCGACTTCAGCCAAGCCCAGCGACACGGGGAGCAGCTCATCCCCAGCAAGCCGAAGTGGCATCGCTATCAGCGCCACCTTCGACAGCGGCAACATCGAGGTCGTCGACGCCAGCCAAGCCGACAACATCCGCCTGCGCATCGGTGACGACGCCGGCGGGGAACACCGGCAATGGTTCCACTTCCGTCTGCACGGGGTGCGCGGCGTCCCGCTCACCCTGCAGATCGAGAACGCTGCCAGCTGCAGTTACCCTGGCGGCTGGCCCGACTACCGCGCCTGCGTTAGCGCCGATCACGTGCATTGGCGACGGGTCGCCGACACCACCTTCGATGGCACGCGCCTGACCATCCGCCTAACGCCAGACACCGATACGGTCTGGATGGCCTACTTCGAGCCTTACGCGTGGGAGCGGCATCAGGCACTGGTTGGCCGCTGCGCCATGTCGCCGCTGGCGCGGGTCGACCGACTGGGTGCCAGCCTCGACGGCCGCGATATCGACCGTGTGGTGGTGGGTAACGGCCCCCTGCCGATCTGGGTGATCGCCCGCCAGCACCCAGGCGAATCGATGGCCGAGTGGCTCGCCGAGGGCCTGCTCGACACCTTGCTGGGCGACAGCGCGGCGGCTTGCACGGTGCGCCAGCTCGCGACCGTACACGTGGTGCCGAACATGAACCCCGACGGCAGCGTGCGCGGCCACTTACGCTGCAACGCCGCTGGCATCAATCTGAACCGCGAGTGGGCTGCACCCTCGCTGCAGCGCAGCCCCGAGGTGTTATGTGTACAAAGGGCGATGCGCGCCAGCGGAGTCGGTTTCTTCCTCGACGTCCATGGCGACGAAACGATCCCGCACGTGTTCATCGATGGCGCCAGCATGGTGCCCGGCTATAGCGCCCCCAATATCCGCCGCGAGAAGCAGTTCTGCGACACCCTCGAGCGGCTCGGTCCGCGCTTTCAGCAGACTCACGGCTACCATCCGGAACGCTTCGGTGAAGAGATGCTGTCACTGGCTTCAAAGTGGGTAGCGCACCACTTTGGCTGCGTCAGCCTGACGCTGGAGATGCCGTTCAAGGACCACAATGACGACCCGCAGCCGGAAACCGGCTGGAATGGTGCACGCAGCCAAGCGCTAGGGGCCGACGTTGTGGCAGCACTGGCCGTCTGGTTACAAGCCTGAGCGAATCGGGGGTGACCCAAGGCACCCGGGCACTGCCGAACACGCGGAAAAAAACAGCCGCACACCCTGGCGGGCTGCGGCTGTTGTTTCCACGGCCAAGGTGCCACGCGGGCACCCCAGCCTAGGGGGGCTTACTCGGGCTTCACTTGATAGATGATGCCTTCGTCGGCTGCGATGTACAGGTTGCCGTCGACACCCTGCACCACCGAGCGGAAGCGTGCGGCGGGTGCCGGCCACGAGACCGTGCTGTTCTTCGCCGACAGGCCGTTGGCGGCGATGTCGAGGATCTCCAGACGGTTGCCGACCGGAGTGCCGTGGATGCCGATGCCGGCGAAACCGACAATCATCTTGCCGTCCCAGCCCTTCCACTGCTTGCCGCTGATGAAGGTGGACCCGAACATGCCCTGCGACAGGCCGCCATTGTTCCAGGCCGGCTTCATGGCCTTCGGGTAGGTCTTGAGGTCGGTCATCGGCATGAACGCTGCGCGTTCCTTCGGCGGAACTGCACCCATCTGGTTGGGCGAGTAGCCGCAGTAGTTGTCCGGGCAGTCGCCGCGGCCAGCCACGTTCGGGCGCGGATCCCAGCCACCGTTACCGCCATTGACGAGTGCGGTGACCTCGTCCGAATGCCAGGGGCCGTTCTCGGAAGTGAAGGGCTGGTTGGTACCCGGGCGGAAGGTGATGCCTTGCGGATTGCGATGGCCATAGGTGAACACACGCGGGTCGAAACCTGCCGGCGGCTTGTTGTCGGCAGCAGCCTTGCCGTCGCGATCGATACGCAGCACCTTGCCGCCGATCTTGGTCGGACTCTGCGGCACTTCACCGTTGTGAGTGTCACCGGTAGTGACATACAGGAAACCGTCGCCGGGGCTAAAACGGATGCGGCCACCGTTGTGTGCCCCCGGCCCACCGAACGGGTGGTTGGTTGCCATCGGCTTGTACGGAATGTCTTCAACGATGTCAGTACGGTCCGAGACCTTGGCCAGATCATCGCTGAGCTTCAGCCGCATGACGCGGTTGGTACCCGGCGCGGTCTTGCTCGAGGTCGAGTAGACGTAGATGAGGCGGTTGCTGGCGAATTGCGGGTCGACCGCAACGCCCATCATGCCGGCTTGGCCCGAGCAGAACAGGTCGGACGCGGTGTCAGCGTAGCCGGAAGTGTCCTTCATGCCGAGCAACTTGTTGACCTTGCCATCGGCCGTGCGGATCGACAACCCGCTGCACTTCTCGGTGAACAGCATCGAGCCGTCGGACAGGAAGGCCATATCCCACGGGTTCTCAAGATCCGAAAGAATGGGGGTGGCAGAGATGTTGGGGGCCCCGCTGGCAGCGAGAGCCACGCCAGAAGAAGCGGCAGTTGCCAGAACAGCGGCGGGCAGAAGCATAGCGTAACGACGAAGCATCAAATCCTCCTTCATGTGCGGCGTATTTGCCGGTAACGGTGCCGCCACGGTGGTCCGCGGTATGACACTGGAATGGAAATCGAGCGTGCGACACCCGCCAAGCCATCAAAACGATTTACACGTTTTGGCCTAGACAAACGCTGTACGCTGAAACCCAATTGCAATTTAGACGAAACGAGGAGATTGCGAAGCTTTTAAATGCAAATCGGGCAAATTAAGACTCTCTACAGGAAAAAATCCCAGCCAGACCACCCAAGGCATCGCATCCGGGTGGCGCATCGGGACTCGGCAGAGCACCTAGGCTTGGCTCACATCGGCCTGCGCGATCATGGCCTTGACGTCATCGACACTAACGTCAATCACCTGTGAGCGCTGCGGCAGCGACTCCAGATCTTCCAGCCCGGCCGGGCGCGGCGGGCGCTCACCTAGTGCCTCGATCAGCGTGTCCTCGAACTTGGTCGGTAACGCGGTCTCGAGCACGACCATGGGCACTGCCGGGTCGCGCTGCTCCCATGCCACCTTGAGCCCGTCGGCGGTATGCGTATCGACCAAGCGGCCGTAACGCGCTTTGCAGGCGCGGATAGTGTCGAGCCGGTCGGCATGCGTGCTGCGCCCGCTCTGGAAGCCGTAGCGGTCGCTCACTTCGCGGAACAGGTCCGTGCCAGCCAGGCTGAACGAGCCACCGCTGTCGACTTCACGCCACAGTGCCGCCACGCGCGCCCCATCCTGGCCGGTGAGGTCGTAGATGAAGCGCTCGAAGTTGCTTGCCTTGGAGATGTCCATCGACGGGCTCGAGGTCTGGCGCGTCTCGGCGGTCTTGCGCGGGCGGTAGACCCCGGTGCGGAAGAATTCGTCCAGCACGTCGTTCTCGTTGGTGGCGACGACCAGCTTGTCGATCGGCAGGCCCATCTGCCGCGCGATGTGGCCGGCGCAGACGTTGCCGAAGTTGCCCGAGGGCACACAGAACGAGACCTTTTGACGGGACGACGTGGTCGCGGCGAAGTAGCCCTTGAAGTAGTACACCACCTGCGCCGACACGCGCGCCCAGTTGATCGAGTTGACCGTACCGATGCGGTGACGCGTCTTGAAGGCGAGGTCGTTGCTGACCGCCTTGACGATGTCCTGGCAGTCGTCGAACACGCCCCGCACCGCGATATTGATGATGTTCGGGTCCTGCAGGCTGAACATCTGTGCGGTCTGGAAACGGCTCATCTTGCCGTGCGGGCTCAACATGAACACCCGCACGCCGCGCTTGCCGCACATCGCGTATTCGGCGCTCGAACCGGTATCGCCACTGGTTGCGCCGAGGATGTTGAGCGACGCGCCGGTCTTGGCCAGCGCGTACTCGAACAGGTTACCCAGCAGCTGCATCGCCATGTCCTTGAAGGCGAGTGTCGGCCCGTTGGAGAGCTCGAGCAGGTGCAGGCCGGGCTCCAGCGTGTAGAGCGGCGTGATCTGCGCGGTGTCGGAGCCGGTGACCGAGTTGCAGTACACCGCCGGGGTGTAGGTGCGGCGCAGGATGCTGCGCAGGTCTTCGGCGGGGATGTCGGTGATGAAGCGCGACAGCACGGCGAACGCGAGATCGGCATAACCCAGATCACGCATCGTTTCGAGTTCGTCCGGCGAGAAACGCGGGTAGACGGTCGGCATGGCCAAACCGCCGTCGGTCATCAAACCACCGAGCAGGGTGTCAGTGAAGGACAGTGCCGGCGACTGGCCGCGGGTCGAGACATATTGCATGGGCTTGCCTGTGGGTCGGCGCTCGGGCCATTACAAGACAGGGCGCGTATTGTAGGGCAGGCGGCTAGAATGCCGGCCACTTCTGGTGCCAACTGCTCTGGCGCCATCCCGTTGCCGCGTCTGACCCGCGGCTTTGCCAACAGGACCCACATGAGCTCATCCCGCCTGATCGTCATCCCCGACGACGTCAAGTTCGAGAACCTCAACCTGCGCCGCGACCCCGAACGCAAACACATCCGCTACGACGACGCGGTGCTGCTCAAAGTGCTCGAGGCCAACAATCTGGACCTCGACGCCATGACCGCCGACAACGCTGTCGGCGGCTTCATCATCACCTGGTACATGGAGCAGCGTCAGGCCGGCGGCAAAGAGGATCCCGTGGCCGAGCAGATCATCGCCGAGGTGCTCGACGCCCAGCAGCGAAGCCTGCCCGACATGGAATGACCGGGCGGCAGCGCGCTCAGGTGTTCTGCACGACGATCTTCGGCAGCTTTGACGACAGGTCGGCGGCCTTTTCGGCGACTTTCACCGCCACTTTGCGCGCGATCGCCTTGTAGATCCCGCTGATCTGTCCGTCGGGCTCGGCGATGACGGTTGGCCGTCCACCGTCGGCCTGTTCGCGGATGCGAATATCCAGCGGCAGTGCGCCGAGCAGCTCGGTGCCGTAGTCGGCACACATCTGTTCGCCGCCGCCACTGCCGAAGATGTGCTCCTGGTGGCCGCAGTTGCTGCAGATGTGGATGCTCATATTCTCAACGATGCCAAGGATGGGGATGCCCACCTTCTCGAACATCTTCAGACCCTTGCGCGCGTCGAGCAAAGCGATGTCCTGCGGAGTCGTGACGATCACCGCGCCGGTCACGGGCACCTTCTGCGCCAACGTGAGCTGGATGTCGCCGGTGCCCGGCGGCAAGTCGACCACCAGATAATCCAGCTCCTGCCAACGCGTCTGGTTGAGCAGCTGTTCCAGTGCCGAGGTGACCATCGGGCCGCGCCAGACCATCGGCGTGTCCGGGTCGATGAGGAAGCCGATGCTCATCGCCTGCACACCGTAGTGCCACATCGGTTCGAGCATCTGGCCGTCGGTGGTATCCGGTTTGCCAGAGATGCCGAGCATGGTCGGCTGCGACGGGCCGTAGATGTCAGCATCCAACATGCCGACGCGCGCACCCTCGGCGGCCAGCGCCAAAGCCAGATTCACGGCGGTCGTGCTCTTGCCTACTCCACCTTTGCCCGACGCGACGGCGATGATGTTCTTCACGCCGGTGACCAACTTCACGCCGCGCTGCACGCCGTGGGCGACGATATCAGTGGCGACCGTGACATTCACCTTGGCGACGCCAGGCAGCGAACCCACTGCATCGGCGATGCTCTTGCGGAACAGGTCGTGCTGGCTCTGCGCCGGGTAACCCAGGACGAGCTCCAGCGACACGCTTTCGCCGTCGACCTTGACGTTGCGGATCGACTTTTGCGTGACGAAGTCCTTGCCGGTGTTCGGGTCGACAAGGGCCTTGCAGGCTTCGATGACTTGGTTCTGATCTGCCACTGCGTACTCCGGGGAAAGGTCGGGGGGGTGGGACGGGCAAGCGCAATGTGCCGCTTCGGCGCGCGATTGTCTCAGACGAGGGGTGCCGGCGGACAGTTCCGGTAACATTCGGCGCTTTAGCTGCATGGAGCAGTGGGCCGATTCCGGGACACCATGGCCCCTGATACCGGCACCGCAGCCCGCCATACCGAGACCTCATGACCCGCCGCCTGCTCGTCACCTCCGCGCTGCCGTACGCCAATGGCCAGATCCACATCGGCCACCTGGTGGAGTACATCCAGACCGACATCTGGGTGCGCTTCCAGCGCATGCGCGGGCATGAGGTCTGGTACGCCGGTGCCGACGACACCCATGGCACGCCGATCATGCTGCGCGCGCAGTCCGAGAGCATTACGCCCAAGCAGCTGATCGAACGCGTCTGGCACGAACACAAGGCTGACTTCGACGGCTTCATGGTCAGCTTCGACCATTTTGGCAGCACCGACTGCGACGAGAACCGCGAACTCGCCCAAGACATCTACCGCAAGCTGCTGGCCGCCAACCTGATCGAGAAACGCGACGTCGAGCAGTTCTACGACCCGGTCAAAGCCATGTTCCTGCCAGACCGGTTTGTGAAAGGCGAATGCCCCAAGTGCAATGCTGCCGATCAGTACGGCGACAGCTGCGAGAAGTGCGGGGCCACCTATAGCCCGACCGACCTGAAGAACCCATATTCAGCGGTCAGCGGCGCGGCACCAGTGCGTAAGTCGTCCGAGCACTATTTCTTCAAGCTCTCCGACCCCCGCTGCGAGGCCTTCCTGCGCGAGTGGACGCAAGCGAGCGACCGGCTGCAGCCGGAAGTGCGCAACAAGATGCGCGAATGGGTGGGGGACGCCTCCGATGGCGGATCCAAGCTCGGCGATTGGGACATCTCGCGCGATGCGCCCTACTTCGGCTTCGAGATCCCCGACGCGCCGGGCAAGTATTTCTATGTGTGGCTCGACGCGCCGGTCGGCTATTACGCCAGCTTCCAGCAGATCTGCGCGCGCGAGGGTCTGGACTTCGCCGAGTGGACGCAGCCGGGCAGCGCCACCGAGCAGTACCACTTCATCGGCAAGGACATCCTCTACTTCCACACGCTGTTCTGGCCGGCGATGCTGCACTTTGCCGGCTACCGCACGCCGACCAATGTGTTTGCGCACGGCTTCCTGACCGTCGATGGCGAGAAGATGAGCAAGTCGCGCGGGACCTTCATCACCGCCGCCAGTTACCTGCAGCAGGGCTTGAACCCCGAGTGGCTACGCTACTACTTTGCCGCCAAGCTCAACGCCTCGCTCGAGGACATTGACCTCAGCCTGGATGATTTTGTGGCGCGGGTGAACAGCGACCTGGTCGGCAAGTACGTGAACATCGCGAGCCGCTGCGCCGGCTTCGTCGCCAAGCGCTTCGACGGCCGCATCGACGCCGCAGCACTGTCGCACCCGCTTGTCGCGCAACTGCGTGCAACAGCCGACGACATCGCCGCACTCTACGAGGCGCGCGAGTTCGCCAAGGCGATGCGCCGGGTGATGGAGCTCACCGATGCGGTGAACGTGTTCGTCGACGCCGAGAGGCCGTGGGAGCTGGCCAAGCTGGACGGCCGCGATGCCGACCTCCATCGGGTCTGCACGGTGGCCCTGGAATGCTTCCGCATCCTCACCCTTTACCTCAAGCCGGTGCTGCCGGCGGTGGCGGGCAAGGTCGAGGCCTTCCTCGATGTCCCGCCCCTTGCCTGGGCCGACGTGGACCGAGGGCTCGACGCCGCGCGCCCGGTGCAGGCTTACCAGCACCTGATGCAGCGCGTCGACACCAAGCTCGTCGACGCCCTGCTCGCCGCCAACCGGCAGACGCTGGAGGCGCCCGCCAAGCCGGCCAAGGCAACCCCCGCCCAGACGCCGCCCACCACTAAAGACACCACACCCGGAGCCGCCATGAGCGAAGCCACCCCCGCAGAGAACGCCCACATCGGCATCGACGACTTCGCCAAGGTCGACCTGCGCATCGCGCGCATCGCCAAGGCGGAACATGTCGAGGGGGCCGACAAGCTGCTGCGCCTCGAACTCGATCTGGGCGCGATGGGCACACGTCAGGTGTTCGCTGGCATCAAGAGCGCCTACGCGCCGGAGGCGCTGGAGGGGCGGCTGACGGTGATGGTCGCCAACCTGGCGCCACGCAAGATGAAGTTCGGCATGTCCGAGGGCATGGTGCTGGCGGCGTCCGACGAGACCGGCGGTGTGGCCGGGCTGTTCATCCTGTCGCCGGACAGCGGCGCGCAACCCGGCATGAAGGTGCGCTAGCCGAAAACGCCGGTCGCGCTAGACGCCGTCCGATTTCGCCTCGCACCAGGGGCATGGTGGAACGCGGTGCCGGCTGTCGGGTCAGACGATGTCCTGGACACGAGGGGTACAGTCATGGTCCCAGCCGACCTCATCGCCTATCTGTTGCCACTCGCAGCCAAACTGTCCGGCTACCCCATTGTCCCGCTTGAGCAGGTGCCCCCGGTGCAGGCGTTGTCAAAAGAGGCCATTGCCCAAGAGATTTGTCCCGAAGACACCACCGGTTGCGACGGCATGGTAGCGATCTTCGACACCGATGCTTACCGGATCCTCATCCGCGACGATCTCGACATGGACAACCCCAGCGACAACAGCTTCCTTCTGCACGAGCTGGTACATGTGCTGCAGTTCAAGGCCAAGGGCGAGGACATCTTTGCCGATTGCCCGACGACCATGAAGACCGAGACCGAGGCCTATCGCGCGCAGAACGCCTATCTGTCGAACGAGGGGCAATTCATGCGAGTGGGTGATGCGCTGGCTTTCATGACCTGTGCTGGCAAGCAGGACACCTTCTTCACCCGCGACGTAATGATCGAACCGGCAGTCAAGAAGTGAGCACCCTTCCCCCGACACGGTCGCCATGCCGGCCCGCCCGACGCAGCCGGAGCGCGCAACCCGGCACCTCGATGGCCTTTGCCGTCAGACGGTCTCGGGCTGGAGGGCTGCCCAGTCGCGCGGTACCAAGTACCGCTCGTACAGCTTGGCCTCGGCCGAACCTGCCTCGGGCGTCCAGTCGTAGCGCCATTTCACGATCGGCGGCATCGACATCAGGATCGACTCGGTGCGACCGCCCGATTGCAGCCCGAACAGTGTGCCGCGGTCGAAGACCAGGTTGAACTCGACGTAGCGGCCGCGACGATAGGCCTGAAAGTCACGCTCGCGCTCGCCATAAGGCAGGTCCTTGCGACGCTCGAGGATGGGCGCATAAGCCGGCAGGAAGTGGTCGCCGACACTACGCATCATGGTAAACGCCTGGTCGAATCCGATCTCGCCCTGCGCGCCGAGGTCGTCAAAGAAGACGCCGCCGACACCGCGCGGCTCGCCGCGGTGCTTCAGGAAGAAGTAGTCGTCGCACCAGGTCTTGAAGCGCGGATGCCAATCTGGCCCGAACGGGTCGAGCGCGACCTGGCACTGCCGGTGGAAATGGACGGCGTCTTCGTCGAAACCGTAATAGGGGGTCAAGTCCATCCCGCCACCGAACCACCAGATCGGCTGATCGCCGCGGGCTGCCGCCTCGCCAGTCGGCTTGGCGACGAAGAAACGGACATTCATGTGCACCGTGGGCGCGTAGGGGTTGCGGGGGTGTAGCACCAGCGACACACCCATCGCCTCCCACGGCCGGCCGGCGAGTTCGGGGCGGTGCGCGCTGGCGGAGGGCGGCAGTTTGCTGCCCAACACGTGCGAGAAGTTGACGCCACCGCGCTCCAACACGTTGCCCCCCTCGACCAGGCGGCTGATGCCGCCACCGCCCTCGGGGCGCTGCCAGCTGTCGGTGCGGAACGGCTTGCCGTCGATCGCTTGCATCTGGTCGATGATGCGGCCCTGCAGGCCGGTGAGGTAGTCGTAGACGGCGCGGGTGTCCATGGGCTCTCCCTTACAAGCGGCGAAGTTTACTCTCTGGCCAAGGCGCGGTGCCCGATGTCGCGGCGCATCTGCCGGCCATCGAAGGCGACCGCATCGGCAGCGACGTAGGCGCGCCGTGCCGCATCACGTAGGTCGTTACCGATCGCGGTGACGGTGAGCACACGGCCGCCACTGGTGCGCAACGCCCCGTCGTCGCCCAGCACCGTGCCGGCATGAAAGACATGCAGGTCAGCAGCGCCGGCTGGCAAGCCGCTGATCACATCCCCTTTGCGCGGCGCCTCCGGGTAGCCCGCCGCCGCCAGCACCACACCCAGCGCCGGACGCGGGTCCCAGTCCGGGGCCGCCTGGTCCAGTGTGCCGCGCGCAGCGTGCTGCATCAGCGCGGCGAAGTCGCCGGCATAGCGCATCAGGATCGGCTGTGTCTCCGGATCGCCCAAGCGACAGTTGAACTCGAGCACGCCGATCCGCCCATTGGCGTCGATCATCAGGCCAGCGTAAAGAAAGCCGGTGAAGGGTGTGCCCTCGGCGGCCATGCCGCGCAGGGCTGGTTTGATCACAGTTGCAAGCGCCCGCTGGTAGATGTCCTGCGTGACCACTGGCGCAGGCGAGTACGCACCCATGCCGCCGGTATTGGGGCCGACATCGCCATCCTGCAAGCGCTTGTGATCTTGGCTCGAAGCGAAGGCAACCACTTGCTCACCATGCGCCAGCACAATGAAGCTGGCCTCTTCGCCACTGAGAAAACCCTCGATCACCACTCGCGCACCGGCGCTGCCCAGGCTGTTTGCTGCCAGCATCGCGTCGATGGCGGCGTGCGCCTCATCCAGCGTCTGCGCCACCACCACACCCTTGCCGGCAGCCAGTCCATCGGCTTTGACGACGATCGGCGCACCCTGCGCATCGACATACCGATGCGCCTCAGCGGCGTCGGTAAAGGTCGCATACGGCGCGGTGGGGATCCCATGCCGGGTCATAAATGCCTTGGCAAAATCCTTCGAACTCTCGAGCTGGGCGGCCGCGCGGGTCGGGCCGACGATGTCGCGACCAGCGGCACGGAAGGCATCCACCACACCCTCGGCCAAGGGGTTCTCTGGGCCGACCACGGTCAAGCCGATATCCTCGCGCTGCGCCAGTGCCAGCCAATCGGCGACGCTGCCGCCGGGAACATTGCGACAGCCCGGCTCGCGCGCGGTACCGCCATTGCCAGGGCTGACCAGCACGGTGTCGACCTGTGACGACTGCGCCAGCTTCCAGGCCAGTGCGTGTTCGCGGGCACCGCTACCAATGACGAGGACCTTCATGGCGACTCCTCCGGTGGATCAGATCAGATGGCAAAGATTCGCGCGCAGGCGACAGGCCTGGCGGTCGGCGGGGCTTAGTGGCGGAAATGCCGGAAGCTGGTAAGCACCATGGCGATACCGTGCTCGTCGGCAGCAGCGATCACCTCGGCGTCGCGTTGGGAGCCGCCCGGCTGGATCACTGCCGTGGCGCCGGCCTCGGCCAGCACATCCAACCCGTCGCGGAAAGGAAAGAAAGCATCTGATGCGACCACCGAGCCGGCGACGGTCAGGCCGGCATTCTCGGCCTTGATGCGGGCGATGCGGGTGGAATCGACGCGGCTCATCTGTCCGGCCCCGACACCCACGGTCTGACCGTCCTTGCAGTAGACGATGGCGTTGGACTTCACGAACCGCGCCACTGTCCAGGCGAAGCGCAGGTCGGCCATCTCGATGGGGGTCGGTTGCCGCCGGCTGACCACCCGCAGGTCAGCATCGGCGGCGGTGCGGACGTCGCGCGTCTGTACCAGCAAGCCACCGCCAACGCGCTTGAAGTCCCAGGTGGCAGCCCCGCTGTCGGAGGCGGCGCCCGGCAAGGCGCATTGCAGCACCCGCACGTTGGCCTTGGCGGCGAGCAGGGCCAGCGCATCGGCGGAATACGCCGGCGCCACCAACACCTCCATGAACTGCTTGCTCACCGCCTCGGCCGTGGCGGCGTCGACCTCGCGGTTGAAGGCGATGATGCCGCCGAAGGCCGAGGTCGGGTCGGTGGCAAAGGCCCGCCGATAGGCCTGCAGCGGCGTATCGCCGAGCGCCACACCACACGGATTGGCATGCTTGACGATGACGCAGGCACCGCCACCAAAGGCCTTGACGCACTCCCAAGCGGCGTCGGCGTCGGCGATGTTGTTGTAGCTGAGCTCCTTGCCCTGCAACTGCCGCGCGCTGGCGACACCGCCGGGTACTGCCAGCGGGTCGCGGTAGAAGGCTGCGGACTGGTGCGGGTTCTCGCCGTAACGCAGGGTCTGCAGGCGATCGAAGCCCAGCTGCAGGTGCTTGGGGAAGACCTCTGCCTCTGCCTCGCCCTTGTCGCCGCCCTCGGGAGCGCCTGGTGCGCGGCTGGAGAGCCAATTGGCGACCATGCCGTCGTAGCGCGCGGTATGGGTGAAAGCCTTCACCGCAAGACGGTAACGGGTTTCCGCGGTCAACCCACCGGCCCTGTGCAGTTCGTCGAGTACCGCCGCGTAATCGTCCGGGTCGGTGATGATACCCACCCCACCCGCTGCGCCGCCGTGGTTCTTGGCCGCCGCCCGTACCATCGCCGGGCCGCCAATGTCGATGTTCTCGATGGCGTCATCCATGCTGCAGCCAGGTTGGGCAACCGTCTGCGCAAAGGGGTAGAGATTGACGGCGACAATGTCGATTGGCGCAATCCCCTGCTGCGCCAAGGTCGCCATGTGCTCGGGCAGATCGCGGCGGGCCAAAATTCCGCCGTGCACGCGGGGGTGGAGCGTCTTCACCCGGCCGTCGAGCATCTCTGGCGAACCGGTATGCTCGGCAATGTCGGTCACCGGCAGGCCAGCCTCCCGCAGCGCCGCGGCGGTGCCGCCAGTGGATAGCAAGCCAAAGCCCAGTTCGGCCAGGGTGCGAGCGAAGTCGACTACACCGCGCTTGTCCGAAACGCTCAACACAGCGAAGCGAGGCGATGCCGCCATCATGCCCGTCTAGGCGTCGAGGCCGTACTGCACCAGCTTCTTGTGCAGCGTGTTACGGCTGATGCCCAGCACCTTCGCCGCCACCGTCTGGTTACCACGGGCCTGCTGCATGACCACCTCGAGCATCGGCTGCTCGACGCACTCCATGACCATGTCCCAGACCTTTTGCGGTGATTCCCCGTCGAGCTGACGGAAATAGTCATTCAGGGCGCGGCGCACGCAAGCGGCCAGGTCTTCGCTGTCGCTCACGCTGCCAACTCCGCGGTTTCGGTGTCTTCGCCATAGACGAGACGCTCGCATTGGTCGCCAAGCCCGGCAAAGAACGTGTCAATGGCAGCACGCTGCTCAGCGACCGTCTCGAGCTGGTTCATGGCATGGCGGAACTGCGCCGAGCCGACCAGGCCCTTCGTGTACCAACTGATGTGCTTGCGCGCCACGCGCAGGCCGCGCTCGATGCCGTAGAAGCCGTAGAGGTCCTCGATGTGCGCGACCATGACGCGGTGGATCTCGTCGACGCGCGGCGGCGGCAGCACCTCGCCGGTCTTCAGGAAGTGTTCGATCTCGCGAAAGATCCACGGCCGGCCCTGCGCGGCGCGCCCGATCATCACGCCGTCGGCGCCGGTGTGGTCGAGCACGAACCTGGCCTTCTGCGGGCTGGTGATGTCGCCGTTGGCGATCACCGGGATGCTGCGCTGGCCCTTGACCAGCTTGATGGTGTCGTACTCGGCGTCGCCCATGTACTGGTCGGCACGCGTGCGACCGTGAATCGCGATCAACTGGATCCCCGACTCCTCGGCGATGCGCGCGATGGTCGGCGCGTTCTTGTTCTCGCGGTTCCAGCCGGTGCGGAACTTGAGCGTCACCGGCACCTCCGGCACGGCATTCACCACCGCCTCGAGGATGCGACCGACCAGCGGCTCGTCCTGCATCAACGCGCTGCCGGCCATCACATTGCAGACCTTCTTGGCCGGGCAGCCCATGTTGATATCGATGATCTGCGCGCCTTGGTCCACATTGAAGCGCGCCGCCTCAGCCAGCATGGCCGGATCGGCGCCGGCGATCTGCACCGAGATCGGGTCGACCTCGCCGGTGTGGTCGGCGCGGCGGCGCGTCTTCTCCGAGCCGTAGAGCAGCGAGTTGGAGGTCACCATCTCGCTCACCGCCACGCCGGCGCCGAGCGTCTTGCACAACTGCCGGAACGGCCGGTCGGTCACACCCGCCATGGGCGCGACGAACAGATTGTTGCGAAGAACGTGTGGGCCGATCTGCACAGTGGTGACGTGTCCGGTGGAAGCGACGACGGCGGGCACGCTAAGCGCCGCGGGCTTTCGCACCGGCCAGCACGGACTGGCCGACGACACCCATGCCGTCATCAGGGGCACAGAGTTTACTGCCGCAGCGGCATCGCGGGAAAGGGGACTGCCACGCCTTAGGCTGGCAGGCCGAAGATACTGTGCGCCAGCAGTCGGCGCCGGGCACCCGGCAAGATGTCGAGTAGGGCCAAGCCCAGCCCGCGCAAGGTGCGCACCGGCGATGCGCCAAGCGCAGCGATGCGGATCAGACCATCGGTGTAGGCCAATCCGCCAAGACGGTCGCTGCGTCGGCGGAGCGCGAACTGCTGCAGCATGGCGATGTCACCCAGAACAGCACGCGGCGCATCAGCGAGCACTGCCGCCAACTCGATGGCGTCGCGGAGGCCGAGATTGAAGCCCTGGCCAGCGATCGGGTGCAACGTCTGTGCGGCGTTGCCGATAACAGCCAGGCGCGGGGCCACACGCGGATGCGCCACGGCCAGGGTCAGCTCGCGCATGGCCCGTGACTCGATGCGCTCGATGCGCGGCAAGCGACTGCCCAGAGCGTCAGCGACACGGCCAGCCAGGGCAGCGTCGTCGAGCGTGACCAGCGACTCGGCCCGCGCACGCGGTATGCTCCAGATGAGGGTGTGGGCCAGGGCGCCGTCATCAGCGCGGCGCGGCAGCAGGGCCAGCGGCCCCTCGGCAGTGAAGCGCTCCCAGGCCCAGCCCTCGGCAGCGCCGGCGAAGCGGATGTCGACCATGAGCGCAGCATGCGCATAGGGTTTGACGTAGCGCTCGATGCCTGGCCAGTGGCCATTGCCATCGGCGACGATCACCAGACGCGCCTGCAAGGTGCCGTCACCACTGGCGGTGCGCAAGGCCAGACGGGCTGTCGCGCCTCCGGGCTCGACGCCGGTCACTTGCACCCCGCGCTGCAAGGCAGTACCCGCAGCATCTTGTAGCGCCCGCGCCAACGACGCGTAGCGCACCGTGTAACCCAGTGCTGGCAAGCCGGCGGTAGCCGCATCCAGCGTGGTACTACCAAAGCGCCCAGCCTCGGACACATGCACCTGCTCGATCGGTGTCGCCGACGGCTCATCCCACGCCCCTAGTCCGGCCAGCGCACGGGCGCTGCTGTAGGCGATGGCCAATGCGCGTGGGTCGGAGACTGGCTGACTGCGGGCCTCGAGCACCAGCGCATCGATGCCACTGCGCGCCAGCAGAGCGGCGCAGGCGCAACCGACCGGCCCGCCCCCGACGATGGCGATGTCGACCTGGTCGCGCATCAGCCCTGCCGCATCAGCGACTCGATGTCGGCAACCGACTTCGGCGCTGCCGCGGTCAGGTTCTCGTAGCCGCCCGGTGTCACCAGGGCATCATCCTCGATGCGGATGCCGATATTGTGGAAGCGCGCGTCGACATCGTCCGCCGGCCGAATGTAACAACCTGGCTCGACGGTGAGCACCATGCCCGGCAGCAAAGGCCGCCAGTCGCCGGCGATCTTGTACTCACCGGCATCGTGGACATCCAGCCCCAGCCAGTGGCCGGTGCGGTGCATGTAGAAGCGGCTGTAGGCCTTGCTCTCCAGTACACCGTCGAGCGAGCCATGCAGCAGCCCGAGGTCGATGAAGCCTTGCGCCAGCAC
The DNA here is from genome assembly GCA_964524005.1 of uncultured Enterobacteriaceae bacterium. Taxonomy (GTDB): domain Bacteria; phylum Pseudomonadota; class Gammaproteobacteria; order Burkholderiales; family UBA3065; genus UBA3065. The sequence continues at coordinate 113,259 of CAZGBK010000005.1, forward strand.
CCGCACCGCCGCCGCATGGGGGTCGTCCCAGTGCGCGCCTGGCCGGATCGCGTCGAAGGCTGCCGCCTGGGCCGCCAGGACCAGTTCGTAACAGTCGCGCTGAGGCCCCGAGAACCGCCCATTGACGGGGAAGGTGCGGGTGATGTCGCTGGCGTAGCCGTCGAGCTCGCAGCCAGCGTCGATCAGCAGCAGGTCGCCGTCCCGGCAGACCGCAGTATCGGCGCGATAGTGCAACACACAGGCATTGGCGCCAGTGGCGACGATACTGCCGTAGGCCGGCCCCTCTGCGCCGCCCATTCGGAACTCGTGCAGCAACTCGGCCTCGACCTGATACTCGCGGACACCGGGCCGGGTGAAGCGCATGGCCCTGACGTGGGCTCGACACGAGATGGCCGCCGCACGGCGCATGCAGTCGAGCTCGTGGGCGTCTTTGAACAGCCGCATCTCGTCGAGCGGCACGCGAACGTCGCTGACAGTCGCCGGAGCGGTGACGCCAGCACGCGCCTGACCGCGCACCGCGTTCAGCCATCCGTTCAGCCGCGCATCCCAGGCCGCGTCTTGTCCCAGCGCGAACCACACCACGGGCTGATCCGCCAGCAGCCGGGGCAACTGCGCGTCCAGCGCATCCAGGTCGTAGGCCTCGTCAACGCCGAACACCTGCCTCGCCGCCTCCGGACCGAACCGGTACCCGTCCCAGATCTCGCGGGTCTCGTCCTTCGGCCGGCAGAAGAGGATGCTGCGCGGCTGCGTGCCAGCCACCAGAACCAACACCGCGTCGGGTTCGGTGAAGCCAGTCAAGTAATAGAAATAACTGTCGAAGCGAAAAGGGTAGTGCGCGTCGCGGTTGCGCAGCACCTCACTGGCCGTCGGGACCACCGCCACGCCGTTGCCCATGCGCCGCGCCAGTGCCGCGCGGCGCGCGGCGAATGGAGCTGGGTCGAAGGTCAGGTCGGACAGAGCGGCAGGGGCGTCGTAAGGATCCATGCGCCAACTGTAGCAGGCACCCGCGGCGCCAGCATCAGCCCGGTGAGCGGCCGGCCAGCCCTTGGTCAAGCGCAGCCAAACGCTCGGGCGTGCCAATGTCATGCCAAGCACCGGCATGGATCTGACCTCCGATACGGCCGGCCGCCATGCCCCCGCGCAGCAACGGTGCAAGTCGCGCCCGCTGACAGGGCTCGAGGCCGGCGAACAAGGCTGGCCGGTAGACGCCGACACCCGAGAAGGTGAGTGTGCCAAGGTCCAGCCCCTGCTCCAACGACGCAAGATCGCGTGGCTCGACGCGGTCGCCAACCAAGCGGAAATCGCCTTGGGGGTGCTGCGGGGGGTTGGGCACCAGCACCAGCTGCGCCAGATCCTGCTCGCTGACCAGCGCCAATGCGGCGAAATCGATGTCGCACCAGATGTCGCCATTGACCACCAGAAAAGCCCCTCCGTCTGGGGACAGCAGGTTTGGTCGCGCGCGGCCCGGGCCATCGACGGGTCCGTCGCCGAGCGCCGCGCGGATGCCGCCGGCGGTCTCCCAGGCCCCCGGCGGTTCGGGGGAATACACGATGCGGGCACCCCAGGCCGTGCCGTCGCCCAACGCGGTCTCGATCTGCTCGCCCAGATGCGCGTGATTGATGACGATGTCGCGCAAGCCGGCCGCAACCAGACGTTCGATGTGCCAGACGATCAGCGGCTTGCCCCCCACCTGCAACAGGGGCTTGGGCGTGTGGTCGGTGAGCGGCCTCATGCGTTCGCCGCGCCCGGCAGCCAGCACCATGGCACGCCGGGGACGCAGGCTGGTAAAGGAACGGGAGTCGGTCATGCGGCGTCGACGCGAACTTGAAATAGCGAGCTACCTGTCACAGCAAACGACATCGGGCGCGGCTGACCTAGAAGGTCAGGCCGGTCTGCAGACCATCGCCAGCCAGCGCGTCGAGCAATCGTGCCAGTGGCTTGAGTTCGTTGTAGCGTCGTGCAGCCAGGTGAAGATAATTGAAGACCGCCGGCATGTCCTTCAGGTAGCCGTCTTTGCCGTCGCGGTGGTAGAGCCGTGCGAAGATCCCCAGCACCTTCAGCTGCCGCTGCACACCCATCCATTCGAGGTCGCGCCAAAAGTCGGCGAAATCGGTGGCCACCGGCAGCGCCGCCTTGCGTGCCAGCTCCCAATAGCGGATCGCCCAGTCAAGCTGCTCGGCCTCGGGCCAGACGATGTAGGCATCCCGCAGCAGCGAGACCAGGTCGTAGGTGATCGGCCCGTAGACCGCATCTTGGAAATCGAGCACGCCGGGAGCCGGGTCGCTCGCCATCAGGTTGCGGCTGTGCCAGTCGCGGTGGACGAACACGGCGGGCTGAGCGACGGTGCGTGCCACCACCAGCCGGTAGACCGACTCCAGCGCCTCGGCCTGCGCGCCCTCGGGGGTGTACTTCAGGTGCCGCGCCAGATACCAGTCGGGGAACAGCCGCACCTCGCGCTCGAGCATGGCCGCGTCGTAATCATTAAACACCCCAGGGCGGGAGGCCTGCTGCAACTTCACCAGTTCAGCGTTGGCGGCGCGATAGTAGCCATCGGCGTTCTCGGGGGTGAGCACATCGAGGTAGGTCTGCGCGCCGAGGTCGTCGAGCAGCAAGAACCCGCGCTCGAGATCCTGCGCCAGCACCTGCGGCACCCGCACCCCGGCAGCGGCGAACACCTGAGCGGCATGCACGAACGGTCGGCAGTCTTCCTGTGGTGGCGGAGCATCCATGACGATGCGCGTCTCGCCGCTGGTCAGCTGCATACGAAAATAACGCCGGAAACTGGCGTCGGAAGAGGCCGCATGCAAGGCCCAGTCGCATCCGCCCAGCGTCTGCACCAGCCAGTCGTGCATCGCTTCCAAACGGGAAGCAGGAGCGGTCGGGTCAGCGGACATCGGTGGCCAGTGGGGCGGGTGTTAGAATCGTGCCATTCTACGGGGACACGAGTCGGCGCGAGCGCCGGGTCGCTGTACTCCCGGCGCCCTCTCCGCGAGCCAGCCACACCCGTGACCGCGCGTTCCGCTCTTCTTGCCGTGCTGCTGTTGACCAGCCTGATGGTCGGGTCGGTGCAGGCGGGTGCCCTGCAACCGTTCGAAGTCGATCCGGCGTTGCTTGGCGGCCCTACGCGACCGACGCCGGCACCGAAGACATCGAGCCAGACACCTCCGCCGCAGTCGGCCACCCGCGAAACATCGACACCGGCGCCCGAGACCGTCAGGGCCGCAGACAACCCGGGTGGCCCGCCCCCCGAAGCGGTCGCCACCGACGCTGGGTCGCCCGACCGTGCAGCCGAGGCGACCGCGCCCGAGGACAGCGCAGGCGTCCTGGCACCGGCCGAAACCGGCGTCGCGCCTACCGCAGCGAGTCAGGCCGGACCACACCCGGTCGAGCCAGCCACCCGCGAGCGCTACATCGCCCCGGCGCCAGGCAACCGAACGGTCGCCCGCCAGCCGCTCCCACCAGCCACGGCGGCCGGCACTATCGACGCGCCACAGCGCGCAACAATAGCGCCGCCGGCAGTGGCCCCATCGAGCGCAGCGCGACGCAGTCTGGAGCCGTTCGCCGTTGACCCGGCACTACTTGGTGGAACGGCGGTGCCCGATGTACCCGTACTTGCTGGCGGGAAACCAGGGCCGGACAAGCCCCCACAAGCAGCCGGCAATGGCAGCCACATCGGTTCGACCGAACGCCGCGTCGCGGTGGCACCTCCCGAGCGGCTTCCACTGGGCGACCCATCGACCGAGGTCGAAGCTGACCGCATCGAAGGCAGCATGGATACCGCCGTGGTCGCCAGCGGTCAGGCCTACATCAAGAAGGGGTGGGACGAACTGTTCGGCGACACACTGCGCTGGGACTTCACGCAGAACCAGGCCACCGGTGAAGGGAATATCGTCAAGCGCGACCAGGACAGCGAGATCACCGGGAGCCGCTTCGTCTTCAATCAGGACACGCAGACCGGCCAAGTCGATGACGTTGGCTTCACCCTCGCCTCGCTGGAGGCCACCGGTACCGCCAGCCGTCTGGTATTTGATGGGCCCGGGCGCTATCGCACCGAAGACACCCGCTACACCACCTGTAACTTCGATGATCCCGACTGGCTGCTCAAGGCCGACAGCATCGAGATCGATCGTGACCAGAACGAAGGTGTTGCGCGAAATGCCCGACTGCTGGCCGGCGGCAAAGTGCCGCTGTTCTATCTGCCGCGCTTCCAGTTCGCCTTGAAGAATGAACGCAAGACCGGGTTCCTGACGCCGACGGTGGCGATCACAAACCGCACCGGTCCGCAGGTCTTCCTGCCGTTCTACTGGAACATCGCGCCGAACATGGACGCCACCTTCACCGGGCGCTACATGACCAAGCGCGGCCTGCAGATGGGGGGCGAGCTGCGCTACCTGCACGAGGATTTTGCCAGTGAGGTACGTGCTGAATACCTGCCCGAGGACGACGTACGCGGTGACAAACGCTGGGCGATGACGCTCGACCACCGCCACAACTTCGGCGAACGCCTGAGCGGACTGCTCGACGTCCAGCGCGTGTCGGACGACGACTACTTCCGCGACCTGCGCAACAACATCGGCGCATCCGGGTCGCTCGGCGGACCGATGGGTACCGTCCAGGGCGGTACCGCCACGCGCCTGCTGCCGCAACGCGCCGCGCTGCTGTACTCGGGCGACGGCTGGAGTCTGACCTCGCAAGTTCAGACCTTCCAGGTCTTGCAGACCGAGACGCGGCGCATCCTGCAGCCCTACGACATGCTGCCAAACGTGCGATTCGTCGGTGCACGCACGTTCGGTGGCCTGGTCAGTGTCGATGCGTTGGGGGACTTCGCCGCGTTCTCGCTGCGTAGCGATCGCTTCGATGCCAACGGCAACCTGCGGCGCGAGGGTCAACGTCTGGTGCTCAACCCCGGGGTCAGCCTGCCTTTGCGCAATAGCTGGGGCTACATCGTGCCGCGCGCCAGCCTGCACTACACCCGCTATGCGCTGGATGACCTGCCAGGCCTGCCCAGCGACTACAGCCGCAGCGTGCCGACATTCAGTCTCGACAGCGGCATGACCCTGGAACGCTCGACCGACGGCGGCGGCCGCCAAACACTCGAGCCGCGAATGTTCTACGCCTACACCCCGTTCCGTGAACAATCGATGCTGCCGGTGTTCGACACCGGCCGGTACGACTTCAACTTCAGCGAGATCTTCTCGGCCAATCGTTTTATTGGGAACGACCGCATTGGCGACGCCAATCAACTCACCACCGGCGTGACCAGCCGCTTCATTGACGCCGGCGGTACCGAGCGGGTCAAGGTCACCCTGGCGCAACGCTTTACCTTCGAGGATCTTCGCGTCGGCGGCCCAGGGGACCCGTTCTTCGCCGTCTCGCCACCCCCGACCAAGGGTGCGTCCGATGTGCTGGGCGAATTCAGCGGACGCGTCACCGACAGCACCAGCGTCATCACGCGGGTGCAATACAACACCGATCGCGCCGAGGTGCAAAAGGGCTTCGCGGTGTTCCGCTACAGCCCGGAACTGGGCAAGGTCTTGAACCTGGGCTACCGCTACAATCGTGAGCTGAGTGTGCTGCAACCTGGTTTGCAGCAACTCGACCTGTCGACCCAGTGGCCGCTGACATCGAAGCTGTATCTGCTGGCGCGGACCAACTACTCGCTGCTCGACAACCGGCAGACCGAGGGCCTTCTTGGCCTCGAGTACTTTGGCGGCTGCTGGAGCATCCGCGTCGCTGCCCAGACCCTGACGACGGCCACCGCCACCAGCACCAAGGCGATCTTCATCGTGCTCGACCTGAAGGGCCTGGCATCGAGCGACAGTGCCACGTACAGCAATATCCTGACGCGCCACATCGGTGGCTATTCCGACCCGAGCGCGACCAACATGCAACGAGGAAGCTTCGAATGATCCACCTGCTGCCGGCCCTGTTCGCTGCTGCCCTGTTTGCGCCGCCGGTGATTGCCGAAGAAGCCAACCAGGCTGAACCGCTGCCACTCAACCGCATCGTCGCACTCGTCAACCGCGAGGTCGTCACGCGCAACGAACTGGACGACCGGATCGCCGTCGTCACCGAACAGCTGCGGCAGCGCAACGTCACTTTGCCTCCGCGCGACGTCCTCGAAAAACAGGTGCTGGAAAGCATGCTTCTGCAACGCATACAGCTCAGCTATGCACGTGAGAACGGCATCCGGATCGATGAGACACAGCTGGACCGCGCGGTGGCGCGCATTGCCGAGGACAATGACCTCACCGTTGAGCAGTTCCGCAACGCGCTGGCGCGCGACGGCATCCGCTTCGACCGTTTCCGTGAAGACATCCGCAACGAGATCGTGCTCAGCCGCCTGCGTGACCGCGAGGTGAACAGCAAGGTGGTGGTCAGCGAAGGCGAAATCGACGAATTCCTGTCCCGTCGGGCGGAGTCCGGAGCAAAGATCGAATGGTTGGCCTCACACATCCTGGTACGCGTCGACGAGCGCAACAGTGATGCCTCTGCGATCGCCAAGCAAAAGCAAAAAGCCGAACAGGCGCTGGCCGCATTGCAATCCGGCGAAGACTTCGCGCGGGTCGCCGCGACCTACTCCGAAGCACCCGACGCTCTGCAAGGCGGCGACCTTGGCTGGCGCAACGCCGATCGCATGCCGACCCTGTTCGCCGACGCCGTGCAAAATCTGCAGCCGGGCCAGACCAGCGGTGTGATCCGCAGCGGCAATGGCTTCCATATCGTCAAGCTACGCGAGATCCGGGGCGCGACTGGCCAGCCAGTGATGATCGTGCAACACCGCGTCAGGCATATTCTTATCCGAACCAGCGAGATCGTTTCGGACACCGACGCCCAACGCCGCCTGCGTGACCTGCGCGAGCGGATCGAGAACGGCGCCGACTTTGCCGAACTGGCCAAACAGCACTCGCAAGACGGTTCGGCACCTTCGGGTGGTGATCTCGGCTGGATCGCGGCCAGCGACGTTGTTCCGGCATTCGCCCAAGCCATGGAAGCACTGCCACCCGGCCAGCTATCGCCGCCGGTGAAGAGCCAGTTCGGCTGGCATCTGCTGCAGGTGATGGAACGCCGCGACACCGACGTCAGCCGCGACCGCGAACGGCTCGAAGCGCGACAGGCGATCTTCAACCGCAAGGCCGACGAGGCCTACGACGAGTGGCTCCGTCAACTGCGCGACAGTGCCTACGTCGAACTGCGGCTCGAGGAACCCTGACCTTGCAGCTGCTGGCGGTCACCATCGGTGAGCCGGCTGGCGTCGGTCCGGATCTTTGCCTGCAGCTGGCGCACACCGCAAGCGGTTGCCGTTGCGTGCTGCTGGGTGATCGCACCCTGCTCGAGCGGCGTGCCCGACAGACCGGCCAGGATGTGAGGCTGGTCGACCCTGCCCCCGACCGACCGCCGCCACCTCCAGGCACGCTCGAGCTGATCGACATCCCGCTGGCTGCGCCGGTATCCGACGGCCGGCCCGATCCGGCCAATGCCGCGGCCGTGCTGCGCAGCCTCGATATCGCCATCGATGGCTGTCTGGAGGGACACTTCGCAGCAATGGTCACGGCGCCGGTGCAGAAGAGCGTCATCAATGAGGCCGGCCACGCGTTCAGCGGCCACACCGAATATCTGCAAGCCCGCTGCGGTGTCGACCGCGTGGTGATGCTGCTCGAAGGCGGCGGTATGCGGGTGGCGCTGGCGACCACCCATCTTGCCCTGCGCGACGTGCCGGCAGCGATCACGCCCGAGCGCCTGCGTCGCACCCTAGAGATCCTGCACCACGACCTGGTCGCCCGCTTCGGCATCGCACGGCCGCGTATCGCCGTCACCGGGCTCAATCCGCACGCCGGCGAGGGCGGGCACCTGGGCGACGAGGAGATCCGCATCATCGCCCCGCTGCTGACCGAACTGCGGGCCGCCGGGCTCGATCTGTATGGTCCTTTGCCGGCCGACACGCTGTTCGTACCCGACCGCCTGGCTGGCTTCGATGCGGTGCTGGCCATGTACCACGACCAAGGCCTGCCGGTGCTCAAGCATGCCTCGTTCGGACAGGGCGTGAATATCACGCTCGGATTGCCGATCGTGCGCACCTCGGTCGACCATGGTACAGCGCTGGATCTTGCCGGCAGCGGCCGCGCCGACCCCGGCAGCCTGCTCGCCGCCGTCGCTGCTGCCGCCCGCCTGGCACAGACTCGCAGCCCATCAACCAACCGGCATCAAGTCCGCCGGCGACAGAGCCGATAGAGGATTGAGGACGCTCCGCTGCGGGGCGTCGCCCGTCTTCGGAGGTCTCATGTCAGAAGCTGCCGTCGCCCCTGCGGGCGATGCCCCGCCCAGCAAGAAGGGCAAACTCGTCATCATCCTGGTCGCCGTCTTGGCCCTGCTGGCCGGAGCCGGTGGCGGCGCCTTCTTCATGCTGTCGAGCGCCCCAGCCGAAGCCGAGGTCGATGACGACGGTAGCGGCACCGCCACACCGGCCAAAAAAAAGAAGCGCGTTCAATACGACGGTCCGCCGGTCTACTTGCGGCTCGACCCGCTCACGGTCAACCTGGCAGGCCCTGGAAACACCTATCTGGCCGCCAACATCGAGCTGCAGCTGGCCGAGCCGCCGGTCGGCGAGGTCTTCAAACTGCGGGCTCCTGAGATCCGCAATCTGGTACTGATGACGGTCTCGTCGCAGACACCCGACACCCTTGTCAAGCTGGAAGGCAAGCAGGAACTCGCCACAACCCTGCGCAGCCGTCTGAACGAACTGATCGGCGAAGATGAAGAAACCGGCGTCGTCGATGTATTCTTCACGCAATTCATCATGCAATGAGCATGCATGTCCGATCAGGCGCTGACCCAGGATGAAGTCGACGCTCTGCTGCGAGGGGTGACCGGCGAGACGGAAGAGACGGTCGAGACCAAGCCGCAGGACGGCATCCGTACCTACGACATCGGCCGCGAGGAACGCATCGTCCGCGGACGCATGCCCGGTCTCGAGCTGATCAACGAGCGCGCCGCGCGGCAACTCCGCCAAGGCCTACAGATGTTGGTGCGGCGCAGCGTCGACATCGTCGTCGGGCCGGTGCGGGTCGAGAAGTACGTTGATTTCATCCGCGGCCTGGTGGTACCGACCAACTTCAACCTGGTCTCCCTTGAACCGCTGAAGGGTACCGCCCTGTTCATCTTCGACCCGAACCTGGTGTTTCGTGTCGTCGACAACCTGTTCGGCGGATCGGGCAAGGTCCACATGCGGGTGGAAGGGCGCGAGTTCACCGCCACCGAGCAGCGTGTCATCGAACGTTTGGTGAAGATCGCCTTTCAGGCATTCGATCCCGCCTGGCAACCAGTGCACCCGGTGACCCACACCTACCTGCGCTCGGAGATGAACCCGCAGTTCGTCAACATCGCGAATGCCACCGAGGTGGTGGTCGTGACCACCTTTCGCATCGACCTGCCCGAGGGCGGCGGCGACCTCCACATCTGTCTGCCTTACTCGATGATCGAACCCCTGCGCGGAGCGCTGACCAGCAGCATGCAAGGCGCGCCGGTCGAGGCCGACGCACGCTGGCTGCACCTGCTGCGCGAACAGATCGGCGAGGCCGAGGTCCCTGTCGAAGTCGAGCTGACGCGCATCCGCATGAGTCTTCGGCAGATTGTCGATCTGCAGGCCGGCGACATGATCCCGATCGATATGCCGAGCCGCGTCAGCGGCCGCATCGACGGCGTGCCGGCATTCAGCGGGCGGCTGGGAAGCAGTCGCGGGCATTACGCGATCCGTATCGATACGCTGCCGACCAGCAGCGAAGACTAAGGAGCTCTAGACATGGCTACCGAAGCCGCAACTGCTGCCGAGCAAGCCGATCAGGCGGCGATCTCGGCCGACGATTGGGCCGCAGCGATGGCCGAACAGGCACCCACGGGGGCTGTGCCCTTGAGCGGGGAAGCGCAACCAGCGGTGTTCCCCGAGCTGGGCGCAGGCGGACTAGCCGACGTGCCTGGCTCGCTCGACCGCATCCTCGATATCCCGGTGCAAGTCACTGTCGAACTGGGGCGGACCCGCCTAGCGATCCGCGACCTGCTGCAGCTGGCGCAGGGCTCGGTGGTCGAACTCGATGGTATGGCCGGCGAGCCTCTCGACCTGCTGGTCAACGGCTGCCTGATCGCACAGGGCGAGGTGGTGGTGGTCAACGACCGTTTCGGCATCCGCCTGACCGACATCATCACCCCGGCCGAACGCATGCGCCGCCTGTCGGGCTCGCGCTGACATGCCGCAGCACCCTGGCCACGGCGTCACCCGCGTCGCCGGCGTCGTCCTGCTGGCCGCGTCTGCACCGGCAGTAGCCGGTGATCTTGGCAGCAGCCTGCTGCAGATGGGCCTGTCGCTGCTACTGGTGCTGGCCTTGTTGGTCGGGACTTTGTTTCTGCTACAGCATCTGAGGTTCGGTCAAGTTCGCTTGGGCGACCAGACGCTGCGGGTCGTCGCCAGCACCGCCGTCGGACCGCGCGAGCGGGTGGTGGTGGTCGAGCTGGGCGACGAATGGCTGGTACTGGGCGTAGGCCCTGGGGCAGTCCGCCTGCTGCAGACACGTCCACGTGGTCAGACGCCACGAACCGACGCGACGCTCCCTGATACTTTTGCCGTCCGGCTGGCGCGTGCACTGGGCGGACGCAAGTGAGCGTGTCGACATCATCGAAACGAGGCGCGGCACTGTTGGCACTGGCCGCCCTGACGGCGGCCGCTACCGCTCTGAGCGCCCCTTCGCTGGCCGCCGAAGCAACCCTAAATGCCTTTACCGCCACGCCCGGCCCAGGCGGCACCACCGAATACTCGGTCAGCGTGCAGACGCTGCTCATCCTGACGCTGCTCACCTTCTTGCCGGCGGCACTGCTGATGATGACCGCATTCACGCGCATCATCATCGTGCTGGCGCTGCTGAGACAGGCGCTGGGGACACCGACTGTGCCACCCAACCAGGTGCTGATCGGGCTGTCGCTGTTCCTCACCTTCTTCATCATGGGGCCAGCCTTCGAGCGCGCCTACAGCGAGGCCTATGTACCCTACAGCGAGAAGCGGATGGAGTTCCGACAAGCGCTAGAGACGGGCTCGGAGCCGTTCCGCGAGTTCATGACCCGGCAGACGCGCGAGTCCGATATCGCGCTGTTCGTTTCATTGGCTGGCGTCGACAAGCCCGAGACGGCCGCCCAAGTGCCGTTCCGCGTACTGGTACCCGCGTTTGTCATCTCAGAATTGAAGACCGCCTTCCAGATCGGCTTCATCGTCTTCATCCCGTTCCTCATCATCGATCTGGTGGTGGCCAGCGTACTGATGTCGCTGGGGATGGTCATGCTGTCGCCGGTGATCGTTTCGCTACCGTTCAAGCTGATGCTGTTCGTGCTGGTCGATGGCTGGTCGCTGTTGGTCGGCTCGATGACAGCGAGTTTCGCGACGTGAGCCACGGACGCGGGCCCGCGGAGCCACCGGCATGACCCCGGAGATGGTCGTCGAGCTTGGCCGACAGGCGCTGATGGTGGTGCTGATGCTGGCCGCGCCGCCGCTGCTGGCGGCACTGGTGGTCGGCCTGCTGGTCAGCGTGCTGCAGGCGGCCACGCAGATCAACGAGCAGACGCTGACCTTCATCCCCAAGCTGGTCGCGACCTTCATCGTCATCGTGCTGGCCGGGTCGTGGATGCTGGGCGTGTTGACCGACTTCGTCGAACGCCTGTACGGCCTGATCCCGGGCCTGCTGAACTAGGCCATGCCGAGCCTGGCGGCCGGTCAGATCGACCTGCTGGTGACCCTCTACGGGCTGCCGCTGGTGCGCGTGCTGGGCCTGCTGGCAGCCGATCCGCTGCTGGGCAGCGCACGGATCCCGGTCAGCATCCGCATCGCCACCGGTCTGGTGCTGACCATGGTGCTGGTGCCGACGCTGCCACCGCCACCGGATGTCCAGTTGTCGGGGCCACAGGGCTGGGTGCTGGTGGCGCAGCAGTTCCTCATCGGCGTCGCGATCGGCTTTGTCGTGCGGCTGATCTTCACCGCCCTAGAGGTCGCCGGCGAGGTCATCGGTCTGCAGATGGGCCTGGGCTTCGCCACCCTCATCGACCCGGCCAACAGCACCCAGCTGCCGATCCTCTCCAGCCTGTTCACCACGCTGGGTTTCCTGTTCTTTCTGGCGATCGACGGCCACCACCTCGTGATCATCGCGCTTGCCGAGAGCTTCCAGGCGATGCCCCCTGGGCAGTGGCCGAGCAGCGGCCTGTTCGCCGGGATCGTCGCCAATGCCAGTGACATCTTCGCTGCCGGCGTACAGATCGCTTTGCCGCTGATCATGATGCTGTTGTTCGCCAACCTGGCGCTGGGCGTGATGACACGCGCCGCGCCGCAATTGAACATCTTCGCGGTCGGCTTCACCATCACGCTGGGAGTCGGACTAGTGATGCTGTTGCTGCAAATGAGCCACTTCGACGCCCCCCTGCTGCGGCTGTTCGACCTGCACCTTGAACGCCTCTCGGAACTGGTGCGGGTCGGCCTGCGCTAGGCATCGAGCGGCCTGCCGCCGGGGGTCCGCTTGGGAGTAGAATGCGGCTTTTTGCCGGACCCGCACATGCGCACAGGCCATATGCTGACAGGCAGCCTGGTGGCGATCGCCACCCCGATGCAGGCCGATGGCGCCCTCGACGAAGCCGCCCTGCGCGCTCTCGTCGACTGGCACATCGAACAAGGGACCCATGGCATCGTCATCGTTGGCACGACCGGCGAGTCGCCCACGGTCGACTTCGACGAACACTGCCAGCTGATCGACATCGCCGTACACCAATGCGCCGGGCGCATCCCGGTGATCGCCGGCACGGGCGCCAACTCGACCGCCGAGGCGATCGAACTGGCCCGGCACGCCAAACAGGCAGGCGCCAACTACAGTCTGTCGGTGGTGCCCTACTACAACAAGCCGAACCAGGACGGGCTGTACGCACATTTCCGAGCGATCGCCGAGGCGGTCGACATGCCCCACATCCTGTACAACGTTCCTGGCCGAACGGTGGCCGATCTCACCAACGACACAGCACTGCGCCTGGCACAGATCCCCAACATTGTCGGCATCAAAGACGCCACCGGCAACATGGAGCGCGCCACCGATTTGGTGCTGCGCGCGCCGGCCGACTTCGCGCTTTACAGCGGCGACGATGCCTCGGCGCTGGCCTTCATGATGCTGGGCGGGCATGGCTCGATCTCGGTCACGGCGAACGTCGCGCCCGGCCACTACTCGAAGATGTGCACGGCGGCGTTGGCCGGCGACTACGCCACGGCCCGTCATCACAATGCAAAGATGTTCCTGTTGCATCAGCGCCTGTTCTGCGAGGCGAACCCGATCCCGGTGAAATGGGCCTTGCAGTGCATGGGGCGCATCGGGCCGGGGATGCGTTTGCCGCTGGTTCCGCTCAACCCGGCCTTCCACGAGCGCGTACTCGAAGCCCTTCGCGCTGCTGACATCGAGGTCTGAATGCCGTTGTTCGTTTACCGCATGACCATGCTGGCCGGCTTGTTGCTGCTGTCAGCCTGCTCGGCTATCGACGCCCTGACACCGCCACCGGTCGACTACAAGTCGGCCGGGACACTGCCACCGCTGGAGATTCCGCCCGATTTGACCAGCCCAAGCACCGACGACCGCTTCATTGTTCCCGACGCCGGTGGACGCGGCACCGCCAGCGCTTCGGCTTACGAGGCCGAACGTACGGCAAAGCCGATCGGCACGGCCAGCGGGGTGCTGCCAGCCAATACTGGCGCCCGCATCGAGCGCAGCGGCTCGCAGCGCTGGCTGGTTGTCGACGCCGAGCCCGATGCAGTGTGGCCCACGGTGAGGCAGTTCTGGCTCGAGCAGGGGTTCATTTTGACGATCGAATCGCCGGTGACTGGTGTACTCGAGACCGACTGGGCGGAGAACCGCGCCAAGCTCCCCATGGACTGGCTGCGGGGAACCATCGGGCGTGTGCTCGACAGCATCTATTCGACCGGCGAACGCGACAAGTTCCGCACCCGCCTAGAGCGCAACAGCACCGAAAAGGTGACCGAGATCTACATCAGCCATCGCGGCATGGTCGAAGTCGCCGATAAGCGACAGTCGAACCCACTGCGCGATCCGACCACCGAGGGCACGGTGTGGCAGCCTCGGCCAGCCGACCCAGAGCTCGAAGCGGAGTTCTTGCAGCGTCTGCTGGTGCGTCTGGGCGTCGAGGAATCGGCGGCCAAAGCTCAAGTCGCGCGCGGCGCCGCCAGCCCCGACCGCGCTCGTCTGACCAAGACCACCGAGGGCACGCGCCTGACCGTCGACGAGCGCTTCGACCGCGCATGGCGCCGCGTCGGACTGGCGCTGGACCGCGTCGGCTTCACGGTGGAGGACCGCGACCGCGCCAACGGGCAGTACTTCGTCCGCTACGCCGATCCCGACGCCGGCACTGGCCGCAAAGAGGGCATCCTCGGCCGCTTGGCATTCTGGCGCGATCGCGAAGACCCGGCCCGCTCGCTCACCTACCGCATTCAGGTGATCGAAGCCGGCAACAGCACTGACGTGCACGTGGTCGACGATAAGGGGCAGCGCGACAACTCGGAGACCGCCGCGCGCATCCTCACGCTGCTCCACGAGCAGCTGCGGTGATGCGCTTTGCCAGCCTCGGCAGCGGTAGCCAGGGCAATGCCCTGCTGGTCCAGGCTGGTCGCACCACGGTGATGGTCGATTGCGGCTTTGGTCTGCGCGACTGCGTCGGCCGTCTGCAGCGGCTGGGCCTGGAGCCGGATGCGCTCAATGCGATTCTGGTGACCCACGAACATGGCGACCACATCGACGGCGTCGCCCGCTTTTCTGGCCGGTACGGCACGCCAGTGTGGGCAACCCACGGAACGGCGCGGCACTTCAGCGAAGATCACGCGCTGCCGCTCCAGCACATCGACGGTTATCAGCCATTCAGCATCGGCGACCTTCAGATCACGCCATTCCCGGTCCCGCACGACGCCAGCGAGCCGGCGCAGTTTGTACTGGGCGACGGCAACCATCGGCTGGGCGTGTTGACTGACGCCGGTTCGGTCACGCCGCATATGGTCGATATGCTGTCCGGACTGGATGCACTGTTCCTCGAATGCAACCACGACGAACAGCGCCTGCGCGCAAACACCAGCTACCCACCCAGCCTCATCGAACGCGTTGCCGGAGCGTATGGACACCTGAGCAACGACGGCGCGGCCGACTTGCTGCGACGGGTCGGGCACAGCGGGCTGCAACATGTTGTCGCCGCCCACCTCAGTCAGCAGAACAACGCCCCGGAACTCGCCCGGGCGGCCTTGGCTGCGGCCCTGGATTGGGACGAGCGCTGGATCGGCGTTGCCGATCAGGCGCTGGGGCTCGACTGGCGCAGCATCAGCTGAGCGACGGCACGCTGGTTCAATACGCGGCCCGACATCCACCACCCACCACACGACACACGAGCGGAGTCATAACGAGCATGGAGCGACGGCACGAACTCTACCGCGGCAAGGCCAAGACAGTCTGGGCCACCGACGACCCGGAACGACTGGTCATCGAGTACCGCGACGACACCAGCGCGTTCGATGGCGCCAAGGTCGAGCAATTGGCCGGCAAAGGCGAGACCAACAATCGCTTCAATGCCGCGGTGATGCAGCGACTCGCCGCTGAGGGCGTCGAGACCCATTTCGAACAGTTGCTCGGCCCGACCACCTCGCTGGTCAAGAAGCTCGACATGGTCCCGGTGGAGTGCGTGGTTCGCAATCGTCTGGCAGGCTCGCTGGCCAAGCGCTTGGGTCGCGATGAAGGCGAAGAGCTGCGCCAGCCGGTGTTCGAGTTCTTCTACAAGAGCGACGCGTTACATGACCCGTTCGTCAACGACGACCACGTGCGTGCCTTTGGTTGGGCGAGCAATCTCGAGATCGAGGTGATGCGCACCATCACGCTGAGGGTCAATACCCTGCTGAAGGAGGCGTTCTCTGCAGTGGATATCGTGCTGGTCGACTTCAAGCTGGAGTTTGGGCGCTTTCAGGGCCGGCTGTTGCTCGGCGACGAGTTCAGCCCGGACGGTTGCCGGCTGTGGGATGCGCGGACACTGGAAAAGCTGGACAAAGACCGTTTTCGCCGAGACTTGGGCGGCGTCGTCGAGGCCTATCAGGAGGTTGCGCGACGGCTTGGCGTTGAGCTCTAGCCGATCGATCGTTGGGCGTCCGACGCACATGCGTGGCGCCCAAAAGAAAACAGCCGACCCACAGGTCGGCTGTCGCGAAACATGCCCGAATTATTCGTCGGCAGCTTCTTCAGCAGGCTCTTCAGCAGCTTCTTCAGCCGGAGCTTCTTCCGGAGCAGCTTCTTCGACCGGAGCTTCCTCGACCGGGGTTTCTTCCTTCTGACCGCAAGCAGCCAGAGCCAAGGCAGCCAGCAGAGCTGCGAACAGGGCAGACAGTTTCATTCCAGTATTCCTTTTTCGGATGTTGTTTGACCAATAACGTGGCGGAGGTCGAAGTCGTTGGTGGTCAAGTCCAGCGATCGATCGAGGGCGATGCTAGCACAAAATCCCTCAGGGTAAAGCGTCTCGACCCTTAAAGAATCTCGCTTTCCGGACATGTCGCGGTGCATCATGGACGCTTGGCGGCGATCGCTGGGTGCAGGTGGCCACGCATGTACATGGCGTATAAATCGTCGATGACCGGATCAGTCAGCGCATCGTCAGCGCGGAGCCAGCGGCGATCGGCGAGCAGGCGCAGCGCCGGCTCAGCGGTCTCGGCCAGCAATTGCCCGTTACACCAGACGCGGCCGTCGGCGTAAAGCATCTGTGTCTGCAGGTCGAGTGCAACCCCCGATGTCTTCAGGGCCCTGACAAAGCCTGCCCGCGACAGCGCCGGCACGGGCGGCTCAAAGTAGACATGCGGCTTGGGATCGGACAAGGTCTCGCCGAGGAAGTCGCGCACTTCCTCGGCACCCCAGCGGATTGCCGTCAAGGCTGCACCAACCTGCTCACACATCGCTGGCGGCAATTGCGCAGGCGTGACGGTGGCGGGCTGATCCGGATCGCTGTAGAGCGCCGGCGGCTGGGAGACCGTAGCACCGTCTTCTGCCCGGTGTTCAGCCAGCCAGACCAGAAAGGCTTGCTGCAACTCGGCCAATGCCGGCGCACGAAAGCCCACCGACAGAGTGATACAGGGCTCATCCAAGGCGACACCATGGTGGGCATACCCCGGGGGCAGATAGAGCAGGTCGCCGGGCTGGCAGTCGAAAGTCTGCTCGGGGCGAAAGTCGGCCAAGATGCGCAGCGGCAAGCCAGGGATCAGCGATCGATCGACCTGCCCGCTGATTTCCCAACGTCGGGTCCCGGCGGCTTGGATCAGGAACACATCGTAGGAGTCGACGTGCGGGCCGACGCCGCCCCCAGTGGTCGCGTAACTCGCCATGAGGTCGTCGAGTCGAGCGAACGGGACAAAACCGAACCGCCGCAGCAAGGCGTCGGCCTCTGGCAGGAACAGATTGATGCCCTGCACCAGTACAGTCCACGGCCCGCGCCCGCTGAGCTGGCGGGGACGGAACGGACCTTGGTCACAGGTCCAGCTGCCAGCAGTCTGGCGTATCCGGCGCGACTGGGCGTCGGGGTGGGTGGCGAGATCGAGCAGCGTCTCAGTATCGATCACATGTGGAGCTTCCGGGACAGCACCGGCGACAAAGAGCGGGCACTTCTGCCAGTGCTCGGCCATGAAGCGATCGGGGGTGAGGCCACCAAGCAGCAGGTCGGACATGCGCTCATTATACGAAGCACGGTTGGGCGACCGGTGGCACCCTCATGCATGGCCGCGCGCTGCCGGCCGGGATGGGCCGCATGGCATACTGAAGCCTAGATGTGTTCGGCCACCGACACGACCGGGGCGACACGAACATCCCCTCCCGCACGACCGCACGCCAAGGACTGCACATGAATATCGGCAAGGACACCGTCGTCACTATCGACTATCAGCTGCTCGACGCCCAAGGCACGCTGATCGAATCGGAACAGGGCATCGCCTACCTGCACGGCGGTCATGGTGGCGTGCTGCCGGCGCTCGAGCGTGCCATGGAAGGTGCCGCGGTAGGCCAGACCGTACGTGCCCGACTGTCGCCCGAGGACAGCTTTGGTGGCTACGACGCCGAGCGCGTCCGCACCGAGCCGCGCAATGCCTTTCCACCCGACGTGCAGGCTGGCATGCAATTCGCAGGCACCCCCGAAGGCAGTGAGGAGATGACGGTCTACACCGTCACCAATGTCACTTCCGACACCGTTGTGGTCGACGGTAACCACCCGCTGGCCGGCCAGACGGTCGAGTTCGCGGTCACCGTGCGCGAGGTGCGCGCCGCCACCGCCGAAGAGCTCGACCACGGTCACGCCCACGGACCGGGTGGCCACCACCATCACTAGGCGGCTTCCATGCAATCAGCGCTTCTGATCGCAGGCCTGCTGCTGGCACTTGGCACCACGGCGCACGCTGCGCCGGTGGTCGGCCAACCAGCGCCCGAATTCAGCCTGCCCGATGCCAGCGGGCAGCTACATCGCCTGGCTGACCAGCGCGGCAGTTGGGTGATCGTCTACTTCTACCCGAAGAACGATACGCCCGGCTGCACCACCGAGGCCTGCAACCTGCGTGATCGCCACAACGAGCTACAGGCCTTGGGTGCCAAGCTGTTCGGTGTCAGCGTCGATTCGCAGCGATCGCACGCCGAGTTCGCCCACAAGCACCGGCTACCGTTCACGCTGCTGGCCGACGAAAAAGGCGAGGTCGCCCGCGCCTACGATAGCCTGCTGAATCTGCTAGTCATGAAGATGGCCCGCCGCAACACCTTTCTGATTGCTCCAGACGGCACCCTGCACCAAGCTTGGCGCAGCGTCGATCCAAAGACTCACGCCGATGAGCTTGTGCAAACACTGCGTGCCCTGCGCGCGGCGGGACGTTAGTGCCTGCCTGGTACCGACGCCATCGATCGGCCCTACCATGAATGCACCAGAATCAATCCGGGTCGATGCGCGGGGGCTGAACTGCCCGCTGCCAATTTTGCGCGCCAAAAAAGCCCTGGCCGAATTGAAGTCGGGGGCAACGCTGGAAATCCTCGCCACCGACCCAGGCTCGCCGGGCGACCTGCAAGCCTTCTGCCGGCAGACTGGCCACCAGCTGCTTGCCTCCGGGCTGCAGGACGGCGTCTATCGCTTCCTGCTGCGCAAGCGCTAGCCGGGACCGTCGCGACCCAGGGACTCGCGCTTGGCCTTAGGGCGCACCTTCGCGCGCCCCCGTGCAGGCCGCCCACTGCTGGCGCCTCGGGAGGCTTGTTCACTCACTGTCGGGGCAGAAGCTGCTTGCTCACGGGCAGCTCGCTCGCGGGCAATACGCACATCGCGCAGTTGCCACCAAGCAAAGGCGAGTACACCGCCAAACACCAAAATCACTTCGATCAAAACGATGGGCCAAGCCATGGGCGGTGGTATCCGGAAAACGTCGCAAAGGGTCACACGCAACTATTCTGTTCACGAGCTGTCATGTACAGTGGACACACGCCTGCGACACCCGCTCAACTTACGGAGGCGCACATGAGCATCGCCGAACTCCCCGCCGAGGTGGCGGATCGACTCAACGAGGTTGCACGCCTACAGGGCTGTTACGAACCCCTGCTGCGTTCGGCCATGCCGCCGCCACCCTACAGCATCATTTTCGACTGGCTGCTCGAGCTCGCCTATCGCGACGTCTCTGTCCAAGACTGGCGGAGTGCCATGCAGCACTGTCGCGACAGCTTGGGCATCATGCTGCAGCTGCAACCCCTGCGAATCCAGTAAGGGGCGACCGGTGGGTTGTTGCAAGGTGCGGAATCGCAGCGAATAAGCTGCATGACGCGGCTGGACTTTCGCCGCTAGGCAGCCGTACGCAAAAACAAACGCCCCAACCAAATGCAGGGGCGTGTGCTCTGGATGTGATCAGCGCGGCTCGCGAAAGGTCTTACCCAGGATGTAGGCCGCGATCAACACCCACACTAGGAACAAAAATAGGTTGAGGCTCATGTCAGTCTCCGTTGGGGTTTTTTGTCCAGACTCTGTCTATGCCAACCGATCAGCGGCAGCATCGCAGCTATGGTGGCACAAAGCAGGATTAGTTCAAGCGCATACACCATCACATAGGCCTGCGCCGGATCCACCGGCGAGGTAAGAATGTCGCGCAGGATGCCCCCCAAAGCCACCGCGACGCCAGCCGCAGTGGCTTGTGCTGCGCCCCAGGCACCCAGCGCCAGCCCCACCTGTCCAGCCGGTGCGCTCTGCATGGTGGCGGTCAGAGTACCGTGGCTGAACAAGCCACCACCCACACCAATCAGCAGCACCCCCATGCCAAACCAAGCCGGCGACATCAACGGCGCTGCCGCGATCACTGCGATAAATGCAGGAATCCCAATGAACGCGCCAAGGCCAGCCATGCGGAATGGGTCGCCACCGCGACCGAGCACCTGCGAGGCGGATGCAAAGCCAATCAGACCTCCGCCTGCAAGAGTAGCGGTCAGTAGCGTGGTGTCGGCCACACTCATCCCAAGAATCTCGCCGCCATAGGGTTCGAGCAGCACATCTTCCATGGTGAAAGCCATGGTCCCCAGCGCAACGATCGCTAACCGACGAATTGCCTGTGGTCCTGCACGAAAGGCCGTCCAGGCCTCACTGAAGGCAGGCTCCGGACGGAGCGGCTCGTTTGGCCGACGGGCTTCTTGCTTCCAGACAGCAATGGTGTTGAGCACGAGGGTGGTCACCGCCGCAGCCTGAATCACCTGGATCAGTCGGCCTGGCGAATAGTCTTCAAGCAAATGGCCGAACAATAACGCGCTACCGACCATACCGATCAACAGCGTCACATACATCAGCCCGACCACCTTGGGCTGGTCTTCCTGCGGCGCGAGGTCGGTGGCCAAGGCTAGGCCAATGGTCTGCACGATATGGATGCCCGCGCCAACCAACAGGAACGCGAGTGCGGCCGCCAACTGGCCGATCCACGCCGGATAAGCAGCCGACTGGCCAGCACCCGAGAGCACCAGCAATGCGAACGGCATGATGGCGAAGCCGCCAAATTGCAGCATGCTGCCGCGCCAAATGAAGGGGACACGCTTCCAGCCCAGCGCAGACTGGTGAATATCAGAGCGGAAGCCGATGAGCGCGCGCAAAGGCGCAAACAGGATCGGCAAGGCGACCATGATCGCGACGAGGCTGGCCGGAACGCCCAGCTCGACGATCATGACGCGGTTAAGGGTACCCAGCAGAAGCACCATAGCCATGCCGACCGACACCTGGAACAGCGAAAGACGCAGCAGGCGAGAAAGTGGGAGGTCGGCCGACGCTGCGTCGGCAAAAGGCAACAACGCCCGCGCGTGGCGGGCCAGGAATTCGATCAGGCGTCGGCGCGGAGTGTTCATCCGCGGAAGCGCCGAGGCGTGCACCTAGGGTGCATCAGCACGGTATCGCCGAACGAAACAGGGCTGGCCGACACATTAGCCAGCCAGCCCCGAGCGCCATGCGTCACTCGGACGAGTAGCTTGCGCTCTTTGAGACCGGCTCGCCGTTCAGAAACGCCGAGACCCAGGTGGTGTGAGTGGCCAGCGCCAGATGCACAGCGAACGAGCCAACGGCAACTGCACCGATCAGCAGCGGAACGCCAACGGTGGGCTTCACGACGGTCCACATTTTTCCGTAGATCATTGCAGTCTCCTCAACCCAGCCAAGGGGTATAGATGTAGGCCAGCAGGTGCGCCAGCGCAGCGATCATCCCGAACAGCTGCGTGCCCTGAATGAGGTGGCGATGCAGTTCTTCGGATTCGGCCTCGGTGAGGCCGGTCAGGCCTACTTTTTCAGTAGCCATGTCCATCTCCTTGTTTTACGTCATCGTGCTCAACCCGCACGCAGGTTCCGTGCCCCATCGCGGGTGGACACAGTCCGGGCCCGACGATGCAGCAGGAATGTAATTTCTACTTGACATTGTCTAATGTCAACTTTTTAAACACCTGAGTCGCCGGGCTATTTCCATGGACTGCGGAAAACGCAACCTCAGCGAGTCACCCACACAACCGGGAACGCTTCCCGGCGCGATCCACGTATAGGCACTTTTTGACGTCGCCGGTGTCCTGATCATCAGACAGATATCGTCTACTCTTCTTGGGAGCCCCGCCAACAAGGAGCTTCTGGTTGGATAGCACTGTCCGACAACGATGGAGGAGTGAATGCAGAACGTTCCCGCTTCGATCGCCGCGCGGCTGGCAGAGGTGTCGATGCTGCGCTCGGAATACCTCGACAGCGTATCGACAGATGTGTCTGGGCAGTTTGGCGAACTGGTCTTGGACTGGCTGGAAGAGCGCGCCCGTGCCGACCTGGACGAAACCGACTGGGCATGGGCAGTGATTCACGCACGCAACAGCCTGCACAACATGCGGCGCGGAATGCCTGACTGATACCGGCGCGTCCAGCCCCTACACCGCGCAGATCCTGCATCTCGGTCAGTTAGACGATGGCAAACAGATGACAGGCCGCTAATCTCCTCGCCACTTGAATGTTCAGCGGAGCGGCCGCAAGCGGCCTTTCATCCATGGCGAGATCCATCTTGAACTGCGAATCCACCGCGTGCCTGCGTCACTGGGAGGCCTTGTGCCCGACCGGCGAGCCACGCATCCGCCTGTGCCCGGTCTGCACCCAGGCGGTCCACCTGTGCATGACCCCACGCGAATCAAGCCAGGCGCAGCAACAAGGCCTTCGCGTCGCTTCGGTTGGTGCCGATATCAGCGCTCGGTCAGGGCTTTAGCTGCACAGACAGTGCCGCTGCAGACCGGCAGGCAGCATGATCGTCTAGCGGCAGGCGGGTCAACATACCAGGCGGTTAGACTGGTCTCATCGCCCGCACTTTGAGGACTTGGCCACCATGTCCAGCTTCTCGCTGCAGTTTTTGGGTGCCGCCGGCACTGTCACCGGCTCACGCTATCTAGTCGAGTTCCATGGCCGCCGCCTGCTGGTCGACTGTGGGCTGTTCCAAGGCTTCAAGCCGCTGCGGCTGCGCAATCGCGCACCCTTGCCGATCGACCCGGCCAGTCTCGATGCGGTCATCCTGACCCATGCCCATCTCGACCACAGCGGCTATCTGCCCCTGCTGGCACGGCTGGGCTTCGACGGCCCGGTCTACTGCACGCCGGCGACGCGCGACCTGTGCGGAATCCTGCTGCCGGACAGCGGCCACCTACAAGAAGAAGACGCGCGCTACGCCAACCGCATGGGCTTCTCGCGCCACCACCCGGCGCTGCCCCTTTACACCGAGACCGACGCCCGCGCCTGCCTGCAGCTGCTGCAGCCGGTCGAGTTCGGCCGGACCTTCGAAGCGCTGCCGGGCCTGACCGCCAGCCTGCGTTACGCCGGACACATCATGGGGGCGTCGATGGTGTACCTGCAGAGCGCTGCCGGCACACTGCTGTTCAGCGGCGACCTCGGCCGGCCGACCGATGCGGTGATGCGCCCGCCAGACCCGCCACCCGCAGCCGACTGGCTGGTGCTCGAATCGACCTACGGCGACCGCCTGCACAGCGATGACGATGTCCTCGAGCGACTTGCGGCGATCATCTGTCGCACTATCGAACGGCGTGGGATCGTGCTGATCCCGTCGTTCGCCGTGGGCCGTGCGCAGACCCTGCTGGTGCTGCTCGATCGCCTGCGCCGCTGCGGCCGCATCCCGCCGGTGCCGATCTACCTGAATAGCCCGATGGCGGTCGAGGCGACGCGCGTGTTCTGGGAGCACCGCGACGGCCATCGCCTGAGTGAGGCGGAATGCGAATCGGCCTGCCGGCTGCCCCGGGTGGCCGCGACGGTCGAGCAGTCGAAGGCGCTGAATCGCCTGCGCGAACCGGCCATCATCATCGCTGCGAGCGGCATGGCAACCGGTGGGCGGGTGCTGCACCAGATGAAGGCGTACGCTCCCGACCCACGCAACACCCTCCTGTTCGCTGGTTTCCAGGCCGGAGGCACACGCGGTGCCAAGTTGCTGGCCGGCGCATCGACAGTGCGTATCCACGGCGAGGACATCCCGGTGCGTGCCGAGGTGGCCAATATCGACATGCTGTCGGCACACGCCGATCGCGACGAGATCTTGGCCTGGCTGGCGCAGATGCCGGCGCAGCCGCGTCAGATCTGGCTGACGCACGGCGAACCGACGGCCACCGACACGCTGCGCCTGGCGATCGGCCAGCGCTTTGGCTGGGCCTGCGAAGCAGCCGACGACCAGCAGCGGGTGGTCCTGGACGCAGCCTAGAGCATGATCGGCAGCGGGTCAGGAAGGCAGCGCAGGCCAGGCAGCCTTGGACGAAATCGGCCTCAGACGAAGCCGGCCTCGGCCGCTTGACGGTCAGCGTGGTAACTGGAACGCACCAGCGGGCCGCAGGCGGCATGCACAAAGCCCAGCTCACGGGCCAGCCGCTCGAAGTGCATGAACACCGACAGCTCGGCGTAGCGAAGCACCGGCAAGTGCCCGGCGCTGGGCTGCAGGTATTGGCCGACAGTCAGCATCGTGACGCCGTGGGCTCGCAAGTCGTGCAGCACCTGCTCGACCTCGGCGTCGGTCTCGCCCAAACCCAGCATCAGGCCAGACTTGGTCGGCACCTGCGGGCAACGCTCACCAAACCGTTGCAACAGCAGCAGCGAATGCGCGTAGTCGGCCCCCGGACGCGCCTCGCGGTATAGGCGCGGCACGGTCTCGAGATTATGGTTCAGGACGTCCGGCGGACTGGCCAGCAGGGACTCCAGCGCGGTCTCCAGGCGGCCGCGGAAGTCGGGCACCAGGACCTCGATGCGGGTCGCTGGCGAACGCTCGCGAATCGCCGCGATACAAGCAGCAAAGTGCGCCGCACCGCCGTCGCGCAGATCGTCGCGGTCAACGCTGGTGATCACCACATAGCGCAGCGCCAGTCGGGCAACGGTCTCGGCCAGACGAGCGGGCTCGTCGGCGTCGGGGGGCTGCGGGCGGCCGTGGGCGACGTCGCAGAACGGACAGCGCCGGGTGCAGAGATCACCCAGGATCATGAAGGTGGCCGTGCCGTGGCCAAAGCACTCGCCGATGTTGGGGCAGCTGGCCTCTTCGCAGACGGTGTGCAGGCCCTGCTCGCGCAGGATGCTTCGGACTTGCTCGTAGCGCTCGCCGCCCGGCGCCGTCACGCGGATCCACGACGGCTTTTGCAGGGGCGCCACCACCGCACGGATCGGGATCGGGTTGCGCGCGGTCTTGGCCGCGCCGCGCTGCTGGGCGGGACCGCTCATGTCAGAGCTGCTCGACGCTGCCGTCGAGGTCCATCAACAACAGTTCGGTACCCAGACCGGGGTGACGCTGGGCAAGCTGCTGGCGGAACGTATCCATCACTGCACGATGGGTGGCAGTCTCGGCGTCGCGGCTGGCCACCGCAGCGTCGCCATAGGCGATGCGCGACGCGCCGCAGTCACGGTGATTCAGCACGATGACCTGCGGCACGTGGTGCAGCTGGATCGATGCGGCGAGGTTCTGCCAAAAGGTCTCGCGCCACTGCTCGAAGGCCGGGGCGACGACGCCGATGGCGGCTCCGGCGAAGCTGAACTGGCTGTACTGCCCGGCCAGCCCGCGTGCGCTCATCCAGTCGGCGGTCATACGCGGCAAACGCGGATCGATGCAGGTCAGCAACAACGCCTTGTATCGCCCCTCGGCGGCCGACAGGGGCGTGGGCAGCAACGACAGCAGGCCGACACCGCCGGCGGCGCGCAGCAGGGCCCGGCGAGTGAGCCGTCCGGCAGTCGGAGTGCAGCAGCCACAGGCTGGCGGAAGGCGATCGGTCATCTTAGTCTCCGAGGCAGTGCTGTAGGTGTCAGCATAAAGCAGCGGCTAGCGCCTGCCCAATCGCGGCGCGTCGCCGGCGCGGAAACCAGCCACCGGCTGTCCCGCACCATCGAGCAGCTCAAGCTCGCTGCCGCGCATGCGCCAGCCGGCGACCTGCCCTAGCGCTTGCACAAACTGCCGCTCGAGGGCCATGTCACGAGGGCAAGCCATCTTTGTGGCGGCGATGTCACCAAAGCGCAACGTGGTGTCTTGTACGGTATAGGCAGCGACCAGGCGATTGCAGCCACCCGAACCGGTCAGGCGTTTTTTTTCCGCATCCAGAAACAGGTGCGCGGCGCGCGGGCCATCGCCACCCTGGACAGCTTGGCCACTGAGCTGAGCGAGATACCAGTGGGTCCCCTCTAGGCTGTTCGACGACATCCCTGGTAGCACCGAACAACTGGCAAGCGGCAGTGCAACACACAAGACTGACAAACGATTAGGAGCGTATGACGTTGAACGCCGGGCCAGACGCGGGGTCAACACAGAGGCAGTGTGCTGCGTTGCAACACAAGAGACCGCAGGACAATCGCGGCGTAAAAACCAGGAGGACAGCATTCCCCACAGGAGAGCTGGACCATGGATAAGCCAATGGATGAGCATACGGAGCATCGTTTTGTCGTTGAGTTGGTCTGCGGAGCGCACACTATTTTGCTGCATGACGAGCAAATGGAGGCGGTCCTGAGTGGCGAACGCCGTGTGATCGAGGGCACGGTGCATGTCGTCGATCGGCATTTCTTCAACACCTGGTGGTATTTCAACGACGTTGGCTTGGGTCTGCTGCGCGTTGAACATGGCGAAGACCCCGAGCGCACCACCGTGGCATGGGAAGGCCGCATCCACGACGCCTATGTCGGTACGCAGCCCAGTGCACCCATGCAATCGATGACTGGTCCGCTGGGGCAGATGGGCTAATCGATCTGGCGGCCAGGTGTTGATACCGCCCGCTCAGGTACGGCGAACGCGGCACCTCTGGCACACTCCAACACTGACGTTCCCCGACCAGCCATCGATTTGTCCTCCCGCCCCGCCATCGCGCTCGCTCTGAGCTGCACCCTGCTGTTGTCTGGTTGCCTGCGGCTGGGCAAGGATTATGTCCGCCCAGACCTGCCCTTGCCGTCGGCCTGGCGAAGCACCGCTGCTGCCAGCCCAGCGTTCAGCGACGGCGCGGCCAACTTGCCGCAGTGGTGGCAGCAGCTGGGCGACCCGACACTGGAACAACTGGTCGACACCGCACTGCGGGCCAGCCCGGACATGAGAACCGCCCTGGCCCGACTGGACGAATCGCGGGCGCGGCGTGACTTCGCGGCCGGGGCACGCTTCCCGACGCTGCGCGGTGGCCCACAGGTGAGCCGTAGCCGCTCAGCCGCGGCGTTCGTCAACACTGGCAGCACCACGCTGTACCAGTTGGGCTTTGACGCTGCTTGGGAGCCCGATCTGTTTGGCCGCATCGGGCGCGGGATCGAGGCTGCCGAGGCCGACCTCGAGGCGCGTCAGGCGGACCTCGATGGTGTGCGCGTGAGCCTGGCGGCCGAAGTGGCACTGAACTGGATCGAATGGCAGCGCGCGCGACAGCGGCTGCAGATCGCCCGCAACAACCTGCAGACCCAGCGCGACACCCTGCAGATCGCCGAATGGCGGGCGATGGCCGGGCTTGGTACGCAACTCGAAGTCGACCAGGCGCGGGCCAACGCCGAACAGACCCGCGCCAGCCTGCCGCGCCTCGAGACCGATCTCGCGGCCGCCGCCAATCGGCTGGCGGTGCTGACCGGTCAAGCGCCAGGCAGCGTCGATGACCTGCTGGTGACCAGCGCCGCCCCGGTGCGGCCTGCAGATACTGTCGCGGTGGGGATTCCAGCCGATACGTTGCGTCAACGACCAGACGTGCGCGCTGCCGAGCGCCGCCTGGCGGCCGAAACGGCACGCACTGGGCAACGCACTGCCGACCTGTACCCGACACTGAACCTGACCGGCACTTTTGGCTGGCGCTCGCTCGATGTCGGCGGTCTCGGCGACCCTGCCAATGTCTTCCGTAGCCTCACTGGCAGCCTCCTGCAGACACTGTTCGACGGCGGACGCATCCGCGCCAACATCCGTATCCAGAATGCGCTGCAGGAGAACGCCTTGGCGCAATACGAAAAGAGCGTGTTGACTGCGCTGGAAGAGGTCGAGAATGCCTTGGTGAGCTATGCCAGCAACCGTGAGCGTATCGAGGCTCTGCAGGCGGCAGTGACCGCCGCGCGCAGCGCTGCCGAACTGGCGGCGCAGCGCTATCAAAGCGGCGTGACCGACTTTCAGCGCTTGCTAGACGCCGAACGCACCCGGCTGAGCGCCGAAGATGCCTTGGCCAGCGCCGAGGCCGAAGGCCTGAGTGCACTCGTCACCCTCTACAAGGCGCTGGGCGGTGGCTGGCAAGACACCGCGGTGATCAACTAACTATCGGCATCGTTCCCGGCCGCAGCTTGCGAAGACACCGGTTTGAGCACATCCACTCTAGAGCATCGCTAAACACCACCATGGCAAACACCACTCCCGACCCGCAGACCTTGTTAGCTATCGGTGCGCCGCGCCCGTGGCGCCGCCGTGCCTTGCAAGTGGCGGGCACACTGCTGGCGCTGGTGCTGATCTGGGGTGGTTGGCGCTGGTGGCAGGGCAGCGGCGAACCCGAGCCGCAATTCGTCACCCAGCCGGCGGAACGCGGCCGCTTGCTGGTCACGGTGTCAGCGACTGGCAACCTGCAGCCGACCAACCAGGTCGATGTCGGCAGCGAGATCTCCGGCACGGTCGCGGTGGTTCGCGTGCAAGAGAACGACCGGGTGAAACGCGGCGATCTGCTAGCGCAGCTCGATCTCGCCAAGCTGAACGACGCCGTGGCCCGCTCGAAGGCGGCACTGCAGGCGGCCGAAGCGCAGGTGGCACAGGCCGCGGCGACTGTCGCCGAAGCGCGGGCCAACTTGCAGCGTCTGCGCCATGTCGCCGAGCTGTCCGGCGGGCGGGTGCCCTCTCGGACCGAACTCGACGGCGCCGAAGCTGCCCTGCTGCGCGCCGAGGCCACGGAAGCGAGCGCCGCCGCTGCGGTACGGCAGGCGCAGGCCGCTCTGCAAACCGACCAGACCAATATCCTGAAAGCGACCATCGTCGCGCCGATCGACGGCGTGGTACTTAGCCGCAAAATCGAGCCGGGGCAGACTGTAGCAGCATCGTTCCAGGCGCCAGTGCTGTTCACCTTGGCCGAGGACCTAGCGCAGATGGAGCTGCAAGTCGACGTCGACGAAGCCGATGTGTCACAGGTGCGTGCCGGCCAGCCCGCCATGTTTACCGTGGACGCCTGGCCCGGGCGCCGCTACCAGGCGGCGATCACACGAGTGGGCTTTGGCTCGCAGAGCAAGGACGGCGTGGTCACCTACAAGACCATGCTGAGCGTGAACAACGATGACCTGTCGCTGCGTCCGGGCATGACAGCGAACGCCGAGATCACCACGGCGGAGCGCTCTGAAGCACTGCTGGTGCCGAACGCCGCACTGCGCTACCGGCCACCCGCGCAGGCAGGCAGTGGCTCGCGCAGCGTGGTGGGCAGCCTGGTGCCGCAGATGCCACGGCGCGAACGTCCGCAGCCCAACAGCCGTGCGCCCGGCAAGGCTACCGTTTGGGTGCTGCGCGAAGGTGCGCCGGTACCAGTCGAGATCGGCGTTGGCCTGAGTGACGGCAGTCGCACCGAAGTGGTCGACGGCGCACTGCAGGTGGGTGATGCAGTGATTACCGAATCGGCGCGCCCCGGGCGCTAGGCCACAGCGCCGCCACCGTATGCCGACAGCCACAGACAGTCAGCCCGCCAACAGCGCAGGTCAGCCAGGGGCGCTGATCGAGCTGCGCGACATCACCAAGCGCTACGGCAGTGGTCCGGCGGCCTTCGAGGCACTACGTGGCATCGACCTGCGCATCGAAGCGGGCGAGTTTGTGGCGATCATGGGGCCGAGCGGATCGGGCAAGTCCACGGCGATGAACATCCTGGGTTGTCTGGATGTGCCCAGCAGCGGCAGCTACCGCTTTCAGGGCGTGGCAGTCGAGACCTTGAGCCGTCAGCAACGCGCACTGCTGCGGCGTCACTACCTGGGCTTTGTGTTCCAGGGCTTCAATCTGCTGGCGCGAACCTCGGCACAAGAAAACGTGGAGTTGCCGCTGCTTTATCGCGGCGAGGACACCGCCAGCCGGGCGCGTCAAGCAGGCGAAGCGTTAGCGCTGGTCGGGCTGGCCGGGTGGGAGCACCATACGCCGGCCGAGTTATCAGGCGGGCAACAGCAGCGGGTGGCGATCGCCCGGGCCATCGTCACCCGGCCACTGCTACTGCTTGCCGACGAACCGACCGGCAATCTCGACAGTGAGCGCAGCGCCGAGATCATGCAGTTCCTGGCGATGATGAACCGTGAACAGGGGCAGACCATCGTCATGGTCACGCACGAGACCGAAGTGGCCGCCTACGCCCAGCGCATCGTACGTTTTCGCGACGGCCGCATCGCCGAAGACGGCCCCAATCCTGCCGCCAACCACACCGAGTCGGGGGCCACGCCATGATCTGGAGTGCCCTGCTGCTGGCACTGCGCGAGATCCGCCGCAACCTGCTGCGCTCATCGCTGACGGTGCTGGGCATCGTTATCGGCGTGGCGGCGGTGGTGACCATGGTGACGCTGGGCGACGGCGCAACGCGCGCGGTCAGCGACCAGATCAGCAGCTTGGGCACCAACCTGATCAGCGTGCGGCCTGGTCAGCGGCTAGGTCCCGGACGCGACAGTGGTGGTGCGGCGGCCTTCCGTGTGGCCGACGCCGAGGCCATCGCCACCCAGATCGCCGGGCTCAATGCCGTGGCCCCGACCGCCACCAAGGGCGTGACGCTGGTGGCTGGGTCGCGTAACTGGGCGACCAACATCACTGGCAGCACCGACAGCTATTTCCGCGCCGCGAACTGGCGAGTGGCCGAGGGCCGCGAATTCAGTGAAAGCGAAGAACGTTCGGGCAAGGCCGTGTGCATCATCGGCGAGACGGTGCGGCAACAGCTGTTCGGCAACGAGAACCCGGTGGGCAGCGAGATGCGGGTGCGGCAGTTCAGTTGCGAGATCATCGGCCTGCTCGCGGCCAAGGGCCAAGGCGCGATGGGCATGGATCAGGACGACGTGGTGGTGATGCCACTGCGCACTGTGCAGCGCCGCCTGACGGGAAATCAGGAGGTGCGGGCGATCGCCGTGTCGGTGCGCAGCGCCGGGGACGTTCCGCGCGTCATGGGCCAGATTCGCGAGCTGCTGCGCGAGCGGCGCAATCTGTCCCCTAGCGAAGAAGACGACTTCACCGTGTTCGACACGCGGCAGATCGCCGAGGCGCTGTCGGGAACCATCCGCACCATGACCATGCTGCTGGGCGCGGTGGCGGCGGTCAGCCTGCTGGTGGGCGGCATCGGCATCATGAATATCATGCTGGTGTCGGTGACCGAGCGCATCCGCGAGATCGGTATCCGGCTAGCGATCGGCGCACTGGAGCGCGAGGTGATGCTGCAGTTCCTCACCGAGGCCGTGGTGCTGTCGGCCCTGGGCGGGCTGCTGGGAATCGGGCTCGCATTCTTGCTGTGCCTGGGGCTGAGCGCACTGATGTCGCTGCCGTTCTTGTTCAACCCCGGGATCAACCTGCTGGCATTCGGCTTTGCCGCCCTGATCGGCATCGTCTTCGGGTTTTTCCCTGCGCGACGGGCAGCGCAGCTAGATCCGATCGAGGCACTGCGACGCGAGTGACCCGGCGGCCGGTCACTCGTCCGGAAAACTGCCATTCGCTGATTCGTCCATGCGCAGCCGCAAGGCGATCAGCACTTCTCGCAGGTGGCGCTGTTCACCATCGGGCAGACCAGTATCGCAGGCCACCGAGCGTTGCACATCGGCCACCTGGGCCTGCAGAGCTCGCGCCCGCTCGCTCAACCAGATGCGCACGATCCGTTCGTCGTGGTCAGCGCGGCGTCGCTCGACCAGGCCATCGCGCTCGAGGCGCTTAAGGAGCGGCGTGAGCGTGCCCGAATCAAGACCAAGGCGCTCGCCAATCTGCCCCACCGACGGGCCATCCTGCTCCCACAGCACCAAGAGCACGAGGTATTGGGGGTAGGTGATACCCAGCGCATTCAGACGGGTGCGATACAGCCGGGTGATGGACTGGGTGGCCGCGTACAGCGCAAAGCACAGCTGCCGGTCGAGGCGCAGGTTGAGATGCTGCCCCGGGGTATGGGATGTACTCATTCGCGTTGTTATAACGATTGGGTTTTTTGTGTACAACCAACGTCACACTAGTGCATTTGAGCGGACGGTGCCAGAAACCGCCTTTGCCGGCGTACCCAACCGCACCAGTTCGAGCCAGAGCTCCTCGGAATGCGTCGGCGTATCCACATCGCCTGCTTGCAGCTTGCAGCTTCCAGCTCTGAAGCGGGGCAGTGGCGACAAATCCAGGTCGACACGCTGGTCACGGAATGGTCACGGCCCAAAAACAAACGGCTTGCATCGCTGCAAGCCGTTGTTTTTACTGGCGTCCCCACGGGGATTCGAACCCCGGTTACCGCTGTGAAAGTGCGATAACACAGAGCCCACCGTGTCTTCTAAGACACTCCTATCTGTCTGTTTACAAGAGATTTGTATGACTTGAACTATGCGCAGCTACGGCTTACTCTGGGGACAAAATCTAGTCACGGAATAGTCACGGAGGGTTCATGCCACGTTCAGCTAGAGACAGCAAGCTTGAAGCACGTAGTAACCGGGCAAAGCTGCCGGTAGGGCAGCGCTTCTGGAAGACCATCGACCGGGGGTTAGCCGTAGGGTATCGGCGAACTGCCGAGGGTTACGGGGCCTGGTTGGTGAGGTGTAAGACTGCAGCGTCTGATGCCTATCAGTACCGCACGATCGGGCGAGCCGACGACAGCCAGGATGCAAACGGATCGGACGTACTGACATTTTCACAGGCACAGGCCCGGGCACGTAGCCTCTTGCAGGAGCTCGAGCAAACACGCCCCTCCGGCGGTAAGCCGACGACCGTAGCCGACGCGGCCACCAGCTACCTTGCCTGGTTCAAGGAACACAGAAAGAGCTACACGGAGACCGTTGCGACTGTCGAGGCACACATCCTGCCGTTCTGGGGCAAACGACTAATCAGCGAGCTCCGCACACCAGACCTACGCAAGTGGCATGAGAGCCTGGCCGCCGCCCCCGCTCGGAAACGTACCTCAAAGGTGGCGGCGCGCCAGGCCACACGGCCAGCCCCAAAGACGGCCGACGAGAAGCGCGCACGGCGGTCTACCGCCAATCGCGTCTTAAGTGTTTTCCGGGCAATACTGAACAAGGCATTCCAGGATGCACACGTCAGTGATGACACGGCCTGGCGCCGGCTCAAGCCGTTCCCGAATACCGACGAGCCGGTTACGCGCTTCCTCAGCGCTGCTGAATCGGCGAGGCTGATCAACAGCTGCCCCCCTGATTTCCGCAAGCTGGTAACGGCCGCCCTGCTTACAGGCTGCCGATATGGTGAGCTGACCCGCCTCACAGTCAGCGACGTGAACATGCAAACCGGTATGTTGTACGTGACACCGGAGGCAAAAAGCGGGCGGGGGCGACACATTCCCCTGAACGCCGAGGGCCTAGGGTTTTTTGCGACGCTAGTTGCCGGCCGGCCTGGCATCGAGACCCTATTCCAACGTCCTGACGGACGAGCCTGGGGCAAAAACCACCACGTTCGCCTTCTCGCATCAGCGTGTAAACAGGCTAAGGTTGAACCACCCATCAGCTTTCACGAGCTGCGCCACACTTTCGCATCAAGCTTGGCTCAGGCCGGCGTCGACCTGCTGACAATCTCAAAGCTGCTTGGGCACGCCGACACGAGAATTACTAGCCGCCACTATGCGCACCTTTGTGATGAGAGCCTGAGATTGGCTGTAGAGAAGTTGCCAGGCCTCGGGTCTGAGCGCACTGCGAAAGTGGTGGGGATTCGATAGATGGCGAGCGGCCACCGGAAAAGGTTGCGGCTGGTCAGTCGCAAAACAAATGCCAAGACCCAGCGGCAGCACGTGTCAAGTTCATCCAATGGCATCGTGGATGTCGCTGCACAGGTGGAGCTGGGGTTAATTGAACGCAGCGGCATCGTGACGTTGGTGCCAGACGAGGTCTTCGAGAGGGCTAGGGACCTGCTTGAGCACAACGAGCTACGGGAAGTCGAAGAAAAGAGCACCCCTGCTCACAGACAGCTGAACAATCGAATAAGGCGCATGGCCGTGGAAGCCCTGCCTACGGTCATCGGACCGCTCTACGGCGAGATTCATCAAGAAAAACTGCCGCTTGCACTCAACCTGAAGAGGTTCGTTCGTTGGCTGCAGCGGGAACTAGCAACGCCAGGCAGTCAGCTCAACCTTGAGCTTCAGAGACACAACTACGACGACCTTGTTGAGCTCAAGCGGGGCGACCGCTGGTGGGGTGACATCGTCGCCATCCGGTCATAAAAGTTTGCAGAGTAATGTCGGTGCACCTCCCGGCTAGCCAGACTTCGTCCATGTTCAACCAGCCCCAAGAGGAGGCTACAAGACATGGAAGAAATCTCTACAAACAACCGGGTTATCAGAATGCGGGACCTTGCCGACAAGGTTGGCCTGCGCCCTTCTACGATTTACGAGCTTGTCGCAAAGGGCCGATTCCCAAGACCCTTCAAGATCGTCCAAAACGGCCGCGCGGCCGGTTGGCTCGAATCTGAGATCGATGCTTGGCTTGACAGTCGGGCGGTGCGGGAGGTCGAGTATGAATAACGAAACCCGACCACTCATCCAAGGCTTCGACCTCGAGGCATGTCGTCTCAACCAAGATTTCGGTGGTGGGCTGGGCGTGCGAAAGGTGCCCACCAGGGTTGCCGTCAGGAAGCCCAACAAAACCGAATTTTTCCGCGTTAGCAAAGACCCCGAGCAACGCTTCTCCTGTTGGGTACTCGAGATCAAGGAGGAGGGTGAGACCTACTTGGTTACAGCGGCGGCTTCTGTGTCGCTACCAGACTTACTGAGGCCGGTAGAACTGAGGCTCGCAGTCGACCGGCACGGCAATCCATTCATCGTTCCGGCACCCATCCCTGACCCAGATGGGCGGGTAAACCAATGGCACCAGTCCCTTAACTTGGCGGTCGAGGAGGCCGAGGAGAACTGGGTTAGGGTCACAGCGAACATGAAGAACGGCAGTTACGACCTCCACATCGCGGAGGGCAATCTAGCCCCGCCAAAGTGGCCGGAGCACAGCTTTACCGAACTGCTAAACATCGCGTTTCGAAACCGGGTCATCGACTCGAGTAGCCACCCTGTCGTCGAACAGCTGCTGGGGCGCCAGTGAAAGCTTGCGCCAACTACTCAAACGGGATCTGGGGTGTTGACTTCGAGTTTCACCCACTTGCCGGCCAGGAGGGTAACCCTCCTGTGCCGGTTTGCATGGTTGCCCGAAATTTCCAGAACGGCGAGACCCTCCGCCTGTGGCAGGACGAACTGGCGGGTTGGGGCTCAGCACCATTCCCGACCGACGATAATGCCCTCGTTGTGGCGTTCTACGCCTCGGCAGAGGCGAGCTGCTTCGAGGTACTTGGCTGGCCCAGCCCGACGCACATACTCGACCTGTTTACCGCCTTTCGGATGAACACCAATGGGCTGGCTGTCCCAGCTGGTAATGGTCTGGTCGGCGCTCTCACTTGGTTTGGGTTGCCTTCGATTGGCAGCATGGAAAAAGACGAGATGCGGGACCTTGTGCTGCGAGGCGGGCCATGGAGCCTAGATGAACGCTCGGCAATCCTCGACTACTGCGAATCTGACGTCATAGCGCTGGAGAAGCTTTTCGTTGCATTACAACCTCACCTCGACTGGCCCCGCTTGCTGTTGCAAAGCCAGTACTCCATCGCTGCTGCCAGCATCGAACTTACCGGTGTACCGATCGATGTCCCGACCTTCAACCTGATGCAGTCAAACCGACAGCAATTGCAGGAAGAGCTTGTCCGACGCATCGATGCGAAGTTTCAGGTCTATGAAGGCACCACCTTTAAGCAGGAGCGGTTCGCCCACTACCTGATACGAGAGGACATGCACTGGCCAACGCTGCCAAGCGGCTCACTCGACTTATCAGACGACACCTTCAAAGACATGTGCCGGGTATACCCGCAGCTTGAGCCCCTACGGCAGGTCCGTAAGTTCATGTCCGCCTCGAGGAACTGCGCCTTACAGATAGGCACGGACGGCCGAAACCGTTGCTTGCTCTCGATGTATTGCTCGAAAACAGGTCGCAATCAGCCCTCAAACTCGAAAAATATCTTTGGTCTTCCTTCTTGGATGCGGGGCTTTATCCAACCCCGACCCGGTTATGCGCTCGCCTATATCGACTGGTGCCAGCAAGAGTTCGGTATCGCCGCGGCACTATCACAGGACAAGGCGATGCTCGAGGCTTACGAATCGGGGGATCCCTACTTAGCATTTGCGAAGCAGGCTGGGGCTGCACCCCCCGACGCAACAAAACACTCACACAAGCAGGTACGCGATCAGTTCAAGGCTTGCGTGCTTGCCGTCCAGTACGGGATGGCTGCGGAAAGTCTCGCGCACAGAATCGGCCAACCGGTTGCTCGAGCCAGACAACTTCTGCAACTGCACCGCACCACGTATCACCGGTTTTGGTGCTGGGCCGATGGCATCTTGAATCAAGCCACGCTGGGCAAGAAGTTATGGACTGTCTTCGGCTGGACGCTGCACGTCACCGAAACCGCCAACGCTCGAAGCCTCAGCAACTTTCCGATGCAGGCGAACGGTGCCGAAATGATGCGACTGGCCTGCATAAGGTTGGTGCGGGATGGCATCAGAGTTTGCGCCCCGGTACACGACGCCATTCTCATAGAGGCCCCGGAGGCTGAGATTGAAGCGGTTGTAGTGCACACCCAGCGAGTAATGGCTGCAGCCAGCTGTGCGGTACTAAATGGTTTCGAGCTCACGACCGATGTCAAACTCATTCGCCACCCGGATCGCTTCCTGGAGGACCGGGGAATTCCCATGTGGAACCTAGTGGTCGACATCCTCGGGATGCAGCACTTGCGAGTACTAGGGCCTTGAGGTGATCGGTAGACGCACAACCCCATGTGTCATGGACGGACACCCGTCTAGTCTTCTTTTGTATGTATATCTAGTCCTATGAAACGCACGACCACACCTCAGCTTAGCGCTCAACAACCCACCGCCCGCTTGCTCCGTTTCGACCCGATGTCGGGAATATATCGCGGGGTACCAAAGACGGATAAGTTCGTCCGCGGGCCGATTCCTTTGTGGTGGATTACTGCCGCTAACCAGTTGCGAGGCAAAGCAGGTTCGGTAGCCCTCGGCCTGTGGTTCTTGAAGGGGGTGCAAGGCAGCAACCGAATCAAGTTGACAGCGGAGGTCAAGCAAATTGCCGGATGTGGTCGCGTAGCTGTCTCCAAGGGCCTTTCGGCACTAGAAGGGGCGGGTTTAGTGAGGGTGCATCCCCTCCCTGGCGCTTATCCAGAAGTCGAAATTCTCCTAGAGACCGATCGCCTAGGTCATCACACTCCTGTGAAAAATTAAAGGAATGCGCGCGCCTGAGGGGCTAATCCAGGTTTCTAGTCGGTTTGTAAAATGGCGGTAGATCGTCTGGGCGGCCATCGAGTAGTGGTTTGCGCCCCTTGGTCCGTGGTCCACGGATCATGCCCAGTTGGAACATCATGTCTTCCAAAAAGCGGAGCCTCGCCACGAGCTTTTGGCGCTCCGCTCGAGTTGCCCTCGTTTCTTGTCCATGAATGGTCTTCACCGCAGCACATCGCGCGCGCCCCTCGGCTGTTTTTGGACCAGTTGACAGCCCCCCGTGGCGAATGCACACGGACTTGCCTTCAACAACGGAGCGGCCGCACCTAGAGGCGGTGGCCCTGATGTGAGCCGAGCAGTCCTTCACACTACCCCCTTTCCTCGCAGCCCATAGCCCTGCGCTGTATTGCATTCAATTTCAATGAGCCGTAGACCCCGCCTTGCGTTTCTAAGGCAAAATGAGACACAAATAACTGACGTTAGTTTTGTTTACAATTTCGGGAAGACCATGCCAAGGCGTCCGTTCGAAGAGCCAAAAACCATTCCAGCCAATGTGCGGTTGGGTGAGACGGAAAAACGAATTCTCGATGAACGCATTCGCGAGACAGGCGCTCCATCTGTCGGCGAATATGTGCGCCGACTCATCCGCGAAGATGCGGCAAAAAGCCCGCAAAGAAACTTTGACGAGGGCGGCAGCCAGGTTGACCCGCCGCGCAAATATCTCTCAACCGATCTCGGAACTATCTGGCACGGCAATGCCCTGGGGCACCTTCGGCGGAGCCCCCGCGAGAGCGTCGACCTAATTGTCACATCGCCCCCTTTCGGTCTTGTACGAAAAAAGAGCTATGGAAACGAGGACGCCCACCGATACTGCGACTGGTTCCGCCCGTTCGCCGAAGGATTCTGCAAGGTGCTTAAAAAAGGGGGGAGCTTAGTCATTGACGTTGGGGGAGCCTGGAAGAAGGGGATTCCAACGCGATCGCTCTACCACTTCGAACTGCTGCTAATGCTTTGCAACGAATACGGCTTCCACCTTTGCCAAGAGCACTACTGGTGGAACCCCTCAAAGCTTCCGACCCCGGCAGAGTGGGTCAACATCCGGCGCGTACGAGTTAAGGACGCCGTCAATTGCATATGGTGGCTCTCTCCGACCCCTTGGCCAAAAGCAAGCAACCGGCGGGTGCTCGCCCCTTACAGCGACTCCATGCGCGACCTTCTCGCGAATGGGTACAGCAGGCGAAAACGGCCCTCGGGGCACAACATCTCGAAGAAATTCGGCCGCGACAACGGGGGCGCCATACCCCCGAATTTGCTGGCTATTGCTAACACTGAGTCAAATGGAACGTACCAGGACTACTGTCGACAGCACGGGCACGACATCCACCCCGCCCGATTCCCCGCCCTGCTGCCCGAATACTTTATCCGCATGCTTACCGATCCGGGCGACCAAGTGCTCGACCCTTTCGCCGGCTCCTGTGTCACCGGAATGGTTGCCGAGGCACTCGGTAGGAAGTGGGACTGCGTCGAAATGAACGCCGGGTTCCTAACCGGAGCCGAGGTCCGCTTCCGTGGGGACACAGCCACAGCCGCAGCTACCCGTGCGTCTTCGTATCTCATACACACCCCATGCGCCATCGAGGCGGGGGATGCCCAGCTAATTGAGGACGGCGGAAAATCCGACCCGCAGGCCGATTAACGTGCATCTATAACTGCGGCACCCCCCGAGGTCCAACAAAGCGCCCTAATCTTCGTCTTGCCCCTCGCCCACAACCGTTTCGGGCACCCTCCACAGTGTCCTTTCTTGGTCGTAAACGCCCCCCGCCGATATCAGTAACCGGCTGGTCACTTGAGTTGGAATCTCCCTACCGAGGAGTTCGCTAGCGCGCTCAACGAGTGCCGCAAGCGTCCAGCCATGAGAACCAGCCTCGGTTAGGGCTGACATAACCGCTTGGCTCGCGCTAAGCCGGCGCGAGCCCTCCCAGTCCGAGGGATAGATGTATCCTCCGCGAGCAGCCTTCAGCCTCCCCGTCCTTGAGGCCAGCGACACGAGCAGCACTGGGTCCTTGACCCTGGCCGCCAGTTTGGCGGTCGAGTGCAGAGACCCGATTATTTCACTGACGTGCAACCCCGCCCCCCGGGACCGGCAAACCTCCTCTACCTCGCGAATGACGTCAACCGCCTCTTCCTCAGAAAACGGTATGTCGCGCCATAGAAGCCCCCACTCGCTCTCCCCGACCCGGATTAGCGGATCGCCTTGAGGAAGTAAGAGGGTGGTCGCCCCTAAGCCACGGTCCCGAGAAAGGCGGGCGCGAATTTCGTCTGTACGCATGGGCCCGGTGTTCTCCTCGAGCATCGCGGCCACCGCCTGCCAAACACCAATCCGATCGGCTGTCCCGCGAACGCCACCAGAGCGTAGGGCCCATACGAACCGACCCAAATAGACCACCGTCTTGGAAGCCTGCAGCGCGTGGTTGAGGATGTATTTGTTCAAGCGTCCGCCGAAGTCGAGACCCTGCCTCCCGAGCCCCTCGGCAATCTCATCTGCATGCCATTGCTTGGAGGGCTTCTCCAAGATCACGTTCTCCGCCTCAGAAACGACGTTGGCCACCTCCTCTTCAGAGAGTGGGAAATGTCGCTCGAGGCCAAAAACACCTCGGCCCATCAAAATTCCGATCGACGCCGCTGCGCTGTGCGACCTGCGAACCTCAATCGGCCTCCCTCGTGCAGAGAAACGCTAGGCGATCTCCTCATAGTGCAGCGGGCGATCAGACTCGATCAGGATCGCCTCGACGACACTCTCGCCCCCCTGCCCGAAGCTCACCAGATGCCGCGTTCCTTCCGGGGTTATCGAAAAGTTAGCCGAGCGGGTCACATGCGACCAGAACAGGGGGCGCAAAGCAGCGGCAGCCTCCGGGAGCATGCTGTCGGAAAGGCAACGCGCATCGGTTTCCAATACAGACTGGTCGCCGCCGACCATGTCAGCCAGAAGGACTTTAGTCTTGCGTAGTGCCTCCGCCCACTCGTCGGGAGCAATCTGGGAGACAAAAGTCTGCCCATCAGCTTTCAACAGCCAGAATGGCTGCAAGTCGAAGAAATGCTCGAACGCAAATAGCAACGGGCCTTCGTTCTCCCCGACCCCAGCAAACCAGGAATCAAGAATCTCGAGCCCGACCAGCGGAAGCGGCTCGTCTCTGCCAGCCAGGGCAGCCTCCACGCCTTCGCCGATCCTTACGATCCAAGGTTGGAAGAGGGTCGCAATACGCTTAACCGCCCTCTTCTCAATCTGCCTGACACGCTCGCGGGTTAACAACAGCGTCGACCCAACTGCCTCAAGTGTTGGCGGAGGCCCGCACAAGCCCATCCGAAGCTTCAGCACCTTGGCGTCGCGGTCCTCGCAATGGGCCAAAGCGGCCTCTAAGCCGTTAAAGAAACTTACCGGGGCCGTATCTGTGCGCGACGAGGGAGGCAGCGGCGTACCCGTTTCCTCTGCAGTCAACGACGGCACACCAACCAGCGCCGACGCATATTGCGCACAGTAGGTACTGCCGCGGCGGAAGCAGTCGTAAACCCGCTCCGCAATTTCGGCGACCGAGCGGCGGCCAAGGCCGGAGATATGGCTCCCCCAAGACTCCCCAAACGGAGCGAAATCGGAAATTCTCGCAAGCCCTGCCGCCGCGAGACGGTTGCGCGGCCGTGTGGATAGTCGCAGATAGTAAAACTCGACTTCCAGAAGCCACGGCGGGGCGCTCACTAGGTTAGCGAGGATATTCGACTCAGAAATATCGCAGCGCGCGAACCACCGCATTCGCCTGGCACCCAGCTCATCGCGAGCGGGTCCCGGAAGCCGCCGCTCACGATCCAGATAGCTCGCGTCATCTACAATTCCAGCGGCCAACGCCGTGCGCCAAACCTCCGGACGAATCGAGCGGACCCAATCTAGCCAAGGCTCAGCGACATTTTCCGCCCCCAAAGAGACTGTAAGGAATGAGCCCTGCTCCTCTGGAAGGAGGACCTTCTCAGCTTCCTCTACTTCCTCCGAGACATCGTAGCCCCACCCCGACAATCCCCGATAAACGGGGATGCCTGCGGCTGAACCTACCGGCCCCGCCGAACAGCGGAAGTATTCTGGAAGAGCCCAGCGAGCCGGCTCGGTCAGTAGGACCTGTCCTGAAAACCCCGAAGCGATGTGTTTGAACTGGTCGGTGTCAGGTCGCCAGAAACCAACATGGACCACGCCACAGGCAAAGGTGTCAGGGACTGCTCTCCACGCGGCCACGAGCGTTTCGAGACCACGGTGAGAGCCGACCTCCCAAGACCCATCGTGGAGGCGAACCAACAGGTACGCCAATAACTGCCTCATCGATCATGAGCCCCCACATATCTCCGCGACTAGCCCCCCGACATCAAGGCTCCCTTCGTCGGAGCGCGCAGACAGCTCGCGCACCCCCCACTCAGCCAGCCTCTCGGCCCAACGATAGACGGATCCGTCACCCGGCTCGGAAAGCAACCGGATAGCGTTGTAGATCTGCTTGTCGGGATCGAGAGTGCCGACGTTGAATATTGTTGTCCGCGGCGTCGGGACCTCATCGGGCAGCACGCCGCAGGCCAGGGCCAACCCAATTCCCAGGCGGTAGGCATCGGCCATTTCGGCAAAGTGCACATTGCGCTTGTCCTCAGCAAGGCGCTTGAGCATAGCGTGGGTCTTCTCACTCAATCCGATGGTGGTCGGCTCACTCACAAAACTCGTCGTTTGGCTCATAGAGGCTCCACTTCAATCTTGGAATGCCTTGGGGTGATTTCGCGAATCGCATAGGACTTACCAACACGCTCGGCCACCGGGGCGAGGTCGGTATCTCGCCGCAGCTCGCCATCGTGCACCAACAGGACTAGTTGGCCCGTGGTCTGCGGCAGGTATCGCAATATATTGTCTCGGTGCTTTGTATCGAGTCGGCCGAATGGGGTGTCCATTACGACAGGGCCGGCGGCTCTACCAGTACGGGCAAGCCCATCGATCAGGGCCAGAGCCACAATCTGCTCGGCGCCAGCGCTGCGGACGCCAACCCGTGCCCCCCTCTCGTCGAGGATTGTTAGGCCGTAGTTCGCGTTGATCTCTAAGCCCGAATACTTCCGCTGGG
The DNA here is from genome assembly GCA_964524005.1 of uncultured Enterobacteriaceae bacterium. Classification (GTDB taxonomy): domain Bacteria; phylum Pseudomonadota; class Gammaproteobacteria; order Burkholderiales; family UBA3065; genus UBA3065. Next base: position 155,881 of record CAZGBK010000005.1, read on the forward strand.
TGGTCAGCTTAAGGAACGCCGCCGTTGCCTTTTCCTGCACCTTGCGACGCAGATCATCCCGCAGCCGCTCAACGCTTCCAGAGAACACCCTCTCCAAGGCTTGGCAGATCTCGACCTTCGCAGTGCTGCGGCGCGCCCGGGCCTGCGGTAGCGAGGCGATCGCCCGAGACACCATCGCGAGTTCATCCTTAGTCTTCTTCAGGGCCCGCTCGGCCTCGGCAATCTCTCGTTCGATCCCCCCCTCGTTGCGGACGTGCGAATCGCGTAGTCGGCGCCTGCTGGCAATAGCCTCAGTGTCATAGTCACGGATCTGCAACTCGATCTTGTCCCGCTCGTTATCGATCCTAGTCAGTTCCACGGCCAGCGAGCGGTCCTCCTTGGCGAGGGCCCGCAGAGTCGCACCGACACCCGAGGAAACTAGCCTACCGGCGTCGCGTAAGTCAGCCGATACACGCCCGAGAGCCTCCCCATCAGCACGCAACCGCATCGCTTTAGCCTTCAACTCGGCAAGATGGGCTTCCACGCGGGCCCGGCGCTCAGGGGCCAAAACCTGGCCGCAAGTGGGGCAAGCGGACTCGTACAGTAGCCGCTCACTGTCTTCGATCTTCGACTCCACGCGACCCCGTTCGGAAATGTCAGCAGAGATCCTGGCCTGCTCATCTAGCATCTGCTCGCGCTTGATTCCCAACTTCGGCTGGATCAGGTCGATCCATGCGCCTTTGGCTAGGGCCATGCGCTCCGCGGCGATTTCTTCCTGCCGCACAAGGACAGCTCCTTGCCTCTTACCGAGCTCGTCGTGGCGAGTCTTGGCCTTGAATACCGACTCGACCTGCTCTAGTTCATCGTCAAGCGCCTCGCGCTGCTCGCGCGTCTCCTTCAACCGGATCCTTAGAGCCTCTAAGTCGCGCTCCTGGACGGTCTCCCGCTCCTGCAGTGCCCCCTGCCTCTCCGCCTGGGCCGCGATCCCTTGAAGCTGCTGCAAATCTTTAGTCTGCTGCTTTGTCGCCTGCTTCAACAGGGTAATTGCTTCGTCGCGACCGTTAATAAGGGTGGGAACGCCGAGCACCTGCTCGATAGCCTCCTTGATCCGCTGGCCCTGCTCACTACCCTCGATCAGCAGCGTCTCGTATTCCTGTAGCAGCTCGCCATCAAATAGGAAAAAGCGCGACACCTGCTCAGGCGCGTGCCGGTTGATTTCCGCCTCCACCTGGTTTCCCGGGACTACCATGCTGTCCTTTTGCAGTGTCCGCTCGACGGCCATATCCTCCGGACGAGAGGGGATGGCTACGTGGTCCCTGCGGTCCGCCCGCCGCCGCAGTTCGAAGATGTGTCCGTCCGCCTCAAAACGCACCCGGACCTCCACGGTGAAGTCCCCTTCAGAGGCCGCCTCAGAGTTGAGAAGGCGATGGACCGGGATCTCATGCAGGTGGCGACCGTAGGCCTTCCCGTAGAAGACCCAGCGCAGGGCGTTGAGCAGGCTGGTCTTACCCCGCATGTTGTCACCAAAGACGACCATGACATTCAGGTTCGGGTCGGTCGGGAAATCGACGCCGTGCTCGCCCTTGTAGGGCATAAAATTCTTCATCCAAAGGGAATGGAGCCTCATTCGGATCCCCCAACCTCGGATTCGACAAGGTTGTCGAGCAACATGAGCGACTCCGACCTATCCCTGGAGAACTGGTGTCGCTTCTGTATCTCGTAGACTTTGCGCAGGAACTCCTCGCCCAAACCCGGAGCAACCTCCCGCGCCGTAGCCTGCAGTGCAGCCCACACCATGTCGTCGGAACGCGCTTCGTCGCTCATCCAACCTCCCCCTCCTCAATACCAACATCCGAAGTCTCGTCAGGGTCGAAGCCCAAGCGAGCCGCGATCTCTCTCAATTCAGCCCCGGCATCCCTGTTTAGCGCCGACCGGGCGAACTCAACAGCCCTCAAAAACTCGCTTTTTAACAAGGCCGTCTGCTCAGGCTCCTCGTCTAGGCTAACTGGAACTACGATTGCGTCATGGATTGAGGCCATGTGCTTCCAAGGCGCCTTGCGCAGTACGCGGCCACGCCGTTGAATGAATTGTCTTGGATTTTGCGACGAGGCAAGGATCAGAGCGTGATCCACCGCTGGAATGTCCACCCCCTCATCGAGGCAGCGAATCGAAACCAGGATGCCCCCGAACATTCTGAAATGCGTAAGAGTGGCGTCCTTGTCCCCTTCCATGGCCGTGTGGTACTGGATTGGGGAAAGACCTGCCGCGCGCAGGGCGTCCAAGACAGCTTGGAGATGAGACTTGTCCTCGCAGTACACGAGCCAGCGGTCCCCATCGTCGTAATGCTTTGACAGAACATCAACGGCTAAGGTGGTTTTGTTGGCGGCTTTCTTCGCGATCCTCGACCGACGAATCAGCAGCATCTTCGCTCTTTCAGAGAGAGGGAGGGCCCTACCGTCGTCGCCCTTAGAGGAGCCCATCTCGCGTCGGATTTGAACGGTCAACCTTTTCCAATCCTCCGACTCCTCCTCTGTGAGTCTTACCGGATGGGGTATGTATTCGTACTCAACTAGGCGGCCAGCAGCAATTGCATCCGCTAGCGTGATTGCCGGTGGAATCACCTCGCCGAAATACCCGAACATCGCGCGCGTCCCATCTGGATCCCCGTAGCGGACCGGTGTGGCGCTTAAGCCGAGGCGCGCTCCGGCCGCTAGTTCGTATAGCCGCGAATTGAACGGACTTCCCGACTGGTGGACCTCGTCGGCAACCACGAGCAGATGCTCACCGGCCTGAACCGCCGAGAGGAACTCATCCCCGGCAGCCGTCTGCATGGTCGCCAGAATCACGCGTGGGCCTAAGTCCGGCGAAGGATCCGTCATGGCCGAGAGTCTCCCTCCCCGCCGCCATTTATCGTGGCCAGCCCCGGCAAGCAGTAGTGCAGCATCGGACACCTCTGTACGAATCTCGTCAGCCCACTGCTCCAACAACAGGCTGCTGGGCACCACGATCAGCGACGGGCGGCCAGCTGCCGCCTGCTCGCGTACGGCCAGAATGGCCGTAAACGTCTTTCCACTGCCAGTCGCGTGCTCAAACACGCCCCGGCGCCCTGCGGCTTTCCAAGCCTCTATCGCGGCGGCTTGGTGCGAGAGAGCCTTGCGCCCCCCAGAGTTTTTCGCGGCGGCTTCCTCCTCCAAGGCATCCATGTCCACCTCATCCAAACCGTCGAGGGCTACCGAAACGATTTTGCGTCTCGCTGCTTCTGGAAACCCGACAACCTCTACACCTGGGACAGCCCCTGACCAAAGCCGATCTAAATAGCTCGCGTGCTTCTCCACCCGAGCCGCGTCAGACCCGTCAAGCCAGTCGCAGAACACCTCGATCGCCTCGTGGTTCCCGCGCGAATGCCATGCCTTCCATGTTTCGTTAGCCGAGCCCAGAAAACTGACGCGGTTACCCCATGCGTCGCGAAAAACCCCGATCTTCTCGTGGTAGATGCCATCACCAGATTTGCGAAACGCAACCTTCACGTCCAAGGCACCAACTGCGATTAACGTAGCCAACACGCGAGTCCGATAATGCGCGGTCTCGTCGGCTAGGAGTCTTTCAATCTCGTCGACCAGCGAGTCGGCCAAGGTCTCCCGCAAGTCGTATCCACGGCCCATGCCCTCGGCGTCACCCTCCGAGAGCGATGGCGAGCAAACAAGACGTGTTCGCCCCCCCCGCTTGGCGAACTCCACGAGCGCCCCCCCGACAATCAAGAACACCGAGGAGCGAAAGTAGCCGGCGGCACGATCGTATTCCGACGACACCTCAAGACAAGGCCGATAGAACTCCCCAGCCGGCTCGGCCTCTCCAGTCCGATACTCCGTCTCGAGCTTTAGCGAAGGGAGTCCTTGGATGACTGTTGATCCGACTGGATTGCTAGGGCCACCACCCGCCATATCTTCGGTTTGTCTTAATTTAGCTAACACAGACAGGTGCTACCCATGTGACAAAACGTTCGAACTAAACAACTCCGGGGCGCTCGCCGCGGTGGTCCGACCAAAGGGATACTAAACGTCTTTATTGATTATAGAGGCCGAGACATTCGCCAGGCATAAGGATGATTGCGACGCAGCCTAGTTTGGGTGCGCCGTAAAACCAGATGCGGACTCGCCCATGGTCTTTACCTTGGGAGAAAGTTTTTTAGTTGGGTCATCTTCGCGAACCGCCACTTCGTTCGAGCAAAACACTGCTACTGGGCGACGCTTGGGGTGGTAAAGCGGATTCGGGGGGGGTGCCCCGGGGGTGGGGGTCGGTCCGGCGGAAAGGTGAGGGGCTACCATTTTTTGCAGCCAAGCAAGGGCCACAGCCCCGATACCCTCGGGAACAAAAAGTAGTCACGAAATAGTCACGGC
>CAZGBK010000006.1:0-152412 GCA_964524005.1 uncultured Enterobacteriaceae bacterium
CGCTATTACGGTGGTTGTGAGTTTGTCGACATCGCCGAGACCCTGTGTATCGAGCGCCTGAAGCAGTTGTATGGCGCCAACTTCGCCAACGTTCAGCCGAGCTCGGGCTCGCAGGCCAACCAGGCGGTATTCCTTGCTCTGCTGCAGCCGGGTGACACCATCATGGGCATGAGCCTGGCCGAGGGCGGTCACCTGACGCATGGCATGCACCTGAACATGTCGGGCAAGTGGTTCAAGGTGGTGAGTTACGGCCTTGATGGCAACGAAGTCATCGACTACGACGCCATGGAGCGCATGGCCCACGAGCACAAGCCGAAGCTGATCATCGCCGGCGCCTCGGCCTACTCGCTGAAGATCGATTGGGAACGCTTCGCCAAGGTCGCGAAGGCGGTCGGCGCCTATTTCATGGTCGACATGGCGCACTATTCGGGCCTGATCGCCGCTGGCGAATACCCGAATCCGGTGCCGTTCGCCGATGTCGTCACCTCGACCACCCACAAGAGCCTGCGCGGTCCGCGAGGCGGCATCATCCTGATGAACGACGAGGAGATGGCGAAGAAGATCAACTCGGCGGTGTTCCCAGGCGTCCAGGGTGGCCCGCTGATGCACGTGATCGCTGGCAAGGCAACCGCCTTCCACGAGGCCCTGCAGCCGGCATTCAAGGCCTATCAGCAACAGGTCAAGAAGAATGCCGCTGCTCTCGCCGAAACGCTCACCGAGCGCGGTCTTCGCATCGTCAGCGGCCGTACCGAGAGCCATGTCATGCTGGTCGACCTGCGTGCCAAGGGCATCACCGGCAAGGAAGCCGAGCGCGTGTTGGGCGAAGCGCACATCACCTGCAACAAGAACGGCATCCCCAACGATCCGGAAAAGCCGTTTGTCACTAGCGGCATCCGGTTGGGTTCGCCGGCGATGACCACCCGGGGCTTCAAGGAACAAGAGGCCCGCCTGACGGCCAATCTGGTCGCCGACGTGCTCGAAGCGCCGACCGATCTGGCCCGGATCGCCGAAGTTCGCGCGAAGGTTGCCGAGCTGACCCGCGCTTTCCCGGTTTACGGCAAGTAACCCTGCGACGTCGTCCTGCCGCCCGCTCCGACGGGTGGCGTGGCGGCGCTCACCCTGCGTTTTACGAATAATTTAAAACTCATCTAGGAGAAAACTGTGGCTGGTCGTAATTTTGTCTTCGTTCCTGGTCCGACCAACATCCCCGACCGCGTCCTGCGCGCGATGGTGGTGTCGATGGAAGACCACCGCTCGCCGAAGTTCCCGTCGCTGACCGAACAGATCATGCCGGGTCTGAAGAAGGTGTTCCGCACCACGACCGGTCAACCCTTTGTCTTCCCGTCGTCGGGCACCGGCTGCTGGGAAGCCGCGATCACCAATACGCTGAGCCCGGGTGACAAGGTTCTGGCATCGCGTTTTGGTCAGTTCAGCCACTTGTGGATCGACATGTGCCAGCGCTTTGGTCTGGATGTCGAAGTGCTCGACGTCGAGTGGGGCACCGGTGTGCCGGTCGAGCAATACGCTGAGATCCTGAAGAAAGACACAGCCCACCAGATCAAGGCTGTTCTGGCCTGCCATAACGAGACCGCCACCGGCGTGAGCTCGGATATCGCTGCCGTTCGCAAAGCGCTGGACGATGCCAAACACCCGGCGCTGCTGTTCGTCGATACCGTCTCGGGTCTCGGATCGATCGACTTCCGGTTCGATGACTGGGGTGTCGACATGGCTGTGTCGGGCTCGCAAAAGGGTTTGATGCTGCCTGCCGGCCTGGGCGTCCTGTGCGCAAGCCAGAAGGCTCTGGCGATGCGCAGTCAAGCCAAGCTGCCGCGTTGCTATTTCGACCTTGGCGACATGATCAACGCCAACGCCACCGGCTATTTCCCGTACACCCCTGCTCTGTCCCTGTTCTACGGCTTGATCGAAGCCCTCAAGGTCATCGAGGAAGAAGGCTTGGACAACATCATTGCCCGCCACACCTACCTGGCCGAAGGCTGCCGCGCCGCCGTGCAGAAGGGTTGGGGCCTGCAGCTGTGCGCCAAGGAACCGAAGTGGTATTCGAACACCGTATCGGCGGTGATGGTTCCGGAAGGCATCAACGGCGCTGACGTCATCGCCCGCGCTTACCACCGCTACAACGTGTCGCTGGGTGCCGGCCTTTCGAAGGTCGCCGGTAAGTTGTTCCGCATCGGCCACCTGGGTGACATGAACGAGGTCCATCTGATGGCAGGTATCACGGGTGCCGAGATGGCCATGCTCGACTGCGGTATCAAGGTGCAGCCGGGTAGCGGTGCTGCTGCCGCCAGCGAGTACTGGCGCAACAATCAGCCGCCAGCTGGTCTGCTGAAGCGCTAAGCACCCACAAAAAGAACGAAGGGGAGGACTCATGGAGCACGTCGTATTCCTGGATCGGCAGTCGCTCAAGGCGAATGTCCGCAAACCGAAGTTCGAGCACACCTGGACGGAGTACGTCCAGACGCTCGAGTCGGAAGTGGTCGAGCGCCTGAAGGACGCAACGGTGGCCATCACCAACAAGGTGCCCATCCGCAAGGCGACGCTGGAACAGCTGCCGAAGCTGAAAATGATCGCGGTGGCAGCGACAGGGTACGACGTGATCGATGTGCCGGCTTGCCGTGAGCGTGGCGTGGCTGTCGCAAACATCCGCAACTACGCCGTGCATACGGTTCCAGAGCATGCGTTTGCGCTGATCTTTGCGCTACGTCGGAACATCGTCGCCTACCGCGAGGATGTGCTGAACGGCCGTTGGCAGGCGCAAGATCAGTTCTGCTTCTTCGATCACACGATCAGCGACCTGTACGGCAGCACCATCGGGATCTTTGGCGAGGGTGTGCTCGGTCAGGGCACCGCGAAGATCGCCAAGGCGCTCGGCATGCGCGTGCTGTTCGCCGATCACCCCCCGCCCAAGGCACCCGACGTCGAGTTCACTGACCCGGACACTGTGCTGGCCGAGTCCGACATCATCTCGCTGCATTGCCCGCTGACCCCCGAGTCGCGCGGCTTCATCGGGCTGGAGCAGTTCAAGAAGATGAAGCGCAGCGCGATCCTGATCAACACCGCCCGTGGCGGACTGGTCGACGAGCCGGCGCTCAAAGAAGCGCTGGAGACGGGTCTCATCGCCGGTGCCGGCTTCGACGTGCTGACCAAGGAACCGCCCAAGGACGGCAACCCGCTGCTGGACATCCGCACGCCGAACTTCATCCTCACGCCACACGTGGCCTGGGCATCCGACGGCGCCATGCAGTTCCTGGCCGACCAATTGATCGACAACGTCGAGCTGTTCATCGCCGGCACGCCGCAGCACCTGGTGACCTGAGCCGCCCAGGTCTGATGCGCGCCCCGCGCCTCGGGGCTGGCCTGATTACGAATCACGGACATTGATATGAGCAAGAAACTTCTGTTCCAACTGGACACCGACGCCATCGGCAACAGCTTCGATACGGTGGTCGCCTACGATGGCGGTGCCGACCACGTCATCGTCCACGGTGGCATCAACCCGCAGAACGTCGGCTTTCTCGTCGACGGCTGCATCTTTACCCGCGGCGACAAGCAGAACACCGCCATCTTCGTCGGTGGCAGCAACCTCGCCGCCGGCCAAGAGTTATTCAACGCGGTGCAGAAGAAGTTCTTTGCCAAGTTCCGCGTGTCGGTGATGCTCGACTCCAACGGCTCGAACACCACCGCCGCTGCCGGTGTCGCCTGCCTGACCAAGCACACCTCGGCCAAGGGCAAGCGCGCCGTCATCCTCGCCGGTACCGGTCCGGTCGGCCAGCGCGCCGCCGCCATGCTGGCGGGCGAGGGCGCCCAGGTGGTCATCACCTCGCGCACGGTCGACAAGGCGCAGGCCGCCTGCAATGACATCAAGGCGCGTTTCGGCTATGACTGCATCGCCGCTGCCGGTGGTACGCCAGAAGAACGTCTAGCCGCCATCCAGGGCGCGCACCTGATTTTCTCGGCCGGTGCGGCCAGCAGCGAGCTGCTGCGCGAGGACGACTGGGCCACCAGCAAGACCCTCGAGGTACTCTGCGACGCCAACGCCACGCCGCCGCTTGGGATCGCCGGCATCGGCATGGGTGACAAGGCGGTCGAGAAGCACGGCAAGATCGTCTACGGCGCACTCGGCTTCGGCAACCTCAAGCTGGCCGTGCACCGCGCCTGCGTCGGCAAGCTGTTCGAGGCGGCTGACCAGGTGTTCGATGCCGAGCAGATCTACGCCGTCGCCAAAAGCATGGTCTGAAGAACCCGCGCAGGTTGGGACAAACAAGGTCGAGATAACCATGACAATGAAGCAACTAGCAGTCGAGCAGTTCCTTGACCAGCTCGCTTCCGGCCAACCGACGCCGGGCGGCGGTTCAGCTGCAGCAGTGATGGGCGCCATGGGCGCCGCGCTAGTCAGCATGGTCGCGAATCTGACGTTGGGCAAAAAGAAATACGCCGAAGTCGAGAGCGAGGTGCAGGTTTTGCTGGCGCAGAGCGAAGAGCTACGCGGGCAGCTGACCGCCGCCCTGCAAGAGGACGTTGCCGCCTTCGATACGGTGATGGCCGCTTACGGGCTGCCCAAGGACACCGATGAGCAGAAGGCCGCCCGCAGCGCCGCCATCCAGGCTGCCCTCAAGGAGGCCACCGAGGCGCCGCTGCACTGCGCGCGGTTGGCGCACAAAGTGCTGCCGCTGACACTCCGTATCGCGGAGATCGGTAATGTCAACATCATTTCGGATGCCGGTGTCGCCGTACTCGCCGCGCAGGCCGCGCTGCGCAGTGCCGCGCTGAATGTGTTCGTGAATGCGGCAGCGATCGATGACAAAGCGTTCGCCCAGCCGCGTATGGACGAGGCTGAACGCTTGATGGCGGAAGGCGCAGCGTTGGACGCCAAGGTCTTTGGTCTGGTCAAGCAGACCATCCTCGGCGGGTGACGGTAGCGCTGCGCAGCTCCCTACAACATGGTGGGCGCCCAGCCCACCAGCTGGTGACTTGGTCCGGGACACAAATTCCGGGTCTCGACTGAAAACAAGAAGGCGATCGATGGACCCACGCAGTCTCCTCATCGAGTCGTACAAGGCCGCGGTCGCCGCGGTCGATCCGCTCGTCATCCTGCCGCAGCACCTACCCGAGCCACCCAAGGGCCGCACGCTGGTGATCGGTGCCGGCAAGGCGGCCGCTTCGATGGCCGCCGCGGTCGAGCGCCACTGGCCGGCCGACGCGCCGCTCGAGGGCGTGGTCATCACCCGCTACGAGCACGGCATGCCGACCACCCGCATCCGCGTGGTCGAGGCCGGCCATCCGGTCCCCGACGAGAACGGCGAGGCCGCCGCGCGCGAGATCCTCGCCGCGGTGCAGACGCTCGGTCCTGACGACCTTCTATTGGCGCTGGTGTCAGGTGGTGGCTCGAGCTTGCTCAGCCTGCCGGTCGAGGGCATCTCGATGGCCGAACTCAAGCAGGTCACCAAGGACCTGCTCAAGAGCGGGGCGCCGATCCAGGACATGAACACCGTCCGCAAGCACCTCTCGCTGATCCAGGGTGGCCGCCTCACCGCCGCCTGCAAGGCGCAGGTGCTCGCGCTCGTCATCTCCGACGTGACCGGCGATGAGGCCACCCACATCGCTTCCGGCCCCTGTGCGCCGGACCCCACCACCTACGCCGATGCCGTGGCCATCCTCAAGCGCTGGGAGGTCACGCCTCCGGCCAGCGTCTCCAAGGTGCTGGATGAGGGTATGCGCGGCATCCGCCCCGAGACACCGAAGCCAGGGGACCCGGTGTTCGCGCGTTGCGAGAACCGCGTCATCGGCACTGCCACCGGCATGCTCACTGCGGCTGCGGAGTTCTTCAAGCAGCATGGTATCGCCAGCGCGGTGCTGGGCGACTCGGTGACTGGCGAGGCGCGTGATGTGGCCAAGGTCTACGGCGCGCTCGCCCGCGAGGTCCGCACCCACCAGCGCCCGTTCACCGCGCCGATCGCGCTGATCAGCGGCGGCGAGTGTACGGTGACGGTGCGCGGCAACGGCCGCGGTGGCCGCTGCGCCGAGTTCCTCATGTCGCTCTGCATCGACCTTGAGGGCGCGCCCGACATGTACGCGCTGGCCGCCGACACCGATGGTATCGATGGCTCGGAGGACAACGCCGGCGCCTATCTCGGCCCGGACAGTCTCGCCCGCGCCGCTGCCAAGGGCCTGGCCAAGCCGTTGTCCTTCCTGGAGAACAACGACGCCTATTCGTTTTTCCAGGCACTCGATGACCTTATCGTCACCGGACCGACCCGCACCAACGTCAACGACTACCGCGTCATCTTCCTGGCCCGCTAGACGGGCCGACAGCAGCCAGCGAACAACATCCACACAACGAGGAGAGTCAGATGGCAAGTGATATCGAGATCGCCCAGAAAGCGACCATGCAGCGCATCACCGAGGTGGCGGCCAAGCTTGGCATCGCCGACGAGCACCTCGAGCCCTACGGGCATTACAAGGCCAAGGTCTCGCTCGACTATGTCGACTCGCTCAAGGGCAAGCCGGATGGCAAGCTGATCCTCGTCACTGCCATCAGCCCGACCCCGGCCGGTGAGGGCAAGACCACCACCACCGTGGGGCTCGGCGACGCGCTCAACCGCATTGGTAAGAAGACCGTCATCTGCCTGCGCGAGCCCTCGCTCGGCCCGGTGTTCGGCGTCAAGGGCGGCGCGGCCGGCGGCGGCTACGCCCAGATCGTGCCGATGGAGGACATCAACCTCCACTTCACCGGCGACTTCTCGGCTATTGCGCTTGCCAACAATCTGCTGGCGGCGATGATCGACAACCACATCAACCACGGCAACCAGCTCGATATCGACCCGCGCCGCATCACCTGGAAGCGCGTCGTCGACATGAACGACCGCGCTCTGCGTGACATCGTCATCGGCATCGGCGGCACCGCCAACGGTTACGTGCGTCAGGATGGCTTCGACATCGTCGTCGCATCGGAAGTGATGGCGATCTTCTGTCTGGCGACCAGCGTCAAGGACCTGAAGAAGCGCCTGGGCGACATCGTTATCGGTTACACCCGCGACCAGAAGCCGGTTCACGCGCGTGACCTTAATGCCCACGGCGCCATGACCGTGCTGCTCAAGGACGCACTCAAGCCCAACCTGGTGCAGACGCTCGAGAACAACCCGGCCTTCGTCCACGGCGGTCCGTTCGCCAACATCGCCCACGGCTGCAATTCGGTCATCGCCACCCAGAGCGCGCTGAAGCTTGGCGAGTACGTCGTCACCGAAGCGGGCTTCGGTGCAGACCTTGGTGCCGAGAAGTTTATCGATATCAAGTGCCGCAAGACTGGCCTGAAGCCCGCCGCCTGCGTGGTGGTGGCGACGGTCCGCGCGCTCAAGTACCACGGCGGCAAGGACGTCAAGGCGCTCAACACCGAAGACCTTGAGGCCCTGCAGAAGGGCCTGGTCAACCTCGAGCGCCACGTGTCGAATGTCACTCAGCACTACGGCCTGCCGTGCGTAGTGTCGATCAACCGCTTCACCTTTGACACCGAGGCCGAGATCCAGCTCGTCACCGAGCGCATGAAGGCGCTGGGCGCGAACGTGGTGCTGGCCGAACACTGGGCCAAGGGTGGCGCAGGTGCTGAGGCGCTCGCGCACGAGGTGGTGCGGCTGGCCGAAGGCGGTCAGGGTCCGCGGTTCGTTTACGAGGACAGCGACAGCCTCTGGGACAAGATGAAGAAGGTCGCCACCAAGATCTACGGCGCCGCCGACATCAGCGCACCGGCCAAGGTCAAGGCGCAGATCCAGGCCTGGCAGGACGCCGGTTACGGGAGCTACCCGATCTGCGTCGCCAAGACGCAGAGCTCGTTCAGCACCGACGCCACTGTCCGCGGTGCCCCGAGCGGCCACATGGTCAATATCCGCGAGGTGCGGTTGGCCGCCGGCGCGCAGTTCATCGTCATGATCTGTGGCGACATCATGACCATGCCGGGTCTGCCCAAGGTGCCCAGCGCAGAAAAGATCGACATCGACGACGACGGCAAGGTGGTCGGGCTGTTTTGACCAACGCCGCACACCGGACAAAGGCCGCGCCAAGACGCGGCCCGCCGGATCAACCAGTTCCAAACTGAAGGAGAAACGCTGTGGATATCCACGAGTATCAAGCCAAGGAAGTACTTTCGAAGTACGGTGTGACGATCCAGCCGGGTCGTGTCGCCTACACCCCGGAACAGGCGGCCTTCGCCGCCACCGAACTCGGCGGCTGGCACTGGGCCGTCAAGGCCCAGATCCACTCGGGTGCGCGTGGCAAGGCCGGTGGCGTCAAGCTGTGCAAGACCTACCATGACGTCCAGGAAGCGGCCGGCAGCATGATTGGCAAGCGCTTGGTCACCCACCAGACCGGCCCCGAGGGCAAACTGTGCGAACGCGTCTATGTCGAGGTCGCCGAAGCCTTCGAGAAGGAGCTCTACCTGGGTTTTGTGCTCGACCGCAAGGCCGAGCGCATCCGCGTCATCGCCAGCGCCGAAGGCGGCATGGAGATCGAGGAACTCGCCCAGACCGCGCCCGAGAAGATCCTGCAGACGATCGTCGAGCCGGCGGTCGGCCTTCAACCCTTCCAGGCGCGTGAGCTGGCGTTTGGTATGGGCTTGAATATCAAACAGGTTCAGCGCGCTGTGTCGATCATCATGGGCTGCTACCGCGCCTTCCGCGACAAGGACGCGACCATGTTGGAGATCAACCCGATGGTCGTCACCAAGGACGATCGTGTCATCGCCCTGGACGCCAAGATGAGTTTCGACGACAACGCGATGTTCCGGCTGCCGGACATCTCAGAGATGCGCGACCTCGCCCAAGAGGACCCGCGCGAGGCCGAGGCCAGCCAGCACAACCTGAATTATGTCGGTCTTGAAGGCGACATCGGCTGCATCATCAACGGCGCCGGTCTGGCCATGGCCACCATGGACACCATCAAGTACGCCGGCGGTGAGCCCGCCAACTTCCTCGACGTCGGTGGCGGTGCGTCGCCTGAGCGCGTCGCGGTGGCGTTCAAGCTGGTGCTCTCCGACCCGAACGTGTCGGCCATCCTGGTCAACATCTTTGCCGGGATCAACCGCTGCGACTGGATCGCCGAGGGCGTCGTCGCCGCCGCCAAGGACCTGAAGGTGCCACTGATCGTGCGCCTGGTCGGGACCAACTACCAAGAGGGCCGCAAGATCATCGAGAACTCGGGCCTGCCCATCATCGGCGCCGAGACCTTGCTGGAGGCCTGCGAGAAGGCCGTGGCTGCGGCCAAGGAACACCGCGCCAAGCAAGGCAAGTGATCACCGGACCATAAAGGAAACAACCATGAGCATCCTGATTGACGAAAAGACCCCGGTGATCGTGCAAGGCTTCACCGGCGACAAGGCGACCTTCCATGCGAAGGAGATGATCGAGTACGGCACCAACGTGGTTGGTGGCGTGACCCCTGGCAAGGGTGGCCAGAAGCACCTGGACAAGCCGGTGTTCAACACTGTCAAGGCTGCTGTCGACGCCACCGGTGCCCGTGCCAGCCTGGCCTTCGTGCCGCCACCGTTCGCTGCCGACGCGCTGATGGAAGCCGCCGACGCCGGCCTCGAACTGGTGTGCATCATCACCGACGGCATCCCGGCGCAGGACATGATGCGCGTCAAGCGCTATCTGATGCGCTACCCGAAGGAGAAGCGCACCACCATCGTCGGCCCCAACTGTGCTGGCATCATCTCGGCTGGCAAGGCCATGCTGGGCATCATGCCGGGCCATATCTACAAGCGTGGCAGTATCGGCATCGTCTCGCGCTCGGGCACTTTGGGCTACGAAGCTGCCGAGCAGCTGCGCGACGTCGGCCTGGGCGTCACCACCTCGGTGGGTATTGGTGGCGACCCGATCAATGGTTCGAGCTTCCTCGATCACTTGGTCCGCTTCGAGAATGACCCGGAGACCGAGGCTGTGATCATGATCGGCGAGATCGGTGGCCCGCAGGAAGCTGAAGCGGCAGAATGGGTCAGCAAGAACATGACCAAGCCGGTGGTTGGTTACGTCGCCGGTCTGACTGCACCGAAGGGTCGCCGGATGGGTCACGCTGGTGCCATCATCTCGGCGTCGGGCGATTCGGCTGCCGAGAAATCGGAGATCATGAAGTCTTTTGGTCTGTTGGTCGCGCCGAGCGCCAACGACTTTGGCAAGACGGTCCTCGAGGCACTCAAGCGCAAGGCTGCATAAGGCCGGGACGACGGGGGGCTGAAAGGCCCCCTTTTTTGTTTAGGTATAGGGAGATACAAGCATGAGTTTCTACGCTGTCGAGCAAGCCACACCGCGCCTGCACCGTTCTGAACTGGCCGTTCCGGGCTCCAATCCGGGCATGTTCGAAAAGGCCGCTGCGAGCAAGGCCGACGTCGTCTTCCTCGACTGCGAGGACGCTGTCGCGCCGGACGACAAGGAGCAGGCACGCAAGAACATCATCCAGGGCCTGAACGAGATCGACTGGGGCAAGAAGACCATGATGGTCCGCATCAATGGTCTCGACACCCACTACATGTACCGCGACGTGGTGGACATCGTCGAAGCCTGTCCGCGCCTCGACATGATCCTCATCCCCAAGGTCGGCGTCCCGCAGGACGTCTACGCCATCGACATGATGGTCACCCAGATCGAGACCGCCAAGAAGCGCACCAAGCGGATCGGTTTTGAAGTGCTGATCGAGACCGCGCTCGGCATGGCCAATGTCGAAGCCATCGCCCAGTCGAGCAAGCGCCTCGAGGCGATGAGCTTCGGTGTGGCCGACTACGCCGCATCGACTCGCGCCCGGACCACGGTGATCGGCGGCGTGAACAAGGATAGCGTGGTCCTCACCGACCGCGATGAGAAGGGCAACCGCGACGCCTTCTGGACCGACCCCTGGCACGCTGCGCAGACCCGCATGATGGTCGCCTGCCGCGCCTATGGCCTGCGCCCGATCGACGGGCCGTTCGGCGACTTCAACGATCCGGACGGCTACATCTCGGCTGCCAACCGCTGCGCGGTGCTGGGCTACGAAGGCAAGTGGGCGATCCACCCCAGCCAGATCGAGCTGGCCAACCAGGTCTACACGCCGTCGGAAGCCGAGGTGAACAAGGCCCGCCGCATCCTCGATGCCATGGCGCAGGCCGCCAAGGAGGGCAAGGGCGCGGTGTCGCTGGATGGTCGTCTGATCGACATCGCGTCGATCCGTATGGCTGAGGCGCTGATCGCCAAGGCTGACCAGATCGCCGCCAGCTGAGCCCGTCCGCAGATGGTGGGGTGTCATGCACCCTATCGCTGTACACAAAAGCCCGCATCTGCGGGCTTTTTTCATTGCTGCCAACTTCCCGGTGGCGGCGGAGTGGACTTAACTGCGGAAACTGTCCTTCATGCAGCGCAGTTGCCCGAACACCGCGGTCGGTGTGGGTAATGAATGCTGGGCTGCCGCTTCAGCGGCGGCGCGCAGGGCTGGTTCGCGGCAGCGCAGGAAGGGGTTGGTGGCGCGCTCCTCGGCAATGGTCGAGGGCAGGCTGACAGCACCGCGTGCACGCAGCTGCGCGACTGCTTTGGCGCGTTGCTGTAGGGCCGTGTTGTCCGGATCCACGCTGAGGGCGAAGCGGATATTGGCCTGTGTGTACTCGTGCGTGCAGTAGACCAGTGTGTCGTCAGGCAGGCTGGCCAAACGTTCCAGCGACGCATACATCACAGCCGCCGGCTGGTCGATGCGCCCGCACCCGCAGGCAAACAGGGTATCGCCACAGAACAAGCGCTTCTGGCCATAATAGGCCACATGACCGCGCGTATGTCCTGGCACGTCCAGCACCTCCAGTTCCAGGCCCAGCGCCGGCAGGCCGACCCGGCAGCCGTCGCCGACGGCGTGCGTCAGTCCAGGCACCGGCTCGGCCGACGGTCCGTAGACCGGTACTGGCCATTCCTCGAGCAACGACGCGATACCACCTACGTGGTCAGCGTGGCTGTGAGTGACCAGGATCGCGGCCAGACGCAGGTCTCGGGTTTTCAAGGAGTCGCGCACTGGTGCGGCGTCGCCTGGATCGACCACCACCGCGTGGTGCCCGTCGTGCAGCAGCCACAGGTAGTTGTCGGAGAATGCTGGGATCGGCTCGACCAGCAAGGCGCGCGGATTGGTCTCGCCCGTCGTGGGGGGGTAGGTCTGCCCAAGGTCGTCGCGATGTTCCATCCCTCAGAGGTTACGCCATGACAGACCGCGGTGCTGATGGTGATCGTTTGCGCGCCCAACACCTCGCGCATGACGATCGCTGCGCCGCTGCAGCAGCGGCCGAGCAGTGGTGGGGTACACCACTGGGCTGTCTGCTGCTGAGGCAGGAGCAGGCATTGCTCGACCCGGTTGTGCAGGATGTTTTTGGTTATCACGCACTGCAGCTGGGTATGCCTTGGGCCGACTTGCTGCGTGAAAGCCGTATCGCCAAACGTGCGATGGTCGACCGGCAGCGCGGCGATATCTGCGCCGAACCCGAACAGTTGCCATTCCCCGATCGCAGCATCGACCTGCTGGTCTTGCCGCATGTGCTCGAGTTCTCGCCTCATCCGCACGCGGTTCTGCGTGAGGCGAATCGGGTGCTGATGCCCGAGGGCCGCTTGCTTATCCTGGGTTTCAACCCGTTCAGCCTCTGGGGACTGCGGCGGCTGGGCGCGCAGGCGTATCCGTGGTTGGGACGCTACATTGGCGTCAGTCGTTTGCACGACTGGCTGAAGCTGCTCGACCTTGAGGTCGAGGGGGGGAGTTTTTGTGCCTATACACCGCCGCTGCGCAGCGAAGCGAGCCTGGCGCGCTGGGCTTTTATGGAGAAGGCTGGAGATCGCTGGTGGCCGGGGGCAGGTGGGGCCTACCTGTTGCAGGCGGTCAAACGCGTCCGCGGCTTGCGAGTTCTGGAGAGGCATGGAGTGCGAGCTGCGGTCCGCAAGCCCGTGCTGGTCGCTACCGGGCGGACCCGGCAGCAGCCGGCAGAGAGTCCGCCGTTACGTTGCCGGCCCGCACTGCAGCGGGTGACAGCCGAACGAGGGCGGTCATGAGCGGAACATTGGCAGATCCTCCAGAAGGGTGGGTCGATGCCTACACCGATGGTGCCTGCAAGGGCAATCCTGGCCCGGGAGGGTGGGGTGTCTGGCTACGTTACGCTGGCCACGAGCGGGAACTGCATGGCGGGGCGCCACAGACCACCAACAATCGGATGGAATTGCAGGCGGTGATCGAGGCGCTTGCCGCCTTGAAAAAACCGTGTCGGGTACGGATCCATACCGATTCGCAGTACGTCCACAAAGGCATGACTGAATGGCTCCCCGGCTGGAAACGCCGGGGTTGGAAGTCCTCCGGTGGCGGAGCGGTAAAGAACGTCGACCTTTGGCGTCAGCTGGAAGCTGCCGCCGCCGTACATCAGGTCGAATGGATCTGGGTGCGTGGCCACAATGGTCACGATGGCAACGAGCGCGCCGACGCCCTGGCCAATTTGGGCGTCGATAGCCTGGTTGTTGATGGACTGGATGGCTGCCGATCCCATTTCGGCGAGTCTGGCGAACTAGCCGATAGGACCACCGCTGGAGAGGGGGCATGAGACAGATCGTGCTGGATACCGAGACCACTGGTCTCGAGGTCGCGCAGGGGCATCGGGTGATCGAGGTCGCTGCCGTTGAATTGCTCGACCGGCGCCTTACGGGGCGTCATTTCCACCGCTATGTCAACCCGCAGCGCAGTATCGACGAGGGCGCGTTACGGGTGCACGGACTGGACGAGGCCTTTCTCGCCGACAAGCCGACCTTCGCACAGATTGCCGATGAGCTTTGCGACTTCTTGCGTGGCGGCCAGCTGGTCATTCACAACGCGCCGTTCGATGTGGGTTTTCTCGCCGCCGAGTTTGCTCTGCTTGGGGTAGAGGTCGGCGGCGGCGTACTTGACGACGTTGTCGATACCCTGGCGCTCGCACGCGAATTGCACCCCGGCAAGCGCAACAGCCTTGACGCCCTGTGTGAGCGTTACGCGGTCGACAACAGTGGCCGGCAATTGCACGGAGCGTTGCTCGACGCGGAACTGCTGGCAGGCGTGTATCTGGCCATGACTCGCGGCCAGGAGACGCTGGCGATCTCTAGCCTCGATGAGGCTGTGGCTGCGGCGGAAGGGGGTGACGATGGACTGGTCGGGCTTGACTTACCGATCCTGCGCGCCAGCGATGCCGAACGAGCCGATCATGTCGCGTATCTGCAGGGGATGAACTCGGCCAAGGTCATTGCCCTCTGGCAGCAGCTTGACGAGGCTGACGATGCCGCCTGATCGGCAAGCCAATCGCAAGCGCGGTACGCTAGTCGTTCGGAGCAGCGGGAGGTGCCGGTGAACGAGTTGGTGGCGGTCTTGATGTCTTGGGCGGTGCAACTGACCGGCTATCCGGCCCCGGCGCAGCTCCCCGAGGTCGAGCTGGTCAGCCAGCAATGGTTGGTCGATCAGGCCTGCGGTGGGCAACGCTGCAGCGTGCGTGGCTGGTTGCCGCCGGGCGACCGCATCTATCTCGACAACGCGCTCGATCCGGTTGGCGACACCATGGACGCCTCCGTGTTACTGCACGAGCTGGTGCACTACCTGCAGCGCGAGTCGGGCAAGTTCGGTGACGACTGTGCCGCCGCCATCGACCGAGAGCGGGAAGCCTATGCTGCCCAACGTAGCTTTTTAGCCGCCTATGGGCGTCACGCGCCGATGCTGATCGCGCTGCACGGACTGGCTTGCGGCAATCAGATGCCCTGAACGCTTGCCTTCACGGTAAAAGCCTGTAGCATCCGCGGTTCAGTGTTTTGCGCCGCAGCATTGCGCAACACTCAGGACCAGTCCCCGACCCCCTGTCCGGGGCCGCCAGCAGTCTAAGCGGCCCGGCCCATCTCCGGTTGGCGGCTCGACCCGGCGGTGGGCTTTCGCAGCGCTTCCCGTTGATTTGCCAGGCGGCATCGGCCGTGCGGCGCGCTGCGCATTCGCTCTCGTTGCACCGCAACGAGCGGCACTTATAGGGGCAGTCATGCATACCCAATCGTTCGCCGCGGCACCTGCCGCACACACGTCCATTTCCGAAAGCGCAGCAGCGTCCGCCGAGTCGTCGGCTGCGCAGGTGATCGCCACGACCGGTGGTTTTGAACAGCTCCCGCTGTCGGCCACGCTGCTTCGCGCCGTCGCTGCTGCTGGCTACACCAGCCCGACCCCGGTCCAGGCGCAGGCCATCCCCGCGGTGGTCGCTGGTCGCGACCTGATGGTCTGCTCGCAGACTGGTTCCGGCAAGACCGCCGCCTTCATGCTGCCGGCCATCGAGCGGCTTAGCACCCAAGCCCGCCAAGGTGGTCGGGGGGCACGTCTGCTGGTGTTGTCACCGACCCGTGAACTCGCCACCCAGATCGCGCAGGCGGCCGAGCAGTTCGTCCGCGCCTTTCCGCGCATGCGCGTGGTCAGCCTGCTGGGCGGCATGCCTTACCGCGTACAGAACGCCATGCTGGCCAAACCCTACGAAATCCTGGTCGCCACTCCTGGCCGTCTGATCGACCAGTTGCAGCGCGGCCGCGTCGATCTGTCGGGCATCGAGATGCTGGTGCTCGACGAGGCCGACCGCATGCTCGACATGGGCTTCATCGAACCGGTGCGCGAGATCGCGGCGGCCACGCCGGGCAGCCGGCAGACGCTGTTGTTCTCGGCCACACTCGAGGGACGCATCGCTGCGCTGGCGCGCGACCTGCTGCGCGACCCGCAACGCATCGAGGTGAGCACCCCGCAGACGCGCCACGACAACATTGCTCAGCACGTCATCCGTGCCGACGACCTCGCACACAAGAACCGTTTGATGCGGCACATCCTGTTGCAGCCGAACGTCACCCAGGCGGTGGTGTTCATCGCCACCAAGCGCGAGTGCGACCGTGTCGCCGATGAGCTGGTCAGCGAGGGTTTTCGCGTTGCGGCGATGCACGGTGACATGGAACAGCGCAACCGTAACCGTACGCTGGCAGCGCTGCGTCAGGGTTCGCTACAGGTGCTGGTGGCGACCGATGTCGCTGCCCGAGGCATCGATGTCCCCGGCCTTTCGCACGTCATCAATTACGACCTGCCGCGCGCTGCTGAGGACTATGTTCACCGCATTGGCCGGACTGGGCGGGCAGGCGCGACGGGTACTGCGATCTCGTTTGCTGGTCCGGCCGACACCGGCGTTCTGCGACGCATTGAGCGCTACATCGAGCGTCGCGTCGATCCGCTCGTCATTCCCGGTCTGGAAGCGCGGCGCCCGGCGCGCGACGCTGCGCCGGACCGGCAGGCGCGCAAACCGGGTTTCCGACCGAAATCTGCCGGAGGTTTCAACAAGCCCGGCGGCGGTTTCAACAAGCCGGGTGGCGGCTTCAAGCGTGGTGCACCACGAAAGCCTTCTCGACCGTAAAGTTGCCGACGCCGCGGTGGCTGGTCATGACCCAGCCACGCTCCTCCAGGATGTCGGTGACCTGCTTGTTCATCTCCGGGTTGCCGCACAGCATGACTCGGTCGTGTTCCTTGTCCGGCTCGGGCAAACCGAGCTCGCGCGCGGCCGCCCCGGTCAGCAGCAGCTCCGAGCACCGCATGCTGCGCTCGAACGGTTCTCGCGTGACGCTCGGCAGGTAGTGCAGCTGCGGGTTGGCCGCACACAGCGTCTCGATGTCGGCTTTGTAGGCGAGTTCGGGCACTGTGCGTACGGTGTGGATCAGCACCACCTTCTCGTAGGCCTTGAACACCGCCGGGTCGCGGATCAGGCACATGAAGGGCGCCAGGCCGGTTCCGGTGGCGAGCAGATACAGCACGCGACCGGGTTGCAGGTAGTTCAGCGTGAGCGAGCCAGTGGCTTTGCTGTTCACCCACACCGAATCACCCGGCTTGACATGCACCAGCCTGCTGGTGAGCGGGCCATCCGGCACGTGAATACTGAGGAACTCGAGGAAGGGCTGGTCATTGGTCGACACGATCGAGTAGGCGCGGGCGATCAACTTGCCCTCCGGTTTAAGACCGATGGTCACGAATTCGCCATTCTCGAAGGTGAACCCCTCCGGACGGGTTGTGGTGAAGCTGAAGGTCTTGTCTGACCAGGTGCGTACCGTTTGAACGGTCTCTTCAGAGTAGGGCACAGCAGGCTCCAGAAGCGTAACCGGCCAACAATATCAAAAGTCGACGGCTATGCAGAGACTTCCTGGGATATTTGCGTGTTCCGGGTGTCAGTAGCCGGACATCTGCTGGCGGTACACTGACGACCATGCTGTGGATGTCCGGAACTCTGTGCGGGTGATGCTGTTGCGACACGTGCCATTGTGTCTGGCGTGGCGCTGGCTGGGGCCGCTGCGCCTGATGCAGGCTGTAGCGAGATGCCTGCAGTCGGCTGTTGGACTGGCGCTGTTGAGCCTGGTAGCCGCCTGCTCGCCGGCACCGCGCGACTTGCCACCGCCGCAGGAGCTGGGTGCGTTGATCGTCGCCACCCGTTTGTCGCCGGCCGGTGTCTACGAAGATGCCGAGGGACTGGCCGGCTTTGAACACGACCTTGTGCAGACGTTTGCCGACAGCCTGGGCGTGCCGGTGCGCTTCCTGTTTGTCGATAGCGACCGTCGTATGTACCAGGCACTCGATCGCGGAGCCGCCCACCTGGCGGCTGCTGGTGCAGCAGTGAGCAAAGGCGGACAGATGCTGGTGCGTTTTGGCCCGCCATATCAAAGCTTGCGCCAAGTCGTTGCAGTGCGCCGCGGATCGGGTGTGGTGGTCAACAGCCTGAACGACCTTGGACCATACCGCGGTTGGGTGATCGTTGCATCGCCGGCCGCTCGCAGCCTGGCCACCCAGCGGACTGGGCAAGCTTTTTCAGGCCTCGAAGCGGGACCTCCCGGCGAAGCCGCCGATGCCCTGCAGCGCCTCGCCGAGGGCGAGCTTGACTACGCCATTGTCGATTCGATCCTGCTCGAACGCATGCGCCACTGGCTGATCGATTTGGAGCCTGCGTTCAGTCTGCCCGGAGAGCGGACTGTGGCATGGGCCTTCGCCCGCTATGGCAACGATCCCCTGTTCGCCACTGCCGGCGATTTCATCCGCCAGGCATTGGCCGACGGGCGCATCCGAGCCTTGGCCGACCGTCACTACGCACATCTGCAGCGCTTGGCCAGTGCTGACATCGACGGCATCCTCGCGCACCGCTACACACGCCTGCCACGTTTCCGCCGCCACTTTCAGGACGCCGCTGCCGAGACTGGCATCGACTGGCGCTGGTTGGCTGCGCTGGCCTATCAGGAATCGAAGTGGGACCCGTTGGCGACCTCGTGGACCAACGTGCGCGGCATGATGCAGCTCACCGAGGCAACGGCCGACCGCTATGGCGTGCTCGATCGGTTGGATGCGCGCGCCAGTATCTTGGGCGGCGCCCGATTTCTTGCCGACCTCATGACCGCTCTGCCCGATGATGTGCCGGCGGCCGAGCGGTTGCCCATGGCACTCGCGGCCTACAACTTGGGCGAAGGCCATTTGCGTGCCGGCCGCCGTCTGGCTGCGCAGATGGGGTTCGACCCGAACAGTTGGAGTGGTTTGCGCCAGGCTCTGCCGCAGCTGGCGCGGCCAGAGATCGGCGCGCGTCTGGTGTCGGGCCCGGCGCGCGGTGGTGAGGCGGTGATCCTGGCCGAGAACGTCCGCGCCTACTACGAGGTGCTGGTTGCGGCCGACGGCGAGGCAGCGACGTCGAGCCCCTTCAGTGGTTGGACGCCGCCTCGCTTCTACCGGCCGCCGGTCACGCCGCCGCCCGACCCGATCATCTGGTAGCCGGCTCCAGCCATTCCAGCCCGCCCAGCCAAGGCCGCAGCGCCTGCGGGATGCGGATCCGGCCATCGGCCTGCTGGTGGTTCTCGAGCATCGCTACCAGCGTCCGCCCGACCGCCAGCCCCGAGCCGTTCAATGTATGGACCAGCTCGGTCTTGCCGGCGGCATTGCGGAAGCGGGTCTGCATCCGGCGGGCCTGGAAGTCGGTGCAGTTCGAGCACGAGGAGATCTCGCGATACGACTGCTGCGCGGGCATCCAGACTTCGAGGTCGTAGGTGCGCGCGGCACCAAAGCCCATGTCGCCGGTACACAGCTGCACAACGCGATAAGGCAGCTCAAGCAGCTGCAGGATGTGCTCGGCGTGGCCGACCATCTCCTCGAGCGCGGCGGCGCTCTGTTCCGGCGCCGTGATCTGCACCATCTCGACCTTGTCGAACTGGTGCTGGCGGATCATCCCCCGCGTGTCGCGGCCATAACTGCCGGCTTCTGAACGAAAACACGGTGTGTGGCCGGTGAGCTTGAGTGGTAGCGCATCCGCCGGCAGGATCTGCCCGCGCACACTATTGGTCAGCGTCACTTCGCTGGTGGGGATGAGGTACAGCGGCTCCGCCTCGCCCTCCTGCCCGCCCTTGATGGCGGCGAACAGGTCGGCTTCGAACTTCGGCAGCTGGCCGGTGCCGCGCAGGCTGTCGGCATTGGCGATGTAGGGCGTGTAACACTCGGTGTAGCCGTGCTCGAGCGTTTGCGTATCCAGCATGAACTGCGCCAGGGCCCGGTGCAGTCGGGCCACCGGGCCTTTCATGAAGGCGAAGCGAGCACCAGCGAGCAGCGCACCAGTGTCAAGATCGAGCCCCAGAGGCGCTCCAACATCGACATGGTCTTGCACGGTGAAGTCGAAAGTTCGCGGTACACCCCAGCGCCGCACTTCCACGTTGTCGGTCTCGTCACGACCCGGCGGGACATCGTCGAGCGGCAGGTTGGGTAGCGCCAGCAGCAGCATCTCGAGTTCGGCCTGAATCGCCTCGAGTCGCTCTGCCGAGTGTTTGAGCGTATGGCCGATGCCGGCGACCTCGGCCATCAGTGCATCCGTGGACTCGCCCTTGCCCTTCAATACCCCGATTTGCTTCGACAGGCTGTTGCGGCTGGCCTGCAGTTGCTCGGTCTGCGTTTGCAGGGTCTTGCGCTCGGTTTCGAGGCCGCGGAACCGCTCGGCGTCGAGGAAGGGCTGCGGGGTCTTGCGGCGCCCTAGGCGCTCGAGCACGCCGTCCAGGTCGCGGCGCAGCAGGTTGATGTCCAGCATGGGGTCTCCGGCAGTGTTGAGCGGCCAGTTGGCCAGCCGCGGCATTCTACCGGGAGGCTGTCCGGCTGCTTTGAGCGCGGTCGGCGGATTTGCGCAAGATCAAGGTCACAGATGGTCGCTGCGGGTAGCGTGATGTTGTCGTTAACGGAGAGACACCATGTTGCTGCTACGCGAACTCCTTTCGGATTGGGTCGGGATCTTGTCGCTGGCCACCATCCTCGCAGTCATCGTCATGGCCGGGTACTACGGCTGGCTGTTCATGCATAAAGTCGATGAGGAGACGCGCGCCCACCGGGCTGCCGGTCGTCGGTCTGGCCAGCGCGGTCGCAAACCGGCTTAGATCCCTTTGCGCCGGCGGGTCTGCCGCAGGCTGGATGAGGCCCTGACGAGCGGCCGCATCGTTAGCCTTTGTCGGGTTTGGCGGTCGCGTCAAGACTGCGCAGCCAAGCGATCTTCTCGGCGATCTTTGCCTCGAGCCCGCGCGGAGTCGGTTGGTAGAAGCGCTGTGCCGGCATGCCCTCGGGCAGGTAGGTCTCGCCAGCCGCATAGCCATGCGGTTCGTCATGCGCGTAGCGGTAGGCGTGCCCGTGGCCGAGGTCCTTCATGAGCTGCGTCGGCGCGTTGCGCAGGTGCGGCGGCACCGGCGCCGAGCCGTGCTGCTCCACGGCAGCCCGGGCCGCCTTGAAGGCCACATAACCGGCGTTGCTCTTCGGCGCGATGGCCAGATACAGCACCGCCTGCGCCAACCCCAGCTCGCCTTCCGGGCTGCCCAGACGCGCGTAGGTGTCGGCGGCGTCCAGCGCCACCCGCCACGCACGTGGGTCGGCCAGGCCGATGTCCTCGATGGCGATGCGCACCAGCCGTCGTGCCAGATACTCCGGGTCGGTCCCACCGTCGAGCATGCGCATCAGCCAGTAGAGCGAGGCGTCCGGGTCCGAGCCGCGCACCGACTTGTGCAGCGCCGAGATCTGGTCATAGAAGGCATCGCCGCCCTTGTCGAAGCGGCGCATGGCGGTGCCCAGCGCGGCCTTCACCGCAGCAAGGTCGATGTCGCCATGGCGCCCGCTGCACACTTGCTCGACGGTGTTGAGCAGACGCCGCGCATCGCCGTCGGCCCAGGCCACCAGCGCGTCCGCCGCATCGTCTGCCAGCGCACAGCCCATCGCCGCCGCGCCGCGCTGTGCCAGGCTGCCCAGCGCCGCCGCATCGAGGCTTGCCAGCACATAGACCGTGGCCCGCGACAGCAGTGCGCGGTTGACCTCGAACGACGGGTTCTCGGTGGTCGCGCCGACGAACGTGAAGAGGCCAGACTCGACGTGTGGCAGGAACGCATCCTGCTGCGCCTTGTTGAAGCGGTGCACCTCGTCCACGAAGAGCACGGTGTGCCGACCACGGGCACGGTTGGCCTGCGCTTGCTCCACCGCCTCACGGATCTCCTTCACACCTCCCAGCACCGCCGAGATGGCGATCATCTCGGCGTCGAAGGCGGCGGCGGCGAGGCGGGCGAGGGTGGTCTTGCCGGTGCCCGGCGGCCCCCAGAGGATCATCGAATGGGCGATGCCCTCATCGAAGGCGCGCCGCAGCGGCGTGCCCGGCCCGAGCACCGCCGATTGCCCGACGATGTCGTCGAGCGACCGTGGGCGCAGCCGCTCGGCCAGTGGCACACGGCCACCGGCGTCATCGAACAAGGCGCCAGCGCTCACTGGTCGAGCACATCGACGCCCGCTGGCGGGGCGAAGACGAAGGCCTCAGACTTGATGCGCGGGTTGCGTCGTACGTCGGTGAACCGCAGCAGCGTTGTCTGACCAAAACTGTCGGTGAGCTCCATGGCCAGCGGCAGGTCATCCTTCGACATGCCGATACGGATGCGGACGAAGCCACTATCGTCGCGCTTCGGGACTGCTTCCAGCCATTCCAGACCGTCTTGTCTGCCGATGTTGCTGAGCCGGTAGCTGCGCTCGAGGTCGGCGCTGCCGGCGAGCAGTTCGGCCGGGCTACCGCTAAGTGCCCCGCCGATGCCGCGACGGGTGGCTTGTTTGAGCTCTGGGTCGTACATCCACAGCGTCTTGCCGTCGCTGACCAGCAGCTGCGGGTAGGGGGTGCGATAGACCCAGCGGAAACGGCCGGGGCGCTCCAGCGCGACGTCGCCGGTGTTCGCCTGTACCTCGCGCATACGCTCATCGAGCACCTGCTGGGTGAATTCGGCGGTCAAGGAACGAATTCCGCTGTTGAAGGCTTTTAGCCGCTCGATCGCATTGGCGCTCGCCGGGGAGATGAACAGCAAAGCGCACAGGGCGGCGGCAAGGTGGAGGAGTGGTCTCATCGGGCAGGGAAGGCAACGACGTGGTCGGCCATGATACGGATGCCGATGCGTTCACCGATGGCGTGAT
This sequence comes from uncultured Enterobacteriaceae bacterium, assembly GCA_964524005.1. Taxonomy (GTDB): domain Bacteria; phylum Pseudomonadota; class Gammaproteobacteria; order Burkholderiales; family UBA3065; genus UBA3065. Next base: position 22,492 of record CAZGBK010000006.1, read on the forward strand.
CGTGGTGGCTGGGCACCAGCGTCAGGACCTCGGCGCCGCCATCGAGACGGATCGTGTACAGGATCTCGGCGCCGCGGAAGGCCTTGTGAAGGACCTCCGCGGTCAGAGGGCTGGCATCGTCATGGATGATGTCGTCTGGGCGCAGCAACACCTCGACTGGCTCGCCTGGGCGCAGGGCCGGTTGCTGGTCGGTGAACTCGCCGCGCAGTTCGCCAAAGGACAGCGCCAGTGCGCCGTCCTCGCGGACCTGTGCCGGCAGCATCACACCCTCGCCGATGAAGTCTGCGACAAAACGATCGGCCGGCCAGTGGTAGAGGTTGTAGGCCGCGTCCCATTGGCGCAAGCGACCCTCGTGAAGAATGCCGATGCGATCGGCGATGGCGAACGCCTCGCGCTGGTCGTGGGTGACCAACAGCGCCGTCGCTCCACGCTGTCGCAGCAGGTCGCCAACCTCGCGAGCGAGGTTGTCGCGCAGCTCGGTGTCAAGGTTGGAGAACGGTTCGTCCATCAGCAGCAGCTCGGGCTCGGGGGCGAGCGCCCGGGCCAGCGCGACGCGTTGCTGCTGGCCACCCGACAGCTCATGCGGCCAAGCACGTTCAAGCCCGCTCAGGCCAACCACCTCAAGCCAGAAGCCAGCGCGTCGCTGGCGTTCAAGGCTGCCCAGCGTATGTAGGCCAAAGGCGACGTTTTCGATGACGCGTAGATGGGGGAACAGAGCGTAGTCCTGGAACACCATGCCGACGCGGCGCTCTTCTGGTGGCAGACGAAAGCCCGCCGAGCTGACCAGCCGCTCGCCGATGCTGATGCTACCGCGCAGCACTGGTTCGAAGCCGGCGATGCCACGCAACAGCGTGGTTTTGCCACATCCAGATGGCCCCAGCAGGCAGGCGATACAGCCGCGCTCCATTTCTAGGCTGACGTCATCGACGACTGGCTGCTGGCCATAGGCCATGCTGACTGAAAGCAGGCGAAGCTGGGGAGTCACGGTGTGGGCGTGCCGGTGCGGGTCTGGCGGTTGAGCAGGATGAGTGGCGGCAGTCCGGCCAACACCAACGCAAGGGCTGGCAGGGCCGCCGCCTCCCACTGTCCTTCAGAGGTCAATTCAAAGATGCGTACGGCCAGCGTATCCCAGCCGAAGGGGCGCGTCATCAGCGTGATCGGCATCTCTTTCATCACGTCGACCAGCACCAGTGCCGCGCCGACGAAGAGTGACGGTGCCAGGAGTGGCAGGTGCACTGCCAGGAGTCGCCTGCGGGTGTCGGCCCCCAGGCTCTGCGCGACTTCGTCCATCGAAGAGCGGATGCGGTCGAGTCCGGCCTCGACCGGCCCGAAGCCGACCGCCAGAAAGCGCGCCAGGTAGGCGAACAGGATCGCCACCAGCGTGCCGCCGATGCGCCAGTCGCCAGCTCCCAGGGCTGGCAGCAGATGATCAGCCAGACTGAGTGCCACGAACACGCCCACCGCCAGGACCGCCCCGGGAATGGCGTAGCCCAGTGTCGCCAGCCGCCCGGCCAACTGTGTCACACGGCCAGGTGCCTCGCGTCGTGCATAGGCCAGCAGCGCTGCCGCCACGACCACCAGTAACGCCGCCGCCAGTCCCAAACCGAGCGTGCGCGACACCAGGGCCCATAGCCGGCCATCGGCGAGGTCGGCCAGGCCGTGTCCGTCGGCAAACGCCCAGACCAGCAGCTGTCCGACCGGGATCACCACCGCCAGCGCCAGCACTGACAAGCAGACCAGGCTCGCTGTCCAGCCGGCCCATCCCGCCAAGGTCTGTCGCTGTGCGGGAGCACTGCGGCCGGTGTCCCAATACCCGGCGCGGTCGCGCAGACGGTGTTCGACCGCAGCGATCGACAGGGCAACGATCAGCAGAACAGCTGCCAGCTGGGCAGCAGTGCCCAGCGAGAACAAACCGAACCAGCTCTTGTAAATGGCGGTGGTGAAGGTGTCGACATTGAACACCGCCACGGTACCGAAATCCGCCAGGGTCTCCATGGTGACCAACAGCAGGCCAGCTGCGATCCACGGTCGGCTGAGCGGCAGGGCGACACGCCAGAACGCCTGACGACGGCTCAAGCCCAGCGCGCGACCGGCTTCGAGCGCGCGCTGCCCCTGGCTGTCAAAGGCGGTCCGAGCCAGCAAGTAGACGTAAGGGTAGAGGGCTAGGCTGAGTACCAGCGCCGCCCCCCCGATCGAGCGGATGGCTGGCAGGCGCAGCGCCTCCCCAAACATGCCGCGCAACGCCGTCTGCAGTGGCCCGGTGAAGTCAAGCAAGCCGATCAACACAAACCCCAGCACATAGGCTGGCAATGCCATTGGCAGGATCAGGGCCCAGTCGAACAGATCGCGACCAGGAAAGCGATAGCGGCTCACCAACCACGCCAGACCAGTCCCCAGAGTGCCAGCGCCGGTGACCACCAAGACGACCAGCAGCAAGCTATCGGCAGCGACGCGGGGTAGGACGAATCGCCACAGGTGTTGCATCAGGTCGGGATCGGCCTGCCCGATACGGCTGATCAACACCAGCAAAGGCGCCAGCACCAGCGCCGCGATCACGACGGCGATCAGCGTCCAGCCCTGGCCCCGGCGCTCGGCCAGGAGGGAAGGCGAGCCGATGCCGGGCGGGGTGCTGTCAGCGATAACCGGCACGGTCCATCAGGCGAACGGCGGCCGCTTGCAGGCGCCCCGCGTCGGCGACGTCGAGCGGGCTTGCCTTGAAGTCGCCCCACGCCTTCACGGTGGGGTCTGCAGAGACGGCGGCGTTGGCAGGGTATTCGAGGTTGCTGTCAGCGAACAGGTTCTGCGCCTGGGGCGATGCCAGCCATTCGAGGAACCGCTGGGCGGCGACAGGGCGCTTGCTGTGCTTGGTGACACCCGCGCCCGAGACATTCACATGCACACCGCCAGTCATCTGATTGGCCCAAAAGATGGCCAGTGGCAGGTCGGGCTTCTTTTCCATCAGGCGGCCGAAGTAGTAGGTGTTGGCGATCCCTACCGCGCACTGGCCGGCTGCCACCGCCTCGAGCATGCGTGTGTCGTCGGCGAATGGTTCGGTGGCGAGATTGGCGACCCACCCGCGCACGATCTGTTCGGTGCGCGCCTCGCCATGTTCGCTGATCAGCATTGCCACCAGCGATTGGTTGTAGACCTTTTTGCTCGAGCGCAGGCAGAGCTTGCCGCGCCACCTCGGGTCGGCCAGATCCTCGTACGTCGACAGCTGCGCGGGTTTCACCATGCGTGTGTTGTAGAACAGGGTGCGTGCCCGCACCGACAGTCCGAACCATTGTTTACCAGGGTCGCGCAGCTGCGGGGGGATGCTCTTTTCCAATTGCGGCGAATCGATCGGCCGCAGCACGCCTTCCTGTGCGGCTTGCCACAGGTTGCCGGCATCGGTCGTGATGAGAAGGTCGGCCTGCGTGTTGGCCCCCTCGGCTTTCAGGCGTTCGACCAAGGCGCCTTCTTTGTCGGTGACGAAACGGATCGGCGTGCCGGTCTGTTTGGTGTACGCGTCGAACAGGAGCTTGACCAAGGCTTCGATACGGGCGGTGTAGACCACCAGCGCGTCTTGGGCAGTGGCGGGTAGGCTCAGCAGGGCCGAACAGACGAGAACAAGGGCGTGGCGCATGGCGGGAGGATGTTGGAACAAGTTGCAAAACAAACAATCTGCTCAGCATAGAGATATTGCGAACCATTCGCAATTCTGTTTGTTCCCGGTCGGGGTGGCGCGCCACACACCGTGAAGGCCGCGCGGTCCCTGGTCGCCCCGATGCCCTTTGTCGACCGTCGTTTGTCCCAGCCCCGGACCCCAAGGGCCCGATGCCTCAGGTTGTGGCACGCAGCAAGCGCGCGCCAAAAAAACCATCTGTCGCGTGGGTGTCGGGGGCGAGCTTCAGGCAGTCGGTCGTTGTGTCGAGCCCGGTCACCCCGGCAGCCGCCAATGCCGGGCCGGCTGGATCGAAGCTGAACTGAGCATGCGCGGCGAGGAAGGCTTCGATCTGCTTGCCGTTCTCCTCGGCAAATGGGCTACAGGTTCCGTAGACCAACACACCGCCAGGGCGCACCAGCGTTGCTGCTGCCGCCAGGATGCGCGCTTGTTTGGCGACCAGTTCGGCGAGCGTCTCGGGGTTTTGTCGGAAGCGCAGATCGGGGTTGCGGCGCAGCGTACCAAAGCCGGTACAGGGGGCATCGACCAGCACGCGGTCGAACTTGCCGGCCAGCCGCTGTAGGCGCGCATCGTCGACATCGCTGATCCGTTGCGGCTGAACATTGCTCAGCCCCGCCCGCTTAAGGCGCGGCGTCAGCTGAGCCAGGCGTCGCTCGGCGACATCGAAGGCATACACCTGGCCGGTGCCACGCATCTGCCCGGCCAACAACAAGGTCTTGCCGCCAGCGCCTGCGCAGAGATCGGCGACCCGCTCGCCGCGGCGCGCGCCGACCAGCAACCCCAGCAGCTGGCTCCCCTCGTCCTGTACCTCGATACTGCCGTCGGCGAACAACGGGTGCTGCTGCAAGGCCGGCTTGCCGGCTAGCCGGATGCCCAACGGTGAATAGCGGGTGGCCACGGCTTCGATGCCGTCGTTGTTGAGCCGTTCGAGGATGGCGTCACGGCGCAGACGTTCCGGGTTGATGCGCAGGTCGAGCGGCGCTGGATGCTGCATGGCGCGGCCAAAGGTCAATGCAGCTTCCTCGCCCAGCTCGCTCTGCAGCCGCTCCCAGGCCCAGTCTGGGAGGTCGGCCGCCACGGCCGGCGGCGGCTCGCAGGTCGGCCGTGGCAGGCTTTGCAGCCAGGCGCAGTCCTCGTTGCGTAAGAGGCCTTCAAGCGCGCGCCCCGACAAGCCATGCAGGCGGTTCAGAGCCAGCGCCAACAGGCGTCCAGGACGTGACTCGCCGGCGGCCAGCCAGCGCAGCCAGATCAGCCGGCGCACGATACCAAACACGGTTTCGGCCACCACCGCCCGGTCGCGCTGTCCTAGTCGCGGGTGGTCGCGGAAGAACTGCCGCAAGACGCGATCGGCCGGCTGCTCAAAGCGCAGCACCTGTTCCAGCGCGTGCAGCAGCGGCTGGACCTGGGCGGGGGTCGGTGTCACGGCGTGATCTCCATGTGCAGCAAGCGTTTTTCATACTTGTTGCCAAAACGGTCGAATACCCGAACTTGCAGGGGCAGGTGCGGAGGGTCGGCCTGCAGCCAGACCTCGGCCTCGGTTTGGCTGCCGATGCGCTGGTAGTAGAGAGCATCGACCTCGCGTCCGGCCTGTCGCAGGCTCACCCGCTTGGGCGCGGCAAAGCTGTAGTCGCGCAGCTGTTTGCGCGTCACTAGCGGGATCGACACCGCCTCGGATGGCAGCAGCGGCAGTTGGTGCAGGAAGCTCATCGGGTCCTGAGTGCCGGGAACCAGCTCGACCTCGCGGACCTTGCCTTTGCTCTGAATCGCCGCGATGTTGGCACTCCAGTCGAACAGGATGGTGTCGAACTGCCCGCGTGCGGTGCGTTCCGCGCTGTAGCGCTCGGGCGCCAAGCCATCGCGGCTGATGCGGCCCTCGCTGGTCTGGATGAAGAGGCCATCGAACAACATGGCGGCGACGCCGGTGGCGGCACCGCGAGTCTCGATGCGGTACAGCTCGCCCTCGCGCTGCCATCGCCAGACCACCTCGCCTAGCTGCCCCTCGCCACGGATCAACGCATAACGCATGATCGCAAGTCGAGGCAGCTGATCGATGGTGAGCAGGGCAGGCGTCAGCGTCTCGTCGCTGTCCGCAGTGGCGGGTGCATCGCCGGTGTCGCCGGTACCGGTGTCGCCGGTATCTGTGTCTGTGCTTGCCATCTCTCCATCGGACGGTGTCTCGACAAGGTTGTCGTCGGCGGGGCCGACAGGCGCAGTCGGGTCGCTCGGGGCATCAGCATCAAGTGGCTCGGGCTGCGTTATCGGGACAGTGGCTTGTTGCGGTTTCGTTTGTGGTGGAGGCGTGCGCGGCGGCGGTGGTGGGAGTCGGCGTGGGGGAAGGATCTCGACCTCTAGTGGCCGCTCGGTATCGTCGGCGACCCGGATGTCCGGCAGGCTTAGCGTCTCGCCGGCCAACACGTGCAGCAGCACCGAGACAGCGAGGGTGATGCCGAGCGATGGCGAAGGCAGAGTCATGCCGCTCAGACCAGCGGCTGGCCAGGAGGTGCCGTGTCAGCGGTTGGTTCGGACGCCGGGTAGTGCGCCGGCGGCGGCCAGTGCCGGCCATCCCGCCACCGGACACGATCGCCCTGGAGCCACCAGTCGCCGTGCAGCCAGGCGCGCAGCACGGCTGGGTAGAGCCGGTGTTCTTCGGCCAGCACGCGCGCTGCCAGGGTCTCGGTGGTGTCGTCGGGCAGCACGGGCACGCTCGCCTGGGCGACGATCGGGCCAGCGTCCACGTCGGCTGTTACCAGGTGCACCGTGCAGCCGTGCAGACGGCAGCCGGCCTGCAGGGCGCGGGCATGGGTATCAAGTCCGGGAAAGGCCGGCAGCAGCGCTGGGTGGATGTTGAGCATGCGGCCCGCGTAGTGCTGCACGAAGCCGGGTGTCAACAGTCGCATGAAGCCAGCCAAGACCACCAGATCGGGCTGGTGGGCATCGATCGCTGTCTGCAGATTGGCATCGAAGGCCTCGCGACCCGGGTACGCGCTGTGGTCAATCACGTGCGTGACAATGCCGTGTTCGGCGGCGAACGCCAGAGCCGCCGCACCTGGACGGTTGCTGATGACTGCGGCGATCTGGAGCGGCAGGCCGGCAGCAACGATCGAGCGCAGGTTGCTACCACGCCCGGACACCAGCACGACGATGCGTTTCACGCGGCGGTCCTGGTCACGGTCAGAGAGTCTGCCTAGGCGATCAGGGTCTGCGCTTCGCCCGGCGCGGCGCGATCGACGCGACCGATGGCCCAGCTCTCCAACCCGGCGGCACGCAGCGCGCTCAGCGCCATATCGGCGTCGTTGGCGCCGACCACCACACACATGCCGACACCGCAGTTGAACACGCGGTGCATCTCGTCGTCGGCCACCTGGCCCTTCTCTTGCAGCCAGTCGAACACCGGCGGACGCTGCCAGCTGCCCGCCTGCAGGCGCGCGGTGAGCCCGTCGGCGAGGATGCGGGGCAGGTTGCCAGTGATGCCGCCACCCGTGATGTGTGCCATGCCCTTGACTGCCAATTGTCGGCGCAGGCCCAGCAGCGGCTTCACGTAGATTGCCGTCGGTGTCATCAGGGTGCGACCGAGGGTACTGCCGTCAAACGGGCCGTCGAGGTCAGCGCCGGCCTCCTTGACGATGCGACGGATCAGCGAATAGCCGTTCGAATGTGGCCCGCTCGAGGCAACGCCGATCACTACATCACCCGGACCGATACTCTTGCCATCGAGGATCTCGTCGCGCTCGACCACGCCCACCGCAAAACCGGCGAGGTCGTACTCGCCGTCCGGGTACATGCCCGGCATCTCCGCCGTCTCGCCACCGATCAGCGCGCAACCGGCCAGCTCGCAGCCACGGGCGATCCCACCGACCACCGCCGCGGCGATATCCACATGCAGCCTGCCGCAGGCGAAGTAATCGAGGAAGAACAGTGGCTCGGCACCCTGCACCAGGATGTCGTTGACCGACATGGCGACCAGGTCGATGCCAACGGTGTCGTGCGCGCCCAGTTCGAACGCCAACTTCAGCTTGGTCCCCACGCCGTCGGTACCGGCCACCAGTACCGGCTGGCGGTACTTCGCCGGCAGCCCGCAGAGGGCGCCAAAGCCACCGATGCCGGCCATGACCTCGGGGCGCAGAGTCCTGCGGGCGAGCGGTTTGATACGTTCGACGAGGGCATCACCGGCGTCGATGTCGACGCCGGCGTCGCGGTAGGTAAGGGACTTGGTCATCGGTGTGGCGCGGCAGGCAGGAGCGTCATTCTACCGTCCGGCCTCGCGGTCAGGGCCGCTGCGCGCTGAGATCGGGTAGCGCAGCGCTTGGCCACCACCTCCCGACTGGCTTATCGTCTGCCCATGAGCCACACCACCCACAGCAACCGCGCCCTGTTCGTTGGTATTGCCGCCGGCATCGGCGGCGGCCTGCTGTTGGCGGCGTTCCCCGGGGACCACGCACTTCGCACTGCGGTGCTTTGGCTGGTCGGACTGGTCGGTGGCATGTTTGTCGCGGCGCTGAAGATGATCATGGTGCCGCTGCTGTTCGCTTCGGTCGCCAGCGGCGTGCGTAGCCTGTGGCAGCACGATGGTGCCGGGCGGGTCGGCGCTGTGGCGCTGGGTTTTTTCGCGGCCACGGCGGCGATCGCCGTCATCACCGGGCTGTTAGCCACCAACGTGTTTCAACCTGGTGCCGGCCTGGGCAGCGAACTGTTGGCTGGTGTGTTCGCCACCAACGACACATCCAGCCCGCAGTTGTCGCCCGACAGTCTGGTGCGCAGCTTGCTGGTCGACAGTTTGCAGAACCCGTTCGCCGCTCTGGCGCAGGCCGCCATCTTGCCGCTGCTGGTCAGCGCTGTGCTGGTGGGCGTCGCCTGCGGGCGCAACCCGCAGGCGTTGCCGACGCTGGGGCGCTTGGTCGATGAGCTGCTCGCGCTGAGCCTGATGGTGGTGGGCTGGATCATGCGCTTGGCCCCACTGGGGATCGCCGCCTTGCTCGCAGGGCTGGTGGAGTCTGCCGATGGCGCATTGTTTGGCGCGCTGGCGTTGTTCGCCGGGGTGGTGATCGGTAGCACGCTGCTGCATGGCCTGATGACCTTGCCCCTGCTGGTGTGGTGGCTGGGGGGGCGATCACCATGGGCTTTCCTTTCCAGCATCCGTGTGCCGATGGTCACCGCATTGGCGACCAGTTCCAGCGCCGCGACATTGCCGGTCAGCCTGCGATGTGCCGACCACGATCTGCGCGTGGCGCCTGGCGTCAGCCGCTTTGTGTTGCCGCTGGGCACCACCATCAACATGGATGGGACCGCTCTTTATGAAGCGGCAGCGGCGTTGTTCATCGCCCAGTTGGTGGGCATCGAGCTCAGCTTGGCACAGCAGATACTGGTCGCTCTGTTGGCCATGCTTGCGGCGATCGGCGCGCCTGGCATCCCCAGTGCCGGGATGGTGACCATGGCGGTGGTGCTGCAGGCCGTTGGCCTGCCGGTCGAGGCGGTGGCGCTGCTGTTGCCCATCGACCGGCTGCTCGACGCTGTACGCACCGCTGTGAATGTCGAGGGAGACCTTGCCACGGCGGTCGTCACCGAACGTCTGGCGCTGCGTCGCATGCAAGACTGATCAACCACCTTCGGGCTAGAATGGCGGGCTTTTCAATCACCTGCCGTCCTTACTTTCGGAGTCGCCATGTCTGTCCAACGCACCCTGTCCATCATCAAGCCCGACGCTGTCGCCAAGAACGTCATCGGCCAGATCCTCTCGCGCTTTGAGAACGCCGGCCTGAAGGTGGTCGCCGCCCGCATGATGCATATGTCGCGCGGTGAAGCCGAGCAGTTCTACGGTGTGCACCGCGAGCGCCCGTTCTTCAAGGATCTGGTGGATTTTATGATCTCCGGCCCGGTCATGGTGCAGGTGTTGGAAGGCCCTGATGCGATCGCCAAGAACCGCGAGCTGATGGGCGCCACCGATCCGAAGAAGGCTGACAAGGGCACCATCCGTGCCGATTTTGCCGACAGCATCGACGCCAATGCCGTGCATGGTTCCGACGCGCCGGAGACGGCGGCGGTCGAGATCGCCTTCTTCTTCCCGGCGATGAACATCCACAGTCGCTGAGTCGAGCGCCGCCTCCCGACGTACATCCCACCCACAGACCCCGGTGAACCTGCTCGACCTCGACGCCAGCCAGCTGGAACGCTACTGCGTCGAGCAGGGCGAGAAGCCGTTCCGTGCGCGCCAGCTGTTGCGCTGGATCCACCAGCGTGGCGAGGCTGACTTCGCCGCCATGACCGACATCGCCCGACCGTTCCGCGAGCGGTTGGCGGCCGAGCACACTGTCGCTGCGCCGGAGGTGGTGTCGGACAACATCGCCAGCGACGGTACCCGCAAGTGGCTGTTGCGGGTCGACGCCGGGAATGCGATCGAGACGGTGTTCATCCCGGAAGGCGTCGACGCCAGCGCCGAGGACGATGACGACGAGGGCGTGGCATCTGGCGAAGACGCTGCAGTGACGGGCCGCTACCGGGGGACTCTGTGCGTGTCGAGCCAAGCCGGTTGCGCTCTGGAGTGCAGCTTTTGCAGCACCGGTTACCAGGGTTTCAACCGCAATCTCTCCACCGCCGAGATCATCGGCCAGCTGTGGCACGCCAATGCTGCACTGGGGCCGCGTCCGGGGGGCGGACGTGCGGTGACCAATGTCGTGATGATGGGCATGGGCGAGCCACTGGCGAACTTCGACGCGGTGGTGTCGGCGATGTCGCTGATGCTCGACGACAATGCCTATGGCCTGTCGCGGCGGCGGGTAACGCTGTCGACCAGCGGTCTGGTGCCGCAGATGGACCGTCTGGCCCAGACTCTGCCGGTGGCGCTGGCGGTGTCGCTGCACGCGCCGAATGACGCCCTGCGCGATGAGCTGGTGCCGATCAACCGCAAGTACCCCCTGGCCGAGCTGATGGCCGCCTGCCAGCGCTACATCGAGTTCGCACCGCGCGACTTCGTCACTTTCGAGTACATCATGCTCGATGGCGTCAACGACTCGCTCGACCACGCCCGGCAGCTGCTGGTGCTTACCCGCGACGTGCCGTGCAAGTTCAACCTGATCCCCTTCAACCCGTTCCCGCAGTCGCACTACCGGCGCTCGCCGGCCGAGCGGGTGCGGGCGTTCGCCCGGGTGCTGGCCGACGCCGGTCGCATCGCCACCACTCGCAAGACGCGCGGCGACGACATCGATGCCGCCTGCGGACAGCTCGCCGGGCGTGTCACCGACCGCTCGCAGCGCAGCCGCCGGCGCATCGCCATCGGGGTGGCATCGTGAATCGCTCTTGCACCGGGAATGTTGGAATCGCTGGGGTGCGGCGCGAAATTCTGCTGGTGCTCGGTCTATGTACCTTGATGTCGCTGGTGGCCTGCAGCAGCGGGCTGGCGAGATTGGGTCTTGCCAGCAGCGCGGATGCGCCTGGCGCGCAGGCCGATGCGCGGCGTTCAGGGCGGGAGCGGGCGCGTATCCATACCGAGTTGGCCGAAGGCTACTTTCAGTTGCAAAACTACCCGGTCGCGCTGGATGAGGTCGGTATCGCGCTTGCGGCTGACAGTCAGTACGGCCCGGCGCACAACGTCAAGGGTCTGATCCACCTTGCTCTTGAGCAGAACGATCAGGCCGAGGCGGCGTTTCGCCGTGCGACGCAGATCGATCCGGCCGACTCCGACGCCCGCAACAATTACGGCATCCTGCTGTGTCGGACCGGACGCGTGGATGCCGCGGTCGACCAGTGGGTCGAAGCCGCGCGCAACCCACTCTATGCGACGCCCGAGCAGTCGTACGTGAATGCTGGACTGTGCCTGCTGGGTGCGCGGCGCGCCACCGAGGCGCGGCAGTTGCTAGTCGACTATGGCCAGCGGCGAGGTCTGTCGGCGGCCGGGCAGCAGCTCTTGACGCAGATCGAGGCGGAGCTGGCGGGTGCGACGCAAGGGGAGCGGGCCCCTGGTGGTGCCGCGGGGGGCGGGGAGACGCGATGACGGCAGCACATGAATCCACAGTGCCGCAGGTTTCGAGTGCCGCGGCGCGGCGCCAGACGCGCATGGTGCGTGTCGGTGATGTCTGGGTCGGCTCGCAGGCTCCTGTCGTCGTGCAGTCGATGACCAACACCGACACCGCCGACGCCATTGGCACTGCGCGGCAAGTGGCGCAGCTGGCGCGCGCCGGCAGCGAGGTGGTGCGCATCACCGTCAATAACGAGGAATCGGCCGCGGCTGTGCCGGCCATCATCGAGCAGCTCGACAAGCTCGGCGTCGTGGTGCCGCTGGTCGGCGACTTCCACTACAACGGCCACACCCTGCTACAGCAGTACCCCGAGTGCGCGCAGCTGCTGGCCAAATACCGGATCAATCCGGGCAATGTCGGCAAGGGCGCCAAGCGGGACGCGCAGTTCTCGGCGATTGTCGAACAGGCCATCCGCTGGGACAAGCCGGTGCGCATCGGTGTCAACTGGGGCAGCCTGGATCAGTCGGTGCTCGCCCGCATGATGGACGACAACGCCCGGCGCGCCGAACCTTGGGACGCCGGCGCGGTGATGCGCGAGGCGCTGGTCGTGTCTGCGCTCGAATCCGCGCAACTGGCCGAGGACATCGGTCTGCCCGGCGACCGCATCATCCTCTCGGCCAAGGTCTCCAGCGTGCAGGACCTCATCGCCGTCTATCGCGAGCTGGCGCGCCGCTGCGACTATCCGCTGCACCTGGGTCTCACCGAGGCGGGCATGGGCAGCAAGGGCATCGTCGCCAGCACCGCGGCGCTCGCCGTGTTGCTGCAAGAGGGCATCGGCGACACCATCCGTGTGAGCCTGACGCCCGAGCCCGACGGCGACCGCCGCCAAGAGGTCATCGTCGCGCAGGAGATCCTGCAGACCATGGGGCTGCGCGCGTTCACGCCGATGGTCACCGCCTGCCCCGGCTGCGGCCGCACCACCAGCACCTTCTTCCAGCAGCTCGCCTCCGATATCCAGACCTACGTGCGCGACCAGATGCCGGTCTGGCGCGAGCACTATGACGGTGTGGAGAACATGACGCTGGCGGTGATGGGTTGCGTGGTCAACGGCCCCGGCGAGAGCAAGCACGCCAGCATCGGCATCTCGCTGCCCGGCACCGGCGAGAGTCCGGCCGCGCCGGTCTACGAGGATGGCGTGAAGACTGTGACGCTGCGCGGTGACAATATTGCCGCCGAATTTCGCCAGATTGTCGATCGCTACGTGGCGCGCACCTACAAGCCCAAGCAGAAAGCCCACTGAGATGAGCCGCACTCCTTTGCAGGCCGTGCGCGGCATGAATGACGTGTTGCCCGACGAGGCCGAACGCTGGGAGGCCTTCGAGGCGGTCATCCGTGATTGGCTGGCCGGCTACGGTTACCGCCCGATCCGCATGCCGCTGGTCGAGCCGACGCCGCTGTTCAGGCGCGCCATCGGCGAGGTCACCGACATCGTCGAGAAGGAGATGTACTCGTTCGAGGACGCGCTCAACGGCGAGCAACTCACGTTGCGCCCCGAAGGCACCGCCAGTTGCGTGCGCGCTGCCATCCAGCACAACCTGCTCTACGACAGCCCGCGCCGGCTCTGGTACATGGGGCCCATGTTCCGCCACGAGCGCCCGCAGAAGGGCCGTTATCGGCAGTTCCACCAGGTGGGTGTGGAGGCGCTCGGCTACGCCGGGCCGGATATCGATATCGAAATGATCGTCATGACGCGCCGGCTGTGGCAGCGGCTGGGTCTGCATGGCATCCGCCTCGAGATCAACACGCTGGGTGACGCGGCCGCGCGCGCGGCGCACCGCGCCAAGCTCATCGCCTACCTCGAGCAGCACATCGACCGCCTCGACGACGATGCCAAGCGCCGCCTGCACACCAATCCGCTGCGCGTGCTCGACAGCAAGAACCCGCAGGTGCGCGAGGTGGTGGCCGGTGCGCCGCGTCTCGAAGACGACCTCGACGACGCCGCGCGCGCCCACTTCGACGCCTTCCGCAAGGGCCTCGACGCCGCCGGCATCGACTACACCGTCAACCCCAACCTGGTGCGCGGCCTCGACTACTACAACTACACCGTGTTCGAGTGGATCACCGACCAGCTCGGCGCGCAGGGCACGGTCTGCGCCGGTGGTCGCTACGACGGCCTCATCGAGCAGATCGGTGGCAAGCCGGCGCCAGCCTGCGGCTACGCCATGGGCGTGGAGCGCTTGCTCGCACTCATGGAAGCCGCTGGAACCCCACTGGCTGCTGCGCCGTCCGATGCGTATATCGTTCGTGTGGGCGACGCCGCCCAGGGCTGGGCAGCGCAGGTGGCCGAACAGCTGCGCGACGCCGGACTGCGCATCACGCTGCACTGCGGCGGTGGCAGCTTCAAGTCGCAAATGAAGAAGGCCGACGCCAGCGGCGCGAGGTTTGCGCTAGTGATTGGCGACGACGAGGCCGCTCGTCACGAGGTGGCTCTCAAGCCCTTGCGGCAGGCTGGTGAGCAGCAGCGCTTGTCACCCGAAGCGGCGATCATCGGCCTGCGCGCGGCCGCAGACCCGACGGACGCAACCCGAACATAGAACACTCATCAGACCGGAGTAACAGATATGGCGGCATTCGACCTGGAAGAGCAGGAGACCTTTGACGAGATCAAAGCTTGGTGGAGGCAGTATGGCCGCTGGGTGATCGCCGCTGCGGTGGTACTGGTGCTTGCAGTGGGGGGTGGTTACGGCTGGCGTTACTGGCAGACCCAGCAGCAGGTGGCGGCGGGCGATCTCTATTTCGAACTCGAGGCCGCGTTTGATGGCCGCGACACGTTGCGGGTGCGCGAACTGGCCGACCAGCTGGTGGCGGATCATGCCGGAGCGGCCTACACGGCGCGGGCGCAGGTGCTGGCCGCACGGCGCGACCTTGAGGCTGGTCGACTGGAAGAGGCCGAGAGTCGCCTGCGCTGGGTGATCGAGCGCGCCAAGGAGCCGATGTTGCGCGACGTCGCGCGGTTGCGTCTGGCGGCGTTGCTGCTCGACGAACGCAAACACGAAGATGCCCTGAAGTGGGTGGAGACGCCCGAGCTGCCCACCAATTCCCGGCTATTCGACGACCGCCGCGGCGACATCCTGGTCGGTCTGGGTCGCAATGACGAGGCGCGAGCGGCCTTTCAGGCCGCGCACTCGGCGTCCAAGCAAGACACCGCCTTCCAGGCTTGGGTACAGCTCAAGCTCGACGCCCTTGCCGAAGGGGAGGCGCCATGACCCTGCGCCGCAGCAGTCTGCTTGCGGCTTTGCTGGGTGCCGCCCTGGTGACGGGCTGTGGCGCACTTGACACCGTGAAATCGGTGCCTGACACCGTGGTGGGTTGGTTCGGCGGCAGTGGGCCAAAGATCGCCGATCTGCCACCCTACCTTCCGGAAGCGCAGGTGCGTCGCGTCTGGTCGGCCGACATCGGCGCATCTGGAAACTATCTGTTGTTCCCGTGGTTGGGCGAGGGCAGGGTCTGCGCAGCGAGTGAACGTGGGCGCGTCAGTTGCTTGGACGTGAGCAGCGGCAGAACGCTGTGGGCGAACGACCTGAAGCTCGGGCTGAGCGCCGGGGTGGGTAGCGACGGTCGTCGTCTTCTGGTTGTGACGCAGGACAGCGAGCTGATCGCGTTGGAGATGGACGGCCGCGAGGCATGGCGGGTGCAGGTGGCTGGCGAGGTGCTCGCGCCACCGCGTGGTGCCGGGTCCACGATCGTTTTGCGCACGACCGATGGCCGCCTGCTTGGCCTCGATGCCGATACGGGCAAGCGTCGATGGTCGTATCAACGTCAGTTGCCGGCGTTGACCATTCGCAATCAGGCTGGCGCGGTCATCGACAGCGGCGTGGTCTACGCCGGATGGCCTGGCGGCAAATTGACCGCACTGACACTCGACCGCGGGGCACTGTTGTGGGAAGCCACGGTGGCGATCCCTCGGGGAACGACCGAACTTGAACGCATCGCCGACGTGATCAGCAACCCGGTGATCGATGCCGACCGTATCTGCGCCTCGGCTTTCCAGGGACGGACGGTGTGCTTCGAGCGCGAACGCGGTCAGGTGGTGTGGGCACGGGACATCCCGTCGAACAACAGTCCGGCATTCGATTTTCGCCGCGCCTATGTCGTCGATGAAAAGGGCTCGGTACACGGGTTGCAGCGCAGCAGTGGTGTCACCGACTGGACCCAAGACGGCTTGCGTGGTCGCTACCCGGGCGGCTCCTTGTCGTATGGCGATTACGTCTGGGTCGGTGACGTCGAGGGCTACATCCACTTGCTCGATCGTGCCAACGGCAAGCTGTTCGGGCGCCACGCGACAGATGGCTCGCAGGTGTTGCTGCCGCCGCTGCAGACCCCGTCCGGCGTGCTGGTGAGTACCCGCAAGGGCCAGTTGCAGATGCTGACGGCGAGCGAGCGTCCTTGAAGCAGACTCTGGTGTTGGTTGGCCGGCCGAACGTCGGCAAGTCGACTCTCTTCAACCGGCTGACGCGGACGCGCGATGCGCTGGTCGCCGATCAGCCGGGTCTGACCCGCGATCGCCACTATGGCGAGGGACGCGTTCGTGATCGGCGCTTTCTGGTGGTTGATACGGGCGGCCTCGAGCCGCTCGCCGAGACCGGTATCTATGCCGAGATGGCGGCGCAAACCCGTCAGGCGATCACCGAGGCCGATGTCGTGTGGTTCCTGGTCGATGGTCGCGAGGGTCTGAACGCGCAGGACCGGGTGATTGCCGACGAGTTGCGACGCAGTGGCCGCGCGGTGTGGTTGGTGGTGAACAAAGCCGAGGGAATGCGCCCGGGCATCGTCACCGCCGAGTTCCACGAACTGGGTCTGGGCGATCCGGTGGCGATCTCGTCGGCGCACGGCGAGGGTGTCGCCGAGCTGGTCGAGTTGAGCATTCCGCGTGGCGACGAAGATGCCGAGGCGACAAGCCGTCCGGAGCACCCGCGCATCGCCATCATTGGCCGGCCAAACGTTGGCAAGTCGACCCTGGTCAACCAGTTGATCGGTGAGCGGCGGGTGATCGCCTACGACCAGCCGGGCACCACTCGCGACAGCATCGCTATCGACTTTACCCGTGACGGCAAGCCTTACACAGTGATTGATACCGCCGGTGTGCGGCGCCGCGGCAAAGTCACCGAGGCGATCGAAAAGTTCTCTGTGATCAAGACACTGCAGGCTATCGAGGACGCGAATGTGTGCGTGCTTGTGCTCGATGCGCAACAGGACATCGCCGACCAGGATGCGCATCTGGCCGGTTTTATCCTGGATGCTGGGCGGTCGCTGGTGGTTGCCATTAACAAATGGGACGGCCTGAGCGCCGCGCGTCGTGACGAAGTCCGTCGCGATTACGAGCGCAAGCTGCATTTTTTAAGCTTTGCCCGCGTCTGTACCCTGTCGGCGCTCAAAGGCAGCGGCATCGACGTCCTGCTCACTTCGGTGCGCGGGGCATACAGCGCCGCCATGGCCAAGCTGCCCACACCGCGCCTGACACGCGTTCTGCAAGAGGCGGTGACGCGACAGGCGCCGCCACGCAGCGGTCTGCAGCGGCCGAAGCTAAGGTATGCACACCAGGGTGGTAGCAACCCCCCTGTCATCGTCGTGCATGGCAACTCGGTCGAGACCCTGCCCGACAGCTACCGTCGTTATCTGGAGCACTGTTTTCGCGATGCTTTCCGGCTACAGGGGACGCCCCTGCGGGTCAGTTTTCGCCAGGGCGACAACCCCTTCGTCGAAACCCCGCGCAAGCCGACACGGCGCAGAACCTAGAGCAATCGGGGTGGTCCATGCGGTATGCTTGAGCGGCGGCCATTTGGCCTGCTCAGCGACCCAAACCCAGCCCAGGAGAATAAAGCATGAGTGGTAAAGGCCAACTCTTGCAGGACCCGTTCCTCAACACCCTTCGCAAGGAGCACGTGCCGGTGTCGATCTACCTTGTCAACGGCATCAAGTTGCAGGGTCAGATCGAGTCGTTCGATCAGTACGTTGTGTTGCTGAAGAACACTGTGACGCAGATGGTCTATAAGCACGCCATCTCGACCGTTGTGCCGTCACGCGCGGTCTCGATCAGCACGGGCGACGAGGCCAGCAGCGCTTGACCGCCAAAGCTCGCGAGCGCGCGGTCCTGGTCAGTCTCGACTTTGGCCGCGCCGAGTCCCGCGAAAGCCTCGAGGAACTGCGGCTGCTGGTGGAAGGTGCCGGCGCCATGGTGTTGGCGGCCGTCGAGGGTAGCCGACGCGAGCCAGACCCGGCATTGTTCCTGGGGCAGGGCAAGGTGACTGAAGTGGCGGCCGCAGTCGCTGCGCACGAGGCCACGCTGGTGGTCGTCAATCACGACATCAGCGCGGTCCAGCAGCGCAACCTCGAGCGAGAGCTGAAGGTCCCGGTGGTCGACCGCACCGGACTGATTCTCGACATCTTTGCCCAGCGCGCACGCAGCGCCGAGGGCAAGTTGCAGGTCGAGCTGGCTCAGCTTGAGCGCCTGTCGACCCGGCTGATCCGCGGCTGGACTCACCTGGAGCGACAAAAGGGCGGTATTGGTTTGCGCGGCCCCGGAGAGACGCAGCTCGAGACCGACCGTCGCCTCATCGGCCACCGCGTCAAGCTGCTCAAGCAACGTCTAGACAAGGTGCGCAGCCAGCGCCGCACACAGCGTCGCGCTCGGTCGCGGTCGGGCACCCTGAATGTCAGCCTGGTCGGCTACACCAACGCCGGTAAGTCGACACTTTTTAACCGCCTCACCAACGCGGGTGCCTACGCTGCCGACCAGCTCTTTGCGACACTCGACACCACGGCGCGGCGTTTGCATGTGGGTGGCGGTCGTCAGGTCGTCGTTTCGGACACGGTGGGGTTCATTCGTCACTTGCCGACCAGCTTGGTCGAGGCGTTCCGCGCAACGTTGGAAGAGACCATCGACGCCGATCTGCTGCTCCATGTGGTCGACGCCTCGCACCCCGACCGCGACCAGCAGATCGAGGCGGTCGAGCAGGTCCTGAGCGAGATCGGTGCTGGCGCCGTGCCACAGTGGCGCGTGATGAACAAGGTGGACTTGTTGGGTCAGCCGGCCCGGGTCGAACGGGACGACTGTGATAGACTCGCGGCCGTCTGGGTGTCGGCGGTCAACGGTGAGGGTGTGGCCTTGTTGCGCGACGCACTGGCCGAGTTCGCAGCCGGCCCGGCGCACGCAGTGTTGAACGATTCCGCCAAGCCCGCCATCCAATCCGCTTTGCCAACCGAGCCTACCCATGTCGCAGAACGATCCGCAGTGGGGGCGTCGTAACGACGACGGCCCGCCCGACCTTGACGAACTCTGGCGCCGCTTTAACGACCGTCTGAACCAGCTGTTCGGCGGCAAGCGCTCTGGCAACGGGGGCTCGGGTGGTTCCGGACCATCCTTCAATGGCCCTGGCGCGGGCGGAATCGCCGTTATCGGCGGCATCGTGCTGGCGGTGTGGTTGGCATCCGGCTTCTACATCGTCGATGAAAGTGCGCGGGGCGTGGTGCTGCGTTTTGGTAAATACGCCGAGACCACCGAACCCGGTCTGCGCTGGCGCATGCCGTTCCCGATCGAAAGCGTCGAAGTGGTGAATATCTCGCAAGTTCGCACCCTGGAGCTGGGCTATCGCGGCAATGTCCGCAGCAAGGTCCTGAAAGAGGCGCTGATGCTGACCGACGACGAAAACATCGTCGACTTGCAGTTCGCTGTGCAATACGTGCTCAAGAGCCCAGAGGACTTTGTCTTTAACAACCGTGCGCCGGAAGACGCGGTGCTGCAGGCAGCCGAGACGGCCATCCGCGAGGTTGTCGGCAAGTCGAAGATGGACTTTGTCATCTACGAAGGCCGCGAGCAGGTCGCCCGCGATGCGCAAGACCTGATGCAAGTCATTCTCGATCGTTACAAGACGGGTGTGTCGATCAGCCGCGTCACCATGCAGAGCGCGCAGCCGCCTGAGCAGGTGCAGGCGGCCTTCGACGACGCGGTGAAGGCTGGCCAGGACCGCGAGCGCCAAAAGAACGAGGGCGAGGCGTACGCCAACGATGTCGTCCCGAAGGCGCGTGGTACTGCCGCCCGTCTGCTGGAAGAGGCGAACGGTTACCAGCAGTCGGTGATCGCCAAGGCGCAGGGTGACGCGTCGCGCTTCTCGGCGCTTCTCACCGAGTACCGCAAGGCGCCCGCGGTGACCCGCGACCGCCTGTACCTCGAAACCATGCAGCAGATCTACAGCAACACCACCAAGATCCTCATCGATCAAAGCAAGGGAGGCGGCAACAACCTGCTGTATCTGCCGCTCGACAAGCTGATCGAGATGAGTTCCAGTGGTACTGCTGCGGGCACCATGGAGCTGTCGCGTTCGGGTGACACCAGCTCGGCGACCATGGGCCAAAACCTGGGCCAGCCGCGCGCCGAAGACCGCTCGCGTGAAGCCTTGCGCAACCGTGACCGGGAGACCCGCCCATGAGCCGCAACCTTGCCACCGTCTTGATCGGCCTGGTGTTCGCGCTGGTCGTTGCCAGCAGCACGCTGTTCACCGTCGACCAGCGCCAGGCCGCTGTGGTCTTCCAGCTGGGTGAAGTGGTGCGCACGGTCGAGTCGCCGGGCCTGCACTTCAAGCTGCCCTTGGTGCAGAACGTTCGATTGTTCGACCGCCGCATCTTGACGCTGGATTCGCCCGAACCCGAACGCTTCATCACCTCCGAGAAAAAGAACGTCTTGGTCGACTCCTTTGTGAAATGGCGCATCGTCGACGTCAAGCAGTTCTACGTCTCGGTCAACGGCGACGAGACGCGCGCTGCCACCCGCTTGTCGCAGGTCATCAACTCGAGTTTGCGTGACGAGTTCGGTAGTCGCACGGTGCGTGACGTGGTGTCGGGTGAGCGTGACAAGATCACGTTGGCGATGCGCGATCGTGCCAACCAAGAGGCGAAGAAGATTGGTGTCGAGGTCGTCGATGTGCGCATCAAGCGCGTCGAGCTGCCCATGGAAGTGTCGGAGTCGGTGTTCCGTCGGATGGAGGCTGAGCGCAAGCGCGTCGCCAACGAGCTGCGGTCGACGGGTGCCGCCGAGAGCGAGCAGATCCGCGCCGACGCCGATCGCCAGCGCGAAATCATCTTGTCCGAGGCCTATCGCGAAGCACAGCGCATCAAGGGTGTGGGCGACGCCAAGGCAGCCGAGATCTACGGCAAGGCCTACAGCGCCGACGGCGAGTTCTACGCCTTCTACCGTAGCCTCGAAGCCTACCGGACGTCGTTCCGCGACCGCTCCGACATGCTGCTGCTCGATCCATCGAGCGACTTCTTCAAATACATGAAGCGTTCGGGCCAGTCGCGCTGATGCCTAGTTGGCTGCTGCCTGACCAGATCGAGGACCTGCTGCCAGGCCAGGCTTGGCAGCAGGAGCAGGCGCGCAGGGCGTTGATCGATGTATTCGACCGCCATGGCTACGACCTGGTGGCGCCGCCGTTGGTCGAGTTTCTCGAGTCTCTGCTGACCGGTTCGGGTGCCGACCTCGACGCACAAACCTTCAAAACGACCGACCCGGTGAGCGGCCGTCTGCTGGGTGTCCGCGCCGACATCACTCCCCAGACTGCCCGCATCGACGCCCATCTGTTGGGCGAGAACGGGATTACCCGCCTGTGTTACGCCGGCCAGGTGTTGCAGGTGCGCGCTTCGGCGATGCACCGCTCGCGCGAACCTTTTCTTTTGGGGGCCGAGCTTTACGGTCACGCCGGCGTCGAAAGCGACATCGAGGTCGTGCGCCTGCTGGTGACGGCGTTGCAGACCCTCGGCATCGCTCAGCCGTTGGTGGATATCGGCCATGTCGGCATCTTCCGCGCCTTGCTGGCCGACGCTCCGCCAGCTTTGGCCGACACCCTGTTGCCATTGTTGGCGAGCAAGCAGGCCGATTTGCTCGCCCAGCACGCCGCTGATCTGCCACACGCTGTTGCATTGGCACGTCTTTGTCAGCTGCATGGCGGTGCCGAGGTGATCGAGCGTGCCGAGGCCGAACTGCCCAAGCTGCCCGCCGTGAGCGAGGCCTTGAGGCGTCTGCGAGCGGTCGCTGCTGTATTGACGGAGGCCGGCGTTCGGGTGGGATGTGATCTCGCCGAATTGCGAGGCTTCAGTTATCACAGTGGCTTGGTGTTCTCGGCCTATGCCGAAGGTGCGAGCGACGCCATTGCCAACGGCGGGCGGTATGACGATGTGGGCCGCTGTTTTGGTCGCGCGCGACCAGCGACGGGCTTCAGCATCGACCTGAAAGAGGCGTTACGGGTGTTGCCAGCGACTGGCCCACGCGCTGTGCACGTGGCCAACGACGAGCAACAGGCGGCGCAACTGCGCAAGCAGGGCGGCAGGGCGATTACGCGTCTGACCTGAGCCGCCGCGGGCCAAAACACAACTAGTAGGCGAACCAGAACAATCATCCAAGCCGCGTCGAGCGCGGCTGGTTCAACAGGGACAGGAAGACAGCGGTATGGCAAGGAACCTGGTGGTGGTCGGCACCCAGTGGGGTGATGAGGGCAAGGGCAAGGTCGTCGATTGGTTGACCGACCACGCCCAAGGCGTGGTGCGTTTCCAGGGCGGGCATAACGCCGGCCACACACTGGTGATTGGCGGCACCAAGACGGTGTTGCACCTGATCCCGTCGGGCATCTTGCGTGAGGACGTCGCTTGCTACATCGGCAACGGCGTGGTGGTCAGCCCGCAGGCTTTGTTGGAAGAGATCGACACCTTGCACAAAGCAGGCATCGATGTCGCTGGCCGTCTGCGCATCTCGGAAGCCTGCCCGGTGATCCTGCCCTACCATGTGGCGCTGGATCAGGCTCGCGAGACGGCTCGCGGTGCCTCGAAGATCGGCACCACCGGGCGCGGCATCGGCCCAGCCTACGAGGACAAGGTCGCCCGGCGCGCCATCCGCTTACAGGACTTGTTCCACCGCGAGCGTCTGGCGGCCAAGTTGGGCGAGGTGTTGGACTATCACAACTTCGTCTTGAAACATTATTTCCGCAGCGAGCCTGTTGACTTTGGCAGCACGCTGGATCAGGCCCTCCTGCTCGCCGAGCGGATCCGGCCGATGGTCGCCGACGTTCCGCGCTTGCTCTACGAAGCCAACCGCGACGGCCACAATCTGTTGTTTGAAGGTGCGCAGGGTACTTTGCTCGATGTCGACCATGGGACCTACCCCTTCGTCACCAGCAGCAATTGTCTGGCCGGTGCCGCCAGTGCCGGCGCCGGCGTCGGTCCACACACCTTGCACGCCGTGCTAGGCATCACCAAGGCCTACACGACCCGGGTGGGTAGTGGTCCGTTCCCGACCGAGCTCGACGACGCCGTCGGCAAGCATCTGGCTACGCGTGGCAACGAATTCGGATCGACGACCGGCCGTGCTCGTCGTGTCGGATGGTTTGACGCTGCAGCCCTCAAGCGTTCGATCCAGATCAACGGCGTCACTAGTTTGTGCGTCACCAAGCTTGATGTCCTTGACGGCGTCGAGGATGTGCGCATTGCCGTGGGCTACCGCATGCCGGACGGCACGGTTGCCGACATCTTGCCGGTGGGTGCCGAGGCGCTGCAGACCTGCGAGCCGGTCTACGAGGAGATGCCTGGCTGGAAAGAGAGCACCCAAGGTGTTCGCAGTTTCGACAAACTGCCCACTGCGGCGCAGCGCTACCTGAAGCGTATCGAGTCGCTATGTGAAGTGCCGGTCGACATGATCTCGACCGGGCCTGACCGCGACGAGACCATCTTGCTACGCCACCCCTTCGAAGCATAAGTCTGTGGCGGCTTAGGGGTACGCAACAAAAAACCCGGCCGTGAGGCCGGGTTTTTTGGACGTGAGTGGGCCGTGGCTTAGGCGGTCTTTTCGGCCTCGACCACCACTTTCACGTCGACCACCACATCTTGGTGCAGACCGATACTGATCGTGTGCTCGCCCAGCGCCTTCAGAGGGCCTTCCGGCATGCGCACGTTCATCTTCTCGACCGGGAAACCGGCAGCCGTCACTGCCTCGGCGATATCGGCATTGGTCACCGAGCCGAACAGCTTGCCGTCGACACCAGCCTTTTGCAGCACGGTCACGGCAAGATCCGCCATCGAATCGGCTTGCGCCCGTGCGGCAGCAAGGCGCGCGGCCTCGGCGGCCTCGAGCTCGGCGCGGCGCGCTTCAAAAGCGGCAATGTTGTTTTGCGTAGCGCGCTTGGCCTTTCCTTGCGGAATCAGGAAGTTACGGGCGTAACCATCCTTTACCTTGACGACATCGCCCAAACTACCCAGATTGACAACCTTTTCCATCAGGATCACTTGCATGGCGGTGCTCCTCAGTGCAGGTCGGTGTAGGGCAGCAGCGCCAGGAAACGAGCGCGCTTGATCGCATCGGACAACTGGCGCTGATAGAACGCGCGGGTGCCAGAGATGCGGGCGGGGACGATCTTGCCGTTCTCGGTGATGAAGTCCTTCAGCAGGTCGATGTCCTTGTAATCGATCTGTTCGATCTTCTCGGCGGTGAAGCGGCAGAACTTCTTGCGACGAAACAGCGCGCGTGCGCCGCTGTTCTCGCGCTTCTTCTTAAAATCACGGGCCATGGTCGGTCCTTATCGGCAGGTCTGCTGGCAGCAGACGGTTATTCGGCGGTGGCGGGGGCGGCTTCGGCGGCCGGGGCAGTGCCCTCGGTGGCGGTGCCGACCAGGCTGCGCGACTTCTCTTCCTTCATCATCGGCGACGGCTCGGTCACGGCCTTGTCCATGCGGATGGTGAGGTGGCGCAGCACCGCGTCGTTGAAGCGGAACGCGTCTTCCAGCTCGGCCAAGGTCTCGGCTGAACATTCGATGTTCATCAGGACGTAGTGGGCCTTGTGGATTTTTTCGATCGGGTAGGCCAGCTGGCGGCGGCCCCAATCTTCCAAACGGTGGACCCGGCCATTGCCGGTCCCCACAGTGGCGCGGTAACGCTCGATCATGCCCGGGACCTGTTCCGACTGGTCCGGATGCACAATAAACACGATCTCGTAGTGACGCATCGCATCTCCTTGTGGATGAGAGCCTGCCGGTGCGAACGGTCAGGCAAGGTAGGCCGGCGGTATTGGCTGGGTGATTACCGACCAGCCGCCAGCGGGACGCTGTCGCGAGGCAACCCCGCGGCAGCAAAGCCTGCAATTATGCGGTGACAGGCAGCTTAGCGCAAGGCCGGAAAGCGCCGCCGCGTCTCGGCCAGGCAGATGCCCGTGGAGACCGACAGGTTCAGGCTCTCGACTGTGCCATGCATGGGAATGTGCGCCAGAACGTCGCAGTGCTCGCGGGTCAGGCGGCGCAGGCCACTGCCCTCGGCGCCCAGAACCCAGGCCATCGGCAGCCGCAGGTCAACGTCGTAGAGCGGCTGCGAGCCGTCCATGTCGGCGCCGACTGTCAGGATGTCGCGGTCGGCCAGGTGTTCCAGGAAACGCGCGAGGTTGGTCACCATGATGTACGGCACCGTCTCGGCAGCGCCGCAGGCAACGCGGGAGACCGCCGGGGTCAGCCCCACCGAGCGGTCCTTGGGCGCGACCACGGCGTGGACGCCGAAGGCATCGGCGACGCGCAGACACGCCCCCAGATTGTGCGGGTCCTGGCAGCCGTCGAGCACCAGTAGCAGGAGCTGATCCCCGGCGGTCCCGATCACGACGTCGATGTCGCTAGCGAGTTGCACTGCACTCACCCGTGCCAAGACGCCCTGATGGCGCGCGCCGCGGGTCATGCCGTCGAGCCGGTCCGGGGTGGCTGGCTGCACCTTGACCTTGTGCTCGCCAGCCAGCGCGATCAGCCCCTTCAGGCGGCCGTCGCGGCGGTTGTCGGCGTACCAGATCTCCAGGACCGACGCGGCGTTCTGCCGCAGCCGGGCGGTGATGGCGTGAAAGCCCCAGAGCAGGGACTCAGCCACGCTTGCCACCTTTCTGGCCGGCGGGTTTGCCGCCAGCCGGTTTTGGCTTGGCCGACCTGCCAGCGCCAGTCTTGACGGTTGTCGGCTTGCGTCCACCGCGAGGGGCTGGCTCCTCACTGTGCCCGTCGCTGCTTTCGACCAGCGTGAAGTCGATGCGGGTGGTCTCGATATCGGCGCGGACCACCTGGACCGTCAGGCGATCGCCCAGCCGAAATTGCTTGCCGGTGCGTTCGCCAAGCAGGCGGTGGCGCTCGGCCTCGTAATGGAAATAGTCGGTCCCTAGCTCCGAGATATGCACGAGGCCCTCGATGAACACCTCGTCGAGCGAGACGAAGATGCCGAAGCCGGTCACCGCGCTGACCGTGCCGCTGAACACCTCGCCGATGCGCTCGGCCATGAAGCTGCATTTCAGCCAGTTCAGGACATCGCGGCTGGCTTCATCAGCGCGCCGCTCGGTCATCGAGCATTGGTTGCCCAGGGCGTTCCAGTCGCCCGGTTCATACCGTTGCTTCTTCAGCACCGCCTTGATCGCGCGGTGGACCAGCAGGTCGGGGTAACGGCGGATCGGGCTGGTGAAATGCGCGTAAGCCTCGTAAGCGAGGCCGAAGTGGCCAAGATTGTCGGGGCTGTACACGGCCTGGCTGAGCGAGCGCAGCATCACCGTCTGCAGCAGACCGGTGTCCGGCCGGCCGCGGATCTGCGTCAGCAGCTTGGCGTAGTCCTTGGCGGTGGGCTTGTCGCCGCCGCCCAGGCCAAAACCGAATTCGGCCATGAAGGCACGCAGGTTCTCCAGGCGGTCGGGGCTGGGGCCGTCGTGGACGCGGAACAGCACCGGGTGTTCGTGGCGCTGCAAGATGTCGGCGGCGCAGACGTTGGCTGCCAGCATGCATTCCTCGATCAGGCGGTGGGCGTCGTTGCGCACCACCGGCACGACCCGTTCAATGCGGCCTTCGGGGGTGAACAGGATCTGCGTCTCGGTGGTCTCGAAGTCGATCGCACCGCGCTGGGCGCGTGCCTTTAGCAGAGCGCGGAACACCGCCTCGAGGTTCTGCAGCTGCGGCAACAGGCGGCGCGTGTCGTCATCCAGAGAGCCGCCGGACAGGGCATCCCAGACGCGGGTGTAGGTCAGTCGCGCCTGGCTGTGCATCACAGCGGGGTAGAAGCGGTATTGGCCGATCGTGCCCTGCGCGTCGACCTCCATGTCGCAGACCATGCACAGCCGGTCGACCTGCGGGTTGAGCGAGCACAGACCGTTCGACAGCTTTTCCGGCAGCATGGGGATGACCCGCCGCGGGAAATACACCGAGTTACCGCGGCCGACCGCCTCGCGGTCCAGCGCGTCGTTCGGTTGCACGTAATGGCTGACATCGGCGATCGCGACCAGCAGGCGCCAGCCTTTGCCGGCTGGTTCGCACCAGACGGCGTCGTCGAAGTCCTTGGCCGTTTCGCCATCGATGGTGACCAGCGGCAGGTGGCGGATGTCCTCGCGGCCCTTCAGGTCCTGCTTGCGCACGACATCGGGCAGGTCGGCGGCTTGTTGTTCGGCAGCGGGCGGGAACTGGTGGGGGAGGTCGTGCTTGCGCAGCGCGATCTCGATCTCCATGCCGGCGTCGCCGTAGTTGCCCAACACCTCGACGACGCGGGCGGTGGCCTCGGCGCCGGCGGACGGGTAGGTCAGTAGCTCCACCGTGACCACCTGGCCACTCTGCGCGCTGCCCTGCTGCCCCGGCGGCACCAGGATGTCCTGGTTGATGCGGCGGTTCTCGGCGATCAAGAACCACACCCCGTTCTCGTGATAGATGCGGCCGACCACGCGGCTGATGCTGTGCTCGAGCACCTCGACGATGCTGCCTTCGGGGCGGCCGCGGCTGTCGCGGCCCTTGATGCGCACGACCACGCGGTCGCCGTGCAGGACTTCGTGCATCTGCCGTGGCGACAGGAAGATGTCGGGACCGCCGGCGTCCGGGATGCAGAAGCCGAAGCCATCGGGGTGGCCCTCGACGCGCCCAGGGACGAGGTCGAGCTTCTCCATCAGCGCGATGGCGCCGCGGCGGTTGCGCAGGATCTGGCCGTCGCGCTCCATAGCGCCCAAGCGGCGGCTGAAGACGTCGAACTCGGCGGGGGTGACGCCCAGCAGGCGCGCCAACTGGACCTCGCCCAGCGGGACGCCCTGGTCGCGCAAGGTCTGCAGGATGTATTCGCGGCTGGGCAGGGGGTGTTCGTAGCGCTCGCGTTCGCGGGCGAGATGCGGGTCGCGGCTGCGAGCCGCGCGGCCAGTGGCCGGTTTCTTCGTCTTCAAAGGGTGTCGATTGCTTTCCGATAGGGTTTTGGGTACATTGCGCCGCTCCTGAGCGCCCAGGTGGCGGAATTGGTAGACGCACTAGGTTCAGGTCCTAGCGGTGGCAACACTGTGGAGGTTCGAGTCCTCTCCTGGGCACCACGAAGCGCATTATGAAGCACCCGGCCGAGCAGCCGGGTGTTTTGTTTTCCTAACCCCTGATCGGGGCCTGCCGATAGACGTTGCAGGTGCGATGATTGGATGCTCGGTAAATCCGACAGGAAGGAGTCAGCCATGCCCCGATTTGGCCATGCATCATTGGACTTCTGGCGCAAGGAGTCGCGCCTTCTATTTGGCCGTGACCAGTTCTTTAAACGAGCTCAGCCGCTCTTCGTCGCCGCCGCGTCTATGGCGGGCGTATGCGCAGCATCGTCGGCTTTCGCACTGGAAGACCATGGCGCCATCACCGTCGAGCCGCTGCTGCGCACCACCACCAGCTGGGATGGCGCGCCGCTGCGCTACCCCGAGGGCCAGGCCGAGATCACCGGGCTGGTGGTCACCATCGCCCCCGGTGGCGAGACCGGCTGGCACCGCCACCCGGTGCCCTCGTTCGGCATGCTGCTCTCGGGCGAGCTGGAGATCACCCTGCGCAGCGGCGAAGTCAAGCGCCTGCGCGCCGGCGAGGCGCTGGCCGAGGTGGTCGACACCTGGCACAACGGCCGCGCGGTCGGCCCAGAGCCTGCGCGGCTGCTGGTGTTCTACGCCGGGGCGGTGGGGCAGGCGCTGACCGAGCGCTAGACGCTGCCCGGATCCCGAACCACTCGGTCCATGGACATCTTCGTCTCGGTCGCCGCCTTCTGCGACCCCTTCCTCACCTTTACGCTGGGCGATGCCGTGGCCAAGGCCTCGGCGCCGGAGCGGCTCGTGTTCGGCGTGGTCGACCAGCATCCGCACAGC
Source organism: uncultured Enterobacteriaceae bacterium (assembly GCA_964524005.1). Taxonomy (GTDB): domain Bacteria; phylum Pseudomonadota; class Gammaproteobacteria; order Burkholderiales; family UBA3065; genus UBA3065. Next base: position 51,275 of record CAZGBK010000006.1, read on the forward strand.
CGTCGCGAGGCACTGGCGCCGCTGATCGGTCCGGCGGCGGTGCGCTATGTGCATATCCACCCGGTCGAGACGCGCGGGGTCTGTTGGGCGCGGTCGGTGGCGTTTTCGCTCTACCGCGACGAGACCTATCTGTTGCAGGTCGATTCTCACACGTTCTTTGAGCCCGGCTGGGACACCCAGCTGCGCGAGCTCCACAGCGCCCTGTTGGCGTGCAGCCGGCAGCCAATCGTCAGCACCTACCCCTACGGCTTCGAGTTCGAGAACGACCAGCCCGTGGTCAAGATCGAGGTCAGCGACAAGACCACCCTGGTGTTGCGCCCGCACCCCGACACCGCGCTCGCCAACGACACCGCGACCCTGCGTTTTCGTGCCGAGCATGTGTTCACCCGCGACCCTGTGCCGGGCTGCCACGTCGCCGGGGGGTTCTTGTTCGCCGCCGGCGAACTGGTCCACCAGGTACCGTACGACCCCTACCTGTATTTCCACGGCGAGGAGCAGAGCATCGCAGTGCGGGCGTGGACCCGCGGCTGGGACATCTTCCATCCGCCGCACATCCCGCTCTTTCACCTCTACAAGGTGCCCAATACCGAGCACCGCAACCACCACTGGCACCCAAAGTGGGACCAGCAGCGCGACTTCAAATACGCCGAACTGCGACAGGCGGCGGACCGGCGCCTGGCCGACCTGCTCTACCAGCGGCGCGACCTCGGTGTCTATGGACTGGGCGCACAGCGCTCACTGGCGGAATACGCGCGCTTTAGCGGCATCGATTACGCCGGACGACGCCTGGTGCAGGAGTATCGGCCAGAGTACAGCTTCGACCCATTGGCCGGCTGAGTTCGAGTTGGTTCGTAGCAACTGACCTCACATCAAGTGTCGCGCGGCTGCGTGCTGTGGGACGCGTACTCTCGCCACCCGCGTATGATTGCGCTTCTCCCGGAGCGCCCATGTCTGACGATCTGTCCAGCTTAAAAGTCCCGCCGCACTCGCTCGAGGCCGAGCAGTCGGTGCTGGGCGGCCTGCTGCTGGACAACAGTGCGTGGGAGCGTGTCGCGGATGTCATCTCGGCGGGCGATTTCTACCGCGCCGACCATCGCCTGGTGTTCGAGCACATCTCCAACCTGGTCGAGGCCAACAAGCCCGCCGACGCGATCACCGTCATCGAGTCGCTACAGCGGTCGAACCAGCTCGACGCCGCCGGCGGCAGTGCTTACCTGGGCAGCTTGGTCGCCAACGTGCCGGGCAGCGCGAATATCCGCGCCTACGCCCAGCTGGTGCGCGAGCGCTCGGTGATGCGGCAGCTGGCCGGCGTCGCCAACCGCATCTCGGATGCCGCCTTCAACCCCGCCGGTCGCAGCGCCGCCGAGCTGCTCGACGAGGCCGAGAAGCTCGTCTTCGATATCGCCGAGATGCAGTCGCGCGGGCAGCAGGGGTTTGTCGGTATCGACCCGCTGCTGCAGCAGGTGCTCGAACGCATGGAGCACCTTTACGCCCGCGAGAACCACGATGAGGTGACCGGCGTGGCCACCGGCTTCGCCGACCTCGACGAGCGCACGTCGGGCCTGCAGCCGGGCGATCTGGTGATCGTCGCTGGCAGACCCAGCATGGGTAAAACCGCATTCAGCCTGAACATCGCCGAGCACGTCGCGTTGCAGCTGAAAAAGCCGGTGGCGGTATTCAGTATGGAAATGGGCGCGACCCAGCTGGTGATGCGGATGGTCGGGTCGGTCGGGCGGCTGGACCAGCACCGTGTGCGCAACGGCCGATTGGGCGACGAGGAGTGGGATCGACTGTCGCTGGCGCTCGAGAAGATGAACGGCGCGCCGCTGTTCATCGACGAGAGCGCGGCCTTGAATCCCATCGAGTTACGCGCTCGCAGTCGTCGTTTGGCTCGACAGTGCGGTCAGCTGGGCCTGATCGTGGTCGACTATTTGCAACTGATGACAGTCAGCGGGCAGGGCGAGAACCGTGCCACAGAGATCTCGGAGATCTCCCGTTCACTCAAGGCATTGGCGAAGGAACTTCAGGTTCCGGTTGTGGCCCTGTCGCAGCTCAACCGTGGGCTGGAGCAGCGCCCGAACAAACGTCCGGTGATGTCGGACCTGCGCGAATCGGGTGCGATCGAACAGGACGCCGACGTCATCCTGTTCATCTATCGCGAAGAGGTCTATAACCCCGAGACCTCCGACAAGGGTCTGGCCGAGATCATCATCGGCAAGCAGCGCAACGGCCCGATCGGCACCGTGCGGCTGGCGTTCCTGGGCGAGCACACGCGGTTCGAGAACCTCGCGTACCGGGGCGACCCACGCGACGACTAGCTCGGCAGTGGCCGCAATGGCCATCCGACCGATGCGCTTCCTCGCCGCTTCTGGCATATTCTGACCATATGGTCAGAATAGCGGCTCATTATGACGGCCCTTAAAGGAGGTGCGCATGCGCAGCGTTCAGGTGTTCGAAGCAAAAGCCTGTTTCTCGGCGTTGCTGGCTGAGGTCGAGGCGGGCGGCGAGATCGCGATCACGCGCCATGGTCGGGTGGTCGCGCGACTGGTGCCGCAGCCTCGGACCAGTGCCGCCGAGGTTTTTGCACCGCTGTGGTCCGAATCAGCGAGCATCGACCTCGTTGCACCGCCCGACACGCCACCCCAGCCGGTCGCCATCCCCTGATGCGTTACCTGCTCGATACCAACGTATTCATTGCTGCGATGAAGGGGGTCGACGCGGTCCGAATGCGTTTGGAGCAAGTGACGGCAAGCGACCTTGTTGTGTCGCCGGTGGTGCTCGGCGAACTCGAGCTCGGCGTGCGTAAGAGCGCCCAGCCTGCCGCCAATCGCAAACGTCTCGCCAGCGTGCTGGCGCAACTCGCCATCGAGCCAATCAATGCACTAGTCGCGCAAAGCTATGGCGAGATCCGTGCCGATCTGGAAGCGACCGGCCAGCCGATCGGGGCTAACGACATCTGGATCGCAGCGCACGCGCGATCGCTCGGTGCCACGCTGGTCACCGACAACACGCGAGAGTTCTCGCGCGTGAATGCCTTGCGCTTGGAAAACTGGCTGAGGCCAGCCTAGCCCGGCAGCTGCACCCCCACGCCTGCTAACACGGCGCGGAATTCGGCCTGGATACGCTGTAGTGCCTCGATGGTGTCGCCCTCGAAGCGCAGTACCAGCACTGGCGTCGTGTTCGATGCCCGCACCAAGCCGAACCCGTCGGCGTATTCCACCCGCAGGCCGTCCAGCGTCACCACCTGCTGCGCGCCGGGGAAGCGCGCTGTCTGTTGCAGCCGTTCCACCAGCGCGTGGGGATCGCCGCCCGGCGCCGGCAGCTGCAGTTCGGGTGTGTTCACCGTGTCGGGCAGGCTGGCGAACACCGAATCGATATCCGCAGCCCGCGCCAGAATCTCCAGCAACCGGGCTCCGGCGTACAAACCGTCGTCGAAGCCGTACCAGCGTTCTTTGAAGAAGGTGTGGCCGGACATCTCGCCGGCCAGCGGAGCGCCGGTCTCGCGCAGCTTGGCCTTGATCAGCGAATGTCCGGTCTTCCAAAGCACTGGGTCGCCCCCGTGTTGTGCAATCCAAACAGCAAGTTGCCGGGTACATTTCACGTCGTAGATGATTTGCGCGCCGGGGTTACGGCTCAGCACATCGGCGGCGAACAGCATCAACTGCCGGTCGGGGTAGATGACCTGACCGTGGCGAGTGACCACGCCCAGCCGGTCGCCGTCGCCGTCGAAGGCCAGCCCGACGTCGTAGCCGCCGCGCGCCAGCTCGGCTTGCAGGTCGCGCAGGTTGCGCGGGTCAGACGGGTCGGGGTGGTGATTGGGGAAATGCCCGTCGACGTCGCAGAACAGCTCGGTCACCGTGCAGCCCAGGCGCCGAAACAGTTCGGGCGCGATGGCGCCGGGTGAGCCGTTGCCGCAATCGACAGCGATATGCAACGGCCGCGCCAGCTTCACGTCGCCGCAGATGCGCTGCAGGTAGCGCTCGCCGATATTGGTGCTCGACAGCCCGCCGGGTGCTGGCGGGGCCGAACCAAAGTCGCCCTGTTCGATGCGCCGGCGCAGGTCCTGGATGGCTGCCCCGGACAGGGTCTCGCCGGCCAGCACCATCTTCAGGCCGTTGTACTGCGGCGGGTTGTGGCTGCCGGTGACCATCACACCGCCGCCCAGGCCTAGCTCGAACACCGCGAAATACAGCATCGGTGTGGCGCAGACACCGATGTCGGTGACGCTCACACCGCTGCTGCGCAGGCCTTCGCACAGCGTAGCGACCAGCGCCGGGCCCGACAGGCGGCCATCCCGGCCGACCGCCACGGTGGACTGGCCGCGGGCGCGCAGCTCGGCGCCGATCGCCCGGCCGATCAGGCGCACCGCGTCGGGCGTGAGGTCGGTGTCGACCACGCCGCGGATGTCGTAGGCCTTGAAGATACCGGGTGCGGCGAACGGGTTCATGTCTTGCAAGGGTCGATGCACTCCATGGTCATGCGCGGGTCGCGACAGCCGCGCCGTGGATACTCCCGTGCTAGCCGCGGGTGTTCGATTGCGGGGCGAATTCGGGCAAGTCGACGCGTAGCGGCGGCTGCCAGCCTGGCTGCCGGTGCTCGGCGACCACATTGGTGAAGACCCCGCCGCGCACGTACCAACGCGCCGTCAGCCGCATAAAGCGCGGCTCGGTGGCGGCCACCAGGTCGTCAAGGATGCGGTTGGTCACCGCCTCGTGGAAGGCGCCTTCATCGCGGTAGCTCCACATGTAGAGCTTCAGGCTCTTCAGCTCGACGCAGCGCTCGTGGGCGATGTAATCCAGCGTCAGGTGGGCAAAGTCAGGCTGGCCGGTCTTCGGGCACAGGCAGGTGAACTCCGGGATCTCCATGTGGATGAGGAAATCGCGGTCTGGCTTCGGGTTGGGGAAGGTCTCGAGCTGCTTGCTGGGTTGGAGCGCCATGGGAGCGATGTAAGGAACGGACAGGGCCGGATTATAGGCTGCCACCGGCGCTAGAATGCCGCGACACACGGCCACTGCCGCGAGCAGACCCAGCAGCCATGCGCCTGACCCAGATCAAGCTTGCCGGCTTCAAAAGCTTTGTCGACCCGATGAACATCCCGGTCGCCGGGCAGCTGGTCGGCGTCGTTGGCCCCAACGGCTGCGGCAAGTCGAACATCATCGACGCGGTGCGCTGGGTGTTGGGCGAATCGGCGGCCAGCCGGCTGCGTGGCGAATCGCTGCAAGACGTCATCTTCAATGGCTCCGGCGGCCGCAAGCCGACGGCCCGCGCAGCGGTGGAGCTGTTGTTCGACAACCGCGAGGGCAGGGCGCCGGGCCAATGGCAACCCTTCGCCGAGATCGCGGTGCGGCGCGTGCTCGAGCGCAACGGCGATTCACACTTCTTCATCAACAATATCGCCGTGCGCAAGCGCGACATCGCCGACCTGTTCCTCGGCACCGGTGTCGGCGCACGCGCCTACGGCATCATCGAGCAGGGCATGGTCAGTCGCATCGTCGAGGCCCGCCCGGACGAGCTCCGCACCTTCCTCGAGGAAGCCGCCGGTGTGTCGCGCTACCGCGAGCGCCGCAAAGAGACCGAGGGCCGCCTGCAGGACGCGCGCATCAACCTTGACCGCGTCCACGACGTCCTGCGCGGCCTGACCGAGCAGATCGAGCGGCTGGGGGCGCAGGCCGAGGCTGCCCGCCGGTATCGGGACCTTTGCGGTGAGCTGCGTCAGGTGCAGGCGCAGTTGCTGGCGCTGCGGGCCTTTCTGGCCGCCGAGCAGGCTCGCGCTGCCGAGCAAGAGTTGGCCGGCGTCGAGACCGCCATCGAGGCACAGTTGGCAGCGGTGCGGTCCGCCGAGGCGCAGATCGAGACCTTGCGGCAGTCGCACGCCGACGCGGCCGATGCGCTACAGACGGCGCAGGCGGCGGTGTACGCCGCCGGCGGGGAGGTGACGCGCATCGAGCAGGACATCCGCCACCTGCAACAGTCGCGCGGGACACTGGGCGGCCGGATCGAGCAGACCCTGCAGCGGCAGTCCGACGAGGCCGAGCGCGCGCGGCAGCTGCTGGCCGCTAGGGGCGCGGTGGAAGCCGAACTGGCGCAGGCGACGCGGGTGTCGGTGGCGGCAGTCAGCGCCCGGCAGCAAGCCGATGCCGCGCTGGCGCAGGCCGAGGCCACCGAACGCGACACGCAGGCCGTCGCCGATGCGGCCGCCGGCGAACGGCAAGCAGCACGTGCTGCGCTCCAGACCGCCGAATCCGAGGTGCGCATCGTCAGCCAGCGTCAGCAGACGCTACAGACCGCGCAGCAGCGTCTGCAGGCCGAACTGGCGACGTTGGGCGAGGTGCCGGCCGACGATGGCGAGGCCGCTCTGGCTGCGCTGCGCCAGAGCGTAGATGAGCAACAGCGTGTGTCCGAGCGGCTGCGCGCCGCGACCGACGCGCGCGACGCCGAGCTGCTCGCCCTGCGCGACCGTCTGGCAGCCTTGGCCCGCGAACAGGCCGCGGCCGAAGCCACCGCTGCCTCACTGGAACAGGTGCGGCGGCAGCAGGGCGCTGCGTTGGCGCCGTGGCTGGCGGCGCAGGGGCTGGACAGTGCTCCGTCCTTGCTCGACGGCCTGCGCGTCGAGCCGGGCTGGGAGGCCGCACTGGAGGCGGTGCTGGGTCACCGCTTGCAGGCGCGCCGGGTGGCGTCGCTGGATGCCTGGGCGGTGGTCACCGACCTACCGCCGACGTTGGCCTTGGTCGAGCTTGCGTCGGTGGGTGACAGCGCGGGACGCTTGGCTCCGGCAGAGGTCGATGCGGTTGATACGACCAGTCCCGCTGGTGAGACGCCCTTGGCTACCCGGCTCGTTGACGTTCCGGATGAGATAGGCGCCGCGCTGCACGAGGCGCTGCGCGGGGTCGGCTGCACCCCATCGCTTGCCGCTGCTCTGCAAGCACGCGCCGCGTTGCGGCCGGGCGAGCTGCTGGTCTGCCCGGAGGGCGTGTTGGTCGGCCGCCACTGGCTGCAAGTGGCTGGTGCCGGTGGCGAACTGGCCCGCGCCAACGAATGGCTGGCGGCGCGCGACCGGGCTGCGGCGCTGGCTGCAGAACGCGAGCCGCTGCAGGACGCACTGGCCAGCCTGCAGGCCACCCAGCATGCCGAACGCCAGCAGTGGCAGGCGCTGCAGGGCGAACTGCAGCGCAACCAGGCCGAGCTGCGCCGTGGGGAGGTCGAGGCAGCACGCCAGCGCGAGGCCGCAGCGCAGGCGCAGGCGCGGCGCTCGGCGATCGTCGCCGAGCAGCAGCGGACCGATACTGAACTCGCCGCGCTGGCCGATGAGCTTGCTGCCGCCCAAGCCGAGGCGGCCGCCATGGCAGGCGAGCTGGCCGCTGTCCAGGCCAGCGCCGACGATGCCCTGGCGGCTCAGCAGGATGCCCGGGCGGCCGCGCAGGGTGCCCGCCTGCAGCACCGCCAGGCCGAGCGCGCCGAGCAGGAGGCGGGGTTCCGTGTGCAGTCGTTGCAGGCGCGTATCGCTGATCTCGACACCGCGCGCACACAGGCAGCGCAGACTGCCGAACGCCTGGCTGGCGAACTTGCTGCTTTGCAGGTCGAGCTTGCCACGCTCGACGACGCGCAGTTGGCCGCGACCTTGGCTGATGCGGTCGCCAGCCGGCAGCAGGCCGAGGCCGCGCTGGTCACCGCGCGCGAGCGCGCCAGCGCCGCCGACAGCGCCCTGCGCGAGGCCGAGCAGCAGCGCATGGCCGCCGAACTGGCCGTGAGTCCGTTGCGCGAGCGCGTCGCCGAGCTGCGCGCCCGTATCGATGCGGCCAGCCAGGCGCGTGGCCAGCAGCTGAGCCTGCTCGCCGAGATGGGCGTGGCCACGCACGCGGTCGAGGTCCCCGAGGAGCTCGACGAGGAGCCCCTGAAGCGCCGCGCCGCCCGGCTGCAGCGCGACATCGAGGCATTGGGCGACGTCAATCTGGCGGCGATCGGCGAGCTGGCCGAGGCCACCGAACGTCGTGGTTTCCTCGACGCGCAGTCGACCGACCTGCAGTCCGCCATCGACACCCTCGAGGACGCCATCCGGCGTATCGATCGCGACAGTCGGCAGCGCTTGCAGCACACCTTCGACGAGGTCAACCGGGGTCTCTCAGAGCTGTTCCCGGCGATGTTCGGTGGTGGCGAGGCGCGCCTCGAGCTCACCGGTGAAGAGATCCTCGACGCCGGCCTGCAGCTCACCGCCCATCCGCCGGGCAAGCGCAACAGCTCGATCGCGCTGCTTTCGGGTGGCGAGAAGGCGCTGACCGCGCTCGCCCTGGTGTTCGCCTTGTTTCGCTTGAACCCGGCGCCGTTCTGCCTGCTGGACGAGGTCGACGCGCCGCTCGACGACAGCAACACCGAGCGCTTCTGCCAGTTGGTGCGGCGGATGTCGGCGCACACGCAGTTTTTGTTCATCACCCACAACAAGGTCAGTATGGAGATGGCGCAGCAGCTGGTCGGCGTGACCATGCCCGAGCCGGGCGTGTCGCGGGTGGTGGCGGTGGATGTCGCCGAGGCGGTGCGCTTGGCGGCGGCCTGAGGCCGACCGGATCCGGGCCGACACACGACCGTCGTCGGCCGTCGCGGGGTGGTCGCGACGCATATAATCAGAAGACCGGCCGTCTGGCCGGCGTCTAGCCGAGCGGAGAGTCTTCGCCGATGAGCGAACTGCAGACAGGTCTGGTGGTGGCCGGCGTCGTCGCCGTTGCGGCCGTATACGCCTACAACGTATGGACTCACGCGCGCCGCCGGCGCGAGATCGAACGCGCCGTCGCCGAGCACAGCGCTCGCCGCGCCTCGGTCGATCCGCTGGACATCCCAGCGATCAATCGAGCCGGCAGCGAACCTCTGGTGGGTCCGGCCGACGATCTTCCGGCCGCCGCCGAGCCGCAGTGGACGGTCGGTCAAGGCGACTCGCCAGCAGGCGTCACCGACCATCAGGCTGACGATGCGGTTGGCGGCCATGCCGCCGAGGCGCCTGGCGCTGTAACCGAACCTGTGTCAGCTGCTGCGAGCGAGCTCAGCCCGTCGCTTGTGGTCACCACCCGCGATCAGGCCGCACCGCACGATACGGTGGAAGATGATGAGCCCGAGACGCCACCGCTGCGGCCACGTGTTCCCGCCCCCGCGCCAGACACCGACCGCCTCGACCTGCGTGCCGACCCGCCCGACTGCGATCGTCGCGCCGACCACATCGTGCGCCTGTTGCCACTGGAGCCAGTTGCCGCCGAGCAGGTGCGCGACTGGTTGGCCCGCGCTCCAGATACCGCTAAGACCCTGCAGGTCCTGGGCTGTCCGGTGGGAGAGCAGGATTGGCAGCCAGTCTTGCAGAGCGACGCTCGTTACGAGGAACTGGCGTTTTGCCAGCAGCTGGTCGACCGCCGTGGATTGATCGAGCGCAGCGCGCTGGAGCGCTTCCGCAGCTGGGTCGACGAGATCGCCGACGATCTTGCCACGGCACCCAACGCCGTTTCGATCGACGTCGCCTACAGTACGGCACGGCAGTTCGACACGTTTTGCGCCCAGGCCGACGTCCTGATCGGCGTCAATGTGATCGCCCCGGACGTGCCGGTGCCCGCCACCAAATTGCGGGCGCTTGCCGAATCGTCGGGTTTCCGCCTGCAGGTCGATGGCCACTACACGCTCGAGGATGACAACGGCGCTGTGCTGATGACACTCAGCGACATCGAGGGTAAACCTTTCGTGGCCGACCGCATCCGCACCGCGGCGACCAGCGGCGTGACCCTGGTGCTGGATATCCCGCGTACACAGCGCCCGGGGAGGGTGTTCGGACAGATGTTGGCCATCGCTCGGCAGATCGCTACCGGTATCGGCGGTCGCTTGGTCGATGACCAGCGTCAGCTGTTGACCGACGCGGGTGTGCGCGTGATCAGTAACCGCATCGGTGCGCTGGAGCAGAGCCTGGAGGCAGAGCGCCTGATGCCCGGGTCGACACTGGCTAAACGCGTCTTCGCCTGAGCCAGATGTCCGTCACCGGCGATCTGTTCGCGGCCGACATGCCGTCGCACGCGGTCAAGGATTCGCCTGCGGCGACACCGTTGGCGGCCCAGGGGCCAGAGGATCTGGCCGCGCGTTGCAGCGACCTGCGTCGCCAGATCGCGGCCCACGACCACGCCTACTACGTGCTCGACGCGCCGACCATCCCGGACGCGGAGTACGACCGCTTGTTCCGTGAGTTGCAGGCGTTGGAGGCGAGCCATCCCGAGCTGGTGACCTCTGATTCCCCCACCCAGCGCGTCGGCGGCCGACCCCTCGAGGGCTTTGCGCCGGTGCGTCATGCCACGCCGATGCTTTCCATCCGCACCGAGACCGACACCACCGCCGAGGGCGCCCGGGCCTTCGATGCGCGCGTTCGGCGCGAGCTGGGCTTGGCTGAGTCCGAAGCGCCGGTGATCTACGCCGCCGAGCTCAAGTTCGATGGGCTGGCCGTCAACCTGCGCTACGAGCACGGCGTGCTGGTGCAGGCCGCCACCCGCGGCGACGGCGAGACGGGCGAGGACGTGACGCAGAACGTGCGCACGATCCGCGCCATCCCGCTGCGGCTCGCCACGGACACGCCGCCGGCTGTGCTCGAGGTGCGTGGTGAGGTCTATCTGCGTCGCGACGACTTCGAGGCGCTCAACGCCGCTGCCCGCGAGCGGGGCGACAAGACCTTCGTCAACCCGCGCAACGCCGCTGCCGGCAGCATCCGCCAGCTCGACCCGGCCATCGCCGCGCAGCGCCCGCTGTCGTTCTTCGCCTACGGCATCGGCGAGACGCTGGGCTGGCCGGTGCCCGAGACGCACTCCGGCCTGCTCGACGCGCTGCTCGCGCTGGGCTTGCCGGTGTGCCAGGAGCGGGCCGTGGGGGCTGTCGATGCGCTCATCTGTTTCCATGCCGACATCGCCGCGCGCCGCGACAGGCTGCCGTTCGACATCGACGGCGTGGTCTACAAGGTCAACGACCGCGCCTTGCAGGAGCGGCTCGGCTTCGTCACCCGCGAGCCGCGCTGGGCGGTGGCGCACAAGTACCCGGCGCAGGAGATGCTGACCACCGTCGAGGCGATCGACGTACAGGTGGGCCGCACCGGCAAGCTGACTCCGGTGGCGCGACTGACGCCCGTGTTTGTTGGCGGCGTGACGGTGACCAACGCCACCTTGCATAACGCCAGCGAGATCGCGCGCAAGGATGTTCGCGTTGGCGACACCGTGATCGTGCGGCGTGCCGGTGATGTCATCCCCGAGGTGGTCGGCGTGTTACTGGAGAAGCGCCCGGCGGGGGTCGCAGCGTTCACGCTGCCGCAGCAGTGCCCGGTGTGTGGGTCGGTGGCGGTACAAGAACCGGGCGAGGTCGACAGCCGTTGCAGCGGCGGACTGGTCTGCGCCGCGCAACGCAAGCAAGCGCTGCTGCACTTTGCGCAGCGCCGCGCCATGGATATCGAAGGGCTGGGCGACAAGATCGTCGATCAATTGGTCGATTCCGGCCTGGTGCGCACACTGCCCGACCTCTACCGGCTGGGGGTGTTGAAGCTGGCAGCGCTAGAGCGCATGGCGGAAAAATCCGCAGCCAATCTGCTGCAGTCGATCGAGGACTCCAAGCAGACCACGTTGGCGCGTTTCCTGTTCGGGCTGGGCATCCGGCACGTCGGTGAGGCCACCGCAAAAGACCTGGCGCGGCACTTCGGCAGCCTCGACGCCCTCATGGACGCCAGCCTCGAGGCGCTGCAGCAGGTGGCCGATGTCGGTCCGGTGGTGGCGCACAGTGTGCGCACCTTCTTTGCCCAGCCACACCAGCGGGAGGTCGTCGAACAGCTGCGCGCCTGCGGCATCGTCTGGCCGGAAGGCGCCGGCGAGGCGCACGAACAGCCGCTGGCCGGCCAGAGTTTCGTGCTCACCGGCACATTGCCGACGCTCAGTCGTGAACAGGCACAGGCACTGATCGAGGCCCAGGGCGGTAAGGTGGCGGGCAGTGTGTCGAAGAAGACACACTGGTTGGTGGTCGGCAGCGATGCCGGCTCGAAGCTCGACAAGGCGCGTGAGCTGGGCATCCCGCTGCTCGACGAGGCCGGCCTGCAGCGTCTGCTCCGTGGCGATCCACAGCCGGGAGATGCGCCATGAGCGTTGCCAGCATTCCCGACCCGCAGCGGGTACTGGCCTGCTCCGACTGCCTGGTCGATACCGCCAGCGTGCAGCAGGCCATCGCCGCAGTGGCGGCAGCGATCAACCGCGACTGGACCGGCGGTTCCCTGCGTGTCCTGCCCTTGCTTAATGGCGCCCTGCCGTTCGCCGGGCAGTTGCTGCCTCTGCTCGACATGCCCTTGCGCGTGGCGGCGCTGCAGGTCGGCCGCTATGGCGGTGCCGAGCGCGGCGCCGAGCTGCAGTGGCACATGCCGCTACCGGCAGTGGCTGGCGAACAGGTGCTGCTGCTCGATGACGTGCTCGACGAGGGACTGACCCTGGCCGGGGTGCGCGCCGCGGTGATGGCCGCCGGTGCCCGCGAATGTCGCGTGGCGGTCCTCGCCGAAAAGAATCCGGCGCGCCCCAAGCCTCTGCGGGCCGACTATGTCGGCCTAGCGCTCCCCGACCGCTTCGTCTTCGGCATGGGCATGGACGCCTGGGGTTGGTGGCGCAATCTGCCGTCGATCCACGCCGTGCGCGAGGGAGAGCTGCCATGACAGGCATCGAACGCATCGGCATCATTGGCGGCAGCGGTCTGAGTCGCTGGGATGCGCTGCATGTCACCGACCGTATCGAGGCCTCGACGCGCTACGGCGTGCCTTCGGCGCCGCTCACGTTAGGGCGTCTCGCCGGGCACGAGGTGGTGTTCCTGCCGCGACACGGCGACCCACATCGCATCCCGCCGCATCGCATCAACTACCGTGCCAATATCCAGGCCCTTCACGACGTGGGTGTGCGGCAGGTGATCGCAGTGGCGTCGGTGGGTGCCATCGGTGCTGGACTGGCGGCTGGTGATATCGTCCTTCCCGACCAGATCATCGACTACACGTGGGGTCGCGAGCACACCTTCTTCGATGGCCGCGACGATACGCTCTCGCATATCGACTTCACCTGGCCGTTCGATCGTGCCTTGCGGGCCGCTTTGCTCGCGTGCGCCAGGGCTGCCGGATGCCCGGCTCGTGATGGTGCGACGTACGCTGCCACGCAGGGGCCGCGGCTGGAGTCGGCGGCTGAGATCGCCCGCCTGCAGCGCGATGGCGCACATTTGGTGGGCATGACCGGCATGCCCGAAGCCGCGCTGGCCCGCGAGGCCGGGCTGCGCTACGCCATGCTGGCGGTCGTCGCCAACGACGCTGCCGGTACCGGCGCCAGCACCAGCGAAGTGGCGTGGCAGTCGGCACAACGCAGTTTCGAGAACGGCTTGCGGGGTGTGCTGCGGTTGATCGAGCACCACATCGCCACGAGCGGCAGTGCCGCGAGTGACCTGGCGGAGACGACCTGACATGCCGGAGAACGACTGACATGGCCGTACGGCAGGTCTTGCGCATGGGCGACCCGCGCCTTTTGCAGGTGGCGGCCCCGGTCAGCGCCTTTGGCACGCCAGAGCTGCACGAACTCGTTCAAGACCTGCAGGACACCATGGCGGCGATGCACGGCGCTGGGATCGCCGCTCCGCAGATCGGCGTGTCGCTCCAGGTGGTCATCTTTGGTGTCGGGTCCAACCCGCGTTATCCCGACGCCGACCAGGTGCCTTACACCATCCTTTGCAACCCGGTCATCACTCCTCTGGACGAGCGCGAGGAGGAGGGCTGGGAGGGTTGTCTGTCAGTCCCTGGCATGCGTGGCGTGGTACCACGGCACGCGCAGGTTCGCTATACCGGTTTTGGTCTGGATGGCGAGCCGATCGACCGTACCGTCAGCGGCTTTCATGCCCGCGTGGTGCAGCACGAGTGCGACCATCTGTGGGGGATCCTTTACCCGATGCGCATTCGCGACATGAGCCGCTTCGGTTTTGCCGCCGAGCTGTTTCCCGGCCAGGACCTGCCCGACGACTGAGCCGCAGCATCGGGCCGGGGCAAGGCCAGCGTCCGGCCTCTGCCGGGCCGAAGCCGGCCGTTATTAGCGCAAGGGCATGGGCAAGGCGGTCGCGCCACCCGCGCTGGCAGCGCCGCCAAGCAACCCGGCCGGCACACCCCAGACCCGCGCCAGCGCTTCGCCGACGCTGACGCCGAAGCGCCGCACCAGCCGTTCGGCAAAGTCTGGACGCGGCGTGAAGTCGACGACCGATTCGGCACCGATCACCTCGCGGGCGACGCTGTCGACATCGCCCAGCGCATCTGCGAGGCCGAGTTCGACGGCCTGATCGCCGCTCCAGAGCAGGCCAGAGAAGAGCTCGTCGCCACCGCGCAGACGCTCGCCGCGACCGGTTTTCACGGCATCGATGAAGTGCGCATGGATGCTGTCGAGCAGGCTGCGTGCGTGCTCGACCTCTTCTGCCTTCAGCGGCGAGAACGGATCGAGGAAGCCTTTGTTCTCACCAGCCGTCAACAACCGGCGTTCGACACCCAGACGGTCCATGCTCCCGGTGAAGCCGAAACCGTTCAGGATGACGCCGATCGAGCCGACGATGCTCGAGCGATCGACGTGGATCTGGTCGGCCGCGGCGGCGATGAAATAACCACCCGAGGCGCACAGGTCGGCGACCACTGCATGCACCGGGATGTCGGGGTGCAGACTGCGCAGGCGGCGGATCTCGGTATGGATGCGCGACGACTGGACCGGGCTGCCGCCAGGGCTGTTGATCTGCAAGATGACGCCGCGCGTCTGCGGGTCCTCGAAGGCGTCGCGCAGGCCGGCATTGATGGTTTCGGCGGCAACATCGGCGTCGTCGGCGATGATCCCCTCGATGCGCACCAGCGCGGTGTGGGGTTCGGTGCTGGTGGCACCGCCACGGCCGATGCTGCCCAGCACCACAAGCAGGGCGATCAGCCACAGCGCAGTGAAGGCACGGAAAGCGATACGCCAGCGCCGGCCGCGCCGCTGCTCATCGATCAGCTCGCGAGCGACTTCGGCCAGCAGGTGCGCGGACGGCTCGGCGGCGGATTTGGGGGCGGGGTTCGGGTCGGTCATCGCAGGGCTCCTTGAAGGGTCTGGGCGAGTGCTGGGTAATCGTCGCAGATGGCAAGTGTTTGCGGGCCTTCGAGCGCATCTCGAGGATGCGCGCCGAAGCTCACGCCGACGAATGGAGTGCCGGCTGCCTCGGCCATCCTCCGGTCGTGGCTGGTGTCACCGATCATCAGCACTTGCGAGGGTTCGGCGCCAAACGCGTCCATCAGTTCCAGTAGCATCGCCGGGTGGGGTTTCGGGTGCGTCTCGTCGGCGCAGCGCGAATCATGGAACAGCGGCCCGAGCCCGGTGGTGACGAACTGCCGGTCGAGACCGGCGCGGCTTTTGCCAGTCGCCACTGCCAGTGCATGGCCAGCCCCGCTAAGGTCTGCCAGCAGCTCGCGCGCACCAGCGAAAGGCTGGATCAGGCCGCCGGCGTCGCGGCTGACAAATAGGTGCTTGTAGTGCTCGACGACACTGTGGAGCGTGGTTTCGCTGGCGCCCGGAAAGCAGTGGGCCAGGGCGTCACCGAGGCCCAGCCCGATCACGTGCCGTGCCGTCTCGAGTGGGGGCGGGGTCGCGCCGGCTCGTTCGGCGGCGTCGAGGATGCATTGGGCGATGAGCCCGGCCGAATCGACCAGCGTCCCGTCCCAATCGAAGACGACGAGGCGCAGACGCGCAGCGGTCATGGCGTCTCCCCTTGGCCCATACCGCTGATCGGCGATCTTGTGGCGTTTGCGTCGATCGCGGTCGTCGAGGCAGTGGCGGGCTCGGCGTCGAGGCGGTCGAGCACGGCCTGCAGAGCCGCTGGCAGGGGTGCCTCGACCGTCATCGGCTCGCCGCTGGTTGGATGAGAGAAGCGTATTCGCGCTGCGTGCAGGAACATGCGTTTCAGACCCATCCGCGCGAGTGCATGGTTCCACGCGTAGTCGCCGTATTTGTCGTCGCCTGCGATCGGGTGACCGGTGTGCTGCAAGTGGACACGGATCTGGTGGGTGCGGCCGGTGAGCAGCTCGCAGTCGAGCAGGCAGGCTTGCGGCCAGCGGCGCAGCAGGCGGAACACCGTCTCGCTGGGCTGGCCCTCGCGCGACACGCTGACGCGGCGCTCGCCCTCGGTGGTGGAGTACTTCAGCAAAGGCGCCTTCACTGTGCGCTTGTCGTCACGCCAGGTGCCGTCGACCAGGGCCAGATAGTGCTTGTCGGTGGCGCCATCGCGCAGTGCGTCATGCAGGCGGCGCAGCGCCGAACGTTTTTTTGCCAACAGCAATACACCGGAGGTCTCGCGGTCGAGTCGGTGGACCAGTTCAAGGTCGCGAAGCTCTGGACGCGCGGCTCGCATCTGTTCGATCAGCCCGGCGCTGATACCGCTGCCGCCATGTACTGCGACCCCGGCCGGTTTGTCGACGATCAGCAGCTGCGCGTCCTCGAACAACACCGGGAAGTCGCGCGGCGTCACCGGCCGAGTCACGCCGCGCTCTGCCGTGCGCACTGGCGGGATGCGAACGATCTGACCAATCGCAAGCTTGTGTTCTGGCCGCGCGCGGCCGCTGTCGATACGCACTTCACCGCTACGCACGATGCGATAGATGTGGCTCTTCGGCACGCCCTTGAGGACACGCAGCAGGAAGTTGTCGAGCCGCTGACCGACGCTACCTTCGTCGACGGTCTCGAAGCGCACGGCCTCGCGCGCCGAAGCGCTTTTGCGCGCCGCTGCGTCTGTCCGTATACTCGGGGCTCCCGCCGGTTGGGTCCGGCGCGGACGATTTCCCTGGTTAATGTCGTTCACCAGCTGCACTTGCAGACAAGCAACGAGTCTACCCAAGATTGCGTGCTCGAGACCGACAAGGTTTTCGGGCGGCGCAGCAGCTGGAACACAGGCGCATGTCGCGCTGCAGTTGCCGGTCGGCGAGGGCTCCCGCAGTCCCCGACCTCCTGCAGACGACGCCGGGATGACAACGGCTCATAGCCGCCCCGGCCTACCGCCCGGTGCTGTTTCGGCCGCCGCGCCACCCTTGGCATTGAGTGTCGTTTTGACCATTAGGCAGAACCTCGGATCACCACCGCCAGACCGTCGTGCAGATGCACGGGCCGGGTCGCGGGCGGTTGCGTCCGTCCGCCCTTGATCTGACGCCGCATCCCGCTCGAGCGCGCGGGAGATGTACATGAAGCGCATGTTGTTCAATGCGACGCAGGCCGAAGAGCTGCGCGTCGCCATCGTCGATGGTCAGAAGCTGGTTGACCTCGACATCGAAACGGCCGGCCGCGAACAGCGGAAGTCCAACATCTACAAGGCCAAGATCACCCGGGTCGAGCCCAGCCTCGAGGCGGCGTTCGTCGATTACGGCACCGACCGCCACGGTTTCCTGCCGTTCAAGGAGATCACCAAGACCGGTCTGGCGAGTGATGCTGAGCCGGTCAAGGGCCGCCCGGCCGATTGGATCAAGGAGGGCCTCGAGCTCATCGTCCAGGTCGACAAGGACGAGCGGGGCAACAAAGGCGCGGCGCTGACCACCTACGTCAGCCTTGCCGGGCGTTACCTGGTGCTGATGCCCAACAACCCGCGCGGCGGTGGCGTGAGTCGTCGCATCGAGGGCGAAGACCGCAACGAGCTGCGCGACCTGATCGCCCAGCTCGAGATCCCGGCCGGCATGAGCGTCATCGCGCGCACCGCCGGCATCGGTCGTACGCTGGAAGAGCTGCAGTGGGACCTCAACTATCTGCTGCAACTGTGGCGTGCCATCGAGGGTGCTGCCGACGGTTCGCCGGCGCCATTCCTGATCTACCAGGAATCGAGCCTGGTCATCCGCGCCATCCGCGACTATTTCACGTCGGACATCGGCGAGATCCTCATCGACACGCCGGCCATCCACGAGCAAGCCGAGCAGTTCATGAGTCACGTCATGCCTGGCTATGTCAACCGGGTGAAGCTCTACAAGGATGACGTGCCGCTGTTCTCGCGCTTCCAGATCGAGCATCAGATCGAAACCGCTTACTCGCGCCAGGTCAACCTGCCTTCGGGCGGGGCGATCGTCATCGATCACACCGAGGCGCTGGTGGCCATCGACGTCAACTCGGCGCGTGCCACGCGCGGTTCCGACATCGAGGAGACCGCCTTCCGCACCAACCTCGAGGCGGCCGACGAAGTCGCCCGCCAGTTGCGCCTGCGTGACCTGGGTGGTCTGGTCGTCATCGACTTCATCGACATGGAGTCAGCGAAGAACCAGCGTGAGGTCGAGAACCGCCTGAAGGACGCGTTGCATCTGGACCGTGCGCGTCTGCAGATGGGCAAGATCTCGCGCTTTGGCATGCTCGAGCTGTCGCGTCAGCGCCTGCGTCCGGCCCTGTCCGAGGGTAGCCACATCCCGTGTCCGCGATGCCATGGCACGGGTTTTGTGCGCGACACCGAGTCGACCGCTTTGCATGTGTTGCGCATCCTGCAAGAAGAGTCGATGAAAGAGAACACCGCTGCGGTACATGTGCAGGTGCCAGTCGACGTCGCCACCTTCCTGCTCAACGAGAAGCGCAACGACATCTGGGGTATGGAAGCGCGCCTGAAGGTGAACGTCGTGGTGGTGCCCAACGCCCATCTGGAAACGCCGAACTACGAGGTCAAGCGTCTGCGGCATGACGACCTGAAGGACGTCGACCACACCATCGCCAGTTACCAGATGGTGGAGACGCCGGCCGAGCCGACCGAGACCACTGGTCGCCGCGAGCGTGAGCCACAACGGCAGGAAGCCGCAGTGAAAGGCATCACTCCGGCACAACCCGCGCCGGTGGTTGGCCCCATTGCGACCGCTCAGCCGTCGACCCCGCCGGCTCCCTCCGGCAGCATCATTGGCAAGCTGTTTGGCTGGTTGCTGCCGCAAACGACCCCGGCGCCGGCACCAGTGTCAACAACTGAAATGCGTCCGGTCAGAAGCGAGCGCGCCGTCGAGCGCGGTGATGGTCGCCGCGACCGTGGTGGCCGTGATGGCCGCCGCGACGGTCGCGATGCCCGTGGTGAGCGCCGCGATAACCGCAACGGCGAAGGCCGCGGCCGCGATGAACGGCGTGATGACCGCAGCAACGAGCGCCAGGACCGTAACAACCGCGACGGCCGCGGCGAGCGTCCCCAACAGGCACGAGATGCGCAACAGAGTGACCGTCCGCAGCTGGAGCGCCCGACCCCGGCGGAAGAGGGCGCCAGCAGCGGTGAAGGTCGTTCGCGCCGGCGCCGTCGTCGTCGTGGCGGTGGTGGTGGCGCTGATCGTGATGCGGCAGTCCGCAACGGGGCACCCTCCGCGCTGCCGGCACCTGCGGCCGAGCCGACCGACATCGACAGTGTGCTGTCGGAATTGCCCGAGCCGACCCCGGAATGGGCCGATTCGACCGCATCCCGGGCCGATGAGACGCCGGTCGAGCCCAGTGCACCGGCATCGCGCCGTCGCGGCCGCAAATCTACCGGCGATGCGGTCGCGGAAGTGGCCGCGCTTGACGGTTCTGCCGAGTCGACCGATGTCGGCGATGTAAACGCCGCACCAGCAAGCGCTTCTCGTCGCCGCGGTCGTAAGCCCGCAGCCGAAGCGAGCTCGGAAGGGACTGCTCCAGCGATCGAGCGGGTCGACACCGCTTCGGTGCCGGCCGCCGTCGCGGTTGCAAGTCCCCCCCCGGTTGCCGCAACCAGCTCGGCGACGTCGCGCCGACGTCCGCGCCCGACGGCCAAGGTGGAGATTCCGGTTGACCCCAACCTTGAGCAAGTCGAGACCGTCGCTGCACCGGCACCCGTGGTCGAGGCAGCGTCCGAAACGACACCGAAACCGCGCCGCGCCCGCCCGCGTCGTGCACCAGCCGCCAAACCTGCCGACGAGGCGCTGGAGCAGGTCGAGACTCGCAACACTTAGGCGCCGCAGCGTGGGCTTTGGCATAGGGTCGATGCAGTCGGGCGCGTTCTGCGCGCTCGACACGTTTCGGGTGTGGGAGGCCCGCGGTGATGACGCGCGGGCCTTCCTCAACGGCCAGTTGTCCAGCGACGTCAAGTCGCTGCTCAAGGGGCAGTGGCAGTTATCCAGCTACAGCACCCCCAAAGGCCGTGCCCTGGCGAGCTTTGTGTTGGCCGCGAGCGACGACCACTTCCTGCTGGTGACGCGTGCGTCGGTCGCCGATGCCGTGTTCCGCCGCTTGGGCATGTTCGTGATGCGCAGCAAGGTGCAGTGGCAGTCCGATGCGCGCAGCGTTTTTGGTATCACTGGCACCGCCGCGCTGGATACGCTGGCCAAACTGTGCGGCCAGCCTCTGCCCGAGGCTGGCGGCATTTGGGAAGGGCAAGACATCGACGTGTTGCGTCTGGATGCCGAGTCGGCCTGGTTGCTGGTTCGTCCAGAGGCACAGGCGGCTTGGCAAGAGCGGTTGGCGGCCCTTTTGCCCCAGCATCCTGGTGCGCAATGGGATGCCGTCGAAGTCGCTGCTGGTCGGCCGTGGGTCGAGGCTGCCACCAGTGAGTCATTTGTGCCGCAGATGCTCAACCTCGATCTGCAGCACGGCGGTATCAGCTTCAAAAAGGGCTGTTATCCGGGTCAAGAGATCGTCGCGCGCACCCAGTACCTTGGCAAGGTGAAGCGCCGGATGCAGCGCTTTGGCTGTGCGGAGGCGAATCTGGCGGCGCCAGGAACCGCTGTGTGTCTGGCTGACGGGCAAGCGTGCGGCGAGGTCGTTCTCGCGGCGGCATTGGAGACCGTGTCCGCGGCGAGTGCTGCAGCGCAAGTCGAGAGCGGGTCTGCTGGTGGTTGCGATGTCTTGCGACAGCAGCTGCTGGCGGTGGTGCAACTGGAGCTTGCCGCGGGGCGGACGCTGCATTTAGGCGCCGGCGATGGCCCCCTGCTGCAGCCCCTGGAACTGCCTTACGCAGCCGACTGAACCCTGCCGCAGCGGTCGTTTTGCGCCCAGCACGCGATCCTTCGATGCCTCGGTCATCTCCCGGAAGAAGGCTGCCCATCCGCATGCCATAATCGGTTCACCCTCACGGAGCGACACATGGACGACAACCGCGCAAAAGCACTCTCTGCAGCCCTGGCCCAGATCGAAAAACAGTTCGGTAAGGGGTCGATCATGCGGCTCGGCGACGGCGAGATCGAGACCGATATCCAAGCCGTCTCGACCGGCTCGCTCGGGCTTGACGTTGCGTTGGGTATTGGCGGTCTGCCACGTGGTCGAGTGATCGAGATCTATGGCCCGGAATCGTCGGGCAAGACCACGTTGACCCTGCAGGTGATCGCCGAGATGCAAAAGATCGGTGGCACCGCGGCATTCATCGATGCTGAACATGCGCTCGACACCAGCTATGCCCAGAAGCTGGGGGTGAATATTGGCGACCTGCTGATCTCCCAGCCCGATACCGGCGAACAGGCATTGGAGATCGCGGATATGCTGGTGCGCTCGGGTTCGGTGGATATCGTGGTGGTCGACTCGGTCGCCGCACTCACGCCAAAGGCCGAGATCGAGGGCGAGATGGGTGATCAGTTGCCAGGCCTGCAGGCGCGCCTGATGAGTCAAGCACTGCGCAAGCTCACCGCCAATATCAAACGTTCGAATACGCTGGTTATCTTCATCAACCAGATCCGCATGAAGATCGGCGTGATGTTCGGCAATCCCGAGACCACCACTGGTGGTAACGCGCTGAAGTTCTACGCCAGCGTTCGCATGGACATTCGTCGTATCGGCGCAATCAAGCGCGGCGACGAGGTGATCGGGTCGGAGACTCGTGTCAAGGTGGTCAAGAACAAGGTGGCGCCCCCTTTCCGCGAGGCCATTTTCGACATTCTCTACGGCGAGGGAATATCGCGCGAAGGCGAGATCATCGAGCTTGGTGTGGCACAGGGCATCGTCGACAAATCCGGTAGCTGGTACGCCTACGCCGGCGAGCGTATTGGCCAGGGCAAAGACAACGCCCGCGAGTACCTGAAAGAGCATCCCCAGGTGGCTGCCGAGATCGAGGCCAAGATCCGCGCAGCGCTTGGTGTCAAGCCGGCAAGCAGGGGCGTCGATACGGCCAATCTCGCTGGTGCCGAAGCCTGACCGAAAACCACCGTCGATGCTGGCGCGAGCAGTGCGACTGCTTGCCCGGCGAGACATGAGCAGGGCCGAGCTGGAAGCGCGACTGGCGCCACGCCGCGGTCCGCGTGATGACAGCGCGACTGCCGTCGATGACAACGTGCTGGCAGGCCAACAGTCGACAGAACCTGGTCCTGACGATAGCGTCGCCACCGTAGCCGATGGTGCCTCGAGCAAAAGTGGCGCTTCGCTCCCGGTTTCTCGGGATCACCGCTTCGGCGCGCAAGACGTTGCCGCTGCGATCGAGCGGTTGCAGGCATTGGGCCTGCAGTCGGATGCGCGGTTTGCCGAGAACTTCGTGCGCGCGCGGGCCAGTCGTTCGGGATCGCGTCGATTGCAGGCGGAGCTACGGCAGCGAGGGATCGACGCCACAACCATCGAGGCAGCCACGGCTGCCTTGGCTGACAACGAGCTCCAGCGTGCTCGCGCGCTGTGGGCGCGCCGGTTTCAGCCAAGCCGCGACCCGCGTGAGCGGGCCAAACAAACCCGGTTTCTTGCCAGTCGTGGTTTTCCCTTGTCAGTGATTCGCAAAGTGCTCGGCGGCGATCCGGAAGACCTGCCTGGCGACGACTGATCGCGCGGGTCGAACTCTCGCGACTCATCGTTATCTGTGGGTCGGCCGACGACTCTCGCGGCGCTGGCGCAGTATCATGCGCACCTTGCCGATCGACACTTGGGCCACTCCGCGCGGGCCATACAGACTCATGAACAGCAGCCAGATCCGCCAGCGATTCCTCGACTTTTTCGCCAGCAAGGGCCACACGGTGGTGCCCTCCAGCCCGCTGGTGCCGCATGGCGACCCGACCTTGCTATTCACCAACGCTGGCATGAACCAGTTCAAGGACGTTTTTTTGGGCTTTGACAAACGTCCCTATGCGCGAGCGGCGAGCAGCCAGAAATGCGTACGTGCCGGCGGCAAGCACAACGACTTGGAGAACGTTGGCTACACCGCCCGTCACCACACGTTCTTCGAGATGTTGGGCAACTTCAGCTTCGGTGACTACTTCAAGCGCGATGCCATCGGCTGGGCTTGGGAGTTACTGACCGGCATCTTCGGGCTTCCCGCTGATCGCCTATTGGTCACCGTCTATGCCGAAGACGACGAGGCTTACGGCATTTGGCGCGAAGGCATTGGCGTCCCGGCCGACCGCATCGTCCGCATCGGCGACAACAAAGGCGCTCGCTACGCTTCCGACAATTTCTGGATGATGGGGGACACCGGTCCTTGCGGACCTTGTACCGAAATCTTCTACGACCATGGGAGCCATATTCCTGGTGGTCCGCCTGGTTCGGCCGACGAGGACGGCGATCGCTTCATCGAGATCTGGAATATCGTCTTTATGCAGTACAACCGGGACGAAGCCGGCGTGCTCCACCCACTGCCCCGGCCCAGCGTCGATACCGGGATGGGCTTGGAGCGTATCTCTGCAGTTCTGCAGGGCGTGCACGCAAATTACGAGATCGACCTGTTTCAGAGCCTGATCGCCGCTGCCGCCCGCGAGACCGGCGCCGTCGATACGGATTCCCCATCGTTACGGGTCATTGCAGATCACATCCGTGCTTGCGCATTTCTGGTGGGAGACGGCGTCATTCCTGGCAATGAGGGACGTGGCTACGTTCTGCGTCGCATCATTCGCCGGGCCATTCGCCATGGCTACAAGCTGGGTGCCCGCGCCGCATTCTTCCATCGTTTGCTACCAGACCTGGTGGCGCAGATGGGCGAGGCCTACCCGGAGCTGGCCAGCGACGCCGCCCGCATCTCGGACGTTCTGCGGCAGGAAGAGGAACGCTTCTTCGCGACCATCGACAACGGCATGAGCATGCTCGAGGCGGCCATCGCGCAGGGCGACATCGACGGCGAGACCGCATTCAAATTGCACGACACCTATGGATTTCCTTTGGACCTGACCGCCGACGTCTGTCGTGAGCGCGGTGTTGGCGTCGACGAAGCCGGATTCGCCGCGGCGATGGCGCGGCAAAAGGCGCAGGCACGCGCAGCTGGCAAGTTCAGAATGTCGGCAGCGCTGGACTACACCGGTCCGCAGACCACCTTTCATGGCTACGAGCGGCTCGATACCGACGCACGGGTCGTTGCGTTATATCGCGACGGCTCGCCGGTCGAGGCCCTGCACGAAGGAGAGTTGGGAGTGGTGGTGCTCGACGAGACGCCGTTCTATGCGGAATCCGGTGGTCAGGTCGGGGACTGTGGCCAGTTGCGCGGCCGGGATGGTCTGTTCGAGGTCGAGGATACACAGAAGATCCAGGCCACCGTATTCGGTCACTATGGCACCGTCGGGACCGGTGCGATCCGGGTCGGCGATGCGGTCAAGGCCCGCGTTGACGCCGCTAGCCGTACAGCGACCATGCGCAACCACAGTGCTACGCATCTCATGCACAAGGCTTTGCGCGAGGTGCTTGGCACGCATGTCCAACAGAAAGGTTCCCTGGTTGACGCTGAGAAGACCCGGTTCGATTTCTCCCACATGCAACCCGTCTCGGCTGAGCAGATCGCCGAGATCGAGCGCCGGGTGAATGCCGAGATTCTCGCCAATGCCGCCACTCAGGCACGCCTCATGTCGATCGACGAGGCGCAGAAGACCGGAGCGATGATGCTATTCGGCGAGAAGTATGGCGACGAGGTGCGCGTGTTGGATATTGGTTCGTCGCGCGAGCTGTGTGGTGGCACCCATGTCGCGCGGACCGGCGATATCGGCTTGTTCAAGATCTACGCCGAGTCTGGTGTGGCAGCCGGCGTCCGGCGTATCGAGGCGGCGACCGGAGAGGGCGCGTTGGCCCTTGCTGCCCGCGCCGAGCGCGAGTTGGCGCGCATCGCGGCGCTGGTCAAAGCCGCCCCCGACCAGGTCGCTGCCCGTATCGAGCAGGTCATCGAGCATTCGCGGTCGCTTGAAAAGGAGCTCGCCGCGCTAAAGACCAAGATGGCCGCTGGCGCGGGCGATGCCCTGGCTGGGCAGGCGCTTGAGGTTGGCGGTGCCAAGGTGCTGGCGGCGACGCTGGAGGGCGCCGACGCCAGCGCCCTGCGGGAGGCGGTCGACCGGCTGCGCGTGACGCTCAAGAGCGCTGTCGTGGTGTTGGCAAGCGTCGACGACGACAAGGTCACGCTGATCGCTGGCGTGACACCGGACCTCACTGTCAAGGTCAAGGCCGGCGAGCTAGTGAATTTTGTCGCTGCGCAGGTCGGTGGCAAGGGCGGTGGACGACCTGACATGGCCCAGGCCGGCGGCACGCAACCCAGCCAACTGCCAGATGCCTTGGCTGGAGTCGCCGCCTGGGTCGGAGAGCGGCTGAGCGTTTGATCGCTGCGGCTACATCCATCATTCGCCCGGGGGTAGACCCCGTGTGGGCGATGGTCGGGCGTCTTAGAAGCGCCAGCCCGGACCGAAATAAAAGCGATTGTAGGGGTAGATGAAGGGCGAGCCGTACGGGTAGCGGCTGAAGCCGCGCAGTTCAGCCTCGCGCCGCACCCGTTCCAGTTCGCGTAGGTGTTCCTGTTCGCGCCGGGCGAGTTCGGTCTTCCACGTGTCTCCCAGTGCGTCGAGCTGACGCTGGTGGATCCAGTCGAGCACATCAGCGGGAATACCCTCGGCCAGCAAGGCAGCGACTTCCGAGGGTTTGATATCCAGTACGGTGCGGGTGCGGTCTAGCTCGGCAATGACATCGCTGGAACTGCGACCGTCGCGCAATAGGCGTCGCACGTCATCCAGGCGCATCGGGAACACGACCGGAGTCACCTCGACGTTGGCTTCGCCGTTGCGCGACAGGACCCGGCCTTCGGTGCCTGGCGTGGCGCAACCCGCCAGCCCCAGCAGCAGCGCGAGAGCGACGGCGGTGGTCTGGCGGCGGGAGAGAGGCGCCGGTGGGTTCATGCTGCGGTATGGATCATCACGGTGCCTCGTTCATGCTGCGAACTGTCGTGCGCCGAACTGGAAAGCTCCGGCACGGGCATCGACCTCGATCACATCCTTCGGCCCGAAATCGCCCTGCAGGATCCGCTTGGCCAGCGGGTTCTCGATCTGGCTCTGGATGGCGCGCTTGAGTGGTCGTGCGCCGAAGACCGGGTCAAAACCGGCCTTGGCGAGCTCCGCCAGCGCGGCATCGCTGACCACCAGCCCCATCTCCATCGCTTCCAGACGCTTGCGCAGACGCGCCAATTGGATGTCGGCGATCTTCGCGATGTTGGACTCGTCCAGTGCGTGGAACACGACGACCTCGTCGATGCGGTTGATGAACTCGGGCCTGAAGTGAGCTTTGACCTCGGCCATGACCGCCAGTTTCACCACTTGGTAATCTTCGCCGACCATCGCCTGGATCTGCTGGCTGCCCAGGTTGCTGGTCATCACCACCACCGTATTGCGAAAGTCGACAGTCCGGCCCTGACCGTCGGTCAGGCGGCCGTCGTCGAGCACCTGCAGCAGCACGTTGAAGACGTCTGGATGGGCCTTCTCGACCTCGTCGAGCAGGATCACCGCATACGGCCGCCGGCGCACGGCTTCGGTCAGTGTGCCACCTTCCTCGTAGCCGACATAGCCAGGGGGTGCGCCGATCAGTCGCGACACGGTGTGCTTCTCCATGAATTCGCTCATGTCGATGCGCACCAGTTGCTCTTCGCTGTCGAACAGGAATTCCGCCAGCGCTTTCGAGAGCTCAGTCTTGCCGACACCGGTTGGGCCGAGGAAGAGGAAGCTGCCGTAGGGCCGGTTGGGGTCGGCCAGCCCCGATCGTGAACGGCGGATGGCGTCGGACACCAGCCGCACTGCCTCGGCTTGACCGACGACACGTCCGTGCAGACGTTCTTCCATCTTCAGCAGCTTGTCGCGCTCGCCCTGCATCATCTTCGCGACCGGGATGCCAGTGGCCCGGCTGACCACCTCGGCGATCTCCTCGGCGCCGACCTGTGTGCGCAGCAAGCGCGGTTTTGCAGCGGGCTCGCCGGCGCTCTCGGCAGCCTTCAGCGAGGCCTCCAGTCGGGGCAGTTCGCCGTACTGCAGCTCGGAGAGCTTCTGCCAGTCGCCGCGGCGCTTCAGGTCTTCCATCTGCAAACGGATCTGCTCGATCTGCTCCTTGATGTGCTGACTGCCCTGGACGGCGGCTTTCTCGGCGGTCCACACCGCCTCGAGGTCGGCGTACTCCTTCTCGAGACGACCGATCTCCTCCTCGATCAACCCCATTCGCTTCACCGACGCCTCGTCGGTCTCGCGGCGTACCGCCTCGCGCTCGATCTTCAGCTGGATCAGCCGGCGGTCGAGCTTGTCCATGCTCTCCGGCTTCGAGTCGATCTCCATGCGGATGCGGCTGGCCGCCTCGTCGATCAGGTCGATGGCCTTGTCGGGCAGGAAGCGGTCGGTGATGTATCTGTGACTGAGTTCGGCGGCGGCAACGATGGCCGGATCGGTGATGTCGACCCCGTGGTGCAGCTCGTACTTCTCCTGCAGGCCGCGCAGGATGGCGATGGTGCTCTCGACCGAAGGCTCGTCGACCAGCACCTTCTGGAAGCGCCGCTCGAGCGCAGCGTCCTTCTCGATGTACTTGCGGTACTCATCCAGCGTGGTCGCACCGACGCAGTGCAGTTCGCCACGGGCGAGCGCCGGCTTGAGCATATTGCCCGCATCCATCGCGCCCTCTGCTTTCCCGGCGCCGACCATGGTGTGCAGTTCGTCGATGAAGACGATCGTCTGGCCCTCGTCCTTGGCGATGTCCTTGAGCACCGCCTTGAGTCGCTCCTCGAACTCGCCGCGGTACTTGGCGCCGGCCAGCAGGGCAGCCATGTCGAGCACCAGGACGCGCTTGTCCTTGAGCGTCTCTGGCACCTCGCCATTGACGATGCGTTGTGCCAGACCCTCGACGATGGCGGTCTTGCCGACGCCTGGCTCGCCGATCAGCACCGGGTTGTTCTTGCTGCGCCGCTGCAGGATCTGGATGACGCGGCGGATCTCGTCGTCGCGGCCGATCACCGGGTCGAGCTTGCCGTGACGTGCGCGCTCGGTGAGGTCGAGGCAGTACTTCATCAGCGCCTCGCGCTGCTGTTCGGCGTCGGCGCTGCCGACGGTGTCGCTGCCGCGCACGGCGTTGACCGCGGCTTCGAGCGAGGCACGAGTGACGCCGGATTCTTTCAGCAGGCGCCCGGCATCGCCTTTGTCAGCCACCATGGCCAGCAACACCAGTTCTGATGCGATGAATGCGTCGCCACGCTTCTGCGCGTCCTTGTCGGCGAGATTGAGGGTGCTGCCCAGTTCGCGCGAGACGGCGATCTCGCCGCCGGTGCCTTCGACCTTCGGCAGCCGGCCGATCGCTTGCGCCACGGCAGGCTTGAGCGCTGCCAGATTGGCGCCGGCACGTGCCAGCAGCCCTGCACTGCCACCCTCGCTCTCGTCGAGCAGTGCGGCCAGCAGGTGCAGCGGTTCGATGTAGGGATTGTCATTGCCTAGTGCACGGCTCTGGGCATCTGCCAGGGCCTGCTGCAGGCGGGTGGTGCATTTGTCGATGCGCATGGTGGCTCCAGAATGTGGACCCGCAACGCGGGTGGATACCATGCAGATGGGGTGCGCCGGCGGGAACTCAAGCCCCGCCGCGCTCGCTGGATCAGTGGGCGTGTTTCAGCCCGACGTCGGTGGGCAGATGGTAGAGCGTGCCGCAATACGGGCAGCGTACCTGGCCACCTGGGGTGATGGGTAGGAACACGCGTGGATGCGAGTTCCATAGCCGTTGCGAGGGCATCGGGCAGTGCAGCGGAAGGTCCCCGGCTGTGAGCGTGACTTCACTGCGGTGAAGGTCACCCGAGTCGGCGCTTCGGGAGTCGGAAGACGAAGGGGGCTTCGGCGTGTTCATGCTTCGCTCCTGCGCGTCATGATTGTGGTCAGACCGGCGTCAACCAATGGCTGTGGGCTTTGCTGCGGCCACGGACGATATCGAAGAAGAGTTTTTGCAGCTTGGTCGTCACTGGACCACGATGGCCGGCGCCGATCTGCCTGTTGTCCAGCTCCCGGATCGGCGTGACTTCAGCGGCGGTCCCAGTGAAGAAGGCCTCGTCGGCGCAGTAGACCTCGTCTCGCGTGATGCGCTTTTCGATCACCGGTACGCCCAGCTCATCGGCCAGGACCAGGATCGTTTCGCGGGTGATGCCCTCGAGACAACTGGTCAGGTCGGGCGTATAGAGCTTGCCCTTCTTCACAATGAACAGGTTCTCGCCGGCGCCCTCCGCGACATAGCCATCGACATCGAGCAGCAGCGCTTCGTCGTAACCCTCGTTGGCGACCTCCTGGTGGGCGAGGATGCTGTTGGTGTAGGTCGACACCGACTTCGCCCGGCACATGTTCACGTTCACGTGGTGCCGGGTGTAGCTGCTGGTCTTGACGCGGATACCCCGCTCGAGCGCCTCGTCACCCAGGTAGGTGCCCCACGACCAAGCGGCGACGACAACGTGCGTCGACAGGGTGGTCGCGGCGATGCCCATTCCCTCGGAGCCGTAGAACACCAGCGGCCGAATGTAGCCAGCCTCTAGACCGTTGGCCTTGACCGTGGCGCGGCAGGCCTCGGCGATGGTCCGGCGGTCCCAGGGCATCTTCATTTGGAAGATATGCGCCGAATTGAACAGGCGGTCGATGTGTTCCTCGAGCCGGAAGATCGCGGTACCGCCAGCGTCGGTGCGATAGGCCCGGATCCCTTCAAAGCAGCCCATGCCGTAGTGCAGGGTGTGCGTCAGCACGTGGGTGGTGGCATCGCGCCAGGGAACCAGCTTGCCGTCGTACCAGATCTGGCCGTCGCGGTCGGACATCGACATGGTGGAGCGTTCCGATTGAGTAAGGTGGCAGAGGCGCGATGTTAGCAGGTTAGGGATGTGCGGCAGCAGTGGTCGCTCATGCCGGGGGGCCATGCAGGGGGCCAGCGGTGTCAGGTAGCGGGCCGATCACTGCATCCCATAGTGCCAGCACAGGTTCGCGCCGTGACTCCCAATCGGTCGCCGGCACTGCCGAACCACTTTGTGCGTTCAGGCGCAGTAGGTGCTGCTGCTGGCG
Source organism: uncultured Enterobacteriaceae bacterium (assembly GCA_964524005.1). Taxonomy (GTDB): domain Bacteria; phylum Pseudomonadota; class Gammaproteobacteria; order Burkholderiales; family UBA3065; genus UBA3065. The sequence continues at coordinate 81,465 of CAZGBK010000006.1, forward strand.
GAAGGCGCGATAGACGTCCTGGCACCGTGCTGCCAGTTCATCATCAACCAGGCCAAGCCCGGCAGCGCGCCCGAGCAGGGCGATGGTGCCGACATTGTCGAGCAGTTCCGGATAGCGCGCGGCAGCGGTGAGGACCCAGAACTGAACCACGAACTCGGTATCGATGATGCCACCGCGGTCTTGTTTGAGGTCGAACCAGCCCTCGCGCGGGCGATGCGTGTCGAGCATGCGGCGGCGCATGGCGGCGATGTCGTGGCGCACGCTGGCGGTGTCGCGTTCCAGGGCCAGGATCTCGCGACGGATCGCCTCGATGCGCACGCAGATGTCCACTTCGCCCGTCACTGCACGGGCACGGGTCAGTGCCTGTAGCTCCCAGGTCCAGGCTTTGTCCCGCAGATAGTCGCGCCAATGGTCGACGCTGCAGATCGGCAGTCCTGACTCGCCATCAGGCCTTAGGCGCAGGTCAGTCTCGTAAAGCACACCGGCGGCAGTCAGGCGGTTGAGCCAGCCATTACACCGCTGCACCAGCCGCGAGTAGAGGGCGCCGGCATCCGGTTGCGGGTCGTCGTAGACCCAGACCAGGTCGAGGTCGGATGCGAATGACAGTTCCTTGCCGCCCAGCTTGCCGTAGCCGATCACCGCCACCCGCGGGGACTCGCGGTGACGGCTGCTCAGTCCCGCCCAGACACGGCGCAGCGTGGTAGCCACTGTGCCGTCGGCCAGTGCGCTGAGTTCGTCCGCCAGGCGTTCGGTGGTCAGTAGGCCGCTTAACCCCTGCGCCACCAGGCGAAAGGTCTGCGCGTGACGGAAATGGCGCAAGCTGTCCATCGCCTGTTCGACATCGTCGCCCAGCACAGTGAGCTCGCGCTGGAGGCTGGCGAACAGAGCTGGCCAATCGGGCGGCTCGGCCAGGTTGCGCGGGTCGAGCAGTTCGTCGAGCAGGATCGGATGCTGGGCCAGATAGCGCGCCAGCCAGCTGGACGCCGCGACGAGTTCCGCCAGATGGCGCAAGGCTTCCGGGTGCTCCTGCAACAGCGCCAGATACGACACTCGCCCGCCGATCGATTCGATGACATCCAGCAGCGCTGTGAGCGCTGCGTCGCGAGCATGGATACCGGCTGCGGCCTCGATCAGCGGCGGCACCAGAGCATCAAAACGCGATTGTGCGACGGCCGACAGGGTGCGGTACCGGCTGCCCTGGCGCAGCGCATACAGGCGCGCGCCCAGCTCGGCCGGGTCGTTAAAACCCCAGCGCTGGAGAACCTCGCTGAACTCATGGGCACTGGCACCGACGCGCCACAGCGCGCCAATGCCCTCTTCATCGGCGTGCTCGCTGCCGCGTTCCGCAAACACGGTCTCAAACACCGCTGTGACGGCGGCACGCCAGTGCGCCGTGTCCTCGGCAAGCGGGGCCCAACCCGAGTAGCGCATCAGGCGCGCGACACAGGCACGGCCCTCGTCGCTTTCTGGGAGCATCTGTGTCTGTTGATCGTCGACGTATTGCAGGGCGTGTTCCAGTCGCCGCAAAAAGTCATAGGCGGCCAGCAAGGTGCGTGCGGTGTCGTCGGGTAGACGGCCGCAACAGCCCAGGCGGTCAAGCGCGATGCGCGTCGAGCGGACACGCAGGTCGGTCTCGCGGCCGCCCCGGATCAGTTGGAAGATCTGGGTGATGAACTCGATCTCGCGGATGCCCCCGGGGCCGAGCTTGATGTTGTCCTGCAGGTCGCGCCTGGCGACTTCGGCCCGGATCTGCCGGTGCAGGTCGCGCAATGCGTCGTAGGCTGCGAAATCGAGGTACTTGCGATACACGAACGGCTGCACGATGGCGTTCAGCGCCTCGTTGGCATCGCCGGTGAGGGGCAGGGCCTTCATCCAGGCGTAGCGCTCCCACGCGCGGCCGTGTGCGACCAGGTATTCCTCGAGCATGGCGTGACTGACTGCCAACGGGCCGGCATCGCCCCAGGGCCGCAAGCGCATGTCGACACGAAACACCATGCCGTCGGCAGTGATCTCGGCGAGCAGGCCGATCAGTGCGCGACCTTGGCGAATAAAGAACTCTTGGTTGCTGATACTGCGTTCGCCATCGGTCTCGCCATCCTCGGGGTAGACGAACACAAGGTCGATGTCGGACGAGGCGTTCAGTTCGCCGCCGCCGAGCTTGCCCATAGCGACCACCTGCAGGCACTGGGTGCGACCGTCGGCGTTGCGCGGGGTGCCGTAGCGCTGCTGCAGTTCGCGGCGGGTGTGGTCCTCGGCCGCGCGCACAGCAAGGGTGGCCAGTCCGCTGATCGTCGTGACCACTTCGTCGAGGCTGGCTTGGCCACTGGCATCACGCACGATAAGCCTGGCCATGGTCTGGGCGCGAAGGTCACGCAAAGCGCCGGCCAAGGGCCGTCCCGAGCGCAGAAAACGTTCGAGCAGATGGTCGAGCTCGCCCTCGGCGACGGGTTGTGTCAGCGCGATCTGCCAGTCGAATCCGGTCAGCGCCGGCATGCGCGACAGGCGTTCGAGGAAAGGGCTGGCCTGGAAGAGTTCGTGAAGTTGCACGGACAGGGCGTTCCCAATGCGGGAACCGAGCGGGAGTCGGGTGGCCCTACAATAGCGCAAGCCAACCACCCCGAACGTGCGTCTGATGTCCGTCCATCTCACCTCCAGCCAGCGCCGGTCGCGCCAGGCCCTGCGCTGGTTGGGCTTCGGTGCACTGACGGTGCTGGTGGTGGCGTTGCTGGCCTTGCTGTGGCTGCGCGTCGGGTTGCTGCCCGAACTTCCGCAGCGGCGCGCGCAGATCGAGGCCGGTCTGGCGACCGCCATCGACCGCCCAGTCCGCCTGGCAGCGATCCGCGCCGAATGGCACGGTACCAACCCACGTTTGAGTATCGACGGTCTGAGCATCCTTGACCGCAATGGAGCGGTGGCGCTGCATCTGCCGTCGATCAGCGCCGATATCTCTTGGCGGTCGCTCCTGTTCGGCCAGTTGGTGCTAGGTGATTTGCGCAGCCAGGGCCTCGAGTTGTCGTTGCGTCGCGATGTCGATGGCGTCGTGCTTCTGGGGGATATTCCACTGAACCGCAACCAGGGCGATAACCGCTTCGGTGACTGGCTCTTGCAGCAGCGTGGCTTGCACCTGCAAGACTCGGTCCTGCACTGGGACGATGCCTTGCGCGGTGCCCCCCGGCTGACCCTGCGCCGACTCGATATGCGCCTTGACAGCCGTGGCGATGATCACAACTTCAGCCTGCAGGCTCTTCCCGAAGGCTTGTTGGACACGCCCCTGCAGGTTGTGGGGCGCTGGACCGGGCGCTCATTCGATCGCCTCGACGAGGGCAAGGGCCAGCTTCAAGCCAAGCTCGGTGCGGTGCGTCTGGACGACTGGGCGCCTTGGATCGATCTGCCGTTTGCGGCTAGCGGTGGTGCCGGGGCGCTCGAGTTCAGCCTGGAGCTTACGGGTACCACAGTCAGTGGCTTCGATACGCGCCTCGATTTGCGCGACGTCGGCTTCCAGCTGCGCGCCGATCTACCTCGTCTCGAAGTGGCCGAACTGTCGGGCGGGCTCGCTTACCGCGACGACGCTGGCGGCCGCTCGCTGCGCCTCGACCGACTCAGCATGCGCACCAGCGATGGCGTGATCGCGCCGCAGACCACGCTCAGCTGGCAGCAGACCGGCACCGCGCAGAAGCCGCGACACCAGGTGCGTATCGAGCATCTTCTCCTGCGTCCGCTGTTCTTGCTCGCGGACAGCCTGCCACTCGCGCCCGAGCTCGATGACGCATTGCGCCGCGCCGCGCCGCGTGGCGAGTTGAAGGGGGTCATCGCCAACTGGACCGGGTCGTGGTCGGAACCAGCCGAATACTCGGTGCGTGGCGAGTTTGTCGAACTGGGTATGGCGCCGGTCGCTGGACTGCCGGGCTTTGATCGGCTCAGTGGTGCGCTGCAAGCCGATAACCGGCAGGGGCGCATCAACTTTACGGTGCGTCAGGCGCCACTGCTGTGGCCATCGAACTTTACGCGCGCCATCCCCTTGCGCGATGCCGCCGCGCAACTGAGTTGGGTACGTTCGGGCCCTGGCTGGGCGGTGACTTTGGGGCGTCTGGATGTCGATACAGGAGAGCTGCGTTTCGCCGCTCGCGGTCGATACAACGCTGTCGATCAAGGGCGCCTTGAGTTGGGGATCGAGCTGCAGCAAGCCTCGGCCAGCGCGATTCGCCACTATCTGCCGGTATCGGTCGGCGAAGCGACGCGCAGCTGGTTCGAGGGAGCGTTCCCTGGCCGCGGACAGGTGACCGGGAAGGTGACTGTCGATGGTGTACCGGCGGCATTTCCTTACACCGGTGGCGTGGGCGGGGCGTTCAAGGCCGAACTCGAACTGCGCGACACTTCGCTGCGTTTTTCGCCCACCTGGCCAGAGATCGAGCGTATCTCCGGGCGGCTCACCTTTGACAACACGCGCATGACGCTCAGCGGCGCCAGCGGACGGTCTCTGCTGGCCGATCTGACCGAGGTGCGCGTACTGATCCCCGATCTGGACGCCGACGATCCCCAGCTGCAGGCCAGCGGAGCGATTCGCGGCGATCTGCCGGCTGTGCTCGACTACACCCAGCGTAGCCCTGTGCGCCGCCTGATCGACGGTGCCACCGACACACTTGGCGGCAACGGGCAAGTGGTGGTGCGGCTCGAGCTTGATGTGCCGCTCGACCGATCGGTCGACGCGACGGTGCAAGGTACTGTCACGCTGGATGGCAACCGGCTCGATCTGGGGCCAGGGCGCCCGTCGTTGAATGCCCTGGGCGGGGTACTGCACTTCACCGAGCGTGGTATCTCCGGCGACAATCTATCTGCGCAATTGTTTGGCGGCCCCCTGCGCGCAAGCATCGGTAGTCAACCGGGTGGGGTGGTGCGGATCGAGGGCAGCGGCCGGGCGCGCATCGACGCCTTGGCAGCAGTGTTTCCGCTTCAGGCCTGGTCATTGGCGCAAGGCGAGACCACCTACCGTGCCGACTTGCTGTTGGGTCCACAAGGCAATCGTTTGGTCGCTCGCAGCGGACTCGAGGGGATCACCCTGAACCTGCCGCAGCCCTTTCTGAAGTCTCCATCGAGCCGGCTGTCGACGCGTTTTGTGTGGCAGTCGGATGGTGAGGCCAATCGCTACGAGCTCGATCTGGGCGAGCAGATTCAGGCACGCCTGGGTAGCCGTGGCGGACGCATCGAGCAGGCGCAAGTGGCACTCGGCAAGGTCCCGCTGCCCGCTGCCACGGCGGGGGTCAAGGTCGCGGCCGAACTGCCGCAGTTGTTTGTCGAACAATGGCTGCCTGTGATCAGCCTGTTCGCGACGCCGGGCGATACCGACCAGCGCTCTTCGCTGCGCCTTGACCTGCGTACGGCCGTGCTTGGTCTGGAGGGGCGGCTGTTCCATGACATCAATCTCGAGGCCAGTCGCGAGGCTGGACCATGGGTATTCCGCGTGCGTGGTGATGAGGTCGAGGGGAGCGGCCAGTGGGATCCTGCGGGACGTGGTCAACTGCGCGCCCGTTTGGACCGTCTGCGCCTGCAGCGCCCGGTCGATAGCCTGAATGCGCCAGCAGATGCCGACGATGAGCCTGCCGACACTTACCCCGATCTCGATCTAGAGATCGCTCGGTTTGAGCGCAATGGGCGCGACCTGGGCCAGCTCAAGCTGCGCGCCAGCCAGCAGGGCCGCGACTGGCGGATCGATGAGCTACGACTCGCAGGCGATGAATACCAGCTGCGTGCCAGCGGGGCCTGGCAGTCGTGGCGCCGTCAGCCCAGCACCGATGTCCGTCTCGAGCTGAAGACGACCGACACGGGTCGTTTCCTGGCCCGCATGGGTTATCCCGGCACCATGCGCGGAGGCGCTGGGACGCTGGCCGGCGAACTGCGTTGGCGGGGCTCGCCCGGTGACCTCGATCTCGCTTCGCTCGATGGCAAGCTCGACCTCGAGCTGGGCAAAGGGCAATTCTTGAAGGCCGAGCCGGGTGTCGCGCGCTTGTTGGGCATCATCAGCCTGCAAGCGCTGCCGCGTCGTATCGCGCTGGATTTCCGTGATGTTTTCAGCGATGGTCTGGCTTTCGATGGAATCGACAGCGAACTGAGCATCAAATCCGGCATCCTGCGCACGTCACAGCTGTTCATTGACGGGCCGGCGGCAAAGGTGCGGATCAAGGGCAAGACCGACCTTGCGCGCGAGACCCAAGACCTGCAAGTGCGGGTGTCGCCGGCCATGGATGCAGCGACCATCGGCGCGCTGATCGCCAATCCGGTAGCGGGTCTGGCGGTGTTGCTGTTGCAGCAGGTCATGGACGACCCTTTGGGCAAGCTGGTGACCTTCAATTACCGTGTCGGCGGAACCTGGTCGGACCCTCTCGTCGAAAAACAGCAGGCCGAGGTGCAGTCGGGCAAGGATGCCGAAATGAGCCGACCGGGTGCGATCCTGCCATGAATTGCGAACGACCCACGGGCTGCCGGATCGCCGCCGTGCAGATGGTCAGTGGTGAGGATGTCGCCGCCAATCTGGAGACCGCCGAGCGCCTGATCGGTTTTGCGGCGGGTCGGGGCGCACGGGTGGTGTTACTACCCGAGTACTTTGCCGTCCTGTCAGCCGACGAGACGCTTAAGTTGCGTCACGCTGAACCAGCGGGAGAAGGTCCGCTGCAAGCGTTTCTCAGCCGGGTTGCGCGTGAGCAGGCGGTCTGTTTGATCGGCGGGACCATTCCTCTGGCCGGTCACGATCGGCAGCGGGTGCGCAATGCGTGCCTGGTGTTCGACGAGCTCGGCAGGTTCTTGGCCCGCTATGACAAGATCCACCTGTTCAACCTGAATCTTGGCACCGAATCGTTTTGCGAATCACGCACCATCGAGCCGGGTGATGCCCCGGTCGCGGTCGACACCCCAGCCGGCCGCACCGCGCTATCAGTCTGCTATGACCTGCGTTTCGCCGAGCTGTATCGTGGCTTGCTGCCATTCGAGTTGCTGTGCATGCCAGCCGCGTTCACTGCGACCACTGGCCGCGCCCATTGGGAGGTGTTGCTGCGCGCCCGGGCGATCGAGAACCAGTGTTATGTGTTGGCCGCAGCCCAAGGCGGTACACACCCGGGTGGTCGGCGCACCTTCGGCCACAGTATGATTGTCGACCCGTGGGGTGCGGTGCTCGACGTTCTGCCTGAAGGGCCCGGCGTCGTCATTGCCGATGTCGATCCCGAGCGCCTGCGCCGGGTTCGCGCCGATCTCCCCGCACTCGACAATCGGGTCCTGAACCCGTTCAATCCACATCCATGACCGACCTTTCACTGCCCGCCGCCATCGATACTGCCGAGAGCTTGCTATTGCGCCCAGCTGGCTTGCGATTGGACGACCTTGGCGGCGTGTTCGGGGATGTCGCTGCGCACCGCGCCGACTACGCCGATATCTATTTGCAGTACACCCGCAGTGAGGGCTGGAGCCTCGAAGAGGGCTTGGTGAAGTCGGGCAGCTTCCAGATCGACAGTGGAGCCGGTGTGCGCGTAGTCGATGGCGAGCGCACCGCTTTTGCCTACACCGACGAGATCAGCCTGCCGGCTTTGCGTGAAGCGGCCTCGACCACGCGTGCCATCGCTGCGTCTGGTGGTGATGGGAGGGTGCCAGTGTTGCGCAGGCCAGCGGCCGGTCGCGCGCTGTACGGCTCCATCGACCCAGTGGCCAGTCTGGACGCCGACGCCAAGGTCGCGCTTCTGTTGCAGCTAGAGGCCTTGGCTCGCGCCGTCGACCCGCGGATCACCCAAGTCATGGCCTCGCTGGCCGCTGAATATGATGTTGTCTTGTTGGCGCGCGCCGATGGTCGGGTGAGTGCTGATGTCCGTCCCTTGGTTCGGCTGTCGCTGCAGGTAATCGCCGAGTCGGGCGGTCAGCGGCAGCAAGGCTCGGCCGGCTGCGGTGGGCGGGAAGGCTTGGGGATGTTCGACGCTGCACGTCTGCAGGGGCTGGTCGAGCAGGCCACCCGCCAGGCGCTGGTCAACCTCGACGCCACCCCGGCTCCGGCCGGTGAGATGACCGTAGTGCTCGGCCCCGGTTGGCCCGGCATTCTGCTGCACGAGGCCATCGGGCATGGCTTGGAAGGTGATTTCAATCGCAAGGGCAGCTCGGCTTTTTCCGGACGCGTCGGCGAACGGATCGCCGCCAAAGGCGTCACCGTGGTCGACGACGGCACGCTGCCGGGCCGTCGCGGCTCGCTGAACGTCGACGACGAAGGTGAGCCGACCCAACGCACCACCTTGATCGAGGACGGCATCTTGCGCGGCTACATCCAGGACGCGCTGAATGCGCGTCTGATGGGGGTGGCGCCGACCGGCAATGGCCGCCGCGAGAGCTACGCCCATGTCCCTATGCCACGCATGACCAACACCTGCATGCTCAATGGTGACCGCGACCCGGGCGAGATCCTTGCCTCGGTGAAAAAAGGCCTGTATGCGGTCAACTTCGGCGGCGGTCAGGTCGACATCACCAGCGGCAAATTCGTGTTCTCGGCTGCCGAGGCGTATCTGATCGAAAACGGCAAGGTGACCCGACCGGTGCGCGGTGCCACTCTCATCGGCAACGGCCCCGACGTACTTACCCGGGTGAGCATGATCGGCAACGACATGGCGCTTGATCCAGGTGTCGGGACCTGTGGCAAAGATGGGCAAAGCGTACCTGTTGGTGTCGGCCAACCCACGTTGCGCGTCGATGGCCTGACTGTCGGTGGAACCGCTTAAGCGTGCGCAGGACGTACCGGAGACAGCATTGAAGACCACTTTTCTCGACTTTGAACAACCGATCGCTGAACTCGAGTCACGCATCGAGGAACTGCGTTTTGTGCAGGATGACTCGGCGGTGGATATCGCTGAAGAGATCGATCGCTTGCAAAAAAAGGTCGACAAACTCACCCGCGATATCTACGGCAAATTGACCGCCTGGCAGGTGGCGCAGGTGGCGCGGCATCCCCAGCGCCCTTACACACTCGACTACGTGCAGGGTTTGTTCACCGACTGGCACGAGTTGCATGGTGACCGGGCGTTCGCCGATGATCCGGCGATCGTCGGCGGCATGGCGCGCTTCAATGGCCAGCCCGTGATGATCATTGGCCACCAGAAGGGCCGTGATACCCGCGACAAGATCTACCGCAACTTCGGCATGCCCCGGCCAGAGGGTTATCGTAAAGCTCTGCGCTTGATGAAAACCGCCGAGAAGTTCGGTTTTCCGGTCATCACCTTCATCGATACGCCGGGGGCTTATCCCGGCGTCGGGGCTGAGGAGCGCGGACAGTCAGAGGCGATCGGTCGTAACCTCTATGAACTTTCAACGCTGCGTGTGCCCGTGGTCTGCATCATTATTGGTGAAGGTGGATCGGGTGGCGCACTGGCTATCGCGGTCGGCGACGCGGTGCTGATGCTGCAGCATTCGATGTACTCGGTGATCTCGCCTGAGGGCTGCGCGAGCATTCTCTGGAAGAGCGCTGAAAAGGCTGGAGAAGCTGCGGAGACACTGGGCATTACTGCATCGCGTCTGAAGAGTTTGGGGCTGGTCGATCGCGTCGTGCCCGAACCGCCTGGCGGCGCCCACCGGGACCCGGACAGCATGATGCGTAACATGCGCAAGGCGCTGACGGAGACCTTGCGTGAGGTGCAGGATCAAACCACCGATGCCTTGATCGAGGCGCGGGTCGATCGCCTGATGGCGCATGGCTGCTTCCGCGAAGTCGAAAGCGACTAAGCTCGTCGAGCGTGTCGCTGCGAACCTGCAGCGGCACGCTGACCCGGGTCAGCCACTTTGCGTGGCTTGGAGCGGAGGACTCGATTCCACCGTCCTGTTGCACTGCTGCCGGCAGCTCGCCTGGCCGAGCGGTATCCAAGCGATCCACGTTGACCATGGTCTGCAGAGCGAATCGGTCGCTTGGGTGGAGCATTGCCGCGCACTTGGTGCAGAATGGGGCGTGCCATTGCAGCTACGGCGAGTCGATGTGGCACGGAACGCTCCTGGTGGGCTCGAATTGGCGGCACGCAAAGCCCGTCAGGCGGTGTTTGCCGAGCTGTCTCCCCCGCAACTGTTATTGGCCCACCAGGCCGACGATCAGGCTGAAACTGTCTTGCACAATCTGTTGCGCGGTGCCGGTGTGCGCGGACTGGCGGCGATGCCAGTCGCGCGGCCTCTACCCTGGGGCGGGGTATTACTGCGCCCTTTGTTGGCGACAACTCGGCGCGAGTTGTTGGCTTATGCGCTCGCAACAGGCTTGCGTTGGGTCGAGGACCCAAGCAATCGCTCGCTGAAGTACACCCGCAACCGACTACGGCTCACGATCCTTCCGGCGCTTGGTGAGTTCCGGGGTGCCACAACTGCCGACATCACTGGCCGTTTGGGCGCCACTGCGAGTCACTGTGCCGAAGCGCAGGCTTTGCTCGACGAGCTCGCTGATGCGCTTTTGCAACTCTGTCTAGAGCCGTGTGGGAGCGCGGTGCGGGTGGTCGACCTGCTGCGGCTATCGCCGGCAAAACAGCGCCTGGCGCTGCGTGAATGGTTTAAACGCTTGGGTTGGCAGGCTTGGGACAGTGCACGGATCGACGACTTGTTGGCCCAGCTTGCCTCGGTCTCGCGTGGTGGCAGGCCTCGCTTGCGCTGCAGCAACGGCGAACTACAAGTCACAGCGGGCCGCTTGTGCTGGCAGCCGTTGGCTGCTGGCAGTGCCGGCGCGTCCGACTAGCGACGCGCTACGACAAAGGACCCTGCGAGCGACGCTTACAGGACTTCAGCGGCGTGTTCGGCCAGTCGCGAGCGCTCGCCGCGGGTCAGGGTGACGTGCCCGCTGTGTGGCCAGCCCTTGAAGCGGTCGACCACGTAGGTCAAGCCAGACGAGCCCTCGGTGAGGTAGGGCGTGTCGATCTGCGCGATGTTGCCCAGACATACGACCTTGGTGCCCGGACCGGCACGGGTGATCAACGTCTTCATCTGTTTAGGCGTGAGATTCTGCGCCTCGTCGATGATGAGGAACTTGTTGATGAAGGTGCGACCCCGCATGAAATTGAGAGATTTGATCTTGATGCGGCTGCGCATCAAGTCGCGGGTGGCGGCGCGGCCCCACTCGCCGGCCTCGTCGTCGCTGCGGTTGAGCACGTCGAGGTTGTCTTCCAGCGCGCCCATCCAGGGCGTCATCTTCTCTTCCTCGGTGCCGGGCAAGAAACCGATGTCCTCGCCCACCGGAACGGTCACGCGGGTCATGATGATCTCGCTGTAGGTCTTGTACTCGAGCGTTTGCAGAAGGCCGGCGGCGAGGGTGAGCAGGGTCTTGCCAGTGCCGGCCTGACCGAGCAGGGTGACGAAGTCGGTCTCCGGGTCCATCAGCGCGTTGAGTGCGAAGTTCTGTTCGCGGTTGCGGGCGGTGATGCCCCACACCGCGTGTTTGGGATGGCCAAAGTCACGCAAGGTCTGCAGCACGGCACTATTGCCGTCGACCTCGAGCACACGGGCTTGTAGTCCAGCATCGCCTGGAATAAAGACGAACTCGTTAATGATCAGATGCTTGCAGAGAGGCCCTGACACTCGGTAGTAGGTGACACCCTCGTTCAACCACGACTCCATGCCCTTGCCGTGGCTTTCCCAGAAATCCTCGGGCAATTCGCGCACGCCGGTGTAGAGAAGGTCGCTGTCCTCCAGCACCTTGTCGTTGAAGTAGTCCTCGGCGGCTAGCCCCAGAGCGCGGGCTTTGATGCGCATGTTGATGTCTTTCGACACCAGGATCGCCTGGCGGGCCGTATCGCGTTGCGCCAGGTGCATGACCACGGCAAGGATCTGGTTGTCGGCGCGTCCGGGCAGCAAGCCAGCTGGCAGATCAGCGGGAATCGCCTCGGTCTGCAGGAACATGCGTCCACCGGCGCCAGCTCGGCTCGACAACGGGATGCCGCTGTGGATGGCGTCCGGGTGGGCTGCGACGAGCTCCTCCATGAACCGGCTGGCCTGCCGGGCATTGCGCGCGACCTCGGACATCCCTTTCTTGTTGTTGTCGAGTTCCTCCAGCGTCGTCATCGGAATGAAGACGTCATGTTCCTCGAAGCGGAAGAGGCTGGTCGGATCGTGCATCAGCACGTTGGTATCGAGGACGAACAGCTTGGCGCTGTTGGCTTTCGCTGCGTTGCGGCGCGGGCTGGCGGGAGGCGTCATGCGAGGCGGTCTTGGTCAGTCAAGGGGCGCCCAGGTCAGGGCGGGCTACTAGGACACGGGGCGATGCGGCGAAGGGATGTTCTCGATGGCAGAAACTGGCAACCCCGATCGGTTATCGGGCCAAGGCACGCGCTGCGGCAAGTACCTCATCGGCGTGGCCAGGCACCTTCACCCCACGCCATTCTTTGCGCAGGACACCGTTGGCATCGATCAGGAAGGTACTGCGCTCGATCCCGCGCACTTGTTTGCCGTACATGTTCTTCAACTTGATCACGCCGAATTGTTGGCAGAGTGCTTCGTCGGCGTCGCTCAGCAGGTCGAAGGGCAGGGCGAGTTTGTTCTTGAAGCGCTGGTGAGATGCCAAGCTGTCGCGCGACACGCCAAGGACGCGGCAACCCGCAGCTGCGAATTCGGCATGGAGGTCGCGGAAAGCGGCGCTCTCGGTGGTGCAGCCTGGCGTGTCGTCCTTGGGATAGAAGTACAGCACCAGGGCTTGGCCACGACAGTCGGCCAGTGCAAACGGACCGCCCGTACCGATGGCAGAAAAATCAGATACGGCTTGGTCGAGAGGTATGGACATGATCGGAAGACGATGTGGAGCGGTTGAAGTCAGAGGCGCTTGGACACTGCGAGGGCTATCACTGACGGCCAACAGCAATGCCAATATTCGCGGTCATTGTGGTCGCAACCTCGACCCGTCGCAAGCGCGCGAGGTCATGCCGGGGGTCGCGGAGCCGGCTGTAGGGGGTCGATGCCGACGTCTCGCAACAGCCGCGCCAAGGCGATCAGGGGCAGGCCAACGAGCGCCGTCGGATCGTCGCTCTGGCAACGCTCCAGCAGCGCCACCCCCAGCGACTCGATACGGGCACTCCCGGCACAATCCAGCGGCCGGTCGAGTTCGACATAGCGACGTATGCTGGCTGGGTCGAGGTCAGCCCGCATCTGCACCCGCGTCAAGTCGGTGTGCTGCAGACGCTTCCCGCTGCCGCTATCGAACACACAGAGCGCTGTGTGGAAGTCGATGCTCTTGCCGCGTACCGCCAGCAAGGCCTCCTCGGCGCGCGAGGCTAGCAAGGGTTTGTCCAAGCGCAAGCCTTCGCAACAGGCGACCTGGTCCGAGCCGATGATGACCGCGTCGGGGAACTGTTGAGCGACGGCCTCGGATTTGGCTAGCGCCAAGCGCCGCGCGGTATCGCCCGGCAGTTCACCTGGTCGTGCTTGTTCGTCGACTTCGGGCGAAACAACCTCGAATTCAAGGCCAAAGCGGTCCAACAGAGCGCGGCGGTAGACCGACGACGAGGCCAGCACAAGTCGCCGCGGCAGATATCCAGGGTGATGTGATGTGGTCATTCGATCAGATGAGGCAGACAGCAAAGGCACACGATTTTGACGCGAGTCGCGGCGCTACAGTATCATCCCCCGTTTGTTTCGACGCCCGTGATCACAGGGAGCCGTCATCGAAACGACGTTGATCGACCTGCAGCGATTTTGCGATCAGGGACGCCGCCTCGACGCAGCGTTCCCGCCAACGCAGTTGCCGCGTGTGCTCGACGGTGTCGCTGACAGTGATGGTGATGTGCGCATGTCGGTGGTCGGCTTTGTCGATGCGCGTGGCCGTCCGGCTCTGCGTTTTGCCTTTCAGGCGGCGCTGAAGGTCGTGTGCCAGCGTTGCCTGAAGCCGATGTCCCTGGAGCTGTCCAGCGAGCAGCTGCTCGCGTTCGCGCCGCCAGGGGCACAGGACGACGGTCTGGACGACGTTGAGACCCTGCCGCTGGTGCGACAGCTTGATCTGGTCGATCTGCTCGAGGAAGAGGTCATCTTGGCGATGCCCATGCTTCCCCGGCACGAAGCGTGCGAAGCGTGATACAACCTCCGCCCCGGCGGACATCCAGGAGAACACCATGGCCGTTCAGCAAAACAAGAAGTCGCCCTCGAAGCGTGGCATGCACCGCTCGCATGACTTCCTGACCAACCCGCCGCTGGCGGTCGAGCCGACCACCGGCGAGACCCACCTGCGCCATCACATCTCGCCGAATGGCTTCTACCGCGGCCGCAAGGTCGTGCAGACCAAGAACGACGACTGATCCGGCGCATCCCCGCGCCGTTGCCAACGCTGCCATGGGCCTGACGGTCGCCATCGATGCGATGGGCGGTGACCATGGGGTCGCGGTCACCGTTCCGGCGGCATTGCGGTTCCTGCAGCAGGTCCTCGACGCCCAGGTCGTCCTGGTCGGAGACGAGCCCTCCATTCGCGCCGCGCTGAAACCGTCGGGCGCAGCCTACCTCGAGCGTGTCGTGGTGCGTCACAGCACGCAGGTCGTTGGGATGGACGAGCCGCCCGCGCTCGCCATGCGCAACAAAAAAGACTCGTCGATGCGTGTCGCCATCGACCTCGTCCACGCGGGGGAAGCGCAGGCAGCCGTCAGTGCAGGCAATACCGGTGCTTTGATGGCCACCGCGCGCTTCGTTCTGAAGATGCTTCCTGGCATCGACCGTCCGGCGATCGCCAGCATCATGCCGACCCAGACAGGTTCGGCCTGCATCCTCGACCTCGGGGCCAATGTCGATTGCTCGCCCGAGCATCTGCTGCAGTTCGGCATCATGGGCGCAGCCATGGTCTCCGCCACCGAGCATAAGGCGTCTCCCAGTGTCGGCCTGTTGAACATCGGCTCCGAAGACATCAAGGGCAACGAGGTGGTCAAACGGGCCGCGACCTTGCTGCGAGAGAGTCCCCTGAACTTCATCGGCAATGTCGAAGGCAACGACGTCTACCGTGGCGTTGCCGATGTCATCGTTTGCGATGGTTTTGTCGGCAACGTCTTCCTGAAGGCCTCTGAGGGCCTGGCGCAGATGTTGCGCCAGTTCCTGCGCGAGGAGTTCGGGCGCAACCTGTTCTCGCAAGCGGCTGCGTTGGTGGCTCTGCCGGTGATCAATTCCTTCCGCAAGCGTGTCGACCATCGCCGCTATAACGGTGCCAGCCTGCTGGGCTTGCGAGGTGTCGTGGTGAAGAGTCACGGCTCGGCCGATGTGTTGGCGTTCGCTTGCGCTCTTGAGCGAGCGGCAGAAGAGGCGCGTCACGGCATGATCGGGCGTATCGCAGTACAGGTCGAGAAGTTGGGCGCCACGTCGTTGGACGCTTCTAGCCAGGGCGCTGACCTGGACAAGTCTGGGTTCGCGTCTGATGTCCAGCGCGATGGTGCGCCATGATCTTTTCGCGCATCGTCGCCACTGGCAGTGCACTCCCGGCTCGCGCTGTCAGTAATGTCGAGCTCGCGCAAACGGTGGATACCAGCGACGAATGGATCCGAAGTCGCAGTGGTATTGGCCAACGTTACCTCGCTGGCGCCGGCGAGACCACCAGCAGCTTGGCGACAACGGCGGCGAAGCGCGCGCTGGCGGCTGCTGGCTGGCAGCCGGACGACTTAGATCTCATCATCGTCGCCACCACCACCCCGGACATGACGTTTCCCAGCACCGCCTGTATCGTCCAAGCCGCGCTGGGCGTGACCAACCAGACCGCCGCCTTCGATATTCAGGCAGTCTGCAGCGGCTTCGTCTACGCCGTGGCCAGCGCCGACGCGCTGATCCGGGCTGGTACCGCCAAGCGCGCATTGGTGATTGGCGCCGAGACGTTGTCGCGCATCATCGACTGGGGCGACCGCGGCACCTGTGTGCTGTTTGGTGATGGCGCCGGTTGTGTTCTGTTGGAGGCTGCCGCTGAGCCCGGCATTCTCGGTTGCCACTTGCACGCGGATGGTCGGCAGATCGGCATGCTGAATGCCCTTGGCGTGTTGGCAAACGGCCGAGTGAGTGGCCATCCGTATATCCAGATGGATGGCCAAGCGGTATTCAAGTTTGCGGTCGAGGCCCTCGCGGCTACAGCCTTGGAGACCCTGGCGGCGCATGGCATGAACGGCGAGGATATCGACTGGCTGGTACCACACCAGGCCAATATCCGCATCATTCAATCGACGGCACGCAGGCTGGGCATGCCAATGGAGCGTGTAGTCACGACCGTTGCCGAGCACGGCAACACCTCGGCTGCATCGATTCCGTTGGCGCTCGATGTTGCGGTCCGCGACGGGCGCATCCAGCGCGGACAGACGCTGCTGATGGAAGGTATCGGTGCCGGCTTTGCTTGGGGTTCGGTGCTGGCCCGCTTCTAGCCGTCAACCTGGAGATTCATGTCCATGACACTCGCTGTTGTCTTTCCCGGCCAAGGTTCGCAATCGGTCGGCATGATGGGGGCCTTCGCCGATCTGCCAGAGGTCCGTCAGACCTTCGACGAGGCTTCGTCAGCGCTCGGTTTCGACTTGTGGGCGATGGTTGCAGACGGACCCGCATCCGACCTCAACCAGACCATCAACACACAACCAGCGATGTTGGCCTCTGGTATCGCCCTGTGGCGAGCCTGGTGCGCCCGCGGTGGTCCGCAGCCGATCGTTGCGGCCGGGCACAGCTTGGGCGAATTGACTGCGTTGACCGCCGCCGGCGCGATCGACTTTGCCACTGCGGTGCCGCTCGTTCAGATGCGTGCGCGGATCATGCAGGACGCGGTCGCCGGTCAAGCCACGGCAATGATGGCGGTGCTGGGGCTGGACGACGATGCGGTGATCGCGGCCTGTGTCAAAGCCTCGCAGGGTCAGATCTGCGAGGCGGTCAATTTCAACGGGCCCGGGCAGGTGGTCATTGCCGGCCACGCCGAGGCGGTCGGCCGTGCTGGGGAGATCGCCAAGGCCAAGGGCGCCAAGCGTGCGCTCCCGTTGCCGGTGAGCGTGCCGAGCCACTGTTCACTGCTCAAAGCCGCCGGCCAGACCTTCGCGGCGCATCTGCAGGACGTGCACATCGCCACGCCGCGTTTTCCAGTGTTGCAGAACGCCGACCGCGTTGCGCACACCGATCCTGATGCAATCCGCGACGCCTTGGGGCGCCAGCTGTATTCGCCGGTACCGTGGACAGCAACGGTCACCGACATGGCGGTCCAGGGCGTGACCCGCATCATCGAGTGCGGCCCGGGCAAGGTGCTCACTGGGCTGAACAAGCGCATCGACGCCGAAGCCGAGTGCCTGGCGCTGAGCGACCGCGCCACCTTCGACCAACTGCTGGGAGGCTGAGATGTCCGACACGCAACACGTTGCCCTGGTCACCGGCGCCAGCCGCGGCATCGGTCAGGCGATCCTGCATGCGCTGGCGTGCGCCGGGATGCGAGTGGTTGGCACAGCCACCTCCGACGTTGGCGCCGATTCGATCACTGCCGCGCTGGCTGCGGCCGGCCTCGCCGGACGCGGAGCCCGGCTCGATGTGCGCGACGCTGCGGCGGTCGATGCGCTGCTGGGCGATATCGAGGTGAAGGAGGGCGGCCTTGCGATCTTGGTCAACAACGCCGGTGTGACCCGCGACAATCTGCTGATGCGCATGAAGGACGAGGAGTGGGACGAGATCCTCGCCACCAACCTGACTCCGGTGTTCCGTCTGTCGAGGGCTGTCATCCGACCGATGATGAAGGCGCGCTACGGGCGCATCATCAACATCACCTCGGTGGTGGGCCATGCCGGTAACGCCGGCCAGACCAACTACGCCGCGGCCAAGGCTGGTGTGGTCGGTTTCACCAAGTCGTTGGCGCGAGAGGTTGGCAGCCGCGGGATCACTGTCAACTGTGTCGCACCCGGATTCATCGACACCGACATGACGCGCGCTTTATCCGATGCGCAGCGCGAAGTCCTGCTCGGCAATATTCCGGCCGGTCGTTTGGGGCAGGTCGAGGATGTCGCCGCGGCGGTCGCTTTTTTGGCCTCACCCGCGGCAGCGTACGTGACTGGCGAGACGCTGCATGTGAATGGCGGCATGTATATGGCATAAGTCGGTTCCCGGCGCTGCCTCAGCGTGTCATTCCAAGGCTTGGCGCGAAGCGGTTTTTTGATAGAATCCGCGCACCTTGAACCGGTCGTGATGACTGCTCCGGCGCAAGGGTTCGCAGGCCGCCCAAGGCGTCCCGAGAGCCTCCGCGTTAACCGCCTTAGTTGGCGGGCCACCCAATCTGACAGGATGAGACCCAGATGGAAAACATCGAACAACGTGTGAAGAAGATCGTCGCCGAGCAGCTGGGCGTGAGCGAGGCCGAAGTCAAGAACGAGTCGTCTTTCGTCGATGACCTGGGCGCGGATTCACTCGACACCGTCGAGCTGGTGATGGCGTTGGAAGAAGAGTTCGAGTGCGAAATCCCGGACGAAGACGCCGAGAAGATCACAACCGTGCAGCAGGCGATCGACTACGTCCAGGCGCACCTGAAGTAAGCTGCTGGGGCGCTCTGCCCCAGCCCCTCAGGCCGCTCCGCATCGGCCTTTTGTCCCCGGAGGAGTCTCGTGTCGCGTCGTCGCGTCGTCGTTACCGGATTGGGTATCGTCTCACCGATCGGTGTCGGCGTCGCCGCCAACTGGGCGTCGATCCTTGCCGGGCGCTCCGGTATCACCCGCATCACACGCTTTGATGCTTCTTCCATGCCGTGTCAGATCGCCGGTGAGGTCAAAGACTTCGATGCCACGCAGTACATCTCGCCGAAAGAGGTTCGGCGGATGGACACCTTCATCCACTATGGCCTTGCTGCCGGAATGGAGGCGGTCAAAGACGCCGGACTGGAGGCGTCGTTGCCCGACCCGACGCGGATCGGGGTCAATATCGGCGCAGGTATTGGC
The DNA here is from genome assembly GCA_964524005.1 of uncultured Enterobacteriaceae bacterium. Taxonomy (GTDB): domain Bacteria; phylum Pseudomonadota; class Gammaproteobacteria; order Burkholderiales; family UBA3065; genus UBA3065. Next base: position 100,334 of record CAZGBK010000006.1, read on the forward strand.
GGCCTCCCGCTGATCGAAGAGACTCACAGTGCCCTGCTTGAAGGTGGTTCGCGTAAGGTCTCGCCGTTCTTCATTCCGGGCTCGATCATCAACATGATCTCGGGGAATCTTTCTATCCAATACGGCTTCAAGGGCCCCAACCTGGCCATGGTCACTGCCTGCACCACCGCCACCCATTGCATCGGGGAGTCGGGCCGGATTATCGAGTACGGCGACGCTGACATCATGATCGCTGGGGGTGCCGAGGCCGCCATCTCGCCGCTGGGGATTGCCGGTTTTGCGGCTGCGCGCGCGCTGTCGACCCGCAACGACGATCCGGCCGGTGCATCGCGCCCCTGGGACGCTGGTCGCGACGGCTTCGTCATGGGCGAGGGCGCTGGCGTGCTGGTGCTGGAGGAGTACGAGCACGCCAAGCGGCGAGGAGCCACTATTTATTGCGAACTGGCGGGCTACGGCATGAGTGGTGATGCGCACCACATCACCGCACCCTGCGAGGACGGTGAGGGCGCTTCTAGGTGTATGGTCAATGCCTTGCGCAACGCTTCGATGAATGTAGATGAAGTCGATTACATCAATGCGCACGGGACCTCGACGCCGCTTGGCGATGTCGCCGAACAGATCGCACTGAAGCGGGCCTTGGGCGATCATGCCTACAAGACGGCGGTGAGCTCCACCAAGTCGATGACCGGCCATCTACTAGGGGCTGCCGGTGGTGTTGAAGCGGTCTACAGCGCGCTTGCGGTCCATCATCAGGTGGCGCCCCCAACCATCAATCTGCACGACCAAGACCCACAGTGTGACCTGGACTTCGTGCCCAATGTGGCGCGCCCGATGTCGATCGGAGCGGCGCTCTCGAACTCCTTCGGCTTTGGCGGGACCAACGGCACTCTGGTGTTCCGCCGGGTCTAGGCGCCGCTGCCGGTCATGACGCAGCCGCCGGCCCGATCGATTCCTGCCGACGACCGCGGTCTGCTGTACGGTGACGGCGTGTATCGCACTTGCATCGCTCTGGCTGGAGAGGTGTGGCAGGCGGAGCGTCAGTTTCAGCGTCTTGCCGACGACTGTAGTGCACTCGGGATCGCTCCTCCGGACACCGCGTGGCTGGCACAATGCATTGCCGCTGACTGCCTCAACATCGCCCGCGCCGTAGTGCGTATCACCGTCACCCGTGGTGGTGGCGCCCGCGGCTACCGTCCGCCGTTACAGCCCGAACCGCAGGTTTATCTGTTCGTGTCCACCGCTCCCGAGCCCCGCGCATGGAACGCGGGCTGGCGTTTGAGGACCTGTGATCTGAGGCTTGCGCTGCAGCCGCGTTTGGCTGGCATCAAGCACCTCAATCGATTGGAGAATGTGCTGGCACGCGGTGAATGGGATGACCCAGATATCGATGACGGCTTGCTGTTGGACGCGCGCGGTTGTGTCGTCGAGACTGTGAGCGCCAATCTCTTCTGGGCGCAATCCGGGCGGGTGTTCACTCCTTCGCTGGATGCTAGCGGGATCCGTGGCGTGCAACGTGACTGCGTTTTGGAGAGCCTGCAAGCCGATGGTGTGCCCGTCGAGATAGGTGACTTTGACCCTGCTGCGCTGCTGGCAGCCGACGAAGCTTGGGTGTGCAACAGCGTTATCGGGCTGCGTGCGGTCACCGCTCTCGATCGGCATCGCTACACGCCCGGGCCCCTCACCCGGCGTCTTGCTGCGGCACTGGCCTGTCCAACAGCAAACGCTCCGTCTGGTAAACAGGATGCCACCGGCTAGCCCGCGTCGAGGCCGTCGTCGCCTGGTGCGACGTGGTGGCACGCCGCGTATCCTGCTGGCGCTCTTAGCGACGCTGGTGGTCACGGTCGCTTCTGTGCTGGTCTACGCGCTGACACCATATCCGCTGCCCAAAGAGGGTGTCATCGTTGATATCGAGCCCGGCGGTCTGCGTGGGGTCGGCGAGCAGCTGTACGCACAAGGGCTGGGTGTTCATCCAGCCGGGTTCTGGCTGATCGCCCGCCTGTCGGGCCAGGCAGGCAGCCTGAAGGCCGGACGCTATGCGTTTGCCGCCGGTAGTACGCCCTGGTCGGTGGTCGGGCAGATGGCCCGCGGAGACGTGGTCAAGGTGCGCGTGACATTGGTTGAAGGTTGGCGTTTCCGCGATTTTCGTGCAGCGCTCGCGGCCGAACCCGGTATCCGCAACGATACCTTGGGCCTGGACGACGCAAGCATCATGGCCGAGCTGGATCAACCAGGAGTAGCGGCCGAAGGGCGCTTTTTACCCGACACCTATGTGCTCAGTTACGGCAGTTCTGACCGGGTCGTACTGCGCATGGCCTTTCAAGCGATGCAGCGAGCCCTCGATGAGGCTTGGACTCGGCGCCAGCCAGATTTGCGGCTGCGCAGCCCCGACGAGGCTCTCGTGCTGGCATCGATCATCGAAAAAGAGACCGGCGTGGCCGAAGAGCGCGGGATCATCGCCGGGGTCTTTCACAACCGCCTGCGCATCGGCATGCGGCTACAAACCGACCCGACGGTCATCTATGGCATGGGCGCTGCCTACAGCGGTCGCCTGCGTCGTGCTGACCTGGAGCGCGACACGCCCTGGAATACCTACACCCGCGCTGGCTTGCCTCCAACACCAATCGCCATGCCTGGACGGGCTTCCCTGCTGGCTGCGGTACAGCCAGACACGACACGTGCGCTGTATTTTGTTGCCAATGGTCACGGCGGGCATGTGTTCTCGGAGACGCTCGAAGAGCACAATCGTCAGGTGCAGCGCTGGCTACAGGCCTTGCGGCAGTCACGAGGGCGCGCCAATTGAGCGGGTTGTTTATTAGTTTTGAGGGCATCGATGGGGCCGGCAAGAGCACCCATATTGCACGTTTGCAGGCGCACCTGGAGGCGGCGGGACGCAGTGTCTGCTTGACACGGGAACCCGGCGGCACTGCGCTCGGCGAGGCGGTGCGAGATTGGGTGCTGCATCAGCGTATGCAGGTGACGACCGAACTGTTGTTGATGTTTGCCGCACGTGCCGAGCATGTCGCGGCAGTCATCCGCCCCGCACTCGCCGCCGGTCAGGTGGTGCTGTGCGACCGTTTTACCGATGCCAGCCGCGCCTATCAGGGTGGTGGCCGCGGCGTCCCGAAGGAGCGTTTGGAGATGCTGGCCAGTTGGGCCGAAGACGGTGTTCGTCCGGGATTGACCGTGCTGTTTGATGTACCTCCGCAGGTCAGCCGCCAGCGGCTCGCAGGGCTTAAAACCCCCGACCGTTTCGAGCAGGAGCAACAAGCCTTCTTCGAGCGGGTGCGCGCGGCTTACCTGGACTTGGCCGCGGCTGAACCCGACCGCTTCGTGGTGCTCGACGGCAGCCAGCCGCTGGATGAGGTCAGCGCCGCCCTCATCGTCGCTGTCGATGCCCGCCTTTCATGAGCCTGGCCGACTGTCCGAACTGGCTGCGACCAGTGTTTGCCAAAGTGATGGCACAACGCGCGGCACTCCCGCACGCGCTGCTGTTCCAAGGGTTGCCGGGTTTGGGCCAGCCGGCGCTGATGCAGGCCCTTGCCGAGGCGCTGTTGTGCCACCGTCCGGGCGTTGGAGGGGCCGCTTGCGGTGTGTGCGTTTCCTGCCAGTTGCTCGCTGCCGGCAATCACCCAGACTTGCTCTGGCTGCGTCCCGGCGATGACGAGGAAAGTGCGAGTAACACCCGCAAATCGTCATCCCAGATTCGTATCGACGCGGTACGCCGGCTGATCGAGACGCTGACCCTGGTGCCGCATCAGGGTCCGCTGCGGGTGGTTGTGATCGAACCGATCGACGCGCTTAACCCGGCCGCCGCCAATGCTTTGCTGAAGACGCTCGAGGAACCACCGCCGGGCAATGTCCTGCTGCTGGTGAATCATGCGCCGCAACGCCTCTTGCCAACAGTACGCAGCCGCTGCGTCACGGTACGGCTGCAGCGGCCCGCTGTCGACATGGGCGCCACTGACGAGGGCGATGCTGCGCTGTCGGTGTTCACTGGATCGCCACTGCCCGACCCCGAACAGCAGGCGGCGTGGCCGGTCCGCAAAGCGCTGCTGATCATGCTCGAGCGCGGCCGCGACCTTTCGTTGCCTGCAGCCACACGCGTCGCTGGTCTGACCTTACCACTGGCGCTCGACACGCTTGCGCGCTGGTTACACGACCTGGCACGTGTGCAAGCCGGCGGAACGCCACGTTTTCTGCCCGGTCACAACGACGCACTACAGCGTATCGCCCGCCAGACCTCAGCAGTGGCCGTTGTACACATGGCCCACCGGCTGCAGGCTTGGCAGCGCCACGCGGAGCACCCCTTGCAACTGCAGCTGACGCTGGCCGACATCCTGCTCGAATACCGATCCGAACTCTTTCCCGCTCCCCGCTCCGCCGCATGAGACTCGTCGATTCGCACTGTCATCTGGACTTTCCCGACCTCGCTGCCGACCTCGACGGCATCCTCATCCGCATGGCTGAGGCGGGTGTCGAACGCGCGATGTGCATCTCGGTGAATCTGCCGGATCTGCCGCGCGTCATCGCCCTGGCCGAGCGTCACCCGCAGCTCTATGCAACGGTCGGGGTGCACCCGGACTACGAGGACACCCCCGAGCCGACGGTCGACGATCTGGTGCGTCTGGCGGATCACCCGCGGGTCCTCGCGATCGGCGAGACGGGGCTCGACTACTACCGCCTGACTGGCGACCTGGAATGGCAGCGGCAACGTTTTCGCACTCATATCCGTGCCGCGCGACGGATCGGCAAGCCCTTGGTCATTCACACCCGCAGTGCGTCCGAGGACACGTTGCGCATCATGGAGGAGGAGGGCGCCGCCGACATCGGCGGGGTGATGCACTGCTTCACCGAGAGTCAGGCGGTTGCCGATGCCGCGATCGCCATGAACTTTGTGATCTCGTTCTCGGGCATCGTCACGTTCAAGAACGCGCGCGATCTGCAGGAGGTGGCACGGACCATCCCCCTCGAGCGCATGCTGGTCGAGACCGACTCGCCCTACCTCGCGCCGGTGCCGCACCGCGGCAAGACCAACCAGCCGGCCTGGGTGCGACATGTGGCGGAGTTCATCGCCGATCTGCGCGGGGTCAGCCCGGAGATCATCGCCGCAGCGACCACCGCCAACTTCGAACGCGTTTTTCTGCGCGGCGCGGCATGAGCCTGTCCGCGCTGCTGCTGGTCGCGGCTTTCCCCTGGTTCGGCGACAACTTCACCCAGGACGACCTGATCATCGCCGTCAACAATAGCCGCCACGCCACGGTTCAAGACTACCTTTTGCGCGGTGGCGATGCCGATGCCGCCGACCGGGACGGCAACAGCCTGCTGATGCTCGCGGCACGCGCCAAAGATGCACGCATGATCGACCTGCTGTTGCGTGCCCGGGCCAAGCCCCATGGCACCAACCTGCGTGGCGAGACAGCGCTGATGCACGCCGCCTGGAGCCGCTGCGAGCCCTGTGTCGAGCTGCTGCTGCAACGCGGTGTCCGTACCGATCCGCCCGGCAGCGAGTGGACCGCGCTGCATTACGCCGCGCATCAAGGTGACGCCCGCATCGTCGCTCGCCTGTTGTTCGCTGGTGCGGAGCCGAACGCCCGCTCGCGCAACGGTACGACCCCACTGATGATGGGCGCGATGTCTGGGGTGGCAGACGTCGCCCGCGCTCTGCTGAAGGGCGGCGCCGACCCGGCCCTGCGCAATGCCAACCAGGACCGCGCCGAGGACCTTGCCTTGGCGCGTCGGCACACCGATTACGCCGCGGTACTGCGCGGTGAAGAACCGCGTTCTCTGTTCGAGCGGGTGATCGAGCGGGTCCGGCCGGGGACGCGACCGCCGGAAGGAGCCGATACCCCTGTTTCGGCCCAGTAGGTCGCTACGCAGCGAGGTTGCCGTCGTCGGGAGCGCGGTCGCATGGCTAAAGCGCCGCCTGGATCGTGCCACCTCCCAGGCAGACGCGGCTCTCATAGAGCACTACGGCCTGGCCCGGTGTCACCGCGAACTGCGCGGCGGCAAAGTCGACCGTAAAGGTGTTTTCTCCCAGGCTCGAGAGGCTGCACGGCGCGTCCGGCTGGCGGTAGCGCGTTTTCGCGCCATACACCCAGTGCAGCCGCGGCGGGCTGCCGTCGATCCAGTGTGCGTCGGACGCCCGCAGAGATCCGCTGTGTAGCAGCGGGTGGGTGTGCCCTTGCACCACGGTCAAAGTGTTCTTCGCCATGTCCTTGGCGACGACGAACCAGGGCTCGCCACTCCCACCGCGTTGCCCACCGACACCGATACCCTGGCGTTGGCCGATGGTGTAGTAGGGCAGGCCGATGTGTTCGCCGATCACAGTGCCTTCGGGCGTGATCATCGGGCCAGGTGAACGAGGCAGGTAGCGCTCGAGAAACTCGCGGAACTTGCGCTCACCAATAAAGCAGATGCCGGTGCTGTCTTTCTTGCCTGCGGTGCCAAAGCCCTGCTCGGCGGCGATGCGTCGCACCTCGGTCTTGCGCAACTGCGCCAGCGGGAACAGGGTCTTGGACAACTGCGCCTGGTTCAGGCGACAAAGGAAGTAGCTCTGATCTTTGGTGCCGTCTTCGGCCTTCAGAAGCTGGTAGTGGCCGTCGATCTCGCGCACACCAGCATAGTGTCCGGTGGCGATGCGCTCCGCGCCCAGAGCCAAGGCGTGTTCCAAGAAAGCGCGGAACTTGATCTCGCTGTTGCACAAGATGTCGGGGTTGGGCGTGCGGCCGGCAGCATATTCCTCGAGAAAATACTGGAACACGCGTTCACGGTACTCATCGACGAAATTCACCACCTCGATGTCGATGCCGATGCGCTCCGCAACAGCCACAGCGTCGATCAGATCGGCGCGCGACGAGCAATAGTCGTCGGTATCGTCATCGGCCCAGTTCTTCATGAACAGGCCGACGACGTCATACCCCTGTTGTTTCAGCAGCCAGGCCGCGACCGAGGAGTCGACACCGCCGGACAGGCCGACGACGACCGTCACTCCCTGGCTCATGGTGTGCCACCGGCAACGACACGCTCGAGCAGGTCCAGCGGGTGACGTTGCCCGGCGAGGTAGTCGCGCACACAGCGCTCCACCAATGGGCTGCGGTGCCGGGCACGTTGTGCTTCAAGGTCGGGGAGGCTCAACCACGGTGTGTCATGGATGCCGTGGTCCAGCGCGCGACCCGGCACTCGTTCGCCGACGCGGCCGCAAAAGGCCACGCGCAGAAAGGTCAAGCCATTGTCTGGATGGGTCCACAGATAGATGCCGACCACTGCTTCCGGCTCGAACGGTCGACCGGTCTCTTCCAGTACCTCGCGCACCACGGCGTCAATCAGGGATTCGCCAGGGTCGAGGTGCCCAGCCGGTTGGTTGAGTACGCGCTGTCCGTCGGCGGTCTCGTCGACAAGCAAGAAGCGTCCATCGTGCTCGATCACTGCGGCGACAGTGACGCGGGGTGCCCAAACCATGGTGTTCTCCGCAGAAAACCGGATTCTACAGGCGCGCCGGCCACTGCTCCTCGCGCCACTGCCCGGGCTGCAGGTCGCCTACCTGCCACGGGCCGATCGCGGTGCGGATGAGACGCAGCGTCGGGTGGCCAATGGCCGCCGTCATCCGTCGTACCTGACGATTGCGACCCTCGCGCAAGACGAGTTCCAGCCATGCGGTGGGAATCTCCCGTCGCTGGCGGATGGGTGGATCGCGCGGCCAGAGCCAGGCGGGTGGTGACACTTGACGCACATCGCAGGGCAGAGTGGGGCCATCGTTGAGCACAAGACCGACGGCGAGCTGCGCCAGCGCACTTGCTTTTGGCGAGCCTTCGACCTGCGCCCAATAGGTTTTGGCCAGTTTGAAGCGTGGTTCGGCGATTCGTGCCTGCCATGGACCGTGATCGGTCAGCAGCAAAAGCCCTTCGCTGTCGGTATCAAGCCGGCCGGCGGGATAGACGGCCGGTACATCGACATACTCCGACAAGGCCGGATGTCCGGCCTCGGGCGTGAACTGACAGATCACGCCGCAAGGTTTGTTCAACGCGATCAAGCGAGGCACGGGTCGGCAACCGAGGCTGTCGGCTCAGTTTCCACCAGTCGGGCCCGCATCGACCGCGTCGATCACTGCCACTGCGGTCATGTTGACGATGCGGCGCACACTCGCGGTGTGGGTCAGGATATGGACCGGGCGCGCCGCACCCAGCAGCATGGGGCCGACCGTCACGCCGTGTCCGGCGGTCTCTTTGACCAGGCCGAAGGCGATATTGGCGGCGTCAAGGTTAGGCATTACGAGCAGATTGGCGTTGTCGCTCAAAGTCGTCTCGGCCATGCGTTTCAGCAGAATCGAGCGAGTCAGCGCAGCATCGGCATGCATCTCGCCATCGACCTCGAGTTCGGGTTCGAGGGCCCGCAGGCGTTCGCGGACTGCTCGCATCTTCAATGCGGAGGGGTGATTCGATTGACCAAAGTTCGAGTGCGACAGCAAGGCGACGCGTGGCTTTAAAGCGAAGCGTCGCACCTGGCGGGCAGCGGTCCGGGTGATTTCGACCAGTTGTTCGATGGTCGGGTCGTGGTTGATGTAGGTATCGGTGATAAACAGGGTGCGGTCGTCGAGTGTCAACACGTTCATCGCTGCGAACAGGGCAGAACCTTCGGCCAACCCGATCGCCCGTTCGATCTGCAGCAGATGCTTGTGGTACTGCCCATAGGTACCGCAGATCATGGCGTCGGCACCACCGTTCTGCAGACGGATGGCGGCAGTCAGTGTGGTGTTCTTGCGCAAGTGCTGACGCGCCTCGTCTTCGGTGACCCCGCGCCGCAGGACTTTAGCCAGGTAGGTGGCCAGATCGTCATCGTGGTATGGGTTGTCGAGCGGCTCCACGACCTCAAAATCAGTCTCGCGCAAACGCAGGTTGAGGCGCGCGATGGTTTCGCAGATGGTGCTACGGCGACCCAGCAAGACCGGCCGCGCGAGGCCTTCGTCAACAACGATCTGCGTCGCTTGTAGTACGCGCTCGTCCTCGCCCTCGGCGTACAAGACCCGTCGCGGATTGCGACGTGCCTTGGCGAAAACCGGGCGCATGACCGAGCCGGTCTGGTAGACCATGCGCTGCAGTCCTTCGCGATAGACCGCCAAATCAGGCAGCGGACGCGTTGCCACGCCGCTTTCCATGGCTGCACTAGCCACGGCTGGGGCGATCGCTGACAGCAATCGCGGGTCGAACGGCCGTGGGATAAGATAATCCGGCCCAAATCGCAGGCCGGTCGCGCCGTACGCAGCGGCAACCTCCGACGGGATCTCGGCACGTGCCAGGTCGGCCAAGGCTCGCACGCAAGCCAGTTTCATCGCCTCATTGATGGTTGTTGCACCGACATCCAGCGCCCCACGGAAAATGAATGGGAAGCACAGTACGTTGTTGATCTGGTTCGGGTAATCGCTACGGCCGGTGCCGATGATGGCGTCGTCGCGGACAGCGCGGACCTCTTCCGGGAGGATCTCCGGCATCGGGTTGGCCATGGCAAAGATCACTGGACGCGGTGCCATGCGCGCGACCATCTCCGGCTTTAGCGCGCCGCCCGCCGACAGCCCGAGGAACAAATCGGCGCCTTCGATGATTTCGCCGAGGGTGCGCGCGCTGGTGGCTTGCGCGTAAAGAGCCTTGATTGGGTCCATCAGCTCGGTGCGGCCCTCCCAGACCACACCGGCAGCGTCCGATACCCAGATATGCTCACGCGGAAGGCCCAGTCGCACCAGCAGGTCCAGGCAGGCCAGCGCCGCCGCGCCGGCCCCACAGCACACCAGCTTGACTTCGGCGATGTTCTTGCCGACGCAGTGCAGCGCATTGAGCATACCCGCCGCCGCGACGATCGCCGTGCCGTGTTGGTCGTCGTGGAATACCGGGATGTTCATCCGCTCGCGCAGTTGCGCCTCGACGTAGAAGCATTCGGGCGATTTGATGTCCTCGAGGTTGATGCCGCCAAAGGTCGGCTCCAGCGCGGCAATGATGTGGACCAGCTGGTCTGGGTCGGTCTCGGCGATCTCGAGGTCGAAGACGTCGATGCCGGCGAACTTCTTGAACAGGCAGCCCTTGCCTTCCATCACCGGCTTTCCCGCCAGCGGGCCGATATCGCCCAGGCCGAGCACGGCAGTGCCGTTGGTGACCACGGCGATGAGATTTCCCCTCGAAGTCAAACGCGCAGCCTGTTCCGGGTCATCGGCGATGGCCAAGCAGGCCTCGGCGACCCCAGGCGAGTAGGCCAGCGCCAAGTCACGCTGGTTGTCCAAGGCTTTGGTGGGCACCACCGAGATCTTCCCGGCGATCGGCTGGGCGTGGTACTCGAGTGCGGCGTCGCGCAGGTTCTTGCTCATCGCTGGGGTTTTCTTCGCAGAAGACGGACAAACATCTGCCCGGGCCACATGGTACCCCTGCGCCAGACCAGTTGTGGGTCTTGGCTGGTGCAGAAGAGCGCTACCGGCGAGCGTCCTCAGACCCCTACGCGCGGCCTCAGGCTGCGCGAAGGCATACGTGGTGGCGCTTGTGCCACAGTGCGTTCGTAGCCGAAGGCTTCCGTGCGTGCTGCGTCCCAGAACGTCATAAAGGTTTTGGGTGTGTCCATCGGCAGGTCGACCCCGGCCAGCAGGCAGCCTGGCTCGACGCTCGGCAAGATCGACGACAGTGGTGCAGAGCGACCGCGTGAGACCCTCACCATCAGATGTTCTGCGGTCAGCTCTTGCGGATGGTACAGACCTGCTGCGGAGAGCAGCTCGGCCAGCGCCTCGAGCGTGTGACGATGGAAGTTCCAGACGCGCTGCGCCTTGTCCGGCACCACCAGCGCACGCTGACGCAGCGCGTCCTGGGTAGCGACGCCGGTCGGACAGCGATCGGTGTGGCAAGAGCGCGACTGGATGCAACCCAGCGCGAACATGAAACCGCGAGCCGAGTTGCACCAGTCGGCGCCGATCGCCCGCATCACGGCGATATCGAAAGCAGAGATGACCTTGCCCGAGGCGCCGATGCGGATGCGGTCACGCCAGCCGATCCCAAGCAAAGTGTTATGCACGAGCCGCAGGCCATCACGCAACGGCATGCCGATGTGGTCGCTGAATTCGGCGGGTGCCGCGCCGGTGCCGCCCTCGGAGCCATCGACGACGATGAAGTCGGGGCCGCGACCGGTGTCGCGGATCGCTTTGGCGATACCGAACCATTCCCAGGGGTGACCTATACACAGCTTGATGCCCACTGGCTTACCGCCAGAGAGCTCGCGCAAACGGCAGATGAAGTCGATGAGCGTGAGCGGCGAGTCGAAGGCGCTGTGCGCGGCCGGTGAGATGCAGTCGACGCCCTCCGGGATACCCCGTGCGGCAGCGATCTCGGTGCTCACCTTGGCGCCCGGCAGCATGCCGCCGTGGCCGGGCTTGGCGCCCTGTGAGAGCTTGATCTCGATCATCCTGACCTGCGGGTCGGCGGCATTGGCAGCAAAACGCTCCGGGTCGAAGCGGCCCTCCGCCGTACGGCAACCGAAGTAGCCGGATGCGATCTGCCAGATCAGGTCGCCGCCATGCGCGCGGTGGTGCACTGAGATGGAGCCTTCACCGGTGTCGTGAGCAAAGCCACCCATCTTGGCGCCGCGATTCAGTGCCTGGATGGCGTTTGCCGACAGCGCACCGAAGCTCATCGCCGAGATATTCAGAACCGAGCACTCGTAAGGCTGCGTGCAATCGGGCCCGCCAACACGAACGCGAAACCCGGCTGGGTCAGCCTGCACGGGCTGCGCCGAGTGCGTCAGCCATTCGGCATCGGTCTGATAGAGGTCGATGAGGCTGCCAAACGGTCGTTTGTCATTCTGCGACTTGGCACGTTGATAGACCATTGCTCGCTGTATGCGCGAGAACGGGATCCGCTCGCTGTCGGTCTCGAGGAAATACTGGCGGATCTCTGGTCGGAAGTTCTCCAGCAGGAAGCGGAGCCAGCCACTGAGCGGATAGTTGCGCAGCAAAGAATGTCGCGTTTGCATCAGATCGACGACACCGCGCGCAAACAACACTGTCGCCAAAACGGCGAGCAGTGCCAGCAGTGGATGCGGTTGTCCCAGCCAGAGACCGGCGGTGCCAATGGCGATGGCCGCGCAGAGTAGCCACGGCAGATAGCGTGCCAGCGATCCCATTGCTCCCCCTATTGACGTTGGCCTTGGCGGAACGGCGCGAGTCATGCAGCAGCATCGGCCGGCATGACCCAAACCTTAGGGGATGGTGGGACAACGGCAAAAATGATGACGGGGCCCCGCGAGGCCCCGTCAATCGAACGCCAGCGACCGTCTTGTCCGCTGGGTCTACAAGCAACTTAGTGGAACTGCTCTTCTTCGGTCGAGCCGGTCAGCGCCTTGACCGAGGACGAGCCGCCCTGGATCACGGTGGTGACGTCGTCGAAGTAGCCAGCGCCGACTTCCTGCTGGTGCGAGACGAAGGTGTACCCCTTCTCGCGAGCCGCGAATTCCGGCTCTTGCACCATCTCGGTGTAGTGCTTCATGCCCTGGCCACGCGCATAGGCGTGGGCGAACTGGAACGTGTTGTACCAGTTGATGTGGATACCGGCCAGGGTGATGAACTGGTACTTGTAGCCCAATGCCGACAACTCGTCCTGGAACGCGGCAATCGTCTTGTCATCGAGGTTTTTCTTCCAGTTGAACGAAGGCGAGCAGTTGTAGGACAGGAGCTTACCCGGGCAGGCGGCGTGCACGGCTTGCGCGAATTCGCGGGCGAAGCCCAGGTCCGGCGTGCCAGTCTCGCACCACACCAAGTCGGCGTAGGGCGCGTAGGCGACGCCACGGCTGATGGCCTGCTCGAGACCGTTCTTGACGCGGTAGAAGCCTTCCTGGGTACGCTCGCCGGTCAGGAACGGCTTGTCGTTGGCATCGTAGTCCGAGGTGAGCAGGTTCGAAGCCTCGGCGTCGGTACGGGCGAGGATCAGGGTCGGGACGCCCATGGTGTCGGCGGCAAGCCGCGCAGCGATCAGCTTCTCGACGGCTTCCCGGGTCGGGACCAGCACCTTGCCGCCCATGTGGCCGCACTTCTTGACCGCGGCGAGCTGGTCTTCGAAGTGGACGCCGGAGGCGCCGTTGGCGATCATGTTCTTCATCAGTTCGAAGGCGTTCAGCACGCCACCGAAACCGGCTTCAGCGTCTGCGACGATCGGCAGGAAGTAGTCCACGTAGTCCTTGTCGCCCGGGTTGATGTTGCGCGACCACTGGATCTCGTCGGCTCGCTTGAAGGTGTTGTTGATGCGGCGGACCATGGTCGGGACCGAGTCGTAGGCATACAGCGACTGGTCGGGATACATGGTCTCGGAGGTGTTGCCGTCGGCGGCGACCTGCCAGCCCGACAGATACACGGCCTCGACGCCCGCCTTCGCCTGCTGCATGGCCTGACCAGCGGTGATCGCGCCGAAGGCGTTCACGTAGCCCTTCTTGGCGCCACCGTTGACCAGGCTCCAGAGCTTCTCTGCGCCGCGCTTGGCGTAGGTGTACTCCGGCTGCACGCTGCCGCGCAGGCGGACGACGTCGGCGGCGCTGTAGCCGCGCTTGACCAGCTTCCAGCGGGGGTTGGTTGCCCAATCTTGCTCGAGGGCGGCGATCTGTTGTTCACGGGTCGACATGGTGTCTCCTGATGGTTGTGGGGCTGCGGGGTATAAGGATTGGCGAAGCGTGGGTCAGGTGAGCGGACGAGCCGATACAACGATGCCGTCGTCGTCGGCGTACAACCATTCGCCGGGATGGATCGTGGTGCCACCGAACGTCACGGCGACGCCGACATCGCCGGCGCCTTTTTTGATGCTCTTGCGCGGGTGCGTGCCCAGCGCCATGACGCCCAAAGGCATGCCAGAGATCGCGCTACTGTCGCGGATGGCGCCGTAGATGACCACGCCAGCCCAGCCATTGTCGACCGCCGACTGCGCCAGCAGATCGCCAAGCAGAGCACAACGCAACGAGCCTCCGCCATCAACGACCAAAACGCGATCCTCGCCTGGTCTGGACAGTTCTGACTTGACCAAGACGTTGTCTTCAAACACCTTGACCGTCTGCACTGGCCCGCAAAAGCGGCTGGCTCCACCGAATGCTGCGAACACAGGTTCGATCACGCGGACATCATCGTGCGCGTCACAGAGGTCGGCAGTGGCAAAGTCGGGCGTCGTGGCCATGGAACATTCCAAACGTGAGACCGGATGGTGACGGCAAAGCTATGGTACCGCCAATCAATGTATTTTATGTCTTATATAAGACTTGCGCCAGACAACAAAAAGCCCCGGCGAACCGGGGCTTTCGCTGCGACCCTGCGGTCAGGCTGCCTTGATCTTCGAGGCTTGCTTGCCCTTCGGACCTTGAATGATCTCGAATGAGACCTTCTGGCCTTCCTTCAGGCTCTTGAAACCGGCCATATCGATCGCCGAGAAATGGGCGAACAAGTCTTCGCCACCCTCATCGGGGGTGATGAAGCCGAAACCCTTGGCGTCGTTGAACCACTTGACAGTACCCGTAGCCATGCAAACTCCTTGCTGCTTTATTGATGTGATGTCGGAGAGACATTCCCTGCCTGGCGACCAAGTACCTGGAACACATCGCACTGCGACAGCGGAAGGGTCACACGGGTTCTAGCGTCAAGCAGCGCCATTTGAGCGCGTCCCCGGCCATGCGTCAAGCATCTTCGCAGCGCGAGCGGCCTTGAAAAATGGCCGCCAATCGTAAAATATGGGGTGGTTGATAGACAGGACCCGACGTGGCGAACCAGACCCGCACCAGTGACGATGCGCTCTTGAAAGAGCGAAAGGCGCGCACACGGCCGCCGAAGATGTTCAAGGTGCTTCTGGTAAACGACGATTTCACGCCCATGGAATTCGTTGTCGATGTGCTCCAGCGGTTCTTTCACCTTGATGCGGACAGCGCCACGCGTGTCATGCTCAAGGTCCATACTGAGGGCGTTGGAGTGTGTGGGGTCTACCCCAAGGACACTGCAGCGACCAAGGTCGAACAGGTGCTGGCACATGCGCGCTCGCACCAACACCCTTTGCAGTGTCTGATGGAGGAGAACTGACTCATGATCGCCCAGGAACTTGAAGTCAGCCTGCACATGGCGTTCATGGACGCCCGACAGAAGCGCCACGAGTTCATCACTGTCGAGCATCTCCTGTTGGCACTGCTAGACAACCCTTCGGCCAGCGAAGTGCTGTCGCACTGCGGCGCCGACCTCGAGGACCTGCGCAAGGTCTTGACGGACTTCGTTGCCGAGCACACGCCCCAGGTGGCGGGCGACGGCGACGTCGATACCCAACCCACGCTCGGCTTCCAGCGCGTTATCCAGCGCGCCATCCTGCACGTGCAATCCTCCGGCAAAAAAGAGGTCACCGGCGCTAACGTGCTGGTGGCGATCTTCGGCGAGAAGGACTCGCACGCCGTGTACTTCCTGCATCAGCGCGGAGTGACGCGTCTTGACGTGGTGAATTACATCTCGCACGGCATCAGCAAGGCGCAGGCAGGTGGGCAGGGTGGCAAGGGCGACACCGAGACCGAGGCCGAAACCGAGGCGCCCAGCAACGGCGCCCTCGACCAATACACCGTTAACCTGAACCAGCAGGCGCTGGGCGGCAAGATCGACCCGCTCATCGGTCGCGAGAAGGAGGTCGAACGGGTCATCCAGACCCTGTGCCGCCGCCGCAAGAACAACCCTCTGCTGGTTGGCGAGGCTGGTGTCGGTAAGACCGCCATCGCCGAGGGCCTGGCACGACGCATCGTCGAAGACGACGTTCCAGACATCCTCAAGGACGCCACTGTTTACGCACTCGACATGGGTGCTCTGTTGGCGGGGACCAAATACCGCGGCGATTTTGAGCAGCGGCTGAAAGCAGTGCTCAAGCAGCTGGTGGAAAACCCCAAGGGCATCCTGTTCATCGATGAGATCCATACCCTGATCGGTGCCGGCGCTGCCTCCGGGGGCACCTTGGATGCCTCGAACCTGCTTAAACCGGCGCTCGCCAATGGCCAGCTCAAGTGTATCGGCGCCACCACGTACACCGAGTTCCGTGGGGTCTTCGAAAAAGACCACGCGCTGACGCGGCGCTTTCAGAAGATCGACGTCGAGGAACCGACCGTCGACCAGACGGTACAGATCCTCGCAGGTCTGAAGACCCGCTTCGAGTCGCACCACGGTGTGCGCTACACGCAGGCGGCGTTGGTGTCGGCGGCTGAACTCTCGGCGCGGTTCATCAACGACCGTCATCTGCCGGACAAAGCGATCGACGTCATCGACGAGGCTGGTGCAGCGCAGCGTATCCTGCCCAAGAGTCGGCAGAAGCGCGTGATCGGCACCAAGGAGATCGAAGAGATCATTGCGCGCATCACGCGGATTCCCTCGAAGAACGTCTCGTCGGACGATCGCAATGCGCTAAAGACGCTCGAGCGCGACCTCAAGAGCGTGGTGTTTGGCCAAGACAAGGCGATCGAAGCACTGGCTGCCGCGATCAAAATGGCGCGCAGTGGTCTGGGCAATCCAGCGAAGCCGATCGGTGGCTTCCTGTTCAGTGGTCCGACCGGCGTCGGCAAGACCGAGGTCGCGCGTCAGCTTGCTTACACCTTGGGCATCGAACTGATCCGCTTCGACATGTCGGAATACATGGAGCGCCACGCGGTGAGCCGCCTGATCGGCGCACCCCCGGGCTATGTCGGCTTCGATCAGGGCGGGCAGCTCACCGAGGCAGTGACCAAGCACCCTTACAGCGTGCTGTTGCTCGATGAGATCGAGAAAGCTCACCCGGACATCTTCAACATCCTGTTGCAGGTGATGGACCACGGCACCCTGACCGACAACAACGGGCGCAAGGCGGACTTCCGCAATGTGGTGATCATCATGACCACCAACGCTGGCGCCGAGGCGTTGACGAAGACCTCGATCGGTTTCACCAAGCAGGCTGGGGGTGGCGACGAGATGGCCGATATCAAACGGCTGTTCACACCAGAGTTCCGGAACCGCCTTGACGCGATCATCTCGTTCGCACCGCTGTCCCACGAAATTATCCTGCAGGTGGTCGACAAGTTCCTCATGCAACTGGAGGCCCAGCTCCACGAGCGCAAGGTCGAGGCACATTTCACCCAAGCGCTCAAGGAGCATCTGGCGAAGGTGGGATTCGACCCGTTGATGGGCGCACGACCGATGGCACGTCTCATCCAGGACACGATCCGCAAAGCATTGGCCGACGAACTTCTGTTCGGAAAATTGGTGAGCGGCGGCGAGGTCACCATCGACGTCGACGCCACTGGAACGGTGCAGCTGCGCTTTGCCGAGCAACAGAAAACCAGTGAGGCGGTCGGCGCCGAGGCTTCGTGAGGTACTTCCTCACTGTGGTGCTTGCGGCGAATGTATCGTCGAGCTCGCTGGTGCTCGCGGCCGACTCAGCAGAACATTCGATCGCCGAACGGCAGGTGCGTGCTTGGGCGGCCAGTTGTGCTGTGTGCCATGGGACGAGTGGGCTCAGCGTCGGTGGAACCGCTTCGCTGGCTGGCCGCGATGCCAGCGAGCTTCTGCAACTGATGCTGAACTTTCGCCGTGGCGAGGGAAGTCCGACCATCATGCATCAGCACAGCCGCGGTTACAGCGAAGCCGAGCTGGCGCAGCTCGCCGAGTATTTTTCCCATCTTCCGCGCTGATTTTCATGCAACGTCGCGCCCTGCTGAAAGCTGCGGGCCTGCTTGGGCTGACGAGCCTTGCTGGCTGCGCGACCGGCGGTGGGGCAGCGATGCGCAAGGCGCAGGTGGTGGTGATCGGCGGAGGGTTCGCCGGTAGCACCGCAGCCAAATACATCCGCCTGTGGGCGCCGGAGGTGCAGGTGACGCTGGTCGAACGCGAGCCGGCCTTTGTCTCGTGCCCGCTCAGCAATCTGGTTCTGGGCGGCTCGCGCGACCTCGACTCGCTGACCACCGGCTACGAGGCGCTCAGTCGGCGTCATGGTGTGCGGCGCATCCAAGACAGCGTCGTCGCCATCGACGCTGGGCGACGCAGCGTTCAGCTGGCGCGTGGGGACACCCTGCGTTACGACCGACTGATCGTCGCCCCTGGCACCGATTTCATCTACGACGAGCTGCCCGGCCTGCGGTCCGAAGCGGCGCGGCAGCAAGTCTTGCACGCCTGGCGCGCCGGCGCGGAAACGCTTGGCTTGCGCCGGCAGCTCGAGGCGATGCCTGACGGCGGCGTGTTCGTGATGCACATGCCAAAGGCGCCGTATCGGTGCCCGCCCGGTCCGTACGAACGAGCCTGCCAGGTTGCTTGGTACTTTAAGCACCATAAGCCGCGCGCGAAGCTGATCCTGCTCGATGCCAACGACGACATCGTCTCGAAGAAGGGACTATTCACCGCTGCCTGGAACACCCTCACGCCAGGCATCGTCGACTACCGACCAGGAAGCGAACTGCTCGACGTCGATGCGGACTCTCGTACAGCCAAGTTGGTGTTTGGTGACGAACGCGCTGATGTGTTGAATGTGATTCCCCCGCAGCGCGCCAGCCAAGTGGCACGCGATGCCGGGTTGATCACCGCCAACGACCGCTGGTGCGGGGTTGACTTCCTGACCTACGAGTCGCTGGCAGCGCCGAATGTGCACGTGCTCGGTGACGCGATCTTGGCGGCACCGCAGATGCCCAAGTCTGGACATATGGCGAATCAGCACGCCAAAGTCTGCGCTGATGCGGTGATCAACCTGCTGGCTGAACAGCCGATCAACCCCGAACCGATTATCAGCAACACCTGCTATAGCTTCGTCACCGACATCGACGCCGTTCACGTTGCCTCGGTCCATCGCTACGACCCGGCACAAAGAACCATGGTGGTGGTCGATGGCACGATGGGTGTTTCGCCAGCCCTGAACGACCGCGAAGGTCATTACGCCCGCGCATGGGCCCGCAACATCTGGGCCGACATGTTGCTTTAGGACTCGCCGCGCGCGACAGGCCGTTGCGGGTCGCTGCACCATTCGCTCCACGAGCCGGGATACAGGCGCGCACCGTCGATGCCGGCAACAGCCATAGCCAGAAGGTTATGGCAGGCGGTCACGCCAGAACCGCACTGACTGACCAGAGCGCTGGCAGGGCGCCCGCCGAGCAGGGCTTCAAATTCGGTCCGCAAGATCGCTGGCGGCTTGAAGCAGCCGGTCTCATCGAGATTGTTGCGGTGAAAACGGTTGACCGCGCCCGGAATATGTCCGGCCACCGGGTCGATCGGCTCGATCTCACCGCGAAACCGCTCCGGTGCGCGGGCATCGACGACTTGCCAGCTCCCGCTGGCGATATCGCTGACACCGACGATCCAGCCATCACGAGGACGCGGCACGAAGACCTCGCCAGGGGTGTGTTCGGGGCCGATGTGAGCGGGTAAGCCGGCGGCACACCAAGCCTGCCAGCCGCCGTCGAGCACGCTGACCGCGTCGTGTCCCAGCCAGCGCAGCATCCACCACAGACGTGCGGCAAAAGCGCCACCCGCATCGTCATAGACGACCACATGGGTCTGTTCACCGATACCCGCAGCACCCAGCCTCAAGGCGCATTCCAAAGGGTCGGGCAGCGGATGGCGTCCGTTATGGCCGGTGGTCGGACCAGCCAGGTCATCGTCGAGGTGCAGATGCACAGCGCCAGGGATATGCCCAGCAAGCCAGGCGGCGCGGCCCGCGTCAGCGTGTAGCAAGTCGTGGCGTACATCGATAACGCGCAGGGTGCGTCGACCAAGCAGACCGGCGAGAGCATCGACGCGAATCAGCGGTGTGGGGCAAGACAGGCTCATGCAGATGTCTCCTGGGTGGCAGAGGCGGGATCCCGTTGGCGCGGGCGGCTCAAAAGGCTCAGCAGCCCGGCTGCGAAGATCAGCACCATACCGAACACCGAGTCCAGCGATGGGACCTCGTTGAGCCAGATCGCGCTGGCACACGCCGAAAATAGGAGGGTCGAATAGGCCAGAGCGCCCACCACCAGAGGCCGGCCGACGCGGTAGGCGCGGGTCATTGCCAGCTGCGCCAAGGTTGCTGTCAAGCCCAGGCCGACGAGCACGGGTAGAGCACTGGGCTCGACCGGGCGCAAACCATCGAAGCCGGCAAGCGTGCCCGCGGCGACGCTGACGCTACAAGAGAACCAGAACACCACACGCCATTCCGGTTCGCCGTACAGGCCGAGCTGTCTTACCTGCAGATAGGCAAGGCTCGCCAGTAGGCCCGAGAGCAGCCCAGCCAGTGCTGCCAGCGTGTGGCCATCGGTCATCTCCGGGCGCAACAAAACCAACACACCAAAAAAACCGACCAACAGCGCCAGTATCAGCCGGCCAGATAAGCGTTCGCCAAGGCGGGCGCCGCCCAGCAGCGCAAGAAACAGTGGTGAGGTGTAATTCAGGCTGACAGCCGTGGCCAGCGGCAAGTGGGTGATGGCGTAGAAATACAGCCAGAGCGCGACGCCACCGAACAGGCCGCGCCAGACATGTGCCACCCAGTACGTCGAACGCGGGTCTAGCCTGTACATGGCCAACCATGGCAGCAGGACCAATAGACCCAGCAGCGAACGGTAGAACACCAGCTCGGTCTGCGAAAACCACTGTGCGCCAAGCTTGACACAGAGGCCCATCAGCGCGAACAGCGCGCCTGCGGCCAACATCCATAGCGAACCGGGTGCATGCAGCCGCTGGATGGCCTCGCGATCCTCAGGCAAGTTCGCGGCGCAGGTACTCGTGGAAGTGGACCATGCCATCCTCGAACGGTGACTGATACGGCCCAACCTGTGACACACCACGGTTATGCAGGGCTCGACGGCCACGGTCCATACGCACGCAGATCTCTTCGTCCTCGACTGCCGTTTCCATGTAAGCCGCGCGCTCGGCTTCGACGAACTCGCGCTCGAAGGCGGCGATCTCTTCGGGGTAGTAGAACTCGACGACGTTGCGGCAAGCCAGTGGGCCGTCGGGCTGGATGTGGCTGATCACCAACACGTGCGGGTACCACTCGACCATGAGGTTCGGGTAGACGGTGAGCCAGACAGCGCCGTAGGGCGGCGTGCGACCCTCGAAGCTGCGAAGTACCTGTTCATGCCAGCGCTGATAGACAGGGCTGCCGGGTACCTGCAAGTTGCGCTTGACGCCCACTGTCTGCACGCTGAAATTGGCTCCAAACTCCCACTCGAGCTGCTCGCAGTCGACAAATCCGCCCAAGCCAGGATGGAACGGTGCAACGTGGTAGTCCTCGAGGTAGACCTCGATAAACGTCTTCCAGTTGATCGGGTAACGGGTGACTTCGATGTGGTCGAGCACATAGCCATCGAAGTTGAACACCGGAGCGGCGCGCATGGCCGCCAGTTCAGCAGCGATTGGGCGTGGACCGGCGAACAGCAGGCCGTTCCAGTCTTCGAGCGTCTGGGTGTCGAGATGAAGACAGGGGGTATCGGGAAAGTGCGGGGCGCCCAGAAGGCGACCGCGAGTATCGTAGGTCCAGCGGTGCAACGGGCAGACGATGTGCTGGGTGTTGCCGCGCCCACGTAGCATCTCGGCCTGACGGTGGCGGCAGACGTTTGACATGAGTTGAACGCCGTCGGCGTTGCGCACCAGCATCTGGCCACGACCATGCTGGTCGAGCACGTGGTAGTCGCCCGGCTCGGGCACCATCAGGCGGTGCCCCATGTAGTTGGGCCCACCGTTAAATAGCCGCTCGACCTCCCGTCGGTGGATGTCCGGATCGACATACCAATCGACTTCGAGTTGTGTATTTGCGGGTTGCAGTAAAGAAGTCCGCCCCAGATCCGACATAACGCCGTCCGTCCTGAAGAAAACCCTGAAAGGGGGGCGATGGTCCCACTATTCGTCGGACGGGGCAAGCCTGCATGCCGCGTCGTGCTTTGCTTCCGGGTTTTCGAGCATGTCAATCGCAAGCGCACTGGCGCAAGCCGGCGCCATGGTGACGCCGTAGCGATAATGGCCGCAGTTGAGCCACACGTTGTGCCAACGTGGGTGTCGCCCGACCAGTGGCCGATTGCCGGCGCTGCCCGGGCGCAGTCCGGCCCAATGTCGCAGCGTCGGTGCGCTGACCAGATCGGGACGCCGCTCGTGCGCCCAAGCGAGTAGGGCGCTGGCGGCACTGGCGGTGGTCGAGGCGTCGAATCCCACGTCTTCCAGAGTGGCGCCAACCAAGACCACGCCATCGGCGCGTGGCACGATGTACTTGCCGCCCTGGTAAATGATGGGGCACTGGTCGGGCTTGCCCTGGAGGGCGAGCATCTGCCCGCGCACCGGCCAAACAGTGCGTGGCGGTAACCCGGCGAGTTCGCCGCTCCAGGCACCAGCGCACACCACCAGGGCATCGCAGGCAAAAACTCCGTCACGGGTGTGCAGCGCCAACACGCTGTGATCGTTGGTCTGCAAGGACTCTACGGGCGACTGGCTGCGCAATTCGACACCGCGTCCAAGGCAGGCCAATCGCAAAGCCTCGACGAGCCGAGGGTTGCGCACCTGGGCCACATCCGGCAGCAACAGACCATCGGGCATGGCTTGCCAATGTTGGGCGTGCGAGTCGAGCCATGCGGTGGCCTTCGGTGTGTCATCGTGAGCCGCGGGGGTGCTCACCACGCGCAGTCCGCTGACCCGGTATTCAACGTCGACACCACTGAGGCGTTGCAAGCGCTCGACCCAGCCTGGATAGGCCCGAATACCGGCCAGACACCAGCGCAGGACATCGCCGGGATAGTCCCAGGGCAGCAGGGGGTAGAGGATGCCAGCGCCCGCCCATGACGAACCCATGCCGGGATGGTCGCGCTCGAACAGGACGACACGCTCACCGCGCTCGGCCAACGCCAATGCGGTCGCCATGCCGATGATGCCTCCACCAGCGATGGCGATCATGGATGGCACTGCCAGGATGACGGGCCGCTGGCTACCTGACTGATGCCGCCGGCATGCATCCGCGTAAGGATGTCGTTCCGGTGGGATGTCAGGAGCAGTGGGATGCGCGGGTTTGGCATACTGGAAACGCTGGTGGCCTTGAGTATAGCGGCCCTCGTCGCAGCACTAGGTAGCTCTGCTTGGCACGGCTGGCTTCGCCAGCAACAACTCGCGACCTTCTCGGCGCTATTGCTGGCAGACCTGCAGCATGCCAGGACGCTGGCCCTGAGCAGCGACACCGAAATTCAAGTCTGCGCGCTTGACGCCAGGACTTGCCCCGGATCTGGCGACTGGACGCTTGGCTGGCGCCTGGAGCGGCTGTTGGGTGGCGAGCCGACCGTGCTGTCGCAGCAACTCGCGCCAGCCGGCCGTGTTCGGGTTCTGAGCACTCAGTCGCTGCTGAACGGCTTCGTGTTCAATAGCCGAGGCTTCGCGCGGTTGGCTGGTGGCAGCTTTGCGGCCGGATCCTGGACGCTGTGTGCGGGGCTACCGCAATCGCGGGTC
This sequence comes from uncultured Enterobacteriaceae bacterium, assembly GCA_964524005.1. GTDB lineage: Bacteria > Pseudomonadota > Gammaproteobacteria > Burkholderiales > UBA3065 > UBA3065. Next base: position 123,756 of record CAZGBK010000006.1, read on the forward strand.
ATCACCCTGTCGGGCAGCGGTCGGCTACGTATTTCCGATGGCAGCCCCTGCTAGGCGGCGGCACGGCTGCCCGCGCATCGCCAGGCTTGGAGCCAGCGTGGCGACGAGCGGCTCGGCCCTTCTAGAGCTTATGCTGGCCTTGTTGCTGGCCAGCGCTTTGCTGGGCATTACCGAGCTGGTTCGGCAAAGCCTTGCCCACAGCGCCGCGGCGACCACGCAGTTGATCGGCGCTCAGCCAGGCCATGACGCGGCCTCGGGCGAGCCAGCGGATCCGGGGCCTGCCGGGGTGAGTTGGTGAGCGCGCTGTTGATCGCTCTGGCTATCGGCTTGACACTGGCAAGTGCCGTTTTATCGGTCACCGCGAGTTTGCAAAGGGCTGTGACCGCGCACGCCGAAAGCGTACAAGTCGAAGTACCAGCGGCACAGGCGCTGTACTGGTTAGCCGATGCTTTGCGCCAGGCCGGATCCCGCGTGCCACCCCCCAGCATCAGCCCGCAAACACCCCTGGCACCACCGCTTAGCCCTATCTTGTGGGCACAGCAGGGTATTGCCGGGGCCGGGCATCGCCTGTTTGTGATTCACGAGAGTCGAACCGATTGCCTGGGCTCGAGCCGTGTACTGCAAACGCCGTATCACGATCCTTCAAGACAGCCGCCGACTCTCACGCAAACCAATGTCTACTTCGTTTCGCCGACCGCGACTGGGGGGAGCTCGCTGATGTGTGACGTCGACGGGCCCGGAAACACCGCCCCGCAGGCCTTTGCCAGCCAGATCCGCGGGTTGTGGTTACGCTTTCAGCTTCATGGCAGGGCCGGCTGGCATAGCCCGGCGTCCGTGAGCGACTGGACGCGGGTGAGGGCGGTTGAGATCTGCTTGCTGCTGTTGCGAGCAGCCGGCACCAAGGAGTCTTGCCCCGGTGATAGTGAAGCTGCAGCGCTACCAGCGCCGACGCGATTGGTAAGCCACGTGATCTTGCGCAATGCCGGGCAAGACGATGACCAGCCAGATTAGGTCGCGAGCGTGCTGCTGCCTTTGCTGCTGATCGTGTTGCTGGCTGGAGCCCAGCTGGCGGAGTTGTCGACGCATATGGCGCGGATACACGGCCGCGGTGTAGCCCTGCATGGCGTCGGTGGCGAGGCCTTGCAGCAGGCTGAACGGGTACTGGCAAGGGCGGTGGACGATGTTCTCAGCGACCCGGCGGTGCCATTCGCGGGTTGTGCGCAGGGACGCTGTGCCAACGGTGCAGGTCCCGATGCCGCCAACTACGACTGGCTGACGCCGGGCGTACAGCAGCCGGTTGCGCTCGGGGCCGATTGGGCTGCCGCGTACTGGTTGGAATGGCTGGGCGACCTGCAAGCTGGCGAGTCGTTCGACTGTGTGGCACCTGTCCTGCGCTGTCGCTACTGGCGATTGGTCGCAGGAGCCGTCCGCATCGGGCCTGATGTCAGACGCACCCTTGAAACCATTTACCGCATCGACAGTTTCCCCGATGGTTCCCAGGCGGTGCGCCTGAGTTGGCGACGCGCCGATCGACCCTAGAGATGTCTCAGGCGCACATTCCAGCGCGGCAAGCGCGCTTTCGTTCGCAGCCGCTTGATCAGATCGGCGTCCTGTCCTGGTTGTGTCAAGACCGGGCACTTTGGCATGGCATCGGTTTGGCCAGAATGGTTCTGGCTTGACGCGATTCAGTCGCGGAAATTGTTGTATTGAAGGGGGAAATCTGTGACCTGCTTCTTCAGTAGGGCGATGGTGTCTTGCAGGGTGTCGCGCTTGGCGCCGCTCACGCGAACTGCTTCGCCTTGGATCGCCGCCGTCACCTTCAGTTTGGCGTCCTTGATGAGTTTGACGACACGTTTTGCGAGCTCGGTATCGAGCCCGGTCTTGACGGTGATGGCTTGTTTGACTTTGTTACCGCTCACTTTCTCGATGTCCTTGCGCTCGACGCAGCGCACGTCGATGCCACGCTTGGCGAACTTGCCAACGAGGATGTCATAAACCTGGTCGAGCTTGAATTCGTCCTCGGCGAACACGGTCAGGGCGTAATCAGTCTGTTCAATACGGGCGTCCGAGCCCTTGAAATCGAAGCGACCGGTGATCTCCTTGTTGGCTTGCTCCACCGCGTTGCGTAGCTCGACCTTGTCCACTTCCGAGACGACGTCAAAGGAAGGCATGTGGGTCCCCTAGCCGAAATGGCAGACGTAATGGTAGGCGCCGCCGGCCGGCACTTCGATGTCGAAGCTCGAGTCGCCCGGGATGCTGAACGACTGCCCCTCACCATAGGCGGTCCAGCCAGTCTCCCCTTTTAGGCGCACGCGACATTCGCCGCCGACACCCTCCATCACTTCCGGCGCGCCGGTGTTGAAGGTGAGCGTAGCCGGCAAGATCACGCCCACAGTTTTGCGACTCCCGTCGGGCAGATGCACGGTGTGGCTGACACATTTTCCATCGCAATAGATGTTGGCTTTTTTCTCGACGCTGACGTTGTTGAACTGGCTCATAAAAGGACTCCCGATGGGTTCGCGAATTCCGCATTTTTAGGGTGTGAAGGCTAGGACGACCGGTCGGGCTTCACGTGACCGACAGCTGACAGCCGGCTTACTCGATGCCGAGCACCCTGGCGATGATCGGCTTGACCACAACGCCGAGCATTCCCAACCCGAGCACTACAAAAAGCACAGCCATGCCGAATCGACCAGCCTTGGAATGGCGCCCGATCTTCCAGATGATGTAGCACATGTAGAGGATCAGCCCGGCGACCAGCACCTGCGTGAGCAGGTTCTCGAAATCGGCCAGCGGCATGCCAAGCACGGTCTCCTGCATATGGGGGATCGCGTCCACGTTGGGCTCCCTAGGTCAGCTGACGTGTCGACGTGCGGGTCACTTCCGCTTGCGCCGCGCGTTCTCGGCGATACGCATGCGCAGGGCATTGAGCTTGATGAATCCCTGGGCGTCTTTTTGATCGTAGGCGCCGGCATCGTCTTCGAAGGTCGCGATGGTCGGGTCGAACAGGCTGTCGCTCTTCGAATCGCGGCTCACCACGATGACATTGCCCTTGTACAGCTTGACCCGCACCCAGCCGTTCACCGTCTGTTGCGTGTGGTCGATCAGCGCCTGCAGGGCGAGCCGCTCCGGGCTCCACCAGTAGCCGGTGTAGATCAGGCTGGCGTAACGCGGCATCAGGTCATCTTTCAGATGCGCCACCTCGCGATCGAGCGTCACCGACTCGATGGCGCGGTGGGCGCGCAGCAAGATCGTCCCGCCCGGGGTCTCGTAGCAGCCGCGCGACTTCATGCCCACATACCGGTTCTCGACCAGGTCCAGCCGCCCGATACCGTGCTTGCCGCCGATCTGGTTGAGGCTCGCCAGCAACTCGTGCGGCGCCATGGTCTTGCCGTTGATCGAGACCAGGTCGCCCTTGACGAACTCGAGGTCGAGATATTCGGCGGCGTCCGGTGCGGCCTCCGGGCTCACCGTCCAGCGCCACATGCTCTCCTCGGCCTCGGCCGACGGGTCCTCAAGGTGCCGGCCCTCGTAGCTGATGTGCAACAGGTTGGCGTCCATCGAATATGGGCTGCCGCCCTGCTTGTGCTTCATCTCGATGGGGATGCCGTGCTTTTCGGCGTAGGCCAGCAGCTTCTCGCGGGAGAGCAGGTCCCACTCGCGCCATGGCGCGATCACCTTGATGTTCGGCTCGAGCGCGTAGTAGCCCAGCTCGAAGCGCACCTGGTCGTTGCCCTTGCCAGTGGCACCGTGGCTCACCGCGTCGGCGCCGGTGGCGCGCGCGATCTCGATCTGCCGCTTGGCGATCAGCGGCCGTGCGATCGAGGTTCCGAGCAGGTATTCGCCCTCGTAGATGGTGTTGGCGCGGAACATCGGGAAGACGAAGTCACGGACGAACTCCTCACGCAAGTCGTCGATGAAGATGTGCTCGGGCTTGATGCCGAACTGCAGCGCCTTGGCGCGCGCCGGTTCGAGTTCCTCCCCCTGGCCGAGGTCGGCGGTGAAGGTCACCACCTCGCACTGGTACGTGTCCTGCAGCCACTTGAGGATCACCGACGTATCGAGACCACCCGAGTAAGCCAACACCGCCTTCATCACTGCGCTCATCAAAAGTTCCCGTAAATAATTGTTTTAGAATGGCTCTGTTGCGAGAAACTGGCGCGCCGCCGTGCTGTCTGCGGCAATTTGTGCGGCCAGTGCCGCGATCGAGTCGAACTTGCGTTCGTCGCGGATGCGGTGCAGCAATTCGACGCGAAGCTGCGCATTATAAAGGTCGCCCGCAAAGTCGAAGACGTGGGTCTCGAGGGTCAGCGGGGCGTTGGCTTCGACAGTCGGCTTATGGCCCAGGTTAGCGACACCCAGACGTAAGCCGCCAGCAATGCCGTGAATGCGTACAGCGAACACACCGGTACACGGCGGACGGTTATGCCGCACCTCGACGTTGGCGGTCGGAAAACCCATGGTGCGGCCGCGCTGGGCACCGCGGATCACCCGCCCACTGAGACTGTACCAACGGCCCAGAAGGTCCCGGGCAGCACGCATGTCGCCGGCGGCGAGGGCCTCGCGGACAGCCGTGCTCGACGCGCGATCATCGCCTAGCCGCAGCGTATCCATAGCGCTGGCGACAAAGCCGAGCCGCGCCCCGGCGGCTGCCAGATGAGCGAAGTCGCCAACGCGCCGTGCACCGTAGCGGAAGTCGTCGCCAATCAGCACCTGGCGGGCTTGCAAACCTTTAACCAAGACGGTCTGCACAAAGTTGTCGGCATCCATCGCCGCCAGCCCGGTATCAAAATGCAAAACATGCGTGTGATCGATGCCGAGTTGGGCTAGCAGCTCGCACTTCTCGCGCAAGTTGGTCAGCCGGGTCGGTGCGTGTTCCGGGTCGAAGAACTCGCGGGGATGCGGCTCGAAGGTCAGTACCGTGGCGCGTAAACCGGCTGCGGCAGCACCGTCGCGCAGCTTGGCAAGCAGGGCTTGGTGGCCCAGATGCAGACCGTCGAAATTACCGATGGTCACGGCCGACGGGCGCTGCTGCTCGAAGACAAGGCCGTGGGTGATGATCATGGCTGGTCTGGATCGACGTAGGTGTTTGCGAGTCGAGACGAAACCGCTTTCAGGCCGGGTCGCCAAACGTCTCGCCGATGAGAACCAGCACCGGCGTGGCGACGTCGACCCCGCCGCCAGCGACGACCCCCAGCGTGCTGCTGACATAACGCGCTTCCGGCAGTGACACGCTATGGGCAAGGATCACCGGCGTGGTGTCCGGTCGGCCGGCCCGAACCAGTGCGGCTGCGATCTTGGCTATGCTGGCACCCCCCATGTACACGGCAGCTGCGTCAGCATCGACGATTGGCCGCACCCAATCGTTCTCGGGTGTGCCATCGGCGTGTTTTGGCGTGACCATGACAAAGTGCCGGGAACGTGCGCGCTGAGTCAGCGGGCGTCTTAATTCTGCGCTGGCTGCCAACGCTGCTGTCACGCCCGGCACCACTTCGAAAGCGATGCCTGCCTGCCGCAAGGCATCGATCTCTTCTTGAGCCCGACCGAACACCATGGGGTCGCCGCCTTTCAGACGCACAACGCAAGCGTGGCGATGCGCCGCTTCGATCAAAAGCCGGTTGATATCTGCCTGCTTGGACGATGGCGCACCGGCCCGTTTGCCGACAAACACGATCTGCGCGCGGCTGGCCAAAGAAATGGTATCGGGATGGACGAGTGCGTCAGTGAACACAACATCTGCCCTGGCCAGCAAATGCGCAGCACGCAAGGTGAGCAAGTCGGGGGCACCCGGTCCCGCGCCAACCAGATAGACGCGTCCCAGACCTTCGGCCGCGGCAGTTGGCTTTAGAGTCCCGATGGTCGCGCCTGGACTTGCCACCGGCGTGCCGGCGGCCAATGAGGGGCCAGGGTCAGGTTGCGATCCGCCCATCAGGCGGTGCCGGCCCCAACGATCATGCCGGCGCCGACCGTGTTGTTGGTCGACTCATCAATGACGATGAAGGCGCCGGTCGAGCGGTTGACGGTATATGGGTCGACCGCTAACGGTTGTGCCAAGCGCAAACGGATGCGGGCGATATCGTTCATCGCCAGACTGGTCGCGGCATCTTGCGCGAGGGTGTTGACGTCGACCCGGTAGTCGATGCCGGCAACTTTGGCCTTGCTGGTGCGGGTGGTGTGGCGAACCAGATAGGTTCGCGCTGGCGACAGAGGCGTTTCCGAGAACCAGCAGACCATCGCCTCGAAGTCCTTGCTGACAAGCGGCTGCTCGTCGCTGGGCACCAGCATGTCGCCCCGCGAGACGTCGATCTCGTCTTCAAGCAGGATCGACACCGATTGTTCGTGGATCGCCTGGGGCAGGGAGACCGCGCCCAGTTCGATGCGCTTGACGATGCTGCTCTGGCCAGAAGGCAGGGCGGTGACGCGGTCGCCGATCTTGACCGACCCCGACTCGACGCGCCCCATGAAGCCGCGGTAATCGTGGAGCTCGGGGTCGTCCGAGGCCTGCGGACGGCAGACATATTGCACCGGGAAGCGGAACGCTTCCGCCTCTTCAGTATGCGCCGCCGGGGTCGATTCGAGGATCTCCAGCAGGGTCGGGCCGTTGTACCAGGGCATGGCGTCCCCGCGGTCGACAATATTGTCCCCGTTCAGGGCCGACAGCGGGAGGAAGCGCACGTCGACTAGACCGATCTCGGCCGCAAAGGCTCGGTATTCGGTACAGATGCGTTCGAAGGTGTCTTGTGCATAGTCGGCAAGGTCCATCTTGTTGACAGCGACAACGATGTGCGGGATGCCGACCAGCTTGGCGAGATACGAGTGGCGGCGCGTCTGCGTCAACACACCCTTGCGCGCGTCGATGAGGATGATCGCCAGGTTGGCGGTGGAGGCCGCGGTGACCATGTTGCGGGTGTACTGCTCGTGGCCCGGGCTGTCGGCGATGATGTATTTGCGCGTGCCGGTACTGAAGTAGCGGTAGGCGACATCGATGGTGATGCCCTGTTCGCGCTCGGCTTGCAGTCCATCGGTGAGCAGCGACAGATCGACCGCGGAGAGGCCGCGTTTCTGCGAAGTTTTTTCGATCTGGTTGAGCGTATCGGCGAGGATGGTCTTGGTGTCGTACAGCAGACGCCCGATCAGCGTGCTCTTGCCGTCGTCGACGCTGCCGCAGGTCATGAAGCGCAGAAGGCTGTCCTCGCGCGGGTGTCCGGAATTCATGTCGTTTCTCATTGTCTTGTACAGGCTATTGATTCAACTAGAAATAGCCTTCCTTCTTGCGCTGCTCCATGCTGGCCTCGGAGGTCTGGTCGTCCAGACGCGTGGCGCCGCGCTCGGTGATGGTGGTGGTGGCAGTCTCGATGACGATCTTGGCCACCGAATCAGCGTCCGACTCGACCGGCGCTGTACAGGTGATGTCACCGACGGTGCGGAAACGCACCAGACGGTTCTCCACCGCCTCACCTGGCTTCGGAACGTTGATCACCGAGCCGTCAGCCAGCGGCACATTCACCGGCATCATCGCGCCGCCGCGCAGCACGACATCGCGGCGGTGGGCGAAGTAGATACTCGGCAGCTCCAGACCTTCGCGCTCGATGTATTGCCACACATCCATCTCGGTCCAGTTGCTGATCGGGAAGGCCCGGATGTTCTCGCCGCGGTGGACGCGCGCGTTGTAGAGGTTCCACAACTCGGGCCGCTGGTTCTTCGGGTCCCACTGACCGAACTCGTCGCGGAAACTCATGATCCGTTCCTTGGCGCGGGCCTTCTCCTCGTCGCGGCGTGCACCACCGATGCAGCAGTCGAACTCGAACTCGGCGATGGCCTCGAGCAGCGTCACCGACTGGTGCTTGTTGCGCGGTTCATCAGCGCTCTTGAGCACCACGGTGCCGCGCGCCATCGAGTCTTCGACCGAGCGCACGATGAGCCGCTCGCCGAGCTCGGCGGCGCGCTTGTCGCGGAAGTCCACCACCTCGCGGTAGTTGTGGCCGGTGTCGATGTGCATCAGCGGGAAGGGGAAGCGCGCCGGGCGGAATGCCTTCTCGGCCAGACGCAACAGGCAGATCGAGTCCTTGCCGCCCGAGAACAGCAGCACCGGGCGCTCGCACTGGCCCGCAACCTCGCGCAGGATGTGGATGGCTTCGGCCTCGAGCCAGTCGAGGTGTGAAAGGGTGGTGCGAGTCAATGTCGTCATGATGTCTTGATGTGCAGGCCGCATTCCTTCAGCGCGGCGTCTTCCCACCACCAACGGCCGGCACGGATGTCTTCGCCGATCGCCACGGCGCGGGTGCACGGTGCGCAACCGATGCTCGGGTAGAACTGATCGTGCAAGGCGTTGTACGGCACTTCGTGGATGCGGATGTAAGCCCATACCTCGGCCTCGGACCACTCAGCCAGTGGGTTGAACTTCTCCAGCCCAAAGGTGGGGTCGTATTCGCGCAGGGCAAGGGTGGTCCGCGTGGTGGACTGCGCGGCACGCAGCCCGGTGACCCAAGCCCCACGCCCCGACAGCGCGCGCCGCAAGGGTTCGACCTTGCGCAGTCCGCAGCATGCCTTGCGCAGTTCGACCGAGCGGTAAAAAGCGTTGATCCCATGCTCCCGTACGTAGCTCTCGACCGCGGTCGCCTCTGGGAAGAACAGGTTGAGATGGATGCCGTAGCGGGCCTCGGCGGCGGCCATCAAGCTGTAGGTCTCGGGTGGCAGGCGCCCGGTGTCGAGCGAGAACATGTCGATCCCGAGCTGGCGCGAACAGATCAGGTCGGTCAATACCATGTCCTCGGCGCCAAGGCTGTTGGCAAACACCAGATCGGGAAATGCAGAACGTGCCGACTGCAGCAGCGCGACAGCAGCTTGCGTACGCTGCTCGACGGCCTGGCAGAGCGCGGCGTCGAGCGTCGGGCGCGTCGCTGAATTGCCAGCGACCACGGGCGGGAGCATCGAGACGCCGCTCATGGTCAGGTGCGGGTGTGCCGGCGCCACAGCGGCTGGTCGGGTGTGACCGCCGCCTGATAGGGCTCGCTGAAGTCACGCAGGCCGGTCAGCGCGACCTCGATGTCGCGGTCGGCGCGTACGGCGAAGGCGTCGAAGCCACAGCGCAGCATCAGGAACAACTGGTCACGCAGCACGTCGCCAACCGCACGGAGCTGCCCACGGAAGCCGTAGCGCGTCCGCAGGAGGGTCGCGGTGGAGTAGCCACGGCCGTCGGGAAAGCGCTCGAAGCGCACGGCGATCAGCGGAAAGACATTGATGTCGCCGGTTGCGGCAGCGAGGTCTTCGACCAATTCGTGGGTGTCGATGCAGATGCCGATCTCGCCGGCAGTGACGCGCGGTGCGAGTAGATCCTTTTGCGCCAGCCAGACCCCCAGCGGCACGATGACGCGACCGGTGGGTACTGCAACACCAGCGAGTTGTTCCGGGCTATGCGTCTGCTCGCCAGTGAGACGGAACAGCACAACCTTGCCGGCCTGCTTGCGCTCGGCCTCTTCGACGCGCGGCAGCTCGAGCAGGGTCCAGTCGTCGTGAACAATGGCGCCGTCGACGATGATGCGCGTCGCTTCAGACACCGGCAGCCTCCGGCTCGGAGCGTTGCGCGTAGACATGCGCCTTGAATGGCGCCACACCTACCCGCCGCACGGTGTCGATGAAGCGCTCATCAGCGTGACGCTCACGCACATAGACGTCGATCAGGCGGGTGATCACCCCGGGGATCTCCTCCGCCGCAAACGAGGGGCCGATCACGGTCCCCAAACTGGCGTCCGAGCCCTGTTTGCCGCCGATGGTGATCTGGTACCACTCCGAGCCATCCTTGTCGACGCCGAGGATGCCGATGTGGCCCACATGGTGATGCCCGCAAGCGTTCATGCAGCCGGAGATGTTCAGTTCCAGTTCGCCGATGTCGTGCAGGTAGTCCAGATCGTCGAAGGTCTGCTGGATGGCCTGCGCGATGGGGATGCTCTTGGCATTGGCCAACGAGCAGAAATCGCCGCCCGGGCAGCAGATGATGTCGGTGAGCAGGCCGATGTTCGGGGTCGCCAGGCCATGCTCGCGTGCGGCTTGCCACAACCCGTGCAACTGGCCGAGCTCGACGTCGGCGAGGATCAGATTCTGCTCGTGGGAGACGCGGATCTCGCCGAAGCTGTAGTGGTCAGCCAGGTCGGCCACCGCGTCCATCTGCGCGTCTGTGGCGTCGCCCGGGGCGGTGCCAGTGGGCTTGAGCGAGAGCGTGACGGCACGGTAGCCGGGCTGGCGGTGGGGGTGCACGCAGCGCCGCACCCACGCGGCAAACGCCGGGTCACTGGCCAGTGCGGCGTCGAAGCCGGCGTCGGTGGCAGGCAGACCACGGTAAGCCGGTGGCGAAAAGAACTTGGCGACGCGGTCGAACTCGGCCTGGGTCAGGGTGTTCGGGCCGTCTTTGAGATGCGCCCATTCGGCCTCGACCTGACGCGCGAACTCTTCGGCGCCAAGCGACTTCAGCAGGATCTTGATGCGCGCTTTGTAGGCGTTGTCGCGGCGACCGAAGCGGTTGTACACACGCAGGATCGCCTCGCAGTAGGTAAGGACGTGCTGCCAGCCCAGATGCCCCCGGATCATGCTGCCGAGGATCGGTGTGCGGCCCAGACCGCCGCCGGCCCAGACGCGGGCGGCGACCTGCCCGGCATCGTCGCGGAAGAACTCCAGCCCGATGTCGTGCGCCTGCACCACGGCCCGGTCGTGCAGGGTGCCACTGACCGAGATCTTGAATTTCCGGGGCAGCAGCGCGAACTCGGGGTGGAAGGTGCTCCACTGGCGCAGGATCTCGGCCAGCGGGCGCGGATCGATTACCTCATCCGGGGCGACACCGGCGAACTGATCCGTGGTGATGTTGCGGATGCAGTTACCGGAGGTCTGGATCGCGTGCATCTGCACCGTCGCGAGGTCAGCGAGGATGTCGGGCACCGATTCGACGGTCGGCCAGTTGTACTGGATGTTCTGGCGCGTGCTGAAGTGCCCATAGCCACGGTCGTAGGTGCGAGCGATATGGGCGAGCATGCGCATCTGCTTCGACGACACATGGCCGTAGGGGATTGCGACCCGCAGCATCGGCGCGTGGCGCTGAATGTAGAGGCCGTTTTGCAGGCGCAAAGGGCGAAATTCGTCGTCTGACAGCTCGCCGGCCAAGTAGCGCCGGGTCTGGTCCCGGAACTGGGCGACCCGCTCATCGACGAGTCGCTGGTCGAATGCATCGTACTGGTACATGGGTCCTCGGGCTGGGCGCGCCTTCAGGCGCGGCGCAACGGTCAGGAAAAGCCTTGCATTCTAAACCGGCGCATCTCGCTCCAAGCATTTATTTGCTCACTCTTAATAACCACTAGCTATAAAGGCTGGATAAGTTCAGCGAGTTCGGTAGGATGGTCTCCGGTAACGGGATGGCATCAAAGAAGACCACCAATACGCCATGAAACTGCAACAGTTACGCTACCTGAACGAGGTCGTCCGCCATCACTTGAATCTGTCGCAGGCGGCCGAAGCGCTATTCACCAGCCAGCCTGGTGTCAGCAAACAGATCCGCCTACTCGAAGAAGAGTTGGGCATCACCATCTTTGTCCGACACGGCAAACGCCTGACCGGTGTCACCGAACCGGGGCAGGCAGTGTTGCGTTACGCCACGCGTGTCTTGCAAGAGGTCGACAACCTGCGCCAAGCCAGCCGAGAATTCACGGAAGAGGGCAGTGGATCACTGGTCATCGCCACCACCCACACTCAAGCGCGCTATGCACTGCCGCCTGCCGTGAAACGCTTTATCGAGCGCTACCCGAAGGTGCGCCTCGCTTTGCATCAGGGCAGTCCGCAGCAGATTTGCGAGCAGGTGCTCGACAGCAGCGCCGACCTTGCCATCGCCACCGAATCGATCGATGCCTACGAGCAGTTGGTGATGCTCCCCTGCTATGCCTGGAACCGCTGCATCATCACGCCACCGGGGCATCCGCTCCTGGGGACAAGCGTGCTCACGCTCGAGGCGCTGGCGCGTTACCCGATCATCACCTACGACTTCGCCTTTACCGGCCGCTCGCAAATCAACCGGGCGTTTGCCCTGCAAGGCTTGGTTCCGAATGTGGTGCTGACGGCGATCGACGCCGACGTCATCAAGACCTACGTCGAGCTAGGTCTGGGCGTTGGTATCGTCGCGCAAATGGCATTCGACCCGGCACGCGACACTGGCCTGCGATCGATCGATGCCAGCCATCTGTTCGAGAGCAGCAACACCCGTATCGGCATCCGTCGAGGCAAGTATCTAAGGGCCTACACGCTGGACTTTATCCAAATGTTCGCGCCGCACCTGACGCCCGAAGTGACGATCGCTGCATTGCAGCGCGAAACCACAGCGAAACCCCGGCCGTGAGCCGGGGCGGTGCTCAACCCAGGGCAGCCATCGCAGCGGCATAGTCCGGCTCGTCGGCGATCTCGCTGACCAGCTGGCTGTGCAGCACGCGGTCGTTCTCATCAAGCACCAGCACAGCGCGCGCAGTCAGGCCACGGATCGGGCCATCAGCGATGTCGACGCCGTAGTCAGTGTGAAACTGCCGGCCGCGGAAGGTCGACAAGGTCTGCACCCGCTCGAGTCCCTCGGCGCCGCAAAAGCGCGTCATGGCGAACGGCAGGTCAGCGGCGATCACCAGTACCACGGTGTTGGCCATGGACGCTGCCTTCTCGTTGAACACCCGGGTCGACTGCGCGCAGGTCGGGGTGTCCAGGCTGGGCACGATGTTGAGGACTTTGCGCTTGCCGGCAAAGTCCTTTAGCGAGACGTCGTTGAGGGCCTTGTCGGTCAATACGAAAGCCGGCGCCTGGCTGCCCTTGGCGGGAAAGGCGCCATTGAGCTTGAGCGGGTTGCCCTTCAGGGTGACGGTTGCCATGTGGTTCTCCTTGAAGTCTTGGGTGGACGCTCAGAGCACTGCCGCAATGGCATAGGCCACTGCGTCGATGTTCTTGCTGTTGAGCGCGGCCAGGCAGATGCGCCCGGTGCCGACAGCATAAATCGCGAACTCCTCGCGCAGGCGATCGACCTGCGGCGCGCTCAGGCCGGTATAGCTGAACATGCCGCGTTGGGCTGTGATGAAGTCGAAGTCCTGCTTCACACCGGCGTCCGCCAGCTTGCCGACCAGTTGCTCGCGCATGCTGCGGATGCGCACGCGCATGTTGCCAAGCTCGGCTTCCCAGGACGCGCGCAGAGCGGGTGTGGCCAACACACTGGCGACTACGGCCCCACCGTGCGTCGGCGGGTTGGAGTAGTTGGTCCGGATGACGCGTTTGAGCTGCGACAACACACGCGCCGTCTCGTCGGCGTCGGCAGTGACCACTGTCAGCGCACCGACGCGCTCGCCGTACAAAGAGAAGCTTTTGCTGAAGGAGCTGGAGATGAGGAATTGCATACCCGATGCAGCAAAGGCTCGCACCGCGACGGCATCCTCATCGATGCCATCGGCAAATCCCTGGTACGCCATGTCGAGGAAGGGCACCAGCCCCCCGGCCTTGCACAGCGCCACCACCTCATCCCACTGCGCGGCGTCCAGGTCAGCCCCGGTCGGATTGTGGCAACAGGCATGCAGCACGACGATACTGCCTGGGGGCAGACGGTCGAAGGTACTGCGCATGGACGGAAAATCCACACCGCGGGTGCTCGCGTCGAAGTACGGGTAGGTTGCGACACCGAAGCCAGCGGCCTCGAACAGAGCGCGGTGGTTCTCCCAGCTCGGATCGGAGATGTAGACCGTTGCGTGCGGATTGATGCGGTGGAGCAAGTCTGCGCCGATCTTCAGCGCACCGGTTCCGCCCAAAGCCTGCGCGGTGACCAGCCGCTTGTCGAGCGCCAGTGTCGAATCTTTTCCAAATAGCAGGTCCTGGACCGCTGCGTTGTAAGCAGCTGCGCCTTCGATTGGCTGATAGCCGCGCGGCGGCTGTGCTGCCAGGCGCGCCGCTTCAGCATCACGCACCGCGGTGAGCAGAGGGATCTTGCCGTTGTCGTCGTAGTACACACCGACGCCGAGATTCACCTTGTGGGCCCGGGTGTCGGCGTTGAAAGCCTCGGTGAGCCCAAGAATCGGGTCGCGCGGCGCCAACTCGACGTCGGCAAAGATCGATGCGGTCATGCGTGCTCCAAAAGGGTCGGCCGGAGCGGCTGCCGCGAGCCGAGTCGGCGCTCCCGGGTAGACTGTCGGGTTGACACCCAAAAGGGGTGCTTTTGTGCGGCGCGGCATTGTAGCAGCAGCGTCACACGCAGGCAGCACAGCATGCCAACGCACCCCTTGGCGACTCTGAACGTTGTTGGCAGACACCCAGACCCATGGACCCGACCGACGCACCCGTGACGACCCCCGACAGACCACCGATCGTCACCTTCCCTGGCAGCGACTTTCGGCTGCTGCAACCCTTTCCACCTGCCGGCGACCAGCCCACTGCCATCCAGAAGCTGGTCGAGGGCATCGAGGATGGGCTGGCATTCCAGACGCTGCTCGGGGTGACCGGCTCGGGCAAGACCTACACCATGGCCAATGTGATCGCGCGGCTTGGCCGCCCGGCCATCGTCATGGCGCCGAACAAGACCCTCGCCGCGCAGCTGTATGCGGAGTTCCGCGAGTTCTTCCCGCACAACGCCGTCGAGTACTTCGTCAGCTACTACGACTACTACCAGCCCGAGGCGTACGTTCCGAGCAAGGACCTGTTCATCGAGAAGGACAGCGCGGTCAACGAGCACATCGAACAGATGCGGTTGTCGGCCACCAAGAGCCTGATGGAGCGGCGCGACGTGGTGATCGTTGCCACGGTGAGCGCCATCTACGGCATCGGCGACCCGACCGACTACCACGACATGATCCTGCACCTCAAAGAGGGGCAGAAGCTCGAGCAGCGCGAGATCCTGCGGCGCCTGGCGACCATGCAGTACAAGCGCGCCGAGCTCGATTTCCGGCGCGGGCATTTCCGCGTGCGCGGCGAGGTGATCGATATCTTCCCGGCGGAGAACAGCGAGAACGCGCTGCGGCTGACGCTGTTTGATGACGAGGTCGAGTCGCTGACCTTGTTCGACCCGCTCACCGGCGCCATCGAGCAGCGCCTCGGGCGTTTCACCGTCTACCCCAGCAGCCATTATGTGACGCCGCGCAGCACCACGCTGCGCGCCATCGAGACCATCAAAGAAGAGATGCGCGAGCGCGTCGCCTTCTTCAACCGGGAGGGCAAGCTGGTCGAGGCGCAGCGCATCGAGCAGCGCACACGCTTCGACCTGGAGATGCTCAACGAACTGGGCTTCTGCAAGGGCATCGAGAACTACTCGCGGCACCTCTCGGGGCATGCCCCGGGTGAACCGCCGCCGACGCTGATCGACTACCTGCCGCGCGACACGCTGATGATCTTCGACGAGAGCCACGTCACCATCCCGCAGATCGGCGGCATGTACAAAGGCGACCGCTCGCGCAAGGAGAACCTGGTCGACTACGGTTTCCGGCTGCCCAGCGCCATGGACAACCGCCCGCTCAAGTGGGAAGAGTTCGAGGGCAAGATGCGGCAGTCGGTGTTCGTCTCGGCCACTCCCGCCAGCTACGAGCAGGCGCGCTCTGCGCAGACGGTCGAGCAACTGGTGCGGCCGACCGGCCTGGTCGACCCGGTCTTGATCGTGCGGCCGGCCAGCAGCCAGGTCGACGATCTGCTCGGTGAACTCAAGATCCGCGTCGCCTCGGGCGAGCGCTCGCTGGTCACGGTATTGACCAAACGCATGGCCGAGGACCTCACCGAGTTCCTCGACGAGGCCGGCCTCAAGGTGCGCTATCTGCACTCCGACATCGACACGGTGGAGCGGGTGGAGATCATCCGCGACCTCCGGCTGGGCTTGTTCGACGTGCTGGTCGGCATCAACCTGCTACGCGAAGGTCTGGACATCCCCGAGGTCTCGCTGGTGGCCATCCTGGATGCCGACAAAGAAGGTTTTTTGCGATCTGAGCGCAGCCTGATCCAGACCATCGGCCGTGCCGCCCGTCACCTGAACGGGACCGCCATCCTCTACGCCGACCGGATGACCGATTCGCTCACGCGCGCCATCGGCGAGACTGAGCGCCGTCGTCAACGTCAGCTGGACTTCAACGTGCAACACGGCATCACCGCGCGCAGCGTGGCCAAACCCATCAAAGACATCATCGACGGCGTCTACGCCGATGATGCCAACCCACGCAAGGGCGGCAAAGGCTCCACCAGGGGCCGTGGAGCCAGTGACGACGCCGATCTTCGCGGTGCTGCGCTGGAAAAGGAGATCAAGCGCATAGAGAAAGACATGCTGGCCGCCGCGCGCAATCTCGAGTTCGAGACCGCGGCCGAGCTGCGCGACCGCTTGCGACTACTGCGCGAACGGCTGCTCGCCGAGTGAACACAGCTGCCGTCCAGCACTGCTTTGTATTGCGACCTTCGCGTTGGCCCGGGCGTATCGAGCTCGCGCTATTGGCGCTAAGCAGTATTGCCTGCCTGACCGATCCCGGCCTGTGGCCTCTGGGTGTGGTCGGCGGTGCGCTCGCTGTTTGGCTGGGGCATCGGCGAGCTGCCCGAGAGCGCCCATGGTTGCGGGTGGAACTGCGCATCGATGCGGGTGGCCGCGTTGAATGGCGGGGCAGCGATGTTGATTCGGCGCTGCACCTGCAGATCACCGATGACAGCGTTGTCGTGCCGGGGTTGATCGCCCTGCGACTGCGCAGCACTGCGACGGGGGAGCGTAGGCCGGTCCGGTCGCTGCTGCTGATGGCCGACAGCGCGCCTCCCGACACCCTGCGCCGCCTGCACGTGCTGTTGCACGCGCTGGCGCGGGCCGACCAAGCTGATGAGCGGAT
Source organism: uncultured Enterobacteriaceae bacterium (assembly GCA_964524005.1). GTDB lineage: Bacteria > Pseudomonadota > Gammaproteobacteria > Burkholderiales > UBA3065 > UBA3065. The sequence goes on from CAZGBK010000006.1 coordinate 140,594, forward strand.
CTAACGAGCGGTACCGGCGCGTCGGCTTGTCGCTTGCGCAGGTTCGAGCAGAGTGTCAACGGCCACTGCCAGGGTCTTTGGATGATCACGGTTGTAGTGGAGACCGCGGCTCTCACGGCGTTGCAGAGCACTGTCGACGATGAGACCGGCGACCTCGGCAACATTGCGCAGCTCGAGCAGATCGTTATCGACACGAAAGCGTCGATACAGCGATTCGACCTCGGCGCGCAGGCTTGCCAAGCGTTGGCGAGCAAGCTGCAAACGTTCGTCCGATCGAACAATGCCAACCAAATCCCACATCAGTCGGCGAATGGCGTCCCAATCGTGCGCGACGAGCACACCTTCGGTGGCCGGAATGACCTTGCTGTGGTCCCAATCGGGCGCGCCTGGGCAGGATAAGGGCGGCCGGCGCAGAATATCGGCGGCAGCCGCTTCGCCCAGCACCAGGCACTCCAGAAGAGAGTTGCTGGCCAGACGGTTGGCGCCATGCAGGCCGGTGCAGGCCACCTCGCCAACCGCATACAGGCCAGGGAGGTCAGTGCGCGCGTGCAGATCGGTGACCACTCCGCCGCAGCTGTAATGCGCGGCCGGCACCACTGGGATCGGCTGCCGCGCCATGTCGATGCCCAATTCGCGGCAACGCGCGTCGATATTGGGGAAGTGCTCTTCGATGAACGCCCGACTGTGCTGCGTCATGTCGAGCCAGACGCAATCGAGCCCGCGCGTCTTCATCTCGTAGTCGATCGCCCGCGCGACGATGTCACGCGGTGCCAGTTCGGCGCGTGGGTCGTGCTGTGGCATGAAACGGGTGCCATCGGCGAGGACCAGGCGACCGCCCTCGCCACGCAGTGCCTCCGAGATCAAAAAGCTCTTTGCTTGAGGGTGATACAGGCAGGTCGGGTGAAACTGAACAAACTCCAGGTTGGCCACTCGGCAACCAGCTCGCCAAGCGATCGCCACGCCGTCGCCAGTCGCGACATCGGGGTTGGTGGTGTACAGATAGACCTTGCCGATACCACCAGTGGCCAGGATCACTGCTGGTGCCAACATGGTGCGCACTGCACCACTCGGCCGGTCGAGTACCCAGGCGCCAATGACCCGGTCCGCACCGGCAGCAAGTGGCGCGCTGCGGATCAGGTCGATCGCCACCTGCTGCTCCAGCACGCTGATGTTGGGGTGGCTGAGCACCCGGCCCTCGAGTGTGGTCTGCACTGCCCGTCCGGTATTGTCGGCAACGTGCACGATGCGACGCTGGCTGTGGCCGCCTTCTCGGCCAAGATGCAAGCCGCCTGGAGCGGCCGTGTCGGGGTCACGAGTGAAGTCGACCCCCTGCGTCTGCAACCAGGCGATCGCAGTCGGGGCGCCCGCAACGATGGTTTCGACCGTATCGCGGTCGCACAAACCGGCACCAGCCACCAGCGTGTCGGCCACATGCTGGGCCACTGAATCATCGTGCGCCATGGCTGCGGCGATGCCACCTTGTGCCCAAGCGCTTGCACCCTCGAGCAGCGCACCCTTGGTGACGATGGTGACGCGCCGGTGGTCGGCCAATCGCAAGGCGCAGACCAGACCGGCGAGGCCGCTACCGATAATCAGAACATCGCAGTGGTGCGGGGCAGGGCGGGGATCGGTGTGTTTCACGGACTTGCAGGTCGATGGGATGGGCCGGGCGTGTGCGCTGCAGCGCATTACATACGGTACGCCATCCTAGACGGAAAGCCGCCGGTATACTTCGCGGTCGGCTGCCGGCTCCACCGGCGCACGCACACCAATCCCGCAATCAGCCAGAGACGGACCCCGCAGGATGAGCGACCGCGAGATCGACCAGCAGCTCGTTGAACGCGCCCAGCGTGGGGACAAGCGCGCCTTCGATCTTCTGGTAAGCAAGTACCAGCGCAAACTCGGCCGTCTGCTGTCGCGGTTCATCCGCGACCCCGCCGAGGTCGAGGATGTCGCCCAAGAGGCGTTCATCAAGGCTTACCGAGCGCTGCCCAACTTCCGCGGCGAGAGTGCCTTCTACACTTGGCTGTATCGCATCGGCATCAACACCGCGAAAAACTACTTGGTCGCAATGGGGCGCCGGGCACCGACCTCGACCGACTTCGACAGTGAAGAAGCCGAGAACTTCGAGTCGGCAGAAGGACTCAGAGATGTCAATACGCCCGAATCACTGATGGCAACACGCCAGATCGGTGAAACAGTGAACGAAGCGATGGAGGCATTGCCAGAGGATTTGAAGACCGCGATCGTGTTACGCGAAATCGAGGGTTTGAGTTACGAGGATATCGCTCAAGTGATGGGCTGTCCGATTGGAACGGTGCGTTCGCGCATCTTCCGCGCACGCGAGGCGATCGCCGAACGGCTGCGCCCGTTGTTGGGAACAAGCAAAGATCAGAGGTGGTGAGATGAAAGAATCGATGTCGGCCTGGATGGACTCCGAGGCCACTGACCAGGAGTCAAAGTCGCTGGGGCGCACCCTGGGCGACGCCGAGCAGCGCGAGGCATGGCAGACCTACCACCTGATCGGGGACGCCCTCCGCGGCGATCTCGATTGCAACGTCGCCGGCCGGGTGTCTCGGGCGCTTGTGGATGAGCCGACGGTCCTGGCGCCGCGCGTCATCATCGGCGAGCAGACCCGCAATTTCGCGCTGTCGGCAGCGGCCTCGGTGGCGGCAGTGGCCGTGGTGGGTTATCTGGCGCTCCAGGTTGGCAGCGAAGGGCTCGAGGGTGTCGATCGGTTCGATGTCGTACGCGATTCCCGCGCGGTGCGGATCCAGCCGACCAGCCCGCACATGCAGGAGTATTACGCGCTGCACCAAGGCGAGGCCAAGAACGTCGTCTTTGTTCCGGCGCCGGAGGGCGCACGCTGATGCGTGGTCTGTTGCTGCTGCTTGCGGTTTGGGGCAGTACCGCGTGGGCCGAGGCACATCCGCCCGCAAACACCTCGGGGGACTGGTTGCAGCGTATGGCTGCAGCCGCTGTCGAACTACACTACAGCGGCACATTCACATACCAGCGTGGCGAGTTCTCCGAGACCTCGCGCATCGTTCATCGTAGCGAGGGTCGGCGCGGTATCGATCGCATCGAAACCCTCAGCGGCCGCCCGCGGGCCGTGGTGCGTGTCGGGCAGGACGTCACCTGGTACATGCCCGAGACGCGGACCGTTCGCGTCGAGCGCGACTCATCCCGCCGCTTCTTCCCCGGGCTGCTCAGTCCCGAGCAGGCGCGCACCGTCGCCAAGTTCTACGAGGTCAGCAAGGCTGACGTCGACCGCGTCGCCGGCCGCGATTGCATCAACGTGGTGATGACTCCGAAAGACGCGTTTCGCTACACCCAGCAGATCTGCGCCGACCAAAAGACGCTGCTGCCCTTGCGGGTCGTGATGCTGAACGAGCGGCAAGAGCGTCTCGAGTCGATCGCCTTTACGCAGATCGACCTGCCTGCACAGATCGATGCCAATGACATCAAGCCTGAGGCCGCCGACATCGCCGAATGGTCGCACGAAGCAGCTCCGGCGCAGGCCGCATCACCATGGATCTTTCGTGAGCTCCCGGCTGGCTTCACCGTGGTTTCAGAACATCAGCGCAGCCTGCCTGGCCGCAGCCAACCGGTCATGCACAAGGTCCTTAGCGATGGCATGGTCTGGGTGTCGGTGTTCATTGAACCCAATGGCAATACCGCCGGGATGGGTCGCGGCCTGTCCCAACAAGGTGGAGCAGGCGCCTACACCAAGCCGCTGGGCAACCACCACGTCACCGTGATGGGTCTGGTACCAGTGCGGACCCTGGTGCTGATCGGCAATGCCGTCGCACCCCGATCAGGCACACATCCCTAACGCGCCGAAACGACTCTGACTGTATTTCCGATGAGGTCCAGCATGAAAATGTCGACTCTGGTGGCGCTGTTCGCCGCCATTCTTCAGTTCTCGCTGGTGGCGCCGGCCTCGGCCAACCCGGCGACCCGTCTGCCCGACTTCGCTGAGCTGGTGGACAAGCACGGCCCCAGCGTCGTGAACATCAGCACCACGACCACGGTCCGGCAGGAAGCGCGTGGGCCGCAGTTCCCGAACATTCCGGAAGACGACCCGGCGTTCGACATGTTCCGCCGGTTCTTTCCAGGACCGATGCCGGGTCAGCCGCGGGAGTTCGAAACCCGCAGTCTTGGCTCGGGCTTTGTGATCAGCAATGACGGGTTCGTGCTGACCAATGCCCACGTCGTCGATCAGGCTGATGAGATCGTCGTGCGTCTCTCGGATAAGCGTGAATTCAAGGCGCGCGTCGTCGGCTCTGATCGTCGCACTGACGTCGCCCTGCTCAAGATCGAGGGCAGCAACCTACCACGCGTGCAGATGGGCGACCCGAGCCGCCTGCGCGTTGGTGAATGGGTGTTGGCCATCGGCTCACCATTCGGTTTTGAAAGCACTGTCACTGCTGGCATCGTCAGCGCCAAGGGGCGCACGCTCAGTGGCGAGAATTTCGTCCCCTTCATCCAGACCGATGTCGCCATCAACCCCGGCAATTCTGGCGGTCCTCTGTTCAACATGAAGGGCGAGGTGGTCGGCATCAATTCGCAGATCTACAGCCGCACCGGCGGCTTCATGGGGTTGTCGTTTGCGATCCCGATCGACGTCGCCATGGACATCGCCGACCAGTTGCGCATCAACGGCAAGGTCACCCGCGGTCGCATCGGCGTAGTGATCCAGGAAGTCAGCAAGGAGCTGGCGGAGACATTCGGCTTGAGCAAGGCGGCCGGGGCGCTGGTGTCGGGCGTCGACCCCGAAGGTCCCGCGGCCAAAGCCGGGATCGAGACTGGCGACATCATCCTGCGTTTTAACGGCAAGCCTATCGGCAACAGTGGCGACTTGCCGCGCACCGTGGCCGGCGTCAAACCCGGCACACGCAGCACAGTGGAGGTTTGGCGCAAGGGCAACAGCCGCGAGTTTTCGGTGACGGTGGCTGAACTGAGCGACGAGGACATGACCGGCCGCGCCCCGCAGCGCAAGCGTCAGGACAAAGCGCCTCCCAGCGTCGGCAAGCTTGGCTTGGGTCTGAGCGAGCTCACGCCCAACCAACGTCGTCAGCTCGACCTAAAGACCGGCGTGGTAGTCGAAGAAGTGTTGCAGGGCGGCGCCGCGGCCAAGGCCGGGTTGCGTCGGGGCGACATCATCCTGCAGGTGAACGACCAGGACGTGCGCTCGATCGAGCAGTTCAACAGCTTGTTGACCCAATTCGAGAAGCGCAAGCGAGTCGCACTTCTGGTGCGTCGCGGCGAAGGCAGCCTTTTCGTACCGCTGCAGCTCGACGCAGGCAACTAGCTGCCTACCGGGCACTGCCTCTGGGCCTTGCCCGATGCCGACATCCGTCTTGGCCTAGGCGAAGGTGCGAGCCTGCCCATTCGCCGAGCGCCAAGTCAGTCGGCCGAATGGGCCAGCCAGCGTTGTAGAACGGCCTCAAGCTGCTTGCGTTCCAGGGGTTTCAACAACACGGCACTGAAGGGATGAGCGACGCGCAGCACATCGGTGCGAGCGGTCAGCGCAACCACTGGCGGCGCTGTTGCGCCCATGTGGTCGCGCAGGATGCGGGTCGCGTCGATCCCATCGATCCCTGGCAAGTTGACGTCCATCAGCACGACGTTTGGCCGTAAGCGCTCGACAATACCGACCACGTCCTCCGCCGATTCGAAGAGGCTCAACGACAACATGGGCGAACTGCCAAGCCAGGCTCGCAGCAGCGCTTGGCTGGCACTATCGTCTTCAAAGCAGACCAAGCGCCCGCAAAGATCGTAGTCCGCCTGCTCGAGGAGTGGTTCAGGCACCCGCTGCACCGCTTCATGGCCAGGGTGCTGGCTTGGCGCTGCTGGGAGCTCGAGGGTAAAGGTATTGCTGGCTCCTGCCGTATCGACGTCCACCGTCAAACGACCACCCATCGCCTGCGCCAGCTCCCGGGCGATCGCCAATCCCAAGCCCGAACCGCGCACCCTCCCGGCCACCGAACGCGCCCGCTCGAAAGGGTTGAAGACCAGCGGACGGATATTGGCGGGGATTGGATCGCCGCTGTTGGTCACGGAGATCCGCACCCAGCCGCCTCGCAAGCCCGCCTGGACACGCACCCAACCGAACGGCCAGTTGTATTTGCGGGCGTTGGTCAGCAGGTTGATCAAGATCTGCCGCAGACGCAGCGCATCGGCTTGGACGTGTACCGGGTCGATATGCAGCGTGGTCAGTACCTCGGGTGGATAGGTCGGGTCGTCGGGTAACTGATCGACCACTTCGCGCAGCAAGGCAGGTACATCGATGGCTTGCAGGTGCAGCTCGAGATGGCCAGACTCGACCTGTGAGAAATCGAGCACCTCGTCGACCAGGGCCAGCATGTATCGGCCAGATTCGGAAATGCTGCGAACGGCCTCGCTGCGCTGCTTCTCGGTCAGGCGCGGATCTACGAGCAGCTGCGAAAACCCCAAGATCGCGTTGAGCGGCGTGCGCACTTCGTGGCTGATATGGGCGATCAAACGCGCGCGGGTGGCGCTAAGTGCCTCGGATTCGCGTAACAGGCGCGCGGTATTGTCCTCTCGCAGCAACCGCAGCTCATCGAGACCTCCCGTCTCGAACTGCGCGCCCGAAGCCGACGTCAGCTTGCCCACGCCGGGCCACTGTCGTTGTCGCTGCAGACGAGTACGAAAGTACTGGCAGGCAAGTGTGGCGATCACGCCAACAGCGAATCCGACGCCGCCGACCAGCAAGCTGAGCGTCATGTCACCGGAGCGACCAGTGGGTTCACCGTGTCGTCGCGCGTCATGCGCCCATCGATCCAGGCCAGCAACGCCTCCACCGGCATAGCGCGGGCCATCCACCATCCCTGAAACGACTCGCAACCCAACGCGCGTACACAGGCAAGATCCGCCTCGGTCTCGACTCCCTCGGCCACCGTCACCATCCCCAAGGTCTGCGCCAATTCCACAATGGCGCTCAGAATCGCCCGCGCCTGCGGGTCGCTGGCCGCGCCAGTGACAAAACCACGGTCGAGCTTGATCTCGTCGAAGGGCAGCCGCTGTAGCAATTGCAAGGTCGAATAGCCGACTCCGAAATCATCGAGGGCCAAGCGAAAGCCGCTCATCCGAAGCCGTGTCAGCGTTTCTGCACTGACCAGCGGATCGCGCGGCAAACCGGTCTCGGTCAGCTCCAGAGTGATCTGCTGGGGTGCAATCCCGTGCATCTCAGCCATGTCCCGCAAAAATCTGTCGAGTTCGGGTTCTGACTGCATCCAGCTGGCAGCGATGTTGAGCGACAGCCCCAGCCCAGGATGCCGCGCGAACAGGATCTGGGTGGCGCGCATTGCCTGCTGGCAAAGACGCGTCGACAGCTCTTTGATCAGTCCGTATCGCTCCGCCGCATCGATCCATTCCGAAGGATCTCCGAGCTGTCGGTCCGGTTTGCCAACACGCGCCAGCGCCTCGACTCCAACCAAGCGCAAATCGTCAGTGGCGAACTGAGGCTGTAAATGCACTTGTACATGGTCGTCGCGCAAGACTGCGCGAATCGACTTGGTCGAGACTGCCAGCGACCTGCGTGCGCTGACCGTACGGGTCTCGATCTCTACACGCTGTATTGCCTGAATACTCGACTGTAAACAACTGAATAAAATAGGTTTCGCTCTCACCGAAACAAGGCGAAGCTGCCGTAAACGAGCGATATCGCCAATCGCCCGCAGCAGTCCAGGTTCAGCCGCACTGTAGATCAGCAGATGCCCCCTGTAGCCGGCGTCAGACAGACTGCGGATGAGGTCGAGTCCAAGCGCTCCTGGAAAGCGCACGTGCAACAACAAGAGGTCAGCGGAACCGCTGGCTGCGGCAAAGGCGGGCAGGGTGGTCAAGTCGCCGAGTAACTGCGGCTCATGGCCCAGCCTCGAGAGCAGCAGGCACAGTTGTGCGCTGCTGACCGGGTCGTCGTCCCACAGGGCAATACGGCCGCGCCAGGCGCTGGCCTCGGCGAGTTGTGGCACCACCGCAGAGTCCGACGCTGACATACCGGCTAACGGCCCGGCCGCGTCGGGAGTCGGCATTCGCCTGATGCTGTTCAGCACTGCCTCGATCTGTACATTCAGCGTATCCCATACCCGCATCCGTGCCTGGGCGTCGGTCGCCATCGCGATGGCGACCGAATAGCGCTTGGCGGCGCCCGCCAGAGCTTGGCAGCCGGTCACCAATGCGGCACCCCGCAACTGGTGGGCGAGATCGCAACAGCGTTCCATTTGACCGCCTGCGGAGGCCGCTTTTAGGGCCTGCGATATCTTGGCAACGTGCGCTGACATGGCCTGCAAGAGCCCGCGCACGACATGTTGGTCGTCGGTGCCGAATAGCTCCGGCCACGTCCGCCGCGCTGGAAGTTCGGTCAAGGCGCCCTCTGTGCGCTCATCGTCAGGCGAACCACCGTGCGGGGCGATTGCGCTGCTTGCACCCACGCGTGGGGCCCCAACCGCAAGGGGGCCCAGATAGGTATTTAGCAGTGCTTCCAGGCGTTCAATACCAGCAGGCTTGCTAAGCACCTCGGCAAAATCATCGATGGCTTCGCGAAAGCCTTCCTGTCTCCGAGTCTGGCCGGTGATCGCTACTAGAACCGGAAGGCGCCGGGGCTCCCGAAGCATGCTGCGGATCTGGCTGGCCAGCGCCAAGCCGTCGATATCTGGAAGGCCGAGGTCGATACAGACGAGGTCGTAGTCGTGAGCAGCAATCAGCTCGAGCGCGGACTCAGCGCGACCGACCAAGGTGACGGCGCAGCCAAGCAAAGCAAATTGCATCTGCAAGACCTTGCGATTGATCGCGTCGTCCTCGACACAAAGGACACGGTACGCTCCAGAGGCCAGAGCTTCATCCGTTAACGCTGATTCTGCAGGCGCGGCGTCTGGTTGGGGGCTTCTCATTGACGCCGTTCGCCCCACGCATATTGCGCATAATGTTTATTATGTAAACTTTGGTCAATGAGTGCGCGAACTGGTGCCAGGGGCCGGACTCGAACCGGCACAGCCCTTTCGAGCCGGCGGATTTTAAGTCCGCTGTGTCTACCTGTTTCACCACCCTGGCTCAGCCGATATTCTAGCGTTGCCGACGCCCTGGCTGGATCTGGCGACGTACACTGACCGATTCGCCGCTTGTTCACACCATGCTCCGCACATTCATGCCAGAACCCCGCTAGCGCTGCGCCTGACACCGATGCGGTTGGCAGAGATGATACGTTCGGTCAGCGCGGCGGCTGGTAATGGCTGAGCATAGAAGTAACCCTGCCCATAGTTGCAGCCGATGTTTTGCAGGAATCGGTGCTGATACTCGGTCTCCACGCCTTCAGCGACCACCTCCAAGCCAAGCTTTTGGGCCATGGCGACGACCGACTCCACAATCGTTCCGCCTTCGTCTCCATGTCCAATATGCTGCACAAAGGATTGATCGATCTTGAGAAAGTCGATGTCATATCGCCGCAGATAAGCCAACGACGAATAACCGGTACCAAAGTCGTCGATCGCGACCTGCAGACCCTCCCGGGCGACCTTGCGCAGCGATTCGCTTACGCGGTCTCCAGCATCCAGCAGCAGACCCTCGGTGATCTCCAGGACGATGCTGCTGCCCGGCAGGCCCAGCTGTTGTAGCCGCACACTCCAATGCGTGAGTTGCTCGCCCGGTGCCAGCAGCGAGAACTCAAGAGGCGAGATATTGATCGACAGAGTCAGGTCGGGCGCGATGCCGCCTCGCCATTCTGCGAGCTGACGCGTCGCCGCGTCGAACACCCATTCATCGATTCGGTTGATTAGCCCAGTCCGCTCGGCGACAGGGATGAAGAGCCCCGGCGGGATGTTGCCGCGTTGCGGGTGTCGCCAGCGGATCAGCACCTCGGCCCGGTTCAGGCGCTGCGTCGGCAGGTGCAAGATGGGCTGATACAACAGCTCGAACTGGTCGCCGTCGAGCGCCGCCCGCAGGTCGTTGGCGATCTGCAGGCGCGAGCTCATCTGCTCTTGCATCTCGCTGGTGAAATGGCGGTAACAGTTGCGGCCGGCCGCCTTCGCTGCGTACATCGCCTGATCGGCATGCTGCAACAGCTGCAGCCCGTCGCTGCCGTCGTCTGGGTAACAGGCGATGCCGATGCTGGCCGACACGTAACTGGTCTGCCCGTTGATGGTGAACGGCCGTGTCAATTCGCCCAGAATCTTTGCCGCGACATCGCTGACGCGCTGACGGTCGCGCACGTTGCCCAACAAGACGGTAAATTCGTCGCCGCCCAAACGGCCAACCGTGTCCGTGCGGCGCACACAAGCGTGCAGGCGCTGCGCCGCCTCTTTCAACAGAAGGTCACCATGCTCGTGGCCAAGCGTGTCGTTAACGTCTTTGAACTCATCTAGATCGATGAACAACAACGCAAAGCCCACGCTTCCGCGGTTGCCGGAGAAGGCCTCCTGCTCCAGGCGCGACTGGAACATCTGTCGATTCGGCAGTCCTGTCAACTGGTCAAAGTTCGAGCGCTCCCACAAAGCGCGTTCGGCCTCGATGTTGCGCGTCAGAAGCTGAAACTGCAGCCGCTCGTTCAGGCTGATGCAGATCACCCCGGGGCGCTCGCCGTGGCGGCTCTGCAGCAACAGGCCACGACAGGGAAACTCCACCGACTGGCCATCCGCGCCACGCAGTTGCAGGCGCGCCAGCACCCAGCTCGTGGTGCCGCCGAACACACCAAGCTGTCGTCGCAACAGGTCTGGTGGCATCGCCGCCAGTGTGTCGATCTGACGTCCGACCAGTTCGGTAGCACTGCGCCCAAGCAATCGCGCCATACCACTGTCGACCCACAGCACTTCGCCGTTGACGCCGACCAACAGATACGGCGCAGTGAGCATGCGCAGGGCCTGACGCGCGCCCTCCTCCAGAATAGCCAGTGGCGGCGACATCAGTCGCGGAAGAACTCGCGGCCATCAACCGCATTCGCTTCGCTGCCCGGGCGAAGATGCACCACCACCCGACATTCGCGGTGGCCCTCGGCAATGGTCCGCTCGAGCTGGACCTTGCTGTAGCCGCCATGGTTGGCGCTGATCACGCCGAACACATTGGTCGTCATCATGCACATCGACTTGCGGCCAACCACCTTTTCGGCGAAGGGGCAATCGTTATTGCCAAAAACCAGGCGGTTCTCATCGGCTTCAATAAGGTAAAAGCTCCCCTGGATACGGCGCTTCAGATCGATCAGCACAGCAGCGATCTGGTCGCGGTTCAGGCGCTCGACACCCAGCGCTTGCCTGTACATGCCGTCCATCTGGCGGCCCATCACCTGCCCCACCACCGAGATGAAGTTCGCGGCATCAGCCTCGCCAACGACGTCGTCGAGCACATTCGCCAGCTCCCGCACCAAAGTGCGCAAGAACACGTCGCGCTCGAGCGGGATATTTGCATTGACGACACTGGACGTCGCTTCGGGAACAATCTGCTGCATTGGCACCTGCGTCGTTGGGCGGCTGTGGCCACGGTAGCAAATGCGACCGCGCCGGCCATCGGTCATATGGCCGATTACGGCAGCAGATTGACGCGCTTGAGGTGCACGGGAAGGTCCCGTAAGGATGGAGGCGAGGGTCGGAATCGAACCGGCGTCCACGGCTTTGCAGGCCGCTGCATAACCACTCTGCCACCTCGCCGTGGCCTAACCACGCAGCATCGCGCTGCGCAGCAACAACTAAAAAACGAAAAAGGGAAGCGCGGCTTCCCTTTTTACGGTCGGCCCCGGAACCGCAGGCCGGAGAAACTGGAGCGGGAAACGAGTCTCGAACTCGCGACCTCAACCTTGGCAAGGTTGCGCT
>CAZGBK010000007.1:0-70892 GCA_964524005.1 uncultured Enterobacteriaceae bacterium
CGAAGTCCTCGCCGCCGAGGAAGGTGTCGCCGTTGGTCGACAGCACCTCGAACTGGTGCTCGCCGTCGATCTCGCTGATCTCGATGATCGAGACGTCGAAGGTGCCGCCGCCCAGGTCATAGACGGCGATCTTGCGGTCGCCTTCCTTCTTGTCCAGACCGAAGGCCAGGGCCGCCGCGGTCGGCTCATTGATGATGCGCTTGACCTCGAGCCCGGCGATGCGGCCGGCGTCCTTGGTCGCCTGACGCTGTGCGTCGTTGAAGTACGCCGGCACGGTGATGACGGCCTCGGTGACTTCCTCACCCAGGTAGTCCTCGGCGGTCTTCTTCATCTTGCGCAGCACCTGCGCGCTGATCTCCGGCGGCGCCATCTTCTTGCCGCGCACCTCCACCCAGGCATCGCCGTTCTCGGCCTTGGCGATGGCGTAGGGCATCAGGTCGATGTCCTTTTGCACCTCTTTTTCGGTGAACTTGCGACCGATCAGTCGCTTGACGGCGAACAGGGTGTTCTTCGGGTTGGTGACGGCCTGGCGCTTGGCTGGCGCGCCAACGAGGATCTCGCCGTCTTCCTGGTAGGCGATGATGGACGGGGTGGTGCGAGCGCCCTCGGCGTTCTCTAGCACCTTCGGCGTCCCGCCTTCCATGACGGCGACGCAGGAGTTGGTGGTGCCGAGGTCGATACCGATGATCTTGGACATGGTGGATTCCTTCGGATGGACCGCATCGGGATGCGGTGTGGATAACAGATGGCTTGGATGTTGGGGTCGCTGGCGCCGATTCAAGAGCCTCGGGCGTTGCTCGCCCTGGTTCAGTCGCTCTTGGCCACAGTCACCAGCGCCGGGCGCAGTACCCGCTCGTGCAAGGTGTAACCCTTTTGCAACACGGCGACGACGGTATTGGCTGGCAGCTCCGAGTCGACTATGGACATGGCCTGGTGCCGGTTGGGGTCGAACTTCTGGCCAACTGGGTCTTCGGCGTGGATCTGCGCGCTGTCGAACGCCGATTCGAGTTGTTTCAGGGTCAGTTCGACGCCCTCGCGCAGGGCTTGGGCATTGGTCGAGTCGCTCTGCAGTGCAGCTTCTAGGCTGTCCTTGACCGACAGCAGGCTGCTGGCGAACTTCTCGACGGCAAAGCGCGAGGCTTTCTGCACATCGTCGGTGGCACGGCGGCGGATGTTCTCGGCTTCGGCGCGCGCATAGAGCACTGCCTGTTTGGCTTCGGCCAGCTCGGTCTCAAGGCTGGCCACACGCGTCGATGTGTCGTCGACAAGGCCGCCGGTGGGAATGGTGGCGTCGTCAAAGTCGGTTTGCGGAGACGCGGCGCTGTTGGTTGCTGTAGCGTCGGCCTGGGCAGAATCCGCTTGGACGGAGTCGCGTGGGATCGACGCGTCGGAGGTCTCGGGCTTGTGTTGCATGGAAATCTGTCCTGAATAGCGAACACTTCTACGATTGGGGCGCTGGCGGCGATTTCAAGCCCCCGATCGACGGGGTGTGAGCGACCCGAAGCTATACTGGCGTCCTTCGTAGGCGCCGCTCAAGGACCGGGACAGCAGACATGGCAGGACACAGCAAATGGGCCAACATCCAGCACCGCAAAGGGCGCCAGGACGAGAAACGCGGCCGGGTCTTCTCCAAACTCGCGAAGGAGATCACCGTCGCTGCGAAGATGGGGGGCGGCGATATCGCCTTCAACCCGCGCCTGCGTCTGGCGGTCGATAAGGCCAAGGATGTCAACATGCCGGCCGACAACATCGACCGTGCCATCAAGAAGGGCACCGGCGAGCTCGAGGGCGTCGACTACATCGAGATCCGCTATGAGGGCTACGGCATCGGCGGCGCCGCGGTGATGGTCGACTGCCTCACCGACAACCGCACCCGCACCGTGGCCGATGTGCGCCACGCCTTCGCCAAGCATGGCGGCAACATGGGCACCGATGGCTGCGTGGCGTTCCAGTTCAAGCACTGCGGGCAGATGTTGTTTGCTCCCGGCGTCAATGAGGACGCTCTGATGGAGGCCGCGATCGACGCCGGTGCCGAGGACGTCATCGCTCATGATGACGGGTCGTTCGAGGTGATCACCAGCCCGGGTGAATTGACCAAGGTGCGCGGGGCGCTGGAGCAGGCCGGTTTCAAGCCCGAGCTGGCCGAGGTCACGCAGAAGTCGCTCAACGAGACCGAGTTGGCCGGCGACGACGCGGTGAAGATGCAGAAGCTGATCGACGCGCTCGAGAGCCTCGACGACGTGCAGGATGTCTACACGTCCGCGGTATTCGACGAGGCATGAGCGTGCTGCGCATCCTCGGCATCGACCCGGGCTTGCGCGTGACCGGTTTTGGTGTCGTCGATGTCGACGGCCAGCGCCTCAACTATGTCGCTAGCGGTCGTGTGCGTGGTGGAGAGCGGCGTCCTTTGGCCGAGCGCATCGGTCTGTTGGTCGAGGGTATCAGTCAGGTGATCAGCGAGCACCAGCCACAGGCGGCGGTGGTCGAGGACGTGTTCGTCAACCTGAACCCACGCTCGACGCTGTTGCTTGGCCAGGCCCGTGGTGCGGCGATCGCAGTGCTTGCTGGCGCCGGGCTGCCGGTAGCCGAGTACACGGCATTGCAGGTCAAGCAGGCGGTGGCCGGCAGCGGCCGTGCTGCCAAGTCGCAGGTCGCGCACATGGTTGGGCGCTTGCTGGCACTGCCATTGGCGCCAGAGGGTGATGCTGCCGATGCATTGGCCTGCGCCATCTGCCATGCGCACACCCTGAGCGGCTTCGGTGGCCGACGCACCGGAGCCCGTCGTGGCGGGCGGGTGCGCAGCATCGAGGAGTGGCTGGCTTGATTGATAAGAGGCAACACGCTGGTCAGGTGGCGCAAGGAGCATGGCGATGATCGGCCGCCTGCGTGGCATGCTGGCAGCCAAGCAGCCACCTCAGGTGGTGGTCGACGTCGGCGGTCTTGGCTACGAGCTAGACGTGCCGATGAGCACGCTGTACTCGCTGCCGTCGGTCGGTACCGAGGTCACGCTACTCACGCATCTGGTGGTGCGCGAGGACGCTCACCTGTTGTTTGGTTTTGCCACTGAGCGAGAACGCGGCGCCTTCCGCGAGCTGCTCCGGGTGGCCGGGGTCGGGCCGAAGGTCGCACTGGCGGTACTGTCCGGTTTGTCGGTCGATGACCTGGCTCGCGCTGTCGCGCTGCAAGACACGGCGCTGCTCACCCGTGTGCCTGGGATCGGCAAGAAGACCGCAGAGCGTCTGCTGCTTGAACTCAAAGGGCGTTTCGCCGAGGCGCTCGACGGATCGGGCGCGGGTGTGGTGCCTGGCGGTCGTACCGATGTGCTCGCTGCCCTCACCGCCTTGGGCTACAACGAGCGCGAAGCGGCCGCGGCGGTCAAGGCCTTGCCTGAGAGTGTGTCGGTGGAAGAGGGGATCCGTGCCGCGCTGAAGGCACTCGCCCGTTAGGGTTTGTCGACGTCCTGCCAATGGAGTTTGGCCGTTCGGCGACAAGTCGTTCCGTCTCGTGGCGGCGTCGCTCTAGCCAAGTGCCTTGATCAGGTTGTAGGCGCTGATCAGGGTGATGACGACGCCGACCGTGGTCATCAGGACGCGCGCCGGGATGTGCCGGCAAAGTAATGCCGCGAACGGTGCGGCGAAGAGCCCGCCGACCACCAGTCCAGCCACTGTCGTCCATGGGCTGGCGGTGATCAGCATCGAGAACGCGCCGGCGGTGGCGAGCGTTAAGAAGAACTCGGCGAAGTTGACCGAGCCGATTGTCGTGCGCGGGTCATGACCGGAGCCGACCAGGGTGCTGGTCACCACCGGGCCCCAGCCGCCACCGCCGGCGGCATCGACAAAACCGCCGAACAAAGCAAGTTTGGCAACGTGGCGCGGCTTCCCTTTTTGCGCCTGGCGCTTGTGGTAAGCGCGCCAGAGGATATACAGACCCATCAGCAGCAGATAGGCGGAGATCACCGGTTTCATGAGTGCGCCATCGACTTGCGTGATCAGCACCACACCGCCAACTGCGCCCAAGATGCCCGGCAGCAGCAGACGCACGAAGAGGTCGCGTTTGACATTGCCGAGCTTCACATGCGAGATGCCCGATAGCCCAGTTGTGAAGACCTCGGCGATGTGCACCGAGGCGCTGGCTACTGCCGGGGTGGCGCCGGTGCCTAGCAAAAAGGTGGTGGCCGAGATGCCGTAGGCCATGCCTAGGGCGCCATCGATCATTTGTGCCAGAAAGCCGACCCCCACCGCTGTCCAGAAGTCGTTGCTACTCAGCACGCCATACAGCACGGCGCCGGTCGCTGTACCGTTGATGGCGATGAAGTTGCTGACCAGATAGGTGGTCAGAACCAGCAGGATGATGCCAGCGGCCCACACCGCCCAGACCAGGTGCGGATGGCGCTCTTCCTCGGCGACCAGTGTCTCGACTGGCGGCAGGCCAGCGGCGAGGTGCTCACGGTTGAGGGCACTGCGGGTGAGGTCGGGGTCGCGGATCTTCATGCGGAAGGGCGAGGGGTTCGAAACGAAGGCGCAAGGTTAGAGCAGTCTTTATTCCCAAGCTATCGCTTTTATCGGCTTTTATTAGAACTAATGGTTATGTAAAGATGGGCCAGGGGCTTGTCGATTCCGCTGGGCCACAGACCGTGGGCAGGCTCGGCGGGCTTACGGTACGCTGTGCTCATGCTTGAACACGATCGACTCGTCACGCCGCAGCCGTCGACGCCGCAAGAGGAAGCGCTGGAGCGTGCCTTGCGCCCGCGCGACCTGACTGAGTACGTCGGCCAGGAGAAGGCGCGGGGCCAGATCTCGTTGTTCGTCGAGGCCGCTCGACGCCGCAAAGAGGCGCTCGACCATGTGCTGCTCTATGGTCCGCCCGGGTTGGGCAAAACCACCTTGGCGCACATCATCGCCCGCGAGATGGGCGTTGGCCTGCGCCAGACTTCGGGGCCGGTGCTCGAGCGCGCCGGCGATCTCGCCGCGTTGTTGACCAATCTCGAGCCGCACGACGTCCTGTTCATCGACGAGATCCACCGCCTCAGCCCGGTGGTCGAGGAGATCCTTTACCCGGCGCTCGAGGACTACCAGATCGATATCATGATCGGCGAGGGGCCGGCGGCGCGCTCCGTCAAGCTCGACCTGCCGCCGTTTACGCTGGTCGGTGCCACCACCCGTGCCGGCATGCTCACCAACCCGTTGCGGGATCGGTTTGGCATCGTCGCCCGGCTCGAGTTCTACACGCCCGACGAGCTCTCACGCATCGTCAGCCGCTCGGCCGGCCTCATGGAGGTGGCGATCGAGCCGGCAGGGGCCCTGGAAGTGGCACGGCGTTCGCGCGGTACGCCGCGCATCGCCAACCGCCTGCTGCGCCGGGTGCGCGATTTTGCCCAGGTGCGCGGCAATGGCGTGGTCGACCGGGCCACCGCGGATGCGGCGCTGGCCCTGCTCGAGGTCGATGCGGCTGGGCTCGACGTGCAGGACCACCGTTTGTTGCGCGCCATCATCGAGCGCTTCGATGGCGGGCCTGTCGGTATCGATAACCTGGCGGCGGCGGTGGGTGAGGAGCGAGACACCCTCGAGGATGTGGTCGAACCCTACCTGATCCAGCAGGGCCTGTTGCAGCGCACACCACGCGGGCGCATTGCCACCCCGGCGGCTTATCGTCACCTTGGTTTGGTCCCGCAGGCCTCTGCCGGCGGCCTTTTCGACAACGGCGCTTGAGGCCGCGGCAACCCCTGGGCTCGGCCGCATCCGTTAGACTCGCGCCTCCATCTCGCACTCGCCACCATGTCGCATCGTTATCCCATCGTTGCGGTGACTGGCTCGTCCGGCGCCGGCACCACCACCGTCAAACAAGCCTTCGAGCACATCTGCCGGCGCGAGTCGATCAATGCCATCCAGATCGAGGGCGACAGCTTCCATCGCTTCGGCCGTGGCGACATGCAGCGCGCGATCGCCGAGCAGCTCAGCCGCAATAAGCGACCGATCAGCCATTTCGGTCCCGAGGGCAACCTGCTGGGAGAGCTGGAAAAATGCTTCCGCAGCTACGCCGAGACGGGCATCTGCCAGCGCCGGCGGTACATCCACAACGAGGACGAGGCGGCGCAGTGGGGCCAGCCGGTGGGCGACTTCACCCCTTGGCAGCCCATCCCCCCCGGCAGCGACCTGCTGCTGTACGAAGGCTTGCACGGTGGCTTTGTCGAAGGCTCGCTGGATGTCGCGCGATGGGTTGATTTGCTGATTGGTGTGGTGCCAGTGGTGAACCTCGAGTGGATCCAGAAGATCCATCGCGATATGAGCGAGCGCGGCTATTCGATGGAGGCGGTGACCGACGCCATCCTGCGTCGTATGTACGACTATGTGCACTACATCTGCCCGCAGTTCTCCCGCACCCATATCAATTTCCAGCGGGTACCACTGGTCGACACTTCGAACCCATTCAGCGCACGTGATATCCCGACCCTCGACGAGAGTTTCGTCGTGATCCGCTTTCGTAACCCGAAGGGCATCAACTTCCCGTATCTGCTAAGCATGATCCACGACTCGTTCATGACCCGGCCGAACTGCATCGTCGTGCCGGGTGGAAAGATGGGCATGGCCATGCAGCTCATCCTCACACCTCTGATCTTGGAGCTGATGGACCGTCGCCGCCGCGCGCCGGTGCTGTAGTCCAGAGCCGGGCGGTGTCAGGCGGGCGGATTCAGGTCGGTTTGGCGCTTGCCGTTCAGGCCAAGCCGAGGTCGCGCGGATCGACCGCCACCGACGTCGGTTTGCCATCGGCGCCGTAGGTCAGGCCCGACCCGCCGATACCGCGCAGTGCCTGAATGGCTTGACGATTGTGTCCAGCCAGAGCCTCGAGCAGGACGGCGTTGGCTGCGTGTTGCGCCTGACAGCGCGCGGCGCAGGCGAGCAAACGCGGCCAGGATGTGGCCGCTTCGCCGCCGATCTGCGCCACCCAGGACTCCGCCCCCTCGCGATCGGGCGTCGATCCGGCATCGCGGAGGGTTTGCAGACGCACTGCAGCGCATTCGGAGAGCGCATCGATCAGGGTGGCCTTGCGCGGCAGGATGGCTTCGAGAGCGGGTAGGTCGGCGTTGGCCAAGGCCACGTGTTCAGCCCGCAGTAACTCCTCGAGAGCGCTAAATAAGCCACTCTCCCGCAGCAAAGCTTCGGTCAGGGCGCAGGGCGCCGTCATGCGCTCAGTTGCGTTGAGTCAGGATCAGGTCGCGAACGCTGTTGATCAGACGTTCGGCAGTCTGCTCGGCGTCGACGCGGAAGCGTCCGCTGGCGATGGCCTCGCGCACTTCGGCAACGCGGGCAGCGTCGACCACCGGCGTGTCGTCGAGTACCTGTGCAGCAGCGGCCAGCTGGCTGCTGCGCGGATCGATACGGACGGTCTCGCCACTACCGCTGCCCGAGCGTGAGGCGGCCTCTGAGCGTGCCGACTCGGTGGTCTCGGTGGTTGCCGAAGGGCCTTTCCCGACCACTGACTTCGAGGCGGCGGCCGATGCACTGGTCACAGAATCGTTGACTTTCACGTCAGCTGTCCTTGTTGGCGTCGACCTGGACGCGACCGGCGACAGGTCGTCATGAAATGGATAACGGCAACATTAGCAGCAAACTTTAGCCCGGCCTACCCCGAATGGGCGCCGGCGACGCCCCTGGCCTTGCTGCGTCCAAGGCTCGCCAGCAATTCGTCAGCATGGCTGCGCGTAGTGGCAGTGATCTGCAAACCGCCGAGCATGCGCGCAAGTTCATCGATGCGTCCGTCGTGGTCAAGCTTTGTGACCCGGCTGCAGGTCAAGCCATCACGTTGTTCTTTGCTGACTTGGTACTGCTCGTCGGCGCAGGCGGCGACTTGCGGCAGGTGGGTCACGCAGAGGATCTGGCGTTGTTCGCCCAAGCGTTGCAGTAGCCGGCCGACAACTTCGGCGACGCCGCCGCCGATACCGGCATCGACTTCGTCGAACACCAATGTATCGGCCTCGAGGCCGACCGCAGCGACGGTGCTAAGTGCCAAGCCGATGCGCGACAGCTCGCCCCCGGAAGCGACGCGGTCGAGCGGCCCCGGCGGCATGCCGGCATTGGCCGACACCGAAAATTCGACACGCTCGGCGCCGTGCGCCGTTGGCCTGGGTTCGGGTGGAAGGTCGATGCAGAAGCGGCCGCCTTGCAGGGACAGTGTCTGCATGCAAGCGGTCACCGCTGCAGCAAGCTCGGTGGCGGCGTGCTGCCGCACCGCCGAAAGCTCGGCTGCGGCGATCTGCCAGCTACCTAGCGCGTTGTCGCGTCGCTGCTGCAGGCCGGTCCCATCGTCATCACCGCCCAGGCTGTCGAGCTCGTCACGCAGCCGGGCGAGCAGTGCGGGCAGTTCGGCTACTGTGCAGCGATGCTTGCGCGCGATGCGTTGCAATTCGGCCAACCGGCTCTCGACCTCGCGCAGGCGCCCTGGGTCCAGCTCGATGCGATCGATGTAGCGTCGCAGGTCAGATGCGGCCTCGGCCAACTGTGTTGCGGCAGCATACAAAGCTGCTTCGATCGGCTGCAGGCGCGGGTCGATAGCGTTGACGTTACCTAGACGTGCAGCCGCCCGCCCGACCAGTGCCTGCGCGTCGATCTCGCTGTCGTCGATGGCCGCGAGTGCTTCAGTGGTGGCGTCGATGAGTTGCTGAGCACCAGCCAACCGCCGATGTTCGGCTTCGAGCGATTCGAGTGCGGTCGGGTCGTCTACCAGCGGTGCCAATTCGGCGATATCGTCGCGCAGGGTCGCGCGGCGGGCGCTCCAGGCGTCCCGCGAGGCGCTCCAGTGCTGAAGTGCATCCTCGGCGGTACGCCAATCGTGCCACGCGGCCTCCACCCTGCGGAGCAGTGGCCCGGTGCCAGCGCTGCGGTCGAGCAGGGCGCGCTGAACCTCGCCGCGCAGCAGGGTCAGGTGCGCATTCTGGCCATGTACGCTGACCAGCTGTTCGGTGACTTCGCGCAGTTGGGCCAGTGTTACCGGCCGCCCATTGAGGAATGCGCGTGAGCGTCCGGATGTGTCGATCACCCGACGCAGCAGGACCTGCCCAGGCTCGTCAGCACAGTCGTTCGCTTGCAGCCAAGCAGTCAGTGCCGACGCCGGGTCGAAGTCAAAGCTGGCCGAGAGCTCGGCGCGGTCGGCCCCCGGACGGATGGTCCCCGATTCGGCGCGGTCACCCAGCAGCAAACCCAGCGCATCCAGGAGGATCGACTTGCCAGCGCCGGTCTCGCCGGTCAGTACGTGAAAGCCGGGGCCAAACTCGAGCTCCAGCCGGTCGACAATGACAAAGTCCCGGATACCTAGATGCCGGAGCATGGCCTAGAGGGCTCCGCTCCAGCCCAGTTTCTCGCGCAGGGTGCGGTAGTAGCTATAGTCGGTCGGGTGCAGAAGGCGCACCGGATGCGGGTGGATCCCGATCTCGAGGCGGTCGCCAGCCAGCAGGCTGTCGTGATCCCGGCCGTCGAAGTAGACGCTGCCTTCGGTCGCCTGCAGCACAACAATCTCGATGATGCTGCGGTCGCTGATGACGATCGGGCGATTCGATAGTGTGTGTGGGCTGACCGGCACCATGGTCAGGCCAGCCACTGATGGGTGGACGATGGGTCCGCCCGACGACAGCGCATAGGCGGTCGAGCCGGTTGGCGTTGCCACGATGAGCCCGTCAGCGCGCAGCTCGTAAGCGAACTGGCCGTCGACGAACACCTGGAACTCGATCATCCCGCCCTGGACGCCGCGGCTCGCAACGACATCATTGAATGCCAACGACTCCTGCACCGGTCGGTCGCGCCGGCTCAGCAGTGCGCGCATCATGGTGCGGTCTTCGGGGTGGTAGAGGCCCTCGAGAATGCGGCTGAGTGCCGGCAGCATGTCGTCCAGCGCGATGTCGGTCGTGAAGCCGAGACGGCCGCGGTTGACACCCACCAGCGGCACGCCAGATCCAGCCAGCGAGCGGCCAACCGACAGGAGAGTGCCGTCTCCGCCGACGACGATGGCAATGTCGGCTTCGGCAGCGATGCGAGCAAAATCGGCGGTGGTCAGCGCCGGGTCGCCGATGGTCTCGTGGGTATGCGTCTCGACCAGCAGCGACAGGCCGCGCTGCAGCAGGAAAGCGGCTAAATCCCGCAACTGTCCGGAGTCCTCGCGGCGGGAGAACTTGCCGATAATCGCGGCGGTCTGAAAGGCAGCCATAGCGCCGCATTAAACCACAACGCTGGCGGGCGGCATCGGTCGTCCGGCCGGTAGGCTAGAATCCGACGCATGTTGAATGAGCGCGCCCAGATCCTGCTAAAACTGCTGGTTGAGCAGTACATTGCCGACGGTCAGCCGGTCGGTTCGCGCACTCTATCGCGTCAATCCGGTCTGGATTTGTCGGCGGCGACCATCCGTAACGTCATGGCCGACCTCGAAGAGCTTGGCTACGTTGCCAGCCCCCATACGTCGGCGGGGCGGGTTCCAACGCCGCGGGGTTACCGCTTCTTCGTCGACAGTCTGCTGACGGTGCAGCCACTCGAGGCGGCGCAGATCGAGCGCGTCGAGGACAAGCTCGCGCCGGGCAATCCAAAGCAGCTGATCAATTCGGCGTCACAGGTGCTCTCGGAGCTGTCCCGTTTTGCCGGCGTGGTGACACTGACCGCGCGCGTCGAGCCCTCGATCCGTCAGCTCGAGTTCATCGCCTTGTCCGAACACCGCGTCTTGCTGGTGCTGATCACCACCGATGGCGATGTGCAGAATCGCATCATCCACTTGCAGCAGATGCCCTCCCCAGCACAGTTGGTCGAGGCCGCCAACTTCTTCAATCAGCACTTTGCCGGCCAGACCCTCAGTCAGATGCAGCGTCGCTTGCGCGACGAACTCCACGCGCTGCGCAAGGATATGCAGACCCTGATGTCGGCGGTTCTGGCTACCGGCCCCGCATCTGCCGGTGGTGACTGCGTCATCACCGGCGAAGGTAATCTGCTGCGAACGCAAGACCTGACCGGCGATTTATCCAGCCTGCGCCGTCTGTTCGATGCCTTCGAGCAAAAGACCGGCCTGCTGCAGATCCTCGACGCCAGTAGCCAGGCGCAAGGGGTGCAGATTTTCATCGGCGGAGAGTCGGGCGTGAATGCGCTTGACGAATGCAGTATGGTCACGGCGCCCTACAGCGTGAATGGCCAAGTGGTTGGCACGCTGGGCGTGATCGGCCCGACGCGCATGGCCTACGAGCGGGTGATCCCGATCGTGGATGTGACCGCGCGTCTATTGTCCAACGCATTGTCGGCCGCCTGAGCGGCCGCCGCCCCCTTATTCACTTCTGTCCGGAGCTGTCATGCCCCGTTATCTGCCAGAGCCGGCCTTCTCGCACGGGACCGCACCTCGAATCGGCGTGCTATTGGTCAATCTCGGCACCCCCGACGCACCCACCCCGAAGGCCTTGCGCCGCTACTTGGCCCAATTTTTGTGGGATCCGCGGGTGGTCGAGATCCCGCGGGCGATCTGGTGGTTCATCCTTCACGGCATCATCCTGCCACTGCGACCCAAGGCCTCGGCCGCCAAATACGCCTCGATCTGGACACCGGAGGGGTCGCCGCTGCGGGTCTACGCCGAGCGCGTCGCGGCGATGCTGAAGGCGCGCCTGCAGAACCGGCTGGGCGACATGGTCGTGGTCGACCATGCCATGCGTTATGGCAACCCCAGTGTGGCCGAGGCGATTTCCAGTCTGCGCGTCTTGCACTGTGACCGCCTGTTGGTACTGCCGATGTATCCGCAGTTTGCCGGCAGCACCACGGCTTCGGTGTTCGATGCAGTGTTCGATGCGCTGAAGGCCCGCCGGGTGACGCCTGAGCTGCGCATGGTGCGCAACTTTCACGACCGGCCGGATTACATCGATGCAGTGGCGGCGAGCATCCGTGAATACTGGGCCGAGCACGGTGAGCCCGATCGCCTGATGATGAGCTTCCACGGTGTGCCGCGACGCTCGCTCGACTTGGGCGACATGTACCACTGCGAGTGCCACAAGACTGGCCGTCTGATCGCCGAGCGTCTGGGGTTGGCTGCTGGCCGCTGGCAGGTGTGTTTCCAGAGCCGCTTCGGCAAGGCCGAGTGGCTCAAGCCCTACACCGCACCGACCCTGATCGAGATGGCCGAGGCCGGGGTCGGCCGCGTCGATGTGGTATGCCCGGGATTTGTTTCTGATTGCCTGGAGACGCTCGAGGAGATCGCCATGGAGGGGCGCGAGGAGTTCCTCACCCACGGTGGCCGCGAGTTTCATTACATTCCCTGTCTGAACGACCGCGAGGACTGGGTCGACGCGCTCGAGCGGATCATCGACGAGCAGACTGCCGACTGGCGGGCGCGGCAGCCAACGACGCCACAACTGGCTGTGAGCCGCACCCAGGCATTGCGCTTCGGCGCCCAAGACTAGGCGGCTTAGAACCGTGGTCAGTCGGCGCCGCCCCAGCGCGGCAGCAGGTCGGTGGCCACACCGATCTGGTCGCAGATTCGCATCACGATGAAATCGACCAGTTCTCCGACACTCTGCGGTCGATGGTAGAAGCCTGGGTCGGCTGGCAGGATGCAGGCGCCGGCGCGGGCTAGTCGAAGCATATTTTCCAGATGGATGACCGACAGCGGCGTTTCGCGCGGCACTAGTACCAAGGTCCGGCGCTCCTTGAGCATCACATCGGCGGCCCGCTCGATGAGGGTTTTGGCCAGGCCCTGCGCGACCGCCGCCAAGGTGCCCATGCTCGCCGGGCAGATGACCATGGCGTCGGCTGCATTGGACCCCGAAGCGATCGGCGCAAACCAGGCCTCGCGCCCATGCACCTGCAATGTGCCGGGCAGTTCGGCGAACCGCGTGTGCAGTTCGCGCTCGGCGGCGGTCGGGTCGGCTGGCAGAGCCAGATCAAGCTCCTGGCTGGCGACAATGCGGGCCACCTGCGAATAGACCAGCTCGACTTGGATGCCAGCGCGCAGCAAAACCTCGACCAGACGCAGTCCGTAGATGACGCCGGAAGCGCCAGTCCAGGCGACAGCGACGCGGCTCGGCGCGATGCGGGGGGTCATCGCTGCTCGCGCTCGATGTCGCGATGGCGGACCAGTATGCCGGCCAGATCGGCGCAGTCGACGGCGAGTCGCTCGGCCAACCAGACCGACCGATGACGGCCACCAGTACAGCCGACGCCGACCGTCAGATAACTGCGCGGCTCGTCGCGGTAGCGCGGCAGCCAGGTCCGCAGAAAGGCGCCAATGTCTTCGCGCATGGCGCGGGCCTCGGGACTGGCAGCAAGAAATGCGGCGACCGCCGGGTCGCGTCCAGTCTGGGCGCGCAGCTCGCGATCGTAGTGTGGGTTGGGCAGGCAGCGCACGTCGAACACCAGGTCCATGCCCAGCGGTGTGCCGTGCTTGAAGCCAAACGACTGGAAGACCAGGCGCAACGCCGCGCTGGGGGCCTCGGCGAAGGCGCGCACCCAACGGGCGAGTTCGCTGGCTGGTGTATCCGAGGTGTCGATGCGGTGGGCCTGTTCGGCGATCGGCATCAGCAGGCGTTGCTCTGCATCGATCGTTTCAGGCAGGGTCTGTGCCGGGTCTGCCAGCGGGTGTGGGCGCCGCGTCTCCGAGAAGCGGCGCACCAGCACCTCGTGGCGGGCCTCAAGGAACAGCAGGCGTACCGGGTGACCACGTTCTTGCAGGGCAAAAATCTGCGAGGGCAGGGCATCGAGTGTACCGACGCTGCGGGTGTCGACACCGATCGCCAACGGCTGCGGTGTGCTGTGTTCAAGCCGCGCCACCAATTCGGCGAGCAGGCTGGCGGGGAGATTGTCGACACAGTAATAGCCGCTATCTTCCAGCGTGCGCAGGGCGACGCTTTTGCCAGCGCCCGAGTGGCCGGTGATGAGCAGGATGTCGCGCGCAGCGGCCACGGCTATTCGCCGGCGGCAATCATCTTGGCCTGACGCTCCGCCAGTTCGCGGTTGCTGTCCATGCCACGCAGCAGCAGCACGGTGTTGCGCACCGCCGCCTCGACCAGCACTGCCAGGTTGCGGCCGGCCGCCACCGGAATCGTGACTTTGGCCACCTTCACGCCAAGGATTTCGATGGTGCTGGCGTTCAGCGGCAGGCGTTCCATCGGTGCCTGATCGACATGGCGGACGTTGGCCAAGTGAATGACCAGCCGCACGTTTTTGTTCGGGCGGACCGAGGTCTCGCCAAAGATGGTACGGATGTTCAGCACGCCCAGACCACGTACCTCGAGGAAGTCACGCAGCAAGCTGGGGCAGCGCGCTTGAAGGGTATCTTGGCCGATGCGATAGAGGTCGACGACATCGTCGGCAACCAAGCCGGCTCCGCGCGAAATCAGTTCGAGCCCTAGCTCGCTTTTCCCCGAACCGGAATCGCCGGTGATGATCACGCCCATTCCCAGCACGTCCAGGCAGACGCCGTGGACGCTGGTCGACTGCGCCAGGCGCAGCGTCAGGTAGCCGCGCAGCAGCGTCATGAACGGAATGGTCGGCTGGTCGGTGGCGGCCAGCAGCGTGTGATTGCGGCGGCAGGCCTCTTCGAGGAAAGCCGGCACCGGCGCGTCGTCGGCCACGACCAGCAGCAGCGGTGCGGCACCGAACAGCTGCTCGAAGTGGTGATCGAGGGTCGATGGCTCGAGATGCTGCAAGTAGGCCAGTTCGGTGGTGCCGAGCACCTGGATCCAGTTCGGGTGGATGAAATTCAGGTGCCCGACCATTCCATTGGGCGAGTTGATCAGCGCCTCGGCATCGATCCGCCGCGTCGCTGCACCGTCGCCGACGACCCAGCGCAGACCCAGCTTGGCCTGATTGTCGGCGACCAGTTGGGCGACGGTGATGCTCGACATGCGGCGCCCCCCCGGCTAGTCCTGATCGACCGGCTGGTGCTTGAGCGCCGCGCCGTGCCGGCCCTGGTGCTTCTCCTTGTGGCGGATGACTTCGCGGTCGAGCTTGTCGGCCAGGGCGTCGATCGAGGCGTACATGTCTTGGTCGGTCGCCTCGGCATGCAGATCACGGCCGCGCACGTGCAAGGTCGCGGCTGCCTTCTGTTCCAGCTTCTCCACGGACAGGACGACGTTGACCTTGGTCACTTCATCGAAGTGACGCAAAACGCGGTCCAATTTGCCCATCAGGTACTCGCGGATCGGCGGGGTGACTTCAACGTGGTGGCCGGCGATGCTGACGTTCATGGCGTGCTCCTCTGGTTCAGAACTACAGGGATGGACACTGCATGTTTGACGCTGGGCGTCGGTGCGCGTTCGATGCTAGAGCGCCCGGCGCAGACTCACCGGCGGGATCTGCAAGGATTCGCGGTACTTCGCGACGGTGCGTCTGGCAACGATGATACCCTGCTGGCCCAAGATATCGGCCAGCTGGCTGTCTGATAACGGCCGCGCCCGGTCTTCGCTGGAGACCAGTTGACGGATCAGCGCGCGGATCGCAGTCGACGAGGCCGCGCCGCCGCTCTCGGTGGCGACATGGCTGCCGAAGAAGAACTTCAGTTCAAACAAGCCGCGCGGGGTCATCATGAACTTCTGCGTGGTGACCCGCGATACGGTCGATTCATGCAAGTCGACCGCCTCGGCGATCTCGCGCAACACCAGTGGCCGCATCGCCACTTCACCGTGTTCGAGAAAGCCCTGCTGGCGTTCGACGATGGCTTGCGAGACCCGCAAGATGGTGTCGAATCGCTGTTGCACGTTGCGCAGCATCCAGCGAGCCTCCTGGAGCCGACCGCCAAGCTCGCCAGCTTGGCCGCGATTGCGTGCCAGCAGGTCCGCGTACACACGATTGATGCGCAGGCGGGGCAGTGCCTCTGGGTTCAGGCGCGCGCTCCAGCGACCGTTGCGGCGGGCCACCAGCACGTCGGGGATCACGTAGCGCGCTTCGTCGCCGCCGAACGCCGCACCGGGCCGCGGGTTCAGGCTGGTCACCAGCTGATGCACCGCGCGCAAGGTCGCTTCGTTGCAACCAAGCTTACGGCGCAGCTGTGCCAGATCGCGATTGGCGAGCGCCTCGAGGTGATTCGAGACGAGTTCGATCGCTAATGCGCGGCAGGGCGTATCGGCCGGCAGCAGCTCGAGCTGGATGCGCAGGCATTCGGCCAAGTGGCTCGCGCCCACTCCGGGGGGATCCAGTGTTTGCAGGTATCGCAGCGCGACTCGCAGATCATCGGCTTCGACACCCGCCGCCGCCGCGCCCTCGGCAAGCTCGTCGAAGCTTTGCGACAGATAACCGTCTTCATCGATCGCCTCGACCAGCATCAATGCGAGCTGGCGATCGGCCTCGCCCAGTTGTGACAGTTGCACCTGCCAGATCAGGTGTTCGCGCAGCGACAGCGGGGCGGCTGTCTGGCTGCCGTGCTCGGGGACATCGTCGTCGTCACGGCGGTCGCTGTCGACGCCCTCCCAGAGCAGCTCGCCGCCCAGCAGGCCCTCGTCGCCCGTATCGTCGCGGGTTTCGGTGTCGCCGCCGGAGCTGTCGCCAACTGTCGCTGTCAGCGGCTCGTCATCGGCCCGCTCCAGCATCGGGTTCTCGTCGAGCAGCCGATCGAGTTCCTGGTTGAGTTCGACAGTGGACATCTGCAGCAGACGAATCGATTGCTGCAACTGGGGCGTCAGCGCCAGCTGCTGGGAGGTTCGAAGCTGCAGCGTGGGTTTCATGGCGGGTCCGCCGGGAGGGTCCCTCGATGCTACAAGCGGAAGCGCTCGCCGAGATAGACCTTGCGCACATCCGCGTTGTCGACGATCTCGGCTGGCGTGCCACTGGCCAGCACGTGGCCGGCATTGATGATGTAGGCGCGGTCGCAGATACCCAGCGTCTCGCGGACGTTGTGGTCAGTGATCAGTACACCGATACCGCGGTCGCGCAGGTGCGCAATGATGCTCTGGATATCCAGCACGGCGATCGGATCGACGCCTGCAAACGGCTCGTCGAGGAGAACAAACCGGGGGTCTGTGGCCAGCGCCCTGGCGATCTCGACGCGGCGTCGCTCACCCCCAGACAGGCTCACCGCCAGCGCATCTTTCAGGTGTCCGATATGGAGCTCCTCGAGCAGCTCCTGACAGCGCCGGACGACTTCGTCGGCATCGTCGAGCCGGATCTCAAGAATCGCGCAGACATTTTCTGCCACCGTCATGCGGCGGAAGATCGACGCCTCTTGCGGCAAATAGCCAAGCCCCATCCGGGCACGGACATGCATCGGCTGGTGAGTGATGTCGGCGTCGTCAAGGCGGATGCTGCCGCCGTCCACCGAGGTCAGGCCGACCACCATGTAGAAGCACGTGGTTTTACCGGCACCGTTGGGGCCGAGCAAGCCGACGACTTCGCCAGCCTCGACCGCGAACGAGACGTCCTCGACCACAGCGCGCGCCTTGTAGCGCTTGCGCAGCCGCTCTGCGACCAGGCGGCTCATTGTCCGGCCGGACCCTCGCTACGGTTGCGCGGCTGGATCACCGCCCGCACCCGGCCACCCCCTTCGGTCTTGCCGTTCGCCTTGCCCGCCGCCTGTGGCGCACCCAGCACGCGGTACTGGCCAGTGTTGCTGTTGTACTCGATGAATTCGCCCCGCACCACGTCGCCATCACGGCGCAACTCGGCGCGTTCATGCAGTTCGATGATCTGCCGGCTGCTGTCGTATTCCATGCGCCGGCCTTCGCCCTCGATATATTCGTCGACACGGTCGTGCTTTTGTCGGAAGGTCACCGGCGCCCCAATCGCAGTACCGAACTGGTTGCCCTTGTCGTCTTCGCGCACGGTGACGCGGTCGGCCTTCAGCACCAGGGTGCCCTGCGTCATCACCACGCCGCCGCTGAATATGCTGGTGCGCTTGCGCTCGTCCACGTCGACGCGATCGGCGTCGATCTGCAGCGGTTGATCGCGGTCCGCCTTCTCGGCCAGCGCCGGCAACGGGCTAGCGAGCAGGCTGACGAGCAGGACGGCGAGCAGGCTGCCGGGGGGGGGCGGAGGCGTTCTGACGGGCATTCTTCTGGTAGATGACCTGGACGCGGGACCGCAGTGACAAGGTCCCGGAGCGAGCGTCAAAGTCTAATCCAACGCCTCGCAGTTGGGTATGCGCGTCCCGGATGGTCACGGGGGCTTCGGTACTGGCGCGCTGCTGGTCCGGGAAGATGGTCAGCGTGCTGGTCTGCAAGCTCAGCGGCGGGCGGCCATCGCGGCTGCGGCTAAGATCGACGCCGTCGCTCAGCTCGACACTCTTGCGGTCACCTGACACTGTGCCGCGATCTGCTTTGAAGGCGATGCGTCCGCCGGTCTCGGGGAAGTGTTCGCCCGATGGACGTAGCAGCTCGTTGCGTCCGTCTGCCGGGAAGTGAGTCAGACGCTCACCCCGCAGCACCGAAGTGACGCGGCCTTTGGCGTCGGTCTGGGTGGTGGCAAAGCCGTGCAAGAGGGTGTCCGGGTCATCACGTTGGCGAACCACCGCCTCCGTCATCGCGTTGTCGACCTCGTAGTCGAGCCAGGTGGTCAGCAGCGCGAGCACTGCGAGCAGTGTCAGCGGGAACCAGACCGCCTGTTGCTCGCGCATGTTCTAGGCCGAATAAGGGGCGATAGCGGCATCCCAGCGGCCTTGGGCACGCAGGATCATCTCGCACCACTCGCGCACGGCCCCGTGCCCGCCCGGAAGCTTGCACACATAGTGCGCGTGCTGGCGTACCAGCTCGGGTGCCTCCGGCACACAGGCTGCAAAGCCGCAGCGGCGCATCACCGGGAGATCGATGATGTCGTCGCCGATATATGCGGCCTGATCGGCCTGAAGGTCGAGCCGCTGCAGCAGTTCGTCGAACACCGCACCCTTGTCCTCGACGCCCTGGTAGAGCACGCCGACGTCGAGGTTCTGCGCCCGCACCTCGACGCAGCGCGCGGTGCGCCCGGAGATGATCGCCGTCTCCAGGCCTGCTTGCTTGAGTAACTTCATGCCGTGGCCGTCACGGGTGTGGAAGGCCTTCATCTCGTCGCCACTGTCGGTGATGAAGATACGCCCGTCGGTGAGCACGCCGTCGACATCGAAAATGACCAGCTTGACGCGCCGTGCGCGTTCGTAGGCTTCTTGCACTCTGGTTCCTTGCGGTTGGTGGCCGGTGGTCAGACGACCTTGGCCTGGAACAGGTCATGCATGTTCAGCGCGCCGCACAACTGCCCGCTGTGGTCTGTGACCAGCAGCTGGCTGATGCGGTGGCGTTCCATGCAGGTGACAGCGTCGACTGCCAGGGCGTCGGCGCCAATGGTCTGCGGGGCGCGGGTCATCACCTCTGCGACTCGGCGGTCGAAGCGTGCCTCGCCATTGCTGATCAGACGTCGCAGGTCGCCGTCGGTGAAGATCCCGACGAGGCTGCCGCCAGCCAGCACAGCGGTCATGCCCAGGCCCTTGCGCGAGATCTCCAGCACAGCCTCGCCGATGGTTGCTTTGTCGGTGACGGCGGGGATTGCGTCGCCGCTGCGCATGACATCCCCGACGTGAGTCAGCAGGCGGCGGCCAAGCGCCCCGCCCGGGTGCGAACGCGCGAAATCTTCAGGGCCAAAGCCGCGCGCGTCGAGCAGGGCGACCGCCAGTGCATCACCCATGGCCAGCGTGGCAGTGGTGCTGGCGGTGGGAGCGAGGCCCAGCGGGCAGGCTTCTTCGCTGACGCTGGTGTCCAGATGCGCGTCGGCCTGACGTGCCAGCGACGACTGCGGGTTGCCGGTCAATGCGATCAGCCGCGCACCCTGACGCTTGATCAGCGGCACGATAACGGCCAGCTCGTCGGATTCGCCGCTGTTGGAGAGTGCTACCAGAACGTCGTCGCCGGTGATCATGCCCAAGTCGCCATGAGCGGCTTCGGCCGGGTGGACGAAGTGAGCGGGCGTGCCGGTACTGGCGAAGGTGGCGGCGAGCTTGCGGGCGATATGGCCGGATTTGCCCATCCCCGAGACGATGACGCGGCCGCGACAGCCGATCAGGATGTCGACTGCCGCCAGAAACCCGCTGTCGATGCGGCTAGACAGCGCACCGACAGCGGCTGCCTCAATCTCGATGACGCGCTGTGCGAGCGCAGTGATGCGGTCAGGCGCGGTGCCCGGGTTGGCTGCAGCGGAGCGGTCCGGCGCGGCAGATTTCATGGGGGCCGAGTATACTATGGGCCATGAAATCGCATGGATGGACTGCTCTTTTAGCCGCATCGGCGCTGCTTGCGCTCACGTTGCCTGTGTTTGCTGCGATGACTGCTGAAGAGCGTCGTGGTGCCACCGAGGCGGCCGAAAAGATCGCCCGCAAGTCGGCCCAGTACGAGCTGTGTGGCGTGGCCAATTCGGCCGACCTGCGCAAGAGCCTGCTCGATTTTGGCCGCCGTTGCGGTGCCACCGATGCCGATCTCAAGCTCATCGGCGGTGCTTACGACCGCAAGCGCAGCGAGCAGATGAAAGCGCTGGTCAACGGCAACTATGTCTGCCCGGTGCCAGCTGCGTCGGCGCGCGAGATGATCGCCCGCGATCTTGTCGCGATCGGTGCCGTCGATTGCAAGCCGACTCCGGCGCAAAAGTCGCTGATCCCCTGAGCTTTGCGCTCGGTGATCGAGGCTTGATCAGCATGGGTCTCCCATAATGGCTGGCAGATATTTCATCAAGACCTACGGGTGTCAGATGAACGAGTACGATTCGGCCCGCATGGGGGACGTGCTCGAGGCCGAGTACGGCATGACGCCGACCGACGACCCGCAGCAGGCGCAGGTCATCCTCTTCAACACCTGCTCTGTCCGCGAGAAAGCCCAGGAGAAGGTGTTCACCGATCTGGGCTGGATCCGCGAGTACAAGCAGGCCAATCCCGATGTTGTGGTTGGCGTGGGAGGCTGCGTGGCGAGCCAGGAGGGCGAGGCCATCGTCAAGCGGGCGCGGTATGTGGATGTGGTGTTCGGTCCGCAGACCCTGCACCGCCTGCCCGAGCTCATCGAGCAGCGCCGCCGCACCGGCCGCGCCGCGGTCGACATCACCTTCCCCGAGATCGAGAAGTTCGACAGCCTGCCGCCGGCGCGTGTCGAGGGCGCCAGCGCCTTCGTCTCGATCATGGAGGGCTGCAGCAAGTACTGCACCTTCTGCGTGGTGCCCTACACCCGCGGCGAGGAGGTCTCGCGGCCGCTGCTCGATGTGCTCGCCGAGATCACTGATCTTGCCCAGCGTGGCGTGAAGGAGGTGACCCTGCTCGGCCAGAACGTCAACGCCTATCGCGGTGCCATGACCGGTCTGGACGGTGGCGGCCTCGACGGGACCGGTCTGGCGGGCGTAGCCGCCGAAGACGCCGGCGCGTTCGCCGACTTCGCGCTGCTGCTCGAGCTGGTCAACGACATCGACGGCATCGAGCGCATCCGTTACACCACCAGCCACCCGCGCGAGATGACGCAGCGCCTGATCGACGCCTACGCCACCTGCCCGAAGCTGGTCAGCCATCTTCATCTGCCGGTGCAGAGTGGCTCCGACCGCATCCTCGCCGCCATGAAGCGCGGCCACACGGCGATGGAGTACAAGTCGATCATCCGCAGGCTCCGGAAAGTGCGGCCGGACATCTGCCTGTCGTCCGACTTCATCGTCGGCTTTCCGGGCGAGACCGAGGCCGACTTCGAGGCCACCATGCGCCTCATCGAGGAGCTCGACTTCGACCAGAGCTTCTCGTTCATCTACTCGCGCCGGCCGGGCACGCCCGCTGCCGAGTTGCAGGACGACACCCCGCACGAGCTCAAGGTGGCGCGGCTGATGCGCTTGCAGGCACAGATCCAGGCGCAGGCCGACCGCATCAACACCGCCATGGTGGGCACTGTGCAGCGTGCGCTGGTCGAGGCTGCGGCCAAGAAGGACGCCAACGAGCTCGCCGCACGCACCGACAACAACCGGGTGGTCAACTTTGCGGTGCCGCACGGCCTCGCCCGCGACCGCCTGATGCACACCTTCGTCGAGCTGCGCATCACGCAGGCCTACCCGCACTCGCTGCGTGGCGAACTGGTGCTGCGGTGACCACCGCCCCTCTGGAACTGCGCTTCGAGCCGGTCGACAACCTCCGGTTGGCCAATCTCTGCGGCGCCCTCGACGAGAACCTGCGGCAGATCGAGACCGCGCTCGATGTGAGCATCGCCCGGCGCGGCGAGCGCTTTACCGTGCGCGGTGCGGCCGGCGAGCAGGCCCTGCAGGTGCTTCAACGCTTCTACGCAGCGGCAGAGCAACCGCTCGGTGTCGAGGACGTTCAGCTTGGCCTGATCGAGGCCCGACTGGCCACTCCGCCGACCGACACCACCGAGGCCGAGCCCCCGGTGTTGCGCACGCGGCGCACCGATCTGCGTGGCCGTACCCCGCGACAAGAAAATTACATCCGACAGATGCTCAGCCACGACGTGACCTTTGGTGTTGGTCCGGCGGGTACTGGCAAGACTTACTTGGCGGTCGCCTGCGCCGTCGACGCGCTAGAGCGTGACTTGGTCAAACGCGTCATCCTGGTGCGGCCAGCGGTCGAGGCCGGGGAGAAGCTCGGTTTTCTGCCCGGCGACCTGGCGCAGAAGGTCGATCCGTATCTGCGCCCACTCTACGACGCGCTCTACGACCTGATGGGCTTTGACAAGGTGGCGCGCCTCTTCGAGAAGGGCACGATCGAGATCGCGCCACTGGCCTACATGCGTGGTCGTACATTGAACCAGAGCTTTGTCATTCTCGACGAAGCGCAGAACACCACGCCCGAACAGATGAAGATGTTCCTCACGCGGATTGGTTTCGGTAGCCGGGCAGTGATCACCGGTGATGTGACGCAGATCGACCTCGGGCCAAAGCAGCGCAGTGGACTGGTCGAGGCCCGCCAGGTATTAGGCGAGGTGCGCGGCATCGCATTCTGCAATTTCACGGCCGAAGATGTGGTCCGCCACCCGCTGGTCGCCCGTATCGTCGAGGCCTACCAGCGCCATGAGACGCGGCGTGGTCCGCGCGACTGAGCGCTCAGCAGTGGCTTCGAGCGTCTTGCGCGCTGTGCGACCACCCCTGCGGCTGGCGGTGCAGTACGCCAGCAGCGATACCGAGCTGCCCGGGCGTGGAAGCATCCGGCGCTGGCTGGCGGCGGCCCAGAGCCGGCCGGCACAGCTCACCGTGCGGCTGGTCGATGCCGAAGAGGGCCGCGCCCTGAACCGTGACTATCGTCAGCGCGATTACGCCACCAACGTCCTGACCTTCGCTTACCACGACGGCGAGGCCGACATCGACGGCGATATCGTCTTGTGCGCGCCGGTGATTCGCCTCGAGGCAGCCACCCAGGGCAAGCTGTTGTCCCACCACTATGCGCATCTGCTTATACATGGCATGTTGCACCTGCATGGCATGGATCACCAGACCGAAGCCGAGGCCAGGCAGATGGAATCGCTGGAACGCGTTATCCTGCAACGCATGCGTGTCCCCGACCCGTACGCCGAGGCGGCCGAACCCCACTGCTGATGGACGACCCTGCGAATAAACCCTCGCTGCTCGACCGGCTCAGCGCGTTGCTGCTGCGCGAGCCCGAAGACCGCGAGCAGCTGATCGAACTGCTCCACTCGGCGTACGAGCGTCATCTGCTCGACAGCGATGCGCTGTCGATCATCGAGGGGGCCTTGTCGGTGTCCGAGATGGCGGTGCGCGATGTCATGGTGCCGCGCGCCCAGATGGACATGATCGACATCGCCGAATCGCCCGAGGCGTTCATCCCGTTCGTGCTCGAGACCGCCCACTCCCGCTTCCCGGTGTTCGAGGGCGAGCGCGACAACGTGCTGGGCATCCTGCTCGCCAAAGACCTGTTGCGCTTCTACGCCGGCGAGGACTTCGATATGCGCGACATGCTGCGTCCGGCGGTGTTCGTGCCCGAATCGAAGCGCCTGAACGTTTTGCTGCGCGACTTCCGCGCCAACCGCAACCACATCGCCATCGTCGTCGACGAGTACGGCGGCGTGGCTGGGCTGGTGACCATCGAGGACGTTCTGGAGCAGATCGTCGGCGACATCGAGGATGAATACGACTACGACGAGGACGAGGACAACATCGTCGAAGAGCGGGCCGGGCGTTTCCGGGTGAAAGCACAGACCGAGATCCCGGACTTCAACGAGATCATGGCCAGCGAGCTGCCAAGCGACGAGGTCGATACCGTCGGCGGGCTGGTGGTGCGGGCGATGGGTCGCGTGCCCAAGCGTGGCGAGAGTGTCACGGTGGGTGGCTTTCGCTTTCAGGTGTTGCGCGCCGACAGCCGGCGTATCCACACCTTGCTGGTCGAGCGTGTATTGGTTGCCGAACCCGGTACCAGCGACGCGGCGGGCAAGTAAGCATGGGGGGCGCACACAGCGACTCGGCGTTGCAGCGTCTCGACGCAGCGGTACGCGCCTTTGCCGATGACCGTGAGTGGGGCCAGTTCCATACGCCGAAGAACCTGTCCGCCGCGCTCATCGTCGAGGCCGCCGAGTTGCTTGAGCATTTCCAGTGGCTGACCGCCGAGCAGAGCGCCACCCTGTCGGCCGAGCAGCGCGATGCGGTGGCCCGCGAGATGGCCGACGTCTTCATCTATCTCCTGCGGCTGACGCAGGTGCTCGAGATCGACCTGCTGGCGGCGGCCGAAGCAAAACTCGCCGACAATGCTCGTCGTTATCCGGTCGCGAGCAGTCGCGGCAGCAGTGCCAAGTCGACCATCCGCTAGCCACGATCCCTCTTGGCTCTTCCGAAAGCACCCGAAAGACTCGCATGTCCGCCAACAAGCCGCATTTTTCCCACCACGTATTCTTCTGCCTGAACCAGCGCGCTCCGGGAGAGGGCTGCTGTGCCGACTGCGGCTCGCTCGAAGCCTTCGAGCACACCAAGGCCCGGGTCAAGGCGCTCGGCCTGGCGGGCCCGGGCAAGGTTCGCGTCAACAAGGCGGGCTGTCTGGACCGTTGTGATGCCGGACCGGTGCTGGTGGTCTACCCCGAGGCGGTCTGGTACCGCTATGTCGACACCGAGGACCTCGACGAGATCGTCGAGAGTCACCTGCAGCGTGGCGAGGTGGTCGAGCGCCTGCGCGTGGAGCCGGCATGACCATGCTCAGCATCAAGGCCCTGCATATCGTCTTCATGACCAGCTGGTTCGCCGGCCTTTTTTATTTGCCGCGTATCTTCGTCAACCTGGCGATGGTTCCGGCCGACAGCCACGCCGAGCGCGAGCGCCTACTGTTGATGGCTGGCAAGCTCTACCGCTTCACCGGGCCGCTGATGTGGCTGACGCTGATCTTCGGGTTGGTGCTGTGGCTGCATTACGGTATTGGTGGCGGCACGTTGTGGATGCACGCCAAGCTGGCGATCGTCGTCGGTTTGATCGGCTATCAGCACGTCTGCGGGGCGATCCTCAAACGCTTCCGCGCCGGCACCAACACCCGCAGCCATGTCTGGTACCGCGTCTTCAACGAGATCCCGGTGCTGGCGTTGTTCGCGGTGGTGTTTCTGGTGGTGCTCAAGCCGTGACAGTGGATGCGTTGTCACCCGGCCGCGCTGCTCGTGCCGCGCAGGCTGTCCGCCGCCGATGAAGTATCGCGACCTGCGCGACTTCATCGCGCACCTGGAGGCCAGCGGCCAGCTCATCCGCGTTAAGGAGCCGGTGAGCCCGGTGCTGGAGATGACCGAGTTCTGCGACCGCCTGCTCAAGCGCGGCGGCCCGGCGGTGTTGTTCGAGAACGTACCCGGATACACCACGCCGGTGCTCGGCAACCTGTTCGGCACGCCGGAACGGGTCGCGCTCGGCATGGGCATCGAGGGCGACGACTGGCGGGCGCGGTTGCGCGACATCGGCAAGACGCTGTCCTACCTCAAGGAGCCCGAGCCACCCAAGAACCTGCGCCAGGCGTGGGATGCATTGCCGCTGATCGGCAAGATCTGGTCGATGGCGCCCAAGGTCATCCGCAAGCCGCCCTGCCAGGAGGTGGTGCGGGAAGGCGACGCGGTGGACCTCACGCAACTGCCGATCCAGACCTGCTGGCCGGGCGATGTCGGGCCGTTATTGACGTGGGGGCTCACCATCACCCGCGGTCCGCGCAAGAAGCGGCAGAACCTCGGCATCTACCGGCAGCAACTGCTCGGCCGCAACAAGCTGATCATGCGCTGGCTCGCCCACCGCGGCGGCGCACTCGACTACCGCGACCACTGTGAGCTCAACCCGGGCAAGCCTTACCCGATGTGCGTGGCGCTCGGCGCCGACCCGGCCACCACGCTGGGCGCGGTGACGCCGGTTCCGGATACCTTGTCCGAGTACCAGTTCGCCGGGCTGCTGCGCGGCAGCCGCACCGAGCTGGCACGGGCGATCGGCTCCGACCTGCAGGTGCCGGCGCACGCCGAGATCATCCTCGAGGGCCACCTGACGCCGGGCGAGACCGCCCCTGAGGGCCCGTTCGGCGACCACACCGGCTACTACAACGAGGTCGACAGCTTCCCCGTGTTCACGGTGGAGCGCATCACCATGCGCCGCGATGCCATCTACCACAGCACCTACACCGGCAAGCCGCCCGACGAACCGGCGATGCTCGGCGTGGCGCTCAACGAGGTGTTCGTGCCGTTTCTGCAAAGGCAATTCCCCGAGGTGGTCGACTTCTACCTGCCACCCGAGGGCTGCAGCTACCGCATGGCGCTGGTCTCGATCCGCAAGCAGTACCCGGGCCACGCGCGCCGCGTGATGTTCGGCATCTGGGGCTTTCTGCGGCAGTTCATGTATACCAAGTTCATCGTCGTGCTCGACCACGACGTCGACCTCAGGGACTGGAAAGAGGTGATCTGGGCCATCACCACCCGTGTCGACCCGGCGCGCGACACGCTCATGGCCGAGAACACGCCGATCGACTACCTCGACTTTGCCAGCCCGGTCTCGGGGCTTGGCAGCAAGATGGGTATCGACGCCACCAACAAGCTGCCCGGCGAGACGCATCGCGAGTGGGGCACGCCGATCGTCATGGACGATGCGGTGAAGGCCCGCGTGGACGGGCTGTTCAAGCGGCTGGGGCTGTAACGCCCGGGTACAGACGGCGACTTTTCGGTGCTTGGCGCCCGCGTGCCGGGCACCGGTATATCATCGAACGATGCCATCTGCATAAAAGGAGACTGCAACATGTCAGCAGCAAAGATCGTCGTCGCATTTGTGGCCGGGGTGGTGGTGACCGCCGGCGGTATCTGGGTCGCTCACGAAGCGGAATTGTTTGAACATGGCGATGGCAAAGTCGCCCGTGCCTTGCAGAAGGCTGGCGAGATCCTTCCGCTGGAGGAGGTTCAGCGACTGGCGCTCGAACAGAAGCCGGGCCGTATCATCGAGAGCGAGTTCGAGGTGAAGGGCGGCCGACTGACGTACGAGATCGACATCCTGGATGAGAACGGTCAGTTCTGGGAGGTCGAGATCAACGCCAAGACCGGCGAACTGGTGCGGGTCAAGGAAGAGGACTGAGGCGCATCCAGGGCGAGTCTGGGGCTCCGTCCGGTCAGGCCATGCCCTCGGCCCGACGGAACACCCAGCGGTCGCCCCGCGATGCTTCCGGGGCGAACCGGTACCCAGCGCTGTCGAAGTCCTTGAGCGACTCGACATCCGTCACCCGGTGGGTCACCGCCCAGCGGGTCATGAGGCCGCGGGCTCTCTTGGCGTAGAAGCTGACGATCTTGTACTTGCCGGCCTTCTCGTCCTCGAACACCGGGGTGACGATGCGGGCGCGCAGGGTCTTCGGGCAGACCGCTTTGAAGTATTCCTCGCTGGCGAGGTTGATCAGCACCGGCGCCGGGTCGTCGCCAAAGTCGAGGTTCAGGGCCTCGGCGATGCGACTGCCCCAGAACGCGTAGAGATCGCGCCCACCCGGGTTGGGCAGAGGCGTGCCCATCTCCAGCCGATAGGCCTGCATGCGGTCCAGTGGCCGCAGCACCCCGTACAGACCTGACAGGATGCGCACGTGGTCCTGCGCCCAGGCCAGGTCGTCGGCCGACAGGGTCTTGGCCGACAGGCCGTCGTAGACGTCGCCATCGAAGGCGAGCGCCGCCTGCTTGCTGTTGGCTGGGGTGAACTGCGGCGTCCAGCGCGCATAGCGCTCGACATTCAGCAGAGCGAGTTTGTCCGACAGGTCCATGAGTTTGGCGACATCCTGTGGGCTCTTCTGCCGCAGGATGTCGATGAGTGCCTGGCTCTGCGGCACGAAGCGCGGCTCGGTGGCCGCATCGACGTGCGCAGGGGTGTCGTAGTCGAGCGATTTGGCGGGCGAGAGGACGATCAGCATCGGCGGCGCGGGCAGTGGTGCAGAATGAACTTATTGTAAGCCTGCTGCGGCTCCCGCCGCCCCGCTCCCGCCGTGCGACTGCTGCCCGATCTTGATCTTCGCCCCCACAACACCTTTGGCGTCGCCGCGCGTGCGGCATTGGCCGTGCGGCTCCATAGTGCCGGGCAGGCGCGCGATCTGCTCGACGACCGCGAGGCCGCTGGGCTCGAGCGGCTGATCCTGGGGGGTGGCAGCAATGTGCTGTTGACAGGCGATTGGCCGGGCCTGGTGGTCCTGCCCGAGATCCGTGAGCGCGGGGTCTTAGAGCAGCAGAGTGACTACGTGGATGTGGTCGGCGGCGCCGGCGAGCCTTGGGATGCTTTCGTGCGCTGGACGCTAGGTCTGGGCCTATCTGGCCTGGAGAATCTCGCACTCATTCCGGGCACGGTCGGCGCGGCGCCGATCCAGAATATCGGCGCCTACGGTGTCGAACTGGCCGAGCACTTGCTTTGGGTCGAGGTGTTTGACTGGCGTAGCAGTGCCACCCTGCTGATCGATGCAGCTGGCTGTGGGTTGGGGTATCGCAACAGCATCTTCAAACATGAGCTGGCCGGTCAGCTAGTGACGCGGGTCGCCTTTCGGCTGTCGCGCCAGCCCCGCCTGCAGCTCGACTACGGCGAGATCCGCAGTGAGCTGGCCGAGCTCGGCATCGCTAAGCCGACTCCGCGCCAGGTGGCAGATGCTGTCAGTGCAATCCGTCGGCGCAAGCTGCCCGATCCGATGCAGTTGGGCAATGCCGGCAGCTTCTTTCGCAACCCCCTGGTAACGCCAGCCCTCGCCAAGGCTTTGCAGGTTCGGGAGCCAGGTCTGCCGGTGTATGCGGCGGGCGACTCGGTCAAGCTGTCGGCAGCGTGGATGATCGAGCGTTGTGGTTGGAAGGGCTACCGAGAGGGTGATGCCGGTGTCGCCGCCAGCCATGCCTTGGTGTTGGTCAATCACGGCAATGCGACCGGTGCCGAGATCGCCGCTTTGGCGGCGCGCATCGTCGCCAGCGTCGAGGCCCGGTTTGGCGTGCGCCTCGAGCCCGAAGTGCGGGTGGTCGGCGCCGATGCCGGTGCTATCATCGGCAGCCTTTGTGCCGGCCAACCTTGGCTTGCTGAACGTCCCGAGGGACACCCGTGAAGTTTCTGTTCGACCTTTTTCCCGTCTTGCTGTTTTTCGTCGCCTACAAGTGGGCGGCGAGCGATACCACCGCCGCGCTCGAACTGCTGCAGGCACTCGGGCTGTCGGTCTCGGGTGATCGCCTGGCGCCGATCCTGTTGGCCACGGCGGTCGCCATCGTCGCCACAGGCGCGCAGGTGCTCTGGCTACGGCTGCGTCGCCGGCGGGTCGACACCATGCTTTGGATCAGTCTGGCGCTGATCATCGTCATGGGTGGCCTGACCCTTTGGCTGCAAGACCCGGCTTTCATCATGTGGAAGCCGACACTGCTCTACTGGACCTTCGCTGCGGTGCTGGGCGGCTCGGCTTGGCTGTTGGGCATCAACCTGATCGAGCGACTGATGGGGGCGCAATTGACGCTGCCGAAGCCGGTCTGGACCCGCCTGAATGTGTCTTGGGTGGTGTTCTTTGCCGGCATGGGTGCACTCAATATCTGGGTGGCGCAGCATTTCGAAGAGACCACCTGGGTGTCATTCAAACTCTATGGCGGGCTTGGGCTGACACTGGCCTTTGCCCTCCTGCAAGGTATTTACATGAGCCGACACTTGCCACCCGACAGTGGTCACAAGGAGACCTGAATGTTTTACGCGATCCTGAGCGAAGATCGCCCGGATTCGCTGGCTGCGCGGCTCAACGCGCGTCCGGCGCATCTCGAGCGTTTGCAGGCCCTGCAGACCGACGGCCGGTTGTTGCTGGCTGGTCCACATCCAGCGATCGACAGCGAGGACCCGGGCCCAGCTGGTTTCAGCGGCAGCTTGGTGGTCGCGCAGTTTGATTCGCTCGAAGAGGCGCAGAGCTGGGCCGCAGCCGATCCTTACCAGGCTGCGGGTGTCTACGCCCGCGTCACGGTCAAACCCTTCCGGAAGGTGTTCCCGCAGTGACCAGCGCGTCAACAGACGGGGCTTCACTGACGCAGGTGGTCGCGGCCCGACTGGCCGCGCTAGAACCCGACGCCCTCGACCTGCGCGACGACAGTGCGCGCCACGCCGGACACACTGGCAGTAATGGTGGAGGCCACCTGGTGCTGCGGATCGTGGCGCGCCGATTTGCCGGTATGGGAACTGTCGCCCGGCATCGCGCCGTCTACGCTTGCGTCAATGACCTCATGCCCCAGCGTCTACACGCGCTGGCAATCACAGCCTTGACTCCGGACGAGGCCGCACAAGCTCAGGTGCGGCAAGCCTGAGCGTCCGGCCCCGCTGCTGTAGCGTTCACCCCCACTCACCGCACTCTTGGAGACCACAATGAACCGCCTGATCGCCGCACTACTGTGCCTGTTTGCCGCCGCTGCGGCTTCTGCTGACGACGCCATCGCCCGTGTCAACGGCGTTGTCATTCGCGCCGCACAAGTCGAGCAGGCAGTTCGACAGATGACCGCCCAGGGTCAGCAGGACACGCCACAGCTGCGTGAGCAGATCCGCGATGAGCTGATCGCACGTGAGCTGTTGGTGCAAGAGGCAGTGAAGGCGGGCTTGGACAAGCGCGAAGACGTGCGTGAGCAGCTCGAGCTGGCGCGCACCAACCTGCTGGTCAATACCTACTTGCAATCGTGGGCCGAGAAGAACCCGGTCGCCGAGGACACCCTGCGCAAGGAATACGACGCGCTGAAGGCTGAACTGCAGGCGCTCGATGAGTTCAAGACCAGTCACATTCTGCTGAAAGACGAAAAGACCGCTCGCAACGTGATGGCAAGGCTGAAGAAGGGCGAGAAGTTCGATCAGCTGGCCAAGAAGCTCAGCGAGGATGCTGGAACCAAGGATGCCGGTGGTGATCTCGGCTGGGTGCGCTCCGACGCTTCGGTCGTCCCGGAGTTTCTGGCGGCGCTGGTCAAGATGGGCAAGGGCGAGACCTCAGCCGAGCCAGTGAAGACCGAGTTTGGTTTTCATGTGATCCGCGTCGACGATAAGCGCAAGGCGCAGCCACCAGCTTTCGAGCAAGTGCGTGCCGAGCTGTCGCAATTCATGCAGCGTCGTGCCGTCGAGCAGATGGTGCGTGACCTGCGTTCGGGAGCCAAGATCGAGTAGACGGGCGGCTGAGCGCCTTTCCAACAGTCAGGCGAGCCGGCTTATCGGGTCGTGTTGTCGATGGTCCGACCGCGACTTGGTCGATCGGCCCGACGCCCTAGTCGGCCAGGGCTGGTTCGGCTTTCACCAGTTCTGCCCATTCGTCGTCGGTGAAGAGGCGGGATTTGGCGATGAACGCCTTGCCCTCCGAGGCTTCGATGCTGAAAGTTCCGCCGTGGCCGCCCTCAACGACATCGATGATGATCTGCGTGTGCTTCCAGTACTCGTACTGCGAAGCGCTGATGTAGAACGGGATACCGCCCAAGGCACCAAGCCGGATGTCGTTGAATACCATGACCTCGCCTTCCATGTAGAGGTTGGCCGCGCTGTTGTCGCAGCAGCCACCCGACTGGTGAAAGATCATGTTGGGGCCGAACTTGGCCTTTAATGTCTCAATAAATGCCAGCGCCTCGGGCGTGGCAACAACCTTGTCGACCATGGGGTCTCCTATTTGCCAAAGACAACGGCGGCCGTCGCCGGCCGCCGTCGTGCGGTGATGCGAACCTCTGCAGCTTAGAAGAAGCCGAGCTTGCTCTCGCTGTAGCTGACCAACAGGTTCTTGGTCTGTTGGTAGTGGTCGAGCATCATCTTGTGGGTCTCGCGGCCGATCCCCGACTGCTTATAGCCTCCAAAAGCCGCGTGGGCCGGGTAGGCGTGGTAGCAATTGGTCCAGACACGACCGGCCTTGATGGCGCGACCCATGCGGTAGGCGACGTTGCCGTTGCGGCTCCAGACTCCGGCGCCAAGGCCATAGAGCGTGTCGTTGCCGATCTCGACCGCCTCGGCTTCCGTCTTGAAGGTCGTCACGGCCAGCACCGGGCCGAAGATCTCTTCCTGGAAGATGCGCATCTTGTTGTGGCCCTTGAACACGGTCGGCTCGATATA
Organism: uncultured Enterobacteriaceae bacterium; assembly: GCA_964524005.1. Classification (GTDB taxonomy): domain Bacteria; phylum Pseudomonadota; class Gammaproteobacteria; order Burkholderiales; family UBA3065; genus UBA3065. Next base: position 32,400 of record CAZGBK010000007.1, read on the forward strand.
AAAACCGCCGGCAAGATCACCCGACATGTTGGCGCGGTTGCCGCCGATCAGGCACTGGGCGCCTTCTTCCTTGCCCAGCTTGAGGTAGGACTCGATCTTGGTGACCTGTTCCATCGACGCCTGCGCACCCATCATGGTGTCGGTGTCGAGCGGGTTGCCATGCTTGATCGCCTTGATCCGCTGCAGGCAGCGCTCCATGAACTTGTCGTAGATCGACTCATGGATGAGTGCACGCGACGGGCAGGTGCAGACCTCGCCTTGGTTGAAGGCGAACAGCACCAAGCCTTCGATGGCCTTGTCGAAGAATCCGTCGTCCTTGTCGGCAACGTCGGCGAAGAAGATGTTGGGCGACTTGCCGCCCAGTTCCAGCGTCGCCGGGATCAGATTGTTGGCAGCAGCCTGGCCGATGAGACGGCCGGTGCTGGTCGAGCCGGTGAAGGCGATCTTGTTGATGCGGGTGCTGGTCGCCAGCGGATGGCCGGCTTCACGGCCGTATCCATTGACGATGTTCAGTACGCCCGGGGGCAGCAGGTCAGCGATCAGCTCGGCCAGGATCAGGATCGAGATCGGGGTCGATTCGGCCGGCTTGAGGACGACCGTGTTGCCCGCACCCAGCGCTGGAGCGAGCTTCCACGCCGCCATGAGGATCGGGAAGTTCCACGGGATGATCTGGCCGACGACGCCCAGCGGTTCGTGGAAGTGATACGCGATAGTGGTCTCGTCGATCTCCGAGATCGAGCCTTCCTGGGCACGCAGAGCGCCGGCGAAGTAGCGGAAGTGGTCGGCCGACAGCGGGATGTCGGCGTTGAGCGTCTCGCGGATCGCCTTGCCGTTGTCGACAGTCTCGGCGTAAGCCAGTGTCTCAAGGTTCTGTTCGATGCGGTCGGCGATCTTCAGCAGGATATTGGAGCGCTCGGTCGGCGAAGTCCGCGCCCACTTATCGGCGGCGGCATGTGCAGCATCGAGCGCGGCTTCGATGTCCTCTGGGGTCGAGCGGGCGACCTGCGTGTAGACCTTGCCGCTGATCGGCGTAACGACGTCGAAGTACTGGCCTTTGATCGGCGCGACCCACTTGCCGCCGATGAAGTTGTCGTACTTGGCCTTGTACTGGATCTTGGCGCCGGCCTCGCCGGGATGGGCGTAAATCATGCATTCCTCCATTGCAGGCTGGTTTTCACGAAAGCAACGCTCGAGCCACCAACCTGTGGGCCCGAACGCAAGTCCGCGATGACCGGCAGCAACAGCTTTTCTCCATGCAGCATCTGATCGGGGCTTTTTGCCCTCTTTCTGGTCGGGACACGGCCCGGCCAACTGCGCTGCTTCGTATCTTGATACCAGCACGAGATTACACCGATTCTAGCGAGTGCGGCACCCTCGTATGGCGATCATCAGGCGCTCGGCATCTGCGCACGTTGGCGGGGCGCCCTAGAATGCAGCTCCTGTCTTCGAGCGCTGCGCATGCCTCTTGCAAAGTTCCTTGTCCTTGGCACATTCAGCCGGCTGAGCCGCCAATGCTGTTGTGGCGTCGGCCTGCTCGCCGCCCTGGGTTTGCCCGCTGCGGCGTTGGCCGGAGAGGTCGCGGTGGCTGTCGCTGCCAATTTCACGGCGCCGATGCAGCGTTTGTCCGCCTTGTTTGAGCGGCAAACGGGCCACAAGGTGCTCGCATCGTATGGTTCGACCGGCAAGTTCTTTGCGCAGATCAACAGCGGGGCGTCGTTCGAGGTGTTTCTCGCTGCTGATGACGAGACCCCCGCCAAGCTCGAGCGCGCCGGCGCTGCGGTCAGCGGCAGTCGTTTCACCTATGCGGTCGGGCGTCTGGTGCTGTGGAGCCGGCAGGCTGGCGTTGTTGATACCGGCGGCGAGGTGTTGCGGGGCGACACTTTTCGGCGGCTGGCGATTGCTGACCCCAAGCTCTCGCCTTACGGCGCTGCTGCGGTACAGACCCTGCGCGGGCTGGGTCAGTTGCAGCGCCTGCAGTCGCGCCTTGTGACTGGTGAGAACATCTCGCAGACCTACCAGTTTGTTGCCACCGGCAATGCCCCGCTGGGGTTCGTCGCGTTGTCGCAAGTCTATGTTGAAGGGCGGATCGGGTCGGGTTCAGCGTGGGTCGTGCCCGAGGGCCTGTACCAGCCGATCCGACAGGATGCGGTCTTGCTGGTGCGCGGCCGTGACAACCCAGCCGCCATCGCCCTGCTCGACTTTTTGCGCGATGCGCCGGCGCAGGCGCTGATCCGCGCTGCCGGCTACAACATCGATACGCCCTGATCCATTGATTGCCACCCGATGCCGATGACCGCCTGGCTCAACTCCGCCGACCTCGACGCCATCGGTCTGACGCTCAAGCTCGCCGCAGTGACAACGGGTGTCTTGTTGTTGCTGGCGCTGCCCCTCGCGTGGTGGCTGGCGAGTTCGAAATCACCTTGGCGTGCGCCGGTCTCGGCGTTGGTCACGTTGCCGCTCGTCCTGCCGCCGACCGTCCTGGGCTTTTACCTGCTGGTGCTGATGGGCCCTGATGGACCCTTGGGCCAGTTCACGCAGGCGATGGGTTGGGGCCTGCTGTCGTTCACCTTCACTGGTCTGCTGATCGGCTCGGTGATCTATTCGCTGCCGTTTGCGGTTCAGCCGCTGCGCGATGCCTTCGAGGCCGCTGGCCGCCGGCCCTTGGAGGTCGCACTGACCTTGGGTGCCACACCTCTACAGGCCTTCTTGACGGTTGCTCTGCCGTTGGCGCGACCAGGCTTGGTCACCGCCGCGGTGCTGACGTTTGCGCACACCATCGGCGAGTTCGGTGTGGTGCTGATGATCGGCGGCAATATCCCCGGTCGCACGCAGGTGGTGTCGACACAGATATATGGCCATGTCGAAGGGATGGAGTACGCCAGTGCCCACACGCTGGCGGCAGTCTTGTTGGCGTTCTCGTTTGCGATCTTGCTGGCACTGTCGTTGCTGGGGCGCCGGCGGATGCGGGTGATGCCATGACCGCCGTCGCGGCACGATTGCAGGTCGAACGTCGCGGGTTTGTCCTGGATGTCGACATTGTCCTGCCGGCGCACGGTATCAGCGTGCTGTTTGGCGCTTCCGGCTCGGGGAAGACGACCTTGTTGCGGGCGATTGCGGGGCTCGAGCCAGATGCTCGCGGACGCGTCGCTGTCGGTGACACGCTCTGGCAAGACGATGCGGCGGGTGAGCGGGTGCCGGTCTGGCAGCGTCGCGTGGGGTACGTGTTTCAGGAATCGAGTCTCTTCGAGCATCTCGATGTGGCTGGCAACATCGCTTACGGTTTGCGCTGGCACCGGCCGAGAGACGCCGAAACCCCGGCTACAAGGGCGACAAGGCTGGATGCGCTGGTCGACTTGCTGGGCATCGGTGAGCTGTTGCAGCGTCGCGTCGAGACGCTATCGGGCGGCGAGCGCCAACGGGTGGCGATCGCCCGCGCGATGGCGATCGACCCAGCGGTACTGCTGCTCGACGAACCGTTGGCGGCGCTCGATTTTGAGCGTCGCCACGAGATCATGGGCTGGCTTGAGCGGCTCCGGGACACGACCGGCACCCCGATGCTGTATGTCAGTCATGCGCTCGACGAGCTTGCCCGGCTAGGGGACCGTGTACTGGTGTTGGCAGATGGCCGGATCGCCGCCTGTGGCGAGCCGGAACCGGCCTTGCGGGCTGCTGGCTTAAACGCAGCAGCCGACCGTCTCCCCCCGTTACGCTGTCGCTAGGCGATGGCTCGCTGGGGAGGGCTAGTGGGCGAGGGTGGACTGCAGCTTGACGAAGGCTTGGTAGACGGTGGGATGGAGCTCGTCCTTCACCGCGTCCATCTGCTCGAACATCGTCGCCCGCATGCGCGGCTCCCAGAACTTGCGAATGTGGCCGGCGATCTCGCTGGCGGCAAAGTCCCGGTCCGGGTAGGCCTCAAAGAAGCTGCCGATCTGGTTGGCCATCTTGGCCAGGTGATGAACGTCCATGTGTGCTCCTGTATCGCTCTGCGGTCAGGCCGTGAAGGCCTCGGGAAAGGTGTAAGCGGTGAGTCGGTCGCCGCGCGCCCAAGCGGCGAGGGCGACACCCGACTCTTCGGCAACTTGCACTGCGAGTGCCGTCGGCGCCGAAACCGCAACGACCGTGCCGATGCCGGCGCGGGAGGCTTTTTGCACCATCTCGTAGCTGGCGCGGCTGGACAGTAAGGCAAAGCCGCCACCCGGGTCGATCGCAGCGCGTTGCATGGCGCCCACCAGCTTGTCCAACGCATTGTGGCGGCCGACATCTTCACGGCACAGCAGCAGCACGCCGTCGGCCGCGATCCACGCTGCGGCATGGGTCGCGCCAGTGTCATTGCGGATCTGTTGTGCATCGGCGAGAGCCGTTAGCGCGGCGTTCACTGCCGGCAAGGTTGCCACTGGACGTAAGACCACCGGTCGTACCGGCCGAATCGCGTGTTCGATGCTTTCGGCTCCGCAGATACCGCAGCCGGTGCGGCCAGCCAGTTGCCGACGCTGGTGCTTCAGCGCGGCAAATGCCCGGCTCGAGATCTCGACCTGCAGTTCGATACCAATGCACCCCGCGACCGGTTCGCAGCTGCGAAATTCGGAGGGATCGTCGATGACACCTTCAGTCAGAGAGAAACCCAGCGCAAAGTCCTCAAGGTCGCAGGGCGTAGCCAACATCACGACATGCGAGATGCCGTTGTAGACGAGTGCTACCGGGATCTCGTTGGCCAACCATTCGGTGCTGGTCGCGATACCACCGCGCTCCACACGCCAAGCCGGCCGGGCCGCCGTCACTGCGAACCGGCCGCTAACGTCGTCGGCCCCTACCGCATCAGTGAACAGGGTAGAGGCCGGACGGTCGTTGATCACACCGTTTCCTTCTGGCGTTGCGGCAGCTTGTCGAGCTGTTGCTCGCTGAACTTGCGGTAGCGTTGCTGCCAGTCGGACGGCTGCGTCACGCGGGTCACTTCCACCGCCGTCACCTTGTATTCGGGGCAGTTGGTCGCCCAGTCCGAGTTCTCGGTGGTGATGACATTGGCGCCCGAGAACGGGTGGTGAAAGGTGGTGTAGACCACACCCGGCTGCAAGCGCTCGCTGATGTTGGCGCGAAGCACGGTGCTGCCGGCGCGGCTACTGATGCCGACCCAGTCGCCGTTGTTGATACCCCGCGTCTCGGCATCGCTCGGGTGGATGTCGAGCACATCCTCGTCATGCCAACGCGAGTTCTCGGTGCGGCGCGTCTGCGCGCCAACGTTGTACTGGGACAGGATGCGGCCGGTGGTCAGGATCAGCGGGAACTGACGGTTGGTGCGCTCGTCGGTTGGCACGTAGGCGGTCGGCATGAAATGCCCCTTGCCACGCACAAACTCGTCGATGTGCATGATCGGTGTACCTTCCGGGTGCTCTTCGTTACACGGCCATTGGATGCTGCCCAAGCGGTCGAGCTTGGCGTAGCTCACGCCGTGGAAGGTCGGTGTCAGTCGCGCGATCTCGTCCATGATCTCGGATGGATGCGTGTAGTGCATCGGGTAGCCCAGCGCGTTCGACAGCAGCTGCGTGACCTCCCAGTCTTCATAGCCGGCCAGCGGCTTCATCACCTTGCGCACCGGCGAGATGCGGCGCTCGGCGTTGGTGAAGGTGCCATTCTTTTCGAGGAAGCTCGAACCCGGCAGAAAGACGTGCGCGAACTTGGCGGTCTCGTTGAGGAACAGGTCTTGGACGATGACGCATTCCATGGCACGCAGCGCAGCTTCCACATGCTGGGTGTTCGGGTCCGACTGGACGATGTCCTCGCCTTCGCAGTAGAGCGCCTTGAAGGTGCCGTCCATTGCCGCTTCGAACATGTTCGGGATGCGCAGGCCCGGCTCGTCGTGCAGCGTCACGCCCCATTCTTTGCCGAATAGCGCGCGGGTGGCAGCGTCCGACACGTGACGGTAGCCCGGCAGTTCGTGCGGGAACGAGCCCATGTCGCACGAGCCTTGCACATTGTTCTGGCCGCGCAGCGGGTTCACGCCGACACCCTCTCGACCGATATTTCCGGTGGCCATGGCGAGGTTGGCGATGCCGATCACCATGGTCGAACCCTGGCTGTGCTCGGTCACGCCCAAGCCGTAGTAGATCGCGGCGTTGCCGCCGGTCGCGTACAGACGGGCGGCGCCACGCACCAGCTCGGCCGGAACGCCGGTGATGGCTTCCATCGCCTCGGGCGAGTTCTCCGGCTTGCGGATGAAATCGAGCCAGACCTGGAAAGAGTCTGCTTCGCAACGTGCGGCGACAAAGGCCTCATCCACCAGACCCTCTGTTGCAACGACATGGGCCAGTGCGTTGATGATGGCGACGTTGGTACCGGGCTTGAGTTGCAGGTGGTAATCGGCCTTGTAGTGCGGGCCAGAGACGCTCTCGGTCACACGCGGATCGACCACGATCAGCTTCGCACCTTGCCGCAAACGACGCTTCATCTGCGAGGCGAACACCGGGTGACCGGCCGACGGGTTGGCACCGATGATCATGATGACGTCGGATTTCATCACCGAATCGAAGGTCTGAGTGCCGGCGGATTCACCCAGGGTCTGCTTGAGGCCATAGCCGGTCGGCGAATGGCAGACGCGGGCGCAGGTATCGACGTTGTTGTTGCCGAAGGCCGCGCGCACCAGCTTCTGGACCAGGTAGCCCTCTTCGTTGGTGCAGCGGCTCGAGACGATGCCACCCACCGAGTATTTGCCGTACTTGCCCTGGATGCGCTTGATCTCGCTGGCGGCGTAGTTGATCGCCTCGTCCCAGCTGACCTCCTGCCACGGGTCGTCGATGCTCTTGCGGATCATCGGCGTGGTGATGCGGTCCTTGTGCGTGGCATAGCCGAAGGCGAAACGGCCCTTGACGCAGCTGTGACCGTGGTTGGCGTGGCCGTCCTTGTTGGGAACCAGGCGCACGACCTGGTTGCCCTTGGTTTCCGCCTTGAACGAGCAGCCGACGCCGCAGTACGCACAGGTGGTGATGGTGCTCTTCTCGGCCTGGCCGTGTTCGATGACCGACTTCTCCATCAGCGTGGCGGTCGGGCAGGCCTGCACGCAGGCGCCGCAGCTGACGCATTCCGATTCCATGAACGGCTCGTTCATGCCCGGCGACACGCGCGAGTCGAAACCGCGGCCAGAGATGGTCAGTGCGAAGGTGCCCTGGACCTCTTCACAGGCGCGTACGCAGCGGTTGCAGACGATGCACTTGCTCGGGTCATAGGCAAAGTAGGGGTTGGAAAAGTCCTTGACAGTGCCGGAGCGCACATCGAAGTGATTTTTGCCTTCGTAGCCGTAGCGCACCTCGCGCAGACCGACGACGCCGGTCATGTCCTGCAGTTCGCAGTTGCCGTTGGCCGAGCAGGTCAGGCAGTCCAACGGGTGGTCGGAGATGTAGAGCTCCATCACGCCCTTGCGGATTTCGGCGAGCTTGGGCGACTGCGTGGTCACCTGCATGCCCGGTTCCACCAGCGTCGTGCAAGAGGCCGGATAGCCGCGACGGCCTTCGATCTCGACCAGGCAGAGACGGCACGAACCGAACGGCTCGAGGCTGTCGGTGGCGCATAGCTTGGGGATGGCGTTGCCGGCGTCTTGCGCGGCGCGCATCACCGAGGTGCCAGCCGGCACCGAGACCTCGATGCCGTCGATACTCAGGGTGACCAGCTTCTCGGATTCGCGGGCGGGGGTGCCGTAGTCCAGATCGCGGGGCAGTGACATGGGGGTCTCCTCAGGCAGCCGCGGCTTCGCGCTTAGCAGCGAAGTCCTCGGGGAAATGGTTGAGCGCGGACAGTACGGGGTAGGGCGCCATACCGCCCAGCGCGCACAGCGAGCCGTTGAGCATGGTGTCGCACAGCGAGCGCATCAGTGCGATGTTGGCCTCGACGTCGATGCCCTGGATGATCTTGTCCATCACCTCGGTACCGCGGGTCGAGCCGATGCGGCAGGGCGTGCACTTGCCGCAGGATTCGATGGCACAGAACTCCATCGCGTAGCGGGCCTGCTCGGCCATGTCGACGGTGTCGTCGAACACCACCATGCCGCCGTGGCCGATCATCGCGTTGACCTTGCTGTAGGCCTCGTAATCCAGCGGGATGTCGAACTGTGACTCGGGCACGTAGGCGCCGAGCGGACCGCCGACCTGCACCGCGCGGATCGGTCGGCCAGTGGCCGAGCCCCCGCCGTAGTCGTAGAGCAGCTGGTTGAGCGTGAGGCCGAACGCCTTCTCGACCAGGCCGCCATGCTTGATGTTGCCGGTGAGTTGGAATGGCAGGGTGCCGCGCGAGCGGCCCATGCCGAAGTCCTGGTAGTGCTTGCCACCCTTGGCGAGGATGACCGGCACCGAGCATAGCGAGATGACGTTGTTGATGACGGTGGGCTTGCCGAACAGGCCCTCGATGGCCGGCAGCGGCGGCTTGAAACGGACGATGCCGCGTTTGCCCTCGAGGCTCTCCAGCAGGCTGGTCTCCTCGCCGCAGATGTAGGCGCCAGCGCCGAGCCGCACCTCCAGCTCGAAGGTCTTGCCCGAGCCGGCCACATTGGTGCCGAGCCAGCCGGCCTCGCGGGCACGGCGGATGGCTTCCTTGAGCGTCTTGAAGGCGTGTGGGTATTCCGAGCGCAGGTAGATGTAACCCTGGGTTGCACCTACCGCAATGCCGGCGATGGTCATGCCCTCGACCAGCGTGTAGGGGTCCCCTTCCATCAGCATGCGATCGGAGAAAGTGCCCGAGTCGCCCTCGTCGGCGTTGCAGACCACGTACTTCTGCGCGCCCGGGGTGTTGAGCACGGTGTTCCACTTGATGCCGGTGGGGAAGGCCGCACCGCCACGGCCACGCAGACCGGATTCGGTGACCTCCTTGACGACGTCGGCACCGGACATGGCGACGGCGTTCTTGAGGCCCTGCCAGCCACCGTGGGCGGCGTAGGTGTCGAGGCACAGCGGGTCGCCCAGACCGATGCGGGCGGCGGTGAGGCGCTCCTGCTTCTTCAAATAAGCGATGTCTTCGGTGATGCCCAGCGAGAGGGCATGCTTGCCACCAGCCAGGAAGCCGGCCTCGAACAGGCTCGGCACATCCTTGGGCTGCACCGGACCGTAGGCAACGCGGCCGGCCGGGGTCTCGACCTCGACCATCGGCTCGAGCCAGAACAGGCCACGCGAGCCGTTGCGCACCAGCTTGATGTCGGCACCGCGACGGGCGGCCTCGGCAGCGATGGCGGCGGCGGTCTTCTCGGCGCCGAGCGACAGCGCGCTGGAGTCGCAGGGAACGTAGACGGTGATGCTCATGCCCGCTCCTCCTGACGCAGTTCAGCAATGACTTCGTCGAAGCGGGAAGCATCGACCCGCCCGACAATCTCGTCGTCGACGCGGATGGCCGGCGCACAGGCGCAGTTGCCGAGGCAGTAGACCGCCTCGAGAGTGATGGCACCGTCGGCGGTGGTCTCGTGGTAATCACAGCCGAGGGTCTGTTTCGCGTGGGCCTCGAGCTGGCGGGCCCCCATCGACTGACAGGCCTCGGCGCGGCAGATCTGCACCACGTGCTTGCCCGGCGCGTGGCGGCGGTAGTGGTGGTAGAAGGTGACCACACCGTGGACCTCGGCGCGCGACAGGTTGAGCGTTTCGGCGATCAACGGGACAGCCGCGTCGGGAACATAGCCCAGCGAGTCCTGGATGGCATGCAACATGGGTAACGTCGCCCCGGGCGTCGACTGCAGCGGCTCGATCAGGGCCTTGATTGCCTGGGTTTCGGCAGCGGTGTCGGGTTTCACAAGGACTCTCCTCCGGCGGGCGGGCTCTTGGGCATCCGCATCAAATATGAATTATGAGTAATAACTAAAACAACGTAACAGTCTGATTCAGTTGGTGGCAAGCGGAAGATTAGACTTGAATCAGACCCTTGAACATATGAAGAGAAAGTTATAATTGCGGTGCTGCGATTTGCAGTACGAACGACGGTCGGAGCCAGTGCATGTCACGCATCACCATCGAGCCCGCTTGGCGGTTCAGCGATGGCAGCGGTAAGGAGATCGACCCGCTGCTGTTTCGACTGCTCGCCGCCATTCGCGAGCACGGCCGACTCACGGTCGCCAGCCGACAGATCGGATATTCGTATCGGCATTGCTGGAGCCTTCTGAACCACTGGTCAAAGTTCTTCGGTTCGCCGCTGGTCGAGCTTAGCCAGGGTCGCGGGGCCAGCCTGGCGCCGCTTGGCGAGACGCTGACTTGGGCTGCCGAGCGCGTTCAGGCGCGGCTGGGCCCACAGCTTTACAACCTTGGCGTCGAGATCGATCGCGAGATCAACCAAGCCATGGCGCGCTCGGAACCGACACTGCGCCTGGCGGCCAGTCACGGCTACGCGATCGCCTTGCTGCCCGAGTTGGTCGCCGCACAGGGTGGGCTGCGGCTTGAGCTGAACTACCTCGGGTCGTTCGATGCGCTGGCTGCCTTGGTACGCGGGCAGGCCGATCTGGCCGGGATCCATGTTCCAGTCGGTCCGTTGGCCAAGCCGCTGGCTGCGCGCTTTGGGCAGTGGCTCGATCCGCGCCAGCATCGCCTGATTCGCCTGGTGATCCGCACCCAAGGCCTGTTGGTGGCGCGCGGCAACCCCTTGGCGATCGGCACCTTGGCTGATCTTGCGCGCCCGGGGGTGCGTTTCGTCAACCGTCAAGAGGGTGCGGGGACGCGAGCCCTGTTCGATGCCTTGCTGGAGCGGGGTCGGGTCGATGCCGCTGCGCTGAGCGGTTACGGTGCGGTGGAGTTCACCCATGCGGCGGTCGCGGCCAGTGTCGCCAGTGGACGTGCCGATGCAGGTTTTGGCGTCGAGGCGGCGGCCTCGCGTTTCGGGCTCGACTTTGTACCGCTGGCGCATGAACGTTACCTGCTGGCGGTACACCGCGACGCGCTACCACAGTTGCCGGTGCAGCGTCTTGTGGGCATCTTGTCGAGCCCGGCCTTTGCCGAGTCGATCGCAGAATTGCCGGGCTACAGCGCTGATGCTCCAGGCGAGGCGATCGGTATTGAAGACCTGCTCGACGACTAAGGCGCGTCCGACGCTGTCGATAGCGCTTCGAAGCGCCTGCAGAAGCGCAAGTCTTGCGGGTAGGGGAAGAAGTCCTCGAGCTCGCGCCGGCGAATCACCTCTTGCGTATCTTGCCAAAACTGCACATCGAGCAGGTCGCGGTGGTATTTCAGAAAGGCCTTGCGGATCTTGGGTTGGCCTAGCAGGAAAGTCGCCCATTCTTCGGGGAACACATCGTTGCGGGCCACTGAATACCAGGGCTCACCGCTCATCTCCATCTCTTCGTTGGGGGCCGGCGGGATGCGGCGGAAGTTGCAGTCGGTGAGGTACTCGATCTCGTCGTAGTCGTAGAACACGACGCGGCGGTAGCGGGTCACGCCAAAGTTCTTCCAGAGCATGTCTCCCGGAAAGATGTTGGCGCGCGCCATCTCGCGGATGGCGTTGCCATACTCCTGCACGGCCTCCTCGATCTGTTCGTCGGTGGCTCTCTCCAGGTACAGATTGAGCGGCGTCATACGGCGCTCGATGTAGCAGTGATCGATGATGATGTTGTCGCCCTCGGCGTGGACGATCGACGGCGCCAGCTCGAACAGTTGAGTCAGCAGTTCCTCCGAGAAGCGCGCGCGCGGCAGCGCCAGTTCGGTGAATTCGAGCGTGTCCGCCATTCGACCCACGCGGTCGATGTTCTTGACCATCTGGAATTTGGCTTTCACCCCATCGCGGGTGATGTCCTTGGAGCTGCCGAAGCGGTCCTTGATGATCTTGAACACGAACGGGTAGCTCGGCAGCATGAACACGTGCATCACCAGCCCACGGATGCCGGGTGCCTCGACGAACTGGTCGTCCGAATGGTTGAGGTGGAACAGCAGGTCCCGGTAGAACATGGTCTTGCCCTGCTTGGCCAGCCCGAGCATGGTGTAGAGCTCGGAGCGCGGCTTGTTGGGCATGATCCGCCGCAGGAACTGGATGGTGGCCGACGGCACCTCCATGTCCACCATGAAGTAGGCGCGCGACAGGGAGAACAGCACCGAGATGCGCCAAGGTTCAAGGATGATCGCGTCGACGATCAGTCCGCCTGACGGTGCATGGATGATCGGCATCGCCCACGACCACTCTTGGTGGCCATTGAACATGCGACCGATCAGATACGCGCCCTTGTTTCGATAAAAAGGTGAGTTGAGCACCTGGATCTGGCAGTTCGCTTCGATGGCAGGCCAGCTTCCGCCGACACGTTCTAGTGCCACTTGCATGATGCGGTCGATGTCGCGATCAAGGTTTTCAAAAGGCCGCGCCCACGCCTCGTCCAGCAGCATCTGCCGTACACAGTTGCGCATCCCCCCCTCACTGCGCGGGTAGTAGCACCGGTACGCGGGCGGGTCGGACTCGATGAACTCGGTCGAGATCGCCGGCCGCACGAAGATGAAGTCGTTGCGGAAGTAAGTGTGGTGCAGGATCTTGGTCGTCACCGAGTTGAAGAAGGTCTCGGCCAGCTCCGGCTGTTTGTGGTCGATCAGCTTGCCGATGAACAGAAGCTTGGCACGCTGCCACACGGCATCGTCGAGCGTGTCGGCGGCGAATTCTTCAAGCAGGCGTGTCACACACTCGCGCACACGTTCTTCGTAATACTGGATGCGCTCGCTCACGGCATCCTGCACCTCGTGCCAGCGGGCTTCTTCGAAGCGTTGCTTGGCACGTGCCGTGGCCGCACGAAAGACCGCGTAGTGGTGGTCAAAGCCGTCGATCAGTGCTTGGGCGATGCCCTCGGCCGTGGTTTCTGCGGAATTTGGCGAGCGGTCCATGCGGGCATTGTGCACGAGGCGTAAACTTCAGGCGTGAGCCCAAGCTGCCGTGAAAGTTGCTGATTGCAACGCCCAAAGAAGCGTCCAGGTTCCGCCTCAGTCAACCCGTACAGGTGCCCCCGTGAACGCAACGTCCCACATCCAGGTTCCCTCCCACGGCAGCGTCATCGAGCCCGGCAAGCCCACGCCCGACGACCCGATCATCCCCTTCATCGAGGGCGACGGCATCGGCGTCGACATCACCCCGGTGATGATCCGCGTCATCGACGCGGCGGTGGCCAAGGCCTACGGTGGCAAGCGCAAGATCGTCTGGCTCGAGGTCTACGCCGGCGAGAAATCGACGCAGATCTATGGCCCCGACGAGTGGCTCCCGGCCGAGACCTTCGACGCGCTCAAGAAGTACCGCGTCTCCATCAAAGGCCCGATGACCACGCCGGTGGGCGGTGGCATCCGCTCGCTCAACGTCGCGCTGCGTCAGGAGCTCGACCTCTACCAGTGCGTGCGTCCGGTGCGCTACTTCAAGGGCGTGCCGAGCCCGCTCAGGGACCCGTCCAAGACCGACATGGTGATCTTTCGCGAGAACACCGAAGACATCTACGCCGGAATCGAGTGGCAGGCCGAGAGCGAGGGCGCGAAGAAGCTCATCGGTTTCCTGCGCAACGAGATGGGGGTGAAGAAGATCCGCTTCCCGGAGACATCGGGCATCGGCATCAAGCCGGTCTCGCGCGAGGGGACCGAGCGGCTGGTGCGCGCGGCGATCCAGTACGCCATCGACAACAGCCGGCGCAGTGTGACGATCGTCCACAAGGGCAACATCATGAAGTTCACCGAGGGTGGCTTCCGTGACTGGGCCTACGCGCTGGCCAAGAACGAGTTCGGCGCCGAACTGATGGACGGCGGCCCGTGGATGAAGCTGCCCAATGGCATCGTCATCAAGGACGCCATCGCCGACGCTTTCCTGCAGCAGATCCTGCTGCGTCCGGCCGAGTACGATGTGATCGCCACGCTCAATCTGAACGGCGATTACATTTCCGATGCTCTCGCGGCGCAGGTTGGCGGCATTGGCATCGCGCCAGGCGCCAACATCTCCGACGAATATGCCGTGTTCGAGGCGACCCACGGCACCGCACCGAAGTACGCAGGTCTGGACAAGGTCAACCCGGGCTCGCTGATCCTCTCGGCCGAGATGCTGCTGCGTCACTTGGGGTGGCGCGAAGCGGCCGACTTGGTGATCCACTCGATGGAGGCGGCGATCGCCGACAAGGTCGTCACCTACGACTTCGCCCGGCTGATGGACGGCGCGACCGAGGTGTCGTGCTCCGAGTTCGGCGAGGCGATGGTCGCGCGTATGTGATTCCGCTTGGGCTGGTGGGGATGGCCAATCCACATATTCAGCTGAGCGGCTTTTATTTAAGTAACTGAAGATTAGACAAATTTTAATGCGATTGTCCTAGACAAAGCGGCGGAAGGGGCCCACTATTGAGCTCCACAGTGCTTGCTAAGGAGTATCGATGAATGCGAGCGCAGAGACCGTCAACCGCCGCTTGTCCGAAGCCAACCACATTCGGGTGCTCTATTCGCCCCTCGTGGTCGGTGAGTACGAGCATCCATTGGCCGTCAGCAAACTGCTTGACTGGCTGCGCGAAGAAGCCCAGCAAGATTTGTCGGACACTGAATGGGAGTGGGCAGTGTCTTACGCCCGGAGTCATCTCGATGCGCTGACTCGTTCGCAGCCGCGCGAGTCCGAGCTGCCCCCGCAGTAGCGGCGCGCGCGGCTCGTGCCAATCCAGAGCAGGTGACCGTCGCGAGACGGTTGTACAAGAAAAAACCCAGCCAAGCGGCTGGGTTTTTCATTTTTGGCTCCCCGACCTGGGCTCGAACCAGGGACACACGGATTAACAGTCCGTTGCTCTACCGACTGAGCTATCGGGGAACAGGCCGCGCAGTATAGGCATCGGGCCGGGCCGGGTCAACGCCACGGTCCGGCCCGATCAGATGCTGCAAGCGTCTAGTTGAACGGCGTCGGACGCGGGGTCTCGTCCGCTGAGGGCGGCAGGATCGGCAGGGTGAAGCTGGGTTGATCGCCGGTCAGCGTCTTCAGGAAGGCGACGATCTGCGCGTTCTCGGCAGCCGTGAACTTGCGGCCGAGCTGGATGCGGCCCATCACATCGACGGCGGCACTCAAGGTGTTGGCGGTGCCATCATGGAAGTAGGGATAGGTCAGTTCCACATTGCGCAGCGTCGGCACTTTGTAGTTGAAACGGTCGGCATCCTTGCCAGTGACTCCGGCACGGCCCTCCAGCCCTTCGTTGCCCTTGTAGGGCTCGACGATGCCCATCTTCTGGAACGAGTTGCCGCCAACCGCCTCGCCGTTGTGGCACGCAGCGCAGCCACTGGTCTTGAAAAGCTGATAGCCGGCCAACTCGTCCTTGCTCAGTGCATCACTCTTCCCAAGCAGCCACTGGTCGAAGCGCGAGTTGGGCGTGACCAGCGTCTTTTCAAACTCAGCGATCGCCGCCGTGACCTGGTCGATGTTGATCGCGTCGGTCCCGAACACTTGCTTGAATTCGCGGACGTAGCCGGGAATTGATTGAAGCACATCGATGGCGAGTGTGTGACTGAAGCCCATCTCGCCCGGGTTGGCAATCGGACCGCCGGCTTGTTCTTTGAGGTCGGCCGCGCGGCCATCCCAGAACTGGGCGACGTTCAGGCTCGAGTTCAGTACGGTCGGCGCGTTGATCGGACCCTTCTGCCACTTGTCGCCGATCGAGGTCGGGATGTTGTCGGTGCCGCCCATGCTCAGGTTGTGGCACGAGTTGCAGCTGATGAAGCCAGACTTTGACAAGCGCGGGTCGAAGTAGAGCTTTTTGCCCAGTTCCACTTTACCCAGGTTGATGTTCTGTGGCGGACGGATCGGCTGGATCGGCTCATCGGCCATTGCCTGCACGGCGCCGTGAGTCAGCAGACTAGCGGCAACCAGTGCGGCAGAGAGTTTGTAGACGGTTTTCATGGTGGACTCCTCAGTGGACTCGGAGCCAATTTGCACGACCATTGCCAACCATGAGCTGACCTAAGTCAAAGAAGTCGACGTATTCGAGATGCGAGCGATTCGAACGGATTGCGCCCAAGACGGCCGGTTGATCACTTGCTGGTCAGGATCCAGATTCCATCCCAGCTGGCCGGTGGCCGCCGCAGGAGCATCTCGCAGCGCTTCTTCATCACCTTGGCCGGGGGGTCCTCGGCGCGCAGTTCGAGGCATTCAGCGAAACGGTCGCGGCCCTTTGCCCAGTCGCCGGCACGGTAAGCCGCCAAGCCGGCTTCGTAGGTGGTGATCAGCGCGTCTTCCGTGGCGTCGGTGTCGCCCGCCATGGCCATCAGTTCGAATACCGCCACCGGCTCGGTCTTGCCGACCACGGCGATGCGGTCGATCTCGCGGACAGCGATGGCGTCGCCCGCCATGTCGCGGGTCATCCGGTCGATCAGGATGTGCGTGCCGTAGACCTTGTTCGAGCCTTCCAGACGCGAGCCCAGGTTCACCGTATCGCCCATCACCGTGAAACTGCGTGAGGTCTCGCCACCGATGCTGCCGACGATCGCTTCGCCGCTGGCCATGCCCACCCGCATGTCAATCAGCGGCAAGCCCTTGCGCAGGCCGATCAGCTCGGGGGCGCGTACGCGGAAGTCGTCGAGCAGGCGGAACTGCATCAGCGTCGCAGCGCAGGCCAGCCGCGCCTGCTCGGTGGCGCTGGCGAAGGGCTCGGTCCAGAACGCCATGATCGAATCGCCGATGTATTTGTCGATAATGCCGTGGCGCTCGCGGATGGGTCCGGACATGGTGGCGAAGTAGTCGTTGATGAGCGCGACCAGGCCACCCGGGCTCAGCCGTTCGGCCAGCGCGGTGAATGCGACGAGGTCCGAGAAATAGACCGTCACCAGCTGTTTCTCGCCGTTGCTCGCCTGCGAGGCGCGGCCATCGACGAGCAGGTTGTTGACCACACGCGGGTCGACATACTGACCAAAGGTCTGTTTGATGCGCTCCTTGTCCCGCAGCTCGACGACCATCTGGTTGAATGCCGAGGTGACATCGCCGATCTCGTCGCGGCTCGAGACCGGGACCTGGGTGTCGAGGTGACCAGCCTGCACCGCCTGCGCTCCGCGCCGCAGGCGCTCGATCGGCCGCACCAGCCCCCGTGCCACCAAAAAGGCCAGCAGCAGGCCGACCAGCGAGGCGGTGACAATGAGCACGATGTTCGCCTGTAGCGCGGTGCGCTCGTTGGCTTCGACGATGCTCGCGCCGGTGACGACGAAGGTCTTCATGTCGTCACTGGCGGCGGTCACCAGGGCGTCCAGTTCGGCGACACTGCGGACGAGCAGGGCGGCCTGGGCCGCTTGTGCGTCCCCGTCACCAGATTCGCACAGTCGCTGGGCATCACTGGCGAACCGCCGTGTCGCGCGCTCGATCTCAGCCAAGACCGCCTCGAGCCGGGCGAACTCCAGGCGGTTGCGTTCCAGCACCGAAAGCGCCGCGCCGTGGGCGCGCAGCCTGCTGACCTGGGTGATCAATTCCTCGAGGTTCTCGCTACTGCGACGGAATGTCGCCGCGCAGTCGTCGTCGCTCGGGTGGGCAGATCGGTCAGTCGAGAATCGGAGCCCCAACCCAGCCAGATGCACTTCTGCCCGTAGCATCTCGTCGCTGATGTCCTCGAGCCCGAGCGTGATCGGCAGCAGCGACTGGGAGAGCGTGGCCAATTGCCGGTTGACCTGGGCGGTGGTGTACATTGACCACGCCGAGGCGAGCCCCATGACCACCAGCAGGCCGATGGCGATGCCAAGGATCTTGAACGAGATGGAACGGAAGAACTCGGCCACAGTGACCTCGGTGTAAACGCGGCCGACGTCGGCCGTACCCGGCAGAGTGGCAAAAAAAAAGCGGGCTACGCAAGCCCGCCTTCGGGGGACGGTCCGATCACGGCCGGATCAGTGCGATGCAGCCTTCCTTTTGTCCTTCCGGTGCGTTGCGCAGCATGGTCACCACCGAGGTCTCGCCTTCGTGCGCGACGAAGCGGATCGGCGCTTCGCCGGCAGTGGTCATCGAGCCCATCAGGCCGATCGCCATGTCGGCAACCTCGCGGTCGGCAACAAACATGGTGTGGTAGCGAGCGACGATGGTCGATGGCTCGTCAGCCGCACCGGCCGCATTGGTGAAATCGAGATCGACATTACTGCCGATGCCGCACGGAAAGCGGACCGTCTCGCCCTTCGGAATGGCGGCGTTGGCTACCAGGCGGGGTTTGGCGGTCTGGCGCAGCGTGTCGGCCAATGCGCCAACGTCGAACTCGCGGTATTGAGCGCTATCGACCCGTGTCGGACCGACATCCATGTGCACATCGTCGGGGTTGGTGACAGGGCGACCGAAGCGATCAAAGGTCGGCTGAAAGTCGTGCGGGACAGTCACTTCAAACACCGCAACATCGTAGAAGTAACCCATTTCTACGGAGTGTGCTTGATTGTCGGTCGTCGCTGTCGCGAACGAAACAGGAAGTGCGGCGAGCAGAAGCGCGCTGATGGGTCGCATGGTGATTCTCCAACGTCCGGCGCCGGTTGCCGGAATCTTGAACTCTGAACGCCTTGGCGTGGTCAAGTTCCGCACCTTGCCCGGAGACCCTTGAACATGGACTATGACCTGCTCACCCGCCCCCTGACTGCATCCCAGATCCGCCGCCAGATGGACGCAAACGGCGTGGTCGAGGGCGTGGTTGCAGTCGAGCTGGATGACCTGATCGACAACGACCGCGATCGGGTGATGGAGATTTTGTCCGAGGCGCTGATCGACAATGGGGCACTGGAAGACATCGAATACGAAGCGGTCGGCGTCGACGGCGATATGGTCCACCTGTTGGTCAGCGGTGATGCCAGCAGCCTGGTCGAAGAGGAAGAGGAAGAGTCTGACGAAGACGAAGACGAGGACTACTGACCGTGAAGGACCGCCTTCCTAGTGCAGCCGAGGCGCTGCCTGGCCGCTCCACGACCATGGTGGTCCCGGCCGGCCATGCTGTACTTGGCAACCCGTTGGTCCCGCCCTGGCCCGCGGTCATGCAGGAAGTGATTCTGGGCTTGGGTTGCTTTTGGGGTGCCGAAAGGCTGTTCTGGCGCCTCCCCGGGGTATGGACCACGGCCGTCGGTTACGCGGGGGGCTTGACCCCAAACCCCACTTATCACGAAGTCTGTTCTGGTCGCACCGGGCATGCCGAGGTGGTCCGTGTCGTCTTCGACCCCCAGCAGCTGAGCTTCGGCGAGCTGATGCGGGTGTTCCTCGAGGCCCACGATCCGACCCAAGGCATGCGTCAGGGGAATGACCAGGGCACCCAGTATCGATCAATGGTTTTGACGACCAACTCAGCGCAGGCGGAGGCGGCGGGGTGCATCTTGCGAGCCTATGACGCAGCGCTCCAGCGTGCCGGGTATCCGCAGTTGACGACGTCGCTTGGAATGGCTACCGAATTCTATTACGCCGAGCCCGAGCACCAACAGTATCTGCACCACAACCCATCGGGCTATTGCGGCCTGCGGGGGACCGGCGTGGCCTGTCCGCTGCCGGGCTAAAAAAAAGCCCGGGATCGAGTCCCGGGCAGTGCCTCTGCCAATTCTTTTGAGGAAGAAGTTGCAGTGACTACTCTAGGTCGGTGATCCGCGACATGCGTGTCAGCGGCTGGCGCAGATGTAAATAAATTTTTCCGAGAGCCACTCCGGAAAGATTCCGTCACTGTCTTCAGCTGTTGGCGCCCCGTGCCAATCGACACGGGGTTGCCTCTGCAGCACCTCTAGATCAGCGGAACGATCAACAGCGCCACGATATTGATGATCTTGATCAGCGGATTCACTGCCGGCCCGGCGGTGTCCTTGTAGGGGTCGCCGACCGTATCGCCGGTCACGGCAGCTTTGTGGGCTTCCGAGCCTTTGCCGCCGTGGTGGCCGTCTTCGATGTACTTCTTGGCGTTGTCCCAGGCGCCGCCACCAGTACACATGCTGATGGCGACGAACAGACCGGTGATGATCGTGCCCATCAGAAGCCCGCCAAGCGCCTTTGGTCCGAGCAGGAAGCCGACCAGGATCGGTACCACCACTGGCAGCAGCGACGGCACGATCATCTCTCTGATCGCTGATGCGGTCAGCATGTCTACGGCGCGGCCGTATTCGGGCTTGGCGGTACCCTTCATGATGCCGGGGATCTCGCGGAACTGGCGGCGGACCTCTTCGACCACCGATCCAGCGCATCGGCCCACTGCCTCCATCGCCATCGCCCCGAACAGGAACGGGATCAGGCCACCGATGAACAGGCCGATGATGACCATGTGGTCAGACAGGTCGAAGGCGATGACCTCGCCGAGTCGGCTCTCCAGAGCGTGGGTATAGTCGGCGAACAGCACCAGCGCAGCGAGGCCGGCCGAGCCGATGGCGTAGCCTTTGGTGACCGCCTTGGTGGTGTTGCCCACCGCATCCAGCGGGTCGGTCACGTCACGCACGCTCGACGGCAGGCCAGCCATCTCGGCGATACCACCGGCGTTGTCGGTGATCGGCCCATAGGCGTCCAGCGCGACGATGATGCCGGCCATGCTCAGCATGGCGGTGGCGGCGATGGCGATGCCGTAGAGGCCAGCCAGCGCATACGAGGCGAAGATGGCGATGCACACGCTGAGCACTGGCCAGGCGGTGGAGCGCATCGACACCGCGATGCCGGCGATGATGTTGGTCGCATGGCCGGTCTCGCAGGCCTTGGCTACGTGTTGCACCGGGCCGTACTCGGTGGCGGTGTAGTACTCGGTGATCACCACCATGGCGGCGGTCAGCAGGATGCCCACCAGCGCCGCACCCCAAAGATTCAGGGTGTCGATACCCGAGCCAGTCATGAGCCATTCGGTGACGAACCAGAACGCGATGACGCTGAGCACCGCCGATACGATCAGGCCCTTGTACAAGGCGTTCATGATCTTGCCGCGGCCCGAATAACTGACGAAGAAGGTGCCGATGATCGACGCGATCACCGACACACCACCCAGCGCGAGCGGGTAGATGGCCGCCTCCATACCGCCATTGGACAAGGTCAGCGCCCCGAGCAGCATGGTGGCGATCACCGTCACTGCGTAGGTCTCGAACAGGTCAGCGGCCATGCCGGCGCAGTCACCCACGTTGTCCCCGACGTTGTCAGCGATCACAGCCGGGTTGCGCGGGTCGTCCTCGGGGATGCCAGCTTCAACCTTGCCGACCAGGTCGGCACCCACATCGGCGCCTTTGGTGAAGATGCCGCCACCCAGACGCGCGAAGATCGAGATCAGCGACGAGCCGAAAGCCAAGCCGATCAGCGGCTCCATGGTGTGATGGAGGTCGCCACCGTCACCACCGCGGATCAGGAACGCATAGAAGCCGGCCACGCCCAAAAGGCCCAGGCCGATGACGAACAAGCCAGTGATCGCGCCGCCGCGGAAGGCCACCGCCAGCGCCGGGTTGATGCCGTGACGCGCTGCTTCAGCAGTGCGCACATTGGCGCGTACGTTGATATGCATGCCAATAAAGCCGGCTGCACCGGACAAGACCGCGCCGATGGCGAAGCCGACCGCGGTGATCGGCTGCAAAAACAGCCAGATGACCACGAACAGCACCACGCCGACGATGGCAATGGTGCGGTATTGCCGACCCAGATAGGCCGACGCTCCAGCCTGAATGGCCGCTGCGATCTCGCGCATACGGTCGTTACCGGTCGGTTGGGCCAGGATCCAGCGGCTCGACAGCAGCCCGTACACGATGGCTGCCACACCGCACAGCAGGGCGAGTTGAATGCCCTCTTGCATGTTCATCTCCTTCAGTCGTTTGGACGTGTCTTTCTTGTAGGTGCACCCTGCATGCCATCTGCAAGGGCGTCGGCAGTATCAGGCTTTTTGAACGCGTCTAGCAATGCTCCGCGGGTCTTTCGCTAGCACGGAGTGATGCTGCAAAGCACCAATCTTTGGGGTTTGGTCGTACAATCCCGAGGCGAACAATCAACAAGATCAGGGAGGCCCTCGGTGGCTCTGAAACAAGTCCCGCCGGGCGACAAGGCCCCGCATGAATTCAACGTCATCATCGAGATCCCGGCCCATTCCGACCCGATCAAGTACGAGGTCGACAAGGAGACCGGAGCACTGTTCGTCGATCGCTTCATGATGACGTCGATGCACTATCCGTGTAACTACGGCTATATCCCTGGGACCATCTCGGACGATGGTGACCCTGTCGATGTGCTGGTGGTGACGCCCTTCCCGGTGTCGGCAGGCGCGGTGGTGCGCTGCCGCGCGCTCGGTCTTCTCGAAATGGAAGATGAGGCCGGCGGGGACGCCAAGCTGCTGGCGGTGCCGGTCGACAAGATCCTTCCGATCTACCGCCACTGGCAGAAGCCCGAAGACCTGCAGCCGGAGCGCCTGTTGCAGATCAAGCACTTCTTCGAGCACTACAAAGACCTCGAAGCTGGCAAATGGGTCAAGGTGAAGGGCTGGAAGGGGCGCGACGCCGCGCACGCCGAGATCACCAACGGCATCGCGCGCGCCGCCGGCCACTAAGCACCGCTCGTTCGACGCTCGGCCATGAGCTGGCTCGGCTGGGCGCTGGTCTGCGCTTTTGGGATGGCCATGGCCGATGCCAGTACAAAGCGTGGACTGCGTGGCCTGACGCCACGCCAACTCTCGCTGGCGCGCTGCTGCCTGCCGTTGGTGTTCCTGCTGCCGGTGATGTTGGCAACCTGGCCGGCCGAAGTCCCGGCTAGCACTTGGGCTTGGTTGCTGCCGTCGGCCATCCTCGAGGTCATTGCCGTCGGCTTTTACCTGAAGTCGATCCAGGGCGCTGATTTGTCGCAATCGCTCCCGTATCACGCTTTTACGCCGGTCTTGGTCGCTGGCATCGGCGGCCCGATTCTCGGGGAAGCGGTCACCGGGCAAGGTCTCGCCGGTATTCTGCTGGTATTCGCTGGAGCATGCCTGCTGAACATCGGCGAGTTTCGTCAGGGTTGGCATCGCCCTTTGACTGCACCATTGCGTCAGCCATCGGCTCGACTGATGCTCACCGCCGCAGGCATCTACGCCTTTACCGGTGTTTTCAGCCGGGCTCCGCTTGAGCACTTACCGCCCGTCTTCCTTGGGGCGCTGTACTTCTCTCTTGTCGGTGTGACTGCCTGGTTGGCGCTTGACCCACTGGGCCGAGAGCTGCGCCGGTTGCCCTGGCGTAACGCTTGGCTGTGGGCAGCGACCAGTTGGATGGGCCTGATGATCCTCACCCACTTCATCGCGTTGGTCGGGGTCGAGACCGCCTACATGCTGGCGGTTAAGCGCACCAGTCTGCTGTTCGGCATCGTCCTGGGCGCACTTTGGCTGGCCGAGCCCAATCTGCGGCGGAATCTGCTGGCCGGCGTTGTGATGGTTGGCGGCGTCGGGCTGATCGCGCTCGCCTAGTGCTGTCATGTCTACGCCGGGGGATTTGCCTGGAGTCCCGGCGCGGGCAGCCGATTTGCTACACTTTCCTTCCCCGAGGGCAAGTGCTGCGACAACCGATGAGATGTCCTTTTTGTGGGGCAGCGGATACCCAGGTCATCGACTCGCGGGTCAGCGAAGAGGGCGACCTGATCCGCCGCCGCCGCCGCTGCTCTGCCTGTGACAAACGTTTTAGCACGGTCGAGGCGGCTGATTTGCGCCTGCCGGTGGTGGTCAAGGGCAACGGTCAGCGGCAGGACTTCGATCGCGACAAACTGCGGACTGCCTTCGCGCGCGCTTTGCACAAGCGGCCGGTGTCGGCCGAACAACTTGATGCGGCGGTCGCACGGGTGGTGCAGCAGGCGCTGGCGACTGGCGAGCGGGAGATTCCCTCGCGTACCGTCGGTGAGTGGGTGATGGGCGAACTCTACCGGCTGGACAAGGTCGCTTATGTCCGGTTCGCCTCGGTCTACCGCAGCTTTAAGGACGTCGATGATTTTCGCCGCGCAATTGATGACCTCTAGGCTGTCCGTGCAGCTGCCTCTCCGTATTGATCGATTGGAAAGACCCTGACATGTCCAACTGGACCGCCGACGACCACCGCTTCATGTCTCGCGCCTTGCAACTGGCTCGCCATGGGCTTTACAGCACGACCCCCAACCCGCGCGTCGGATGTGTGCTGGTCAAGGACGGCCGTGTGGTGGGCGAGGGTTGGCACGAGCGTGCCGGTGCCGATCACGCTGAGGTGGCTGCGATCAAGGATGCCGGGCCGAACGCTGCTGGTTCGACTGCGTACCTGACGCTCGAGCCCTGCTGTCATCAAGGGCGCACGCCACCTTGCAGCGATGCCCTTTTGGCTGCCGGCGTAACGGCGGTGGTCTATGCCATCGACGATCCCAACCCCAAGGTTGCCGGGTCCGGTGCAGCGGCATTGCGCGATGCCGGTGTGACGGTGCGTCCCGGTCTGATGGCGGCTGCCGCTGCCGAACTGAACCTGGGGTTCATCTGCCGCATGCGGCGTGGCCGTCCGTGGGTACGGCTGAAACTGGCTGCGACACTCGATGGCCGCACCGCGTTGGCCGATGGCGAGAGCCGTTGGATCACCGGCAAGCCGGCGCGCACCGATGCACACCGTTGGCGCGCCCGCTCTTGCGCGGTCATGACCGGGATCGGCACGCTTCTGGCTGATGACCCGCTGCTCGACGTGCGGCACATCGAGACACCGCGCCAGCCCCTGCGCGTGGTGGTCGACAACAACCTGGCGATACCAACCACCGCGGCCATGCTGCAGCGGGGGGACGGCGTCTTGGTGGCCACTGCCAGTACCGACGAGGATCGCCTCGAGGCGGTCCGCGCGACCGGCGCCGAGGTCGTGCAACTCAACACTGCCCGCGGTCGGGTCGCCCTACCGCGCCTGTTCGAGGCGCTGGCGGCGCGCGAGATCAACGAGGTCACGGTCGAAGCTGGACAGACCCTCAATGGTGCGCTGCTGGCGGCCGGGTTGGTCGACGAGTTGGTGGTCTATTACAACGCTCGCATCATCGGCAGCAGTGGCCGTGGCATGTTCGTCAGCCCGGCGCTGGCCAGCATGGACGAGGCGCCTGGCTTTGCCATCCACGATGTCCGCATGTTCGGCGGCGATCTGCGTGTGGTGTTGCGTCCGGCCGAGCGACTGGTGGGCCATGTTTAGCGGCATGGTCGCGGCCTTGGGCCAGATTGTCGTGGTCAGCCCGACGGCGGGCGGCGTGCGATTGCGGCTCGACCCGGGTGCGCTGGCGGTCGATGACGTCGCTATTGGCGACAGCATCGCCGTGAACGGCTGCTGCCTGACCGTTGTTGGGCATGAGCAGGGCCAGCTGCTGTTTGACGTCTCTGCCGAGAGTCTTCGCGTCACCTGCGGCCTGAACTGCCCGGGAGCAGTCAACCTCGAGAAAGCTCTGCGCTTGGCCGATCGCCTGGGGGGACATCTCGTTACCGGCCATGTCGATGCGGTCGGTTCGGTCGTGGCTTTCGATCCGGTGGGTGACAACCGCAGCTTGGTGGTTTCGGCCCCGGCATCGCTCGCGCGGTTCATCGCACCCAAGGGATCGGTCGCGGTGCACGGCGTGAGTCTCACGGTGAACACGGTTGATGACGCCGCCGATGGCTGCCGCTTTGGCGTCAATGTCATCCCCCATACGCTGGCTGCCACCACACTGGGTTCGCTGCAGCCCGGCGATACGGTCAACCTCGAAGTCGACCTGTTGGCGCGTTATGCAGCCCGCTACAACGATGCGATGGCGGGTGCCAACGAGCAGCATGCTGCCGCTGTCGCAGGAGATACCGCGTGAGCCTGTCCCCCATCGAGGAGATCGTCGCCGATATCGCCGCCGGCAAGATGGTCATTCTGGTCGACGAAGACGATCGCGAGAACGAGGGCGACCTGGTCATGGCCGCCGAGCACGTCACGCCCGAGGCGATCAATTTCATGGCGCGTTTCGGTCGTGGTTTGATCTGTCTGACCCTGACACCGCAGCGGTGTGAGCAGCTTGGGCTCAAACCCATGGTGCGCGATAACCGTGCGCCATTGCAGACGGCCTTCACCGTGTCGATCGAGGCGGCTCGGGGGGTCACCACCGGTATCTCGGCGGCCGATCGCGCCACCACCGTCCTCGCTGCGGTGAAGAAAGGTGCCAGACCGGACGACCTGGTGCAGCCGGGGCACATTTTCCCGCTGATGGCCAACCCCGGCGGCGTCCTGATGCGTGCCGGCCACACCGA
Source organism: uncultured Enterobacteriaceae bacterium (assembly GCA_964524005.1). GTDB lineage: Bacteria > Pseudomonadota > Gammaproteobacteria > Burkholderiales > UBA3065 > UBA3065. The sequence continues at coordinate 58,459 of CAZGBK010000007.1, forward strand.
GGCTGGCTGTGACCTCGCGCAATTGGCGGGCTGCGAGCCTGCTGCGGTGATCTGCGAGATCCTCAAAGATGACGGCAGCATGGCCCGCCTGCAGGACCTGGTGCCCTTTGGTCGCGAACATGGACTGAAGATCGGTGCCATCGCCGACCTCATTCGCTATCGGGCCCACACCGAGAAGCTGGTCGAGCTGGCCGCCCGGCGCGACATCCGGACGCCATATGGCCCGTTCACCCTGCATGCCTTTCGCGAAACGCGCGGTGCCACTGTGCACCTGGCGTTGGTCTGCGGCAGCTGGCACGCCGATGACGAGGTGCTGGTCCGGGTGCATGAACCGTTATCGGTGGTCGACTTGCTCGATATCGACGGCGGTGGACATTCGTGGAGTCTGCCGCAGTCTCTGCATCACATCGCCAGCGCGGGCAGTGGCGTGGTGGTGTTGCTGCGCCGCCCCGACGGCAGCAGCGGTCTGCTGCAGCGTGTCGAATCGGCACTCGAGCCAGCCGCGCCGGTGCGTTCCGATCTCCGTAACTATGGCATCGGCGCGCAGATCATTGCCGACCTCGGGGTGCGGCGCATGCGGCTGATGGCGCAGCCGCGCAAGATCCCGTCGATGGCGGGTTTTGGGCTCGAGGTGGCAGGTTTTGTCGCACCATCGGGCGAACGCTCGGCACCGCTTTAAATCGCAGAGACCCACATGAGCCTGTCCTCTCCTGCAAGTATCGCCCCCGACGGCACCGGCCTGCGCGTCGGCATCGTCTGCAGCCGCTTCAATGCCGAGGTCTGCGATGCGCTATTGGCCGACGTACTCGACCGTCTGCGCAGCCTTGGCGTGGCCGATGACGCGGTCAGCGTTGCCCGTGTGCCCGGCGCGCTCGAGATCCCGGTGGCGCTGTTGACCATGGCGCGCAGTGGCAGCTTTGACGCGCTGGTGGCGCTCGGCGCCGTCGTGCGTGGCGAGACTTATCACTTCGAGGTCGTCTCCGACACCTCGGCGGCAGGAGTCCTGCGCGTTCAGCTCGACACCGGTGTGCCGATCGCTAACGGCATCCTGACTGTCGACACCGATGCCCAGGCCGCAGCGCGCAAGGGCGTGAAAGGCGGCGAAGCGGCCGAGGCGGCGGTCGAGATGGCCCGGTTGCTGCGGGGGCTGCGATGAGCAACACGGCGACGGCCCGCAAGAGCCCGCGTCGTCGCGCTCGCGAATATGCTGTGCAGGGCATCTATCAGCACCTGCTGAGCGGCGGCGAGGCCGAGCGAATCCGCTTGGATCTGCGCGAGGACGCGCACTTTGGCAAGGCTGACGGGCCGCTCTGCGACGCTCTGTTGCGCGGCACCTTGGCCGCGCGCGAGCGGCTCGATACGCTGCTGGCGCCGCACTTGGACCGGCCGGTTGTCGAGCTCTCGCCGGTGGAGCATGCAATCCTGCTGCTGGGCGCCTACGAGCTGGGCGAACTGCATGACACGCCGTTTCGGGTCATCATCAACGAAGGTATCGAGCTGGCCAAGACCTTTGGCGGTACCGACGGCCACCGCTACGTCAATGGCGTGCTGGACAAGCTCGCGCGGGGCTTGCGGCCGTTCGAGTCGACTGGACGTCCAAGCGCGGGCGATCCAGCCGGCGAGCCGTAGGAACGCGCGGCGGTGGACGAGTTCGAGCTGATCCGTCGCCATTTCACCCGGCCAGTGCATCACAGCCGAGTCGGCGTTGGCGATGATGCCGCGCTGCTCTACCCGTCGTCGGGCATGGAGACTGCTGTCGCTACCGACATGCTGGTTTGTGGGACGCATTTTTTGCCCGATGCCGACCCTTACAGTCTGGGCATGAAGGCTCTCGCGGTGAATCTCTCCGATCTCGGGGCGATGGGTGCGACCCCCCGTCAAGCCCTGCTGGGCATCGCGCTGCCCAGTGTCGATGTGGGCTGGGTCGAGCGCTTCGCCGACGGCTTTGCCCATACTGCCGAGCGCTTTGGTGTCGACTGGGTCGGTGGCGATACGACCCGTGGGCCATTGAATCTGTGCGTCACTGTGCTGGGCGAACTGCCTGCCGGCAGCGCCCTGTTGCGCAGCGGCGCGCGCCTTGGCGATGTTGTCTGGGTGTCGGGCGTCCTCGGCCTGGCGAGCCTGGGTCTGCGACATCGTCAGGGCAGTCTTGTACTCCCGGATAGCTTGGTCGGGCCGGCGCTTGCCCGCCTCGACTCGCCCGAACCGCGGGTCGCCCTTGGCGTTGGCCTGCGCGGCCTCGCTAACGCGTGTATCGATCTCTCAGACGGTCTGTTGGCCGACCTCGGGCATGTGCTGAAGGCCAGCCGAGTTGGCGTCGAGCTCGATTGGGCGGCGTTGCCGCGACCGCTATTCGACGATGGTCCTGAGCTGCGTCGCTGCGTCTTGTCGGGCGGCGACGACTATGAGCTGTTGTTCACCGCCAGTCCACGGTGCAACGACGCCATCGTTGCGCTGGCCGAGCGGTTGGATGTGCAGGTGAGTCAGGTTGGGCGGATTGTCGCCGGGTCCGATCTGCTGCTGCGCGATGCCGACGGCGCGCGGCTGGTCACGCCCGAGGGGTATCGTCACTTTGCCTGAGCGCATCACCCCCGCCCGCCTGCTTCTCCACCCCGCCGGCTGGATCGCTCTGGGTGGCGGCGCCGGCCTGTTGCCCGCACCGGGCACTTTCGGCACGCTGCTGGCGTTACCGGTCTACTGGTGGCTGCTGGCTGATTTGCCATTCACGCTGCAGTGTCTGTTGTGGCTGGTGTTGGCGCCACTGTGCGCGTGGGCAGCCGGGTTCGCTTCGCGCCGACTGGATCGCCCGGACCCCGGCGCAGTGGTGGTCGACGAGACTCACGCCTTTCTCGGCATGCTCATCGTGCTGCCACCCGAGTTGTTTTGGCAGGCGCTTGGTTTTTTGCTGTTCCGCGTGCTCGACATCGCTAAACCGCCACCCATCCGCGGCGTCGATCGTCGCACACGAGGTGGTTTGGGAATCATGCTCGACGACTGGCTGGCGGCTGGTCTGGGCTTGCTGTTGCTGGCGCTGCTTCAGCGTTTGACGAGCATTTAGAGGACATGAGTGTGGTTGGCGAATGCTCGCGTTAAACGTCTATTCCGGGGAGACGGTGAGGTGACACGACGTCTGGAAGACCTGGCTGCCGATGCCGGCGCGGCCTTGCGAGCCCGCCAGCAAAGTCTTGCCACCGCCGAGTCGTGTACCGGTGGCATGGTCGCTGCAGCACTGACCAGTGTGTCGGGCAGCTCGGCCTGGTTCATGGCCGGATGGGTCACCTACAGCAACGCTGCCAAGCAACGCGACTTGGGCGTGCCGGCATACTTGATCGAGGCTCACGGTGCAGTCAGCGCCGAGGTGGTCGAGGCGATGGCGCTCGGTGCGCGTTCCCGAGCCGGTACCGATTGGTCGCTGGCAGTCAGTGGGATCGCCGGGCCTGGCGGCGGAACGCCTTTTAAACCCGTAGGCACCGTCTGGCTGGCCTGGGCTGGCCCCAATGGGGTCGTCAGCGAGCACCATTTGTTTGCCGGTGACCGCGCCGCTGTGCGGCACGCCGCTGTCGAGACGCTGCTCGCCGGCTTGCTTGCGCGTCTGGGATAATCCAGCCATGCACTTTACTGTCGTGCTCATCGCCCTGGTGCTCGATCGCTTCCGTCCGGTGGCGCCTGTCGCTGTCATGTTCGTGACACTGCGTCGATGGCTGGTCGCGCTCGCTCGCGGCACCGATGCGGGTGAGGCCCAGAATGCATGGTTGGCTGCTGCGATTGTGCTGATTCCGCTGCTGGCGCTGACCGTGCTCGTCCGGGCCCTGCTTGGCCCGTTTGCGCTGCTTTTCGACTTGCTGGTGTTGCTTCTGGTGGCCCGCATCGCCGAGCTGCTGCAATGGGCTGAACGGGTCGCGCGGGCGCTCGACGAAGGCGACGCCATGGCGGCCGCGTCGGCCATGCAGGAGGCGCCTGTCGCTGCCATGGCTGTGCCCAAGTCGCCGATCGCGCAAGGCCGCTTCGCTATCGAGGCACTGATCTTGGCCGTCCACACGCGCTTATTCGCGCCGGTGTTCTGGTACGTCCTTCTGCCCGGCTGCCTAGGTCCGGTGCTGTACTTCCTGGTCGAGCGCCTGCGCGATGCCTGGTCGGGTGATGCGGTATCGCCGGCCTATGCAAGCCGAGCAGCGCGTCTGATGCGCTGGCTCGATTGGCTGCCGGCACGTATCACTGCACTGGTCTTGGCCGTCGTCGGCAATTTCGAGGATGCAATCGAGAGCTGGCGCAGTCGGGCAAAGACCTGGACAGTCGAGGAACAGGGTGTGGTGCTTGCCAGCGCGTCCGGCGCTTTAGGGATTGAGCTGGGCGATCCGCTGCGTGTGACGCCAGAGCCTCGTCAGGCCAGCGAGTCGGCCGGCCAGGCCCCCGACGACCTTCGCAGTGCAAGCGGGCTTATCTGGCGGGCCATCGTCGTCATGATGGTCGGTTTGTTCTTGCTGGGCATCGGTCGGATGGTGGGCTAACGTCGCTGCCCCAGGCCAGCCAGAATGCCGCGATAGTGGCCAAGCCGACGCGGGTCGAAGGTGCCGTTGTCGGCCGCTTGAACGACGGCGCAATCGGGCTCGTGCAGGTGACGGCAGTCGCGAAAGCGGCACTGCCCGAGCGCCTGTCGAAATTCCGGGAACTGTTCGGCAAGGCGCTCCGGTGCGATGGCGTGCATGCCGAACACCTGCATGCCTGGCGAGTCGATCAGCGCCGAACGTTCGTCGAGCGGGTAGAAGCGCGCGTGTGTTGTGGTGTGCCGCCCACTGTCTAGGGCTTTCGAAACTTCGCCGGTCGCCGCTTGAGCGCCGGTCAGGGCATTGACCAAGCTCGATTTGCCGACCCCGGAAGGTCCGACCAGTACGCTGACCTCGTCCTGCAGCAAGGGTCGCAGTAGGTGCGGGCCATTCAGCACGCTGAGTTCGGTGATTGGGTAGGCGCCTTCGAACACCCCCAGAGCCTGACGGGCGCCGGCTCGGCGATCGGCCATATCGGCTTTGTTCAGCAGCAGACGGGCGCGGACACCGGCGTGCTCGGCGGCCACCAGGCAGCGCGCTATCAAGTCTTCGTCCCAGCCCGGCCAGACGGCGACCATCACCAGCACTTGGGTGACGTTCGCCGCGATCAGTTTCTCCTGACTCGCATCGGCCCGATAGAGCAAAGAGCTGCGCGGCAGCACCTGCTCGATAACGCCGCCGTCACCGGTGGAAGCAAGGTCGACCCAATCGCCGCACGCCACGCCACCGCGCTTGCCGCGTGTGACGCAGTCGATGCGGGTGCCGTCGGCGGTGCCTACGGTGAAGCGGCGCCCGTAGGCAGCAACCACACGACCGCGGACCAGCCCCGGGGGCGGCGGCGGGAAGCCCCCGGCGCCGCGGTCGTTCAAGCTGGCGCTGCCGCCAACTGCCGCAGGCGCGAGATCCGATGCGCGGCTGGCGGGTGCGAGTCGTAGACCGCCGAGTGAACCGGGTCGGGAGTCAGTGTCGACGCGTTGTCTTTGTATAACTTGACCAAGGCGTCGACCAGCGCCCCCCCATCGGCGTGTTCGGCAGCGTAGGCGTCGGCCTCGAACTCATGCTTGCGCGAATAGCCGGCGAGCAGCGGGCGGATCAGGAACACGAGATATGGCACGGTCAGGAACACCAGCAACAAGGCGCCTGGGGTCGATGCGCGCTCGAGGCCGAGGCTGCCATAGACGAGCGGGCTTGCCAGCAGCCAGCCCATCAGGGCTAGCACCGCCAGGCTCACGCCAAAGATCAGTGCCAAGCGGCGCCGCACGTGATTGCGACGGTAGTGGCCGAGTTCATGCGCGAGCACGGCCTCGACCTCGGTCGGCGACAGGCGGTTGATGAGCGTATCGAACAGGACAATGCGTTTGGCCGCGCCGAAGCCGGCAAAGTAGGCGTTGCCATGGCTCGAGCGTTTCGAGCTGTCGATCACGTAGAGACCGTTCGAAGTGAAGCCGCAGCGTGCCAGCAAGGTTTCGATGCGCTGCTTGAGTTCACCCTCAGGCAGGCGTGAGAACGTATTGAACAGCGGTGCGAAGACCGTCGGGTAGAGCGCCATCACGCCGACATTGAACGCCACCCAGACAGCCCATGCCCACAGCCACCAGAGGCTGCCTGTCTCTTGCATGATCCACAGCACGAGCAGGATCAGAGGGGCGCCAATCAGGCCGGTGAGGGTGCTGCGCATGACGAGGTCGCGCACGAACAAGCTGCGGCTCATGCGGTTGAAGCCGAAGCGCTGCTCGATGCCGAACACCCGCTGCCAAGCCAGAGGTAACTCGACCAAGCCCGCAAACGCCATGACCGCGCCGACCAGCAACACGCCATGCAAAAGGCTGTCGCTGCCGAGCCAGCTCGCGATCTGCACATCGGCCCAAGCGATGCCACCGCCGAGGGTCAGCAGCAGCAACACGGCGGTGCTGACCAGCAGTTCGCGCAGGCCATGTCGTGTCTTGGCGATGCTGTAGTCGGCGGCGCGGGCGTGTGCGGAACCGTCGATGACATTGGCGAACGCAGTGGGCACGGCATCGCGGTGGGCGGCAATGTGCGCGACTTGACGTCGCGCCAACCAGACACGGGCGCCGGTCACGCCAAGTACGAGGGCAAGAAAGGCGAAGGTAATGAGAACACTGCTGGGTTCCACGAAAGACCTCGGAGTTCTGACAGGACTGGTGAGCATCAAGCGGGTCGATGGTGCGCTATGCGACAATCGAAGTGTGCCCTCTGTTCCAGGGCGCTGACAGTGCCGACGGCGGCACGTAGCCTGCGGAAATTAATGATTCCAGTATGACAGACACGATAGCCCGCTGGGTCTGGCTCGACCTCGAGATGACCGGCCTTTCCCCCGAACGTGACCGTATCCTCGAGGTCGCTATGGTAGTCACAGACACCGATCTCAACGTCGTCGCCGAGGCCCCTGTCTGGGTGGTGCACCAGAGCGATGCGGCCTTGGCCGGTATGGACGCCTGGAACACCGGCACGCATGGCCGCAGCGGGCTAGTCGAAAAGGTCCGCGCATCGACGCTGGACGAGCGCGCGGTCGAAGCTGCGGCACTGGAATGGTTGCAGCAGCACCTGCCGGCCGAGAGTTCGCCGATGTGTGGCAATACCATCGGCCAGGACCGGCGTTTTCTGGCGTTGCACATGCCGCGTCTAGAGGCCTTCTTCCACTATCGCAGCATCGACGTCAGCACGTTGAAGGAACTGTCGAAAGCGTGGTTTCCGGCAGAGTTCGCGGCCTACCGCAAAAAGACCCGCCACGAGGCGCTGGCCGACGTCTACGAGTCGATCGACGAGGCACGCCACTATCGCGACGCGATATTTCGCCCGCGGCAGCTGGTCGGGGCTGCTTCCGACAGCCCGATCGATTAGATCGCTTCGATCAGCGGTGACCAGACACCGCCGCGCAAGATCTCCATCGGACGGAACGCGGTCTTGTAGTTCATTTTTGCGCTCTCACCGATCCAATACCCCAGATACAGATGTCGCAGTCCCTGCTCGCGACAATGGCTGATTTGCCACAGGATGCCGTAAGTGCCGTAGCTGGCACGCGGAACATCCGGGTCGTAGAAGGTGTAGACCGCCGAGAGCCCGTCGCTGAGCTGGTCGATCAGCGACACCATGCGCAGTGTGCCGGCTTCGCGGAACTCAACCAGCCAAGAATCGACCCGGCTTTGTAGCAGGAAATGCGCGTACTGCTCGCGGCTGTCGTGATCCATGCCGCCACCGCTGTGGCGAGCACTTTGATAGCGTAAGTACAGGGCGTAATGGTCTTCGCGGAAAGCCAACGGCACCCGCATTGCCACCAGGTCGGCATGCCGGGACAGGGTCCGACGTTGCGAGCGGTTGGGCCGAAAGTCTTGGGCTAAAACGCGGACCGGCGTACAGGCGCGGCAGTTGTCGCAATAGGGCCGGTAGGTGAACAGACCGCTGCGGCGAAAGCCGGCGCGTACCAATTCGCCGTAAACCTGACTGTCGATGAAGTGGCCTGGGGTCGCAACCTGCGAGCGCGCCAACCGCCCCGGGACATACGAGCAGTTGTAGGGCGCCGTCACATAAAACTGTAGGACCTGATGTGGCAGGTCACGTAAAGAGGTCATCTTCGAGTTGCCATCTGCCAGGCGGATCGGCCGAGTCTACCAAGCCGGCAAGCCTTGCGATGAAGACATCGCGCGGGATCGGCGTGGCCCCCATCGACGCGAGGTGGGACGTCTCCATCTGACAGTCGATGAGGCCGTAGTTCCAGCGCTGCAGCTGGCGGCAGAGAAAGGCCAGGGCAAGCTTGGAAGCGTCGCGCTGCACATGGAACATTGATTCGCCGAAGAAGATGCGGCCGATTGCCAGGCCGTATAGCCCGCCGACCAGATCGTCACCGACCCAGGTCTCGATCGAATGCGCGTATCCCCGTTCATGCAGCTCGACGTAGACGCTACGAATCGCCGGATTGATCCAGGTGCCGTCGTCGCGGCGCAGGTCGGCGCAGTGATCGATGACATCGGCGAATGCAGTGTCGGCGCGCACGGTGAAGCCACCGTGGCGGATCAGCTTGCGTAGGGAGTGACTCAGGTGGACAGAACTCGGCTCCAGTACCATGCGTGGGTCCGGGCTCCACCACAGGATCGGGTCGTCGTGTGCGTACCACGGGAAGATCCCCGTGCGATAGGCGCGAAGCAGCGTGTCGACGTCCAAACTGCCGCCAGCGGCGAGCAGGCCGTTGGGATTACGTAGGGCGGCGCCAACTGGGGGGAAGGGGGCGCCTGGGGGAAGCCAAGGAATCATCGCGTGGTGGTTCGGTGACCGCCTCCTGTAGATAAGGTCTAATCTTAATCGAGAATGTCATCCCTGCAATACACTCCCGTCGACGCTGAAGTGTCGTGTTTCCATTGCGGTCTGCCGGTCCCGGACGAGACGCGGCAGACGGTGCGCATCGCCGGCATCGACCAGCCGATGTGCTGTCGTGGCTGTCAGGCTGTGGCTCAGGCCATTGTGGACGCTGGCATGCAGGCTTACTACGAGCAGCGGACCGCCATGCCCGAGGGTGCCGCCGTGGTGCCCGACCTTGCCGGCCTCGAGGTTTATGATCAAACCGCTTTGCAGCAAGGCTTCGTTGAGACGCCAGACCCGGAGCATGCCGATGTACGCGAGGTCAGTCTGCTGCTCGAGGGCATCACCTGCGCTGCTTGTCTATGGCTGAATGAGCGACACCTGGCCCGCCAGCCCGGTGTGCTCGGGGTCGATGTCAACTACGCGACGCACCGCGCCCGCGTGCGCTGGGATGCTGGCCAGACGCGCTTGAGCCGTTTGCTGCAGGCGGTGGCTGCGATCGGCTATCGGGCCCACCCCTACGACGCGCGAGAGCGCGATGCCATGGTGCGCCGCGAGCAACGCACCGCGTTGTGGCGATTCTTGGTGGCCGGTCTGTCGTCGATGCAGGTGATGATGTATGCGGTGCCGGTTTACTTTGCCCGCGAGGGTGAGATGGCGGCCGACATCGAGCAGCTCATCCGTTGGGCAAGCCTCTTGTTGACATTGCCGGCGATCCTCTATTCGTCAGCGCATTTCTTCCGCAACGCCTGGCGCGATCTGCGCATCGGCCGTGCCGGCATGGACGTCCCAGTGGCGCTGGGTATTGCGGTGGCGTTCCTGGCCAGTTGTTGGGCAACGGTGACCGGCACCGGCGAGGTGTACTTCGATTCGGTCACCATGTTTGTGTTTTTGCTACTTGGCGGGCGTTACCTCGAGATGCGGGTGCGTCATCGCTCGGCCGATGCGCTCGATCGTCTGGGCCGGGTGATTCCGGCGGTGGCCGAGCGCCTCACTGCGTGGCCTGCTCGCCGTGATACGACCACCACCGCGGTGGCCAGTTTGGCCCCAGGTGACGTCGTACTGGTGGCGCCTGGTGCCGTGGTCCCAGCCGATGGCCGGGTGATCGAGGGACGTTCGAGCCTCGACGAGAGCATCCTCACCGGTGAATCTGTGCCGGTGCCGCATGCGGTCGGTGATGCCGTGACCGGCGGTGCGCTGAATGTCGAGAGCCCACTGCTGGTGCAGGTGACCCAGGTCGGCGGCGACACCGTGGTAGCGGCCATCGTGCGGCTGCTTGACCGGGCGCTCTCCGAGAAGCCACAGCTGGTCGGCGATGCCGACCGCATGGCCTCATGGTTTGTGGTTGCCATCGTGTTGCTGGCCGGCGCCACCTTTGCCGCCTGGATGCTGCTCGAGCCCGAGCGTGCGCTGTGGGTGGCGGTGTCGCTGCTGGTCGCGACTTGCCCATGTGCGCTTGGTCTAGCCACTCCGGCAGCGTTGACCGCGGCGACCACGCGCCTGTCCCGAGAAGGCGTTCTGGTGACCCGTGGTCATACCTTGGAGACGCTGGCGCGCGTCACCGACGTCGTTTTCGACAAGACTGGCACCTTGACGCTGGGCCAGCTGCGTTTGCAGTCAGTGATTTGTCATGCCGGGCTGGATTCAGGCGAATGTCAAGCGATCGCCGCCCGCCTCGAGGCGGGCTCGCGCCACCCGGTGGCGGTCGCTCTGCTGGCCGGCCAAGATCTTGTGACCGGGTCGCAGTCGCTGGATGCGCGCCACACCGCCGGCTGCGGGGTCGAGGCCGATCTCAATGGAGAACACTACCGCTTGGGCGCCGCCGACTGGGTGGCCGAGGGCTGCCACGGCCCATCTCCGCAACAGCTTCCCGGCGGTGCCGGCCAGATCGTCGTGCACTTGGCCAGCGCGCGCGAGTGGCTGGCGTCGTTCGTACTTGCCGACCGGCTGCGTCCTGACGCCGAAGCTTGCGTCGAGCAGCTGCAGGCGCTGGGTTGCAGCGTTCATCTTCTCTCGGGCGATCGGGAAGAGACGGTGGCCGCAGTGGCGGGAGCGGTGGGTATCGCCAGCTGGCGCGGGCGTGCCACCCCGGCTGACAAGGTCGCCGCGATCGTCGCCTTGCAAGCCGCCGGCCGGCACGTATTGATGGTGGGTGATGGTATCAATGACGCGCCAGTGCTCGCCGCAGCCGATGTCTCGCTGGCGATGGGTAGTGCGACCGACGTCGCTCAGGCGAGCGCCGACGGCATTCTCTTGTCGCCCCACCTGGAACGCGTGGCAATGGCCGTGCAGATGGGGCGTGCGACGAGATCTGTAATTCGTCAAAATCTGCGCTGGGCGATGGGCTACAATGCGCTCGTGATCCCTTTGGCAGCTGCCGGATGGGTTTCGCCATGGTTGGCTGGCCTGGGCATGGCAGCCAGTTCTCTGATCGTGGTTGTGAATGCCATGCGCCTGAGCCGCGCACGGCGCCCTGAGACCGGGTCCGTATGGAAAGCCTCTATCTCTTGATCCCACTGAGCGTGCTGCTGATCGGCGGCGTGCTCTGGTTGTTGTGGTGGTCGGTCGGTAGCGGGCAGTTCGACGACCTTGAGGGGCCGGCGCATCGCATCCTTATGGACGACGACCGCGGTGGCCAACGGCCGACTGGCGTCGACGATCGACCGGCCGACCGCGCCGGTTTGCGCTAGATCAAGATGGCGCCCCGCCTTTTTTTGGAAAATGTCCGGCCGTGGCGCGGTGCGGCCCCCGTTTTTGTTTGCTCGAGGATGGACTGATGCAGGAAACCTACAACTACAAGGTCGTACGCCAGTTCGCCATCATGGCGGTGGTATGGGGCATCGTCGGTATGGCGATGGGGGTGTTCATCGCCGCGCAGCTGGTCTGGCCGGACATGACTTACGGCATCGAGTGGATGAGCTACGGGCGCCTGCGCCCGCTGCACACCAACGCAGTGATCTTCGCGTTTGGCGGCTGCGCTTTGTTCGCAACCAGTTACTACGTTGTCCAGCGGACATCGCACACACGCATCTTCAGTGACGGCCTGGCTGCGTTCACCTTTTGGGGTTGGCAGGCGGTGATCGTGCTGGCGGCCATCTCGTTGCCGCTGGGCTACACCCAGGGTAAGGAATATGCCGAACTCGAGTGGCCGATCGACCTGCTTATCGCGGTTGTCTGGGTGAGTTACGCGATCGTTTTCTTTGGCACCCTGATGAAACGCAAGACGCCGCATATCTATGTGGCGAACTGGTTCTTCGGAGCGTTCATCCTGACGGTCGCCCTGCTGCACATCGTCAACAGCGCGGTCGTCCCGGTCAGCTTGACGAAGTCCTATTCGGTCTACGCCGGAGTCCAGGACGCAATGATCCAGTGGTGGTACGGCCACAATGCGGTGGGCTTCTTCCTGACCGCCGGCTTCCTGGGGATGATGTACTAATTTGTCCCGAAGCAGGCTAACCGCCCGATCTACAGTTACCGGCTCTCGGTGGTGCCCTTCTGGGGCCTGATCTTCTCCTACGTGGGGGCCGGTCCTCGCCTCCTGCACTACGCCGCGCTGCCAGTCTGGACACTGTCGGT
>CAZGBK010000008.1:0-70527 GCA_964524005.1 uncultured Enterobacteriaceae bacterium
CCGCTGACCTCTTGCATGCCATGCAAGCGCTCTCCCAGCTGAGCTATACCCCCAGAGAGCCGCGCACTATACCGTCGGCACTCCCGCTTGTAAAGGAAGCACGACAGGTAGAATGACGGCGCCCCGCCCTCGTAGCTCAGTGGATAGAGCGACCGCCTCCTAAGCGGTAGGTCGCAGGTTCGACTCCTGCCGTGGGCGCCAGTGCCGGTCGCGATGCCCGGGCCAGACGCGATCAAACGTAAGCGCCCACCCGGATCCAGCGCGTCGCGATCCACTTGCAGCCCGCCGTGACCGGACTCCCACCGTGCAGCGAACGCTTCTGCAGCTGGCCCTGCCGGTCGAGCGACGCGAACATCAGCGCTGCGCCCTTCTGGGGCAAAAACTCCAGTCCGAGCTCTGGGAAGATCGTGCCGCCGCCGCTATCGACCGCGTTGAGATACAGAATGATCGTGAGCAGGCGTTGCCCCCCTCGCTCCAGCTGCGCTGCGCAACCGGGCGTGGCCGGGTCGAAATAATCGAAGTGCGGCCGGTACTCGCCGCCCACTTGGTAATACAAGATCTGCAGGCCTTCGCCGTTGGGTTCGGGCAGGCCCGAAAGCACCGCCAGGCGCTGCTCCAGCGCCTGCACCACTGGGGTGGCGCCACGCGCAAAGTAGGTCCCTGAACTGGTACGCCGCGCATCGGGTACAAAACGCCCGGTCTGCGGATCGACGACTGTCGACCCCTCGATCCGGGCTGCGGAATCGCGCACCAGGGTGTCACATTCGTCATCTGACAGCACCCCGGTCAGGTAGAAGATGCCCTGCCCTGGGTGACGCCCCACCAGCTCCGCGCTGCGGTCGCCCAAGTCGACGCGGTTGCTGCGGCCCAGCGCATCGCAGCGCGCCCACCAGGCGGCTAGGGCCGGCGCAGGGTCGATGCCGGTATGGGCAGCGAGCGGTGTGTTTGCCGCAATCGCAGCAACGCCATCAGTGGTGTTGGCGCCGGTCAAGGCTGCTGGTTGTTGTGCCTGCTGGCGCTCCCGCTCGGCCAGATATGCAGCGACAAAATCCGGCATGTAACCCGCGTCCAGCAGCGACTGACGCAGCTGCTGCGGGGTGCAACCGCGCGCCAGATTGTCGGCGAACCAGGTGTCGAGCTGCGGGTGGGCGGTCTGCTGCATGGCGGGTGGCACTTGCGAGGGCGTCTGTGGTCCATTCTAATGCGCAGCGCAAGCGGCCCTCTACCCTACGACACCCATGTTCGATCTCGCCTGGCTGTTCACACCCGACGCGCTCATCGCGCTGGCCACCCTCACTGCTCTCGAGGTGGTGCTGGGTATCGACAACATCATCTTCATCTCGATCCTGGTCGGGCGCCTGCCGCCACACCAGCGGGACATTGCGCGGCGGCTCGGCCTGGGCCTGGCCATGCTCAGCCGCCTGGGCCTGCTGTTCGCCCTGGCCTGGATCATGCAGCTCACCACGCCGCTGTTTAGCGTACTGGAGCAACCGGTGTCGGGACGCGACCTGATCCTGATCTTGGGCGGCCTATTCCTGCTGTGGAAAGCCACCCATGAGATCCACGGCTCTCTCGAAGGCGCCCAAACGCCCTCCCCGGTCGCCGGCAACGCTGCGCGTGCCGCTTTTGGCGCGGTGCTGGTGCAGGTCGCGATCATCGACATCGTCTTCTCGCTGGACTCGGTGATCACCGCCGTCGGCTTGGTCGACGACATCCGCATCATGGTGCTGGCCATCGTGATCACGGTGGCGGTCATGCTGCTGGCGGCCAAGCCGGTCGGCGAGTTCGTCGACCGCCACCCCACCATCAAGATGCTGGCCCTGTCGTTCCTGATCCTGGTCGGTACTGTACTTGTCGCAGAGGGCCTCGGTTTCCATATCCCCAAGGGCTATGTCTACTTCGCCATGGCATTCTCGGTGGCGGTGGAGATGCTGAACATCCGGCTACGTGCCCGCCAGCAGCAGGCGGTGCAGCTGCGCAAACCCGACCAGCCATGAGCCGCAAGCGAACCGTCGGCCCGCCCGAGCGCTCAGTCGCGGACGCAGTCGACGTGGTACTCAACCTCGCCGCTGGTGCCTTCGTCCTTGACCAGGCCGTGGATATCGGTCTCGAAGCCTGGGAAACGGGCGTTGAAGTCACGCGCGAACTTCAGGAATCGCACGATGGTGGCGTTGAATCGCTCACCCGGGATGAGTAGCGGGATTCCCGGCGGATAGGGCGTCAGCAGCACGCTCGTCACGCGCCCCTCCAAGGCATCGACCGGTACCCGCTCGATCTCGCGGTGCGCCATCTTGGCGAAGGCATCGGCTGGTTTCATCGCCGGCACCATGTCCGACAGATACATCTCGGTTGTCAGGCGGGCGATGTCGTTCTCGCTATAGACCGAGTGGATCTGTTGACACAGGTCGCGCAGGCCGACGCGTTCATACCTCGGATGCTTCTGCACGAACTCGGGGAGCACACGCCACAGCGGTTGATTGCGGTCGTAGTCGTCCTTGAACTGCTGCAGCGCCGCCACCAGCGTGTTCCAGCGACCCTTGGTGATGCCGATGGTGAACATGATGAAGAAGCTGTAAAGGCCGGTCTTCTCGACGATCACGCCGTGCTCGGACAGGTACTTGGTGACGATCGCAGCCGGGATGCCCCAGTCGGCAAAGTCGCCGTCGACATCGAGTCCAGGAGTGATGACTGTCGCCTTGATCGGGTCGAGCATATTGAAGCCGTCAGCCATCTGGCCAAAGCCGTGCCAACGATCGCCAGCCTTGAGCATCCAGGCATCGCGCTCTTCTAACCCTTCTTCCGACAGATCGTCCGGGCCCCAGACCTTGAACCACCAGTCCTGCCCGTATTCGGAGTCGACCTTGCGCATGGCGCGGCGGAAATCCAGCGCCTCGGCCAGTGACTCTTCGACCAGCGCGGTACCGCCCGGCGGCTCCATCATCGCCGCGGCCACGTCCAGGCTGGCGATGATCGAGTATTGCGGGCTGGTCGAGGTGTGCATGAGGTACGCCTCGTTGAACACATCGCGGTCGAGCTGCACGTTCTCGGCGTCCTGCACCAGGATCTGGCTCGCCTGCGACAGGCCGGCCAGCAGCTTGTGGGTCGACTGGGTCGAGAAGATCATCGAGTCCTTGCAACGCGGCCGGCCTTCGCCGATGGCGTGGTAGTCCCCGTAGAAGTCGTGGAACGCTGCATGCGGCAGCCAGGCCTCGTCGAAATGGAGGACGTCGATCTCACCGTCGAGCACTTCTTTCAGCGTCTCGACGTTGTAGAGGATGCCGTCGTAGGTGCTCTGGGTGATGGTCAGGATGCGCGGCTTCTTGCAGGCGGCCTGGCGTGCAAACGGATTGGCCTCGATCTTGGCGCGGATGTTGTCAGGGCTGAACTCGGCAAGCGGGATCGGGCCGATGATGCCGAAATGGTTGCGCGTCGGCGTCAGGAACACCGGGATCGCGCCACACATGATGATCGAGTGCAGCACGCTCTTGTGGCAGTTGCGGTCGACCACCACGATGTCGCCTGGCGCCACGCTGTTGTGCCAGACCATCTTGTTGCTGGTGCTGGTGCCGTTGGTCACGAAATAAAGGTGGTCCGCGTTGAAGATGCGCGCCGCGTTGCGCTCTGAATCGGCCACCGGGCCGGTGTGGTCGAGCAGCTGGCCGAGTTCGTCAACGGCGTTGCAGACGTCCGCGCGCAACATGTTCTCGCCGAAGAACTGGTGGAACATCTGTCCCACCGGGCTCTTCAGGAAGGCCACCCCGCCCGAATGCCCCGGGCAATGCCAAGAGTAGGAGCCATCGGCGGCGTAGTGCGTCAGCGCCCGAAAGAAGGGCGGCGCCAAGGTGTCCAGATACGCCCGGGCCTCGCGCACCACGTAGCGGGCAATGAACTCCGGTGTGTCCTCGTACATGTGGATAAAGCCATGCAGCTCGCGCAACACGTCGTTGGGGATGTGCCGGCTGGTGCGTGTCTCGCCATGCAGGAAGATCGGGATCTCGGCGTTGCGGTGCCGGATCTCGCCGACGAAGGTGCGCAGCTCGGCGATGGTCTCCTCTTCCTCATTCGCGAGTTCTTCATCGTCGATCGACAGGATGAATGCCGAGGCGCGGCTCTGCTGCTGCGCAAACGAGGTCAGGTCGCCGTAGTTGGTGACGCCGATGACCTCGATGCCTTCGTCACCAATCGCCTTGGCGAGCGCGCGGATGCCCAGGCCCGATGCGTTCTCGGACCGGAAATCCTCGTCGATGATGATGATGGGGAAGTTGAAACGCATGAGCTGCCTCGCCGGAAGCGTTGCGGGAGCGGCGCATCATAGCGCAGCCACGCTGTGCACAAAGTGGCTTGTTGCGGCCGATGAGCAGCGGCTCAGGAGATGAGCACACCAAGCGCCGAGTGGCGCCGGCACGCTAGAGCAAGATATCGGGGGTGACGCGTTTGCGCTGCAAGATGCGGCGCAGTTGACGCAACGCCTCGATCTGGATCTGGCGTACGCGTTCGCGGGTGAGCTGCATGCGGCTGGCCAGCTCTTCGAGGGTGGCGACTTCGTTGTCGTAGAGACCGTAGCGGGCAATGATGACCGCGCGCTGGCGCTCGTTCAGCTGGCCGATCCACTCGTGTACATGCTCTTCGACCTCGGCCGTCTGTAACAGGACGTCGGGAGGAAGCGCGTGGTCGTCAGCCACTGCATCGCCAATGCTCAGCGATGAGTCGCCGTCCAACGGTGAATCCAGCGACGCCATGCGCTCGTTCAGCTGCAGGATGCGCCGCACCTCGTCGACTGGCTTGTCCAGCAGGTGGGCGATGTCTTCCACCGTCGGGTCACTGCCGGTCTGCTGCTCGAGGTGCCGCTGCGCGCGCAGGACCACGTTGAGTTCCTTGATGACATGCACCGGCAGGCGGATGGTCCGCGCCTGGTTCATGATCGCCCGCTCGATGTTCTGGCGGATCCACCAGGTGGCGTAGGTGGAGAAACGGAAACCACGATGTGGATCGAACTTCTCCAGTGCGTGGATCAGCCCGAGGTTACCCTCCTCGATCAGGTCGAGCAGGGGTAGGCCGCGGTTGATATAGCGTTTGGCAATATTCACCACCAGCCGCAGGTTCTGCCGGATCATCCGCTCGCGGGCGATCGGGTCGCCGTCGAGCACCCGACAGGCAAGCTCGAACTCCTCGGCGGGCGTCAGCAGCGGGCTGCGCCCAATGTCGTTGAGGTAGATCTGCGTCGTGTCGGAGCTGAACTCTTCAGCCACTGGCGAGCGTTCTTCAAGCTCGGTGACCATGCCCTGCCCAGCCGGCCCGTCATCGGTGCCCACCGCCTCGTCGACATCATCGATGTCGTCCAAACCCATGGACCCAGGGTGCTCGTCACGCATCAGTTGCCCCGGCCGGGCAGGTAACCCAGTGGATCGAGGGGTTTGCCAAAGCGGCGGATCTCAAAATGCAGCCGCACATCGGCGGCGTCGGTGCTGCCCATTTCGGCGATCTTCTGTCCGGCTTTCACGACATCGCCCTCCTTGACCAGCAGTTTTTGGTTGTGCGCGTATGCGCTGAGAAACTCTTTGTTGTGCCTTAACACAATAAGTTTCCCGTAACCGCGCAAACCGTCGCCGGCATACACCACTTCACCGGCAGCGCTGGCCAGCACCGGATCGCCAGCCGCACCAGCGATGGCGATCCCCTTGCGGTTGGCCGCCTCGTTGAACTGCGCCACTACGCGGCCGTTTGCCGGCCATTGCCAAGGTGCGCCGACCAGAGCCAAGGGACGCGTCTCGCGCGCTGCTGGCTGCGGTGCCGGTGGCGGCTCGTTGGGTAGCTCAGCGGCCGGTTCCGGGCTTGCCGCGACTGCAGGAGCCGCTGCGGCCGGATCGGGCACAGGGGCGGCGGATGGCGCCGGTGCTTGCCGGGCCGGCGGGGGGCGCGCACTTGACGGTGCTTCTGCAGCAACAGGTGGGGTCTCGTCCAGCGAACGGCCGACCGGCGCCGGTGCAGTCTCGAGCGGCTGGGCGGCGACGCCCGGCGTGGCACCGCCGGGCGACCCCTCGTCGGGCCCACGTAGGCGCAGGACCTGTCCGGCAAAGATGCGATCGGGATTGCTGATGCGGTTCCAGCGCGCCAGATCGCGGTAGTCCAATCCATGGTCCAAGGCAATGGCATACAGTCGATCGCCTGGCTTGACCGTGTAGGTCTCGGGTCGGGTGTCGGAAGGGTCGACATTACGCGGCCGCACGGTACGCGCGGCGGTGCTACCGGTCTGGCTGCGGTCGATCACCGGCGCCGGACCCGGCGGCGGCTTGCTGATGCCACAGCCAGCCAACAGTGCTAACAGCATCAGAACCACGAACCGGATCACTGCGCCACCCCTGGCAGCAGCGGCACAAAACGCACCGCCTCGAGCGACTCTTCGGTCAGGCCTTCGGCACCCCGCTCCCACACCTTGAGCAGCTGACCCTGCGAGCCACCCACTGGTGCCACCAACCGCCCGCCTGGCGCGAGCTGCTCGAAGAGTGCGGCTGGCACCTCGGCCGCGGCCGCAGCGACGATGATGCCGTCGAACGGTGCGGCCTCGGCCAAGCCGAGCATGCCGTCACCTAGCTTGAAACGCAGGTTGCGAAGACGCAGTTCACGGGTGCAAGTGCGAGCCTTTTCCAACAGTGCCGGGATGCGTTCGACTGAATACACCTCGCCGCAGCAACGCGCCAGAACCGCCGCTTGATAGCCGCAGCCAGTACCCACCTCGAGCACCTTGGGCGGAGTGCGCCCATGCCGCAACACCTCGATCATGCGGGCGACGATATACGGCTGCGAGATGGTCTGGCCCTCACCGATCGGCAATGCCACGTCCTCATAGGCTCGGCTGGCCAGCGCCTCGTCGATGAAGATATGACGGGGCACCGCCTGCATCGCCGCCAGCACCACCTCGTCGCCGATACCTTGCTCGCGCAACCGCTCGACCATGCGCAGGCGTGTGCGCTCCGAGGTCATCCCGATCCCGGCGATACGCCCGCTGTTCACCTAGCGCTCCAGCCAGTCGCGCACCGACTCCAACTGGCCGGTGTGGGTCAAGTCGAGCTGCAGCGGGGTCACCGACACTCGACCGGCGGCAACCGCGTGAAAGTCGGTCCCCGGGCCAGCGTCGGCGGCACTACCCGCTGGACCGACCCAGTACACCGTCTGTCCGCGCGGGTCGGTGGCACGGATCACTGGCTCCGCCTTGTGGCGTCGGCCCAAGCGCGTCACCTCGACGCCACGCAGCTGGTCGTAAGGAAGATCCGGGACATTGACATTCAGTAGCATCGGTTCGCCGGGGGGCTTGCTCAACCAGCGTTCGACCAGCTCGCAGGCGATGCGTGCCGCACTGGCGAAGTGCTCGCCATGGTGACCGACAAGCGACACCGCGATCGAGGGGATGCCTAGCAGGTGACCCTCGGTGGCGGCGGCGACGGTCCCCGAATAGATCGTATCGTCACCCATGTTGGCGCCGCTGTTCACACCAGAGATAACGACATCCGGTTGTTCGGCGAGCATGCCAGTCACTGCCAGGTGGACGCAGTCGGTGGGCGTACCGTTAACGAAATAAAATCCGGTGGGCGCCTGCCGCAGGGTCAGTGGCCGGTCGAGTGTCAGCGAGTTCGACGCGCCGCTACGATCGCGTTCGGGGGCAACGACCGTGATGCTACCGAGCCGTGCTGCGGCCTGTGCCAGCGCGGCCAGACCGGGGGCGAAATAGCCGTCGTCATTGCTCAGCAGAATGCGCATGGAGGCGGACGGATAAGGGGCGACCCGGGGTCGGGGTCTGGGGTGGGGACTTGGTCGGGGCGAGAGGATTTGAACCTCCGACCACCTGCACCCCATGCAGGTACGCTACCAGGCTGCGCTACGCCCCGACAGGCGGCGGAGTATAGCAGGCTAGCCAGCCAGGAGGTCGCGGATGGCCTGCAACTCCGCCCGTAAACGCTGGATGTCGGCGGCAGCTGGCGGGCTTGTCGTCGCCTCGCTGGCAGCTGCGCCAGGAGTCGTTGCGACGGCCGCGGAACCCCGGCCGCCTAGCTGCTGCCGGGCGCCCTGAATGGTGAAACCCTGCTCGTAGAGTAATTCGCGGATGCGGCGGATCAGCAGCACCTCGTGATGCTGATAGTAGCGGCGGTTACCGCGCCGCTTGACCGGCTTGAGCTGAGCAAACTCCTGTTCCCAATACCGCAGAACATGTGCTTTCACGCGACACAGCTCGCTCACCTCGCCGATGGTGAAGTAGCGCTTGGCCGGGATCGGCGGCAGGGGGCTGTTATCGGCGCTTGTCACTGGCGGCCTCGACCGCGGTCTTCAGTTTTTGCGACGGGTGGAAGGTGACTACCCGTCGCGCGCTGATCGGAATCTCTTCGCCGGTCTTGGGGTTACGGCCTGGACGCTGCGGTTTGTCGCGTAGTTGAAAGTTGCCAAAACCGGACAGCTTGACCGGCTCGTTGGCCTCGAGGGAGGCCCGAATCTCTTCGAAAAAGGCCTCGACCATGTCCTTGGCTTCGCGCTTGTTCAGCCCCAAGCGCTCGAACAGCAGCTCGGCAAGGTCGGCTTTGGTGAGGGTCACACGGTGCTCCTTGGATGGTGTTGTTCTTGTTCAGGTGCGCAGCGCGGCACCCAACTGATCGCGCAATGCCGTCAGAACGCTTGCGACGATGGCGTCGACGTCGGCGTCGGTCAGAGTGCGCAGAGTATCCTGCATCGACATTGCGATGGCAAGGCTTTTCTTCCCAGATTCAATGCCTTGGCCGCGATAGATGTCAAAAGGCCACACTGAGCGGATACGCTGCTCACCAACGCTGCCGATGGCGGCTGCCACCTGCTCCCAGGCCACAGCTTCGTCGACCAGTACGGCGATATCGCGCCGCGCGCCAGGGTGGCGCAGCGGCGGCTCGGCCTGCGGGGGAATGGCGAGCGGCATGGCCTCGACCTCCAGCTCGAATACCACTGGCGCCGAAGGCAGGTCGTTTGCCTGTACCAGTCGCGGGTGCAGCTCACCCAACCAGCCCAGCGCGCGGCCGCCAACGCTCAGTTGCGCGGCGCGGCCGGGATGCAGGGCAGGATGGTCGACCAGCGGTGTGCACTGCAGCAGGTGTGGGGCGAGCAATGCTTCGAGATCGGCCTTCACGTCGAAGAAATCGACCGTGCGGGTCGCCCCTCCCCATTGTTCGGGTTGCGCGGGGCCCCACGCCAGCCCCCCCAAACGCTGTGGTTGGGCCTCGGCCTCGATGCCCAAGAAGCAACGCCCTTGTTCAAACACCCGCACGCGCGCCTGGCGCTGCGCCAGGTTACTGCGCAGTGTGCCGACCAAGCCGACCAGCAAGCTGGTGCGCATCACCGCCATCTGCCGCGCGATCGGGTTGGCCAGGCGCACCGGCTGCACATCTCCGTGGAACGCTGCCTGATCGTCGGCGTCGATGAACGAGTAAGTGATCACTTCGTAGTAATCACGCAGCGCCAGCCGCGCGGCAAGGTGCAGCGGCGCCAGCGCTGACTCGGCCCGAACCGGCACGTCCAGGCTGCCCTGTGGCGCGCGCACTGGCACCGCGTGGTAGCCATGCACCCGCACCAGTTCCTCGATGAGATCCTCCTCAATGGCGATATCGAAACGGTATGGTGGCGGCGTCACCTGCCAGGCATCGCCATTCTTCTGATGCGCCAAGCCCAGCCGGTCGAGAATGCCGGTGATAGTCTTGCTGCCCAGCTCGATGCCGATCACTGCCGTGGCCCGCGACTCACGCAGGCGTACCGGTGACCGGGCTGCAGGACTGGTGCCCGCGCTGACCAGCGGACCTGGCTGCGCCCCCGCCAACTGCACTAACAACTGCGAAGCACGGGCCATGGCGCGGGCGGGCAACGTCGGGTCGACCCCGCGTTCGAAGCGATGGGCCGCATCGCTGCCGACATTGAAGCGGCGCGCCCGACCGGCGACCACGCGCGGCACAAAATGGGCGCTCTCCAGGAAGATCGTGGTGGTGCCGTCGGTCACCGCCGAAGCGTCGCCGCCCATCACCCCGGCCAGGGCCTGCGGCCCCGCAGCATCGGCGATCACCAGGCAGTCGGCATCCAGCATGGCGGTGCTGCCGTCGAGCAGCACCAAGGACTCGCCCGGCAACGCACGACGCACCACGATATCGCCCTGCAGACGGGTGTTGTCGAAGGCGTGTAGCGGCTGGCCCAGCTCGAGCATGACGTAATTGGTGATATCGACCACCAGCGACACACCGCGCAGGCCTGCGCGCTCGATGCGGCGGCGCATCCACGGCGGAGTGGTGGCACGGCCGTCGACCCCGGTGAACACGCGGCCGAGATAGACCGGACAATCATCGGTGCTCGTCAACCGCACCCCCCGCGCCTGCGCATGACTGGGCGGCGGGTCTTGCAGCGGCATCGCCTCGACGCGCGCCCCGCTCAGTGCCGCGACCTCGCGCGCCAAGCCGGCGATGCTCAGGCAATCGCCGCGGTTGGGCGTGAGCTTCAGCTCGAAGACGGTGTCGTGCAGATCCAGATACTGGCGGATGTCCGTCCCCACCGGGGCGTCGGCCGGCAGCTCGAGCAGACCAACGGCGTCGGCGGCGATCCCCAGTTCCTTGGCAGAGCAGAGCATGCCGAAGCTCTCCACGCCGCGCATGGTGGCCTTGGCGATCGCCAGACCCCCCGGCAACTGCGCACCGACCACCGCGAGCGGCGCCTTCATCCCCAGCGCGGCGTTGGGCGCCCCGCAGACGATGGTCAGCGGCTTGTCCGCGCCGCAGGCCACCTGGCAGACACGCAGGCGGTCGGCATCCGGGTGCGGCGCGATGCCGACGATCTCGCCGACGACCACACCGCTGAACGGTGGCGCTGCCGGCGCCAGAGACTCGACCTCGAGCCCTGCCATGGTGAGCAGGTCAGCCAGTCCGGCGGTATCCATGTCAGGGGACACCCATTGCCGCAACCATGCTTCAGAGAATCTCACCGGATCGCTCCTAGACGAACTGACGCAAGAAACGCAGGTCGTTCTCGTAGAACAGACGCAGGTCGTTGACGCCGTAGCGCAGCATGGCCAGGCGGTCGATGCCGAAGCCGAAAGCAAAGCCCCGGAACGCCTCCGGGTCGATGTTGACGTGACGCAGCACATTGGGGTGCACCATGCCGCAGCCGCCGATCTCCAGCCAGCGGTCGCCCCAGGCCATGTCAATCTCGGCCGACGGCTCGGTGAACGGAAAAAAACTGGGCCGGAAGCGCACCTGCAAATCTTCGCGCTCGAAGAAACGCTGCAGGAACTGCGTCACCACACCCTTCAAGTCGGCAAAGCTGACCTCGCGATCGACCCAAAGGCCCTCGAGTTGATGAAACATCGGGGAGTGGGTGGCGTCGGAATCGACCCGATAGACTCGCCCCGGCGCGACGATGCGCAGCGGCGGCAGGTGGTCCTGCATGTAGCGGATCTGGATCGGACTGGTGTGGGTGCGCAACAGGCGGTCGGTGCCGTCGACGTAAAAGGTGTCGTGCATCGACCGCGCCGGGTGGTCATCCGGCGTGTTGAGCGCAGTGAAGTTGAAGAAGTCGGTCTCGATCTCGGGGCCGTCTGCCACCGTGAAGCCGATACCGGCAAACAGCTCACAGATGCGTTCGCGCACCCGCGTCACCGGGTGCCAGCCTCCGCTGCCGGTGCCACGCCCGGGCAGGCTGACATCGAGCGACTCGGCTGCCAGCTGGCGTGCCAAGGCCGCTTCGCGCAGTGCCATCCGACGTGTCTGTAACGCGTCCTCGATGGCCGTCTTGACGCGGTTGATGCGGGCACCTTCAGCCTTGCGGGCTTCCGGGTCCATGCCACCCAGCGCCTTCATGCGCTCAGTCACCAATCCCTGCTTACCGAGGTATCGGGCCTTGGCCTGCTCCAGCAGGTCAGGGTCGTCGATTGCCGCAAAGGCGGCAATCGCTTCATCCAGCAACTGATCGAGAGGGTCCATCGCGGCAGGCAGAGAGGTCCGGTTGGTCCGGGCACGGCCCGCGGCGACAAGCGTGCGGGTCATCCCCAGGGCAAAAAAAGAGGGGCTCACGCCCCTCCTTGGCCACCATGCAGCTTACTGCGGCAGGGCAGCGCGGGCCTGTTCGGCGATCTTCGCGAACGCGGCCTTGTCGAACACCGCGAGGTCGGCAAGCACCTTGCGGTCGATGTCGATGGCGGCCTTCTTCAAGCCATTCATGAACACCGAGTAGCTCAGTCCGCACTCGCGGGCACCCGCATTGATACGAGTGATCCACAAGGCCCGGAACTGACGCTTACGCTGACGACGGTCGCGATAAGCGTACTGACCAGCCTTCATCACCGCCTGCTTGGCGATGCGGTAGACGTTCTTGCGGCGGCCACGGAACCCCTTGGCCAAAGCCAGCACTTTCTTGTGACGCGCGCGGGCGGTCACACCACGTTTGACGCGAGGCATGTCTGGGTCTCCTTACGCGTAGGGGAGCATGGCACGCACGCTCTTCATGTTGGTCTCGTGAACCAGCGAAGTGCCGCGCAGCTGACGCTTACGCTTGGTCGCCTTCTTGGTCAGGATGTGGCGAAGGAAGGCTTGACTGCGCTTCACCGCGCCGCTACCGAGCGTGCGAAAGCGCTTCTTCGCGCTGCTCTTGGTCTTCATCTTGGGCATGACTGCTCCTGTGGCCACGTGGGCCGTTTGTTTTAAACCGCGCCGGGTGGTCTGACGACGCTTCGGACCCGGACACGCCTTGTCGGGGCTCTCGCCCCAGCGGCGCCCTGCGGCACCGCCTGCCGAAGCCTACTTCCGCTTCGGCGCCACCACCATCACCATCTGGCGGCCTTCCAGCTTGGGAAACTGTTCGACGGTGGCAACCTCTCCGAGGTCATCACGCACCCGCTCCAGCAACCGTACACCGAACTCTTGGTGCGCCATTTCGCGCCCCCGGAAACGCAAGGTCACCTTCGCCTTGTCACCCTCTTCCAGGAAGCGCAGCAGATTGCGCATCTTGATCTTGTAATCCCCCTCGTCGGTGCCCGGACGGAATTTGACCTCCTTCACCTGCACCTGCTTCTGCTTGAGCTTCGCCTCGTGACGCTTTTTGCTCTCGCGATACTTGAACTTGCCAAAGTCCATCAAGCGGCAGACCGGGGGATCTGCTGTCGGCGCGATTTCGACCAAGTCGACATCGGCTTCTTCCGCCATGCGGATGGCGGCGTCTATGGCTACGATCCCCAACTGTTCGCTATCAATGCCAACCAGTCGCACCTCGCGGGCGGTGATCTCACCATTGATACGCATGTCTTTGTCTTGCGCGATGTCTTCAGTCTCCTAAAAAGGGATTGCCGCTCTAGGTGCGCTCGGCGATGGATCTGTTGAGCAGTTCGACCAAGGCGTCGAGCCCCATCGAACCCAGATCCACACCACCACGACCCCGAACGGCAACCGTTTGCGACGCCATTTCTTTGTCGCCTACCACCACCATAAAAGGCAGCTTCTGCAGGCTGTGCTCGCGAATCTTATAGCCGATCTTCTCGTTCCTCAAGTCCGCATCGATACGAAAGCCTTGCGCTTTCAACTGGCTGGCCACTTGACGGGCATAGTCCAACTGGCCTTCGGAGATGTTCAAGACCGCCACTTGCACCGGCGCGAGCCAGGTCGGGAAGGCGCCGGCGTGGTGTTCGATGAGGATGCCGAGGAAGCGCTCCATACTGCCGACGATGGCGCGATGGAGCATCACCGGGCGCTTGCGCGTGTTGTCCTCGTCGACGAACTCGGCGTCGAGCCGCTCGGGTAGATTGAAGTCGAGCTGGATGGTGCCGCACTGCCACAGCCGGCCCAGCGAATCTTTCAGTGTGAACTCGATCTTGGGGCCGTAGAAGGCACCCTCGCCCGGCTGCAAATCGAATGCCAGACCGTTGGCGCGCAGGGCAGCGTCGAGTGCCTGCTCGGCGCGGTCCCAGCTGTCGTCGGTGCCGACGCGCTTCTCGGGGCGGGTGGAGAGCTTGACCAGCACGTCGTCAAAGCCAAAATCAGCGTACACCGCCTGCAGCATGCGGATGAAGTCCGCGACCTCGGCCTCGACCTGGTCCTCGCGGCAGAAGATGTGCGCGTCGTCTTGCGTGAACGCGCGCACGCGCATCAGGCCATGCAGCGCGCCCGAGGGCTCGTTGCGGTGACACGAGCCGAACTCGGCCAGGCGCAGAGGCAGGTCGCGGTAGCTGTGCAGGCCCGAGTTGAAGATCTGCACGTGGCCTGGGCAGTTCATCGGCTTGACCGCATAGTCGCGGTTCTCGGACGCCGTGGTGAACATGTTGTCGCGGTAGTTCTCCCAGTGCCCGGAGCGCTCCCACAGGCTGCGGTCCATCACCGTCGGCGTGCGCACCTCTTGGTAACCCCAGGCGACGAAGGCCTGGCGCATGTACTGCTCGACCTGCTGCCACAGCACCCAGCCCTTGGGGTGCCAGAACACCATGCCCGGGGCTTCGTCCTGCATGTGGAACAAATGCAGCGCGCGGCCAAGGCGGCGATGGTCGCGCTTTTCGGCCTCTTCCAGGCGGTGCAGGTAGGCGTCGAGGTCTTCCTTCTTCAGCCACGCCGTGCCGTAGATGCGCTGGAGCATGGCGTTACGGTGGTCGCCGCGCCAGTAGGCACCGGCCAGCTTCATCAGCTTGAAGGCCTTGGGCAGCTTGCCGGTCGAAGGCAAGTGCGGCCCACGGCAGACGTCGAACCAGTCGCCCTGCCGGTAGATGCTCAGCTCCTCGCCCGGCTGGATGATGTCCTCGATGATCTCGACCTTGTACGTCTCGCCGATGGCGGCGAAGGTCTCACAGGCCTGCTCGCGGCTCCAGACCTCGCGGACGATCGGCAGGTCGCGCTGCACGATCTCGTGCATGCGCGCTTCGATGCGCTCGAGGTCTTCCGGGGTGAAGGGCTCGCTGCGGGCAAAATCGTAGTAGAAGCCATCCTCGATGGCGGGGCCGATAGTCACTTGCGTGCCGGGGTACAGTTCCTGCACCGCCTGCGCCATGACGTGCGCGGCGTCGTGGCGGATCAGCTCGAGGGCGTCGTCGTCCTTGGCCGTGACGATCGCCAGATTGGCGTCGGCTTCGATGCGATGGCTGGTGTCGACCAACCGACCGTCGACGCGTCCAGCCAGTGCAGCCTTGGCCAGACCGGCGCCGATACTGGCGGCAACCTCGGCGACCGTGACCGGGTCGTCGAACTGGCGCTGCGATCCGTCAGGAAGAGTGATGCTCGGCATGCGGGCCAGGCTCCAGAAACACAAATGCGCGGACGCGCCGCGCAAGATCAGGTTTTGGTAGGCGCGATTGGACTCGAACCAACGACCCCCACCATGTCAAGGTGGTGCTCTAACCAGCTGAGCTACGCGCCTGTCGTCGAAACGGCGCGTAGTGTATACCGGCGTCGGGCGTTTATCCACCGGCGCAAGGGATATCCCATCGACATGCCCATCCCAACCAGGATCGTCGTCGCCCCCGCGCAATCCCAGTCATACCAAATTAAAGCATTGACGTAAAAGGACTTTAATGGCTTGCTCAAATTCTTGGCAGGCCAAGACTTGTTCTTTGATTTTCAGTCATATGTAAGACTCAAAACCGGCAGGTCCACAGACTTGTCCACAGATTCTGTGGACATCTTCCGCAGCCTGGCTGTCGTATGCTGAACGCCGAACCTTAACCTCCCACTCGCCACCATGGACCCCCGCTATGCAAGTCATCCGCACCGCTCAGCTGCTGCTCGCCAGCCTGCTCGGCTACGCCAGCACCTCTTCACTGGCCAATGATTCAGCTCCAGACTGGGTCGAGGCTGGTCGGCTGGGCATGCTGCAGTTCATCGTCGTGCCGCAAGCGCATGCCGGTGACGAGGCTTATCACAAGGCGATCATCAAACAGCTGTGTCCGGCCGAAACAACATGCTTTCTGCGCTTTTTCACCAACAGCCAGAACGCACCGGTCGGCATCCCTCTGGATGACCGCATCCTTGCCGAACCTACGGCAACGTTTCAACAGTCGGTGAAGCAGCAGAACCAGCTGTTCCAATGGAGCTGCCGGCTCGGTCTGGCGACCCCGCGCTGCTTCTAGACCAACGACCTGTTGGCGCAACGTAGACAGCAGATGACCGACTCCCTCATCACGCGCGGCCTGCAGTGGCTTGGCCCACTGCTGGGCGTGGGCCTGATACTCGCCGGCAAGGCCGGACTCAGCATGTTCGGCCTGAGCGGCGACCCGCTGGTGATGCTTGGCATCACGGTCTGGGTGGCGCTGTGGTGGGTGACCGAGGCGATGCCGATCGGCGCCACCTCTCTGTTGCCGGCCTTGCTGCTACCGGTCACCGGCCTACTCAGTTCAGAGCAGACCGCCGCGACCTACATGGACCGTTTCATCCTGCTCATGATGGCAGGCTTCATGGCGGCGCTGGCGATCGAGCGCTGCGGCCTGCACCGCCGGCTGGCTCTGGCTGTGCTGCTGACGCTAGGCGCCTCGCCGCGCCGCTTGGTTCTGGGCATGCTGGTTGCCACGGCGCTGGCCTCGATGTGGATCGCCAACACCGCCGCCACGCTGATGATGCTGCCGATCGCGCTGGCACTGATCGCCCGGCTGAGCGAGGGCCGCGATCTCGGCGTCTTCCCGGCCGCGCTGGTGCTAGCCATCGCCTATGGCGCGTCGATCGGCGGCATCGCGACGCCACTGGGTACGCCGCCGAACCTCATCTACCTCGGCGCCGTCGAGGCCAGCTTCGGCAATGCGCCCGGTTTCCTCGACTGGATGGTGGTCGGCGTACCGGTGTCGGCGGCCTTGGTCACCGCTGCCTATCTGTACTTCCGGCACCGCCTGGCAGATCTACCCGACGACGCCGGCGGCCGCTCGGTGCTGCTGGCCGAGCGCGCTGCACTGGGCCCGATGCGCGCCGACGAGCGCCGCGTGGCGCTGGTGTTCGGCGTGATGGTGCTGCTCTGGGTCACACGCCGCATCGATCTTGGCGCCGCCGCCGATGGCACCGCCCTGGTGCTCGGCTGGGCACCGTTGCTAGGTATGGCCAGCACCGTCGACGACGCCACCGTGGCCGTTCTGGGCGCACTGACGCTGTTCCTCTGGCCCTCGTCCGACCGTCCCGGCGAGCGACTGCTCGACTGGCGCACCGCGCGACGCATCCCGTGGGAGGTGGTACTGCTGTTCGGCGGCGGCCTGGCACTGGCGCGCGGCTTTGCCAGCTCGGGGCTATCGGCCGAACTCGCCGGCGGCTTGGGCGTGCTCGACGGCCTGCCGCCGTTGCTGGTAGTGGCCGGGATCTGCCTGTTCGTCACCTTGATCACCGAGGTGACCTCGAACACCGCCATCACCACCCTGCTCATGCCCATCTTGGCTGCATTTTCACTGGCCACCGGCCTACCGCCAGAGCTGACCATGCTGCCAGCCGCCATCTCGGCCTCGTGTGCATTCATGATGCCGGTCGCCACCCCGCCCAATGCAGTGGTCTACGGCAGCGGAGTGGTCAGCGTGGCGACCATGGCGCGGACCGGTGTGTGGCTCAACCTGGCGGGTGTCGTCATCGTTAGCCTGATGCTGTGGCTGATGGTCGCCTGACCGCCAGCGACCCAAGCCTGTCGCCAACCTTGCCCGGGTGATTACAATCTGGCGAACCAATCCCTGCACGCGCCGGTCACATGGCGCCCGAACCTGAGCGCGCTGCCATGCCCTGCGACCCCCCCTTCCGCGACCGCCCTTGCCGGCTCGCCGCACTGCTGCTCATCGCCAGCCTAGGGGCCGCTTGCGCGGGTCCCGCAGCCATGCAAGGCGGCGCTGCCCAAGCCGCGCCAGGGGCCGTTCAAACTTCGGCTTCGGATGCGCTTCCCGCCGAGCCCTCGGCCGAAGCGGCAACACCAACGCGCCAGCTGCCCGACGTCGAGTTGACACGCGACATCCTGTTCAAGCTGCTGGTGGCTGAGGTCGCCGGCCAGCGGGGCGAGATGCGTCTGGCCGCCGAGGCTTACGCCGACCTGACACGCAGCACCCGCGACCCTCGCATCGCCCGGCGCGCCACCGAAGCAGCCGTGTTCGCCCAAAACGGCGACCTCGCCCTGGAGGCTAGCCGAATCTGGATGGAGGCCGATCCAGGCGACGAGCAAGCGCCGCAGACCCACGTGTCGATGCTGATCAGTTCGGGCGACCTGGAAGCCGCCGAACCCATCATCGCACGGGTTCTCGCTCGCTCCGGCACCAACCCCGGTCAGGCCCTCCTGCAGCTGGGGGCGATGCTGGCGCGTAACAACGAGCGGCAAGCGGTTTGGCAACTGGCCGAGCGTGTCAGCACGCCATACCAGCAACTGCCCGAAACCCACATGATGCTCGCTCAGCTTGCCCTCAACGCGGGGGAGATCCCGGTCGCGCTGAGTCATGCCCGTCGCGCCGTCGAACTGCGTCCTGACTGGGAGCCCGCCATCCTGTTGTCGGCGCAGCTACTGTCCAGCAGCGATGGGGCCGCCGCATTGCAGTTGCTCGCTGATGCACGCAAGCGCTTGCCCAAGGCGCGCGGAGTCGGCTTGGCCTACGCCCGCGCGCTGATCGGTGAAGGCCAGTACCCGAAAGCGCTGGCCGAGTTCAAGCGCCTTGCCGCCCAGTTCCCCGATGATGGGGAACTCAACGTCACTGTAGGTGCATTGGCCAACGATGCCGGTGACCAGACCACGGCGCTGACCTACTTGCAACGCGCGCTCGACACCAACTACGCCGAACAGGATGGCGTGCGCCTGCTGATCGGCCAGATCGAGGCCATGCGCGGCAACGACGTTGAAGCTCTGCGCTGGTTCGACAGCGTGCAACCCGGCCCTTCGTTCATGCCAGCCCGCATCGGTGCTGGCCGCATCGTGCTCAAACGCGACGGTATCGATGCGGCGCGTGCACTGATCCGCTCGGTACGGGCTTCGACTCCGCTCGAAGAGGTGCAGATGATTCTGGCGGAATCGCAGTTGCTGCGTGATGCCGGAGATGAACAAGCCGTGTTTGACCTGCTCGATCAGGCCACCCGCGACTACGCTGGCATCGCTGACATCTGGTATGACCACGCCATGGCCGCCGAACGTCTCGACCGCATCGACATCGTCGAGACCAGCCTGCGGCGCGTGCTCGAGCTTCAGCCCGACCACGCCCATGCGTACAACGCCCTGGGCTACAGTCTGGCCGACCGCGGGGTACGCTTGCTCGAGGCCAAAGGCTACATCGAACAGGCTCTCGAGCTGGCCCCGAATGATGCTTACATCATCGACAGCCTCGGCTGGGTGCAGTACCGCCTAGGCGAGCTGGAGGAGGCCGAGAAGACGCTGCGGCGGGCACTGGCGCAGCGTCCAGACCCTGAAATCATCGCTCACCTGGGCGAGGTGCTGGCGCGCCGCGGCAACACTGACGAGGCGCGCGAACTGCTGCAAGGCGGCCTCAAGCGCCACCCTGACAACGCCACGTTGCTCGCCACCTGGGCGCGCCTGTTCCCCTGAAACCCGCGGCGCTGATGATGTGTCTGGCGCTGGCTGGATGCGCATCGGCGCCGGTGCAGGTGGTGCCTTCAGCACCGCCGTTCGCGATCACCGGTCGCCTGGTCGCAAGCGATGGCGAACGTCAGCTCAGCGCGCAGGTGCGCTGGTCGCAAGCAGGCAATGGTCGACTGCTGCTGACGACCCCTATTGGCCAAACGCTTGCGCTGATCGAGACGGATGCCGACGGCGCCCGGCTGACGACCAGCGACGGTCGGCGCTATCAGGCCACCGACCTTGCCACCTTGGCACGGCGCGGGCTCGGCTGGCGCCTGCCGCTCGACGAGCTGCCCTGGTGGGTCACTGGCCATAGCGCGCCGGGCCCTCTGGCAACCAGCGCCGCCGATGGCGACGGGTTTCAACAGTCAGGCTGGAATGTGCGCTTCGGTACACGCGACGCGCTGGGGCGACCCCTGAGTATCGATGCGGAATCGCCACCGATGCGGGTTCGCCTGCTGATCGACCGTTGGCTGGAGGGCCCGTGACTGCGATGCCGCCACTGGCACCGCCAGGCGCCGAGACGGCCTTGCCAGCAGGCACTCGAGTCAGCTTGCCGGCTCCGGCCAAACTGAACCTGTTCCTGCACGTCACCGGCCGCCGTCCCGATGGCTACCACACGCTGCAGACCCTGTTCCGTTTGCTCGACTTTGGCGACACGGTCCACCTGACCCTCCGCGACGACGGCGCGATCACACGTAGCTGCGACCTGCCCGGCATCCCGACCGATGCCGACATCACTGTGCGCGCGGCGCGCCTTCTGCAGGCCGCTAGCGGGTGCAAACAGGGTGTCGACATCGCCGTTGACAAACGTGTACCGGCCGGTGGTGGCCTCGGTGGGGGCAGCTCGGACGCGGCCAGCGTTCTGCTCGGCCTAAACCATCTTTGGCGGCTGGGCTGGTCGCGCCAACGCCTTCAAGATCTTGGCCTACAGCTGGGCGCCGACGTGCCGGTATTCGTGTTTGGGCAGAACGCCTGGGCCGAGGGGGTCGGCGAGGCGCTACAGGCGGTCGAACTTCCGCCTGCCCACTATCTGGTTCTGACGCCCCCGCGCGGGGTCGCGACGGCCACCGTGTTTGGCGCTGCGCAATTGACACGCAACCACGCCCCCATCACAATACGCGCCTTTTTCGAGGGCCTCTCCGGCAACGATCTCGAGCCCGTGGCCAAGGTCATGGAACCGACCATCGCGGAGCACCTCGAATGGCTCTCGCAGCACGGCGAGGCGCGCATGTCCGGATCGGGCAGTAGCGTCTTTGCCGCGTTCGCTAGCGCCGACGACGCGCAACGCGTGCTGCAGCTGGCACAACCGCGTCGCCAGGGATTCGTCGCCCAGGGGTTGGACCTTCATCCCCTGTTCGACTGGGCCTCATAGCCCGACAAGTCACTGGGGAGTCGCCAAGTGGTAAGGCACCGGATTTTGATTCCGGCATTCGTAGGTTCGATCCCTACCTCCCCAGCCAAATTCAACTGAGCAGAATCGGGCAGAGACCCGGCGGAGACAGCGGCGTGGCACTCGAGACCTTGATGGTGTTTGCCGGCAATGCCAACCCGGTGCTCGCCGCCGCCGTGGCCAAGAACCTGGGTATCTCGCTTGGCAGGGTCAACGTCGGCCGCTTCTCCGACGGCGAGGTGATGGTCGAACTGCTCGAGAACGTCCGCGGCAAGGATGTCTTCGTGCTGCAGTCGACCTGCGCGCCGACCAACGACAACCTGATGGAGCTGATGATCATGGTCGACGCGCTGCGACGCGCCTCGGCCGGCCGCATCACCGCAGCGATCCCCTACTTCGGTTATGCCCGCCAGGACCGTCGCCCGCGTTCAGCCCGCGTCGCCATCTCGGCCCGCCTCGTCGCCAACATGCTGTCGAGTGCCGGCGTCGACCGCGTGCTCACCATGGACCTGCACTCCGACCAGATCCAGGGCTTCTTCGACATCCCGGTCGACAACATCTACGCCACACCAGTACTTCTCGGCCATCTGCGCCAGCAAAAGCACAAAGACCTGATCGTCGTGTCGCCCGACGTGGGCGGTGTGGTTCGCGCTCGCGCCATCGCCAAGCAGCTGCACTGCGATCTGGCGATCATCGACAAACGCCGCCCGGCGCCGAATGTCGCCGAGGTCATGCACATCATCGGTGATATCGAAGGTCGTGCCTGCGTGATCATGGACGACATGGTCGATACCGCGAACACCCTGTGTCAGGCCGCTGCCGCCCTGAAAGAGCGCGGCGCCGCCAAAGTGTTCGCTTATGCCACCCACCCGGTGCTGTCGGGCCCGGCGATCGAGCGCATCAGCCGGTCGCACCTCGACCAGTTGGTGGTGACCGACACCATTCCGCTGAGCAGCGCGGCGCTCGCTTGCGATCGCATTCTGCAGCTCTCATGTGCCGACCTGCTGGCCGAGACGATCCGCCGCATCAGCAACGAAGATTCTGTCAGCTCACTGTTCGTAGCCGACTGAACCGCCCGCAAGGGCACCCCTCCCCGGCTGGTCGCGGCCGGGTTTGTAAGCCAACGGAGACTTAAATGACTATTGAATTCATCGCCTACAACCGCACGACGCAGGGCACCGGAGCGAGCCGCCGCCTGCGCCGTTCGGGCCGTGTCCCGGGGATCGTCTACGGTGCCCACAAGGACGCAGTCGCTATCGAGCTCGACCACAACGCGCTGTACTACGCGCTCCAGGAAGAGGCCTTCCACGCGTCCGTACTCACCATGTCGCTCGACGGCAAAAAAGAGCCCGTGCTCTTGCGTGACTACCAGATGCACCCGTTCAAGCAGCAGGTACAACATATCGACTTCCAGCGCGTCGCCAAGGGCGAAAAGATCCACATGAAGGTCCCGCTGCACTTCAGCGGTGAAGAGGTCGCTCCGGGTGTCAAGCTGCAAGGCGGCAAGATCAGCCACGTCGTACTCGAACTCGACATCGCTTGCTTGCCGGAAAAGCTGCCGGAATTCATCGCGGTTGACCTGAGCGGCCTGAGCGCCGGGCAGTCGGTGCACATTGCCGATCTCGCACTGCCGGATGGCGTCGAGAGCGTGGCCCTGCGTCATGGTGACAATGCCGTGATCGCGCTCTGCATGGCCCCGCGCGGTGGTGGCAGTGCCGATGACGAGGGCGCAGCCGAAGCTGGCGAAGCCCCGGCCGCGGAGTAAACACGCGGGTTCGCCCGACAGAAAGCCCGTCGGTGACGGGCTTTTTGTTTGCTGCCACCGTTTCGTGAGCCACGCGCCATGACCGTCACCACCCCGATCCGCCTCGTCGCCGGCCTGGGTAACCCTGGTCAGCAGTACGCCGCCACACGCCACAACGCCGGCTTCTGGTGGGTCGACCAGCTGGCATCCGAACTTGGCGGGCGCTGGGCTACCGAGGGCAAGTTCTCGGGCCAGGTCGCCAAGGTGCGAGGGCCGGAGGGCGATCTATGGCTGCTCAAGCCCGACACCTTCATGAACCGCAGTGGCCAGGCGGTCGGGTCGCTGGCGCGCTTCTACAAGATCTCGCCGGCCGAGGTGCTGGTGGTGCATGACGAACTCGACCTGCCGCCCGGCACCGTACGCCTCAAGCAGGGCGGCGGCCACGGCGGACACAACGGACTCAAGGACATCGACGCACAGATCGGCAGGGACTACTGGCGTCTGCGCCTGGGCATCGGCCACCCCGGCGACCGCGACAAGGTCACCGGTTTCGTGCTCGACCGCCCGAGCTGCGCCGAAGAGGACAACATCGAACTCGCCATGCGCCGGGCGCTCGATGTGTGGCCACAGATCGCCCGCGGCGACTTCGAACGCGCCATGATGCAACTGCACACCAACAAGGACATCCCATGAGCCTCAAATGCGGCATTGTCGGCCTGCCCAACGTCGGCAAGTCGACCCTCTTCAACGCGCTCACCAAGGCCGGCATTGCCGCCGAGAACTACCCGTTCTGCACCATCGAGCCGAATGTCGGCATCGTCGAGGTGCCGGACCCGCGGTTGGCCAAGTTGGCCGAGATCGTCAAGCCGCAGAAGATCCAGCCGGCCATCGTCGAGTTCGTCGACATCGCCGGTCTGGTGGCAGGCGCCAGCAAGGGTGAGGGCCTGGGCAACCAGTTCCTCGCCAACATCCGCGAGACCGATGCCATCGTGAACGTGGTGCGCTGCTTCGAGGATGCCAACGTGGTGCATGTGAACGGCCGCGTCGACCCGATCGCCGATATCGAGACCATCGTGACTGAGTTGGCCTTGGCGGACCTCGCCAGCGTCGAGAAAGCCATCGCCCGGGATGGCAAGAAGGCCAAGAGCGGCGACAAGGACGCGATCAAGCTGGTCGCCGTGCTCGAGAAGCTGGTGCCGCATCTGAACGAGGGCCGCCCGGCACGCACGCTGGCGCTCTCCGACGACGAGAAGACGCTGGTCAAGCCGCTGTGCCTGCTCACCATCAAGCCGGCGATGTATGTGGGCAATGTCGACGAAAATGGCTTTGAGAACAATCCCTTCCTCGACCGCCTGCGCGCGCACGCCGCGAAAGAGAACGCGCCGGTGGTGGCCCTGTGCGCCAAGCTCGAGGCCGATCTGGCCGACATGTCCGACGACGACAAACTGGCCTTCCTGAGCGACCTCGGCCTCGAAGAACCGGGCCTCGACCGGCTGATCCGCGCCGGCTACGACCTGCTCGGCCTCCAGACTTATTTCA
Organism: uncultured Enterobacteriaceae bacterium; assembly: GCA_964524005.1. GTDB lineage: Bacteria > Pseudomonadota > Gammaproteobacteria > Burkholderiales > UBA3065 > UBA3065. The sequence continues at coordinate 24,204 of CAZGBK010000008.1, forward strand.
CAGCCGGGGTGAAAGAAGTGCGCGCCTGGACCATCCACAAGGGCGATACCGCACCGCAGGCGGCTGGCGTCATCCACACCGACTTCGAGAAAGGGTTCATCCGCGCGCAGACCATCGGCTTTGACGATTTCGTGGCGCACGGCGGCGAACACGGCGCGAAAGAAGCCGGGAAGATGCGCGCCGAAGGCAAAGAATACGTAGTGAAAGACGGCGACGTGATGAATTTCCTGTTTAACGTCTAAGGCTGGCGCGGGGCTCGGCTCGCAGTCAACCAAGGCTTTACCCAGGACATCGGGATGCATACGACTGCGCTACAGAAGAAAAAGCGCCCGCGCGACGTGACCAAACGGCGCAGCAAACCTGTGGCCGAATAGAACCATTGGGGGGAGACGATGACGCAAGGACGTCCGATGACGCGCGAAGAGAAGAAGGTGGTGGTCGCCTCTTCGCTGGGCACCGTGTTCGAGTGGTACGACTTCTACCTGTTCGGGGTGATGGCGATCATCATCGGCGACCAGTTCTTCAGCGCCCTCGATCCGTCCACCCGCACCATCTTCACGCTGCTCGCGTTCGCCGCCGGTTTTGCGGTACGGCCGCTTGGCGCGCTGGTGTTTGGGCGCATCGGCGACCTGGTCGGCCGTAAATACACCTTCCTGGTGACCATCCTGCTGATGGGCGCGTCGACCTTCCTGGTCGGCGTGCTGCCCAACTACGAGACCATCGGCATCGCCGCGCCGATCATCCTCATCACCCTGCGGCTGCTGCAGGGCCTGGCACTTGGCGGCGAATACGGCGGGGCCGCGACCTACGTTGCCGAGCACGCGCCCGACGGCCGGCGCGGGTTCTTCACCAGCTGGATCCAGACCACCGCCACCGGCGGGCTGATGCTGGCACTGCTGGTGATCCTTGGCACCCGCACCCTGCTTGGCGAAGACGCCTTCAAGGACTGGGGCTGGCGCGTGCCCTACCTGGTGTCGATCGTGTTGCTGGGCATCTCGCTGTGGATCCGCCTGCAACTGAACGAATCGCCGGTGTTCCAGCGCATGCAGGCTGAGGGCCGCGGCTCGAAGAACCCCATCGCCGAGTCCTTCGGCCAGTGGCGCAACCTGAAGATCGTGCTGATCGCACTGTTCGGCGCCGCCGCTGGTCAAGGCGTAGTCTGGTACACCGGTCAGTTCTATGCGCTGTTCTTTCTCGAGAAGATGGCTGGGCTCGACGGCGCCACCGCCAATATCCTGGTCGCCACCGCGCTCGTCCTGGCAACACCCTTCTTCGTCGTGTTCGGCTGGTTGTCCGACCGCATCGGCCGCAAACCGATCATCATGGCCGGCTGCCTGATCGCCGCGCTGACCTACTTCCCCCTGTTCAAGGCGCTGATGCACGCGGCCAACCCGGCGCTGGCCGCGGCGCATGCCAGCGCACCGGTCACCGTGCAGGCCGACCCAGCCGAGTGTTCCTTGCAGTTCAATCCGACCGGCACTGCCAAGTTCACTAGCAGCTGCGATGTGGCCAAGGAGTTCCTTGCCCGCGGGGGGATCAACTACAACAACGATGCGCTACCGCCGGGGAGCACCGCGCAGGTGATGGTCGGCGCCGTGAGCGTGCCCGCCTACGACGCCACTGCCGCCGATGCGGCCGAGCAGAAACAACGCTTCCAGTCCGAGATGCGCACCGCCCTGGCCGACGCCGGCTACCCGGAGCGCGCCGACCCGGCGCAGGTGAACAAGCCGATGATCGTCGGCATCCTGTTCATCATGGTGTTCTACGTGACCATGGTGTACGGTCCGATCGCCGCACTGCTGGTCGAACTGTTCCCGACGCGCATCCGCTACACCTCGATGAGCCTGCCCTATCACATCGGTAACGGCTGGTTCGGGGGCTTCTTGCCGGCGACCAGCTTTGCCATCGTGGCCGCCACGGGCAACATCTACAACGGCCTGTGGTACCCGATCGCCATCGCCGTGCTGACGCTGGTGGTCGGCATGTTCGCCCTGCGCGAGACCCGCGACAGCGCGACCTATCACAGCTGACGAGTAGCCTGGGCGCTCAGCGACGCCGGGCGGCGAGGTCCGGTCGGTCGACGGCCTTGCTATTACGCACCCTCGCCAGGCGCACGACCTCTGGCAGCTTGCGCAGATTGCGCATCACAGCTGCCAGCTGCACGCGGTGCGCAACCTCGATATTGAAACGGATGGTGGTGTAAGCGCTGCCCTGGTCAGCCGGGTCAACGACCACCCCGCTGATGTTCGAATCGGCCTCGGCAATCGCCCGCGCCAGCGTCGCCAGAGTGCCCGGCTTGTGGGCAGTGACGACCTTGATGGTGACATCGAACCAGCCTTTCATATCGGCATCCCACTCGACGTCGACCCAGCGGGCGGCATCGGTACGGCGTCGCTTTCGCCGCACATTCGGGCAGTCGTGAGTGTGGATGACCAAGCCACGGCCGCGGTCGATCAGGCCGATGATCGGATCGCCCGGTACCGGCTGACAGCAGCTCGCGTATTCGATAGCACCGCCGCTGCGGCCTTGTACAGTGATCGCCTCGAGCGCCAACGGCGTATGGTCGTCCTCGATGCGCAACAGGAAGCGCGCGACCTCCAACGCCTGCCGCTTGCCACTGCCGACCTCCGCTAGCAATTCGTCCCGGCCACTCAAGTGGAACTGCTGAGCGATGCGCTGCCACTGCGACCCGCCGACATCAGCCACACTGTGCCGGAACGCGTGGAGAGCCTGGTCGAGCAAGCGCTCGCCCAACAGCACCGACTCGTCACGCTGTAGGGTGCGCAAGAAGTGGCGGATCTGCTGACGCGCCTTGCCAGTGACGACAAACCCCAGCCAACGCGGATTTGGCCGGGCGGTCGCCGCGGTGACGATCTCGACGCGGTCGCCGTTTTGCAGCTCGGTGCGCAGCGGCGCCAGTTCGTCGTTCACGCGAGCTGCAATGCAACGGTCGCCAATATCGGTGTGTACGGCATAGGCGAAATCGACAGCAGTGGCACCACGCGGTAGCGCCAGGATCTTGCCCTGAGGCGTAAATACGTAAACCTCGCCAGGATAGAGGTCGACCTTCAGTTGCTCGAGGAATTCGCCGGCATCGTCGCTCTCGGCCTGGGTCTCGATGAGGTTCTGCAGCCAGTTGGTCGTCGACAGCTGGATCTCGGACAATGTCGCCTCTGGCTTGCGGTATAGCCAATGCGAAGCAACCCCGGTCTCGGCGTAGCGGTGCATCTCCTCGGTACGGATCTGAAACTCCACCGGCCCACCGAAAGGACCGAACAAAGTCGTGTGCAGCGACTGATACCCGTTGGCCTTGGGGATAGCGATGTAATCTTTGAACTTGCCGGGAATCGGTTTGTAGAGAGTATGCAAAGCACCGAGCGCCAGGTAACAGTCGCGCAGCATCGGCACGATGACGCGCAAGCCGTAGATGTCCATCACCTGCGCAAACGACAGATGCTTGCCAGCCATCTTGCGGTAGATGCTGTACAGGGTCTTCTCGCGGCCATAGACCTCGGCAGTCACACCGAACTCGGATAGTCGTCCACGCACTGTATCGGCAAGCCTGCTGAGCACCTCGCGGCGGTGACCACGCATCTTCGACAGTTCAGCCTCGAGCACCCGATGCCGGTCGGGGTAGCGGTGGCGAAAGGCCAAGTCCTCGAGCTCGTCCATCAGCTCGGCCAGCCCCAAGCGCCGCGCAATCGGCGCGTAGATCTCGAGCGTCTCGGTGGCGATCCGCCGAGCTTTTTCAGGTTTCACCGCGCCCAGCGTGCGCATGTTGTGCAGGCGATCGGCGAGCTTGATCAGGATGACCCGCACATCGCGCGACATCGCCAGCAGCATCTTGCGGAAATTCTCGGCCTGCGCCTCTTCCAGCGAGGCAAACTGCATCTTGTCGAGCTTGGATACACCATCCACCAGATCAGCGACCTTGCTACCAAAGCGCTCGGCGACCTCGGCGGCGCTCACCCCCGTATCCTCGACCACGTCGTGCAACAAGGCTGCCGACAGCGCGTGGGCGTCGAGATGCCACTGCGTGAGCAGTTCGGCGACAGCCAGCGGATGGGTGATGTAGGGCTCTCCACTGGCCCGATACTGACCCAAGTGCGCTGCGTTGGCGCAGTCGAAGGCTTTACGCACCAAGGCGATGTCTGCTGCCTTCAGGTGCCCCAAGGCGCGCTCGACGAAGGCCTCGAACAGCAGCTGCGGATCGGTGTCCTGCGGCTCGGGAGCGCGGCGCTCGGCTTTAACGAAGGCACTCATCGGAACGCGGGAACCTGGGGCTGTCGATCAAGGCGCCTTCAGCATACTCCGCGCGTCCGGCGCTGCAAACACGGTGCCGAAAAGACAAGGGCCGCCCCACGGCGGCCCCGGTTCCGCTCTACGACCTGCTTACAGCGGGTCGTTGCGGTTCAGGATCTCTTTGCCGACCAATCCGCTGGCGATCTCGCGCAGCGCTAGCACGGTGAACTTGTCGCGGCTTGGCGGCAGCTGCGAATCGGCGCCGTTAGCTAGCTGCCGCGCGCGCTGGGTAGCGACCAGCGTCAGCTCGAAGCGGTTGGGTATGGCAAACAAACAATCATCGACAGTGATACGGGCCATGGGGACTCCGGTGTAAGGCGCGCGCAGGGGCGACGGGGGAACAAATGGACCTAGTCGAACTCGGCCAGCAGCGCGGCTAGGCGGCCAGACTGACGCTGCATGCGCAGTCGGCAGGCCCGGACCAGCGATACCAGGTCGGCAATCGCCTGATCCAAATCGGCATTGATGATAGCGTAATCGTAGTCGGTGCAGCGCGCGATCTCATTGCGCGCGGCAGCCAGCCGCCGGCCGATGACAGCCTCACTGTCGGTCTGGCGGGCCCGCAAGCGTGTCTCGAGCACTTGCTGCGAAGGCGGCAAGATGAACACGCCGACCGCCGCCGGCATCAGGCGCCGAACCTGCAGGGCACCCTGGGTATCGATATCGAGGATGACGTCGCGGTCGGCCGCCAGTTCGTCATCGATCCAGCCCCGCGGCGTGCCATAAAAATGCCCATGCACCTCGGCGTACTCGAGGAAGTCACCAGCAGCAATGCGCTTGCGGAACTCGGTCTCGCTGACAAAGTGATAGTCGATGCCGGGGCGTTCGCCAGCGCGAGGGGGGCGTGTGGTGCACGACACCGAATAGCCGACGCGCGAGTCGGCTGCGAGCAACGCCCGCACCAGGGTGGTCTTGCCGGCACCCGACGGGGCCGAGATGATGAACAGGGTCCCGCTCATGATGGGGCAAGCATACTCGTCACGGCCGCTGACGCGCAGGCCCGGCTAGGCTGCCCGCGTCAGGCGCAAAAACACTGTCTCGAGATCAGCACGTCGTAGCTCGACGTCTTCAACACCAGCACCCGCCTGACGCAGCTCGGCCAACAGCTGCTCGAGCGCCGCCGGATCGGGCAATTGCGCCTGAAAACCGCCATCGGCGACTTGCAGGCGCGAGGCCAAGGCCGCCGACATGCGCTCCGGATGAGTCAAACGCAGCATCACCCGGCGCTCGGTATGGGTGGCTAAGAGTTCGGCGGTGGGGGCAAGAGCGACCAGTCGGCCGCGGTTGAGCATGGCCACCCGGCCGCACAACTCTTCGGCCTCCTCCAGATAATGGGTGGTCAAAACGATGGTGTGACCCTCGGCATTCAGGCGGCGCATCAGTGCCCACAGGCCCTGGCGCAGCGCCACATCGACGCCAGCGGTCGGCTCGTCGAGGATGATCACCGGCGGCCGGTGCACCAACGCCTGCCCGACCAGCACGCGCCGCTTCATGCCACCAGACAGGCGCCGCATATTCGTGTCGGCCTTGTCGGTGAGCTCAAGCGCGGCGAGCAATTCATCGATCCAGGGATCGTTGTCACTCAGGCCGAAATAGCCAGACTGGATCCGTAGCGTCTCGCGCACGGTGAAGAAGGGGTCGAAGACCAGCTCCTGCGGCACTACGCCAAGCTGCCGTCGGGCCGTCGGGCCATCGTGCACGACGTCGACGCCCATCACCCGCGCTTGGCCGGAAGTCGGCCGTACCAGACCGGCCAGAATACTGATCAAGGTGGTCTTGCCAGCGCCATTGGGGCCGAGAAGGGCGAAGAACTCGCCCGGCTCGACGCGCAGGTCGATGCAATCAAGAGCTTGCAGAGCGCCGTAAGCCTTGGTCAGGCCGACGAGTTCGATCGCCGGGGTCATCGCCCCTGCACACCCAGCAGGGTGTCAACCTCGTAGAGATGTGCCAAGCCGACCAGCGCTTCGGGCACGTCGACAAACTCAACGTGGACACCACGGCTCGAGGCATAGCGCTGAATGGCGATCAGAGTGGCAACTGCGGCCGAATCGACAGTCTTGAGCCCGCCCAGATCGATGCGGTGACAGCCGGCGTCGATCGCGGCGCGGGCGGCGACCAGAGCCGCCGCCGCCTCGTCGACGGTCAGCGCATCGTCGATGATGACCCGGGCGACTGTCACTGGCGGGCGGTGTTTTGCGAGCCTTGAGCGTTGCGCGAGGCGAGCACGCGGATTAGCCCGTCGATGCCCTCGCGCTGAATGGTGGTGCCGAACTCGGTACGGTAGTTGGTCACCAGACTCAGACTTTCGAAGGCAACGTCGTAGACACGCCAAGTCTCACCCTGCCGCTCAACGGCCATCTCCATGCTCAGGGGCTGCATGCCCGGACGCTTGACCAACGCCTTCACGATAGCGCGCTTGCCGTCGCCCTGCAGGACCGCCGGTCGAAACTCGATCTCGGCCTCGCGCAGTACATCGAGCGAAGCAACGTAGGTGCGCACCAACAGGGTACGAAACTCGCGCGTCAGTTGCTCTTGTTGTGCCGGCGAAGCTTCGCGCCACGGGCGACCGACCGCCAGCCGAGTCATCGAAGCAAAGTCGAAATACGGCAGGATCTTGGTTTCGACCAGCTGCAGCGAACGCTCGCGGTCTTTTGCCAAGGTCGGATCGGCCTTGATGACCGTCACGACGTCCTCGCTGACGCGCTTGGCGACAACGTGCGGCGCCTCTGCCGCGAATGCGGGCGCCAACAACGCCACAAACAAGGCGGCTGTCGCCGCGATCGACTGCACTACACCCATCGTCCCCCCCTGCCTTATATCTGCTGTTGATCGATGCGCCGGGCGCGTACGACAGGCACTTGACCAGTGAAAAACGCGGCAGCGACCATGAATCGACTGAAACTCCGGCTCATTCGATCGAACCCTCAGCGGCCTTGTTGTACAAGAACTGGCTGATCAGCTTCTCGAGCACGATCGCCGACTGTGTGATTCGGAGTACCGAACCGTTGCGAAGGTTCTCCTCATCGGCGCCGCTCTCGAGGCCGATGTACTGCTCGCCCAAGAGACCGGCGGTGAGGATCGACGCCGAGGTGTCGGTCGGGAACTCGTAGCGACGGTCGACCGCAAGCGTCACTCGCGCCTTGTAGGTCTCGGCATTCAGACGGATGCTCGCCACGCGGCCGACGACCACGCCGGCGCTCTTCACCGGTGCGCGCACCTTCAGGCCGCCGATGTTCTCGAAGTCGCCGTAGATGGTGTAGGTGTCGGAGACGTCGAAGGTCGAGCTGGCGTTGCCGACGCGCAGGGCCAGCACGAGGATGGCCGCCAGGCCAGCCACGACGAAGATGCCCACCCAAAGGTCCATGATGGTTCGGTTCATAGGGGTCTCGCTGGTCTATTGTCCGGTGAACATAAAAGAGGTGAGCACGAAGTCCAGCGCCAAAATGGCCAGCGCCGAGGTCACCACCGTGCGGGTCGTCGCGCCACTGACACCTTCGGCGGTGGGCGGCGCGTCGTAGCCCTCGAAAGTGGCGATCGCCGCCACCGCAAAGCCAAACACCACGCTCTTGATGACCCCGTTGAGGATGTCGTGACGGAAGTCTACCGCAGCCTGCATCTGCGACCAGAAGGCGCCGGCATCGACGCCGATCAGCACGACGCCGATCAGGTAGCCGCCGAACACGCCGACTGCCGAGAACATCGCGGCCAGCAGCGGCAGCGAGATCGCCGCGCCCCAGAAGTGAGGTCCGACCACCCGCGCCAGCGGGTCGACCGCCATCACCTCCATGGCGGAGAGCTGCTCAGTGGCCTTCATCAGGCCGATCTCGGCGGTGATGGCGCTGCCGGCGCGGCTGGCGAACAGCAGCGCCGACACCACCGGACCCAGTTCGCGCACCAGCGACAGTGCCACCAGCGTACCCAGAGCCTCGGCCGAGCCATAGCGCACCAGCGTCTCGTAGCCCTGCAGACCCAGCACCATGCCGACGAACAAGCCCGATACCAGGATGATGATCAGCGACAGCACGCCACTGAAATAGACCTTGCGAATGACCAGCCCAAAGCGCGAGAAGCTTAGCCCCGAGCGGATCAATACCAGCCACAGAAAGCGGGTGGCGTAACCCAGCCGCCAGCTGCCATCGATGACCGAACGGCCGATGTGTCGCAATCCTGCGAGGAGCGCGTCAAACATGGCGTGCCTTACCCCCGACATGGCGAGCGCCAATGCCAAAATCTTCCTCGATGGAGCGCGACGGGTAATGGAATGGCATCGGGCCGTCCCCTTCACCAAAGATGAACTGGTGAACGAAGGCGTCGGTGGTGTTGCGCACCTCGTTGGGAGTGCCGTGCGCGGCGATGCGCCCCTCGGAAATGAAGTAGACGTAGTCGACGATCTTCAGCGACTCGGCGACGTCGTGGGTGACGATGATCGAGGTCAGACCAAGGGTGTCGGTGAGTCGCCGGATCAGGTTGCCGGTGACCGCCAGCGAGATCGGGTCGAGCCCCGTGAATGGCTCGTCGAAGAGCACGAGCGCGGGGTCGAGCGCGATCGCCCGGGCGAGCGCCACGCGCCGCGCCATGCCTCCCGAGCACTGGTGGGGCATCAGGGTATGTGCACCACGCAGTCCAACAGACTGCAGTTTGAGCAGGACCAGGTCACGGATCAGCTCTTCCGGCAGATCGGTGTGCTCTCGCAGCGGAAAGGCAACGTTGTCGAAGACCGACAAGTCGGTGAACAGGGCGCCAAACTGAAACAACACACCGAGCTTGCGGCGGTGCCGCGCCAGCGTATCGGTGTCCATCTCGTGTACGGCCTCGCCGTTGACCTGCACGCTGCCGGCAGTCGGCTGCAGGCTACCGCTGATCAGCTTGAGCAGGGTGGTCTTGCCGCAACCCGAGCCGCCCATCATGGCCACGACCTGGCCACGCCGCATGTGCATGTCGATGCCCTTGAGGATGCTGCGCGGGCCGTAGGCGAATTCAAGATCGCGGATCTCGACGAGGGTGTCGTCGGACATCGGCGTGTCTCCAGCTGGGTGAGTGCCCATTCTAACCCACTGTCCGCAGCTGCCGCCCCGTACCGCTCTAGTGAAAGTCGCGCGAGGCAACCACTAGGCTGCCAAGCCGCGCGCTAAGGTCGGTGAGGCGGCCGGCGAGCACGTGCACCAGCGGCCCGGCACGCTCGACGGTGCCGGTCACACCCAGCAGCCGTGCATACAACAGCGGCGCGCGTTGCTGCTCGGCGGTGCTGGCGCGGACGATGACGTTGGCAGTACCGGTCTCGTCCTCGAGCGTGACGAAGATGATACCGCTGGCGGTGCCCGGCCGCTGCCGGCAGGTGACCAGCCCAGCCACGCGGCAGACCGCGCCCGGACGCGCATGCAAGAGATCGGCGGCGGTGCCCCAGCGGCCGCGGCGCAGGCCAGGGCGCAGCAGGGCGAGCGGGTGGCGGCCGAGGTTGACGCCGGTGTGCTGGTAACTGGCAACGATCTCGCTGCCTTCGGTGGGTGATGGCAGCAGCGGTACCTGGCGGTCGCCGGGCGGCGCGAACAGGGCTGTAGGCGCCTCGACGCCGGCCACCAACCAGCGCGCGTGGTGGCGGTCGCGGCTGAGGCCAGCCAGCGCACCGGCGGCGGCCAAGGCGCCAAGGTCGCGGCGGTCGAGCGCGGCGCGTTGCGCAAGATCATCGACACTGGCGAAGGCCGCCGCTGCGCGTGCGACCACCAGTCGGGCGGCAGCATCCGCGGTGAACCCCTGCACCCGGTTGAGCCCGAGCCGCAGCGCTGGCTGCGCAGCATCAGGCGGCTCGAGGCTGCAGCGCGTATCGCTCACCGCCACATCGACCGGCAGCACGGTGACGCCCTGCCGCCGAGCGGCATCGACGATCTGCGCAGGGCTATAGAAGCCGAGCGGCTGGCTGTCGAGCAGCGCCGCCGCGAACGCCGCCGGATGGTGGCACTTGAGCCAGGCCGAGGCGTAAACCAGCAGCGCAAAACTTGCAGCGTGACTCTCCGGGAAGCCGTAGCTGCCAAAGCCCTTGATCTGCTCGAACAGGCGGTCGGCGAAATCCGGGTCGTAGCCGCGCTCGGCCATGCCGGCCTTGAGCCGCGTCTCGAAGTGGCCGAGTCCGCCGCGCGCCTTCCACGCCGCCATCGCCCGGCGCAACTGGTCGGCCTCGCCAGCGGTAAAGCCAGCCGCGACCATCGCCAGCTGCATCACCTGCTCCTGAAAGATCGGCACGCCGAGCGTGCGTTCGAGCACGTGTTGCACGTCCGGCGAGGGGTAGGTGACCGGCTCGAGCCCCTGCTTGCGGCGCAGGTAGGGGTGGACCATGCCGCCCTGGATGGGCCCCGGACGGACGATCGCCACCTCGATGACGAGGTCGTAGAAGGTCGCCGGCTTAAGGCGCGGCAGCATGTTCATCTGCGCCCGCGACTCGACCTGGAACACGCCCAGACTCTCACCCCGCTGCAGCATGGCGTAGGTCGCCGCGTCCTCGGCGGGGATGGTGTGCAGCGCCAGCTCGCGGCCGCGCCAGTCGGGGTGCGCGCGGACCAGGTCGAGCCCGCGCCGCAGCGCCGAGAGCATGCCCAGCGCCAGCACGTCGACCTTGAGCAGGCCGAGCGCCTCGAGATCGTCCTTGTCCCACTGGATCACCGAGCGGCCCGGCATGCGCGCGTTCTCCACCGGCACCAGCTCGTGCAGCGGCCCGCGCGAGATGACAAAGCCACCCACATGCTGCGACAGGTGGCGCGGTAGGCCGATGAGGCGCGCGGCGATGCGCAGCCAGAGGCCGACGCGCGGGTGATGTGCATCCAGCCCGGCCTCGGCGATCGCCTCCGGCGGCACCAGGTCGTGGTCCCAGCGCGCCAGCCCGGCGCAGACGCGGTCCACCACAGCGGCGTCGATGCCGAGCGCGCGCCCGGCGTCGCGCAGGGCACTGCGGCGGCGGTAGCGGATCACTGTCGCTGCCAGTGCAGCGCGGTCGCGGCCATATTTGTCGTAGATATAGGCGATGACCTCGTCGCGCCGCTGGTGCTCGAAGTCGACGTCGATGTCGGGCGGCTCGTCCCGTTCGCGCGAGATGAAGCGCTCGAACAGCAGGTTGCCGCGCGCCGGGTCGACGGCGGTGATGCCCAGGCAGTAGCAGACCGCCGAGTTGGCGGCCGAGCCGCGGCCCTGGCAGAGGATGCCGCGGCTGCGCGCAAAGCGGACGATGTCCTCAACGGTGAGGAAGAAGTGGGCGTAGCCGAGCTCACTGATGAGGCGCAGTTCGGCCTCGACCTGCTGGCGGACGGCGTCGATGGCCCCGGAAGCTGGCGGGACACTTGGAGATGACCCACCGGGCGTGGGACTTTTATCCGCATGCGCATCCGTCTCCGTGACGTTTGCCGACAAGACGCCGGCCAAGACGGGGCCGGACACGACCAAAGACACGCCGAAACGCTCGGCAAAACCCGCCTCGGTCAGCGCGCGCAGATGCCCGTCCGCAGTCAGCCCTGCCGGCACCAGTTCTTCCGGATACTCGTAGCGCAAGCTGCCCGGGTCGAAGCGGCACAGCCCGGCGATGCGCACACTCTCCGCCAACCACGCCGGCGGGAACAGGCCGGCCAGACGCTCGCGACGGCGCAGGTGGCGTTCGGCGTTGGGGTCGAGCGCGAAGCCGGCCTCGTCGACCCGACAACCGATGCGGATGGCGGTGAGCGTATCGTGCAGCGGCTTGTCGCGGCGCTCGAGCATGGCCACGTCGCCGATCGCCACGCGCGGCATGCCCAGCCGCTCGCCCAGCGCATCCCACTGCGCCAGCCAGTCGGCTTCATCGGCCCAGAGCAGGCGGCGCACGCCGAGCCAGGCACGACCGGACATGCGCGCCATCAGCGGCGCGGCGGCCTCGCCCAGCACTGGCGTGTCGGCAAACACGATCGCCAGACAACCTGGCGCACCGCTATCCAGATCGGCCCAGGCCAAATCATGGCTCTGCTTGTCGCCGGCCATGCGCACCCGGCTGATGAGCCGGCACAGCGAGGCGTAGCCGAGGCGGTCCTGCGCCAGCAGCACCAGGTGCAGGTCGTCGGCCAGCGCAAAGCGCGCTCCGATGATGAGATGCAAGCCGGTCTCGCGTGACGCCTGCCAGGCGCGCACCATGCCACCGACCGAGCAGAGGTCGGTGAGCGCGAGCGCGGTGTAGCCAAGCTCATGCGCTCGCCGCACCAGATCGGCTGGCTGCGCGCTGCCGCGCAGAAAACTGAAGGCCGAGGTGCAGACCAGCTCGGCATAGTCGGGTACTGTCATTTTGTACAGTATAGGCCCTGCTAACATCCGGTCATGCAAGACACACCCGTGTTCGGCTTCGCCGGCTTCTCCGGCAGCGGCAAGACCACGCTCATCGAGCGCGTCATCCCGCTGCTGGTGGCGCGCGGGCTGCGCGTGGCGCTGGTCAAGCACGCCCATCACGACTTCGATATCGACAAGCCGGGCAAGGACAGCCACCGCCACCGCGAGGCCGGCGCCACGGAGGTTCTGGTGAGCGGAGGCAAGCGCTGGGCGCTGATGCACGAGCTGCGCGGTGCGCCCGAACCCCGCCTCGCTGACCTGCTGATGCACCTGTCACCTTGCGATCTGGTGCTGGTCGAGGGCTTCAAGCACGACCCGGTGCCCAAGCTCGAGGTGCACCGGCCATCGCTAGGACACCCGCTGCTGGCTGCGCAGGACCCGCACATCGTCGGTATCGCCTGCGATGCGCCGGTGGATTCGCCGCTGCCGCAGATCGACCTCAATGATGCGCAGCTCGTCGCCGACCTGATCATTCGTAGCGCGATGCCACTGCCTGCGACAACGCACGATGCAAGCTCGCAGCTAGCATCGGCCACCCTGGCCCAGACGCCATAACTCCCGACCCAGACGCCCTGCTCCATGCTTACCGTGCTGTACTTCGCCCGCCTGCGGGAGACCTTTGGCATCGACCGCGAGACGCTACCGCTGCCCGCGCCGGCCACCGTCGAGGGCCTGCTCGCCACGCTGCGTGGACGCGGTGGCGCGTGGGCCAGCGAACTCGCGCCCGGCCGCGCCTTCCGCGTGGCGGTGGATCAGCGCGTTGCCGGGCTCGACACGCCCCTTGCCGGCAACGAAGAGGTCGCCATCTTCCCGCCGGTCACCGGCGGCTAGGGACAAGGTCGTGAATCCTGCCGACCGCATCCGCGTCCAGACCGCCGCCTTCGACGTTGGCGCCGAACACACGCGCATCGCTGCGCTGGATCAAGGCATCGGCGCCATCGCCAGCTTTACTGGTCTGATGCGCAATCACAACGAGGGCGACGCCGTGACCGCCATGACCCTCGAGCACTACCCGGGCATGACCGAATCGGCACTTGTGGAAATTGTCACGGCGGCACGCACGCGCTGGACACTGCAGGCCGTCACCGTGGTCCATCGTATAGGAAGGCTGGCGCCCGGCGACCCCATCGTGCTGGTGCTCACGGCCGCAGCCCACCGCGGCGAAGCCTTTGCCGCCTGTGAATTCATCATGGACTACCTGAAGACCCGAGCGCCGTTCTGGAAGAAAGAAGAGACACCCGCCGGCAGTCGCTGGGTCGAGGCACGCACCAGCGACGATGAAGCTTCTGCGCGCTGGAACCCGTCCCGGTCGGCCGCGCAGAACGACGCGGGGAGCCGCTCCGGTGAAGGAGCCGACTGATGGGCATGTTCGCATGGATCGTCCGCGCCGGTATCCAGGACGCCAGCGCACAGTTGCTGCCACAGCGCGTCGAGCTGCCGGCCATCGACAGCAGCTGGGAGGTGGAGTGGAAGCCGACGCTGGGCGTCGGGCTGGAGTGCTCACGCGTCCGCGGTCGGCTGGTGCTGGGCCACCCGCGCGCGCTCGACGCCGTCGGCAGCCTGCAGCACTGGCTCAAGGCCGAGGCGCGGCAGCACCTTCCGGAGTGGCTGGCGCTGGTGGCGGATGACACAGGCCACCGCTACCAGAAAGTGAGCGTGCGGCTGCAGCGCGGCCGCTGGGGCAGTTGCAGCAGCAGCGGCACCATCAGCCTCAACGCCAAGCTGCTGATGCTGCCGCCCGATGCGGTGCGCTACGTGCTGGTGCATGAGCTCTGCCACACGCTGCACATGAACCACTCGCCGGCGTTCTGGGCCGAGGTGGCGCGTCACCAGCCCGACTGGCGCCAGCAGGCACGGCAGATCCGCGCGCTGCAGCGCAGCCTGCCGGTGTGGACCCGGGTCCGGGCCAATTGACCCGACCTCGAGCGGGTCGACTGTAGCGGTTCAAGCCGCAGTGGCGATGTCCGCCCACACCGGCGCGTGGTCGGAGGGCCGCTCGTGGCGGCGCGGCTCCACATCGATGCCGGCCGCGGTGCAGCGCGCGGCCAGTGCCGGGCTGAGCAGCACGTGATCGATGCGCAGCCCGAGGTTGCGACGGAAGCCACCCTGCCGATAGTCCCACCACGAGAAGCTCGCCGGCGGCTGCTCGAACAGGCGGTAGCTGTCGACCAGGCCGAGGGCCTGCAGGCCGCGGAACGCCGCCCGCTCCGGCTCCGAGCACAGCACCTGCCCGGCCCACAATGCCGGGTCGTGGACGTCGCGATCTTCGGGGGCGATGTTGTAGTCGCCGAGCAGGGCAAGCTGCGTGTGGGCGCCCACTTCGGTCTTGAGCCAGTCCTGCAGTGCCTGCAGCCAACCGAGCTTGTAGGCGTACTTGTCGCTGCCGACGGCCTGACCGTTGGGCATGTAGGCGCAGACCACGCGCACGCCGTTCACCGTGCCGGCGATCAGCCGTTTCTGCTCATCGGCCAGACCCGGGATGCCCATCTGCACGGCCTCGATGGCATGCGGGCTGACGATGGCGACACCGTTGTAGGTCTTCTGCCCGGTGTAGGCGACGTTCCAACCGGCCGCGCGGAAAGCCTCGACCGGGAAATTGGCGTCCTCCAGCTTGGTCTCCTGCAAGCAGAGCGCGTCCGGCCGGTGCGTGCCGAGCCAGTCGAGCACCTGGTCGAGACGGACCTTGAGCGAGTTGACGTTCCAGGCGGCGAGCTTCACGGACCTGGTCGTCTCACGCAGCGGGTTTGGACGGATCGGGGCAAGTCACGCAGCGCCCGTCATCCCTGGCCGGTCATGCCGTTGTGCCGCAGCAGCGGCTCCAGACTCGGCTCGCGGCCACGGAAGGCCTTGAACGATTCGATCGCCGGGCGCGAACCGCCCACCGCCAGGATCTCGCGCCAGAAGCGCTTGCCCACCTCGGCGTTCAAGCCACCCGCCTCCTCGAAGGCGGCGTAGGCGTCGGCCGACAGCACCTCGGCCCACTTGTAGCTGTAGTAGCCCGCCGCGTAGCCACCAGCAAAGATGTGGCTGAAGTTGTTGGGGAAACGGTTGAACTCGGGCGGATGCACCACCGCCACCTCGGCGCGGATCTCGCGGAGGATGTCCATCGCGCTGCGGCCCGGCGTCTCGCCGTGCAACTGCATGTCGAACAGCGCGAACTCGATCTGCCGCAGGGTCATCATGCCGCTCTGGAAGTTCTTGGCGGCGACCATCTTGTCGTAGAGCGCGCGCGGCAGTGGTTCGCCCGTCTCGACATGCGCGGTCATGCCCTGCAACACCCCCCACTCCCAGCAGAAGTTCTCCATGAACTGGCTCGGCAGCTCGACGGCGTCCCACTCGACACCGTGGATGCCGGACACGCCCAGATCCTCGACTTGCGTGAGGAGATGGTGCAAGCCGTGGCCGAACTCGTGGAACAGGGTGATGACCTCGTCGTGCGTGAACAGCGCCGGCTTGCCATCGACCGGCCCGGAGAAGTTGCAGGTGAGGTAGGTCACCGGCGTCTGGATGCCCGGCCCGGCGCGACGCCGCGAGATGGCGTCGTCCATCCAGGCGCCGCCGCGCTTGCTCTGCCGCGCGTAGAGGTCCAGATAGAACTGGCCGACCAGCGTGCCGTCGCGGTCGGTGAGCTTGTAGAAGCGCACATCCGGGTGCCACACCGGCGCGGTGTCGGGCATCACGAACAGACCATAGAGCCCCTCGATCACGCCGAACAGGCCCTCCAGCACCTTGTGCTCGGGGAAGTACTGCTTGACCTCCTGGTCGGAGAACGCGTAGCGCGCCACGCGGAGCTTCTCGGCGGCGTAGGCCACGTCCCACGCCTCCATCGCATCGATGCCGAGCGAGGCGGCCGCGAAACCACGCAGTTCGGCCATGTCGCGCTCGCCGTAGGGCTTGGCGCGGGCGGCGAGGTCACGCAGAAAGCCTGTCACCTGCGCCGGGCTCTCGGCCATCTTGGGCTCGAGCGAGACCTCGGCGTAGTTGCCGAAGCCGAGCAGCTGCGCCTCCTCGTGGCGCAGCTCGACGATGCGGCGGATGAGGTCGGTGTTGTCCCACTCGGCCTTGCCGAACTCGCTCGCACGCGTCGCATAGGCGCGGTAGATGGTGGCGCGTAGTTCGCGGTTGTCGGCGTACTGCATCACCGGCAGATAGCTCGGCGCGTGCAGCGTGATCTTGTAGCCGGGCTTGCCGTCGCGCTCGGCGGCGGCGCGCGCGGCACTGATCACGTCATCCGGCAGGCCGGCCAACTGCGCGACGTCCTCGGTGAACCAGCCGAAGTCGTTGGTGGCGTCGAGCAGGTTCTCCTCGAACTTGGCCGACAGGCTGGCCAACTCTTCCTGGATGGCGGCGAAGCGCACCTTCTTGTCGGCCGGCAGTTCGGCGCCGCCCAAGCGAAAGTCGCGCAACTCGTTCTCGAGGATCTTGCGGCGCGGCGGAGTGAGGCGCGTCCACTCAGGGCCCTCGCGCATCGCCTTGTAGCGCTGGTGCAACCGCTCGTCCTGACCCAGGCTGGCGTAGAACGCGCTGACCTTGGGCAGCACGGCGTTGTAAGCCTCGCGGAGTTCAGGGCTGTTCATCACGGCGTTCAGGTGCGCCACGACCCCCCAGCTGCGACCCAGACGCTCGAGCGACTCCTCCATCGGCTCGACCAGGTTCTGCCATGTCGGCGACTCGACCTTTGCCGCACGTTCGACCGCAGCACGCGCCTCATCCAGCAGCGCCTCGATGGCAGGCACCACGTGCTCGTGGGTGATCTGGTCGAAGGCGGGCAAGCCGCGGGGGTGGCGAAGGGGGTTGCTATCTTGGTGGCTCATGCTGTGTCCGATAAGAGGATCGGCCGCGGTTTGCGGCGCTGGCGGCTGGTTTCAAGCGCCCCCACGATGAGAGCGCTCGACAACGTGGTTTACATCGCCAAATTATACTGGCGGCCCAATCGTGCCCCTGCGAGGATTCATGAGTTCTGCCTCCGGTATCCGGTCATTCGAGCAACACGTGCCGCGCATCGATGCCAGCGCATGGATCGATGCCACCGCTGTGGTGATCGGCCAGGTCGAGATCGGCGCCGAGGTGTCGGTGTGGTGCAACACGGTGATCCGCGGCGACGTGAACCGCATCCGCATCGGCGCCGGCAGCAATGTCCAGGACCTCTGCATGCTGCATGTCAGCACACCCAACCCGCGCAAACCCGACGGTGCGCAGCTGATCATCGGCGAGCGGGTGTCGGTCGGCCACCAGTGCATCCTGCACGGCTGCACCCTACAGGACGAGGTGCTGATCGGCATGGGCAGCATCGTCATGGACCACGCCGAGGTGCAGTCGCATGTGATCGTCGGTGCCGGCAGCCTGGTGCCGGAGGGCAAGGTGCTGGAAAGCGGTCACCTCTACATGGGGCGCCCGGCCAAGCTGATGCGCGCCTTGACGGCAGAGGAGATCACCTACTTCCCACGACTCGCCGGGCACTACGTGAAGCTGGCACGTCGCCACGCTGGCCTACCCGGCTGAAGGGCACCTCTACCATGCTCGAATTCGACATCCTGCCGGTCACGCCCTTCGCGCAGAACACCACGCTGGTGTGGTGCTCACAAACGCGCTGCGCGGCGCTCATCGACCCGGGCGGCGAGGTCGACCGCCTACTCGATGCGGTCGGCCAGCGAGGGCTGTCGCTGCAGCGCATCTGGCTCACGCACGGGCACCTGGACCACTGCGGCGGCGCGCTCGAGATCCGCGAGCGCAGTGGCGTGGCGATCGAGGGCCCACATCCGGACGACGCCTTCTGGATCGATGCCATGGCGCAGCAGGCGCAGTGGTTCGGCTTTGGCAGCCCGCGCAGCTTCACCCCCGACCGCTGGCTGCACGAGGGCGACACGGTGACGCTGGGTCTGCTCAGTTTCGAGGTCTACCACACCCCCGGCCACACCCCGGGACATGTCGTCTTCTTCAACCGCGAAGCGCGCTGGGCACAGGTCGGTGATGTGCTGTTCCGCGGCTCGATCGGTCGCACCGATTTCCCGCGTGGCGACCACGCGCAGCTGCTGGCATCGATCCGCCACAAACTCTGGCCGCTCGGACGCGACGTCGCTTTCGTGCCGGGCCACGGCCCGATGTCCACATTCGGCGACGAGCGCGACGACAACCCCTTCGTCGCCGACGGTCAGCGTTAGCAACGAGCCGCCTCAAGCAAACCGCGCGAAACCGTCGGCCACCCCAGCACTGTGTGCCGGCTGGGCTCCCGGCGCTCGCCGTCAGGCATTCGCCATCAGACGTTCGTATTTGGCTTGCAGATCGTCGCGCGACTCTGGGTTGCTCGGATCGACGATGATGCAGCTCACCGGACAGACCTCCACACACTGCGGCGTGTCGAAATGGCCGACGCACTCGGTGCAGCGCTGCGGCGCGATCTCGTAGATCTCCTGACCCTGCGAGATGGCCGAATTAGGGCACTCGGGCTCGCAGACATCGCAGTTGATGCATTCGTCGGTGATAAGCAATGACACCTGACGCTCCGGGTTGAGAACCAGCCTGTGAGTCTAGGCGACTGAGGCCGCCAGCTCAACGTCCTCGGGCCTGCAGCGCCCGCACCACACAGGGGTGGACGAAGGGGCTGACATCGCCACCGAGTCGCGCGATCTCCCGCACGATAGTGCCGGACAGGAACATGTACTGCTCGGAGGGCGTGAGGAATACCGTCTCGATATCCGGATGCAGGCGACGGTACATGCCGGTGAGCTGAAACTCGTATTCGAAGTCGGACACGGCCCGCAGGCCGCGCAGTACGAAGGTCACGTTCTCGCGGCGCAGCAGGTCGACCAGCAATCCTTCGAAGCCGATGACCCGCGCGTTAGGGATATCCGCAAGCGCCTCGGTCGCCAAGGCGACCCGCTCCTGCAGATTGAACATCGGTGTCTTGCCGCTGGACCCGGCAACCGCCACCACCACCTCGGCGAACATATGGCTCGCCCGCCGGACAAGGTCTTCGTGACCGCGGGTCAGCGGGTCAAAGGTTCCGGGGTAGACGATGCGCTGGCGCGGGGATTCCATCTCAGCAAACCAAAGTGGACGCGTCCGGCGCGGCCGCTACGCCAGATTTCCCAGCCATCGGGGGGCCGTAGGGGGGTGTCGTGCTCGGTGTAGACCAGCGCGCCGCTTGCCAGCCAATCGGGCAGTCGGGCAAGGCAGACGGCTGTGAGGTCCAGCGCATAGGGCGGGTCGAGAAAAAGGACATCGAAAGGGCGCGGCGGCGTGCCCAGAAAGTGTAGCGCATCGTCCTGTATCACTCGCACGCTGGCAGATGCATCGAGCGCCACCACATGCGTGCGCAAGAGCGCCGCTGCCCGGGCATCGCGCTCAACCAGCACGACCTCGGCCGCGCCCCGGCTGGCTGCCTCGAGACCCAGCGCGCCGCTGCCAGCGAACAGGTCGAGCACACGCAAACCATCAAGCTGCTGGCCCAGCCAATTGAATACTGTCTCGCGGACGCGGTCGGGGGTCGGTCGCAGCCCGGGCAGATCGGCCACTGCCAGTCGCCGCCGACGCCAGACACCCCCGACAATGCGCAGACTGCCGCTACCACGTGGGCGCGGCGAGTTGGCGGTCACCGGCCGTTCCCGCCTCCGACCACCACCGTCGCCAGGCGGTCGGTCTGCACCCGCCGACGGAACGCGTCGCGGATCTGTTCGACTGTCACGGACTCGATGTTGCTGACGAAGCGATCGATGTAGTCAAGCGGCAGGCCATAAAAACCGACCATCGAGACGTAGTCAAGGATCTTGCGGTTGTTCTCGACGCGCAGCGGGAAGCCGCCGACCAGGTTCGAGCGCGCTGCCGCCAGTTCGGCCTCGGTCGGGCCTTCACCAACAAAACGCTCGAGCGTCTGCCGCACCACCGCGAGGGCCTCATCGGTCTGCTCGCGCTTGGTCTGCAGGCCGATCATGAACGGACCGTCCTCTTTGCGCGGCAGGAAATAGCTGTAGACGCTGTAAGCCAAGCCACGCTTCTGCCGCACCTCGTCGGTCAGACGTGAAGCAAACCCGCCACCGCCAAGAATGTAATTGCCAACGAACAACGGCCAGTAATCCGGGTCGCCGCGCTTCATGCCGGGAGCCCCGACCAAGATATGGCTTTGGGTGGCTGGGTGATCGATGACTTGCATCGCGCCAGCGATCGCACGCTCCACCACCGGCAGACGGTCGGGCAAGGGTCTGCCCTGGGGCAGGCCAGCGGTAAGTCGCTCGGCCAAGGCTTCGGCGCCGGCGCGGTCGATGTCACCGACGATGGTCAGCACCACTCCACCCACCCGATAACGCTCGGCGTAAAAGCCCAGCAGATGATCGCGGGTGATGCTGGCGACACTCGCTGAACTTGAGCTGCGTGCGTACGGATGGCTCCCAAATACCGATTGCGCAAACGCCCGCTCAGCCAGTGTCTCGGGACGCGTCTCGGCCTCTTTCAAAGCGCTGACAGTGCGCGCACGGTCACGTTCGACAATGCTGTCGGGGAACGCTGGAGCGCTCAGCAGCTCTGCCAGCAGGGCGACCGCAGCGTCGCGCTCGCGCGGATCGCTGAGGGTCCGCAAGCTGAAGCTCGCCGAGTCTTCGTCGACCGACGGGCTGACCTGCGCGCCGGTATCGGCCAGGCGGTCGGCCACTTGCTGCTCGTTCAGGTGAGCGGTGCCGGCGCTCACTAGGCTATTGGTGAGACTGGCCGTCCCGGCTGGAAAGCCGTTCTCCCAAGCCGAGCCGGCCGGAAACTCCAGCTTGACGTCTAGCATGGGCAAATCGCGGTTCTCGATCAACAGGACGCGGGCGCCGGCCGCGGTCTGCCAAGACTGGATCGGCAGCGTCGCACTGGCAGCCATCGGCCAAGCGGCGATCAGCAACATCGCCAGCCAGCGGCGGCGCAACGTGGAAACGGTATCGAGCATGGTCGGTAGGATCGCAGTCTAGTGGCGGGCGCCGGGTGGTGGGCCCTTGGGAGCGCCGGTGGCGGCGCCGTTGGCCGGCATCGGCAGCGGATCGAGAATGGCGATGGTCAGGCGCTCGTCGACGAACAGCTCGCGAGCGACCTCTTGCACCTGCTCGGCGGTCACGGCTCGCATGCGCTCGAGCATCAGCGCGTCATTGCGGTAACCCACCCCCGCCGACTCGAGATTGCCGATCATCTTGGCTTGGTGGCTGATGCTGTCGCGCGCATAGACCATGGCGGCGATCACCTGCGACTTGGCCCGGGCGAGCTCTTCTGGCCGCACGCCCTCCTTCTGGATACGGGCCACCTGGTCACGCAATGCCTGTTCCAAGCGCACGATGCTGACTCCATCGGCCGGTGTACCGCCCAGCATGAACAGGCTGGGGCCACGACCGAGGCCGTCGTAGTAGGCATCGACATCGGCGGCGATGCGTTGCTCGCGAACCAGCGAGGTGCCAAGCCGCGCGCCCGGGTAGCCGTTCAGCACCCCAGCAAGGATATCGATGGCATACGGCCGCCAGTCGCCGGCAGGGTCGGTCAGGGTCGGCGCGCGCCAGGCCATGGTCACTGTGGGCTGCTCAGCGATGCCGCTCATGTGCACACGGCGGATGCCGTTCTGCTCGGGCTCGGCCTGCGGCTTGCGCGCCGGCAGCGCTGCCGCCGGGACTGGCCCGAAATGCTCGCGGGCCAGGGCGAACACCTGCTCTGGCTCGACATCGCCGACCACCACCAGAGTGGCATTGTTGGGGGCATACCAGCGGCGATACCAGTCGCGGACATCGTCGATGGTCATGTGGCGCAGGTCGTCCATGTAGCCGATCACGGGCAAGCGATACGGATGAGCCTGCAGCGCAGTCCCCAGCAGCACCTCGTAGAGCAGGCTGCCGGGTTGGTCCTCGATGCGCCAGCGGCGCTCTTCCATGACCACCTGGATCTCCTTGGCGAACTCGTCGGCATCGAGAATGAGGTTGCGCATGCGATCGGCCTCGAGCCGGATCACCAGCGGCAGCTGCGACGCGGCGAGCTGCTGGTGGTAGACGGTATGGTCGCGGCTGGTGAAGGCGTTCTCCTTGCCACCAGCGGCGGCCACCACGCGCGAGAACTCGCCAGCCGGAACACTGGGGGTGCCCTTGAACATCATGTGCTCAAGCACGTGCGAGATGCCGGTGATGCCGTTGGTCTCGTCGATGCTGCCAACGCGGTACCACAGCTGACTGATCAGCACCGGCGCCCTGCGGTCGGGCTTGACGATGACCTTCAGGCCATTGTCGAGCGTGGTCTCAACAGCCCCCGCGCTCAAGGAGGCATGGGCGGCGACCGGAAGCAGAGCAACGAGAGTACAGGCGACGGCGAGCAGGCGTTTCAGTGTCATGGGATGGAGGCGGAGGGACTAGAATGCCAGGCTGCGGGAGGGAGTCCGACTACCCTGCCCCAGCTTAGTTTCTCGCAACACAAAAATTACACATGGTCCGTTTGTTTGGCCGCTCGTCGGCACCCCCATCCCCGAGTTCGGCAGCGGACCCGGCTGGCAGCTCGCCAGCGCCGGGCGGCAGCTGGCATGAGCGGCTGCGGCGGGGTCTGAGCCGTGCCAGCAACGCGCTGGGCGAGGTGTTCGGCACGGTGGTGCATGGTCGCCGAACCATCGACGCCGAGCTCTATGACGAGCTTGAAGCCGCGCTGCTGGCTGCCGATGTCGGCGCCAGCGCCACCGCCAGCCTGCTCGACGAGCTGCGCCGGACGGTTCAGCGCGACGCCCTGACCGACGCCAGCGCCCTGCGCAACGCTCTGCGCAGCGCCCTGCTGCAACGCCTGCAGGTGCTTCAGCAGCCGCTCAACATCGACCAGATGCGGCCTTGCGTGATCATGGTCACGGGGGTGAATGGCAGTGGCAAGACCACCTCGATCGGAAAGCTCGCACGCTGGTACCAGAAACAAGGACTGAAGGTGCTGCTCGGCGCTGGCGACACTTTCCGTGCTGCAGCCCGCGAACAGCTGAAGGTATGGGGGGAGCGCAACGGCATCGAAGTCATCGCCCAAGCCAGTGGAGACCCGGCCGCAGTCGCCTTCGACACCGTCAATGCCGGCCGCGCGCGGGGGGCCGATGTCGTGATCGTCGACACTGCCGGACGCCTGCCGACCCAGCTGCATCTAATGGATGAGCTAGCCAAGGTACGCCGCGTGATCGCCAAGGCCGAGGCCAGCGCGCCCCACGAAGTCCTGCTCGTGCTCGATGCCCAGATCGGCCAGAACTCGTTGGCGCAACTGGCGGCGTTCGATCGCGCAGTGGGCGTGACCGGCCTGGTGGTGACCAAGCTCGACGGCACCGCAAAGGCTGGCGTTCTGGTCGCGCTGGCAGCGAGCACACCGAAGCCGGTGCGGTTCATCGGGGTTGGCGAGTCGATCGACGACCTGCAGCCCTTCGATGCCACCGAGTTCGTCGAGGCGCTGCTCCCCCCAGAGACAACACCGTGATCCGCCTCGAACGCGTCAGCAAACGCTATCCGGGCAGCGGCGATGTGCTGTCCGACTTGTCGCTGCAGATCGAATCGGGGGAGATGATCAGCCTACTTGGCGCGTCGGGGGCCGGCAAAAGCACTCTGTTGCGTCTGCTGGGCGCCATCGAACGGCCTAGTGCCGGTCGCGTCGAAGTGTTCGGACAGGACACCGGCCGCCTCCGTGCAGCCGAACTAGCCATGGTTCGGCAGCGCATCGGCTTGATCTTCGAGGACTACAAGCTGCTCAACGATCGCAGCGCGCTCGACAATGTTCTGGTTCCGTTAGAGATCGGCGGCTACGCACATCAGGAAGCACTACGGCGGGCGCGTGCTGCGCTGGACAAGGTCGGCCTGGGCAGACGCGAGAAGGCCCTGCCAGTGGCTCTGTCCGGTGGCGAACAGCAGCGACTCTGCATCGCCAGGGCGGTGGTATCGCGGCCGGCACTGATCTTGGCTGATGAGCCCACCGGCAACCTCGACCCGGAGCAGGCGGCGGGCATCGCCGACATGCTGCGCGCCTTTCATGCAGTCGGCACCACCATCGTCGTTGCCACCCACGACCCGGTCTTTCGCAAGCGCTTGGCCGGCCGCGTACTGCGTATCGGCAGTGGACAGGCGGTGGAAGATGCAGCCGGGGCCGACGCATGATGCGCTGGCTCTCCTCGATCCGCTTGGCATTGGCCCGCATCGCTGCAGAGCCGCTCGCCAGCCTGTTCACGCTCGCGGCGCTCGCGAGTGCCTTTGGCTTGAGCATGACCGTCATCGCTTGGTCGTCGAATGCACCCGGCGCAGGCGCGCATGACCCATTCGCCAGCGAAGCCACGCTCTACCTGAAGGACGAGCGCCCGACCGGTTCGGGCGAGGCACTTGCCAAGCGCATCCGCAGCATCGACGGCGTCACCTCAGTACGCCTGTTACCACGCGAGGAGAGCCTGCAACGGCTGCAGTCGCGCCTGGGTGAAGATCTGCTTAGTGGACTCGACGGCAACCCGCTGCCCGATGCGGTCATTGTGCGCATCGCCCCCGAACTGCCCCTGGAACGGGTCGACGCGCTGATCAGCGGCTGGCGTGACGACGACATCGTCGATGAGGTGCATGCCGACCGCGAGTTGGCGCAGCGCATCCGCGAGATCGGCCGCTCGGCTGCCCGCTTGGCACACAGCGTGGTCCTCTTGCTGCTGTTGAGCAGTGCGGTAGTGGTGTTCAACACCATCCGCCTGCAGCTGGCAGGCCGGCAGCACGAGATTGAACTGGTGCGGCTGCTGGGAGCGCCAGCCAGCTTCGTGCGGCGCCCGTTCATCGCCCATGGTGCGGTGTTGGGGGGACTCGGTGCCGCACTGGGCTGGGGCCTGTCGAGCCTGTGGGGAAGCAGCGTGGCGCAGTCGATTGCCCCCCTGGTCTCGGCCTGGGGACTGCCCGCACCAGCGGCGGCGCTACCGACACCGTGGGGGCTCGCAGCGTTGATCGCAGGTGGGCTTTTGGGTGGTGCGACCGCCTGGCTGGGTGTGGCCCGCATGCTAAGACGTATCGACGCGCGCTAGCGCCGCAGGGGCGGCGGGAACCCGGATGGGGCTTTAGCACTCCATGAATCAGAGTGCTAAAATCGCACCCATGAAGGGAGCCACACCATGCAAAACGCATTGACTCTGACCCTGCCCAGTGCGGTCGGCAGCTTCGATGCCTACGTATCGGCCGTGCAACGCTTACCGGTGCTCAGTCACGACGACGAACTGCGCCTGGCGCGCGCTTTGCGCGACGAAAACGACCTCGATGCAGCTCGCCAGTTGGTGCTGTCGCACCTGCGACTGGTGGTCAGCATCGCTCGCAATTACGTCGGCTACGGTTTGCCGCAGCCCGACCTCGTGCAGGAAGGCAACATCGGTCTGATGAAGGCGGTGCGCCGCTTCGACCCGGAACGCGGTGTACGGCTGGTGTCGTTTGCCATGCACTGGATCCGCGCCGAGATCCATGAATACATCCTGCGTAACTGGCGGCTGGTGAAGCTCGCCACCACCAAGGCACAGCGCAAATTGTTCTTCAACCTGCGCAGCTTGAAGAGCGATCAGCGCGCCGTGTCGCCCGACGAGGCCAAGACCATCGCCGAGCGACTCGACGTGCGCCCCGAGGATGTGCTCGACATGGACGTCCGCATGCAGGGTGGTGACGTCGCACTGGACCCGCTGGGCAGTGAAGACGAAGACAGCGTGGCGCCGATCCGATACTTGGCTGACGACTCGGCAACCCCAGAGGCAGCACTCGAGCGCGCGGCCACCGCTCGTCTTCAGGGCGAGGGCCTGCAGGCGGCACTGGCGACTCTCGATGCGCGCAGTCGTCGCATCGTCGAGGCGCGCTGGCTGGCCGACGACGGCGGCATGACCCTGCACGAGCTGGCCGCTGAGTACGGTGTATCGGCCGAGCGCATCCGTCAGATCGAGGTGCGTGCCCTGCAACGCCTGCGCCAGGTTCTCAGCGCCACAGTCGTCGAGCGTAACGCGGTCGAGACTTAAGCGCCCGAGAGCAGCGCCTGCAGGTCGGCAGCGAGGGCTTCGGCACTGCTGCCATAGGGCGCAAACAGGCGTACTCGACCCTGCGGGTCGTACAAGTAGCTGCCGGCGGTGTGGTCGATGGTGTAGTCGTCGTCCTCGCCAACCTTTTGCGCCACCACCCGAAACGCTTTTGCCGTCGCGGCGATGGTCTCCGGACTGCCATGCAAGCCAAGAAAACGCGCATCGAACGCCGGCACATAGCGCGCCAGCAGTGCTGGCGTGTCGCGCTCTGGGTCGAGGGTGATGAATAGCACTTGCACCCGCTCGGCCTGATCGCCCAGCAATCGCATCGCGCCGGCGGCTTCGGCCAAGGTCGTGGGGCAGACGTCTGGGCAGTGGGTAAACCCAAAGAACAACAGCACGACCTTGCCACGTGAGTCAGCCAGGCTGCGTGGCCGGCCAGTGTGGTCGGTCAGCGAGAAATCGGTCGCGTAGCGAACGCCTGTGATGTCGTTGGCCCGGAATAACGCGGGCTTGGGGCTGCACGCAGCCAGCAAGCCCGCCAGGAGTGCGGCCAGACCCGCTGCAAGAGCTGGTCGGATCACCCTGCGGGTCCAGCCTTGCGGGCACGTAGCCATGACCACACCAGAAACCCAAGGATGCTCAAGGCCGCCAAGGCAAACCAAGGCCAGACCCGTTCGCTGCCAAGGCTGGTGTCGGGGCCGAGCTGCCAACCACCCAGCGCAACGAACAGCGAAAACACCCCTGCGAGCGTCAGCCAGCCGATGATGGTCGGCCGGAAATGCCGATAGAACCAGCTCCAAAAGCGTTGGTTGAGGGTCGTCATGACTGGATTCTAAACCTCACGGCCCGAGGCCGACGTCAACCCTTGCAGGCCCACGGGTAGTTGCAGCTGGATGGCGGCGGCATCAGGGCCAGGCTGATAGGGCACGACACCCAGGCAAGGCGCCGGCAAGCGAGCCCGCAAGCTGTCCAGATTGGCTTCAGCCCTTTCAAAAGCGGGATCGATATTGTTCGCTACCCAACCGGCCAGGATGAGTCCGTGGGCGGCAATCGACGCAGCACTGAGCAGGGCGTGATTCAGACAGCCTAGGCGCAGGCCGACCACCAGCACCACCGGGAGCCCCAGGGCCGCCGCCAGGTCAGCGAGGGTGGCGTCGGCGCCGGTCGGTACCAGCCAACCACCGGCCCCCTCGACCACCAGAGGTCCATGCTGCGCGAGCCTTTCCGCACGCTCACACAGAATCGCGTGATCGACCAGTACGCCGGCCTCGGCCGCCGCGATGTGCGGGGCAATCGCTGGCTCGAAGCGGTAAGGCGCGATATCGTCGGCAGTCAGCCCGCAGGCGCTGGCCGCGAGCAAAGCTTCGACGTCCTCGTTCACCAGACCCTCCGGCCCAGGTACGCAGCCGCTGGCGACCGGCTTCATCGGCACCGGCCGCCAGCCCTGGCGCCGCATCAAGTGGACCAGGGCACAGGCGATCAGTGTTTTGCCAACGCCGGTGTCGGTGCCGGCGACGAACACGCCATCGAGCTTAGGCTCCGACACAACGACCCTAGTCACGGCCAACAAACCGCACCGGCTGGGGTGCGCCTGGCTCGGCGCCAGTCGTCTGGACACGCCAAGCGTGTCCATAAACAACCTCGAACGTCGCTGGTAGTCGCCCGTCACTGCGGCGGAACTGCTCGTAGCGCTCACGCGCTTGCTGCCAGCGGCGACGCCCCCCGAGCCCGGCTGGCCGGCCAGCGCGCACGTGGCTGGCGCCGATCGACTTCAAGTCGCGCACCACGCCCGTGATGTCGGGATAGGTGAGCTCGATCTGCTCCATGTCCATCACTGGGTCAGCAAACCGAGCATGCAGCAGGGCGTCGCCAAGGTCGTGCATGTCGATGAAACGGTTGACCGGGTCCGAGCTGCCAGCAAAAGCCGCGCGCAGCTCACGCAATGTGTCCGGGCCGAAGCTGCTGAACATCAACAAACCACCCGGGCGCAGCACACGCCACAGCTCAGCGAAGGCTGGCGCAGGGTCGTCGAGCCACTGCAACATGAGGTTGCTCCAGACCAGATCGACGCTGCCGCTGGCCAGCGGCAGGCAGGTGGCGTCGGCACAGACCAGCTGCAGGGATGGCCGACCGAGTAGGCGTCGCCACAGACTGTCCCGGCGCGACGCCTGCTGCAGCATCGGCAGGGCGAGGTCAAGCCCAAGGACTCGCGCCGCCGGGTAGCGTCGACCCAGTTCGACCGACGCGGCGCCGGTCCCACAGCCAAGGTCAAGAACCCGCTGCGGCTGCAGGCGTACATATTGCAAACGTTCCAGCATGCGCGTGGCGATCTCACGCTGCAGCACCGCCGCGGCGTCGTAGCCGGCGGCAGCCCGGCTGAAAGCGCGCTGAATCAAGGCGCGCTCGACCCGACCGTGTTCGATCGAGACCGGTTGAGCCACGCTCCCGCGAGCTGCGCTAGGGTCAGACATCGCGGTCGTCGCCGTAGGCGTCGACCAGCAGCGCAAAGGCCTCGGGGCGCGCCAAAAAAGGGACGTGCGAGGCGTCTTCCCAGCGTGTCAGGCAGGCGCGCGGTAGTTGCTTGGCGAACCACTCGGCGGCGTCCACCGGAATGATGCGGTCGAGCCCGCCGTGCACGACATCGACCGGGCAGTCAAGGCGAGCGGCATCGGCGCGGAAGTCGGCCTCGGCCAGCACCTTCAGCCCCTCGCGCAGGAAGCCGGGGTTGGCCAGCGCCGGACGGCCGGCCTCGCGCAGCAGGCTACCAGCCTCGGGCGAGGTCTCGCGGCCGCCCATCACGCCCAGGGCGGCGAAGCGCTTCATGGTGCCTCGCGGGTCCTGCTCGAAGAAGCGCACGAAAGTGTCGAGCTCGAGCCGGGTCATGCCGTACGGCCAGTCGGGGCGGCGCAGGAAGCTCGGCGTCGTGGCGGTCAGCACCAGCCGGCGCACCTGCTCTGGGTGTCGCAGCGCCCAGGCTTGGGCATAGATCCCGCCGAGCGACCAGCCGCACACCGCGACCGGGCCCGGGTAGCGCTGGTGAAGGGCATCGACCATCGCCTCGATGCCGGCGGTCGGCTCGAGTTCGAACAAGTTCGGTGCATCGACCTGGTGGATGCGCGTCAAGCGTTTTCGCATCGGCTCCCAGACCGAGGCACTGCTGCCCCATCCATGCAAGAGGACCCAGGTGACAGCGGCGTTAGCCATGGACAAGCGACTCCTTCAAAGCGTAGACAAGATGCTCAACGTGTTCTGGCCGGTGTCGGGCTGACAGACTGATGCGCAAGCGGGCGGTTCCCTTCGGCACGGTGGGCGGCCGGATCGCCGGCACCCACAGGCCGGCCTCGCGCAGAGCACCCGCCAGGGCGACGGCCGCAGTATCGCTACCGACGAGCACCGGCACGATCGGCGTCGGCAGGATCGCCGGCACACCGTCAACCCCGACGAGACCAGCGGCCAATTCCGCCGTCAGCGCGGCAAGGTGCGCGCGACGTCCAGCGCAGTCGGCATCGGCCAGGCGCTGCAGAGCGGCATCCGCAGCCTCGGCCAGCGCTGGCGGCATGGCAGTGGTGAACAGGTAGCTGCGTCCGCGCTGTGCCACCGCGTCGATCACCGGGGCGCTCCCCAGCAGCAAAGCGCCGCAAACACCGGCCGCCTTGCCCAGCGTCACCATCAGCACGATACGCGGGTCGAGCGGCTGCCCTTGAACCAGCAGGCCAGACGCCGCCAAGCTGCCGCGTCCCTCGCCCAACACGCCAAAGCCATGCGCGTCATCGACCAGCAGCATGGCGTCGTACGCGTGGCACAGCTCAAGCAGGCGTCGCAGCGGGGCGATGTCCCCATCCATGCTGAATACGCCATCGGTGATCACCCACTTTTGCGGGTTCGGGTCATTCGCCAGCCAGCGCGCCAGGGTATCGGTGTCGGCGTGCGGATAGCGTCGCAAGCGGCCGCCGGCCAGCCGGGCGCCATCGTTCAGGCAGGCATGGTTCAGGCGGTCGGCGTAGAGGCTGACGTTCGGACCGGCCAGCGCCGTGACAGCCGCCAGATTGGCCAGATAGCCACTGGAGAACAGCAATGCACGGTCACAGCTGAGCCACGCCGCAGCGCGCCGCTCCAGTGCGCTGTGGGCAGCGCAGTGTCCGCTCACCATGTGCGAGGCGCCCGAACCGATACCCCAACGTTGTACCCCGGCCAGCATCGCCTCGCACAGAGCCGGGTCTTGCGCCAGGCCGAGGTAGTCGTTGCTGCAGAAGCCGAGCAGGCGCTGGCCATCGACGTCCAGCCAGACGCCATCGGTCTTGGTCACGGTGCGCCGCTGCCGCAACCGCTCGGGGGGCGGCGCGGCGATGCCGGACGCGAGCCAGTCCGGCAGCTCAGGCGCCATTGTCGGTGGTGCCCTCGGCGCGGATGCCCAACCGCTCGAACAGGGCACGGTCGCGCATGGCCTGCGGGTTGGGGGTGGTCAAAAGTTGCTCGCCGTAGAAGATCGAGTTGGCACCGGCCAGAAAACACAGCGCCTGCAGCTCGTCGCTCATTGCCTCGCGGCCGGCTGACAAGCGCACGTGACTGCGCGGCATGGTGATGCGTGCTGCAGCGATGGTGCGCACGAACTCGAGCGGATCGAGCTCGGGCGTGTCGGCCATCGGCGTGCCTTCGACGCGCACCAGGTTGTTGATCGGTACCGATTCGGGCTGCGGGTCGAGCCCAGCCAGCTGGGCGATCAGACCAGCGCGCTGGGTCCGGCTCTCTCCCATGCCGACGATACCGCCACAACAGACATGGATACCAGCATCGCGGACGCGCTCGAGGGTATCGAGCCGGTCCTGGTAGTCACGCGTGGTGATGACCTGGCCGTAGAACTCCGGCGCGGTGTCGAGATTGTGGTTGTAGTAGTCGAGCCCGGCATCGCGCAGACGCTCGGCCTGGCCGTCGCGCAGCATCCCCAGCGTGGCACAGGTCTGCAGCCCCAGCGCCGACACGGCGCGCACCATCTCAGCCACCTGGTCGATGTCACGGTCCTTCGGGCTGCGCCATGCTGCACCCATGCAGAAGCGCGTGGCGCCGGCATCGCGGGCTCGCTGCGCAGCGGCGAGCACCTGCTCCAGCGGCAGCAACGGCTCGGCCTCCACACCCGTGTGGTAGCGCGCCGCCTGCGGGCAGTAGCCGCAGTCCTCCGGGCAGCCGCCGGTCTTCACCGAGAGCAGGGTCGACAGCTGCACGACGTTGGCATCGAAGTACTGGCGATGCACGGTCTGCGCGCGGTGCAGGAGATCGGCGAAAGGCAGCTCAAGCAGCGTCAAGACGGCATCGACGCTCCAACGCGGGGCAGCCGTCAGGGGCGCGGTGACGAGCGTAGTGGGGGTCGCGACAGTCATCGATAGCACCAGTCAAAGGCGCAATCTTCGGCAGCGACGAGGGCAAAGTCAATGTTTTAAGGGCTCAACATGAACATCTGCGCAGTTTTTGAACATTTGCTTGCTCCGCATCGCTGTCTGCTTTGCGGCGGCGGCTGTCGGCAAGCGCTCTGCCCGGGCTGCCTAGCGCAGTTACCGCAGGCGCCCAAGAATGGCGAATGGCTCGAAGACGGCTTGCAGGTGCAGGCGTTGTGGAGCTATCAGCCACCTGCCGACACCGCCGTGCTCAGTTTCAAGTATGGGGGTGGCGAGAGCTTGGCCCGCCTGTGGGCGCAGCAGATGGCGCCACGGGTCGATGGTCAGCCCGTGCTGCTGCCGATGCCGATGCACCGTTCGCGACTGCGCGAACGCGGCGGCAATCCGGTCGAGGTGATGGCGACCGCGCTGCAGCAGGCCCTGACCGAGCGGGTGGCACTTCTTCGCGCCGTCCGCACCCGCGCGACCCCACCACAACAAGGCCTGTCGCGGGAAGCGCGGCTGCGCAACGTCGACGGTGCATTCCGGGTGCCGGCGCGGCTGCAGCAGCGACCGGTTCTGCTGATCGACGATGTCCTCACCACTGGCGCCAGCCTGCGTGCCTTGGCGGCTGCGGCCCGCGCCGCCGGCGCCGGTCGCATCGAAGCCGTGGTGATGGCGCGAGCGCTACCATAGGCGCCCCCCGGCCGATGCCCATAGCGGGCCGCAACATGCTCCACCTGATCCTGTACCAGCCCGAGATTCCCCCGAACACCGGCAACCTGATCCGCCTGAGCGCCAACGCCGGCGTCCAACTGCACCTGGTCGAGCCGCTAGGCTTTCGGCTCGACGACCGCGCATTGCGGCGGGCTGGACTCGACTATCACGAGTGGGCGAGCCTGCTGGTGCATCCCGACTGGGACCACTGCAGCACGGCACTGGGCGATGCCCGGGTGTTCGCCGCGAGCACCCGCAACGCGGTGCGCTACGACAGTGTGGCCTACCGTGACGGCGATGCCTTTCTGCTTGGGCCCGAGACGCGCGGACTGCCACCGGCTTTGCTCGAGCGCTTTGCCGACGAGCGCCGCATCCGCATTCCTATGCGCCCTGGACAGCGCAGCCTGAACCTGTCGAACGCAGCTGCCGTGCTCGTATTCGAAGCTTGGCGACAGCTAGGCTTCTCCGGCTGCGACTAGCGCCGGGACCGCTCCCGATCGAAACCGCACGACCTCGGCTATCGAACGCCTAGGTGTCGAACTCAGCTTTCGGCTCACGCGACAGCAAAGCCGCCACCGCTTCGCGCGCCTGCATGCGGCCGGCCAGCACGGCATCGACCGCCGCCGTGATCGGCAGCTCGATGCTTAGCCTCTGGCCCAATGCAGCGACAGCCGCTGCCGTCTTCACCCCTTCGGCGACCTGCCCCAGACGCTCTAGCGCGTCGGCCAGCGACACCCCTTGGCCGACCATCAACCCAAGGCGCCGGTTGCGCGACTGGTCGGATGTTGCAGTGAGCACCAGATCGCCCAAACCAGCGAGACCGGCAAAGGTCTGCGGCTGAGCGCCCAAAGCTGCTCCCAAGCGTGCCATCTCGGCCAAGCCGCGGGTGATCAGCGCGGCGCGCGCATTGTGGCCAAAGCCCAGCGCATCGCTGATCCCGGTCGCAATAGCGATGACATTCTTGATCGCTCCGCCGACCTCGACACCGATCCGGTCGTCGCTGGCGTAGATACGCAGGCGCTCGCTGTGCAGACCGGCGACTGATCGCCTGGCAGTGGGCAGATCGACAGCCGCGAGGGTCATGGCGGTTGGCTGACCGCGCGCGACCTCGCTGGCGAAGCTCGGCCCGGACAAGACCATGACTGGCCAGTCGCCAAGCTCAGCGGCAGCGACACGGTGCGGCAGCTCGCCGCTAGCAAGCTCAAAACCCTTGCACAGCAGTATGAGAGGACGCGGCGAGAGGCCGCGCAAACGGTCGCAGGTCTCGCGCAGGGCGTTGACCGGGACTGCCAAAAACACCAGATCGGCTGCTTCGACCGCAGCACAAAGGTCGGAAGTGACCCGGAGTCGTGGCGGGAAACTGACACCGGGCAGCAAGCGCTCGTTGCAGCGGGCCGCCTGCATGCTCACGGCAGTCGCTGGATCGCGACACCACAGACGCACCGGTTGCGCTGCCGCCAACGCGACTGCCATCGCCGTACCCCAAGCGCCAGCGCCCAGGACACACGCCGCCCCAGGCCGTCCGCCGGGGGCGTTTAGCGTGTCATCGACCATGCTGCCGCAACACTGTGCTCTGGCAGCAGCTCGCTAGAGCCGGGCTTACTGCGCCTGTTGCTGCTGAGCCTGCTGCTGTTGAGCAAACAAGGCCTCGAAGTTCACCGGGCTGAGCAGGACCGGCAGGAAGCCAGCGCGCGTCACCACCGAGCTCACCGTCTCGCGGGCGTAGGGGAACAGGATGTTCGGGCAGGCGATCATGAGGATCGGCTGCAGTTGCTCGTCGGGCACCCCGACCACACCGAACACACCGGCCTGCGCCACCTCGACCAGGAACACGGTCTTGTCGCCCGCCTTGGCCGTCACCGTGATCTTCAGGGTGACGTCGTACATGTTGTCGCCGAGCGAATTCGCGGTGGTCTGCAACTCGATGCCGATCTGCGGCGGCTCGCGGTCTAGGAAGACCTGCGGTGCGTTGGGCACCTCGAGCGAAAGGTCCTTCACATACAGTTTTTCGATGGCGAACTGCGGACCGGTGGGTTGTTGTGCTGCCTGTTCTTCAGCCATTGCGGCGCTCCAGAGGGTTCGGTTGCGGAAAGATACAGAGCGGCGGATTGTAGCCTAGTGGCTGACGCTGGCCAGCGAGGCTCAACCGCCGCCAGCCAGCAAGGGCTGCAAGCCGCCGGATTGGTCGAGGGCACGCAGATCGTCGAACCCCCCGACATGCGTGTCGCCAATGAAGATCTGGGGCACGGTGCGGCGACCCGTGCGCTCCATCATCTCGATGCGGCGCTGCGGCTCGAGATCGATGCGGACATGCTCGATCGCGGTCACCCCCCGCGCGCGCAGTAACTGCTCGGCGCGCTGGCAGAACGGGCAAGCGGCCGAGGTGTAGAGCGTGACCGGCTGCATTGTCGCCGGCCCCTAGCGCACGAGGGGCAGGTTGGCCTCGCGCCACGCGGCCAGCCCCCCTTGCAAGACATGCAGCTGGTAATCGCCGGCAGCGGCCAGGCGGCGGCCACTGCGAGGTGCGGCGATGCCATTCTCACAGCACAACACCAGTGGCTTCTTGGCCACCTTGCGCAGCACCGTCGCGGCCGTGTCGAGAGAGGCCGGCGGCAGGTTCACGGCCCCGGCGACGTGCCCCTTCGCAAACGCTTCGGCGCTACGCAGATCGACCACCACCGCATCCTTCTGGTTGATCAACGACACGGTCTGCGCGGGGCTCAGGCGTGGCAGGCCACTGCGATCGGCAATCAGGCTCCAGACCAGCCAGGTCCCGCTCGCGACGGCGAGCCCGAAGAGCATCCAGTTGTCCAGCAAGAATTCCATGTATTCCTCGTGCGAACGCCGTGGAGGGCGCTTGTCTCGGTGACTGCATTGCCGGTCGCGTGTTCTCGCGTACGCACTTCGGGGGCGATGCCCTCGAGGGTACGGGTTCGGTGGTACGATTCGGCGGGTGAAAACGACCCAGGATGCACCCCGCATCAGCACTTCCGATACGGCTTCCAGCCTGCCTCCGAGCCAGCGATGATACCGGAAAGACCGGCCCCTGCCGTCGGTCCCGTCACCCCCTCCCTGCTGATCATCCTCGACGGCTTCGGCGCCCGCGCCGAGCGTGACAACAATGCCGTTGCACTCGCCCAGACGCCCTTCCTCGACCGCCTGTTTGGCACCTGGCCGCACACCCTGATCGAAGCGTCGGGTAACCAGGTCGGCCTTCCAGCCGGGCAGATGGGCAACTCCGAGGTCGGCCACATGAACATCGGCTCGGGGCGCATCGTTTATCAAGACGTCACCCGGATCGATCACGAGATCGCCACTGGTGCTTTCGAACAGAACCCGGCCTTGGGTGAGGCGATCGAGGCCGCCCTGGTCAACGGTCGGCGCCTGCATGTGATCGGCCTGATTTCCGACGGCGGCGTCCACTCGAGCGAGAAGCACCTGCATGCCTTGCTGGGTATGGCGGCCAAGCGGGGGCTTGGCGATCGCCTGTGCATTCATGCCATAGTCGACGGCCGCGATACGCCACCGCAGAGCGCGCGCCTGTACCTCGACCGACTCGAAGCGGTCTGCCGACAGATCGGCGCCGGTCGGGTGGTGTCGTTGATCGGCCGATATTTCGCCATGGATCGCGACCGCCGTTGGGCCCGCGTCGAACGGGCCTGGCGCTTGATGGTGCGTGGCGAAGGTGACTTCACGGCCACCAGTGCCGCCGAGGCGCTGGAGGCCGCCTACGCGCGTGACGAAACCGACGAATTCGTCCAGCCGACGTGCATCGTGCCTCCGGGTGCGCAGCCAGTGGCCATGCAGGACGGTGATGTGGCCGTCTGCATCAACTTCCGTTCCGACCGCGCCCGCGAACTGACCCGCGCCCTGGCCCTGCCCGACTTCGACGCCTTCGAGCGCCCGGGCCAGCCCAAGCTTGGCCGATTCGTGTGCATGACCCGTTACGAGGAAGGCCTGCCACTGCCGGTCGCCTATCCGCCACAGACGCTCAGCAATGGCCTGGGCGAATACCTGTCGCGCTTGGGTTTGCACCAGTACCGTATCGCCGAAACCGAGAAGTACGCGCACGTCACCTACTTCTTCAATGGCGGCGCTGAACAACCGTTCGCCAACGAGGTGCGCCAGCTGGTGCCCAGCCCGCAGGTCGACACCTATGACCTGCAGCCAGAAATGAGCGCTGCAGCCGTGACCGACGCCCTGATCGACGCTATCGTGTCGCGCCGCTACCAACTACTGGTGTGCAACTATGCCAACGGCGACATGGTCGGCCACACCGGCAATCTGCAGGCGGCGATCCGCGCCGTCGAAGCGCTCGACGCCTGCCTGGCGCGGGTGATCCCGACCATGCTCGCCTGCGGCGGCGAAGTTCTGCTAACCGCCGATCACGGCAATGCCGAAGCGATGTTCGACCCAGAGAGCGGCCAGCCTCACACCGCACACACACTCAACCCGGTTCCGCTGGTCTACATGGGACGCCCGGCACGGCTGCTTGACGGCGGCTGCCTGGCGGATATCGCGCCGACCGTGCTGGCGATGATGGGCTTGCCGCAGCCACCCGAGATGACCGGCCGCTCGCTGGTGGACTTCGAGTCGGCGGTGCCCTGGAGCAGCCGCTAGGTCGGCCCGCATGCCTGACGCGACGCGATCAGCGGAAGCTGTTGGCATGAACGCTACGGCGCTGCCGCTGGTGCTGCTAGCACTCGTATTGACGCTGCCGGCGGGAGTCTTGGCCGGCGCCACGGGCGGGCGCGACGCAGCCCGCCCCAAGCAAGACCTCGAAGCGGTGCAACGGCGCATCCGCAGTATTGAAGAGTCCCTGCAAAAAGCCGAAGGCAGCCGCGCCGAGACCACCGACGCCCTGCAAGCGTCGGAGCGGTCGATCTCGGACATCCAGCGTCGTCTGCACACACTCGGCAACGACCGTGAAGCTCTGCAGAAACGACTCGCCGACGTGCAACAGCAGGCTGGCCAGACTGCTGCCCGCATCGACCGACAGCGTCAGCAGGTGGTGCGCCTGTTGCGCTCGACGCCGCTGCAGTCCGAAGACGATGCCTTACGCCTGCTTCTGCAGGGTGGTGATCCCCACGAACTCCGCCGCGACCTCGCCGCCCTGGCGCGCATCGGCAGCGCCCGGCAACAGAGTATCGAGCGGCTGCGACAGGAACTCGATAGCTTCGCCGCGCTGCAGTCCGAAGTCATCGAACGCCAGACCGCGCTCGAGCGACTGACCGCCGAACAGCGAGCCGAAGCCAGTCGGCTCGAACGCGAGAAACGCGAGCACGCCCGCAAGCTGGCCCAGCTCGGGCGAGATATCGAGCAGCGGCGCAAACAGATCGACACCCTGAAACGCGACGAACAGCGCTTGAGCCGCTTGTTGCAAGAGCTGGAAAAGGCCCGCACCGCCCCACCGCCGCCGCGCAAGCCGGCCAAACCGGCAAAACCGGGCCAGGCACCTGCGCCACTGGTGGTCGACGAGCTGCCGCAAAGCGGTCTGGGGGGGCAGTTCGCTGCGCTCAAAGGCAAGCTGCGGCTCCCGGTGCGCGGCGAGGTGGTCAACCGCTTTGGCAGCCCGCGTGCCGACACAGGGCTGGCCTGGAAAGGCCTCATGATCCGCGCCGACGCCGGCAGCCCGGTGCTGGCGATCGCACCCGGCAAGATTGCCTACGCCGACTGGCTGCGCGGCTTTGGCAATTTGCTGATCATCGACCATGGCGACGGCTACATGAGCCTTTACGGCAACAATGAAGCCCTGCTGCGGCAAGCTGGCGAGACGGTCGCCTCGGGCGATACGATTGCGCGGGTCGGACGCTCGGGTGGCGGCGATGGCGATGGTCTGTATTTCGAGCTGCGTCGGGCCGGCACACCGATCGACCCGCTGACTTGGGTCGGCCGCTAGGGCCGCCAACAGCTTGCTCGCCACCACTGAATCACCGTATGCAACCTTCTTGCTAGTCCCCACTCCAACGCCGCACTAGAATCAGGGACCTTACCGTGGAGCAGCGCAATGCGTGATCGCGTCAAACAATTGGGCCTGCTGGCAGCCGGTGCCGCCGTCGGCATCATGCTCAGCCTGAACTACTCGGCTCAGGCCAACCGCGATGCCGGTCCTTTGCCGGTCGAGGAGCTGCGCGCCTTCACCGAGGTCTTCGGCCGCATCAAGAGCGACTACGTCGAACCGGTCGATGACAAAAAGCTGATCACCGAGGCCATCAACGGCATGTTGCAGGGCCTGGACCCACACTCGGCCTACCTCGATCCAGACAGCTTCAAGGACCTGCAGGCGGGGACCCAGGGCGAGTTTGGCGGACTTGGTATCGAGGTCGGCACCGAAGACGGCTTCGTCAAGGTGGTGTCGCCGATCGAAGACACACCGGCCTCGCGCGCCGGCCTGAAACCTGGCGACCTGATCATCAAGCTCGACGACACGCCGGTGAAGGGCATGAGCATCAACGATGCAGTGAAGCGCATGCGCGGCAAGCCGAACACCGACATCACCCTGACCATCATGCGCAAGGGCGAGCCCAAGCCGATCGTCGTCAAGCTGACCCGCGCCGTGATCAAGACGCAGAGCGTGAAGGCCAAGCTGACCGAACCTGGCATGGGCTTTATCCGCATCACCCAGTTCCAGGAGCACACCGGCGAGGACTTGGCAAAATCGCTGAAGAAGCTCTACGCCGAGAACAAGGGCGACCTGAAGGGCCTGGTTCTGGATCTGCGCAATGATCCAGGCGGCCTGTTGAACGCCGCGGTTGGCGTCTCGGGGGCGTTTTTGCCGCGCGACACGCTGGTGGTCTACACCGATGGCCGCACCGACGACGCTCGTATGAAGCTGCACAACGTTCCGGAGAGCTACGCTCGCGGCAGCAGCGACTACCTGCGCGACCTGCCGGCGGCGGTGAAGAAGGTGCCGATGGTGGTGCTAATCAATGCTGGCTCGGCGTCGGCATCAGAGATCGTTGCTGGCGCCCTGCAGGACCACAAGCGCGCGGTGGTGATGGGTACCCAGAGCTTTGGCAAAGGTTCCGTGCAGACTATCCTGCCCTTGGGCAACAACACCGCCATCAAGCTGACCACCGCGCGCTACTACACGCCAAAGGGCCGTTCGATCCAGGCGACTGGCATCACACCCGACATCATCGTCGAAGAACCGGGAGCCGATGCGCTGGCACGTGTGCGCGAGGCGGATCTCCAGCGCCACCTGGGCAACCCCAATGGCGACGGCGAGAATGCCCCGACGGCCCCAACGGCTCCCGCCGCGCCGGCAGCACCCGCTCCGTCCAACGGTGCAGCCGCCCCCACCGGTCCTTTCGAGTTCGGCTCAGCCGAGGACTACCAGTTCGTACAGGCGGTGAATCTGCTGAAGGGCATCAGCATCCTGCAAAACTAGGGCGCGGGCGACCAGCGTGGATGACCGCGCGCTGCTGCGCTACAGCCGGCACATCCTGCTCGATGCCCTAGGCGTCGAGGCCCAGGAGCGCTGGCTGGCATCCACCGCGCTGGTGGTCGGACTGGGCGGGCTCGGCTCGCCAGCGGCCATGTATCTCGCCAGTGCCGGAATCGGCCGCCTGGTGCTGTGCGACGATGACCGCGTGGACCTGACCAATCTGCAACGTCAGGTTGTCCATCGTGAGGTGAGCATCGGCCAGACCAAAGTCGAGTCAGCCGCCATGGCCCTGCGCCAGATCAACAGCGATATCGTCGTCGAGACGCTGGCCGAGCGCCTGCAGGGCGACACACTCAGGGCTGCAGTGGTCGCCGCCGACGTCGTGCTCGACTGCAGCGATAACTTCGCCACCCGCGATGCCCTGAACGCCGCCTGCGCAGCGACCGGTACACCGCTGGTGTCGGGGGCGGCCACCGCCTTCGACGGTCAGCTTGCAGTGTTCGACTTCCGCCGTCACGACGGTCCTTGCTACCGCTGCCTGTTTCCGCAGAGCGCTAGCGGGCCAGATGCGCCGTGTGCACTGATGGGCGTATTCGCGCCCTTGGTCGGGATCGTCGGCAGCCTGCAAGCGGCCGAAACGCTCAAGCTGCTAGCCGACGTTGGAACCAGTTTGCATGGTCGGCTACTGCTGATCAGCGCCGCCGACATGCAAATCCGCACCTTGCAGCTCCCGCCTGACCCGCAGTGTGCGGTCTGCGCCACGCGCTAGGGGGCCAGCAGCGGCAATAGACGAGCCCAAGCCTCTAGCGGATCGCGCTTGAAGCCCGAGCGCACCAGCTGCTGCCAGCGTCCAACAACAAAGCACAACAGCAGGTTGGCGCGCTCGGCCGAGTCGCTGTCCCCCGGCCGGGCAAGTCGCAGCGACTGCCGCAGGCTCGCCTCGAGCCGGTCCATGAGCTGGGCGACACGCGCCTGCAGACGAGGATCCTCATTGACCAGCACATCGCCAACCAAGATGCGGGTCATGCCTTGATTGCGGCTGGCAAAGCCCAGCAACAGCGCAACGATTTGCCCTGCCTGCTGAGCTGCCGGAGCCTCGGCCTGGACCCGGTTGACCAGACCGAACAGGGTCGCCTCGATAAACTCGATCAGCGCCTCGAACATCTGCGCCTTGCTGGCGAAATGCCGGTACAGCGCGGCCTCGGAAACCTCCAGTCGGGCGGCCAGCGCAGCAGTGGTGATGCGCCCCCCTGCTTCGGGCGATTCGAGCATCAGCGCGAGTTGCTCGAGGATGCGGTCGCGGCGCTCACCGGGGCGTCGGCTCATGTCAGGCTCCTTGGAGGGAATGGGTGGGGCTGCCGCGATGCAGCCGATGCAGAGCACGCGGCAAACGGCAGACCGATTGCAGCCGGACATCGACCGCCGGCGACCGGCGCAGAGTGCCGGCGATCCACACCGTACGCAAGCCCAGCCGGCGGGCCGTCAAAAGGTTCGGCAGGCTGTCCTCGACCAGCACGCACCGCTGTGGCGCAACCCGTAGCTGGCGCAGCAGTCGGCGCAGGCCGGAAGGATCGGGCTTCGGACGAAAACGACTGTGCTCGATCCCGAGCACGGCGTCGAACAGACGCTGCAGGCCAAGGTGCTGCAACACCGCATCGGCATAGTGGCGCGGGGCGTTGGTCAGCAGCAGACGGCGTCCGGGCAAGCGCTGCAGCGCATGGCGAAGGCCGGGTTCGGCGACCAGCAGCGCGGCGAGATCGTCAAAGGCATGGGTGTGGGCCAGGAAATGCCGCGGACACACCGCATGGTGGCGCTGCAAACCGACTAGCGTAGCGCCGTAGCGGTGCCAATAGTCGACCCGCAGGCGGTCGGCGGTGGCCGTGTCGACGCCCAGATGGCGCTCGATATAGCCGGTCATCATGCGATTGATGGCCGGGAAGACATGGCGACTCGCGTCATGCAGGGTGTCGTCCAGGTCGAACACCCATACCGGACCCCGCACACCGGCGTGGAGCAAGCCTAATAGCCCTTGATCAGCGTGCCGACGCCTTGGTCGGTGAGGATCTCCAGCAACAAGCAATGCTGGACGCGACCATCGATGATGTGCACCGACTTCACGCCAGACCGAGCTGCGTCCAGCGCCGAGGCGATCTTCGGCAGCATGCCGCCGGAAAGTGTGCCGTCGGCGACCATCTCGTCGATCTCGCGCGGGGTCAGCCCAGTCAACAGTTCACCATTCTTGTCGAGCACGCCGGGGGTATTGGTCAGCAGCACCAGCTTCTCGGCCGAAAGCACCTCGGCCAGTTTGCCGGCGACCACGTCGGCATTGATGTTGTAGGTGTCGCCGTCGGCGCCGACGCCGATCGGGGCGATCACCGGGATGAAGTCGCCGCTGTCGAGGAAGTTGATGATCGCCGGGTCGATGCTGGTGATCTCGCCCACCTGGCCGATGTCGATCATCCGCTCCGGGTCGTCCAGCGCCTGCATCAACAGCTTGCGGGCGCGAATGAACATGCCATCTTGGCCGGTCAGGCCGACCGCCTTGCCACCCGCCTGGTTGATCAGATTGACGATCTCCTTGTTGACCTGGCCGCCGAGCACCATCTCGACGATGTCCATCGTCTCCTCGTCGGTGACGCGCATGCCCTGGATGAACTCGCCCTGCTTGCCGACCTTTTTCAGCAGGCTGTCGATCTGCGGGCCGCCGCCGTGCACCACGACCGGATTCATGCCGACCAGCTTGAGCAGCACCACGTCTTGAGCGAACGAGCGCTTCAGGTTCTCGTCGGTCATGGCGTTGCCGCCATACTTGACGACGATGGTCTTGTCCTGGAAACGGCGAATGTAGGGCAGCGCCTCGGCGAGGACGAGCCCCTTCTGTTCCGGGCTGATGGCAGGGTTCATGGTGAGCGCCGATCGCGGATCTGGAGAGCACCCATATTCTAGCGCCGCGGCGGGCTCTGGCGCTGCACCGGGGTCAGCGCTGAGCTGGGTTGGCGGTGGCCAAAAGGCGGTCGAGTTCGGCCATGTCCTCGTCTTCCAGCGTACCGGTGGCAGCTTTCAGGCGTAACCAGGCCAGCAAGTAATCGTAACGGGCGCGGGCCAGGTCGCGCTCGGTGCTGAACACCTGCTGCTGCGCATTGAGCAGGTCGATGCGAGTGCGCAACCCAACCTCGAGCCCGGTGCGGGTGCTGTCGAGCTGCCCCAGGCTGGCGCTGCGGGCACTCTCCAGCGCACCGATGCGAGCACGCAAGGCGCTGACATCGATGAATGCCTGACGCGCCTGTTGTGATGCCTGCCGGCGCGCTGCCTCCAGTTGCTGGCGCGCAGCCTCTTTGCGACTGACTGCCTCGCGGGTGGCAGCACTGACACCGCCGCCGGCGTAGAGCGGCATGTTCAACTGCAGGCCGATGCTGCGCTCTTCGATCTGTAGCGGTGGGGTGAACTGTGTATTACCGCCGGTATTGGCGAACAGCCCCCAGCTGGCCACCGCACTGAGCGTTGGCAGATGCCCTGCCTGCTGCCGACGTATCTCGGCATCGGCGACCTCGAAGGCCTGCTGTCGCTGCTCGACCAAGGCGTTGTTGCTGGCTGCGACCTCGGCCCAGCGCTCGATGTCATCGGGGTCAGGCAGCACCGGCCGAAAGCCAGGCGGCAGGGTGACAGTAGCCGCCGGCAGACGGCCGATCACCGTCTGCAGCGCTCGCCGCGCAACTTCGACGGCGCTGCGCGCACGAATCTCGTCGGCCTTGGCCAGGTCGAATCGCGCTTGCGACTCGTCGACCTCGGTCACCGGCGCCAGGCCCGCCTCGTAGCGGGCCTGGGCCTCTTGCCGCTGCGCGTCGATAGCGTCGCACTGCACGGTAGCAAAACGCAACACATCGTCGGCAAACAGCAGATCGAACCAAGCCTGCGACAAGCGCAGGGCGAGATCGATGCGGGCGGCGCGCAGCTCGGCCGCCGACTGCACCAGCGCCAGTTCCGCCTGCTCCAGGCCGATCCAGTTCTCGCGGTTAAACAAAGGCTGGGCAAGCTGCAGCCGGACAAAACGCGTGTCGAACACGCGGTTGCCCGAAAAATCGGTGCGCGGCTGGCCGGGGCGGGCCACGCTCGATCCGCTGACCTGATTGTCGTTGTATGCGATGCCACCACCCAGACCAAGGCTGGGCAGCAAGCCGGCCCGGGCCTGCGGAACGCGCTCGCGCGAGGCCTCGTATTCGGCCTGCGCGGCCAGGTAGGTCGGGTCTTGGCGCACGGCTTCGCGGTAGAGCTCGAGCAGCTCGGCAGCCTGGCCCATCGCCGGCAGCAGGGCCAGCGCAAGGGCCAGCCCGGTCAGGCGACGTCGCGCCCTCATCTT
Organism: uncultured Enterobacteriaceae bacterium; assembly: GCA_964524005.1. Taxonomy (GTDB): domain Bacteria; phylum Pseudomonadota; class Gammaproteobacteria; order Burkholderiales; family UBA3065; genus UBA3065. The sequence continues at coordinate 68,633 of CAZGBK010000008.1, forward strand.
GTCGCTCAGAACACGAAACCGCTGGCGCGGGGCGCGTTTTGCAGCGGCGCCAGTTCGGTCTCGAACAGGGTCTCGGCGGTCACCACACCGTTGGTCTTGCGATACAGCCTTGCGTGCATCGCCGGCGCCCCACCGACCACCGCGAACAGACGGCCACCCTCTTCCAACGCCTCAAACCAGGAATCGGGGAGCAGCGGGACCGAGCCGGTGAGCACCACGACATCGAAGCGTGCCCCAGGCGCCGCGAGGGCTGCCAGGCCGCAGGCCTCGCGCACGTCGGCATTGCCGATGCCGTTATTGATCATCGCGTTTCTGGCACGACGGGCGAGTTCCGGGTGGATCTCGTAGCTGGTCACGTCGGCCGCCTGATGCGCGATCAGCGCGGTCAGATAGCCCGAGCCAGACCCGACTTCGAGCACGCGATCGGCCGGACGCAGTTCCAGCGCCTGCAGGCAGCGTCCTTCGACACGCGGTGGCCACATGAACTCGCCAAAGCCCAGCGGCACGGTGGTGTCGACAAAGGCCAGACCGCGGTAGCGGATCGGCACGTAGTCTTCGCGATGGACGCTGGCCAGAAGATCGAGCACACCGGTGTCGAGCACATCCCAAGGCCGGATCTGCTGCTCGATCATGTTGAAACGGGCTTGCTCGACGGCCGAGCGGTTCGGCGCGATGAGGTCCTGTCCGGTGACGGTCGGCTTCGTTGCGGTCATGTCGTCAAAGCGGTTTTTAAACAGGCTACAAGTGTACACCCGGCCCTGTGACATCCGGCTTGCGTTCCCGGTTCTACTGACGTAGGTTGAGTGGCGTATCCACGGCTGGGGGCGCCCGTCGCAAATCGCGCATGGGCTGAGACGTACCCTTGGAACCTGATCCGGCTCGCACCGGCGTAGGGAAGCCAGACGCGTTCAGCGCCCTGCCGGCCTCTTTTTCCAGCATCGACCGCAGGAGCACCGCATGAACGCGCCAGACCTCAATCCACCGCAAGACGTCCACGCCGCCGCCGAAGCCCTGACGGCCGCCATCCAGCCGTTCCCGGCCAGCGAGAAGGTGTACGTCGAGGGCAGCCGGCCGGACATCCGCGTGCCGTTCCGCAAGGTGCGCCAGACCGCCACGCGCACCAAGGATGGCGACGTGCCCAACCCGGACCTGTGCGTCTACGATACCTCCGGCCCGTACACCGACCCGGCGGTGCAGTGTGACCTCAACAGCGGGCTGCCGGCGCTGCGCACGCGCTGGATCGAGGAGCGCGGCGACACCGAGCAGCTCGCCGGCCCGTCGTCGGCGTATGGCCGCGAGCGGCTGGACGACGCGGCCACCGCGTCTTTGAGGTTCGACCATATCCGCGCGCCGCGACGCGCCAAGGCCGGCGCCAACGTGACGCAGATGCACTACGCGCGGCGCGGCATCATCACGCCGGAGATGGAGTACATCGCCATCCGCGAGAACCAGCGGCTCGACGGCATCCGCGAGGCGGCCCTGCTGGCGCAGCACCCGGGGCAGTCGTTTGGCGCTGCGATCCCCAAGGTGATCACGCCCGAGTTCGTGCGCGACGAGGTGGCGCGCGGCCGCGCCATCATCCCGGCCAACATCAATCACCCGGAATGCGAGCCGATGATCATCGGCCGCAACTTCCTGGTGAAGATCAACTGCAACCTGGGCAACTCGGCGGTGACCTCGAGCATCACCGAGGAGGTGGAGAAGATGCTGTGGGCGATCCGCTGGGGCGGCGACACGGTGATGGACCTCTCCACCGGCAAGCACATCCATGAGACGCGCGAGTGGATCCTGCGCAACTCGCCGGTGCCGATCGGCACAGTGCCGATCTATCAGGCGCTGGAGAAGGTCGATGGCAAGGCCGAGGAGCTGACGTGGGAGATCTTCCGCGACACGCT
>CAZGBK010000009.1:0-59351 GCA_964524005.1 uncultured Enterobacteriaceae bacterium
GACGAACGCGAGCAGACCCTCAACCAGCTGCTGGTCGAGATGGATGGCTTCGAGGCCAATTCCGGCACTATCGTCATCGCTGCAACCAACCGCCCGGACGTGCTCGACCCAGCGCTGCTGCGTCCGGGCCGTTTCGATCGTCAGGTGGTGGTACCGCTGCCCGACATCCGCGGCCGTGAACAGATCCTCAATGTGCACATGCGCAAGGTGCCGCTGTCGCCCGACGTACAGCCGGACATCCTCGCGCGTGGCACCCCAGGGTTTTCCGGCGCCGATCTGGCCAATCTGGTCAACGAGGCCGCCCTGTTCGCTGCCCGTGGCAACAAGCGCCTGGTCGACATGGACGACTTCGAGCGTGCCAAGGACAAGATCATGATGGGCGCCGAGCGCCGCTCGATGGTCATGCCCGAGCATGAGCGCAAGAACACCGCCTACCACGAGTCCGGCCACGCCATCGTCGCTCGACTGCTGCCGCGGACCGACCCGGTGCACAAGGTCACCATCATCCCGCGCGGCCGTGCGCTGGGGGTGACCATGCAACTGCCGCAGGAAGACCGCTACAGCATGGACCGTGAGCAGATCCTGCAGAACATCTCGGTGTTGTTCGGTGGCCGCATCGCTGAAGAGCTGTTCATGAACCAGATGACCACTGGTGCCAGTAACGACTTTCAGCGGGCCACTGACATGGCGCGACGCATGGTCACCGAGTGGGGGATGAGTGATGCACTTGGCCCGATGGTCTACGCCGAAAACGAACAAGAGGTGTTCCTGGGTCGTTCGGTGACCAGCACCAAGAATGTCTCGGAGGCGACACAGCAAAAGGTCGATGCCGAGGTCCGCCGGATCATCGACGAGCAGTACGGGCTGGCCCGTCGCTTGCTGGACGAGAACCGCGACAAGGTGCACGTCATGGCCAACGCCCTACTCGAGTGGGAGACCATCGACGCTGACCAGGTGAACGACATCATGGAAGGCAAGCCGCCGCGTCCACCAAAGCCCAACCTGAGCGCGCCGAAGCCGCCCAAGTCAGACGGCGGCAGTGCGGCGCCAAACACCAACCCGAGCGCGTCGCCGGCCTGATCCGGCCGGCCTGTTCTTGGGCTGACGGCGGGTGTAAGCGGGCTTTAAAGGTCTCATGTGGCCCGCTTCGGCGGGCCTTTTTCTTCCGCATTTGTCACAATCGCGCCATGACGCGCGAACTCCTTTGCGGCCCTCGCCGCTTGCCACTTGATCGACCGCTGGTCATGGGCATCTTGAATGTCACACCCGACTCGTTCTCCGACGGCGGCCGTCATGCAGCCGTCGACGCCGCACTGGCGCACGCGGCCCGCCTTGTCGACGAGGGCGCAGACCTCATCGACATTGGCGGTGAATCCACTCGCCCGGGTGCCGAACCGGTCCCTTTGGCCGAAGAGCTCGCGCGGGTGCTGCCGGTGATCGAGGCGCTGGCGAGCTGCCCGGTGCCGCTATCGATCGATACCTACAAGCCCGAGGTGATGCGTGCCGCGGTGGCGGCCGGGGCAAGCATGATCAATGACGTATTTGCGCTGCGGCAGCCAGGTGCTCTGCACGTCGCGGCGGCGACTGACGCGGCCGTGTGTCTGATGCACATGCAGGGCACACCGCAAACCATGCAGGTCGATCCCCAGTACGCTGACGTTGTCGGCGAGGTGCGGGTTTTTTTGAAGGACCGGGTGCGAGCCTGTATCGATGCCGGCATCGCGCGGGAGCGCATTGTCGTCGACCCGGGCTTTGGCTTTGGCAAGACCACCGCCCACAACATCGCTCTGCTGCGGGATCTGCAGCAACTGGCTGATGATGGTTTGCCGGTGTTGGCTGGGTTGTCGCGCAAGTCGGTGCTGGGCCGCATCACTGCCCGAGAAGCCCCCGCCGATCGTGTGGCCGGAAGCGTTGCCAGTGCGCTGCTCGCTGTGCAGCGTGGCGCGTGCCTGTTGCGGGTCCACGATGTCGCGGCCACCGTGGACATGCTACGTGTCTGGCAGACCGTCGCAGGAGCTTCAGGATGACCCAGCGCTACTTTGGCACTGATGGCATCCGCGGGCGTGTCGGTGAACCACCGATGACGCCCGATTTCGTCCTCAGGCTGGGTTACGCGTTAGGCTGCGAGCTGGTCGCACAATACGGCGTGGCACCTCGACCAGGCGTGGTCATCGGCAAGGACACACGCGTATCTGGCTACATGTTCGAGTCGGCACTCGAAGCCGGGCTGGCCGCAGCGGGCGTTGACTCTCACCTGGTCGGCCCGCTGCCGACGCCCGCAGTCGCCTATCTGACGTGCGCCCTGCGGCTGCAGGCCGGGGTCGTGATCTCGGCGTCCCATAACGCTTATCCAGACAACGGCATCAAGCTGTTCTCGGCGGTGGGCGAGAAGCTTGATGACGCTACCGAACTGGCGATCGAGCGGCGCTTGGAACAGGCGGTGGGTTGCGTCGCACCTGACTGTTTGGGCAAAGCCTTCCGTGTTGAGGGTGCTCAGGGCCGGTATATCGAGTTCTGTAAGTCGACCGTGCCAGCGGGCTTCGATCTGCGCGGATTGAAACTGGTGGTCGACTGCGCGCACGGCGCAGCGTATCAAGTCGCACCGCGACTACTGCGCGAACTCGGTGCTGTGGTGGGCGCCATCGGCGCCGAGCCAGATGGGCTGAACATCAACGACCAGTGTGGCGCGACCGACCTCGCCGCGCTGCGTCAAGCGGTGCAGCGCCAGTCTGCTGATGCTGGCATCGCGCTGGATGGCGACGGCGATCGCGTAATGATGGTCGCTGCCGATGGCAGCGTTCTCGACGGCGATGTATTGATGACCCTGATCGCCCGCGACCGCCACCAGCGCGGTGTACTGGGTGGTGGTGTGGTTGGCACCCTGATGACCAACCTTGGTGCCGAGCAAGCGCTGTTACGGCTTGGCATTGGCTTTGAGCGCGCCGCCGTAGGTGATCGCTACGTTGCCGAGCGGCTGCGCGAGCGCGGCTGGCAGTTGGGCGGCGAAGGCTCGGGGCATTTGATCTGCCTCGACCTACACAGCACCGGCGATGGCCTGGTCTCGGCATTGCAGGTTCTGCGGGCTTGGCGTGGCGTGGGCGGAAGCTTGGCTCAGCTAACTGCCGACATCGCCCTCATGCCGCAGCGTCTATCCAATGTCCGCTTGCCGACGGGTACTGACGCCAAGGCAGTCCTGCGTGACACCGTCGTACTGCAGGCGCAGGCGGGTGCTGAGGCGAATTTGGCGGGGCGCGGGCGGGTGCTGTTGCGGGCGTCAGGGACCGAGCCGCTGATCCGCGTGATGGTCGAGGGCGAGGACGCGGCTCAGGTTGACGCGTGTGTGCAGTTGATCACCGCCGCAGTCGAGTCGGCCGTGTCAGGTACCAAAGGCACCAGGGCATCCAAGAACTGACGCGAGGCCCGCTCCCAGCCAAAGCTCGCGGCGCGGGCTAGCGGACCACTGCTACCCAACTTTAGAGCACCAAGACAGGCGCGTTGCAGGTCCTCATCCAGAATGCCGGCCGGTTTGCCACCCACCACATCGAGCGGTCCGGGTACCGGGAAGGCAGCCACTGGTAGGCCACAGGCCATCGCCTCGAGCAAGACCAGGCCAAACGTATCGGTGCGGCTGGGAAACACAAACACACTCGCCTGACGATAAATGTCTGCGAGGTCGCGCGGTGTCTGCATACCCAAGAACCGGGCCTTGGGGAAGCGCGCCTCGAGCCCTGCTCGGGCCGGGCCATCGCCGGCGACCCAGATCTGGCCCGGCAGCTCGAGCGACAGAAATGCCTCGAGGTTCTTTTCGGTGGAGATGCGGCCAGCGTAAAGGAATACAGGCGACTCGCGCTTTGGTCGGCTGTCGCCTTTGCGCGGTGGGTAGAAGATCTGCGTATCGACCCCGCGCGACCATTCGGCGACACGGGCAAAGTCACGTTCGCGCAGATGCGCAGCGATCGAGGGTGTCGGTGCCAGCATGGCCGCCGACGGTCGATGGAAGCGCCGGATCAGGTAGTAAGTCCACGCTGCCGGAATACGCGCCATGTTCTCGAGGTATTCCGGGAAGCGGGTGTGGTACGCGGTGGTATAGCCCCAGCCGCGGCGCAGGGCGACGCGCCGCGCAGCCCAGCCCAGCGGCCCTTCCGTGGCGATGTGCAGGGCATCCGGGCGTAGTGCGTCGATCACTTTCGCGACGCCGCTCGGTGTCGTCAGCGCAAGTCGGATCGATGTGTACCCGGGGCACGGCACGGTACGAAAGCGATCTGGCCCAACGATTTCTACGCTGTGGCCCGATTCCGACAGCGCCCGCGCGGTGTTCTCCAGTGTCGTTACCACGCCATTGACTTGCGGTCGCCAGGCGTCCGAAACGATGACGATGCGTTGTGGGCGAAAAGCGCTAGGCATGGGCCAGCTCTGGAGTTTTGGTGCTGGTCGTCGCCAGGCCTTGAGTGCCGGCGCTACGGTGCGGCCAGTGCACCAGCTCGAGGGCACCTTCGCGCGTCTCCACCAGAGCTGTCAGACTTTCGACCCAGTCGCCGTCGTTACAGTAGAGCACGCCATCGATCTCACGGATCTCGGCTTTGTGGATGTGTCCACAGACAACGCCCTGGTAGCCGTTGCGTCGCGCTTGGTCGACCAGCGCCTCTTCGAAGGCGGTGATGAAATTGACCGCCCGTTTCACCCGATGTTTTAGATACTGTGACAACGACCAGTAAGAAAAGCCCAACCGGTGGCGGACGGCGTTAAATGTCCGGTTCAGGCGAAGGATCACCGTGTAGAGCGTGTCGCCCAGCAGCGCCAGCCAGCGTGCATGTTGCAAGACGCCATCGAACTGGTCGCCGTGCACCACCCAAAGGCGACGCCCGTCCAGCAGGACATGTTCGATCTCGTCGACGATCTCGATGTCACCAAAGCGCAGACCGATGAACTGGCGTGCAACCTCGTCGTGATTGCCTGCGACGTAGACGACCCGTGTGCCCTTGCGCGCTTTACGCAAGACCTTTTGTACAACGTCGTTGTGCGACTGGGGCCAGAACCAGCCTTTGCGCAGTTGCCACCCATCCAGGATGTCGCCGACCAGGTAGAGCACATCGCTCTCGTGGTGGCGCAAGAAGTCGAGCAGGCATTCGGCCTGGCATCCAGGCGTACCGAGGTGAACGTCGGAGATCCAGATGGCCCGAAGGTCGCGTTCGACCGGGTTCGGGGGGAGTACAACGTCATGGCCTGCGTTCATGAGCGCACAGTGTGTGCGCCGAGCGTTGCAGAAACATGACACCTCCGGCGCTGGGCCGGAGGTATATCAAGCCAACACGAATGTGCAGATCTTGAGCCAGTCGCCCTCAGGCGCGTTGGCGATGCGGAAGTCCCGCTTGGCCAGGAAATCGAGCAGGCCGGCGTGGCCCCAGAGGACGCGGGTGTAGACCTCGCGCAATTGCATTTCACGTGCTGCGTCCAACAGGCCGTCGAGCAGCATGCCGTCGATGCCGCTGTTGAACCAGGCGTTGGCAACCACCAGATTGAATTCGCCGTTGGCTTGCTCACGGTCGATCTTTAGCCGGATCGAGCCGACGATCTCTTCGTGTTTGTCCGACCCACTGGTCATGACGAGGTGAATGGTCTTGCGCGGGTCGATCTGGCAGGCTTTCTCAAGCAGTTCGCGGTCGGGGACGAAGTCACCCCGACCAAAGCGCAGATACTTTGAGCTGTAGTTCAGGCCTTTTAGGAAAGCCTCCAGCCGCTCCGTGTCGTCGGCTCTCAGGGCGCGCAGGCTGGCCACCTGTTGATCACCCAACTCGGCCGCGTTGGCGGCTTCGAGCGTTTTTTTCATGTGAGTCTCCGTCAGGTCCACTAGCGGACCATGCAGACCCTAACGAAGACAGTGTTGGTGTTCTATCGCAGTTCTGTTACACCGTACCGGCCCGTACGACATGGGGATCTCGGGGCAGGTTCAGAACGATGAGCCAACACACCAGTAGCAGCAACGCCGAGCCTGCCAGTGTCAGCGCCAGTCCGCCAGCCTGGTACAACAGACCGGACAGTAGCGTGCCCAGAAACCGCCCAAGCGCATTGGCTGCGTAATAGAACCCGACGTCCTCGGCGGCCTTCTCGCTGCCGGCATAGGCGAGGATGAGATAGCTGTGCAGCGACGAGTTCACCGCAAAGGCCCCGCCAAAAGCGACCAGTCCGCCCACGATCCACCACTCGAGACCGTTAGGTTGGAGCCAGGCGAACAGGGCCAACGCAAGGGTGATCGCCGCCGCCACCGCCGACCAACGGATCGCTGCTGGGACTTCGTCCTGAAGACCGTCGGTACTGCGGTGCACAAGGTGCGGCGTGCCTGCCTGGATCAACCCATAACCGATGGTCCACGCCGCCAGAAAGGTGCCGACACCGGTAAAGCTCCAGCCCTGGGCATACAGGAAGACCGGCACGCCGACCACGAACCACACGTCGCGCGCGCCGAACAGCGCGACCCGCGCCGCGGCCAGCAGGTTGACGCCGGGTCGGCGGGCGAAGAATTCGCGCGCCGACCCCGAGGCACGGCCTTTGCCCATCAGCCTTGGTACCAGAAGTACCACGCAGATGAAGACCAAGCCCAGCGCCCCGGCGAGTAGCCACAAGGCGGGGCGAAAACCCAACAAGTCGAGCAGTGCCCCGCCCAAAAAGAACCCGACGCCCTTCATGGCGTTCTTGCTGCCGGTGAACCAAGCGACCCAGCGAAATAGTTGCCCGGCGCCGCCCCCGGCAGTGAGTTTGATAGCTGACTTGCTTGCTGTCTTGGTCAGGTCTTTGGCGACTCCGCAGATTCCTTGGGCAAGGACCACCCACACCACCGACGCGGCGGCCGTCCAAGCTGGTGACAGTGCCGACAGTAGCAACAAGCCGCACACCTGCAGCGACAGCCCCACCAACAACATGCGCTGAATGCCATGGCGGGTGGCCAGCCAGCCGCCAACCAGATTCGCCACGACTCCCGCAGCCTCGTAGAGCAAGAACAGCAAGGCCAGGCTGAACGGCGAATAGCCCAGCTGGTAGAAATGCAGGAGCACCAGCATGCGCAGGGCGCCGTCGCTGAGAGTGAACCCCCAGTAGGCGCCGGTGACGCTGAGGTAACTGCGCAGGCCTGCCGCCGATGACGGCGTACTCACAGTCCCTGTTGATCCATGTAGCAGGCGAGATCGATCATGCGGCAAGCATAGGCGAGCTCGTTGTCGTACCAGGCATACACCTTCAGCAGGGTTCCGTCGGTGACCATGGTCGAAAGGCCGTCGACGATGGCACTGCGGGTGTCGCCGCAGTAGTCGGCGCTAACCAATGGGCGCGTCTCGTAGCCGAGGATGCCAGCGAGCGGGCCAGACGATGCGGCCTGCGCGAATAAGGTGTTGACCTCTGCCTCGTCGGTAGCGCGCTCCAGCTCGAACACGCAATCGGTGAGCGAGGCGTTCAGCACAGGTGCCCGCACCGCATGGCCGTTTAGCCGGCCTTTCAGCTCGGGGTAGATCAGCGCGATCGCGGTGGCGCTACCGGTGGTGGTCGGCGCCAGGCTGAGCATGGCACTGCGCGCGCGGCGCAGATCTTTGTGCGGGGCATCGACCACGACGTTGGTATTGGTCGGGTCGTGGATCGTCGTGATCTGTCCGTGGCGGATGCCGATATTCTCGTGGATCACCTTCACCACAGGCGCCAGACAGTTGGTGGTGCAACTGGCGGCCGTCACGATGTGGTGCTGCGACGGGTCGTAGAGCGTGTGGTTGACGCCAAAGACGACGTTGAGCACGCCCCCTGTCTTCACTGGCGCAGCCACGATGACACGCTTGGCGCCGCGTTCAAAGTGACCTTGCAAGGCCTCGGGGGTCAGGAATTTGCCGGTGCACTCGAGCACCAGGTCGACGCCCATGTCGCCCCAAGGGATATCGGCTGGCTGCGCGTAGGCGCTGAAACCGAGCTCGGTGCCATCGATGTCGATCAGGTCGTCGCCGATAGCGCGTATCTCTGAGCGCCACCGGCCTTGCGTGGAGTCGAACGCCAACAGGTGTGCAGTCGCGGCATTCCCGCCTTTCAGCTCGTTCAGATGCGCAACCTCTAGGCGGTTACCCGCGCCAGGGTCGTCGGCAGGGCGCTGCGCCTCGCCGTAGGCCGCTCGCAAAGCCAGCCGACCGATACGGCCCATTCCGTTGATTCCTACTCGCATGACGTTCTCCGTTGATCATCGGGGTGGATGTTGGTCGGCCAACGTGACGGGAACGTTACGTTTGGACGTCATTTTATTTTCAGCCGCATGCCAAGTCACAGAACTGTCATCTGCGCTTAAAGGCGTTGTCATGAAGTGCTGCGACAGTCCGCCGCGTAGCAGGGAGTAGTCGTGACTGCTGCCTCACGTTTTCTTCACACGGAGAGTATTAGATGAACAAGATTTTCGGTACGAAACGTCTGGCGACCGCCAGTTCTTTGGCGGCCATGGCTGCCGCCCTGATGGCCACGAGTACTCCGGCCCTCGCCAACATGGAAGCGCTTCTCGACAAGCTCCTGGAAAAGGGGATCATCAGCGAAGCGGAATACCAGGAAATGCGCCAAGAGGCTCGTGAAGCCACCCGCGCAAATCGGGAGTTCAAGGCCACGATGTCTGCGGACAAGGGTGCTCGCGAGAGCGCTAGCGGCTTGAATGGACGTTTCTCGAACGGCTTCTCGTGGACGAGCGGAGACAATCAGAATTCGATTCGTTTGACGGGCCGCGTTCAGTCGGACTACCGCTTTGCTGATAACGATTTTTCCCTGTCTGATCGCGATGCCCGCGACCGCGACACTGCTTCGATCGCCGACGGTTTCGAGCTGCGCCGTGCCCGTCTGGGGGTCACTGGCACGCTGATGGGGGACATCGACTACAGCGCTCAGTTCAACTTGGTCGGTAGCGCGCCTGTGGTGGACACCGCGTTCGCCAATTTCAAGTACTTCCCGAAAGTGAACGTCCAATTCGGTCGCTTCAAGCAGCCCTTCAGTCTTGGCCAGCTCACCAGCTCGAACGACATCGACTTTGCCGAGCGTAGCTATGTCGACCAGGTTATCCCGGGCAAGAAGATGGGCCTGATGATTCACGGCGAGCCAAAGACCGGATTCACCTATGCGGCCTCGGTCTTCCAAGAGGGTGTCAGTGAGATCACCCAAGAGGACGGAGAGGGTAAGCGTTATGCCGGTCGTCTGACGGCTAACTTTGCGCAGCTAGCGAACATTGCTGACACCGTCCTCCACTTCGGGGTCGCTGGTGTTGGTGGTGACTACCAAGTTCGGCCTTCCGTCAGCAGCCAAACCCAGTCGGCTGTAACGGCCACGGGGACTACGAGTCCGCGGGCCACGATTGTTGGTTTTCGCAGCTTGAATCGGGGACTCTCCAATGTATTCCGCGCCCAGATCGGTGGCGAGCCTACTGCCAACATTCCTAACGCTGCGGCTGAGTTCGGAGTCGACGTTGATCAGACTTTGTTCGGCCTTGAAGCCGCTTTGGCGAGGGGTCCGTTTAAGGTGCAGGGCGAGTGGGTCCGTGCAGACTACGACGCAATCAACCGCGCAAGTGCTGCTGCTCAAACGGTCAAGGGCGACGTCGATACTTGGTACCTTCAAGCGATGTGGAACATCACCGGCGAAAAGTGGAGCGACGCCTATCGTAGTGGTGTTTTCCGCGGCATCACGCCGGCTGCAAACTTCAAGCCGGGCGCCGGTTGGGGTGCCTGGCAGCTGGGCTTGCGCTACTCCAAGTACGACGCTAGCGACTTGGCTGTGACTGGTAGCGGTTCGCGCTTGCAGTCCGGTACGAATGCAACGTCTGGCAACATGAATGACGACGTTTACTCTTACGGGATCGGGGTGAACTGGATCCTGAATCCGTTGTCGCGTTTGATGTTCGAGTGGACTCGCACCGACTTCGGTGGCGCCACGTTGCCGCTCGATATCGTGGGCACCTCGTCCGGCTCGCGCGGCATCACCAAGGAAGACATCTTCAGCATCCGCGCTCAGGTCAACTTCTAAACCGGTAGACAGCCTGGTTCTTTGGCGCCCCGCAAGGGGCGCTTTTTTGAGATTCATGTTTCTGTAACACGCCGCACGTAGTGTCTACGGCGGTGCAAGAACCCTACACAGGAGCCTCAACCATGCGTTTCAAGCCCTCTCTCATGTTCGCTGGTGCCGCGATCGCGCTCGCCAGTGCAACCACCGCCTACGCCGCTGATATCACTGGCGCTGGCGCGACCTTCCCGTTCCCGATCTACGCCAAGTGGGCCGAGGCCTACAAGAAGGAGTCGGGCGTTGGTCTGAACTACCAATCGATCGGCTCGTCGGGCGGTATTCGCCAGATCCGTGCCAAGACCGTGACGTTCGGCGCCACCGACGCCCCGGTGGCTGGTGACGAGCTGGCTAAGGACGGCATGGTTCAGTTCCCGGCGATCATCGGCGGGACCGTTCCGGTGTTCAACCTCGATGGTTTCGGCCCGGGTGACCTGCGCATCACCGGTCCGGTGCTCGCAGACATGTTCTTGGGCAAGATCAGCAAGTGGAACGACCCGAAGATCGCCGCGCTGAACCCGGGCAAGACCCTGCCGAGCCTGCCGATCACTGTGGTGCACCGTGCCGACGGTTCGGGTACGACGTTCAACTTCACCGATTATCTGTCGGCCGTAAGTGACGACTGGTCAGGTAAGGTCGGCCGTGGCGCGGCCGTGAAGTGGCCCGCTCCGACCTCGGTTGGCGGCAAGGGTAACGAAGGTGTTGCCGCTAACGTTGCTCGTACCAAGGGTGCACTGGGTTACGTTGAGTACGCTTACGCCAAGAAGAACAACATCCCCAACTTCTTGTTGAAGAACGCCGCCGGCAAGTTTATTGCTCCTAGCGCTGCATCGTTCTCTTCTGCTGCTGCCGGCGTGAACTGGAGCAAAGTTCCGGGTATGGGTGTTTCGATGGTCGACCCGGATGGCGCCGATGCTTGGCCCATCGCAACGGCTTCGTTCATCCTGATGTACAAGCAGCCGAAGGACAAGAACGCTTCGAACGCTGCCCTCAAGTTCTTCGACTGGGCCTTCAAGAACGGCAAGCAGCTCGCCGCCGATCTTGACTACGTTGCGTTGCCCGACGCCTTGACCGACCAGATCCGCGCCGACGTTTGGTCGCAGATCGCTCAGTAATTGTCTGACTGCGGCCAGCCCAAGGGGTTGGCCGCTTTTTCGTCGCTGTTGGCTCTAACCCGCGTTCCGAATCGCCTGCCCTAGGGTCGGCGGTGCTTGCGGGTCGGAGCTGCTCCCGTTGTACAGTTCTGCCTCTGGAGTCCATATGGGTGTCGCCATTAATATGAAGGGTTCGGCTACGCAAGACCAGCGCTCGGATGCCAACCTGCAGGTGATCGCGCGGCGCCAGAAGGTGCAGGACGTTATCTTCCAGCGCCTGACACAGCTGTTTGCCATGCTGGTTCTGGTTGCTTTGGTTGGAATCCTTGTCTCGCTGTTCATCAATGCCTGGCCGACGTTCCAGCGTTTTGGTGTGCCGTTCATCTGGACGGTTGAGTGGGACATCATCAATGAGGATTTCGGTGCTGCGATCGCGATCGTCGGCACGCTTCTTTCCGCCGGCATCGCGATGTTGATCGCAGTGCCGCTAGCCTTCGGCATTGCCTTGTTCCTGACCGAGACCTGCCCGCCGTGGTTGCGGCGCCCGTTGGGTACGGCTGTGGAGCTTTTGGCGGCCGTGCCTTCGATCATCTACGGCATGTTCGGTCTGTTCGTGTTCGCGCCGATCTTTGCCGACCTGGTACAGATCCCCTTGCAAAGTCTGCTCGGGGGTATGCCGATCGTGGGCGCATTGTTCGCGGGAGCGCCCAACGGCATGGGCATTCTGGCTGCGGGAATCATTCTGGCGTTCATGGTGTTGCCCTTCATCGCCGCGGTGATGCGCGACGTGTTCGAGATCACGCCGGCCATCTTGCGTGAGTCGGCCTATGGCTTGGGCTGTACCACCTGGGAGGTGGTGCGCAAGGTGGTGTTGCCGTACACGCAGAAGGGTGTCATTGGCGGAGTCATGTTGGGCTTGGGTCGTGCACTGGGCGAGACCATGGCGGTGACCTTCGTTATCGGTAATGCCAACCGCATGCCCACGTCGCTGTTTTCCCCCGGCACGTCGATCGCATCGACCTTGGCCAACGAGTTCGCAGAAGCCGAGGCCTTCCATTTGTCGACGTTGTTCGCACTGGGCTTCCTGCTCTTTGTTATTACCTTCGTCGTGCTCGCGGCAGCCAAGTGGCTGACCATCCGCGTCGAGCGCGCCAAGGGCACTTAAGGACAACGCCATGTCAATGGACGCAAGCCTGTATCGCACCCGCCAGCGCTCCAATCGCGTCGGCCTGACCCTGTCGATGATCGCCATGGGTCTGGGTTTGGCAGTTCTGCTTTGGATCCTCTTCGTGTTGTTTTCGGAGGGGTTCGCGGCGCTCGATCTGGCCATGTTCCTTGAAGACACGCCGGCACCGGGCAGCGACGGGGGAGGTCTGCGCAACGCCATCGTTGGCAGCTTGATGATCGTCGGTCTCACCGTGCTTGCCGCGACCCCGATCGGGATCTTGGCCGGTGTCTATCTGGCCGAATTCGGCGATTCGAGTCGCATCGCTGAAGTGACCCGTTTTGTGACGGACATCATGTTGTCGGCACCTTCGATCGTGTTGGGGTTGTTCGTCTACGCGATCGCTGTGGCCACGGTGGGAAATTTCTCTGGTTATGCCGGTTCGCTCGCCTTGTCTCTGATCGCCGTGCCGGTGGTGTTGCGCACCACCGAAAACATGTTGCGTCTGGTACCCGGCAGTCTGCGCGAAGCCGCCTTTGCCTTGGGCGCGCCACGCTGGAAGGTGTCACTGATGGTCACCCTGCGTGCTGCCAAGGCTGGTGTGATCACCGGTGTGCTGCTCGCTCTGGCTCGGATCAGTGGGGAAACTGCGCCGCTCCTGTTCACCGCGCTGAACAACCAGTTCTACAGCACCGACATGTCTAGCCCCATGGCCAACCTGCCAGTCACGATCTTCCAGTTCGCGATGAGCCCATACGACAACTGGATTCGATTGGCCTGGGGCGGGGCGTTGCTCATCACCTTGACTGTTTTGGTCATCAACGTCGTGGCTCGGGTGCTGTTCCGCGAAAAGGTTCGCACTTAAACCCGTGCCCGGCGCCTCCGCACAACCTCAACGAGTGATCCCGCGATGACTGCTACCGCAAAAGCCGCAGCCCCCAAGACCGCCACCCGCAACGCTCTTGAAGTGCGTGGCCTGAATTTCTTCTACGGCAATTTCCAGGGCCTGAAGGATGTCACCATGGACATCCCGGAGCGTCAGGTCACTGCCTTTATCGGCCCATCGGGGTGCGGCAAGTCGACCTTGCTGCGAACCTTCAACCGCATGTACAGCCTGTACCCGGGACAGCGTGCGGAAGGGCAGATCCTGTTCTACGGCCAGAATATCTTGGACGACACACAGGATCTGAACCTGTTGCGTGCGCGCGTTGGCATGGTGTTCCAGAAGCCGACGCCATTTCCGATGACCATTTACGACAACATCGCGTTCGGCGTGCGCCTGTACGAGCGCCTGAACAAGGCCGAGATGGACGAGCGCGTCGAATGGGCGCTGACCAAAGCTGCGCTGTGGAACGAGGTCAAAGACAAGCTCGGTCAGAACGGTTTGTCGCTGTCAGGTGGCCAGCAGCAGCGTCTGTGTATCGCTCGCAGCGTGGCGGTGAAGCCGTCGGTGGTGCTGCTCGACGAGCCGACCTCGGCGCTGGACCCGTTGTCGACGGCGAAAGTTGAAGACCTGATCCACGAGCTGAAAAACGACTACACCATCGCAATCGTTACGCACAACATGCAGCAGGCGGCGCGGGTGTCAGACTTCACGGCCTACATGTACCTTGGCGAACTCGTCGAGTTCGACCAGACGGACACGATCTTCCTCAAGCCTTCAAAGAAAGAGACCGAGGACTACATCACTGGCCGCTTCGGCTAGCCCAAGCACTCTGGCGGACCAAAATGTCCGTCGGCGCGATTTGACCCGGCCACGCGCGCTCCGTTACAGTCGCCCGCTTCGGTTTGGGGGGCAGCGATGCGTCAGCGCTGGGTGATAGGCAACTGGAAGATGACCCGCGGCGAACCCTCGGTGAGGGATTGGCTGTCGGTCGCCGCGGCTCAGCCAGAGCTGCTTGGCGTGCGGTCTGCGGTCGCGGTGCCAGCGCCTTATCTTTACCTCGCGCGTGACTGCTTGGCGGGTTCGCCAGTGGGGTGGGGCGCCCAGGATGTCAGCTGGGACGACGACGGCGCTCATACCGGCGAGGTGTCAGCGTCGATGTTGCATGAGTTCGGATCGACCATTGTCGTGGTCGGTCACTCCGAACGTCGCCTGCGCTTCGGCGAAAACAACGAGCAAGTTGCAGCCAAGGCGATGCGCGCCCTGGCCTGCGGGATCTCGCCGGTTGTTTGCGTGGGTGAGCTGGCTGCCGAACGCAACGCCGGGAAGGCCGAGGATGTGGTGTCGGCGCAGATCGAGGGCCTGCTCGCCGGCTTGCAGCACCAGACCGATGGTTTATTGATCGCTTACGAGCCGATCTGGGCGATCGGTACAGGCGTGGCCGCCTCGCCTGAACAGGCGCAAGACATGCATGCGTTGATCCGTCGGCAGCTGGGTGGTACCGGCAAGACGGTGCCGCTGCTATACGGAGGCAGCGTAACGGCGGACAATGCAGCCGGTCTGTTCGAGGCTCCCGATATCGACGGTGCGCTGGTCGGGGGCGCTTCGCGCCGAGTTGACGATTTCTTCACTATATGCGCCGCAGCGAGCTGTTGCGACGCTCATTGATACGGGCTTTACACGCATGGAAACAGTTCTTCAGGTGGTGCATGTGGTGGCCGTTTTGGCTATCATCGCGCTCGTTCTGCTGCAGCAAGGCAAGGGCGCCGATGCGGGCGCCGCATTTGGGGGCGGCAGCTCGGGTGGCTTGTTCGGTGCTGCCGGCGCGGGCAACTTCTTGAGCCGCGCGACTGCCATTGCTGCGACAGTATTTTTCTTGACCAGCTTGGCCCTGACGTATTACGCCCACGAGGCGTCGCGGTCGGTGGGCGTGGTTGGCCGGGAGCCGCTGCAGGTTGACAGCGTGCCGGTGCCGGAAGAGCAGGGGAGTGTCAGCGGTGCGGCGTCGGACGAGGTGCCGCGGTAACCGACGTAGTCGTTTTGCAATGCCGACGTGGTGAAATTGGTAGACACGCTATCTTGAGGGGGTAGTGGCGAAAGCTGTGCGAGTTCGAGTCTCGCCGTCGGCACCAACACCAGAGCCCACACAATCGGGCTTCAGAAGCCGCCAACCGGACCGTTTTCTGTAATTAGTCAAAAAGCCTAGTAAACTCGGTCCAATGCTTGAGCAATATTTCCCGATCCTGATGTTTTTGCTGATCGGCCTGTTGGTCGGCGTCGGCCCCATCCTGTTGGGTTGGCTCGCTGCCCCTAACCGCCCCAGCGTCGAGAAGCTCTCGCCCTACGAGTGCGGCTTCGAAGCCTTCGAGGATGCGCGCATGAAATTCGATGTGCGCTACTACCTGGTGGCCATCTTGTTCATCTTGTTCGATCTCGAGATCGCTTTCTTGGTGCCTTGGGCTGTTGTCTATGATGAGCTCGGGTGGTTTGGCTTCTGGGCAATGATGGTGTTCTTGGGCATCCTCGTCGTCGGGTTCATCTACGAGTGGCGCAAGGGCGCCCTGGAATGGGAGTGAGCCGATGAGCATCGAGGGTGTGCTCGAAAAGGGCTTCGTGACCACCACGGCCGATACCCTCATCAATTACATGCGCACCGGCTCGCTGTGGCCGATGACCTTCGGTTTGGCTTGCTGTGCCGTCGAGATGATGCATGCCGGAGCGAGTCGCTACGATCTTGATCGCTTTGGCATCGTGTTCCGGCCAAGCCCTCGTCAGTCCGATGTGATGATTGTTGCCGGCACGTTGTGCAACAAGATGGCACCAGCTTTGCGCAAGGTCTACGACCAGATGTCGGAGCCTCGCTGGGTCATCAGCATGGGTTCGTGTGCCAACGGTGGCGGGTACTACCACTACAGCTATTCGGTGGTGCGTGGCTGCGACCGCATCGTGCCGGTGGATATCTACGTCCCCGGCTGCCCCCCAACTGCCGAAGCGCTGTTGTACGGAATCATCCAGCTGCAGAACAAGATCCGCCGGACCAACACCATCGCCCGCTGATGCCTGCCCAGTCCCGAGACCAGTTTGAGCAAGTCCTGCGCAACGCGTTGGGCACTGGCTTTTTGACCCTCGAGTGGCATGTCGACATGGCATGCATCGTGGTGGCGCCGGAAGGTCTGGTGCGCACGCTGGAAGCACTGCGGGACCACACCGAGCTGCGGTTCGATCAGCTCACCGACCTGTGCGGCCTCGATTTCTCCGAGTGGACGCGGCCGCGGCGATCGACGCGTCGTTTCGGAGTGGTCTATCACTTGCTTTCGGTCAGCCGCAATCAGCGCTTGCGTGTCCATGTTGAGGTGCCCGACGAGGATCTGCCGATGGTCGCCTCGGCAGTGGACGTGTGGCCGGCCGCGAACTGGTACGAGCGCGAGGCGTTTGATCTTTACGGCATCTTGTTTGACGGGCATCCAGACCTGCGCCGCTTGCTCACCGATTACGGTTTTGTCGGTCATCCGTTTCGCAAGGATTTTCCGGTCAGCGGGCATGTCGAGATGCGATACGACCCGGAGCAGCGGCGAGTCATCTACCAGCCGGTCAGTATCGAGCCGCGCGAGATCGTGCCGCGCATCCTGCGAGAGGAGGGTTACGGCACCGAGCATCTCGGTATCGAAGGCCACCCCGGTCTTACGCAGGTTGCCAACGCGCAGGGGGGTGGCCGTGGCTGAGCTGCGTAACTACACCATGAACTTCGGCCCGCAGCACCCGGCCGCTCACGGCGTGCTGCGCCTTGTCCTGGAGCTCGATGGCGAGGTCATCGTCCGTGCCGACCCGCATATCGGGCTATTGCACCGCGCTACTGAAAAGCTCGCCGAGACGCGTACCTACATCCAGTCAGTGCCTTACATGGATCGGCTCGACTACGTCTCGATGATGTGTAACGAGCATGCCTATGTGATGGCGATCGAAAAGCTGCTCGGCGTCGACGTGCCCGAACGGGCGCAGTACATCCGCGTGATGTTTGACGAAATCACCCGCGTGCTGAACCACTTGCTGTGGCTGGGCGCGCATGCGCTCGACGTTGGGGCAATGACGGTGTTCCTTTACGCCTTCCGCGAGCGTGAAGATCTGATGGACTGCTACGAAGCGGTGTCGGGTGCGCGCATGCATGCGGCTTATTACCGCCCAGGCGGCGTATATCGCGATCTTCCCGAGCGCATGCCGCAATACCAGCCATCCAAGTGGCGTAATGCTCGGGATGTCGCGCGTCTGAACGAGAGCCGTCAGGGTTCGTTGCTTGATTTCATCGAAGACTTTACGCGCCGCTTCCCGACCTACATCGATGAATACGAGACGTTGCTTACCGACAACCGCATCTGGAAGCAGCGCACGGTGGGCATCGGTGTCGTCGAGCCCGACCGCGCTGTGGCCCTCGGATTCACCGGCCCCATGTTGCGCGGTTCCGGGATCGCCTGGGACCTGCGCAAGAAGCAGCCCTACGAGGTCTATGACCGGCTCGACTTCGATATTCCGGTCGGGGTCAACGGCGACTGCTACGACCGCTATCTGGTGCGCATCGAGGAGATGCGCCAGTCGAACCGCATCATCCAGCAGTGCGTGGCTTGGTTGCGGGCAAACCCGGGCCCAGTGATTGTGGGTGACCACAAGATCGCACCGCCGTCGCGCGAGTCGATGAAGTCGAACATGGAGGAGCTGATCCACCACTTCAAGCTCTTCACCGAGGGCATGCACGTGCCAGCGGGTGAAGCCTACGCGGCGGTTGAGCACCCGAAGGGCGAGTTCGGGATCTACCTGCTGGCCGATGGGGCCAACAAACCCTACCGTTTGAAGATCCGTGCACCGGGTTATCCCCACTTGGCGGCGCTTGACGAGATGGTACGCGGTCACATGATCGCCGACGTCGTAGCGATCATCGGTACGCAAGACATCGTGTTCGGGGAGATCGACCGGTGAGCACCGCGTTGTCGGCCGCCACTCGCGCCCGCTTCGAGCGGGAGGTCGCCAAGTATCCGGCCGATCAGCGGCGTTCGGCAGTGATCGCCTGCCTGTCGATCATCCAAGACGAGCAGGGCTGGGTCAGCGCCGAAAGTGAGCAGCTCGTCGCCGACTATCTGGGCATGGCGCCGATCGCTGTGCGCGAGGTGACGACCTTCTACAACATGTTCAATCAGCAGCCGGTGGGCCGTTACAAGCTCAACGTCTGTACCAACCTGCCGTGCAAGCTGCGCGGTGGGCAGCATGCGCTCGATCATCTGTGCAGTCGGCTTGGTGTCGATCCGGGCGGCACGAGCGACGATGGCCTGTTCACCGTTCAGCCGAGCGAATGTCAGGGCGCCTGCGCCGACGCGCCGGTGTTGCTGGTCAACGATCGCAGCATGTGCAGCTTCATGAGTGAGGCGCGGCTCGACGAACTGATCGAGGGCCTTCGTTCTGCCAGCAGTGGCACCGGCAGGGCGGCGGATCAGGCGACCAAAGCCGGGGCAGAGGATACGAATGGCAAGGCCGCCAAGACGCGCAAAGTGGCCAAGGCCGGCAAGACGAGCGGAGGTGGCAAGTGAGTGCACGTGATGTCTTGGCGCGGTTCATGGCGACCGGCGAGGAGACCTGCTTCCACGGGCGCCACATCGATCCACAGATCTATGCCGGTCTAGACGGGCGCAATTGGCACCTGAAGGACTACGAGGCGCGCGGAGGCTACCAGGCGCTGCGTAAGATCCTGGGCAAGGATGGCGGCTCCGGTATGACGCAGGATGAGGTGATCGCTCAGGTGAAGGAGTCGGCACTGCGTGGCCGTGGCGGCGCTGGCTTTCCGACTGGTTTGAAGTGGAGTTTCATGCCGCGTCAGGCGCAGGTACAAAAGTATCTGGTCTGTAATTCGGATGAGGGTGAACCGGGCACCTGCAAGGACCGCGACATCCTTCAATTCAACCCCCACATCGTCATCGAAGGTATGGCCATCGCCGCCTATGCCATGGGCGCCAGCGTCGGCTACAACTACATCCACGGTGAAATCTTCCAGACCTACGAGCGGTTCGAGGAGGCGCTGGAAGAGGCGCGCGCCGCGGGGTACCTGGGTGACGACATCCTCGGCAGTGGCTTCAGCTTCCAGCTGCACGCCTCGCAGGGGTTCGGCGCCTACATCTGCGGTGAAGAGACAGCCCTGCTCGAGAGTCTCGAAGGCAAGAAAGGGCAGCCGCGCTTCAAGCCGCCCTTCCCGGCGAGTTTCGGGCTGTATGGCAAGCCCACCACCATCAACAACACCGAGACTTTCGCTGCGGTGCCGTGGATCATCCGTCATGGTGGCGCGGCTTATCTGGAGGTCGGAAAGCCCAACAACGGTGGTACCAAGATCTTTTCGATGAGCGGTGATGTCGAGCGCCCGGGCAACTACGAAGTACCGATGGGCACGCCGTTCGCCACGCTGCTTGAGCTGGCCGGTGGCGTGCGCAAGGGCCGCAAGCTCAAAGCTGTGATTCCAGGTGGGTCGTCGGCGCCGGTATTGCCGGCCAACCTCATGATGGACTGCACCATGGATTACGACTCGATTGCCAAGGCGGGGTCGATGCTTGGGTCGGGCGCGGTGATCGTCATCGACGATAGCCGTTGCATGGTCGACTCATTGCTGCGTCTATCGTATTTCTACACCCATGAGTCGTGCGGGCAGTGCACACCCTGTCGCGAGGGCACTGGCTGGTTGCACCGTGTGGTGCAGCGCATCGAGAACGGTCAGGGTCGTGACAGCGACCTTGAACTGCTCGACGAGGTGGCCGCCAACATCATGGGTCGCACCATTTGCGCGCTGGGCGACGCCGCGGCGCTGCCGGTGCGTAGTTTCATCAAGCATTTCCGCAGTGAGTTCGAGCACCACATCCGCACCGGTACCTGTTTGGTCGGCGGAGGCGTGACAACGCGCAGGCTGGCCGCCCAGCGGCTCGAGGACCAGGCATGAGCACCGTCAATATCGAGCTCGACGGGCAATCGCTGCAGGTCCCTGTCAACTCGACCATCATGGACGCCGCCAACCAGGCGGGCGTCTACATTCCGCACTTCTGCTACCACCGCAAGCTGTCGATCGCGGCCAACTGCCGCATGTGTTTGGTCGAAGTCGAAAAGTCGAACAAACCGCTGCCGGCGTGTGCCAGCCCGGTCACGGAGGGGATGAAGATTCGTACTCGCAGCCCTCTAGCGACCGAGGCGCAGAAAGGTGTGATGGAGTTCCTGCTGATCAACCATCCTCTCGACTGCCCGATCTGCGATCAGGGTGGTGAATGTCAGCTGCAGGATCTGGCGGTGGGCTATGGCAGCTCGGCCTCGCGCTACCAAGAAGAGAAGCGCGTTGTGCTGAACAAGAACCTTGGTCCGCTCATCAGCACCGACATGACGCGCTGCATCCACTGCACCCGCTGTGTCCGCTTCGGCCAGGAGATCGCCGGCGTCATGGAGCTGGGCATGGTCAACCGCGGCGAGCACAGCGAGATCATGCCCTTCGTCGAGCGCACCATCGACAGTGAACTGTCCGGCAACATGATCGATGTCTGCCCGGTGGGTGCGCTCACCAGCAAACCCTTCCGCTATGCCGCCCGTACCTGGGAGCTGAGCAAGCGGCAGTCGGTGGCACCGCACGATGCGCTGGGTAGCAATGTCGTCGTGCAGGTGAAGCAAGACACCGTGCTGCGCGTCACGCCCCTCGACAACGAGGCGGTGAACGAATGCTGGTTGTCCGACCGCGACCGCTTCAGTTACGAGGCTTTGAACAGTGAAGACCGCATGCGCCAGCCTCTGCTGCGCAGCGGCGCCGGCGATGTCCCGATCGCTTGGGAAGACGCCCTGCAACGTACGGCGGCCGCGCTAAGGAAGGCCGGTGCCGACAGCGGCTGGCTAGCTGGCCCGGCGACTACTTGCGAAGAGGGCTTCCTGTTCGCAGCGCTGGCGCGTGGTCTGGGCAGCGACCATATCGACCATCGCCTGCGTCGCAGCGACTTCGGTGCCGACACAGCGGGTATCCCGTGGCTGGGCATGCCGGTCGCGGCTGTCAATGACCTGCGGGCACTGCTGGTGGTCGGTTCGCACTTGCGGAAGGACCACCCGTTAATCGCGCATCGCGTACGACAGGCGGTCGATGCGGGTGCTCAGCTGCATCTGCTCGACGCCTATGCCGAGGATCCGTTGTGTCGATTGGCTGGTCGCCAGACTCTTGCTCCCACGGCCTGGCTGACCGCTCTCGAGGCGGTGCGCGATGCCGTGTTGGCGCTCAAAGCCGGCAAGAAGCCAAAGAAGGGCGAGTCCGCAGCGGTGGCGCAGAGTCTGTGCCAATGTCAGCCGGCCGCGCTGTGGCTGGGTAATGAGGCCAGCGCCCACCCAGACGCCTCGGCGATCCACCGCGTCGCTCACGAGATCTGCGAGGCCAGTGGAGCTACGCTGGGTTTCACGGTGGACGCACCCAACGGCATCGGTCTGTCGGCGGTTGGGGCGCGGCCGCTGCAGGGAGGGCGTGATGCTGCAAATATGCTCGCGCAAACGCCATCGGTTCTGGTTCTGCTGAATGTCGAGCCCGAGCTCGACTGCGCCGACGGTGCTGCTGCGCGTGCCGCCATCGAACGTGCGGACTTCGTCGTCGCCCTGGCGACCCACCGCGATGCCGCACCCGAGGGTGCCGATCTGATCCTGCCGATCGCCGCCTGGACCGAGACCGCCGGTAGCCGCGTCAACTGCGAGGGTCGCCTGCAGACCAGTGTTGGTGTCGTGCCCCCGCCTGGCGAGGCCCGTCCGGCCTGGAAGATCCTGCGGGTGCTCGGCAACCTGCTGGGCTTGCCAGGTTTCGACGCTGAGTCGATCGAAGACGTCGCCCGCGCCGCGGAGCTCACGCCAGAGCGCATCGAGCGCTTGCTCGACAACCGCCCGCGAGCCGATGCCGATTCAGAACGGGGTGCCCCGCCAATGGCCGTCAGCGGCCTGCAACGTGCCGGCCATGTGCCGCCGTATCAGGTCGACCTGCTGGTGCGCCGTGCCCCGTCGCTGCAGAAGACCGCCGATGCGGCGCCTGCTGCGCTCGAGCTCCACCCCGATACGGGGGCCAAGCTCGGCTTTGCCGATGGCCAGCGCGTTCGTGTGCGTCAGGTTGGGGTGGCCGAACTGCCGGTACGCCTCGATGCGCGAGTCGCCCAGGGGGTCGCCCGCATCGGTGTGCATCCGCTCACGGCCGGACTTGGCCCGCTGTTCGGCGCGGTACAGGTGGAGCCGGCATGAGCCCATTCTTCGGCCTGGACCTCTCCTTCCTTCCCGACCAGGTCGTACTGACGGCCTGGACGCTGGCCAAGATCCTCGCCATCACGCTGCCGCTGATGGGCGCGGTGGCCTATTTGACGTTTGCCGAGCGCAAGGTGATCGGCTACATCCAGGCGCGCATCGGCCCCAACCGTGTCGGCCCGTTCGGCCTGCTGCAGCCGATCGCCGATGCGGTGAAGCTGCTGCTGAAAGAGATCATCGTGCCGGCCGGTTCCAACAAGGCTCTGTTCGTGCTGGCGCCGGTGATCAGCATCATGGCGGCGCTGGCAGCCTGGGCGGTGGTGCCCTTCGGCCCCGAGACCATCTTGGCCGACATCGATGCCGGCCTGCTCTATGTGCTGGCGCTGACCTCGATGGGCGTCTACGGGGTCATCGTCGCCGGTTGGGCGTCGAATTCGAAGTATGCGTTCATCGGTGCGATGCGCTCCGCGGCGCAGATCGTCGCCTACGAGATCGCCATGGGCTTCGCCCTGATCGGCGTGCTGATGCTCGCTGGCAGCCTTAGCCTGCTCGACATCGTCAATGCGCAGCAGGGCAGCTGGGGGCTGTTCAGCTGGAACCTGGTGCCGCTGTTGCCACTGTTTCTGGTGTATTTCATCTCGGGCGTGGCCGAGACCAACCGCGCACCCTTCGACGTCGCCGAGGGCGAATCCGAGATCGTCGCCGGCTTCCACGTCGAATATTCGGGCATGACCTTTGCCATCTTCTTTTTGGCCGAATACGCCAACATGATCCTGGTCGCCGCGCTGGCGACCATCCTGTTCCTTGGTGGCTGGCTCTCACCGGTGCCTGGCCTCCCCGACGGCTGGCTGTGGCTGTTCGCCAAGATCGGCTTCCTGCTGTTTTGTTTCCTGTGGTTCCGCGCCACCTTCCCGCGCTATCGCTACGACCAGATCATGCGCCTGGGCTGGAAGGTGTTCATTCCGGTGACCATCGTCTGGATCGTACTGATCGGGGCGTGGAAGCTGTCGCCCTGGTGGCTGTGGTGAGGACTGGCATGCAGGCCATACGCGACTTCCTGAAGACCTTTCTGTTGCTCGAACTGCTGCAGGGACTGGCGCTGACCGGCCGACAGTTCTTCGCCCGCAAGATCACCGTGCAGTACCCCGAAGAAAAGACGCCGATGTCGCCGCGCTTCCGTGGGCTGCATGCCTTGCGCCGCTACCCCAATGGCGAAGAGCGCTGCATCGCGTGTAAGTTGTGCGAAGCGGTGTGTCCGGCGCTGGCCATCACCATCGAGTCGGAACAGCGCGACGACGGCACCCGCCGCACCACGCGCTACGACATCGACCTCACCAAGTGCATCTTCTGTGGCTTTTGCGAGGAGAGCTGTCCGGTCGACTCGATCGTCGAGACGCATGTCCTTGAATATCATGGCGAACGTCGTGGCGATCTGCTGTACACCAAGGAGATGCTGCTGGCGATCGGTGATCGCTACGAACAAGACATCGCTGCCGCTCGCGCGGCCGACGCGAGGTA
The DNA here is from genome assembly GCA_964524005.1 of uncultured Enterobacteriaceae bacterium. Lineage (GTDB taxonomy): Bacteria > Pseudomonadota > Gammaproteobacteria > Burkholderiales > UBA3065 > UBA3065. The sequence goes on from CAZGBK010000009.1 coordinate 23,975, forward strand.
CCGCTGATGCCCTTCGCCGACGTCGTCTTCTATGTGTTCGCGGGGATCCTGGTGGTTTCGGGGTTGCGCGTGATCACCGCCCGCAATCCGGTCCATGCCGCCTTGTTCCTGGTGCTGGCGTTCTTCAGCGCAGCGGCGGTCTGGTTGCTGCTGGAAGCCGAGTTTTTGGCCCTGGCGCTAGTGCTGGTCTATGTCGGCGCGGTGATGGTGCTGTTCCTGTTTGTCGTGATGATGCTCGATATCAATTTCGACACCCTGCGCGAAGGCTTCTGGCGGCATCTGCCGGTGGGCCTGCTGGTCGCCGGTGCGATGATCGCCATCATGGTGCTGGTGCTGGCGAGCGATGTCTTTACCAGTGCGACGGCGCCCGAGCCCAAGCCTTTTGACTACAGCAACACGCGCGAGCTTGGCGGCGTGCTGTACACCCAATACCTGTTCGCGTTTGAGCTGGCGGCGGTGCTGCTTCTGGTCGCGATCATCGCTGCCATCGCGCTGACTTTGCGTCGCCGCGAGGGCGTGCGTTCAGTGGATCCGGCAGATCAGGTCAAAGTGCGTCGCGCCGACCGTGTCCGCCTACTGCAGGTCCCGCCTGAATCTCCGGCCTACAGTGCGCGGGACGTGGCGGCCACTGGCGATGCAGATGCCGCCGGCAAGGAGCGCAAGGCATGAGCGTCGGCCTGAGCCACTATTTGGTGCTGGGTGCGATCTTGTTCGCGATCAGCATCGTCGGCATCTTCCTCAATCGCAAGAACGTCATCATCTTGTTGATGGCCATCGAGTTGATGCTGCTGGCGGTGAACATCAACTTTGTTGCTTTCAGCCACTACCTGCAGGACATCGCCGGGCAGGTCTTCGTGTTCTTCATCCTGACCGTGGCGGCGGCCGAGTCGGCCATCGGCCTGGCGATCCTGGTGGTGCTGTTCCGCAATCTGCGCACCATCAACGTCGACGACATCAACACCCTGAAGGGCTGACCGCCGAATGACCCTGCCTTCGCTCGCTCTCTTGGTCGCGCTCGCCCCCTTGGCAGGTGCGATCGTCGCTGGTCTGTTCGGCCGTCAGGTCGGCCGTGCTGGTGCACACAGTGTCACCATCCTTGGGGTGTTGGTCGCGTTCATCGGCAGCTGCCTGGTGTTTGCCGAAGTGTTGCAGGGGGCGACCTACAACGGCGCCGTCTACACCTGGGCGAGCAGCGGTGCGCTGCACTTTGAGATCGGCTTCCTCATCGACCCCCTGTCGGCGATGATGATGCTGGTGGTGACTTTTGTGTCGCTGATGGTGCACATCTACACCATCGGCTACATGCGTGACGACCCGGGCTACCAGCGCTTCTTCAGTTACATCAGTCTGTTCACCTTCAGCATGTTGATGCTGGTGATGAGCAACAACTTCCTGCAGCTGTTCTTCGGCTGGGAGGCAGTCGGTCTGGTGTCCTACCTGCTGATCGGCTTCTGGTACACCCGCCCGACGGCAATCTACGCCAACCTGAAGGCCTTCCTCGTCAACCGGGTGGGCGACTTCGGCTTTATCCTCGGTATCGGCCTGGTCGCCGCCTGGTTCGGTAGCATGGACTACGCCAGCGTATTCGCCGACGCACCAAGCATGGCCGGCGAGACCATCAGTCTGTTCCCCGGCGTCGAGTGGTCGCTGATCACCGTGACCTGCATCTGCCTATTCATCGGTGCGATGGGCAAGAGTGCGCAGTTCCCGCTGCATGTGTGGTTGCCCGATTCGATGGAAGGTCCGACACCGATCTCGGCGCTGATCCATGCCGCCACCATGGTGACAGCCGGGATCTTCATGGTGGCGCGCATGTCGCCGTTGTTTGAGTTGTCCGACGCCGCGTTGAGCTTCGTGCTGGTGATCGGCGCGTTGACCGCGTTGTTCATGGGCTTTCTGGGAATCATCCAGAACGACATCAAGCGTGTCGTCGCGTATTCGACACTGAGTCAGCTGGGTTACATGACCGTCGCTCTGGGTGTCTCGGCGTACAGCGTGGCGGTGTTCCACCTGATGACTCACGCTTTCTTCAAGGCACTGCTGTTCCTGGCCGCGGGCTCCGTGATCATCGGCATGCATCACGACCAGGACATTCGCAACATGGGTGGTCTGCGCAAGTACATGCCGATCACCTGGATCACCTCGCTGGTGGGCTCGCTGGCGCTGATCGGTACGCCCCTGTTCAGTGGCTTCTACTCGAAGGACTCGATCATCGAGGCGGTCGCCGCCAGCGACATCGCCGGCAGCGGTTTCGCCTACATCGCCGTCACGCTCGGTGTGTTCGTCACCGCGTTCTACAGCTTCCGTATGTATTTCCTGGTGTTTCACGGGAAGGAGCGCTGGCGCGAGGCCAAGCCGCACGACCACGGCCACGATGATCACGACCACGACGACCACGCGCATCACGGTCTAGGCCCGAACGACAGCCCGCATGAGAGCCCATGGGTGGTCACCCTGCCGCTGGTGCTGCTGGCAGTCCCGTCGCTACTGATAGGCTACTTCACGATCGAGCCGATGCTGCACGGGGGGTTCTTCGGTGATTCGATCTATGTCAGCAGTGAGCATGGGGCGATGGCCGAGCTCTCCAGCCATTTCCACGGTGCGATGGCGATGGCCGTGCATGGTCTGCAGACTGCACCGTTCTGGCTGGCACTGGCCGGGGTCGTCTTGGCTGCCTGGTTCTATCTGAAGCGGCCGGATATCCCAGCGGCGATTCGGGCGCGCTTTGGTCTGCTGTATCGCATCCTGGACAACAAATACGGTTTTGATGACTTCAACCAGCGTTTCTTCGCCGACGGCTCGCAGCGTCTGGGCGCGCAACTGTGGTCGCGCGGGGATCGCACCGTCATCGATGGCTGGCTGGTCAACGGTTCGGCCAGTCTGGTGGGGCGCCTAGCGCGCTGGGCGCGCGGCGGACAGACCGGCTACGTCTACACCTACGCCTTCACCATGATCATTGGCGTCGTCTTGTTGCTCGGGCTTAGCCTGTGGTTGGGGGTCTGACCATGTTCCACGACTTGCCCCTGCTGACGCTGGCGATCTGGGTTCCGATCGTCTTCGGTGCGGCGGTGCTCGCGATGGGGCGTGATACTGCCCCGTCGACCGCCCGTTGGCTGGCCCTGCTCGGTGCCCTAGCGGGGTTTGCCGTGACCATCCCGCTGATGACGGGCTTCGACATCAGTACCGCGGCGATGCAGTTCACGGAGGACCGTAGCTGGATCCCGGCCTTCAATATCCGCTATCAGTTGGGCGTCGACGGCATCGCCATGCCATTCGTGGTGCTCAACAGCTTCATGACCATCTTCGTGGTGGTCGCGGCGTGGGAGGTCATCGACACCCGCGTGTCGCAGTATCTTGCGGCTTTTCTGGTCATGAGCGGTTTGATCAACGGCGTGTTCGCCGCGCAGGACGCGATCCTGTTCTACCTGTTCTTCGAAGCCATGCTGATCCCGATGTATCTGATCATCGGGGTGTGGGGCGGTCCGAACCGCGTCTATGCGGCGATCAAGTTCTTTCTTTACACCTTGCTTGGCTCGCTGCTGATGCTGGTGGCGCTCATCTATCTGTTCTTCCAAAGCCAGGGCAGCTTCTTCATCCCGGACTACCACGCGCTGCCGCTGAGCCTGTCGCAGCAGATCCCGATCTTCATCGCCTTCCTACTGGCGTTTGCGGTGAAGGTGCCGATGTGGCCGGTGCACACCTGGTTGCCCGACGCGCACGTCGAGGCACCCACCGGCGGTTCGGTGATCCTCGCCGCGATCACGTTGAAAGTGGGAGCTTACGGCTTCCTGCGCTTCTCGCTGCCGATCGCGCCAGACGCCTCGCACGCACTCGCCGGCATGATGATCGCGCTGTCGCTGGTGGCGGTGGTGTACATCGGGTTCGTCGCGCTGGTGCAGGCCGACATGAAGAAGCTGGTGGCGTATTCGTCGATCGCCCACATGGGCTTCGTCACGCTCGGCTTCTTCCTGTTCGAGCCCCTCACCGTCGAGGGCGGCATCGTCCAGATGATCTCGCACGGCTTCGTGTCGGGTGCCATGTTCCTGTGTATCGGCGTGCTCTACGACCGTCTGCACAGCCGGCAGATCGCCGACTACGGCGGCGTCGTCAACCGCATGCCGGTGTTCGCCGCGCTGTTCCTGCTGTTCGCCATGGCCAACGCCGGGCTACCCGCCACGTCGGGCTTCGTTGGCGAGTTCATGGTCATCTTGGGCGCGGTGCAGGTGAACTTCTGGTACGCCTTCGCCGCTGCCACCACGCTGATCCTGGGTGCTGCTTACACGCTCTGGATGTACAAGCGCGTGGTTTTTGGGGCCATCGCCAATGACAAGGTCGCTGCACTCACCGACATCAATGGCCGCGAACGCCTGATGCTGGGCGCACTGGCGGTGTGTGTGCTCGGTATGGGTGTCTGGCCGGCGCCTGTCACCGACGTTCTTCATGCGTCGGTCGAGAACCTGCTTAACCACGTCGCCCAGAGCAAACTCTGATGACCCCGACCTTCGCCGATTACTTTGCCGCCGCGCCCGAGATCCTGATGCTGGTGATGGCTTGCGGCATCCTCGTGCTTGACGCCTTTCTGCGTGACCACCAGCGCAACATCACCTACCTGCTGACGCAACTCACCCTGTTGCTGTGTGCTGTGCTGACAGTGATCACGGTGCACGGACGCCCGGTCCTGGCCTTCAACGGACTGTTCGTCGATGACTTGTTCGCCGACTTCCTGAAGCTGATGACCTACGTCTCGGTGTCGGTGATGTTGGTCTATGTGCGTGGCTACAACGCCGCACGTGGGTTGTTCACCGGCGAGTTCTTCACGCTCACCCTGTTCGCCACGCTGGGCATGATGGTAATGATCTCAGCGAACCACTTCTTGACGCTCTACATCGGTCTGGAGCTGCTGTCGCTGTGTCTCTACGCGATGGTCGCCCTGCAGCGCGACTCGGCGCGCGCCACCGAGGCGGCCATGAAGTACTTCGTATTGGGCGCGTTGGCCTCTGGCATGTTGCTGTACGGCATGTCGATGATCTACGGCGCAACCGGTTCGCTCGACCTGGATGCAGTTTCGGTCGGCGTCGAGGGCGGATTAGGTTCGTCCACCGTGCTGGTGTTCGGGCTGGTGTTCTTGGTCGCGGGTATCGCCTTCAAGTTGGGGGCTGTACCGTTCCACATGTGGGTACCCGACGTGTATCAGGGTGCGCCCACTGCCGTGACACTATTCATCGGTTCGGCGCCGAAGATCGCGGCCTTCGCCTTCACTTTGCGCCTGCTGGTCAACGGTCTGGAGCCGTTGGTCGCCGACTGGTACCAGATGCTCACGGTGCTGGCGGTCGGTTCGCTGTTGGTCGGCAACGTCGTCGCCATCGCCCAGACCAACCTCAAGCGCATGCTCGCCTACTCGACCATCTCGCACATGGGCTTCCTGTTGTTGGGGATCCTATCGGGCAGCCTGAACGGCTATGCCTCGGCGATGTTCTATGTGCTGATCTACGTGCTGACCGCGCTGGCTGGGTTCGGCGTGATCCTTTTGCTGGCGCGCGACGGTTTCGAGTCGGAAGAGCTCGACGACCTGAAGGGCCTCAACCAGCGCAGCCCGTGGTTCGCCTTCGTGATGCTGCTGGTGATGTTCTCGATGGCCGGCGTGCCACCCATGGCAGGGTTCTTCGCCAAGCTGGCGGTGCTGCAGGCGGTGATGCAGCAGGGCATGTTGTGGTTGGTCGTGCTGGCGGTGTTGGCTTCGCTGATCGGGGCCTTCTATTACCTCCGTGTCGTCAAACTGATGTATTTCGATGCACCCGAGCAGACGGCCCCGGTGCGGCCGCTTGGCGATCTGCGCGTGCTGCTCTCGGCGAATGGCTTGGCCCTACTGGCGTTGGGCATCGCGCCACAGCCGCTGCTGGCGCTGTGTATGGTGGCGATCTCGCACAGCATGTAGCGGCCTGCAGCACGATGCCAGGCGGGCCATTCTGCTAAACCGCCAGTGACTGGCCATCTGCCAGACGCGCAGGCGGTCCGGGCTCCTTAGAGTCGCTTCTGCCGGCAAGTGCCGGTCTTCCGGAGCACGACTCATGAAAGCCAAGTTGTCCTTTTTGGTCCCACTGCTGCTGTGCACTAGTCAGGCGCTCGCCGCAGTCAACATCAACACCGCCAGCCAAGCCGAGCTCGAGACGGTCAATGGCATTGGCCCCAACCGTGCCAAGGCTATTGTCGACGACCGCAAGGCCAACGGGCCTTATCGCAAGGTCGATGACCTGACGCGCATCCAAGGCATCGGGTCGAAGAACATCGAGTCGCTGCGTCCCCACCTGACAGTAGGTAAGGGCGAGGCCGGGGTCGCGCCGGACAAGAAGGCGCCAACCGCAAATGGCGGTACAGCGGTGCGCCGCTAGGCCAAGGCACGGGTAAGGGGCGGTGTCGGGGGGCACCGCCCCGGTCTTCGAGGACGGTATCATCTGCCTCTTTTCGTTCTCTGCCTGGTCACCGGCTGCGCTATGTACAAGACCCTCGAAGATTTCGTTGGTAACACCCCCTTGGTGCAGCTGCAGCGCATCCCTGGCGACACCCGTAACGTTATTTTGGGCAAGCTCGAGGGCAATAACCCTGCTGGTTCAGTGAAAGATCGTCCGGCGCTATCGATGATCCGCGAGGCTGAGGCGCGCGGTCAGATCCGGCCCGGCGACACGCTGATCGAGGCGACCAGCGGTAATACCGGTATCGCGCTAGCGATGGCAGCAGCCATCCGCGGCTATCGCATGGTGCTGGTCATGCCAGAACACATGAGCATTGAACGCCGTCAGGTGATGAAGGCCTTTGGCGCCGAGCTGGTGCTGGTCAGCCAAAGCGGGGGCATGGAGGAGGCGCGTGATGTTGCCGAAGCGATGCGCGACCGCGGAGAGGGTATCATCCTTGATCAATTCTCTAATCCAGACAATCCATTGGCGCATCTTGTTGGCACAGGACCGGAGATCTGGCAAGAGACCGAGGGTCGCGTGACACATTTTGTTTCGAGCATGGGGACCACCGGCACCATCATGGGGGTATCGCGCTTTTTAAAAGCACAGAACCCTGCAATCGAGATCGTCGGCGTGCAGCCGGAAGAGGGCTCGCAGATCCCGGGCATTCGCAAATGGCCCATGGAATACTTGCCGAAGATCTGCGACTTTTCGCGCGTCGACCGCATGCTCTATGTGAGCCAGGGCGAGGCCGAAGACATGGCGCGCCGACTGGCCCGCGAAGAGGGCATCTTTTGTGGGATCTCTGCCGGTGGCGCTGTGGCTGCGGCGCTGCGTCTGTCCGCTGAGGTCACCGATGCGACCATCGTCACCATCATCTGCGATCGTGGCGACCGCTACTTGTCGACCGGGGTGTTCCCGGCATGACGCCTGTTCTCACCTTCGATATCGAGACCATCCCGGACATCGCAGGTCTGCGCCGATTGATGGACCTCGGCCCAGAGGTGAGTGACGGCGCCGTCGCCGAGGCCGCCTTCGAGGCGCGTCGCCAGAAGACCGGGGGCAGCGATTTCCTGCCGCATCACCAACACCGGGTCGTGTGTATCTCCTGTGCCTTGCAGTCAGACAAAGGTTTTCAAGTATGGTCGTTGTGCAGCGAGGATGAGTCAGCCGATGTGCAGCGGTTTTTCGATGGTATCGAGCATTACACGCCGACCATCGTCTCGTGGAACGGTAGCGGTTTTGACCTGCCGGTACTCAACTACCGAGCGCTGATCCACGGACTGCGGGCGCCACGTTTTTGGGACACTGGCGAAGATGACCGCGACTTCAAGTGGAACAACTACATCAGCCGCTACCACAGTCGTCATACCGACCTGATGGACGTCTTGGCAATGTATGGGCGCGCCGCTGTTCCACTGGATGAGCTCGCGCAGCTGATGGGCCTCCCCGGCAAGCTGGGTATGGATGGCAGCAAGGTCTGGGAGGCCTATCGCGCGGGAGGTTTGGACGATATTCGCCGTTACTGCGAGACCGACGTCGTTAACACCCATCTGGTCTATCTAGCTTTTGAGCACCTGCGTGGGCGCTTGTCCACCGATGTGTGGCTGGCCCAGACCGGTTCCATCCGCAGCGTGCTGGCCAGCAAGAACGAGCCGCACTGGATCGAATTCCTGACACGCTGGGCACCGTGAACGACGGGGTCTACACGGGCGTGGTCGAATCGCTCGACCACGATGCGCAAGGTGTCACGCATCGCGATGGCAAGGTTGTGTTTATCGACGGCGCTTTGCCCGGCGAGACAGTGCGCTACCGTCTGCGTCGCAGCAAGCCCAGCTTCGACACTGCCGATCTGCTCGAGGTGTTGCGTCCCAGTCCGCTGCGGGTGACCCCGCGTTGCCCGCATTTCGGTGTATGCGGTGGCTGCGGTACTCAGCACCTTGATCCCGCCGGTCAATTGGCCACCAAACAACGGGTGCTCGAGGATCACTTGTGGCATATCGGCCAAACGCGGCCAGAGCACATGCTGCCACCCATCCAGGGCCCGGACTGGGGCTATCGCCACAGGGCGCGTTTGTCGGCCCGCTGGGTTTCCAAGAAAAACAGTGTGTTGGTGGGCTTTCACGAGAAGCGGTCGAGTTTCATTGCGGACATGCATGACTGCCATGTGCTGCCGGCTCGCATCGGTCGGTTGATCGACCCCTTGCGCGATCTGATTGGTCGCTTGAGCTTGCGTCAGCGGCTACCACAAGTCGAGGTGGCACTCGGCGATACGACAGACGTTTTGGTGTTCCGCGTGATGGACCCGGCCACTGACGACGACCGGGCACTGCTACGCGCTTTTGGCGAGCGCTGGTCGGTGCAAGTGTGGTTGCAGCCCAAGGGGCCCGAGACGGTACACCCGCTGGATGGGGCCGTCAGTCGTGATAGCCCGGGCCTGAGTTATGGCTTGCCAGATTACGGCCTGCAGCTCGATTTTGCTCCAACCGAGTTCACCCAAGTGAACCCACTGGTCAACCGGGCCTTGGTCGCTCGGGCGATGTCGCTGCTCGCACCGGCACCCGGCGAGCGCATTGCCGACTGGTTCTGCGGGTTGGGCAACTTCACCCTACCGATTGCCTGGCATGGCGCTCAGGTATTAGGCGTTGAAGGCAGCGTCGCGTTGACTCGACGCGCCGCCGCCAACGCCCAGCGCAATGGCCTGAGCGAGCGGGTTGACTTTGCTGTGGCGAACTTGTTTGAAGCCGAGGCTATCGATCTTGTCGGGCGCGGTCGCTTCGACAAGTGGTTGGTTGATCCACCGCGCGATGGCGCGATCGAGCTGTGCAAAGCGATCGACCCCAGCACCGCGCCGTCGCGGATCGTCTACGTGTCGTGCAATCCGGCCACTTTGGCGCGCGACGCCGGTTTGCTGGTCAACACCAAAGGCTACGTCTTGCGCGCAGCGGGGGTGGCGAACATGTTTCCGCACACCACACATGTGGAGTCGGTGGCTTTGTTCGAACGCAGCTCCTAAGCGCTGCATTCGCTGCATCAATGTCGAACCGCATCATCGAAGGAGCAGAACAAAAAGGCGGCCCGCAGGCCGCCCGTAGATGACTCACCAGATTCGACAGTTCACCACGATTTATTCGCGATTGCCGGCGAATGCCAGCAGCAGGTGCAGCAAGTTGACGAACAGGTTGTAGATGTTCAGATAGAGCGCCAGCGTGGCCATGACGTAGTTGGTCTCGCCGCCATTGACGATGCGCGACACGTCGAACAGGATCAGGCCCGAGAAGATCAGCACGGCCAGCACCGACAGCGTCAGGGACAAAGCGGGCATCTGCAAGAAGATGTTGGCGATCATGGCGACGATCAGCATCACCAGACCGATCATCAGGAACTTGCCCAGGCTGGAGAAATCGCGCTTTGAGACGGTGGCGATGGTCGCCAGTGTGAAAAACACCAGCGCTGTGCCGCCGGCCGCCACACCGACCATCTCGGCGCCATTGCTGAACCCCGCCGCGTATTGCAGGATCGGGCCCAAGAACACGCCCATGGCGAAGGTGAAGCCGAGCAGCAGGAAGACGCCAGCGATGCTGTTGCGCAGGGCTTGCACGCCGAAGATCAATCCGAACATGATCGCCAGCATGATCAGCGAGCCCATGATCGGGCTCTCGGCCATGAAGGCGAAGCTCATGTTGGTGCCGATGAAGGCGCCGATGATGGTCGGGATCAACGACAGCGACAACAGCCAGTAGGTGTTGCGCAGCACCCGGTTCGACGAAGCCGAGCCGAGGGTCTGGGTGTTCAGAGTGGCGGGAGTGGTCATGTGTTTGCTTCTCCGTGTTGAAGACAGACGCGGTCTAGGACCATGTTTGCGCAGCCAAGTTTCCCCGACATGACGACAAGGCCAAAGTCGGAGTGCGCTACAGACCCGACCGGACTTGAAACTGGCTGAAGCCGGAACAAGACTTGGCAGAAATCGGCGGAAGCGGTGAGATTCGAACTCACGAGGGGCTCGCACCCCTGCCGGTTTTCAAGACCGGTGCATTCAACCGCTCTGCCACGCTTCCACGGTCCGCATTCTACCGTGTCTAGTCGATCAGCCGGCGAAGGGCGCGACCCCGAACAGCATGGCGTGGCCAACAAAGGCAAACCATACCCAGGCGCCGGCACCGATGAGCACGGTGGCTAACGTGGCTGCCAGCGACGGCTCACGACCGCCACGAAAGATATTTTTGTCTTGCGGTCGTCGCCGCACGTTGCGGAACAGCAGCACCGACCACAGCAAGACGCTTCCAAAGACGATCACCGACACCAGGTCGCCATTGGCCAACAGGTGCGCCAGTGCCCATAGCTTCACGCCCAAAGTCATCGGGTGACCAAGCCGACTCGCAATGCCATTGCCGGGTACGTAGGCGGCAATCAGCAGGATGAAGGCCGGCAGGTTCAGCAGAGCGCCCAGATGCACGAGCCAGGGCGCCGGCGTCCACAGTGTTCCACTGTCGGTTCGGGCTTCGACGTAGCCCTGTACAACGAGGTAAAGGCCCGCTAGCGACACCACGGCATACAAACCCTTCCAGGCCATCGGGCCAAGGCGTTCGATGATGTCGGTGCGCAGGTTCTCGCCCCAGATGCGCACAGAGTGCGCGCCAAGGAACAAGACCAGCCCGGCGATCAGGGTCGACATGCGCTCCTCCTCGGCGTGTCCGATCAACGTGGTCGGTACACTGCTCTTCACTTGCGAAACAGTATGCCCATTTCATGAGCGATTCAACCGCCCCCGCCTTGCGCCAACGTCTGGCCCCGTTGTGGCCTCTGGTCTTGCGCTATCGCGCGATGTGGTGTGCCGCGTTCGGCTTCTTGCTGGCGGCAGCGGCTGCCACATTGGCTGTGCCGCAGGCGTTCCGTTTGCTCATCGACAGCGGTTTGACCGCCACCGATATCGACATGCGGTTCCTGCAGTTATTGGGATTGGCCGTTGTGCTCGCGCTTGTCACCGCGCTTCGCTTCTACCTGATGAGCTGGCTTGGCGAGCGAGTGGTGGCCGACCTGCGCGAGCGGGTGTTTGCTGCCGTATTGACCCAGCCGCCCCAGTTCTTCGAGCGCTTGCGCACCGGCGAGGTGCTGTCGCGGCTCACCGCCGACACCACCCTGGTGCAGACGCTGGTCGGTACCAGTGTGTCGATGGCTCTGCGCAGCCTGGTGATGCTGGCTGGGGGCATTGTCATGATGGCGATCACCAACGCTTGGCTGACTGGCCTGATGGTGGTACTGCTGACGTTCGTCGTGTTGCCGATGTGGGCTTTTGGGCGGGCGGTGCGGCGCATGTCGCGTTCAAGCCAGGACAGTGTCGCCGACACGAGTGCGGTGGCCGGTGAGGTGTTGAACGCCATGCCCACGGTCCAAGCGTTCGCTCGCGAGCCCTTTGAGCTCTCGCGTTATGCGGCCGCTGTCGAGCAGGCTTTTGCAGTGGCGCGGCGACGCATCCTGCTGCGATCGGGATTGACCGCCAGTGGCATCACCCTGGCGTTTGCGGTGATCGTGCTGGTGCTCTGGCTGGGTGCGCGCGAGGTGGCCGTCGGCACGATGACCGCCGGCGCGCTCGCGCAGTTTGTGCTGTATGCCGCGCTGGTGGCGGGATCGATGGGCGCGCTAAGCGAGGTCTGGGGCGACCTGCAGCGCGCCGCGGGCGCCACCGAGCGGCTGGCCGAGCTTCTGCACCCGGCGGAGACCGCCGGCCATGGGATCACTGGTGGCGCTGTATTGCGCGCGGACGCGACTGGCAGCGTGCCGACCGCCATGGAAGCAAAGCGCTACACGCCGACCCGCCCAGGTGTGATCAGTGGTCGGCCCGGCGCGCTGGCTCTGGAGCTACGCGAGGTGCACTTTTCTTACCCGTCGCGGCCCGAGGTCGAGGCCCTGGCCGGGGTCAGCCTGGCGCTGCCTTACGGCCAGACCTGGGCGTTGGTCGGTCCATCTGGTGCTGGCAAGAGCACGGTATTTGGGCTTTTGCTGGGGTTTTACAAGGCCGCGGCAGGTGTCGTGAAGGTTGAGGACGTCGACCTGCACGATTGGAACCTCCAGGCCCTGCGCCAGCGCATCGCCGTGGTGGCCCAAGAGCCTGCCATCTTCGCCGCGAGCGTCGCCGACAACATTCGCTATGGGCGGCTCGACGCGAGCGAGGCGGACATCGCTGCGGCCGCGCGGGCGGCGCACGCCGATGTCTTCATTCACAGACTGCCGCAGGGCTTCGCTACGGTGCTCGGAGAGCGCGGACAGCAGCTTTCGGCAGGGCAGCGTCAGCGCATTGCGATCGCCCGTGCCTTGTTGAAGGACCCGGACTTGCTATTGCTCGACGAGGCGACCTCGGCACTGGACGGGGAATCCGAGCGTGAGGTGCAACGTGCGCTGGCCGAATTGCTGCCCGGCCGGACCTGTCTGGTGATCGCTCACCGGCTGGCCACTGTACAGCGCGCCGACCGGATTCTGGTCTTGGACGGTGGGCGCATCGTCGAGCAGGGGACCCACGCCGAGCTCCTGACCTCTGGCGGGCTGTACCGGCGGCTCGCCGAGACGCAGTTCTCGCTCTAGCGAGTCGTGCCTAGGCGGCGCGGCGCAGAATGGCGTCGAGCCAGCGTGTCGGCAGGATGCGCTTAAGCAGGGCGAACAGGTAGGTGGGGAAGGTCACCGGGTAGCGGGCCTGCGGTCGGTGTGCCTCGCAGGCGTGCACCAGCCGGCGCAGGACGGCTTCGGGTCCGACGGTGAAGGGCGTGTTCGATCGGCTGGCGTTCAAGCGCGCCAGTTGCGCCTGATAGCGATGGCGGTGCGGGCTGTTTTCGGCGCGGATATGTCGATGGAACGCCTTCAGCGCGTTGGCGCGGAACTGTGACACCACGGGTCCTGGCTCGATCAGGCAGACATGGATACCCGTGCCGGCAAGCTCCAGGCGCAGGGTGTCGGCAAAACCCTCCAGGGCGAACTTGCTGGCGTTGTAAGCGCCGCGGAACTGCATGGCGGCAAAGCCCAGCACCGAGCTGTTAAAGACGATCCGTCCGCGACCGGCGCGGCGCATGGCTGGCAGCAACAGGTTGGTGAGTTCAATGGCGCCAAATACATTGGTTTCGAACTGCTCGCGCATGGCCTGTCGCGGCAGGTCTTCGACCGCCCCCGGCTGACCGAAGCCGGCGTTCAGAAACACCGCATCGATCCGCCCGCCGGTCCGCCCCAGTAGCTGAAGCACGCCCTCCTGCAGACTCTGGCTGGAATCCATATCGATGCGCAGGGTCTCGAAGCCGGCGTCCTGCAGGGCGCGAACGTCTTCGGGCTGGCGCGCGCTGGCAATGACACGCCAGCCGCGACGGGCCATGCCCTCGGCGCAGTGGCGGCCGATGCCGCTGGAGCAGCCGGTGATCAGCAAAATGGGTTGAGTCATGTGCGGGGCCTGAAAGTGGGGTGTTGGCGGCGTGTTCCAAGTTGCGCTTGGCCGGCGCGGGCGAGTCATCGCCTGCCCAAACGCGACCGCAGTGTGCCAAGCCGGCCGGCAGGGTGTCCATCCGTTACCATCGACAGCGTTCCGTTCAGGACCCAGATCATCGATATCAACAGCGCAAACGCGCAGCCCACACCGGAACCACCCGGCGCCACGTCGAGCCTCGCGCTACCCGGACGTCGCGGCCAGCCGCCAGGCTGGCAGCCACCAGCACCAGAGCCACCGTCCAACCTGCGGGCGGCGTTCTGGATCGCCACCCGGCAGCCGCGAGATCTGCTCGAGATCCTCACGCGCGACTGCTACACGCGGCCCATGGTGCGCATCCCGGTCGGTCGCCGGGCCGTGTTCATCGTAAGCGCCCCAGACCTCGTTCGCCGTGTGTTCGTCGATGCCCGTGAGCAGTACCCCAAGAGCGACCTGATGCGCACCGCGCTCGGGCCATTGGTGGGCGAGGGCATTCTGGTCAGCGACGGTGAGACCTGGCAGCACGACCGCGCGATGCTCGAGCCGGCCTTTGCCCACATGCGGCTCGAAGCGATGTTCCCGCAGATGCAAGCGGCGGTCGTCGAGCATAGCGAGCGCCTACGGGCATTGGGCAACGGTGCATTGATCGACCTCGAGCAAGAGCTCAGCCATGTCACCAGTGACATCATCTTCCGGGTGATCTTCTCGCAGCCGATCGACGGCGCTGCTGCTGCCGAGGTGTTCGGTGCCTTCATGCGCTATCAGCGGGGTGCGCCGCAGTTCGATCTGCCGGTGATCTTGCGTTCGGACCCAGACCACCCAGAGCCGCCCGACGCTACCGTGGCAGACGACGCCCGCGCGGTGCGTCGGTTGATCGGCCGCTTGTTAGACGAACGTCTGGCGGCGGGCCAGCGCTTCGTGGATTTCGCGCAGGCGGCGATCGACGCCCGGGACTCGGCAGGCCAGCCATTCAGCCGCGACCAGTTGATCGACCAGTTGACCGTGCTGTTCCTGGCCGGCCACGAGACCTCGGCCAGCGCACTGACCTGGACCGTCTTCATGCTGAGCCAGCAGCCGCACGTGCTGCAGTCGGTGCGCGAGGAACTCTCTGCGGTACTGGGCGAGCGGCCTATGGCCTTTGCCGATGCGCGGGCTTTGGGCATGACACGCAACGTATTTCGCGAAGCGCTACGGCTGTACCCGCCCGCAGCATTTCTGACACGCCGAGCGGCGGCAGCCGACCGCCTCGACGGGATCGCCGTGCCACGTGGGGCGCTGCTGGTGGTGTCGCCGTGGGTTGTGCACCGGCATCAGGCCTTGTGGGCGCAGCCAGGACGTTTCTTGCCCGAGCGCTTTGACGACAGCGCCGTGTCGATCCGGCCGGGGACGTATATTCCGTTCGGGTTGGGGCCGCGGGTGTGCACCGGCGCGGCGATCGCGCAGCTAGAGGGGCAGCTGATCTTGGCAGAACATCTGCGCTGTTTCGACTTCGAGCCGGTAGCACCGGAGCGTGTGCGGCCAGTGTCGCGAGTGACGATCCGGCCCGCCGGCGGGATGCGCTGCCGGGTGTGGCTGCGTGCAGGGTCTAGCGCAGGTTGAGGCTGCCGGCGCTGCCGGCCAGTGCCGGCGGGTAGCCTTGAGCAGCACTGCGTTCGAGCCAGGCGTCGGCCAGGGCGTCGTCACGGGCGCGGCCACGGCCGGTGCGGTACATCACCGAGATGGCGAACTGCGCTTCAGCATCGCCAGCTTCGGCAGATCGCTGGAACAAGCGGGCGGCTTCGTCCAGGCTGCGCTCGACCCCGCGCCCGGCCTCATACATCCATGCCAAGCGGGTCTGTGCGGCGACATTGCCTGCTTCTGCCAGATCGGCATACAGGCGCGCTGCGGCCGCGGGCTCGCCACTGGCAGCCAAGCGTTCGGCGCGGGCGAAGGGTGTCTCGTTGGCTGATGGCGTGTCGAGCGTATCAAGCAGTGAGGCGGCCTCGCGGTCGCCAGCTGCGGCTGCCAGCGACAGAAAACTGCGCGCCTTATCGAGATCGCGAGGCAACAACACGCCGGCCAGGTACAGGGTGCCCAATCGATACTGCGACTTGAAGTTACCCGCCGTTGCTGCCGACACGTACAGCTGTTCGGCTTTTGCCATGTCGCGCGGTTCGCCCAGCCCGTCCTCGGCGAGGATGCCCAGGTTGAACAGGGCGTCGCCATTGCCGCGGCTGGCCAGCACTTCCCAGATCTGCCGTGCCTGCGCGTAGCGTGCCATTTTGAATTCGGCATAGGCGGTGTAGTTGCCGATGGCGGGGTTGCGGATCCAGTCTTCCGGGGTCGACCCATCGACACCCACCGCATCAACCGGGGCCACTGCCCCGGACAGCAAAGCAGCGAGGCCGAGCCCGGCCAGCGCAGCGCGGCGACTCAATTCGCGCGCACGGCAAAGCGGGCCGCTTCGAACCCCAGGCGGGCTGCCACCGACAACTTGGCGACCTGGGCGCGCCGAACACCCGCCACGTCAACCCGCGGACTGGCCGTTTTGGCCGACGCGTCGGCGGTTGCGGGACTGCGCGAAGGGGTGGACGAGGACGGCTTGTTGTAGGTCATGGGGCGCTCCTGGATAAGCGGGCCGGCGACGACGG
The DNA here is from genome assembly GCA_964524005.1 of uncultured Enterobacteriaceae bacterium. Classification (GTDB taxonomy): domain Bacteria; phylum Pseudomonadota; class Gammaproteobacteria; order Burkholderiales; family UBA3065; genus UBA3065. The sequence continues at coordinate 40,498 of CAZGBK010000009.1, forward strand.
CCCGGGGGGCGGTCTGGAACTTCGAGATGACGGTTGTCTCGCGGGGATGCCGGAGGGCAGCGAGAACAGAAAAGCGAGGAGACATGATAACGACAATCGCTCGTCGAGGAGACTGAAACGTCGACCGGCGTTGGCGGAGAGGGTGGGATTCGAACCCACGGTACGGGGTTACCGTACACCTGATTTCGAGTCAGGCACCTTCGGCCACTCGGTCACCTCTCCGTGCGTGTGGCTTGCAGGGCGCGGATTGTAGCAGAGCCGCCAAGCGCCGCACTACACGCACCACAACAGTGCAATCAAGCCTTGTCTGGCGTGAGCAAGCCTCGCCATAGTGCGCAGAGAACGCGTCGTCTAGCGCACAGATCCGCTATACGCGGTCCGGTGCCCGACGGTGCGCCGCCATATGGCGTTGGCATGCCTTTTGCTGAGTTTTGGAAGAGGACCTTATGCCCGCCGACAAGACCCGCAGCCCGACCCCGCCACCGCGCCCGTCCAACCGCCGCGCTTCGCTCGCTGCTGCACCCGCCGAAGGTTCCAGCCGGTCTCTGGCACAGGCCGCTGTTTGCTTCGACGAGATGTTCGACGCCAGCGGCACGCCCCGCCAACATTACGCCGACTACGCCCGCTGGCTACAGGCCGCCGGCCAGGATCGCGTCGCTCAGCGCCAAGCCGAGGCCGACCTGCTGTTCCGCCGCACCGGCATCACGTTCAATGTCTACGGCGATACTTCGGGCACCGAGCGACTGATCCCCTTCGACTTGGTGCCGCGCATCGTTCCCGCCGACGAATGGCAGATGTTGGAGCGGGGCCTGCGTCAGCGGGTCGCTGCTTTGAACGCGTTCCTGCATGACATCTACCACGACGCAGACATCTTGCGCGCTGGCCGTTTGCCAGCCGACAAGGTGCGTCGCCATCCACAGTACCGGGCGGTGATGCGCGGCCTGCATGTGCCCGGAGGTGTCTATTCGCACATTGCCGGGATCGATCTGGTACGCGACGGCGAGGGTCGCTACTGCGTGCTCGAAGACAACCTGCGTACGCCGTCCGGTGTCTCATACATGCTCGAGAACCGCAAGGTGATGATGCAACTCTTTCCCGAGTTGTTCGACAGGCACGCCGTGGCGCCGGTCGATCACTATCCCGACCTGCTGCTGAACAGCCTGCGCGAACTCGCCCCGGCCGGCGTGCGCGATCCGACGGTGGTGCTGCTGACACCCGGGCGCTTTAACAGCGCGTATTTCGAGCACACGTTTTTGGCGCAGCAGATGGGTATCGAACTGGTCGAAGGGCCAGATCTTTACGTCCAGGACGATCGCGTCTGGCTGCAGACCACGCGCGGGCCACAGCGGGTCGATGTGATCTACCGCCGCATCGACGACGATTTTCTTGACCCCGAGGCGTTCCGCGCCGATTCGGTGCTGGGCGTACCCGGGCTGATGCGCGCCTACCGTGCCGGCCGGGTCACCATTGCCAACGCGGTAGGCACCGGTGTGGCTGACGACAAATCGATTTATCCCTACGTGCCCGAGATGGTGCGCTTCTACCTCGACGAGGAGCCGATCCTTGCCAATGTGACAACCTGGTTGCTCGAGCGGCCAGACGACCTCGCGTATGTGCTCGATCACTTGCCGGAGCTTGTGGTCAAAGAGGCGCAAGGATCGGGCGGCTACGGTATGTTGATCGGCCCGGCCGCTACGCGCCAGGAGATCGCCGACTACCGCAAGCGTATCCTTGCCGCGCCAGCTGATTTCATTGCACAGCCAACCCTCAGTCTGAGCACCTGTCCGACCTTCGTCGAAGCCGGCATCGCGCCGCGACACGTCGATCTGCGGCCATTTGTGCTGTCGGGGCAAGACGTGCGGATCGTCCCTGGGGGGCTGACACGGGTCGCCTTGAAGGAAGGGTCGCTGGTGGTCAACAGCAGCCAGGGCGGCGGTACCAAAGACACCTGGGTCTTGCAGTAGCGGGGCCCGACACCACCACAACACGACAACCTGGAGACCGACATGTTGTCCCGCACAGCCTCGCATCTGTACTGGATGGCGCGCTATATCGAGCGTGCCGAGAACACCGCACGCATGCTCGACGCTGCCAATCAACACGCGCTACTGCCGGCTGCTCGCGCTGATGAGGCCAGAAACTGGACGGGCCCGCTGTTGATCACTGGCCGCGAGCAGATCTATTTGGACAGCGGCAGGCCGGTCACCGCCGCCGATGTCACCGCCTATATGGCGCTTGACGCCGACAATCCGTGCAGCATTGTCGCCTGTCTGGCGGCTGCCCGCGAGAACGCCCGCGCCGTGCGCAGCACCATCACCAGCGAGATGTGGGAGGTGGTCAACACCACCTGGCTTGGCCTGCGCGAGTTCGACGCCAAAGTCTTGCGGTTTCGCGGCACGGCGAGTTTTCTCGACTGGGTGAAGGAGCGGAGCCACCTGTTCCGTGGTGTCACCTTCGGCACCATGCTGCACGACGAGGCGTTCCGCTTCAATCGCCTGGGGACATTCATCGAACGCGCAGACAACACATCGCGTATCCTCGACATCCACTACAACAGCTTGGTCACTCAAGTCGGCGGCCGGGCAGCCGACTACTACCAGTGGGCGGCGTTGTTGCGCTCGGTGTCGGCGCTAGAGGCTTATCGCAAGGTGTTCCGCCACCAGGTCAGTGCCAGCCATGTCGCCCAGCTGCTGCTGCTCGACCCGCACTTGCCGCGCTCGCTGCGCTACTGTGTCAGCGAGGTGCTGGCGACCCTGCAGGTGGTCCTGGGGCAGGCAAGCAGCCTGTCGATGCGTACCGCGATGGGGCTGTACGCCGAGCTCGACAACGCAACCGTGGAGGACCTAATGGCCAGCGACGACTCGCTCGATGTGCAGCGCCTGCTGGGCCGCATCTTGCTGCTGGCCGAACAGATCGAGCGCGAGCTATTCGCCTTGCGCGATGCAGGCACGCCGTCCCCGGTGCTGCCCTTGCGGGGAGTCGCATGACCTACTGTGTAGCGGCCCTGCTGCAAGAAGGAATGGTGTTCGCGTCCGACACCCGCACCAACGCTGGCGTGGACCATGTCAGTTCATTCTGCAAGATGCGCGTCTACCAACGGCATGGTGACCGCGTGGTGGTCGTGCTGTCGGCTGGCAACCTCGCAACCACCCAGGCCATGGTCCACCTGCTGGACAACCAGAGCTGGTCCGACACCCAGACGCCGACCATCTGGAACGCACTGAGCATGTTCGACGTCGCGCAACGGATCGGCGATGCGTTGCGCAGTATTCAGCACCGCGATGGCAACTATCTGAATCAGCATTCGATCGACTATGGCGCGTCGTTCTTGGTTGGCGGGCAGATCGGCGGCGAGAACTGCCGGCTGTTCAATATCTACCCGCAGGGCAATTTCATCGAGGCCACGCCAGATACGCTGTATTTCCAGATCGGCGAGGTGAAGTACGGCAAACCCATCCTGGACCGCGTACTGACCTGGCAAACGTCATTGGTCGATGCCGCCAAATGTACGCTGATCTCGTTCGATAGCACTGTGCGCTCCAACATCTCGGTGGGGCTGCCGATCGATATGGCGGTCTACCGCCGCAACGCGCTCGAACTTCCCGAGCCGCGCCGCATCGGCGAGCAAGACCCCTACTACGCGATGCTGCACCAGGGCTGGGGGCAGGGTTTGCGGCGGGTGTTCGGTGAGATGCCAGATCCGGATTGGTTCTAGCCAGCGCGATTCCTGCGGGACGGGTTTTAGTCGGCGGCGGCCAGCGTTCGCAGCGCCTGTCGGGCCTGCTCCTCGCACTGGTTACGGCCCATCCAGACGATGGCGGCTACGAGGTCATTGCGGTCCGTTGGGCTGCCAGACGCAATCAGCCGCACCTGGATGCGCGCCGGAGGCTGTTCGTCGACTTGCACCAACAAGATGGCGTCATCGGCAAGTTGCAGCGAGTCGGGCAGCGGTAGGCGGTCACCATCGGGCCAATCCAGCCGTAGTATCGGTGCATCGCCAATCTGGATGGTGACCTGGCGCACCGGCATCCCGGGTGGCCGCCAAAGGCCGTGGCTTGAACGCGCCGCCAGACACTGCACCCCTGGCGCCGCCAGGGATAGCAACTGCAAATCAGGAGCGTACGTCGGCGCCGCGCCGCGCGGCAGGTTGCGCACCGCACCCACGCTGGAGGTGCGGCCCTGTGCACTGACCAGCAAGCTGGACAGTGCCGCTACCCGCGCTGCGTCGTCCGCGCCGGCGCCGGCAATGGGTTGCGGCCAGGCACCGCGATGTGGGCCCTGAAGCGTCGCTTTGCGGCCGCTGGCCGTGAGTACGGTCAGGCTGCGTCCGGCCGATAGATCGATACGTTCGCTATCCAGCACCATGCCTGGCGCCAGCAGCGGCTCATCGCTGCTCAGCACTAGCAGGGGGGCGGCTGCAAGAGAAGCGGCCAGAAACCCGGTCATTGATATGGCCAATACCGCAGCTGCTATCGCGCGCAAGATCGCCCAACTCACACTGGCCAAGCTCGCTGCCCCAAAACGCGCTCGGGCAACAGGCGCGGCATCGAACAACGCAATCATCGGGCGAAGTGTGGTCGACATGGTATCCATGCTAACCCGTGCCGGCTCTAACGCCAGTCGCCGATGACAATAAACGGTGCCCAGAAGAACGGATGCGCAGTGTCCGCCTGAGCGATAAGTGCGGACTGTGCCCTGCGAAGGGCCTCGGCCTTACCGGTGCCGCTTAGCAGCTCGGTGTAGAACACCGACATCAAGCGCTTTGCCGCCTCGTCGGACACTGGCCAAAGGGTGCCCAGCACACTGGCTGCCTGAGCCTTGATGGCGACACCCGCAATACCCAGCGGCGAGCGTTCGTCGCCCTCGGCGGTCTCGCAGGCGGACAGGGTCACCAGCCCCACCGGTTGACTAAGCGCGCCACCGGGGCGCAGCAGGCGTTCGAGGTCGGCCATGCCCAACAGGTCGTCGTGCGCCATAAGAAAACTCTCGGCGCCAGAGCGCCCGAAGAACCCGTGGGTGGCGATATGTACGGTGCCGTGATCGGCCTCGGAAAATGCCGTGGCAATCCCGCTGCGAGTGAATGCGCCGTCGAGCAGCGGCTTTACCCGCAGGCGTTCGGCGAGCTCCTCGACCTCGTCGCGTACGCCGGGCAGGCTTAGCCGCTCGCGCAGGTCTTGCAGTGCTGCCGCATCGGCTCCGGGTGCAGGGACCTCGATCGAGCGTATGCGATGGGTGACAACAGTCCGCAGAGCGCGTTGTGGGTCGGGCGCCAGGCCACTGGTCGTGGCGAGCGTGCCCAGCCGCGCGACCACATTGCCAGGAACTGCCAGCCCGCTGACCAAGCTCGGGCGTTGGGTGTGGGCGCCAGCACTGGACACCCTCAGCCCACTCAGTGTCGCAACCGCCACACGTTCCCCCAGATACCGCTCGCCGTCGTGGAGGGCCGCCCACGGCAGCATGCGCAAGCTGCCATCGGGCACCACCAGAAGCGTATCGATCTGCTGGGCCGACAGCTGCTCTGCCCACTCGCCCAGCAGCGACCGGTACAGGGCTTGCGCCTGCCCCAGATGCGTCGGATCGGCATTGCGCTGGGCCAGTGCCAAGCGCGTGACCAGGACACGCAGGTTATCCGCGCCAAGCCACAACGTACGACTGTCGACGCCAGCAGCCGTCTGCAGCAGCAACTCGGTGCGGTCGGCAAGAATGATCGGGTAGAGGATGGCGGTACCGGCCGGGGCTCGTTCCAACGTCACTGCATCGGCTGTGCTGGTCGCGCAACGCTCGCCCAGATAGTCCTGCAGCTCGGACTGTTTGAGCAGTTCGGCGACCCGTCGCGCCGCCAGCAGATCGCGCTGGCGTGCTGCGCCATGGCGCTGCGCCGCGCGTTGTAGCAACTGGTCGGCCAGAGCCGTGTAGACCGGCTGCAGAGTCTGGCTGAAGCTGGACTGCCCATTGGGGTAGGTGATCGGAAGGTCGATACGGAGGCGTTCGAGAGCCTCGACCGCGCGCTGTAGCGCCGCCAAGGCGGCATCGGCTTCGCCCTGACGTCGCGCGAGCTGGGCCAGGCGCCATTCCAGTCGATAACGCAGATCATCGACCGCCGCGCTCGAACGTTCGACCAAACCGAGCGCCGCACGTGTACTTCGCATTGCGGCGATGGTGTCAGGCCCAGCGGCGTCCAGCTCGCTGACGAGCTCGGCCAGTTCGGCGGCATGGCGTTGTCCGCTGCCACCGCTGGAGGCCGCCTGCCGCAGGGCGGTGATCAGCGCACCGATGTCGGTCGCTGTCGGATCCAGTTGCATCACGCTGCGCAGCGCCGCGAGTGCCAGTGGTGCGCGACTGCTATCGGGCAGTGACTGCGCCGCAGACCACCAAGCCCGCAAGGCGGCAGCGCGCTCGGGGGCGGGCTGCAGCCTTACCGCCAGCAGGGCGGCCTGGTGGGCAATGGCGTCGTCGCTGTCTGCGGCTTCGGCGGCCAGCGGCTCGATTAGGCGTCGTGCGGCGATGGTATCGCCCTGCAACACCAGGGTTTGGGCTAACTCCAGCTTGGCCCGGCGAACCACACCCGGGACATCGCTGTCGAGCAGACGCTGCAGCACGGGTGCAGCGCTGGTGGTATCCAGGCGGCGGTTGTCGGTGATGGCGATCGCTAGCGCGATTGGGTCTTGCAGGGAAGCGTTCGTCCCCGCCGCCAACAAAAGGTCTTCCAAGCGCCGGCGTGCCAACAGGTAGTGACCCTCGTCGCGCAGGTTGATCGCCGCTTGCAGCTCTTCCGCCAGCAGCTGCGGCGCCGCGGCGCTTTGGGTTGCCGGAGCCGCCGCGACCACCTTGGTCGGATACAAAGCAAGCCCAGATGGCACGACCAACAGGTAGCTCGCAGCCATGGCGACAAGGGCGCGCATCAGAACCGATATCCCAGGTTGAAGTGCACGCCATTGCCCTGTAGGCCGGACCCACCACGATAAGCAGGGGGTTCCCGCAGCGTGTGTCCCCATGCGACGTCGAGCCGAGCGCCCCCCCACTGCAAGCGGCCTGCCAGACCAGCCGAGGCCAGCGTTACCGAGGGCTCGCCGCGATTGCCGGCATTGCCGACGTCAACAAAAGGGATAGCAGTGATCTGCAGGTCGCCGCTGCGGCGCAATGGCACTTCGAGTTCGACGTTGATCACCCGAGCCTCGTCTCGCACGAGGGTGTTCTCCAAAAAGCCGCGCACTGTGGCGTAGCCGCCAACTGCGATGCGCTCTAGCGCGACGAGGCGATCTGGCGTGATCTGCAGGGTGCCACGCAGCACTCCCCGCAGTGGCCCGTTGCCCAGCTGACGGCTGTACTGACCCTGAAGCAGCAGTGCGCGATGGCGGCTGTTGGGGATGGCGACTTCGGCGAACGGGACTTCCCGGACATTGCTGCGGCCGGCGGTGAGGGTGGCTCGCAGAATCAGCAGGCCGTGCGGGTCGCGCCGGGCATATTCGGCTTGCAGGCGCAGGTCGTGGACACGCGTGCCGCTATCGGGCTCGCCCGGTTGAAAGGCGAAGTCTTGTCCCAGCAGCTGCGTGCGGTTGTGGCGGGTCAGCAGGCTGGCAGCCAGGGCCAGTCGTTGCTGGCCATCGTCGATCAGTGGGTAGCTGAGGCCAGCCTCGAGGCTGCGGATCCGGCTCTCAATATTCAAGTCGACAAGGCTTTGCTCGACCAACGTCGCACTGCCCGAGTCAGCGGCGAGGCGCAGCGCAAGGCCCTTTGTGCCCAGGGGCAGCTGCCAGCCGAAGCCGTAGCGCTCGCCCTCGCCGTCGCCTAGCGGGGTTTGTATGGACAGCTCCAGCGCATCACCGAGTCCGGTGAGGTTGCGCATCCCGGCCCGCGCTACCGCTGCATATTCGCCGATGCTCCGCGGCCGCTGGTTATGGGTTTCCAGTGCGAATTCCCACGCTCGCGCGCGTTCGACGTCGACATCGAGCACTGCCTGGCCGGCCTGTGTGCCTGGGATGATGCGGGCGTCGATGCGGCTGAACAGCGGGTCACTTAGCAGGCGTCGAAAACGCTCACCCAACAGCACAGTATTGAAAGTCTCGCCAGCGGGTGCCAGACGTTGCTCGATGTATGCTTTACGTAAGCGGTTTTGGCCACGCAAGCGCACCTCGGTGATGCGGCCGGCTTCGCGGCGCAGATACAACACGCCGCCGCGGAATATCGGGGCAACGAACACATAACCGGAATTCACGTAGCCGGCCTCGATCAAGGCTCGGGTCAACGCGATGCGCAATGCTTCGGCGTCAGCTTCGCCAAGCGGCGAACCAAGCAGGGGCTCGAGCAGCGGTGCCAGTGGCGGCCCGAAGTCAGCGTCGGCGTCGATCGCGACATCGTTCAGCACTTCTCCCCAAGCGGGTCGGAAGGCGTCATCGGTGGTGGGGATGGTGGTCCCGTTTTCCAATGGGCCGGGCGATGCTGCGGCCACGGTGAAGACTCCCAATTTGTCGCTTGCTTGCTGATTGATCGCATCACCCGCAAAGACGGGAACTGCCACCAGCAGAGCTGTGACGGTTTCTACAAGCCTGGCAATACGTTTCGGCGGTAGGCGATGGGTGGCCGGCCGGGCTGCCCAAGGCCCGTGCCCAAGCCGGTCGCCAGGGGCTTGCAGGATGGCACCAGGCGCAGGCATCAGTGTGCCAGTCCGAGTGGATCGACCGGGTTGCAGGGCGGCCCACCGCGGCCGGTGGCGACCAGCGAGCTGCCGCCGCGGGCCTCGCAGGGATCGCGGCCGATACGAACATCACCGATCGGCGGCGCTTGGAGTGACAACAGGCTGCCGGTGACGTCAAGGGTCGGGGGTGCCTCGACGACGATCTCGCCGCTGACGCCGTCGGGTGCCGCCGCCTGGATCACGTTCAGGCCAGTGGCACCTCGCCGGAATGTCGCTGCGGCATCGCCGCCGTTGAGCAAGGAGCGGGAGCTGGCAAACAGGTTGCCAGCGTTGATCAGGACCAGACCGCCACTAGCCGTCGGTGCGGCGGTGTTGGCAGCGATAAAGCCAGTGTCGAGTATCAGTGTCTTGGCGATGAGCTCGATATCGCCGCCGTTGCCGTTGGCTGTGCCCGTCACCGAGGTGCTGATCTGGCTGTTCTGCAGGAATAGATGTCCGGCGCCAATACGGATCGGGCCGCCGTTGCCATCAATAGTCTCGGTCACGATGCGGCTGTCGTCGAGGAACAGCAAGCGGGTGGCTTCGATCCCAATCGGTTTGCCAGGCAGATTCCCAAACGAAGCCGACGTTACGGCAAATGGCGAGTCGCGGAGGAGGATGACGGGCGCGCGCAGAGCTAGCACCTCAGTGTCGCTCTCGGTCGCCGTCGCGCTGGCGAAATTCTCGATGTTGACCTCACCACCGTCACTCACTTCGATGCGATCGATGGCGTCGAGCAGCAAGAAACCGACTCTGCCAGTCGAGCTCTGCGATGCCTGAGCGACGATACGGCTTGGTCCGGCAGGACCGCTGCCGCGGATCACGATGACGGGTGTGATCGAGCCGGAGAGCTCGCCTTCCGGGCTGACCTGAAGGGTAAAGATGCCACCGGCCTTGCCGCTGGTCTGCGTGCTCGAGGTCACTTGACCGCCGTTGATCACTTCGATGCCTGACCGACCCTGCATCGAGATGAATCCAGCGTCGCCACTGCCAGCCAGTGCCGAGCTGCTGATGCCGGTGAACAGGTCTGAGCCGCTGCCATCGATGACGAGCCGTCCGACGTTGATGGCTACGACCCCCGAGGTGCCTTCACCGAAGGTGTCCGAGCCGATGAGCGCGCCGCTTTCCAGCCGTAATGTGCCTGCGGCATCGATGCCGATGATTCCCGCAAACCCAGCAGAGGAGGTGTCGGAAACGATGCTGCCGCCGTTGCTCAGAAAGATATCGCCGCGCGCAGCGATGCCGATCAAGCCACCCGAACCGGTGGCTCCTGCGCGGGTGCCGCTGGTAATTCCAGTGAACTGGCTGCCGTCGATGCCGTCGATCAGGAGGTTGTTAGCCGAGATCCCGATCAGCCCCGCATCGCCGCTTCCAAAAGTCTCGGAGCGGATGAACGCATTGCCGGCGATGCGTATCGTTCCAGCCACTTCAATGGCAAGAAGACCAGAGCCGCCAGCACCGGTGGTCGCAGTCTCGATCCCGGCATACTGGTCGGGGACTGCGAGAGACTGGCCAGTCGCGTCGACACCCTCGATCAGGAGCTCCTGCGCCTGGATCGACATCAGGCCACCCGTGCCTGTCGCATTCTCGAAGTTGATGGCAGTGATGCGGCTGGTTGGGCCCAGCAAGTGCAAACGTCCGCTGACCACCACCGATATCAGACCGGCGCCTCCGGTCGCCCTTTCGGTGGTATCCGCATTGATCCGGCCACCGTCGAACAAGGTGAGATTGCCGTTCGTAGTCACGCTGATCTGGGCCGCAGTGTCGTCCGCTTGCAGGCGGTCTTCGACGGCGGCGATCATGCTGCCCGGATCGCGGATGATGGTATTTCCGGCCTGAACGACGATGTCGGCAGCGCGGGTGTTTTGACTCGACCTGGTCTCTAAGCGGGCATTGTTGCTGACCACGAGGGATCCGGCGGCTGTATCGAGACCGTTGAGCAGGTCGACCAGACCGCCACCGCTGCCCACGGCAGTCGCCCGCAAACGATGGCCATCACCTGAATCGACCGAGATGGTTGCGTTATCGACCAGCACATTGGCGGCGTCGACGGTGACCATAGCGCCGGGTGCGCCGACGAAGCTATTGTCCGAGACGACGATGTCTCCGTTGTTGCCGGGCAGGAAACCAAACGCCGTCGGGTTGGCGATGCTGAGACTACCGTTGCTGGCGATTGCCGGAATGATGCTGCCATCGTCGAGCAGCACGCCGTCGGCTGTCGACAGGTGGAGCGCACCGGGAACATCGAAGCTGCCCGTACCGCTCACGACAATGCCAGACGGGTTGATCAAGAAGAACGAGGGTTTCCCCGCGGCTGGCAGGAGACGCACAGCCCCTTCGATGCGTGACACGGTGCCACCCGTTACGCGGGCGATGACGTTGTCCAGCAGCGAGTCGGTGGTGAACTGGACGCTCTGGCCGGGTTCGACCGCGAAGCGGCGAAAGCTGTGCAACAAGTTACCGCCGTTCACCTGGCCCAGCGATTCATCGATGACCACTTGGCTGCCCGACAGGCTCAATGCGGCACCGACCGAGCCATCTGTGATGATCTCGGCCTGCAAGGTCGGCGGCAGCACAAGCAGCAGGGCGGCTAGCAAACGCACGAGCAGACTCCGGCGAACGAAGCCTCTTGAATGTAGCCTGCCTGCAGGAAATCGACTAGAGCGTCGATGGGGGTTTTGAAAACCTAGGCTGGCTTCAGGTCAAAGGCGATGCAGACGCGCTCTTCGGCCGAGTCGAAAGGGATGGTGCGGTGGAACAGCGATGACGGGAACAGCACGATATCACCCACTTGGACATCCATCACTTTCCTAGGCCATTCATGGTGTTGTAGCGGATAGTTATCGCCATTTGTGCTGAACTCGAGTTTGCCTGCATCGGCCTCCGCGGCCTGTGTCGGCAGCTTCAGATAGAGCACACCGCTGACCCAACCCGTCTCGTGAATGTGGGAATCGAGATGCCCCCCGCGTTGCATCTTCACGTACCACGAGCTGCTGATGTCGAGCTCATTGGGGAAATGCGTGAACAGGGCGCAGTCGGACCCTGCAAAGCGCTGGCGGTAGTGACGGAGATGCTCGCGCACCAGCTCCGCGAGCTGGCGGAACGACTCCTCGGGGCGACGGAACAGATTGCCCGACGACTGAACGCCGTGGTGCAGTCGACCTTGGTCGCGCTGGGCGATCTCGGCCTGCTCGATGTCGCGCAGCAGCGCTGCCCGCAGACCGTCGGCCGCGTCCAGTGCGGAGATATGACCGTGATAGACGTGGCCGAGCGGGTCGGGACAGAAGCGGTAGTGATCGGGCAGGCCGTGGTTCGCCGCGTGGTGCGCTGACAGCGTGGCTAGCAAGGGTGCGGTGTGCGGGCCAGAAGCCATACGCGCATCCAGCTGTTCGCGGAACGCTTGCAGCTGGCCGGTCTTGTACAGGCAGTACAGAACACGGTCGTGCCAATCGTCGAGCTGCGAAGCCTGAAAGTGCGGGATCGCCGCCGTGAGCTTGGAGGGGTCGTGCGCCCCCAGGTCGTAGAGCAGGATGCCCAGGCTGTAGTGGGCTTGCGGCAGCTGCGGGTCTAGCGCCAGCGCTTGCCGGTAGCTGGCGATCGCAGCATCGATCTCGCCAGCGTCGCGGAGCGCCTCGCCGAGGTTGCTGTGCGCCGCGGCATAGCCCGGTTGCAGCGCGATCGCCTGACGGTAGCTGGCGATGCTGTCGTGCATCAGGCCGGCGTTGCGCTGCGCGGTGGCCAGGTTGAACCAGGTCTGGGCGTCGGGTGCGGCGGCCAGCGCCTGACGGTAGAGGTCGATCGCGGCGTCGAGCTCGCCTTGCGCCTGCAGCAGCGCGGCTAGCCGGGCCAGCGCTGGGGCGAATCCGGGACGCAGCGTGATGGCTTGACGGTAGGCGCGGACGGCGTCCTCTGCCTGGCCCGTCGCCGCGAAGGCGATGCCGGCGTTGAAGTGCAGCTCGGGCATCTGCGGGCGCAGGGCGATCGCCGCTAAAAAGCAGGGCAGGGCTTCGGCCGGCTGGCCCATGCGCAGCAGCAGGTTACCCAGGTTGCTTTGCGTCTCGGGGCTGTCCGGCGCCAAACGGACCGCTTCGCGCAGGTGAGTGGCAGCGGCGTCGAACTGGTTCATCGCCGCCTCGGCAGCGCCGACCAGGTTTAGCACCATCACCGCTTGCGGATACCGCTTCAATAGCTGTCCGCCACCGGCGATAACGCCAGTCCAGTCGCCGCGCTGATAGCAGGCGATCAGGGTCTGCAGCGCGGCGGTGGGCGGTGAGTCGGCAGAGGACGCGTCGGTACGAGAAGGGGGGCTGGTGGTGCGCATCTGGTCACTCGGCCTGTGAGGGTCGTGAAGCATGGGGTGGCAATGTCAGTCGAATCATAGCGCGGGCGCTGGCCGTCACCGGGGCGCTGTTTATACTGCTGCCATGTCGTTCCGACCCCCATTGCGTACCCGGTTTTGGTTGCCCGCGCTGTTGTCAGCCTGTTCGCCCACTATGGCGCTGGCGCAGGGCTTCGATGCCGCCGTCGATGCATTCTTCGAGCAGACCTTCGGCGGTTTCATCTCGCTGATCTTTCACAGCGTACCGGTGGCCGGCACACAGTTTCCGCTGATCGCTGGATGGCTCCTGCTGGCGGCGCTGATCATCACCCTCTACATGGGCATACCGCAGCTGCGTCGCTTCCGCTTGGCGGTCGACCTGGTGCGTGGTCGTTACCATGACCCAAGCCGCCGCGACGACGGCGAGATCAGCCATTTTCAGGCGCTCACCACGGCGCTGTCGGGCACGGTCGGGCTGGGCAACATCGCTGGCGTCGGGGCGGCGCTCGCCATCGGCGGTCCAGGGGCCACGTTCTGGATGATCCTGGTCGGTCTGCTGGGCATGGCGACCAAGTTCGCCGAATGCACGCTGGGTGTGAAGTACCGGGTCATCTTGCCTTCGGGGGCGGTCTCGGGTGGGCCCATGTACTACCTGCGCGACGGTTTGGCCGAACGCGGTCTTCCGTGGCTGGGGCGTATTTTGGCGGTGCTGTTTGCCGGCATGGTGATCCTGGGGGCCTTGGGTGCCGGAAACATGTTCCAGGGCAACCAGGTGAACGCCATGATCGTGCAGACATTTGACCTGCCCACTGGCTACGGCTGGGTCACAGGCGTGTTGTTGGCCGCCTTCGTCTACGGTGTCATCGTTGGCGGCATGCCGTCGATCGCAGCGGTCAGCGCCCGCTTGGTGCCATGGATGGCGGCACTTTATGTGGGTATGGCCTTGCTCGTGATCGTGTTGAACATCGGCCAGGTTCCGGCTGCGCTAGTGGCTATTTTCGATGGTGCGTTCCGCGCCGAGGGTGTAGCAGGGGGGTTTATTGGCGCGATGATCCAGGGCCTGAAGCGCGCGACCTTCTCGAACGAAGCCGGGATCGGCTCTGCAGCTATCGCCCACAGCGCGGTGAAGACCCGCGAGCCCGTCACCGAAGGTTTGGTGGCATTGCTCGAGCCGTTCATCGACACGGTCATCATCTGCACCATGACCGCACTGGTCATCACCATTGCCGGGCTGAACACCGGGCCGTTTCCCAATTCTGACGGCCTGATCGGCGTTCAGCTGACGGCAGCGTCGTTTCAGGCCACCTGGGACGGTCTACGTTATCCGCTGGCGCTAGCGGTGGTGCTGTTCGCAGTATCGACCATGGTCAGCTGGGCCTACTATGGTCTAAAGGGCTGGACCTTTCTGCTCGGTGAGGGTGCGTTGCAGGAGTACAGCTTCAAGTTGCTGTTCTGTGCATTCGTGGTGGTGGGTACGTCGGTCAGCTTCGGCGCAGTCATCGACTTTTCCGATGCCGCGATCTTCGCGATGTCGGTCTTCAACCTGATCGGTGTGTACCTGTTGCTCCCGATGGTTCGCGACGAGTATCGGCGCTTTATTGCGAAGGTCGAGTCGGGAGAGTTTCGGAGAATGTCTTGATGTAGACCAATTCTGCGGAGCGGTGGCTATGCTGTACTGGCCTCGTCGGTATGACCCTTAAACAACGACATGTAGTAACGACCCATTTGAAGTAGCCGAAGGAGAAGACCCAGCATGTTCCCCGAGTTTCGCGAGCTGATCACCCAGCTCAAGCACAGCGACCGCCATTTCACCCAACTCTTCGACCGCCACAACGAGCTCGATCAGCAGATCAAGAACATGGAGAACGGCCTACAGCCGTCGACTCACGAGGAGATCGAGACTCTCAAGAAGCAAAAATTGCTGCTAAAGGACCAAATCTGGAACTACCTGCGCAAGGTCAGCGGTCTGGCTTAGGGCCGAGATTTGGCGGCTTATGGCCGCCGTACGGTGATGCTCGTCCCCGAAGACAACGTGAACGTCACGCTGCGAACTTTGGTCGAGATGTCGCTCATTGTGAACGTGCAGGTGCCGTTGCTGGCTGTTGTGCAACTACGTCAATCAACGAATGGGCCAGCGTTGGTCGCGTTGATCGGCGCACTTCCACAGAGCCCACTGGTGCTTGCGTCAAATCAAATATACGACCTCAAACATCGAAGAAAGCGACAAGCGCCTCGGCCGTCTCGCGCGGACGCTCCTCTGGCAAATAGTGCCCGGCATCCAGCCGTTGTGTGATCAACCTCTTGCTGCACTGCGCCCGCCATAGTGCTGGTACATCGAAGAAGCGGTCGACGACACCGCGTGCTCCCCACAGCACCAGCAGGTCGCAGTCGATGCGCTGTCCGCTGGCGCGGCTTTCGCGATCGTGCTGCAGGTCGATTCCGGCACTGGCCCGATAGTCCTCGCACATCGCGTGGATGGTTGGCGGCAGCCCCTCGGGCGTGGCGGGTGGTCGCTCGAAGCAGCGTTGGTAGTCTGTCAGCGTGTCGGCATCGATATGCTCTAGGCCGCCGGCTCCCCAGCCACCAAGCTTGGCGTGCAGATAGTCGCGGGCGCAGCCGGCGATCATGCGTTCCGGCAGAGGGGGTGGCTGGATCAGGTTGAACCAGTGCTCGTAAGCGCGGGCAAACTCCATGTCGGTGTGCTCGTACATGTCGAGCGTCGGCGCGATATCCAGCAAGGCCATGCGCAACACCCGATCGGGGTGGTCCAGCGCCAGTCGGTGCGCCACCCGTCCACCGCGGTCGTGTCCGGCAAGCAGGAAGCCGCTCACACCCAGTGCGTCCGCCAGCGCCACGATGTCGGCTCCCATTGTGCGCTTGCTGTAGTTGCGATGGTCGCTAGCGCCTGGCGGCTGCAGCGAGTCGCCATAGCCGCGCAGATCGGGCAAGACCAGGTTGAAGCGATCGCCGAGTTGCTCCACCACACGCTGCCAGCACCGGTGCGTCTGCGGGAATCCATGCAGCAGCACCAGCGTCGGCCGGCCCGGCAGCAGTGGGCTGACGCGGGCGAACAGCTCGCCGCCATCGACGGCATGTCGGCCTGGCTGCAGCTGCTCCCAGCGCACCAGATCTAGTCCCAGCGCTGCGGTACGCGCTCGAGCAATGCCGGGTCGTAGCCCCAGCCGCGCAGCTGCTCCTGGATGCGCTGGTAGTCGGCTTCGGGGATGCTCGGCGTGCGCGCCATGATCCAGACATAGTCACGCTGGTCGCGGGCGATCACCGTCTGGCTGTAGGCTTCGTCCAAGTAGACGATGCGATAGTCAGCCTTGATCGGCCAGACGAAGCGCATGCCCCAGATGGCGTTGCCGGTGCCTTCGACCACAAAGCCGCGAGGTTTGTAGGTTTTTTGTGGCCCGTCGAAGGCGCCCTTGCGGAAGGTGAAGGTGGTGGCGATGCTGCCGTCGGCATCTAGCGCGTAGCTTTCGACCGCGTTATGTGCGCCCTTTTCAAGGAAGGTCGGGATGCTGGCAATGACGTACCAGTCGCCCATGAATCGTTGCAGATCGACCTGTGCGACCGTGGGCATGGGTGGGCGAGGCGGGCTGGCGCAAGCGCCGAGCAGAACAGAAGCGGCAACCGCGGTGGCGAACGAACGGGCGAACAGCAGCATGGTGAGGGTCCTTGGTTATGGCAACCGGTGGACAGGCGCTGGCGTAAGCGGTTCCGGCCGGGGCGGCAGCTGGCCAGACTGCGTTGATCTGGGCGGGCCAAAGCAAAACGGCCACCCGAAGGTGGCCGTCTTACGACATCGGGGCGCGCTTAGCGGGCTGCGATGTACATGGTGATTTCAAAACCGAAACGCTTGTCTTGGGCAGCGGGCTTGGTCCACATGATCATCTCTCCTTTGAATGGCCGCGATGTCGTCATCGCGTAGAGGTATCTTCGACCAGAGGCGCCGCCACAGCATCGTCAGTGTGCGCGACAGTGGGTCATGAATTTACGTAAGCGCGGTGGACGGCATTGGGGTCTGGACCCCGCCCGGGCCCGCGTCGCTGGCTTATTCGATTCTTTTTCGAAGTTCAGACGCCGGGATGCGGACGATCTTGCCATCTTCGACCAATACGATTGCGGTATCCGTCTCGATAGCGACTTTTCGCGCCAGCGCTGCGGCGCGCTCCATGGCGGCGGGAGAAGCCCGCAGGATCGGATCCTTCGCTTCGGAGATGTCTCTCTTGCTCACCGGTTTTCTCCCCATTCTCGCAACACTGGTACAGCCTTGGCATTGTCGTATATCGCCCACGAGTTGACACTCGGGATGTAGTGCCTATGCAAGTTTTGCAATCCAGAAACAAAGCGTCTGCGTATCGTCGCCTCCGGGATGTCGTGCCCGCCCTGACGGACCCGCTCCGCGACGCGGGCGATAGCGGTCTCGACATCTGGAAGCTCTAAGAAGTAGAGGCTGACGTGGTAGCCCATAGACCGCCAATTGGCGATCCGGCGCAAGTAGCCAAGACCAGACAGCGTCGTCTCGAATCCGAAGCTCTCTCTGCGTCTCACACAACCATCGATCTCCGCCAACATAAGTCTTCCGGCGCGAACCGACGCCTGTTCCGGCGCGAAGGGGGATAACCCTGCCGCAATTAAGTCTGCATTGATGAACCGCTGGCAAGCTGCGTCACTGGGAAGGAATGACTTGGCAAAGGTAGTTTTGCCAGCACCGTTTGGGCCGGCAAGGATGAAGATTCTGGGGGCGGCGGCCATAACGCGTGGTGGTCTTCCTGCAGATTGCTGCCTGCTCGCATTATGGGCCCTAGGCGGTTTGGGCGAGCTGTGCCTTAGTCAGTGCTGCTTGCGCCTTTCGTACCTTTTGCTGTTGTTTCTCGCGTTTTAGGGTCTGCTGCGCGTGCGCCACGCGCTGTTTTAGCGCAGCCACTCGCTGCTGTTCCGGTGTTTTGGGCGGGGCGGGTTTGATGACTTCTGCGATTCTCATCTCGTATTTATGCCGGCAAGGCGGCGGAAGTGTCGGGCAGATACCGTCGGGTAACCCGACACAGCGTCAGAAGACCCTCACCGGCGGGGTATGGGGTAGTTGACTAGGCAGTCCTTCCCGTAAATGGCCTCGAGTTGAAGTTTGGCGCTGTAGGAATCCATTGCGTCTACAACGACTGGGCGCACCACAGTGCCGCCGTTGCACCGGATGCGCACCTGAGCGACGTAGGTTGTCAGCTTCATGCCTGCAGGGGAAACGCCAAGACTTGGGCGGGGGAGGCGGCCGAGATTGCCGCGTCAAATGCCCCCGCTTCTGCCATGTCCTTTAGCGCTGCCAATGTCGGCAGCAAGTCGTCAGGCTTCGCGATCAAGACGGCGTTTGCACCTTTCTCGAGGACCAGTTCCCGGGTCCCGTAGCGCAGGCTCAGGTAGGTCTTGCCGTCTTCGCCTTGCCAGTGCCATGGACGTACGCGCTTGGTGACTTCAATGCTACGGCGGATACCGTCGTCACCGCGAACATTGCGTGTCACAAGGGGCGTGTAAGGCTTGCCAGCAGCCGCCGCCTTGGCGGCCTCCATCTGCTCCCAGATGCCCTTGATCAGTTTGTTTCTGCGGACAACAACTGCGGGTAGCGCCGCGGCCTTCTTGGCCACGATGAACTTGAGGTCTGTCACACCATGTCTCCTGTCAAGAATGACAGTTAACACGCTAATTTCAGACAGAAAAAAGGTCGACCGGAATCAGACCGGCCAATGGAAACCTAAGAAAAGATCGGTTTCCTTTGGTTTCGGGATAAATAAATCTGTGCGGGAGGACGCGGTTGAGGCTGCCATTTCTGCAGAGACACTACCGAGACGAAGGGTTGCGCTGCCC
>CAZGBK010000010.1:0-58667 GCA_964524005.1 uncultured Enterobacteriaceae bacterium
AGGCGATGCCCTTCTCGAGCATGCGCAGGAACAGCCACTGGTTCCAGCGGTAGTAGTCGGGCTGGCAGGTGGCGAGCTCGCGTTCCCAGTCGATGGCGAGTCCGAGTGCCTGGAGCTGGCCCTTCATGTAGGCGATGTTGCTGTACGTCCACTGCGCTGGCGGCACCCGGTTCTGGATCGCAGCGTTCTCCGCTGGCAAGCCGAAGGCATCCCAGCCCATCGGCTGCAGCACGTTGAATCCGCGCGCCTTGTGCCAACGGGTGAGCACGTCGCCGATGGTGTAGTTGCGCACGTGTCCCATGTGCAACTTGCCCGAGGGGTAGGGGAACATCGAGAGGCAGTAGTAGCGCCGCTCATTCGGGACGGCGGGATCTTCGACGGCGCGGAAGGCGTTGTGGGTGGCCCAGTGCTGCTGGGCGCGGGCCTCGACGTCGGCGGGCTGATACTGAGGCTGCATCGGGTGGCGGCTGGCTCGGGGCGAAGCAGCGATTATAGCCGCCGGGGGTGGCGCTGCCCGCGTCGGTCGTGCCTGCAGTGCAGCGGGCCAGTCGTCCCGCCTTGCCGTGCTCCCTGGCCGGGTCGCTCAGGCGTGGCGCAGCCGCCAGTCGTTGAGGAAATCGACCGTAGTGCCGACCTGCCCACCGATGCGTACGCCCTCGATCCTTTGTCGCGGACCAAGAGCGCCGCCACCTGCCCAGATCTCGACTGCCGCCGGCAATAGGCCGCGCAGGCTGCGCAAGGCTACTAGCGCCTGGAGCGACGGAAAGTTGCTGCTGAACGACAGCGCCACGACATCGTAATGACCCTCGGCGACCACGCTCGGGATGTCCGCGAGTGGGAACTGCCCGCCCAACGAAACGCATTCGGCGCCCTCTGCCGACCACAGCATCTCGGCCATCAGAAGGCCCAGAAGATGCGTCTCGCCGGGGAGCGTGCACAGGAGAATACGCGGCCGACCGCTACCCTGCGGCTGGCTGTGGATGAGGCCACGCAGGATGTTCTGCAAAGTCTCGGTGAACAGGTGTTCGTGGGCGACCGACAGCTCTCCGCGAGCCCACATCTCACCGATGTGCTGGTTAAGGCGTGCCACTGTCTGGCTGATGAACACATAGACGCCTTGTTGCAGCATGAGCCGCTGCAGGTACAGACGCAGTTCGACCACCTTGTGTTGCAGCAGCAGGTCGCGAGTGGTCGAGCTGACGCGGTGTTCGTCTTCCGACACCACTCGGGTCGGGACCGACTGCGCCATCTGCAGCAAGTCGCTCAGCGGCAGGGCCATGATCTTGCCGGGCCTGACACCTTGGTCCATCAGGCGCTTCAAGGCGCGCAGCTTGTCGACCTCGTCCTGGGTGTAATGGCGTTCGCCGTTGGCGTCGCGACCTGGGTTGGGAAAACCATAGCGGCGCTCCCAGATGCGCAGAGTGTCTTTCGGGATGCCGGTGTCCCGCTCGACGATGGCGATCGGGATGGCGGCGGGGTGCTGTCCGGGGTTCCTCATGCGGATCCAGCCTAGGGCGACCGCAAGACACGGCCAGAGTGAAGGTTACAAGGGCCTTTCCACGCTGTCTAGAAGATGTCTAGGCCAATTTTCTGAAGACGCGGGTCGGCCAGTGTTGAGCAAGGAGCGCAGTTTCGACCTGCCAGCAGGGTGCAGAGCGGTCTATCATCGGGGTCCATGCCCCGACTGCTTGTTGCGCCCGCTGCCATGTCATCCTCTCCGATCCGCGCTCTGCCCTCCTGGTTCGCCACCTTTGCCCTGTTTATCGGCCTGACTATGACCCAAGATGTCCACGCCGCAAGCGACTGCCCGCCGTTGCTGCGCCATACCTTCCCGAAGCTGCAGGACAAGACTCCCCAGTCCATGTGTCAGTATCGCGGCAAGGTTGTGCTGGTGGTCAATACGGCCAGTTACTGTGGCTTCACGCGTCAGTACGATGGCCTGGAAAGACTCTATTCAGAGCTCAAGTCGAAGGGTTTGGTGGTGGTGGGTTTTCCGTCGAACAATTTTGGTAATCAGGAGCCGGGTACCGAGAAAGAGATCGCCGACTTCTGCCGCCTGACCTACGGCGTGCAGTTCCCGATGATGGGCAAGACCGACGTCGTCGGCCCAGCCACCAACCCCTTCTTTCAGTCGCTAGCCAGCTTGACCGGGGAGCGTCCGCAGTGGAACTTCCACAAGTACCTGATCGACCGCAGCGGCAAGCAGGTGACCAGCTTTGGTAGCCGTGTCGCGCCCGACAGCCCGGAGTTCGTCGCCGCGATCCAGCGCTTGCTGGCCGAGTCGGTGCGCTAGTCGGGCCGGCCAGTGGAGGCTTGCCGCCGCGTAGCCGTCGTTGGCAGCGGCATCGCCGGCAACGGCGCTGCTTGGCTGTTGTCTCGGCGCCATGCCGTTACCCTGTTCGAGTCGGACACCCGCGCCGGCGGCCACAGTCACACGGTCGACCTGACACTGGATGGAGTTTCGGCGCCGATCGATACCGGGTTTTTGGTCTTTAATCGCAAGACTTACCCGCACTTATGCGGGTTGTTCGAGACACTTGGCGTCGAGACGGTCGGCTCGGACATGAGCTTTGCGTTCACTCGCGACCAACCCGACCTCGAGTGGGCCGGCACCAATCTGGCCACCGTGTTTGGCCAACCGGCGAATCTGCTGCGACTGGATTTTCTGCGCATGGTGCGCGACATCCTGCGCTTTAACCGTGTAGGGAGCCGCCTGGCGCAGAGCGATTCCTGCCCATCAGGCAGCCTTGGTGACTATCTCGATGCCCACGGTTACAGCATGGCGTTCCGCGACTGGTATCTGCTGCCCATGGCAGCGGCCATCTGGTCTTGTCCCAAGACCACCATGCTGGCATTTCCATTGCGCAGCTTCTTGCAGTTCTGCCACAACCACTGCCTGCTGCAGGTCGAGGGTCGGCCGCAGTGGCTTACCGTCGCTGGTGGTTCGCGCAGCTATGTCCAGCGCATGCACCGCGACCTCACCGACGTTCGTCTGGGGCGCAAGATCCACGCCTTGCGCCGACTCAAGAGCGGCGTCGAGCTCATCGGCGATGGTTGGCAAGAGACCTTCGATGCAGTGGTCTTGGCTTGCCATTCGGACGAGTCGCTGCAGATTCTTGGCAGCGAGGCCACTCCTGACGAGCGCGAGGTGCTGGGTGCCGTGCGCTACCAACCGAACCGCGCCGTGCTGCACTCCGACCCAGCTCTGCTACCGCGGCGCAGTCGAGTCTGGGCGGCATGGAACTACTTGGCCGATAGCCGTGCCGGTGGTGCCTCCGGCACGTCGCCAGTGGCGGTGAGTTACCTGATCAATAAGCTGCAGCCATTGCCCTTTGCGCAGCCGGTGGTGGTCACGCTGAACCCGTTTCGCGATCCCGATCCAGGGCTGACCTGGCGCGAGATCCGTTATTCACATCCGGTATTCGATCAGGCCGCAATGGCCGCCCAGGCGCGTCTGCCGTGCATTCAGGGTAAAGGCGCCGTGTGGTTCGCCGGTGCCTGGACCGGCTATGGTTTTCACGAGGACGGGCTGCGCTCGGCGGTGGTGGTGGCGCGCGACTTTGGCGTGACGCCGCCGTGGACGGCGCCCGAGGTTGCAGTGGATGCGTCGCTGGTGCCATCTGTAGCCAGCACCGCGCAGCCCGGCGAAGCGGCAGCTCGGCAATGAGCCAGCCGCTGCGTCTGCAAGCGGCGATCGGTCGCGGAGCAGTGATGCACGAACGCCATGTGCCGTGGCGTCACCGCTTTGTTTACCCGACGCTGTTCCTGCGTGTCCCTTTGTCGCAATGGCAGCAGCTGCGGGTGTCGGGGCTGGGCATCGACCGCCGCGGCTGGCTCAGTCTGCGCGCCGCCGATCACGGTCCGCGAGATGGTTCGCCGCTGCTGCCATGGATCCGCCAGCGGCTAGCCGAGCGCGGTCTGCACGAGGTTTGCGACGGCGAGGTGGTGCTGCAAACCTATCCAAGGGTGCTCGGGTATGTCTTCAACCCGGTGAGCTTCTGGTTCTGCCACGACCGCAACGGCGTGTTGCGCGCAGTTCTGGCCGAGGTCAACAACACCTTTGGTGAGGGCCACAACTACTGGGTTGTGAAGTCCGATCATGGCAAATTGCTGGCAGCCGACAGCCTGACCGCTCAGAAAGTGTTTCATGTCTCGCCGTTCTTTCCGGTGAGCGGCGAGTATCGCTTTCGTTTCGATCAGCGCGACACACTCAGCGCCGTCGACATCGACTATCTCGATGCTGGAACGCTACAGCTGGCGACCCGTATCGGGGGGCGGCTCGAGCCGCTGACCGCGGCTGGTGTCAGACGTTGGGTCCTGGGGTACCCTCTGCTGACGCTTGCCGTGATCTGGCGCATCCACTGGCAGGCCTTGCGTCTGTGGCTGCGGGGTGCGACCTTCTTCCGCAAGCCGGCACCGCCAGCGCGACCGACCACCTGATCCGCTTGTCATGACTACACCGCATCCCGAACCGCGTTCCTTGAGCAATTCGTCCACTCGCCCCCGCAGTGACCGCGCCGAGGCCGTCTTTCTCGATCTGATGGGTGGCATCGATCAGGGGGGCGTGCGCGTCACCTTGCCCGATGGCCACTGTGTCGACTGCGGGCCCGAGCCCGGTACGGCGCAACTGGTCGTGCGCGACCCTGGCGTGTTCGGCCACACTCTGGCGTACGGCGATATCGGCTTTGCCCAGGGCTGGATGCAGGGCCATTGGACGACGAGCGATCTGGCCGCGCTGCTGACCGTGTTGGCGCGCAATCGCGACTCGATCGCCCGCGGCCTGCACGGCAATCTGCTCTACTTGCTCGGCCACAAGCTGTGGACGCTGCTGCGTGCCAACACCCGTCGCGGCGCCAAGAAGAACATCGAGGCGCACTACGACCTGGGCAACGATTTCTACGCGCTCTGGCTCGACCCGACCATGACCTACTCCTCGGCGCTGTACAGCCAGCACCCTGGCGGCGCTGAGCTGACGCTGGAAGAGGCGCAGCGTGCCAAGGTACGCCGCATGTTGCAGCGCGCCGGTGTGCAGCCGGGCCAGAGCGTGCTCGAGATCGGCTGCGGCTGGGGCGGGCTGGCTGAGATCGCCGCCACCGAGTTCGGCGCGCGCATCCACGGCATCACCTTGTCGCCGGCGCAGCTGGCCTTTGCCCGTGAACGCGCCGAGCGGGGCGGGTGGGCCGACCGCGCCAGCTTCGAGCTGTGCGACTATCGAGACGTCACCGACACCTTCGACCATGTACTGTCGTGTGAGATGTTCGAGGCGGTGGGTGAGACCTTCTGGCCATCCTATTTTCGCCAGGTGCATCGCTGTCTGCGGCCAGGCGGGCGCGCCGTGATCCAGACCATCACCATCCGCGACGACCTGTTCCGCACCTATCGCCGCGGCACCGACTTCATCCAGCGGTACATCTTCCCCGGTGGCAAGCTGCCCTCGCCGACCATGTTTAGCCGCCTCGCGCAGCGCGCCGGATTGCGTATCGATGGCGATTTTGCGTTTGGCCTGGACTACGCGCGCACTCTAGCCGAATGGGACCGTCGCTTCGTCGCCGTGCATGACAAGGTTCGTGGCATGGGCTTCGACGAGCGCTTCTGCCGCATGTGGCGCTTCTATCTGGCCTACTGCGAGGCCGGTTTCACCGCTGGCTCGATCGATGTCCACCAGTACGAGCTGGTGCGGGCTTGAGCGGCCCCGTGGCGCCGGCCAGCCGACCCGGTATCGTCCCTGGCGCTGAGCCGGGCACCGCACGGCTGCTCGCCTTTGCACTGCTCGGAGCGCCGCTGGCGTTTGCCGCGTTGCCCATCTACCTGCATGTGCCACGCTTCTATGCCGAGCACGCCGGACTGTCGCTCAGCTTGCTGGGTGGGCTGCTGCTGGGCCTGCGGCTGTTCGACGCCGTGATCGACCCGTTCATCGGCGCCTGGTCCGACCGCTTCCCCCGCCGGCCAGTGATCGCCGCAGCGCTGGTGCTCTTGGCGGTGGGTTTCAGCGGGCTGTTCTTGCCGCCCGACGATGCCGGACTGGGCTGGCTGGCCGTGACGCTGACCCTTGTCACACTGGGCTATTCGGTGGCGACCATCGCCTACCAAGCGTGGCTGGCCGACGCTCGGATGAGCGAGGCGTCGCGGACTCGCACGGTGGCGCTGCGCGAGTTTTTCATCCTGCTGGGCATTGTCGCCGCATCGGTGCTGCCGACCCTGCTCGGCGACACACTGGTGGCCGGGGTCGGGCGACTGGTCGGCGTATTCTGGCCGCTGCTGCTGGCCGGCGCGGTCGCCGCACTGGTGTTTGGTGTGCTGCCGGTGGTGCCG
Source organism: uncultured Enterobacteriaceae bacterium (assembly GCA_964524005.1). GTDB lineage: Bacteria > Pseudomonadota > Gammaproteobacteria > Burkholderiales > UBA3065 > UBA3065. The sequence goes on from CAZGBK010000010.1 coordinate 6,313, forward strand.
CGAGCGCCGGTGCGGGTTTCGGTTTCGGCGCAACTGCGCGGCGCGATCGGCGAGCGGCGCTTTCGCAGCTTGTTGCTGCTGTTCGCGGTGAACGCAGTGGCCACCGCCGTGCCGGCGACGCTGGGGGCGTTTTACATCGCCGATGTGTTGCAGGCCGAGTCGCGTCAAGAACAGTTCTTTGGTCTGTATTTCTTGTGCGCGGTGGTGTCTTTGCCGCTGTGGACAGCCGCAACCCAGCGCTTCGGCTTTGGCCGCAGCTGGCTGCTTGGCCTGGTGCTGACGGTCGCGGCCTTTTTGCTGGCGCCGTTCTTGGGCCCGGCCAGTGCCGATCTCTACTTCGTGCTGTGTCTGGTGGCTGGCTTCGCGCTGGGTGCCGATCTGGTCGTGCCGGCTGCGTGGCTGGCCAATCTGCTCGCTGCCGACCCTCCCGGCACCGAGCGCGCCGGCGCTTGCCTGGGTTGGTGGACCCTGGTCAACAAGCTCAGCTTGGCGATCGCGGCCGGGGTGGCTCTGCCGCTGATCGAGACGCTTGGCTACACCGCAGGCACCCGCGATGCCGCCGGGCTGGCGGCGCTCACCGCTGTCTACGCCTGGACACCGATCCTGCTGAAGGCGCTCACGGCTTTGCTGCTTTGGCGTGTGGCCGGGCATATCGGCGGCCGAGGCCGACCCAGCTAAGCGTATGCATCGCGCTGCGGAAGGCCTCTGGGCTGCGCTATAGTCGCCGCCATGTCAGTCGAATCCAACATCCTGCCAACCGACGAACTGCCACCGTCCGACCTTGACGGCGATAGCGCCATGGACGGCGCGCCATTTGTCCTGCGCACCGACAATCCGGTGCCGGTGCCGCCATTTTGGGGGACCCGTTGCATCGACCACATTCCGCTCAAGGCGCTGCTGCCGTACATCAACCGCACCACGCTGTACAAGTTCCAGTGGGGCTTCAAGCCGCAGGGTCGGCGCGTCGACGAGTATCGGGCCTACGCCCGCGAGCACTGCGAGCCGATCCTCAAACGTCTGGTCGAAGAGTCGGAGTCGCGCGGTGTGCTGCGGCCGCAAGCGATCTACGGCTACTTCTCGTGTCAGGCGGAAGGTGACGAGCTGGTGATCTATGCCGCGCCGGACAGCCGCGAGGAGCTGTGCCGCTTCCCGTTTCCGCGGCAGAAGGCCGGCCGTGGCCTGTGTATCGCGGATTTCTATCGCAGTGCCGAGAGCGGTCAGCGCGACGTCGTGGCGCTGCAACTGGTGACGGTTGGCCAGAGCGCTTCGGACTTCGCCAGGGAATTGTTCGTCAAAGATGCCTACCAGGAGTATCTCTACTGGCACGGGCTCAACGCCGAGGGCGCCGAGGCCCTAGCCGAGTGGGTGCACAAGCGCATCCGTGTCGAACTTGGATTCTCGCGCGAGGAGTCCCGCGACCTTGAGTCGCTGATCAAGCAGCACTACCGTGGCAGCCGTTATTCGTTCGGTTACCCGGCCTGCCCCAACCTCGCCGACCAGGACAAGATCCTGATGCTGCTCGATGCCCAGCGGATTGGTGTGGTGCTCGGTGACGAAGACCAGCTCTGGCCGGAAGACAGCACCACCGCCATCGTTGCGCACCATCCGCAGGCCAAGTACTTCGGGGTGTAGTTGTTGGTTGCCCGCGGCCTGGGCCGCATTTAAAGTCTCGACGATGCGTAGCACACACGACATGCAGACCCGCCGCCAAGCCCGTCACCGGCTCGTTGGCCTGCTGCTGGCGTTGTTGGCCTGGTGCACCCTGACCATTGCGCCGGTTGCGGCGCAGACGATGATGCGCACCGATCCGGCTGTCCCCGGAGCCGTCTTGTGTTCGGTCAATGCACCGGCCGAGGATGGTAGCGGCGAGATGGCTACGCCGCATTGCCCGCTGTGTACGCTGGCGCAACTGGCCATCGACCTGCCGTCACAGCCTTCGCATGCGTCTTTGGTGTTGCGCGTTCCTGTCGTTGCGCCGCTGGTCCTGCAGGCGGCCCCGCGTGCGCCGCCTGTTGCGGCCGGGCACCCGCCACGTGCCCCTCCTTTCCTGACTCCCTGACGCCGTTCGCCGTGCGATTCGCGCGGCGCCCTGTCGACGAGGGGTGGTGCCACCGCGCCCACCCAAGGAGCCAGAGATGAGTTCTTGCAGCATCGGCCGGTCGGTCGCGACCGTGCCACATCGATCAAGCCAGCGTGTCGAAGCGGCGTATCGGCGCCGCTCCCCTGGTCTGTGCCTGAGTCTGCCAGTGGCGTTTGGCGCCGCTCTGCAGCTCGCCGCGCCCCTGGCCTGGGGCGATCACGTGTCCGACGTGGTCAGCGTGAGCGCGCCGCGCATCGACGCCACGTTGCCGGACATCGAGACCGCTCGTGCGCGTATCCAGCAGACTCCGGGTGGGGTCGACATCGTCGATGCCGAGCGCATCCGCGACGGCCGTGCCTCGACACTGGCCGACGCATTGCGTGGCAGCCCCGGCGTGTTTGCCGAATCGCGCTTCGGCGCTGAAGAGGCGCGCATCTCGATCCGCGGCTCGGGCCTGCAACGCACCTTCCATGGCCGCGGGCTCTTGCTGCTACAGGACGGGGTGCCGCTCAACCTGGCCGATGGCGGTTTCGACATGCAGGCCATCGAGCCGCTCGCTACCCGCTACGTCGAGGTCTATCGCGGGGCCAACGCCACGCCCTTCGGTGCCACCACGCTGGGTGGCGCGATCAACTTCGTCAGCCTCGGTGGCCGCGACGCCCCGGGCGTGCATGCCCGCTTCGAGGCGGGCAGTCAGCGCTACCTGCGGGCTTCGGCTGGCCTCGGCCTGCAGTGGGGCGATACCGATGCCTTCATCAGCGGCAGCCAGTTCTTCCAGCGCGGCTATCGTGATCACGCCGAGCAGAACACGCAGCGCGTGTTCGCCAACCTCGGCCACGATTTCGGCGATGGCCTCCGCACGCGCTTCTTCTTCGCCGGGGTCAACACCGACAGCGAGCTCCCCGGGGCGCTCACCCGCGACCAGATCCGCCGTGACCCGCGCCAGGCCAACCCGGCGAACATCGCTGGCGACCAGAAGCGCGACTTCCAGCTGTGGCGACTGTCGAACCGCACCACCTGGCAGATGAGCGCCGCCAGCGATGTCGAGCTGTTGACCTACGGCAGCGTCAAACAGCTGTTCCACCCGATCTTCCAGGTCATCGACCAGGACTCCACCGACTACGGGCTGCAGCTGCGCCTGGGGCACAACGGGCATCTGCTCGGGCGGCCGAACCGGGTGGTTGCCGGCGTGCTGGCCAACCGCGGGTTTGTCGACGACCTGGCGTTCGTCAATGCGGCGGGTCGGCGCGGCGCGCTGACCGGGCGGCAGACGCTGGATTCGGACAACCTGGGGTTGTTCGTCGAGAACCACTGGCAGGCGACCGCATCCCTGACGCTGGTTGCCGGCGGGCACTGGTCGCGTGCGGTGCGCGAGCGGCGCGACCGTTTTCGCGTCGAGTCTGACTTTCTCGGGCGTGGTTGCGCCGTCGAGGGCTCCACTGCCGCACCCTGCGATGACAGCATCCGTCTGCGTTTCGACCGCGTCAGTCCGCGCATCGGTGCGCGCTACGCGGTGTCGCCGGTCAGCGAACTGTTCGCCAACTGGTCGGGCAGCTTCGAGCCGCCCAGCCTGTCCGAGACCAGCAACGTCCTCGGTGCCGGGGCGGCGGCGACGCTGCTCGCCAACCGTGCACAGCGTGGGCAGACCATCGAGCTGGGCGGCCGGGGGAGTGCGGTCTTTGGCGCGCATCTGCTGGCCTGGGATGTCGCCGTCTACCGTGCCGATCTGCGCCATGAACTGCTGGCCGTGGGTTTGCCAGGACAGCCAGCCTCGACAGCCACGGTCAATGCCGACCAGACCATCCATCAAGGCATCGAGGCTGGCATGCGCCTGAGCCGTGGCCATTGGACATGGTCGACCACCGCCACGCTGAACGACTTTCGATTCGATGGCGATGCTACTTACGGCGATAACCGGATTGCTGGCTTGCCCAAGGCCTTTGGCGTGACCGAGCTGCGCTGGAACGGCCCGGGCGGCTGGTATGTCGCGCCGTCGCTACAGGTCGCGACACGCAGCTTCGTCGATCACGCCAATACCCTCCATGCCCCTGGTTATGGGTTACTCAACCTGCGTGTCGGCAAACGTCCTGTGGCTGGCTGGGGCTGGTTTGCCGAGGCGCGCAACCTGCTCGACCGCGCGCACATCGTCACCAGTGGGGTGCTGCGCGACGCGCGTATTCCGCCGCCCGGTCCACCGGGCACACAGCATGCGCAGTTCTTTCCCGGCGACGGCATCAGCGTCTATGCCGGCATCGAGTACCGCCCCAAGCCATGAAGGAGACAAGCATGAGTTCTGTCCGTGATTTCTGCGCCGTACTGTCGATCGCTTCACTGATGGCCATGCAGGCACCGCCGGCCTCGGCGCATGTGGTGCTGGTGCAGAAGACCGCTCCCGCCGGCACCTATTACCGGGCCCAGTTCATGGTCGGGCACGGCTGCGAGGGGGCGCCTACCGTGTCGGTGCAGGTCGATATCCCCGACGGTGTCCCGGTGGTGAGGCCGCAGCCCAAGCCCGGCTGGGTGTTGACCTACGAGTCGGGCCCGCTGGCCGAGCCGGCGCTGGTCCATGGCAAGCCCAAGAGCGAGGGTATTCGTCGCGTCACCTGGACCGGCGGTCCGCTGCCCGATGCCGAGTACGATGAATTCGGCATGCTGATCTTTCTGGCCAGGCCGGGAACGCTCCGGTTCCGGGTGTTGCAGACCTGCGATCGGGGCAGCAACGACTGGCACCAGCACGCTCGATCGGGGCAGCCCAAGCCGCCGTATCCCGCCGCGGAACTCGAGGTGACAGCACCCAGCGCGTCAGGACCGTCGGACCCGGTGGCGACATCGGGCAGCCCGCAGGCTGGCGGAGTGTCCCAGCATCATCACTGACGAGGCGATTCGGCCACCTCGATCCGACAACCGGGCGCTCTGATTGTCGCCTGCCCAGATTATTTCAGGAGACTCGCCATGCTTTGTTCCAATCTCTGTGTCGCTGCACTGACCTTGGCTGCAGCCATGTTTGCCCCCGCCGCCGTGGCCGCGCCCGCCGAGGCCCGCGACGCATGGGCACATGCCACTGCTCCGGCGCAGCGCGTCGCCGGCGGTTTTGTCACCCTCGCTGGCGGCGATACGGCCGACCAGCTGGCCGAGGCTCGCTGCAGCTGCGCGGAGCGCGTCGAGCTCCATACCATGAGGATGGACGACGGCGTGATGCGCATGCGCAAAGTCGAAGGTATCGCCGTGCCTGCCGGCAAGACGGTCGTTTTGCAGCCGGGCGGCCTGCACTTGATGCTGATCGGCCTGCGAGCGTCACTGATCGAGGGCAAGCCGCAGACCCTCGAATTGCGCTTCGAGAAGGCCGGCTGGCAGAGCCTTCCGCTGGCGATCCGGCCACGCGTCCCGGCTGGCCATGAGGGTCATGAACACGTGCATCCGCACTAAGCAGATCCCCAACAAGTCCTCCGGCATGCAGAATGCGGCAGACTTTGTCGCCCACTGCGTGCGTGTCCACAATCCCTTCGTCTGACCATGCATATCCACATCCTCGGCATCTGCGGGACCTTCATGGGCGGTATCGCCGCCATCGCCAAGCAGGCCGGACACACGGTCACCGGTTGCGACGCCAACGTCTACCCGCCGATGAGCACACAGCTCGAGCAGCTTGGCATCACGCTGACCCAGGGCTGGGACCCGGTGCAGCTCGAGCCGCAGGCCGACGTATATGTGATCGGTAACGTGGTGAGCCGTGGCAATCCGCTGATGGAGGCCATCCTTGACCGCGGCCTTCCCTACGTGTCGGGTCCGCAGTGGCTGGCCGAGACCGTCTTGCGCGACAAATGGGTGCTGGCGGTGGCCGGCACGCATGGCAAGACCACCACCACCTCGATGCTCGCCTGGATCCTTCAGGATGCGGGACTCGACCCCGGATTCCTCATCGGTGGCGTACCGGAGAATTTTGGCGTCTCGGCGCGGCTCACCAGCAGCTCTTTCTTCGTCATCGAGGCCGATGAGTACGACACGGCGTTCTTCGACAAGCGCAGCAAATTCGTGCACTACCGCCCACGTACGGCGATCTTGAACAATCTTGAGTTCGACCACGCCGACATCTTTGCCGACCTCGCCGCCATCCAGACCCAGTTCCACCATCTGGTGCGGACCGTTCCGGGACAAGGACTTCTGGTAGTCAACGGGGCTGATGTCAATCTGGACGCGACCCTGAAGATGGGCTGCTGGACTACGGTGGAGCGGTTCGGTGTCGATACAGGCTGGGAGTGTCTGCCGATCGGGCAGGGTAGCGGCACAAGTGGCGGCTGGATGGTGCGCCTGGCCGGGCAGAATATCGCCCCTCTGCGCTGGGATGTTCTGGGTGGCCACAACCGCATGAACGCCCTGGCTGCGATCGCTGCCGCTCGGCATGTCGGGGTCACGCCCGCACTGGCCGTCGACGCGCTGTCGCGCTTTCGCAATGTGAAACGCCGCCTCGAGGACCGCGGTACGGTGCGCGGCGTCACAGTGATCGATGACTTCGCCCACCACCCCACGGCGATCGCCGAGACCATGGCTGCGCTGCGCGAACGGGTCGGCTCAGGGCGGGTGTTGGCGGTGCTGGAGCCCCGCTCCAACACCATGAAGCAGGGTGTCTGGAAGGGCGACCTGGCCCGCAGTCTGGGCGATGCGCAGGCGGTGTTCTGCTACACCAAGGGACTTGGTTGGGATGCCGCTGGAGCACTCGCGCCATTGGGCGCCCGGTTGGTTGTCGAGGAGAATCTGGAAACGCTGGTTGCAGCCATCGTTGCCGAGGCTTGCGAGGGCGACACCGTGCTGATCATGAGCAACGGTGGTTTCGACGGCATCCATGGCGCTTTGCTCGACGCACTAGCCGCTTAGCCCCCGTTGCGAGTACCTTAGGCGAACCAGCCTTGCGCGAACCAGTCGCCGCGTGTACTCCGAAACGCCCACAAGCGGCGCCCCTGGGTATCGCGCAGGACGTAGTAGTCTCGCGCCAGCGGCGTGGCCCACCAGCCTGCCTCGATGCGTTCGGGGCCGCGCTCTTCGACCCAGTCACCACCGATCGTTGCCAATGCTTGTGGTGCATCCAGCAACCACAGTGGGCGCAGCCCGCGGCAGGGCGAGCTGCCGCGACCGAGCCCCGACCGAGGATTTGGGACAGGTGAGTTGTCGGACGTGCCTTTGCGCATGATTGCTGTGTCGGGTGCTGGTCGGGGTGGCGCGCCAGCGCCTCCATGTGTGCGGCGCCAAGCGTGCTCTGGGCGGTGGTCAGGCACCGTGTCCAAGCTGTAAATGGCGGTCTCGCCCAGCCGGGCGCGCAGCCGGTCGAGCAGGCTGGCGCGATCGTAGGCGGTGTCGTCCGGAGTCGGCCAGAGGGTGCCGGCGCGGGCTTGCCAGTCGACCAACAGCGCCGCCTGCAGGCCGACACTGCGCACCGGGCCTGGTAGCTTCAGTTGTTCTAACCGTTCGCGCAGCAGCATGCGTAGCATGGCGCTGGACTGGCTGGGGCGGGTGGTGCGCAGGCTAAAACAGGTATCTGGTCGGCCAGGGGCGTGCCCCAAGCGGATGTCGATGGCGTCGGTGGCCGCGCTTCGCCCGCGCAGTAGACCTTCGAGTTCGGCCAGTAGACGCTCTAGCCCGAAACGCAAAGCGCCGGCTTGCCAGGTTTCGGACAACAGTTCCAGGCGGCGGTCGAACCGGGGCGGGGGTGTAAACCATATTTGCGGGTCGGCGGCAGACCCGGTCAGGCGTGCTAGGCGCAGCGAGACTGCCTCGCGGCAGCGTCGGTCGAGGTCGCCGCCATTCAATACTAGGCAGTCGCCAGCGCTGCGTAATCCGAGCGCGCGTAGCAGTGCAAGGTCGGCCCGTTCGAGCCCGAGTTGTTCCAGGCGCAGCTGGCGCAGGCGCGCTGGCCAAGCATCGTGCCCGACCCAGCGGGCTGTGCCGCCGTTGGCCGCCAGTACCCGTGCCGCGCTGGCGGTGGGAGCGCCGGCGACACTTGCCGCGATGCCTAGCGTGCGCAGCTGCCGTCGTGCATCGTCGAGTAGCGCGTCGAGCCCGCCGAACAGATGTGCGCTGGCGGCGACATCGGCGACCACCCCCGACGAGCGTCGGCAGATGCTAACCAGCGGGCTATAGCGCATTGCCCATAGCGCCAAGCCTTCGGCATCGTGGCGCATGGTCGGCAGCACGCATAGCCAGGCGCCGCAGAACGGCGCAGCTTGCAGTACCAGCGGGTCAAGCGGCGAGCGCGACATCCTGAGGCTGCCCGCCGCGGCATTTCAGCACTCGTAGTTGCCGCCGCATGCCGTCCGACCCCACCCACAAGCGCAACGCCGCCGGACTGGCATTGGCGGCGCGGTGAGCGTCGCGTAGCAGCAGACAGCAGCTGTCGCCCGATTCGGCGGCAAGTTGCAACCGGCGGATGGCGGTGGTGTCGATGTCGTCGAGCCAGACCAGTACCGCGCCGCAGACACCCGAGCGCAGGCACTGCTCGGCCGCCCACAAAGACTCGTCGGGACTGGCGGGCTGCAGGCACAGCAGGCGTTCGAGGGCCACACCGGCCTGCCGCAAGGCAGGCGGATAGGGCAGATGCGGTGGCGCGACCCAGACGACCTGGCTCCCCGAGCAGCTGAGTCCAGCGAGTGCCGGCAGTAGCAGACTGAGCTCGCCTACGCCGATGCCGGTGTTCAGCACCTCGGTGACGGCGCCGACCGGCAGGCCACCACCTGGCAGTGCGGCATCCAGCGCCGGCACCCGTGTCGGCAGGCTGCGTAGCGGATGCACCGGGCGTTCGCCTGGGCGCCACAGCCCCGGATGTTGTAGCAGCGTGTCGAGTGTGCGATCCATCAGTCGAGTGCCTCGCGCAGCACACCGACGCCGACACCCTCGATCTGGAAGCTCTGCCGCTGGAGATCGACGACGATCGGCGCGAAGTCCGGGTTACAGGCCAGCAAGTGGACACGCCCATCGGCCAGGTGCAGGCGTTTCACCGTCACCTCGTCGTCGATGCGGGCAACCACCGTCTGCCCAGCGTGCGCGGTCTGGCAGCGGTGCACCACCAGTAGGTCGCCGTCGAAGATGCCGGCGTCGCGCATGCTTTGCCCATGCACCCGTAGCAAGTAGTCGGCGCGAGGGTGAAAGTGAGCTGGATCGATCGCCCGGTGGCCCTCGATGTGTTCGACTGCCAGCAGTGGGCTGCCCGCTGCTACCCGGCCAATCAATGGCAGGCCGGCGGTGTGTTCGGCGCGTGTCGTGGCGCTTAGGCGGATGCCACGTGAGCGGCCAGGCTCCAGGATCAGCGCGCCCTTGCGAGCCAACGCCCGCAGGTGGCTCTCGGCGGCATTGAGCGAGCCGTAGCCCAGATGCGCAGCGATCTCGGCGCGGGTCGGAGGTGCGCCATTGGCGTCGATGCAGCGGCGGATGAAATCGAGGATCTCCTGCTGGCGGGCGGTCAGTGCATGCATCGTCGAGTGTGCCTTGGGGTTGAATCGAATCTGGCTGGGCCAGGCCGGTCGGCGGTGTTGTCGCGTCATACGGCTCAAAGTAACTGTGATTATATACAGTCATCGGAGTTTGTCAGCCCCCGGCGGTGTCGTCTGTCGGGCGCGTCTGCGTAGAATCTGGGCATGACCGCCCGCGGAGTCTTTCCCCTGCTACGCCAGATGGCGGATGGCCGCTTCCACAGCGGCGACGACCTCGCCCGGGCCATGGGCGTGTCGCGGGCGACGGTCTGGCAGCGCATCGGCGAGCTGCAGCACATGGGACTGGACTGCCACCGCGTGCGAGGACGTGGTTATCGGCTGGCGCAGCCAATCGATCTGCTCGACGCCACTGCGCTGCAGCGCGACCTTGTTGGCACTGGCCTGCAAGTCCAGCTGGTCGAGCAGGTGACCTCGACCAGCAGTGCCTTGCTCGCCGGGGCGGAGCATCTGCCGCACGGCAGCGTGTTGGTCGCCGAATGGCAGAGCGCCGGACGCGGCCGCCGCGGCAGTGGCTGGTCGGCGGTGCCCGGCCAGGGTCTGACCTTCTCCCTGCTCTGGCGCTTCGCGACCGGTGTGCAGGCCTTGGGCGGACTGAGTCTGGCGGTGGGGGTGGCATTGGCACGGGCCTGCAGTGCGCTGGGCGCCGGTGGCGTCGGCGTGAAGTGGCCGAATGATTTGCTGTTCGACGGCCGCAAGCTCGGTGGCGTGCTGGTCGAGGTGCAGGGCGATGCGCTGGGTCCTAGCGCGGCGGTGATCGGCGTGGGTATGAACGTCCACGCTGCGCCGCAGCTGAACGCGGCCGATGCGCTGCCAGCCGCGGCGCTGGCAGAGGCTATGTCGGGCAAACTGCAGCGCGGGCTGGTGCTGGCAGAACTCTTACGCCATATGGCGGTTGCGCTTGCCGACTTTGAGCGGCAAGGTTTAGGCGCTTTCAGCAGTGATTGGCGTCGCCTGCATGCATGGAATGGCCGTTTAGTCGGCTTTCCCGGCAGTGATGGGCGGCAGCAGGAAGGCGTCGCGGTCGACATCGACAGCGATGGTGCCCTGCTGGTCGAGACCTGCGAAGGCAGACAGCGCGTGCTGGCCGGTGATGTCCGGCTACGGCCCGCGCCCACACGGGGAATACCATGAACCTGCTCATCGACACCGGCAACACGCGCATCAAATGGGCGTTGGCCGACGGCCCCAGCCTGGTCACGCGTGGCGTGGTCGAGCATAGCGATGTTGCCAGCCTGCCCAAGGTGTTGTCAGGTCTGCCGCGCATCGATCGCATCCTGATCGCCTGCGTCGCCGGACAGACGGTGCGCGAGGCGGTCGAAGACGCGATCGACCGCATCGACGGTGAGGTCGACTGGGTGGTGGCACGCAGTTTCGAGTGTGGCGTGCACAACGGCTATCGCGATCCGGCGCGGCTGGGTGCCGACCGCTGGGCTGCGCTGATCGGCGCCTATGCCTTGGGGCTGGTGCCCGGCGTTATCGTGAGCGCCGGCACCGCGCTCACTGTCGACATGATGGGTGCCGACGGCCATTTTGCCGGCGGCATCATCGTGCCGGGCTTCCGGGCGCTCGATGCCGGTCTGCGGGCGCGCACCGCGCTGGCTGCCGAGACCGGCCAGTTCTCGGCTTTCCCCGACAACACCGAGGACGCCATCACCACCGGCGCCATCGATGCCCTGTGTGGGGCGGTCGAGCGGGTCGCTCGCCGCGTTGCTGCCACCGGCAGCACCCCCCGCGTGATCCTCACCGGCGGCGACGCCGACCGCATCGCCTCGCACCTCACCGTACCGTTCAGCCGCGTCGACGACCTGGTCCTGCGCGGGCTCGCAACCATTGCGAGTCACAAATGACCGCCACTTAGCCCCCGAGGCCTAATGACCGACTATCGCACCCTTGCCGTTTTTGCCGGCCCCGACGCTTCGACCGACTTGATCGGCCGCTTGCACTATCTCCCGGGCGGCGCGATCGTCGACTTCACCTATGCCGACAGCTGGATCGGCGGCCGGCGGCGCTACAGCTTGTCGCCACGCCTGTCGCCGGAGCGCCTGGCCGGTCTGTCTGCCGCGGCAAAGGCGCGCGAGCTGCACGCGATGCTCGCCAATCTGCTGCCCGAAGGACGCCGCCTGACCAGCCTGGCGCGCCTGCTGAAGCGCCACCCCACCGACACCGCCGGCCTGTTGGCCGATACCGCGAGCGAGACCGCGGGCATGCTGCGCTTTGTCGCAAAAACACGCGACTCACGACGCACCGCTTTCCCCGCCGATGTCGCGCGCGAACTCACGGTGGCAGAGCTTGGGCAGCGGATCGCCTGGCGCGACAGCCACCCGTTCGTCCAATGGGACGAGCGCATTCCCGGCAGTCTGTCCGGCAGCCGCGACAAGCTTGGTGTGTGGGTGGCCGACGGTCGCTGGCATGTGTTGGAAGGTGAGCGGGGAGCGTCGACGCATATTGCCAAGGTAGGCGCCAGTACCGGGGGTTGCAGCAGCCTGGCAGCCAACGAGCACGTTTGCCTGCGCCTGGCCGCAGCCGTGGGTCTGCCGGTGGTGCGCAGTGAGCTGTATCGCACGACCAGCGGGCCGGTGCTGCTCACCGAGCGTTTCGACCGACAGACGCGGTTGGGCAGTAAGCTGGTGCGACGCCTGCATGTCGTCGACGGCTGCCAGCTGCTGGGCTTGACGCCCGCGCAGGCCATCGAGCAGCCCTATGCCGACGGGCGCGGCGTGGTCGATTTGCGCCCCGGCGCGACACTGTCCGAACTGTTCGCCGCCTTGCGTGAGCACGCCACCGAGCCCAGGCGGGAGACCTTGCGCCTGTTGCGCTGGGTGTTGTTGCAGGTGCTGCTGGGTGCTGGCAGCACCTTGAATGCCAAGAATGTGACGTTCGTTGTCGAGCCGGGCGACCGCCTGCGGCTAGCGCCGGCATACGCCTTGCGCGGCGAGCTGGCTTTTGCCCATGCCGGCTGGCAGGGCTTTGGCATGCGTGTGGGTGGTGCCTGGTTCGCTGACGTGATGGAGCGTGAGCACTGGCAGGCGTTGGCTGCCGAAGCCGACATCGATTCAGCCACCCTGACCGCCGAGCTTCGCCGCTTGGCCCGCCGTCTGGAGAGCGTCGCCAGCGCGGTCGGGTTTGCCGCGCGCAACGCAGGTGCCGACCCACAGGTGGTGGTGGCCTTGGTGCAGACGGTGCAGCGCCAGTGCGAGCGCGTGCTGCAGAGCACGCAGTCGGAAGCTTGGGAAGCTGGTGTTGCATAAACGCAACACAACCGTAAAAACATCGCCACAGGGCTAGTGTTTCCTTGAAAGGCACTACATGCGGCACGACAATGAGTTACCGGCTCAGTGTCTGGGCGGTACTCACAATTGAGATCTCTGAAGGAGAACCCATCTCATGAAGAAGAAGCTTCTTGCAGCAGCCTTGGCAACCGCCTTCGCTGCCCCGGCCATGGCCGACAACGTTCAGATCTACGGCGCGTTCGACGTCGGTGTCTTGGCTCGTAGCGGCGGCGGTGACATCCAAGTTGCTAGCGGAATGAACGGCCATAACGGTATTGGTTTCCGTATGTCGGAAGACCTCGGCAACGGTATGAAGATCAGCGGTGACGCGATGTTCGGTTTTGCCCTTGATTCTGCCGGTGGCAATTTCAACCCGTCGGGTACTAATGGAAATTTCAGCACTATTTATTCATACCTGGCCTTGTCGGGTGACTTCGGTACCCTGATCGGTGGCCGTGCAGGCGGTGCCCGTGCCGGCTTTATCAAGCAGTACGACCCGTTTGGTGGTTTCGGTGTTGGTAACGCGCTGCAGACCATGGGTTCAGCTCTTGGCAATGCGGATTACGCCGACAACGTTCTGGCGTGGATCACACCGGAAGTCTTCCCAGGCATGAAGGTTTTGGCGGCTTACACCAGCAACCTGGTCGGCCAAGATCCAGTCCCGCAAAATGCTGCCGGCACTGTTCGTTCAGATTTGTACGCGCTGGCAGCTCTATATAATTCAGGACCGCTGAGCGTGACGCTTGCCTACGAAAATGCCATTCTCAAAGCAGGCGGCGCGCAACTTTCCAAGACCGGCAGCGGTCATGTTGATGTTTGGACGGCTGCCGCCTCCTACGATTTTGGGGTCGCCAAGCTGTCAGCTCTCTACACCAATCTCGAGAGCTACCAGCGCGGTTGGCTGGTCGGTGCTCGTGCTCCGATCTCTGAGGCAGCAACGTTCAAGATTTCGTATTCGCACTCGACCGCTGACACTGGTGCAGGTAGCGGTACCTGCGCTAAGGCAGCCGCTGGTGTCGACTATGATCTGTCGAAGCGTACCCGCGTATACGCTGACGTTGCTCACCTGACAGAGCAAGATTCGACTGGCACCTGTGCTGCTGGTATCAATACCAACGGCGGCTCTTACTCGAACGCAGGTTCGGGTCGCGACAACGGCGTCGGGCTTGGTTCCACTGGTGTCAACGTTGGTGTTCGTCACACCTTCTAATCGCGCAAGCTTTTAGAACGCAGTAGTAGCAATTAACAGAACAGCCGCCCTCGGGTGGCTGTTCTGTTTTGGTTTCAGGCTTTCTCAATTGCCGCGACCAGTAGCCCGCCTTAAGCCTAATCCTTGCGAATCTTGTATTTCTGCAGCATCTCGTCGCTCACGCCATCACGGGGTAACAGCAACGGTTCTATGGGTGTGCACGGTTGGTCGGCGTTGGGGGGGCGACCCATCTCATCGCAGAACACCTTCGGCGCTTCGTTCTTGAATGCCCCTGGAGCTTTTTTGCCACCGGCCGGCACCCCCATATTCCCTGGCGATACCAACGGGTTGCCCCCCGCAAACCCCTGTGCGGGCAGGCTTGCTACAAGCGCCAGGGCCATCCATTTCTTCATCCCGTTCTGCTCCTAAAGCCTTTGTGCGAGCCAGTGCTTTTCTGCATCTGGCGAGTTCAATGTAGCAATTTCCGCTACCCGCAGCCATTTGTCGCTGGTGGGGCGATTGCAATCATTGCCAAAGCCGCGCACACCGCCGTGATGGCGGCGCCCCTTTCGGCATACACTCCGCAGGGCTGTTCGGCTTCAAAGACCGACGGCATAAAACAAGACAGATGACGGAGGAGATCGCGTGAGTTTTCTGGACAAGGAACGGACCATCGCCGGTCCGGGTTTTAATCGTTGGTTGGTGCCCCCGGCCGCGCTCGCTATCCACCTGTGTATCGGTATGGCCTATGGCTTCTCGGTGTTCTGGAAGCCGCTGGGCAACGCGCTGGTCGGCCCCGATGGTATGCCGCTGGCGGCCTGTGCCGCTGGCGCCACCACCTTTGGCGAAAAGCTCGAGGGAACGCTGCGTGCCCTCACCGCCACCGATTGCAACTGGACCCAGTTCGATCTGGGCTGGATGTACACCCTATTCTTCGTCCTGTTGGGCATCTCCGCCGCACTTTGGGGTGGCTGGCTGGAACGTGCCGGCCCGCGCAAGGCCGGCCTGGTCTCGGCGGTGTGCTGGTGCGGGGGCATGTTGCTGTCGGCATATGGCATTTATATCCACCAGCTGTGGCTGATGTGGCTGGGCTCGGGCGTGATCGGCGGCGTTGGTCTGGGACTGGGCTATATCTCGCCAGTCTCAACCTTGATCAAGTGGTTCCCCGACCGCCGCGGCATGGCTACCGGCATGGCAATCATGGGTTTTGGTGGTGGCGCGATGATCGGCTCGCCTCTGGCGACCATGCTGATGGGCCAGTTTGCAACGCCGACCGACCCGGGCGTCTGGCAGACCTTTGTCGTTCTGGCGCTGGGCTATGGCGCCTTCATGCTGGCTGGTGCATTGGGCTACCGCGTGCCGCCCACCGGCTGGACACCGGCCGGCTGGACACCGCCGCCGGCCAAGGCCAACGCCATGATCGCGACCCGCCACGTGCACCTTAGGAACGCCCACAAGACGCCGCAGTTCTGGCTACTGTGGATTGTCCTGTGCATGAACGTGTCAGCGGGGATCGGCGTGATCGGCGCGGCGGCTCCTATGCTGCAAGAGACCTTTGGCGGCGCGCTGGTCGGCCAGCCAGATATGGGTTTTGCCGAGCTGAAGGCCGATGAGGCGATGCTCGCGGCAGCCGCCGCGATCGGCGCGGGCTTTGTTGGCCTCATTTCACTGTTTAACATCTTCGGCCGTATCGTTTGGGCCTCGTCCTCGGACAAGCTCGGCCGCAAGCAGACCTACTTCATCTTCTTCGTGCTGGGGGCCGCCCTGTATGTGTTGGCTTCGCTGTCGGCCGAATGGAAGTCGCTGGCGTTGCTGGTGGCAGCGTTCTGCATCATTGCATCGATGTACGGTGGTGGTTTTGCCACCATTCCGGCGTATCTGGCCGACATGTTTGGTACGCAGTTTGTCGGGGCGATCCACGGCCGGCTGCTGACTGCCTGGTCGACTGCCGGGATCCTCGGTCCGGTCGTGGTGAACTACATGCACGACGTGCGGCTCGAGGCTGGTGTTCCATTCGACCAGATCTACGGCCCGATCTTCCTCGCCCTAGCGGGCATGCTTGTGGTCGGCTTCATTGCCAATCTGCTCGTGCGTCCGGTGGCCGACAAGTGGTTCATGTCAGACGCCGAGCTTGCTGAAGAAAAGCGCCTGGCTCACGAGAAGTCGGTGAAAGATGTCGGTGGCGGGGTCGCTGGCAATGCTGGCGGGCTTAGCCTGACAGCGATGCTGGCGTGGTCGGCGGTGGGGATTCCGCTGGTGTGGGGCATCTGGCAGACCTTGCAAAAGGCCACCAAGCTGTTTGGCGGGTAAGGACGGTTTGCTGGCTGGGAATCAAGGGCTTCATCGAGGTCGGTCAAAACACAACAGCCACCCGTGGGTGGCTGTTGTGTTGTGTGGAGGGCCCGGCGGCCGGCGAACTTGCCGGCTGCTAGACGCTGCCGGCGCTTATTTTTGCGTCAGGATCCACTTCACCAGCGTCTTGATGTCGGCATCCGACACGTGCGCTTGCGGCGGCATGGGCATACCACCGGTCTCCTTGGTCCAGTTGCCGGCACCGCCAGCCTTGACCTTGGTAACCAGCTTGGCCTCGGCGCCGGCGTCACCAGCGTAACGCTGCGCGACTTGCTTGTATGACGGGCCGATCTTCTTTTCGGCGACCGCATGGCAGGCCAAGCAGCCGCTCTTGGTGGCCAGGGCTTCGTTGGCCAGGACTTGACCGCTGACCGTCGCAGCCAGAATGGCAGCACCGATGTGCAACACGCGCTTCATCTGTATCTCCTCGGTTGTGGGGTGATGCGAGCGGAATATTAGTCCGTCTGACTGCCTTTGCCTATCCGGCCGCCCATCCCGGCAAGCAATATCCCAGTAACGGCCCTGTTTGCACGCAGGTTGACAGCCTCTTTGCGGGGATGCGGTGGGGGCGTGTTGCGCGAGGGCTAGGGGTGCTCTAAACGGTAAAGCAGCACCGGGTCGTTGCGATCTCCAGCGCGCGAGCCGCTCCAGACGACCTCGGCGCCTAGTGGAACAGTGCTGCTTTGGTTGGCCACGGTCAGACGCCACTGGCAGTGCCGACCATCGCGCAGGACGGTGACGCCAGCATAGACCCTCGCCCAAGCCATGAGCGCATCGTCGAGGCGGCCAGCGCCAACGCACTGGTCGGCCGGCAGGTGCTGTGCCAGATCGACCATGGTCGAGGCATAGCTGCGGCTGGTGTCGATCCAGCGGCTGGCCAGAACCACCACTAGCAGCCAAGTCACGCTAGCGGCAATGCACCACGCCAACAGGGGCCGCAAGGGTGTGCGTCGCAGTCGGTAGATGGCAGCTACGGCGACTACCAGCATGGCCAGTGCCAGCACGGGTTGCCATATGGCAAAGCTGGGGTCGTAGTCGCTGAGCAGGCGGATCATGCGGCGCTCGGCAAAGTCGGGCACGCCCAAGTGCGCGCCGCTCCAGTAGATCAGCAGTATGGCGACCAGCCCAGCGAACAGCACCAGGCCGAATCCGTACAGCGCCTGCGCCCCCCCGCGTGGCAGCAGCAACAGCGCCGGCCCGGCTAGCATGGCTAAGGGTGCCAGCAGCGCAACGCTGCGGCTTTCGCGCCCGCCCGGCACCAGCCACCAGACCAGCAAGGATGTCAGCAGCAAGGCGCATGGGGCGAGCAGCCGAGGGTCGTCGAGCAGCGTGCGACGAAATTGCAACACCAGCCACAACGCAAGCGGCCAGACCGGCCAGGACCATAGCAGCCCGCGCAGCTCTGGCCAGAAGCGGCGGCCAGCCTCGAGTGGTTCGGCAAATGCTCTCAGCAACGGGTCCTGAGCGAGCCAGTCGTGCAGCAGGCCGGCACGCTGCAGCGCGATCAACCAGATGCCAACCAGCACCAGGCTACCGACGATCGCCAAGACATGGGCAAAGTGTCGGCTACGCTGCCGCTGCACGGCCCCGACCAACAGCGTCGCCAGCACACCTGGCAGCCATACTTGTACGCCGCCAGCCAGTGCTGCCAGCGTCAGGCCGCTGCCGAGCAGTACAGCGGTTCGCGGCCAGCGACGTTCGGGTCGGATCAGCGCTCCGGTGATCAGGGCAAACCCTGCCAAGGCCCACAGGTCGGCCGATGCGCTGTGCGCCGGAAGGATCAGCGACAAGGCCGAGAACAGCGCCAGTCCGCAAGCCCAGCGCTCGCGACGTGCCAGCCGGGGGTGGCCCCAACGCAGCAGCGCCCAGAAGCACAGCAGCAAGGCCGCCAAGGCCGGGAAGCGGGCCGCATCGTGGGGCGCGACGCCAGCCGGCTGCAGCGCGGCGATCGCCAGCGCCGACATCCATGCTGCCCACGGTGGCGTCTCGATCATGGGCAGACCGCCCAGCTGTGGCGCCAACCAGCGTCCACTGTCGAGCACATCGACTGCCAGCGCCAGCTGAATGATCTCGTCGCTGCGCCAGGGTGTGTGACCGGTCAGCCCAGCCAGCATCCATGCTGCCACCCACAGCAGCAGCCAGTAGAGCGGCGGGTGGGGGACCTGCCCGGGAATCGGGCTGGGTGGCGCATGCCCGAGCATGCCTAACGCACCACCTTGATGGTCCGACCGCGGGTGGGTTCGCCTGATGGCCAGTCGCCGTTGATCAGACGCAGGACGTCGGCAGCGCCATCACCAAGAGGCGAATCCTTGGCCAGCGCTTGGTAGGTGGTCTCTCGTTTGACGGTGAGCAAGCGGATGCGCAGCGGTTGCAGCGCATCCGCTTCGGCCTGGCTGAGGCGACGGATGCTGCCCGCGCTATCGCGGAAGGCCGGCGTCAACGTCGTCAAAGCGTTGCGATCACGTGCCAGCCCCACGAGCAGCAGGTCCTGCTGTTCGAGCCGGACTGCCAAGGCCCGAAACGGGGTCCCGTTGGCTACGCCACTGACGCTAGCGGCTTCGAGGCCATTGATACGTTGCTGCTGCACCGTCTCTCTAGGGCCCAGACGCAGGGCACGGCGCAGCTGCGACTCGATGCCATCGCGCGGGGCGCCCAGCGCCACCAGTTGCAACTGTGCATCGCCACGTGGGGCCTGGGCCAAAAGCTGTTGCGGGTTGTTCTGTACCTTCCAGCCCGCAGGCAGGTCGAGCTGCAGGCGTAGCGGCCCGTGCAAAAAGCGCGATCCACGCAGGAGGCCTTGGTCTGGGCTGTCACCCCAGACCAGGCCATCGAGCTTGGGCAGCAGGTTGCCGGGCGTTTCGGCTGGCAGGTCGTCGCGGGTGAATCGCCGGGCGGCAAGCACCACCTCGCGCAGCCGCGTGTCGTTGTCGGGGTGGGTGGCAAACACGCCATGGTAGGCGCGCGGCTCGCGACCTTCGCGGCGCGCCAGCTCGATGTCATAGAGCTCTTGGCCCTTCAACACGCCAACGACCTCGATCATTGCTTCGGGGCGATAGCCGTTGCGGGCGATGTATTCGGCGCCCAGGCGATCGGCTTCGAGCTCGTGTTCGCGGCCGTAGCCGCGCAGCAGTGCGGTCGCCAGCGGGCCGATGATCGACTGTCCGGCACGCGACAGTTCGGGTGCCAGCACCGACAGCAGGGCCATGCCGATCTGCGTTGCTTGGCCGGCGCTGTAGCGCTGTGCGCCGTGCCGTGCGGTGATATGCCCGACCTCGTGTCCGAGCACTGCGGCCAGTTCTGCCTCGGTGTTCAGATAGGCGAGCATGCCGCGGGTGATGTAGACCGGTCCGCCGGGCAGGGCAAAGGCATTGATCTGCGGGCTGTCGAGTACACGAAAGCGCCACGGCAGGTCGGGACGGTGACTGCTGGCAGCCAGCCGCCGACCGATCCCGCCGACCAACTGCTCGAGCGCCGGGTCGGTGTAGTCGCCATATTCGCGCCGCACCTCGGCATCGCCTTGTTGGCCAACCTGGATCTCCTGCGCCTCGGACATCAGGTTGAACTGCTGGCGGCCCGACACTGGGTTGACCGCACAGTTGGCCAACCCCAAGACCAGGGCCAGCATCAGGGCAGGGAAGATCAGCATGCGCATGGCACGATTCTACAGGCCAGCAGAACCGTGCTTTCGACGAGCCGGTCACCGGAAAACAAAACAGGCAGCCCGCAGGCTGCCTGTCTGATCGGGCAATACCCGCTTACTGGGTCTTGCTGCCGTAGCGCTGACGGAAGCGCTCGACACGACCAGCCGTATCAACAATCTTCTGCTTGCCGGTAAAGAACGGGTGACAGCTTGAACAGACTTCGATCTGCAGGGGCTTGCCCATGGTCGAGCGAGTCGTGAAGTTGTTGCCGCAGCTGCATGTCACCTTGATCTCGGTGTATTCGGGATGGATGTCGGTTTTCATCAGGCGTCGAGGGCGTTCATCGAAGAACCCGCGATTCTCCAAGAATTCGGGTGTTGGCACAAGGCTCTTTTCTGGGTGGTGGCGCAAGTGGACGGCGGTACGAGTCAAAGCGGCACCTCGACACTGGCTTCGCCGACCACCTGCCCTTGGACGATACGGCCGGTGTCGGTTCGTACACCTACCGCCGCTCCGACCGGAGCGTCCCCTAGCGCCACCGCCTGGCTGGTGACCCGTACGCCGTTCGACAGCGCGCTGAGCCACACGCGTCCGCCTTGCCGAACCGCATGCGGCGGCCGCAACTGCCCGGCGAGCAGGGGCCTGCCGGCGATCGCCGGGGTGCGTAGCACTTTCCCGACCGCGTCTTCAGCGCGAACCCACGCCTGTCCGCTGCCATTGGTCAGATCCGCCACCGCCGGCTGCAGATTGTCGGCGCGCAGCACGTGGCCCGCTGGCAGGCCAGCGCGCGGCGCGACGGTGTCCACCAGCACCTGCACCCGCACCCCCAGATTGAGTTGCCAGCCGCCCGCAGTGGGGCACTGCACCCGCACCTGGCTGTGTCCCCACAGGCGTTGTCCGGCCGGCACCGTCATTTGTGGCGCGGCACAGGCGGGCAATTGCAGGCGTGGGTCAGGTGGCGACACGCTGACCACCACCCGTCCGGGCAGGTCGCTGGTCCGTTGCTGTACCTGTTGCGCGACCAGGTCGCGGATAAGCTCTAGATTCTCGTGGCCACTGCTGGCCGATGCGGCAGGGATGAGCAGCGCGGCTGCCATGCCACAGACGACCGCACTAGCGGCTGGCCAAACAGCCCGTTGGAATGCGTGATGAGGTGTCGTGAACGACATGCGAGTGTCCTGACGCGAGACTGGGTTGGACACAAGCAAATGCCTTGCCAGGCCAGCGAGCCTTGCTTGCCGGGCCAGGTTTGATGCCGTATCCGAGCTATTGGTCCGACTTTTAGGTGATTCGAAGCGGCAAGTCGCCAGGGCAAGTCTTGCCGAGGCCCGGGCGCGCGAGCTCACCGTGCAGCTGGGCAACGGCACCCTTGACCAGAGTAGCCGGCGCGCCATTGCCCGCGAGGTCGAGAGCTTGCTGCAGTCGCTAGCGGCTCAGGCCAACCGGCGCGACGGCGAAGGCCGCAGTCTGTTCGCCGGTTTCCAGATCGATCAGCCGGCAGTGGCTTTCAACGCCGACATGGGTGCCTGGCAGTACTCGGGCGACCAGCAGGTGCGCAGCGTGCGCATCTCGCCGGTGCGACTGTTTCCGCTGGCAACCACTGGCGACCAGCTGTTCTTCCGCCATGGCGGTTCGGTATTCGGCACCCTGCAGCGCATGGTCGATGTCGTCGACGCCAATCCCGGCTCGGCTCCCTCGAAAGAGTTTATTGGCGACACCCTGCGGCAGCTCTCGGGCTACGCTGATCAGCTATTGGCCGAGCGGGCCAAGGTCGGTTCGCGCCTGGTCGAGCTCGACGCTGCGCGCTCGACACTGGACGATTCCGACCAGTCCTTCGAAATGCTGCGCTCGCGCCTTCAAGACACCGACATGATCGACGCCATCAGCCGTTTGACCCGCAACCAGGCTGTCTTGCAAGCTGCTCAGCAGAGTTTTGCCCGTGTTCAGGGGCTCGACCTCTTCCGTTTCCTCTGAGCGGCTTGCCGCCGGGGGCGATGCCAGCCTAAGGTTTGGTCGCGCCAGTCCGTTAGCAGTCCTGTCCTCCCAAAGGCTTGCGGCTCCCATGCAAGAAACCCCGTCTCAGGCGATCTCCGACTGGCTGGCCGTGCTTGGTCAGGCGGAGATCCCGGTGCTGCGTCGCACGGAGGAAGAGCTTGCGCCGCTGCGTGAAGATGTCGACCGACTGAGCGCTCGGCAGGTCGCCGGCGTGGTGCTGAACGACCCGCTGATGGCCTGCCGGCTGATGGTCTACATGGCCAATCATCGGCGCAGCCAGACCGCCGACATCGAGACCGTCGAGCGTGCGCTGATGATGATCGGCGTGGTGCGCTTCGTCGAGGACTTCGGCAGCCTTCCCACCCTCGAGGACGCCCTGGCCGACCAACCCGAGGCTTTGGTTGGTGCGTTGCGGGTGGCCGCGCGGGCGCGGCGGGCGTCGCGCTATGCCGCCGACTGGGCAGCGCTGCGTCACGATCTCGATGTGAATGAGATCGCTGTGGCAGCCTTGTTGTTCGACACCACCGAGCTGCTGATGTGGGTGTTCGCTCCCGACAAGATGTTGCACATGGCAACTCGCCGAAAGGCTGAGCCGACCACCCGGAGCGCCACGCTGCAGCTACAGACCTTCGGTTTCGACTTCCGCGAGCTGCAGTACGCGCTGGCCAAAGCCTGGAACATGCCCGAGCTGCTCGTGCGACTGATGAACGACACGCAGTCGACCCACCCCAGTGTGCGCACGGTGATGCTTGCTGCCGACTTCGCCCGCCACTCGGCCAACGGCTGGGACGACCCGGCGCTGCCCGACGACATCCGCGCCATCGGCGATCTGCTCAAACTGCAGCGCGGACCGCTGCTCGAGCGGCTCAAGCTCGACAAGACCATTCTTGCCCTGCGCTAGTCGCTGTCGATCCTGCTACCCCGGGGGCTGGTCCGGGCGCTGCCCCGGACGGTAGCGTGTCGGTCAGATCAGACCCTCGAAGGGCTGCACCGGCACCATCTCGCCGGCCTCGACCCGCCCCCGTTCCTGCCCCAGAACGATGAAGCAGTTCGCCCGGCTCATCGAGCTCAGCACCCCCGAGCCCTGCTCGCCAGTCGAACGGACCACCCATTCGCCGTCCTCCAGTGCCAGCACGCCGCGCTGGAATTCGGTGCGCCCGGGCGCTTTCTTCAAGGTCGTCATGCAGCGCACGGCGAAGGTCGGCAGCGGCGCTGGCGAACGCCCTTGCAGCCGCAACAGCGCATCACGCACAAACTGATAGAAGGTCACCATCACGCTCACCGGATTGCCCGGCAGCCCGAAGAACTGCGCCGCCCCGATCTGCCCATAGGCCAGCGGCCGACCCGGTTTCATCGCGATCTTCCAGAACAGCACCTGGCCGAGCCGGGCCAGCATGTCGCGGGTGAAGTCCGCCTCGCCGACCGACACCCCGCCCGAACTGATGACCACGTCGGCGCAGGCGGCGGCCTCGCGGAAGGCGGTCTCGATCTGGTCCGGCTGGTCGGGGATCACGCCCATGTCGATCAGTTCGCAGCCCAGCCGGCTGAGCATGCCGTACAGGGTGTAGCGGTTCGAGTCGTAGACCTGCCCGGGGCCTAGCGCGCCGCCGATCGAGACCAGTTCGTCGCCGGTCGAGAAGAAGGCGACCCGCAGGCGCCGCCGCACCGCGACCTCGGCGATGCCCAGCGAGGCCAGCAGGCCCAGATCGGCTGGTGTCAGCCAGTGCCCGGCCGCCAGCGCCACCTGTCCTCGGGCGAGGTCCTCGCCGGCGCGCCGAATGTTCTGGCCGGCGCGGTGTCCCGGACCGACGACCGCTCTTTCACCATCGACCAGCACGTTCTCCTGCATGACGACGCAGTCGCAGCCTGGCGGGATGCGTCCGCCGGTCATGATGCGCACACACTCGCCGGGCTCGGGCGCAGGCATGCTGGCCTGACCGGCAAACACCGTCCCGGCGATGCGCAGCGTGGTGGCGCCGCTGGCGGCGAGGTCGGCGGATCGCAGCGCGTAGCCGTCCATCGCCGAATTGTCGTGTGCCGGGACGTCGAGGGGCGATACGACATCGTTCGCCAAGACACGTCCCAGCGCCGCGCGGACGCTGACCTGCTCGGCGCCCATGACCGGCTGCAGACGTTCGAGGATGAAGGTACGAGCTTGATCGACCGCCATCGAATCGGGATCGTAGTCGTCGGGGCGGACGCGCAAGATGTCGGGTGTTTGGCTCACGGGGAGGTGGCGGCGTAGCGCTGCAATTCGCTAGGTGTGTTGAGGTTGGTGAAAGCGTTGGCGCTATCGAAGTCGGCGTAGACCGCACCGGCGGCGCGCTGCCAGTCTTCGACCTTGCGTCCGCCGGCGTCCAGGAACCGCCCCAGGCTGTCGGCGAGTCTGCGATGTAGCAGGGTGAACACGGGTTGCGTGCCGCTTGCCGTGCGAGCGACCGCTGCCGGTCGGTCGTTCGCCGTGACTTCGGCGGCCAGTCGCTGCGCGAGGTCGAGCGGCAAGGCAGGCGCGTCACATGGCACGACCAGCAGCCATGGCGTCGGGCAAGCAAGGAGGCCGGCGCGCATGCCGGCGAGCGGCCCCGGGAAACCGGGATCGGTATCGGCCATCACCGGGTGGCCAAGTGCAGCGTAAGTATCGAGGTTGCGATTCGCGCTGATCAGTACACCAGCGACCTGCGGCACCAAGCGCGTCAGAACGTGCCTGATGAGTGGTTGGCCGTGTACCGAGACCAGACCCTTATCGACCTCGCCCATGCGGCTGCCGCGGCCTCCGGCCAGCACCAGCCCGGTGATGTGGCTGCGATCCAAGCTTAGCCGCCTGTCAGCGACATGAACCGCACGACCGCTGGTGTCGGCTGACGGATGTCGAAGTCGTGGCCTTTAGGCTTGATGCCCATGCTGCGAACAATAGCCTGACGGAGCGCGGCGTCGTCGTTCGGGTATTCGCGGAGTACACCCAGCAAAGGCAGCATGTCGTTCTGGCCGAGACAGGGGTAGAGGTCGCCGGTGGCGGTCACGCGTACGCGGTTGCAGCGGTCGCAGAAGTTGTGCGAATGCGGGCTGATGAAGCCGACCCGCGTCTTGTTGCCAGGAATCTTCCAGTAGCGCGCCGGGCCGCCGCTGTCCTCGTCGGTGGCGATCAGCCCAAAATGCGCCTGCAACCGGGGCAACACCTCGTCTTGCGTCATATAGGTGTCGGCGCGCAGGTGGCCGGTGTCGCCCAAAGGCATCTCTTCGATGAAGCTGATATCGATGCCGCGATCCGCGGCGAAGTCGACCAGATCCTCGAACTCGTCGTCGTTGAAGCCGCGCAGCATCACGGTGTTGAGCTTGATGCGCTCGAAGCCGGCAGCCAATGCCGCGTCGATCCCGGCAAGGACCTTGTGCAGGTCACCCACCCGGGTGATCTCGCGAAAGCGGTCGGCGCGCAGCGAGTCGATGCTGATGTTGATACGCCGCACGCCAGTCGCGCGAACGGCTTGTGCCATGCGGGCCAGCTGGCTGCCGTTGGTGGTCATCACCAGCTCGTTCAGGCCCGGTAGGGTGGCGATGCGCTCGAGCAGCCAGAGGATGTCGCGGCGGACCAGCGGTTCCCCGCCCGTCAGCCGGATCTTGGTCACCCCCAGCCCGACAAAAGTACGCGCAACGCGCAGGCATTCCTCTAGCGACAACACCTCGCTACGCGGCAGGAAACTCATGTCTTCGGCCATGCAGTAGGTGCAGCGGAAGTCGCAGCGATCGGTGACCGACAATCGCAGATAGCGGATCTGTCGGCCGTAGCGATCGACCAGGGGTGGCAAGCGTGTCATGGCCCGATTCTAACACCCTGATTCACGTCCAAAACCCGCTGCAGAGCAAGGTTTTTTGCGGTCCTCGGGCATATTGGAGGGTGTCTTGGAAGTGTTACACTCAGCCCCGTTCCAGGTGCCCGCGCCAGCACGCGGCGGGTGAAACAGGGAAGCGGGTCGAAGGCCCGCGCTGCCCCCGCAACGGTAGGTGACGAGCGGGGTCGCCAGACGCCACTGGGCAACCGGGAAGGCGGCGACCCCCGGGCGCAAGCCCGCGGCACGAGCCCGGAGACCGGCCTGGGACCTGGCCCGCACGTCTGTGCGGCGCTGGCAAGGCGAGCCGCAAGGCCGCCGTTCCGACGATGGCGTACGGGGTGCTTGCGCCGGCTGAATGAAAGGTTGTTCCGATGTCCAGCTCTGCCTTTGGCCGGCGCCAGCGTGCGCGCGGCCTGGTTCTGTTCGCTGTCGGGGCGCTTGCCCCAGTCCTGCCCTGCTGGGTTCAACAACCCGTTCTGGCTGCCGATCTGGTCGATGACCCGGTGCTTGTCACCGCCACGCGTTCGCCGCGCGGCGTGTCTGCCACGCTTGCCGATATCACCATCATCGAGCGTGAGCAGATCGTCGCAGCCCAGCATCTGCCGCTCACCGAACTGCTCGCTCGGCAGCCTGGTGTCGAGGTTCTTGACCAAGGCGGCCCAGGTTCGGTGTCTTCGATCTTCCTGCGCGGCACCAACGCCCAGCAGGTGCTGGTCCTGGTCGATGGCGTGCGGGTTGGCTCGGCCACGACTTCGACGACTGCTGTCGAGCACATCCCCTTGGCGCAGATCGAGCGTATCGAGATCGTGCGCGGACCGGCCTCGGCGCTCTACGGTTCCGACGCGATCGGCGGGGTGATCCAGATCTTCACTCGATCACGCGGCGAGCGCTCGGTGGTCGAGGCCTCCGCGGGGGTCGGCGGTTTTGGGCAGAGCCAATTGGCAGCGGGCTTGTCCCACGCCGACGCGCGCTGGCAGCTCGGCGTTCAAGTCTCCCGCGACGAGAGCTCGGGCTTTTCGGCGATCCGTCGCCGGGGCACTGCGCCGGTCGGACAGTTCGACTCGTTTGTGCCCGATCGCGATGGCTATCACAACGAATCGGCCAATGGCCGGCTGGCCTATCGCTGGGGTAGCGCTGGTGAAATGGCCCTGTTCGGTGGCCATACCTCGAGTCGCCGCGAGTTTGATGCCGGCAGCTTCTTTCCCGGCATCGAGAGCGACCAGCGCTTGCAGCGCGCTGGCGTGTCGGGCCGCACCGACGGTGCTGGACCCATGACTTGGCGATGGCTTGCGGCGCGTGCCGTCGATGATCTGGACGGTGGCTTTGGCAGCCGCCTAAAGACCACCCAGGATCAGGCGCAGCTGCAGGCCGACCTCCGTTTGGCGGACTTTGGCAGCGCGACCATCGGTGTCGAACATCTGCGCCAGCAGGTCGACGGCAACGTCGCCTTTACCGTGCGCACGCGCAATGTCAGCTCGCTTTTCGGCGCCTGGCAGTGGGATACCGGTCGCCATCGTCTGCAGGCCAGTGCCCGCCACGACAGCAATTCGCAATTCGGTGCGTTCAACAGCGGTAGCTTGGCCTACGGCTTCGACCTCACGCCAACGCTGCGCTGGGTGGCCTCTGGTGGCAGTGCGTTTCGCATGCCCAGTTTCAATGACCTCTACAACCCCGGACCGTTTGCGGCGGGTCGTCCCGACTTGCGCCCCGAGCGTGCTCTCAACCTTGAGACTGGTCTGCGTTGGCGCGTGGCGAGCTGGGAGGCCTCGGTGAACGTGTTCCGCAATCGCATCCGCGACCTCATTCAGTTGGCGCCTGACTTTAGTCCGGGCAACTTGAGCGAGGCGGTGATCCGAGGGGTATCACTGCAAGCGGCCGGCACTCTGGCGGGTGTGCGGCTGGCCGCTTCGATCGACCTGCAGGACCCGGAAGACGCCAACACCGGCGATCGGCTACGTTACCGAGCCCGGAGTATTGGGCGTTTGGCGGCGACCTGGAGCCGGGGGCCGAGCACTCTGAACGCCGTTCTGCGCGCGCAGGGCGACCGCTTCGATGATGCCGCCAACACCCGGTCGATCCCGGGCTATGCGACTCTGGATCTTGGCTACGAGCACATTCTTGGAGCGGGCTGGAGTGCGGCCTTGCGTCTGCAGGACGTGTTCGATCGCGAGCCGTTTACTGGCTTTGTGTTTGGCAATCGTAACGAGGTGTTCGCGATGCCGGGGCGGTCGGCTTTCGTGCAGCTGCGCTACCGGATCCACTGACCATGAGGATGCCGCTGCTGGACGGGCTGGGGGCGAAACCCGGGTGCCCGTGCCGGTTTTCGACCAATCCGACGCGCACGGCGTCGGCAGACGACGCGCGCGACCCCGGTGTTATCATCTTTCCAACTGACAAGGGAGCCTTATGCAAGCCCCGAAGATGCGAGCATTCAATCGAGACTCTTTGACCATCATGGCCGCACTCGCCCTGCTACTGGCGTGGACCCGCTTCGACCATTTTGGCCCGCTGCCCGACGCCAGCTTGGCGGTGTTCCTGTTGGGCGGACTGTGGCTGGGCGGCATGCGCGCTTTTATCCTGCTGTTCGCGGTGGCCTTTGCGGTCGACTTGGCCGCGGTCGGCGTCGAGTCGTGGCGCGTCTACTGCCTGACGCCAGCCTACTGGGGCCTGCTACCGACCTATGCCGGACTTTGGCTCGCGGGCCGCTGGCTGACGCGCCAAGCCGAACCGTTGGCACCAACCCGGTTGCTATGGTTTGCGCCACTGGTCTTCAGTGTCGCGTTCGTACTGTCGAACCTGTTCTGGTGGGCGCTCTCGCCGCGCTTCGAGCTGACATTCATCGATTTCTGGCCAGCGGTCGCGCAGTACTGGGCGCCGTACGTCGGATCGGGCCTGCTGCATCTGACACTGCTGGTGCTCGTGGCGCGCTGGGCGCTGACCAGCCCGCGTTTGGTCCGCTGACATGGCAGCGCCCGCCTTTGAACGCCTCGAGCAGCGCGTCCGGCAGTTGCTCGACGAGGTGGTCGACCTGCGTCAGCGCGTGGCCGGTTTGAGCGCCGAGAACGCAGCGCTGCACGGCCGCGTCGACGAGGCCTTGGCGCGGCTCGACGCGGTGCTCGAGCAGATCGACGCGGAGGCATGAGCAACATGAGCAAGAATCTCGACGTCAGCATCATGGGCCGCGAGTTCCGCGTCGCCTGTCCCGAGGCGGAAGAGGCCGCGCTGCTGCGCTCGGTCGACTATCTCGACGCGCGCATGCGCGAGATCCGCGACGCCGGCAAGCTGGTCGGCGTCGAGCGCATCGCCATCATGGCGGCACTGAACATCACCCATGCCCATCTGTCCGGGGCGGCGCCTGCGTCGCTGCCGGATGCCGACACCGAGGCTCGTGCCCGCGCCCTGGTCGATGAGATCGATCGCCGGCTGGCTGCCTCGTAGCCGTTTCCCCTGCGTTGGTTCGTCCGGTCGCAGATTCTTTGAACCGATAAGCAACGCTTAGGCCGCCTCAGGCCGTGGTGCGGGTGTGCGAGTCCTACGCGGAATCGCCCAAAGCGCCCCCGCGGTGGCCGACTTGAACCTGTGGGTTCAAGATGCGCGGCTGGCCGGCCAACGTCAGGGGACCCTCTTCGCCAAGAGATCACCGTGGACATCCTGCTTTACTTGCTGACAGGCGTGGTTTCGGGTTTTCTCGCCGGGTTGCTCGGCATTGGCGGGGGTCTGGTCATCGTTCCGGCATTGCTCTACATCCTGCCGCTGGCCGGTTATGACCCGCAGACCTTGATGCAGACAGCCGTCGGCTCATCGCTGGCCGTGATCGTTTTCACAGCAGTGTCATCGATGCACGCGCATCACCGGGCCGGTGCCGTCGACTGGCCAACGGTATGGCGGGTCGCCCCAGGCATTGTGCTCGGCGCCTTGATCGGCGCCGGTCTTGCCGACTGGCTGTCGGGCGATGCGCTGCGGGTCATCTATCTGGTGTTCTTGCTGCTGGTTTCAGCGCAAATGTTGTTGGATTTTCGCCTGGCCCCCGCGCGCGCCAGCACGGCGCAGGGCGCCGGTAAGACCCGCAGCGCGACCGAGCAGCACAGCCTGGCCGGAGTCGTGATCGGCGCTTTTAGCAGTTTGGTCGGGATTGGCGGCGGCACTTTGTCGGTGCCCTACTTGCTATGGCGTGGTCGCGACGTCCGGGTGGCGGTTGCAACTTCGGCTGCGATCGGTCTGCCGATTGCTCTGGCCGGGGCGCTTGGCTTCGCTATGCTGGGCACTGGGGATACCAGTGGTGGTGCTCGCATCGGGCACATCGCTTGGCCGGCGGTGTTGGTCATCGCCCCGGCCTCCATGCTGCTGGCTCCTCTAGGCGCTCGCCAGGCTCATCGCTGGCCGCGTGAGCGACTCAAACGCGTCTTTGCGCTGCTCTTGCTGCTGATCGCCGTGCGCATCGGGTGGGGATTGTTGACCGCTTAGGCAAAGGTGTCGATCAGGCCGTTGCGGGGGCGCAGTGTGTCGCTCACAGCGACCAACCCGCGTTCACTGGCGTCGCTGCTGCGCCCGTTAGCCAACAGCCCGTCATCCCGGGGTTCGCTGCGCGCTTGTTGGCCGAAGCCGGCCGGGTGGCCATCGCTACCAACATTGCTTCGGGCCAGTTGCAGGCCGTGTTCGAGGAACGATTGGGCGAGGGTTGGCAGCGCCTGCTGGATAGCGTCACGGGTCTGCGATTGCACCGCGGCAAAGCTCACCGCTGCCTGATCACCTTCGATGACGATGCGCACTTCGATCGGGCCCATCTGCGGCGGATTCACCTGCAGCGTTGCTGACTGTACCCGGTTGCCAGCCAGCCAAGCGATGCGATCGCCCAGCTCGGCGCCCCAGCGGCTGCTCTGCACCATCGGTGTGGGCAGGCTCAGGCGTGCCGGCTCGCTGTTGGCGGCCGGGTTGTCGTTGGCGGCCACTGCGCTGGCGGACAGTCCGATGCGCGGCGCCGTGCTGTTCGCCGTGGTGTTCGGCGCAAGTGTGCCTGGAGCGTCAGTGGTGTCGGCTATTGGCGGTGACATGCCGAACACGCTGGCGAGGAGTTGGCGGGCCGTGGCATCGGGCCGCATCATCAACCACGGGCTGTCGAAGCCAGGCGGTAGCGACATGCCCAGTAGACCCGCTTCATCGCCCTGCGCGAGGCTGGCAAGGAAGCCTGGTCCGTTGCGCAGATCGTCGAGTGCGCTGATCACTGTCCCATGCGTGTCCGGGCTGGTGTCGGGTGCGGCGAGTGCGAGGCTGCCAAGCAGTGTCGACGCCGGTCTGATGCGCGAAGCGCTGGGTGCCGCTGCCATGGGGGTGTCGGAGGCCTGCGTGGCAGTGGTCGCCACGGCGCGGGTGAATCCGGCCGCGGTGTCAACGGCGGCGGCTTGGTCAGCAGTCGGGGGCTCGGGGGCACTCGGCGGGAACGTGCCGGTATCGGCGATGCGCTTGGTGGCGGGTGCAGCCATCGCCGCTGCCACGTGGGCAGCGGTTGCTTGGGTGGCGCTCGGGTTGGCGAAAGCGGGCTCAGTGGCGAAGGGGCTGCCATCTGCTGCTGTGGCGATCGTGGCACCTGGGGTGCTCGCCAGCGGTGCGTTGACCCGGCCATCGGGAGGGGTGTTGGTGCTTTGGTGCGCACGGTTGGCGGCAGCAGAGATCGCTGCTTGCTGCGTGGCGCTTGGTGTCGAGATCGAGGCCCCCCGGTCTGTCTGACCGGGGGCAAGGCTTGGTAGCTCGTCGGCTCGCTGCAAATCGGCAAGCAGTGCATCGACCGTGTTCGATGACCGTCTGCCATCACCGGCAAGACTTGCCGTCGCTACCGACGCGTAGCCCGGCCCAGGCTCTGGGCCAGCGTCGAACATGGCCGCTGGAGGCACCTGTGGCGATGCATGTGCCGGCTTGGTCAGCCGCTCGGCGACGACATTCTCCGACTGCAGCGTCAGACGCGCTTGCACGGCCGGGTCGGCCTTGAATACTGGCAAGTCTCGCGTTGTCGGGCCGGGTGCGGTGCCTGCCAGCAACCCAGCTGTCATCGACGCAGAATGCCCTCCATTCAAGGCCGCGTCTTGTGCCAAGGCCGCATCGGTCGAGTCGGCGGCGGCTTGTTGGGCGGTCGTGCCGTTGGCGCCAAATCCCGAGGGACGTCCAATACCAGCATCCGGGGGTGCCACAGTCGCATCTGCAACCTGGGCAACAGAGGCACCGTTCGCAGATGCGACAGTGCCTTGCCCGGGCGCTGCGGTTTGGTTTGCGCCTGACGCCCGAGCATCCCCTGGCGCTGAGGCATCGGCCGGCACTGCGACCGTCTCGCGGTCTGGAGCACCGTGTTTCTCACGGTCACCCAAGCTGGCAGCCAGCACTTCCGCAAAATCTTTAACGCCGCTCTCGCCGCTGCCGGCGGCGCCTTCGGTGCGCTTGGCGGCCGTCTGAGTGGCCTGCAGTGTGGATGGAATGGGTGCAGTCATGCGCGGTGATGGGTTGTCGGCGAAGCGGAGCGATCGGGTTGTTGCCTGGTCTGGGGTTGTTACCTGTTGTGGAGCGCACTCTTCAAAGCACGTCTCGTGCCAACCCCGCTGGCTCGATAAGGCAGGTCGGGGCGAACCGGTGCCACATGTTGTCGGTGTCGCCGATCAGCGCCCGCCAGACCTTGAAATGCAGGCTTCTCGCGTCTGTCGTGGCGATCCT
Source organism: uncultured Enterobacteriaceae bacterium (assembly GCA_964524005.1). Taxonomy (GTDB): domain Bacteria; phylum Pseudomonadota; class Gammaproteobacteria; order Burkholderiales; family UBA3065; genus UBA3065. Next base: position 38,840 of record CAZGBK010000010.1, read on the forward strand.
TTGGCGCGCGAATGTGCAAGAAAAGTCAGATCGTGGATGGAACCCAGGACGCGTAGCCGATGGCTGTCTGTGCTCTTCGGCCGGCCGTTGCGGCAAACCTTGCCATGGTCGGCAAGCGCGCCCGTCGCCGGCTATGCTGCAGGCCTCGTCCCGGGGAGTTTGGCCTTGGCTGCACGCGGATTTTCTGGAAACAAGTCTTACTTGCCGAGCAAGCCCTGCGCGGTCTGCGGCCGGCCCATGACTTGGCGCAAGAAATGGGAGAGGAACTGGGATCAGGTGAAGTACTGCTCGGAAGCCTGTCGTAAGAGGGGCGACGCGCGGTGACCCGCAACCTGGTGTTGGTGCTGGGCGACCAGCTCGACCACCAATCCTCTGCATTCGATGGCTTCGATCCAGCGCAGGACCGCATCCTGATGGTCGAGGCGCTTGGCGAGAGCCAGCGTGTCTGGTCGCATCAGGTGCGGACCGTGATCTTCTTGTCAGCTATGCGGCACTTCGCCGATGTGTTGCGGGGCCGCGGCTGGCCGCTGACTTACCACACGCTGGATGACGCGCCGCAGGGCGGTCTGGTCGAGCTGGTCGCGCACTATGTGGCCGCTTTGCAGCCACAAGCACTGGTCTGTGTCGAGCCAGGCGAGTACTGGCTGCAGGCCGCGCTGCGAGGCGTGGCGGAGCAGGCCGGTTGCGGCCTTGAAGTGCGCCTCGATGCGCACTTCATCGTCAGCCGCGCAGATTTCATGCACTGGGCCAAGGGCTACAAGCAGCTGCGCATGGAGTTCTTCTACCGCCACGTGCGCAAGCAGACCGGCATCCTGATGGACGGCGACGAACCGGCTGGGGGTGCATGGAACTACGACGCCGAGAACCGCGCGAGTTTTGGCCGGCAGGGACCGGGGCTGGTGCCGGCGCATCTGGGTTTTACGCCGGACGATGTCACTCGCGAGGTGATGGATGCGGTGCAGCGGCACTGTCCCGACAACCCCGGCGCGCTGGATGACTTCGACTGGCCGGTGACGCGTGAGCAGGCGCTGGCGGCACTGCAGGACTTTGTCGACCACCGGCTCGAACTGTTCGGCCGCTACCAGGACGCGATGTGGGCCGGGCAACCGTTCCTGTACCACGCGCGCATCTCCGCCGCACTCAACCTCAAGCTGCTCGACCCGCGTGAGGTGGTCGAGGCAGCGGTGGCGGCCTGGCGGGCGGGCAGGGCAGGGCTCGCCAGTGTCGAGGGCTTCGTGCGGCAGATCATCGGCTGGCGCGAGTTCATCCGCGGTGTCTACTGGCTAGACATGCCGGGGCTGGCCGAGGCCAACCACTTCGGCCACAAGCGCGACCTGCCGCGCTGGTTCTGGACCGGCGACACGCAGATGGCCTGCCAGCGCGATGCCATCACGCAGACCTTGCGATACGGCTACGCGCACCACATTCAGCGCTTGATGGTGACCGGTTTATTCGGGCTACTGGCCGAGATCGACCCGCGGCAGGTGGCGCACTGGTATCTGGCGGTCTACGTCGATGCGGTGGAGTGGGTCGAACTGCCGAATGTCGCCGGCATGGCGCTCTACGCCAACGGCGGACGTTTCACCAGCAAGCCGTACGCAGCGAGCGGCGCCTACATCCAGCGCATGAGCAACCACTGCAGCGGCTGCCACTACGATCCCGCCAAGAAGACTGGCGACAAGGCCTGCCCGCTGACCACCCTCTACTGGCACTTCCTCGAACGCCACGAGACACAACTGGGCGGCAACCCACGCACCGCGCTGATGGTCAAGAACCTGCAACGCATCGCGCCGGATGAGCGCGCGGCGGTCCGACAACACGCGACTCGATTGCTGGCGCGACTCGACACCCTTTGACTGGCGGCGGCCTGCTCAGACGCGAGCACCCGTTGTGTTCTCAGCCAGGGCGGATGACCCTCGGCGTGCGCTGACGGGAGCGCGCCGGCATGCTGGCGATGTCTCGGCGCGGTGGCCGACCACAGTCTGCGGTTGCGGCGGCGACCGTGTCAGAGCACTTTCAGGCAGAGCAGCGCCACGGCCGTCGGCACGGCGGCGCCGGCCAGGAGCTTCAGCGGGTTGATCTGGCCGTCGATGAAGCGGCCGCGCAGCAGGGCCGCGCCGGCCGGGTTGGGGGCGTTGGCGATCAGGGTCAGGCCACCACCGGCGACCGCACCGGCCACCAGCGAGTACTTGAACTCGTCGCTCAGGCCCGGCACCAGCGACCCGAGATAGGTCAGGGCGGCGTTGTCGGTGATCGCGGTGAGTGCCGCTGCGCCAAAATAAACCGCGTCGGGCGATAGGGACAGCAGAACCGGCTCGAGCCACCAGCGTTGCAGGCCACCCAGCACCACTAGGCCCGCCAAGAACGATGCTACCAGCAGGCCCTCGCGCAGGATCAGCCTGTCTTGGTAGCGCGGGTAGGCGGTGGCAAATGCCATAAACATCAGGAAGATGCCCATGAATACAGGCGGGTGGTGGGCGAACACGACCACGCCAGCGACCATCGCGACGTGGATCAACTGGACTGCCAGCGGGACCCGCTGTTCGCCCTCGGCAGCCTCGTGGGTGGCGGCTAGCAAGTGACGACGACACAGCAGCGTGACGGCGGTGGCGTTGAACAGCACGGCAATGCCCGACTTCCAACCGAAGTTCTCCAGCATGAACAGCGTGTCCCAGCCCCAAGTGGCCGCCACCATCAGCACCGGCGGCGCGGCGAAGTTGGTCAGCGTGCCGCCGATCGAGATGTTGACGAACAGCACGCCGATGGTGACGTACTTGAACCACTCCGGCGCCTCGCTGCGGAACAGCGGCAGCAGCATCAGCGCGGCCAGGGTCATGGCGGCGGGTTCGGTGATGAAGGAGCCAAGGATCGGCACGACCGCCAACAACAGCCAGTAGCGCGCGACGGGTTCGGCGACCGGCATGCGATGCGCCAGCCAGACCACCGTGGCGCGTGCCACTGACATCACTGGCCGCGAAGCTGACACCACCATCACCGCGAATACGAACAAGGGTTCGGTGTAGTTGCGCGTATCGGCGTAGTTGACGGCGCTTGTCATGCCCTCGGCGAAGATCAGCCAGCCGAACAGCACCACTGCCCAGAAGCCGAAAACCGCCTCGACCTCGGCCAATAGATGAAACAGGCCATGGTGGGCGGGGAAGCGGTGTCCCAGACGCTCGATGTAGGTGGTGGAAAAGGTGTGCAGTACGGCGGCCGCGAAAATCCCCGCGGCGACCCATTCAGTCAGATGGTCCATCAGCGGATTGTGGCATCTCGTTCGCGTTCTCGCCACGCCGCTATGCTTTGGTCGAGCATCTGCATCTGGCGTGCAAAGCGGCGGCACGGGCGGCACAGCAGGCGGTGCAGGGTCAGCCCAAGGCGTTCTCCGGCGGCGAGCCGACGATAGCGTGACTCGCTGGTCAAACGACTGATCTCGCGGCAGGTCTTCATGCTTAGCATCATGTGCTCCCTAGTGTCCGGTGAACCAGTGTTGCTCCAGGCAGGCCCGCAGGCGCAGCCGCGCCCGATGCAGTACGACCCAGAGGTTGGTCGCCGAGATGCTCAGTTCCTTACAAATCTCGTCGGTCTCAAGCTCCAGCCACTCGCGCATGAGGAAGACGCGTCCCTGTTGCGGCGGCAGGCCTTCAAGACAGGCATCCATCACCGCCAGGAACTGCTGCTGGTGAAGCGCGTCTTGCGGGTCCCTCCATTCGACTGGGGTGTGGCTCCAGCGGCCGTCGGCAGTGAACAGCAGGTCTTCGAGACCCTCGTCGGTGTCGGGCAGAGCACATTCGCGGGTGTGGCGGCGGATCTGGTCGATGATCTTGTGGCGCAGGATGCCGATCAGCCACGTGCGGTAAGCGGCGCGGCCAGCGAACGCTTGCGGCCGTTCGACCGCTGCCAGCAGGGTCTCGCTGACGGCGTCTTCTGCCCAACTGTCGTTGCGCAACTGCAGCCGAGCGAACCGCAGCAGGTCAGCGTGGGTCAGAGCAAGGTCGTGGTCGTCTGGCATCCGGGAAGCGGTGTCTGCGTGTAAGGTTTCTACGGCAGCATCCGACAAAGGTTTCGTCGGCGGCGTTCGCCGGCCAACCTGATTTTCCAAAACTCAATCCATAAGGACGTTTGCAATGAACCAACGCTTGATCGCCACTGCCGCCATCGCTTCGCTGATGGCCCTGGGCGCCGCCGGCAATGCCGTTGCCGCTGGCAAAGAGAAGTGCTACGGCGTCGCCAAGGCCGGACAGAACGACTGCGCCAACCTGAGCGGCACACACAGCTGCGCCGGCCAGGCCAAGACCGACAACGACCCCGACGAGTGGAAGTTTGTCGAGGCAGGCACCTGCAATGATATGGGTGGCAAGACCCAAGGCCAGGTCAAGAAGGGCAAGTAAGCGAGCATCACGGACGGGCTTGGCGCCCGTCCGTCCCCGTTCGTTTTTCAACACGCACAAAGGCCGAGATCGCATGACTGTCGAGATCGGCGTCGGACTGCGGCACCCGCATTATCGGGATTTCGCTGCTTCCGAACGCATCCCGGACTTCGTCGAGGTCCACTCCGAGAATTTCTTTGCCAGCGGCGGCGCGTCGTTGGCTTTGCTGGACGCCGTGCGCGCGCGCTGCGGCCTGAGCCTGCATGGCGTCGGTCTGGGGCTGGGCTCCGCTGCCGGTATCGACCCATGGCACCTTGAGCGCCTGCAAGCGCTGGTCGGGCGCAGCCAGCCGCTACGCATATCCGACCATGCTTGCTTTTGTCGTGCACCCTTGCCTGGCAAGACGGTGTCCGTGCATGGTTGCGACTTGTTGCCGCTGGCCTTCACCGACGAGAGCTTGGCCATCCTGTGCCACAACATCGAGGTCGTGCAGGATGCCCTGCGCCGGCCGATCCTGGTCGAGAACCTGTCGGCGTATCTGGCCTTTGCCGACGACGTCATCGCCGAGCCCGATTTCCTCGCCGAAATCTCCCGCCGCACTGGCTGCGGCCTGCTGCTCGACCTCAACAATCTGGTTGTGAATGCCCTGAACGCCGGCAGCCCTGATCCAGTCGCCGCTGCTTGTGATTTCGTCGATGCGTTGCCGGTCGATTGTGTCGGACAGTTCCACTTGGCCGGCTTTACGCAGCGGTCTGGCGAACTGGTCATCGACGATCACAGCCAGCCGGTCAGCGATCCGGTTTGGGCGGTGTACGCGCACGCTCTGCGGCGCTTTGGCGGAGTCCCGACCTTGATCGAGTGGGACCTCGACCTGCCACCGTGGGCGGTTTTGCTCGACCAAGCCCAGCGCGCTCGTGAGCTTGCCGTACAGGTGCTCGGCTCGAACCCCGCGCAGCACGTCAACGCTGAGCTTCCTGGAGCCAAAGCATGATCGGCAGTGGCCGTGAAGCGCAGCGCCAACAGGCGTTGGTGGCTGCACTATTCGCCCCGGTGCGGGCGGATGCAGCAGCACTGTTGCCAGCGTGTCAGGCGGCCGGCGATGCACAGATCCGTGCGGCAGGACTGGGGGCCTATCGGGGCAATGCCCGAGCCGTCGCCGCACGCGCCTTGGCGGCTGCATTCCCGGTGACCTGGCAGCTGTTGGGCGATGCCGCCGACGATGCCGCAGTGCATCTTTGGCGTAGCACGCCGCCAACCAGTGGCGACCTTGCTCAGTGGGGCGCTGCCTTTCCCGACTGGCTGGCAGCGCAGTCGAGCCTGCGCGAGTTCCCCCAGCTGGTGGCGTGCGCCCGGCTGGAGTGGGCAGTGCATCAGAGCGAAGCAGCCGCCGATGCACTGACCGACATCGATTCATTGGCGCTGCTTGAGACGGTCGATGCGCAGCAGTTGGTCATCGAGCTGCGGCCGGCTGTACGTCTGGTCGCCGGAGTGCCTGGCTTCGTCGAGGTATGGCAGCAGCGTGATCTGCGGGCGGACGGCCAGCACGCCCATGCGGTGGTTGCCCGACCTGCCTTGATCGCCGAAGTCACTGCAGTGGGCGCTCGCTGGCATACCTGGCTTGCCGGCGCTGCCCGTGGCAGCTCGCTGGCGGCTTTGACCGCCGACTTGCCACCACTGCTCGAGGCCATCGACACCGAACCCGAAACCGATCTGCTGTCGGTCCTGTCCATCATCATCAGCAAGGGCTGGTTTTCAAGGCTGGTCCGCATCGAGGAGCCAAGATGAACCCGTTCCGACCGGTCGCCCGTCTCGCCAACTGTGTGATCGCCCAGTTCACATGGCCGCAGAGTCTGTTCCTGCTGTTCGCCCGTATCTTCGTTGGCTTGGCATTCTTTCGTGCTGGTCTGACCAAGATCCGGGATTGGGAGACCACCCTACTGTTGTTCGAGGCTGAACATCCGGTGCCGCTGCTCGACCCGGTGGTCGCCGCTTGGGCGGGTACCGCCGGGGAGCTGGTGCTGCCCTTGCTACTGTTCGCCGGTATCGCCACTCGCTTTGGTGCGGCGGGCCTGTTCATCGTCAACGCCGTGGCGGTGATCAGCCTGCCTGACATGGCTCCGGCCGCCTTGATCGAGCATCAATTATGGGGCGCGCTGCTGCTGATGGTGGTGTTGTGGGGTCCGGGTCGGCTGGCGGTCGATCATTGGCTGGCCCGCAGTGGAGCTGGCCGGTGAACCGCATCTGGCGAGGCGATCTGCCTGCCAGCGCGATTACTCCGCGCGCGACGTTCGAGTCGCGTCGCGAATTTGTGCGCGGAGCGGCTGCGCTGGCATTGACGGGTGGTTTGTGGGCGCCGCTTGGTCGCGCGTTCGCCAACGATGCAGAGCCGCCCACCCGCGAGCGCTTGGCCGGCGTGCGCAAGTCGGGCTACAAGCTGGTTGACGCCCTGACGCCCTACGATGATGTCACCACTTACAACAACTTCTACGAGTTCGGCACCGACAAGGCCGATCCGGCGCGCAATGCCCATCGCCTGCGCACCCGGCCGTGGGTGGTGCAGGTCGATGGCGAATGCGCCCGACCACGCAGTTTCGATATCGACGACATCCTCCGGCTCGCGCCGCTGGAAGAGCGCGTCTACCGCATGCGGTGTGTCGAGGGCTGGTCGATGGTCATCCCCTGGGTCGGCTATCCGCTGGCGCGACTGCTGAAAGCAGTCGAGCCCAACAGCCGCGCCAAGTTCGTCGAGTTCAGCACCCAGGCCGACCCAGCGACCATGCCCGGCTTGCGCAGCCGTGTGCTCGCCTGGCCCTACACCGAGGGCCTGCGCATCGACGAGGCGATGCACCCGCTGACCTTGCTGACCGTCGGTCTCTATGGCGAGGTCCTGCCGAAGCAGAACGGTGCCCCGGTGCGCATCGTCGTGCCATGGAAATATGGTTTCAAGAGCGCCAAATCGATCGTGCGCATCCGTCTCGTCGAGGCCATGCCGATCACCGCCTGGAACCGCGCTCAGCCCTCCGAATATGGGTTCTATTCGAACGTGAATCCCGAGGTTGACCATCCACGCTGGAGCCAGGCCAAGGAGCGCCGTATTGGCGAGTTCCGCAAGCGCGACACGCTGATGTTCAACGGCTACGGCGAGGAGGTCGCTAGCCTGTACAGCGGGATGGATCTGCGCAAGTGGTTCTAGACGCCCGCCCCGGCGGCTTGCCGGGCTGGGTGCACCCGGCGGTCTGGGCGCTGTGCCTGCTGCCGCTGCTGTGGCTGGTGTGGCTGACCTTCGCGGGTGGCCTGGGTGCCAACCCCATCGAGTTCGTCACCCACTCCACCGGCACCTGGGCGCTGATCGGGTTGTTGCTGACACTGTCGGTGACACCGCTGCGACAGCTCACCGGCTGGAACGCAATCTTGCCGCTGCGCCGAACGTTGGGCTTGGTCACCTTTTTGTATGTGTGTGTGCACCTGCTGCTGTGGGTGGTGGTGGACCAGTTCTTCGACTGGCCGGCGATGCTGGCCGACATCGTCAAACGACCCTACATCACGGCGGGTTTCACAGGTTTCCTGCTGCTGTTGCCGCTGGCCGTGACCTCGACCGATGCCATGCGCCGACGCCTGGGCCGCCGTTGGGCGCGCCTGCATCGCTTGGTCTACTTGCTACCGCCGTTGGTCCTGTTGCATTACTGGTGGGCGGTGAAGAAGGGCGTCACCGAACCCTGGCCCTACACACTCGCGGCGGCGTTGCTACTAGGCTGGCGGGCAGTGACATGGTGGCGGGCGCGCGCGACGGTGTCGCGGGTCTGACCTGTCGCTGGCTGGAGTCTTGAGCGGCCTGGTCGACTGCGGCGTGTGTCAACCACCCAGGGACTTGCCGACGACCTCCAGCACGTCCGGCGACTGCGCCGCAGCCTGGATGCGCTCGAGCTGCGCCCTTGCCAAAGCCTGGCGCGCATCGTCGTAGCGCCGCCAGCGGTCGAAGCAGCGCGCCACCCGGCTCGCGACTTGTGGATTCAATGCGTCGAGTTGCAGCACCAGATCGGCGCCGAGCGCATAACCCGCGCCGTCGGCGGCGTGGAAGTGGCGCGGGTTGGCGGCGCAGAAGGCGCGCACCAGCGCGTAGACCTTGTTCGGGTTGCGGATGTCGAAGCCGGGGTGCTGCAGCAGCGCGCGCACGCGCGCCGGCGTGTCCGGCTGGCGGCTCATCGCCTGCACGCCGAGCCACTTGTCGACCACCAGGGCCTCGTTGCGCCATTGCGCGTAGAACGCCGCGAGCGCTGCTTCGCGCGCCGGGCTTGCGCTGTTGGCCAGCACCGACAGCGCGGCGTAGGTGTCGGTCATATTGCCGCCGGCCTCGAACTGCGCGTGCGCGCGCGCCAGGTCGTTAGCTGTGCCGGTCTCGGCGGCGAGCGCGAGGCAGGCATTGCGCAGCGCACGGCGGCCGGCCTGCGCGGCATCTGGCGAGTAAGGGCTGCGGATGGTGAGGCGCTCGTAGGCGGCCACCAGTTGCGCGTGCAGGCCGTGTGCCAGCGCCACCCGCAGCGCCTGACGTGCCTGGTGGATGGCCTCCGGGTCGGCCGGATCCATCTGCTCGGCGAGCATCGCCTCCGATGGAAGCGAGAGCGCCTCGGCGACGAATGCCGGATCGCCGCCCGGCAGGAAGGCCGAGTCGAGCAGGCGACCGATGGCGTCGATGTAGGCGGCGGGGATCCAGTCGGGGTGGGCGTTGCCAGCCGGGAGTGCATCGCCGCCGGCGATACGCTGCGCGCCGTCCAATATCAGCCGCGTCGCCAGTTCCTGGCCGGCGTCCCAGCGCGCCACCGCATCCGTATCGTGCGCCATCAGCAGGATCAGCTGCTCGACGGTCCAACCGGTCTGCAGCACCACCGGCGCCGAGAAGCCGCGCAGCAGCGACGGAACCGGCGCCTCGGCAATGTCTTCGAAGACGAACTGCTGGCGGTCCTCGCGCAACTCGAGCACCCGCGTTGGCGCGAGCTCGCGGCCGTCGCTTGCCGCCAGCAGGCCGACCGCCAGCGGCAGGTGGTAGGGACCGCGATCGACCGGCTGACCATCGGCGCGCAGTCGCTGCTCGTAGGCGGTCTCCGGGTAGTGCTGGGTCACCTCCAGCGTGTAGCGCTTGGTGGTCGCGTCGTACGTGCCGGCGACTTCCAGCGAGGGCGTGCCGGCCTGTCGGTACCAGCGGCGGAACTGGCCCAGATCCCGCCCGCTGGCGGCCTCCATCGCCGCGACGAAGTCGTCGCAGGTCACGGCCTGGCCATCGTGGCGGCGGAAATATTCGTCCATGCCGGCGCGGAAGGCCTTTTCCCCAATGAGCGTGTGGATCATGCGGATGACCTCCGCGCCCTTCTCGTACACGGTCGCCGTGTAGAAGTTGTTGATCTCCTGATACGCCGCCGGGCGGATCGGGTGCGCCATCGGGCCCGCGTCCTCGGGGAACTGCGCCGCGCGCAGCGTGCGCACTTCCTGGATGCGCGTCACCGCCCGCGAGTGCACGTCCATGCCGAACTCCTGGTCGCGGAACACGGTAAGACCCTCTTTCAGGCTCAACTGGAACCAGTCGCGGCAGGTCACGCGGTTGCCGGTCCAGTTGTGGAAGTACTCGTGGGCGACCACGCGGTCGATGTTCTGGTAGTCGGTGTCGGTGGCCACATCCGGGCGGGCCAGCACGTACTTGGTGTTGAAGATGTTGAGGCCCTTGTTCTCCATCGCTCCCATGTTGAAGTCGCCGACCGCGACGATCATGTAGTGGTCGAGGTCCATCTCCAGGCCGAAGCGCTTCTCGTCCCAGGCCATGCTGAGCTTGAGCGCGGCCATGGCGTGCCCGCACTGGTCGAGCTTGCCCGGCTCCACGTACACCGCGCAGCGCACGCGGCGGCCACTTGCCGTCACGAAATGGTCTTCGAGCATGTCGAGCCTGGCGGCCACGCAGGCGAACAGATACGCCGGTTTGGCGAACGGGTCCTGCCACAGCGCCCAGTGGCGGCCGTCGGGCAGGTCGCCGGCGTCGACCGGATTGCCGTTGGCGAGCAGCTGCGGAAAGCGCGCGCGGTCGGCCTCCAGGCGGCAGGTGAAGCGCGCCATCACGTCCGGCCGGTCCGGGTAGTAGGTGATGCGGCGGAAGCCCTCGGCCTCGCACTGAGTGAAGTAGCCGTCCTTGCTGCGGTACAGGCCGGACAGGGTGGTGTTGGTGTCCGGCTCGATGCGCACCACGGTGCGGATGCGGGCGCTGTCGCCGGCGAGCGGCAGGCTCAGGCCTTTGTCCGACAGGGTGTAGGCAGATGCAGTCAGCACCGCGCCATCGACCGCGATCGACTCGAGAGCCAGCGCCTCGCCGTCGAGCCAGAGTGCGGCGGCGGGGACGTCGGGGTTGCGACGGACGCGCAGATCCGCAGTGACGCGCGCGTGGTCGTCATGGATGGCGATGACCAGATCGATGGTGTCGACCCACCAGGACGGCGGCGAGTATTGGCTGAGGTAGATGGTGACGGGGGTGTCGGTGCGCATGGGGTCTCGTGGGCTGCAGCGGCTGACGTGGTCGCCTGTGTGGTCGTTCGGGGATTGCGTCAGACCGCGCGGTGCCGGGACTGTTCACCTGGCGGATCGTTGGCGGAATGCCGGTCGGGTGTTGCATCGGCCTTGGTGGCTGCATCGCGCGCTGCAGCCTCGGCAGCGGCTGTCGCCAGCATTGCCGCCCGTGATTCGGGTGTCTCCAGACTGATGCGTCCCAGTGCGCCGTCGCGGTAGTCCTGCAGGAGTGTGAGCGCGGCCTTCTCGAGGTCGATACCGCCGCCCTTCACCACGAACCCGCGGCGCCGCGCCACCGCCTCGACCAGACCCTCGCCATCGAGAGCGGCTATTGCATCGGGGGGCAGCTTGTCGAGCTTGTAGCGCTCGGCGACTCGCTGTGGATAGCGCGCCAGCAGCAGTGCGCCCAGCTGCGCCGCCACCTCTTCGTCGATCACCGCGTTGCGGCCAATGGCATGGCTGGCGGCGAGCATGTAGCCGTCGAGGTCATATTGGATCTTTGGCCACATCATGCCGGGCGTGTCGATCAGCACGGTGTTGTCATCGAGGTCGAGGCGCTGCTGCGTCTTGGTCACCGCCGGCTCGTCGCCGACCTTGGCCACGCGACGCTTGAGCAGGGCGTTCATCAGCGTGCTTTTGCCGACATTGGGGATGCCCATGATGATGAGCCGCAGCGGCTTGCCCGGGCCGGTACGGTAGGGCGCGAGCTTGGCCGCCAGCCCGCGCACGCGCGCGACGTCGGCCGGCTTCTTGCACGACAGCGCCACCGCATGGACATCCGGTTGCGCCGAGTAGTGGGCGAGCCACGCGCGGGTGGCATCGGGGTCGGCAAGATCCGATTTGTTGAGGATCTTCAGGCACGGCCGCTGCCGGTGCCGGCGCAACTGGTGGATCATCGGGTTGGTCGAAGCCTCGGGGATGCGCGCATCGACCACCTCGATCACCACGTCTGCGGCCGCCAGCGTCTCGCCCGCCTTCTTGCGGGCGGCGGCCATGTGTCCGGGGAACCACTGGATCGGCATGGTGCGGCCTCGGCTCTGAGTGTGTGGCCGACATCCGGCCGAGCAGCATTCTACGATGCTGTCCGGTGCAGTCCCGGTGCGGACTGCCATGAACCGGACGGCGCTCCGGTAACAACACGGGTCACCGGCGTCTTGCGTCAGCCTGCCAGCAGCGCGTTGACCCGCCGCACGTACCCGGCCGGGTCCTCCAGCGCACCACCCTCGGCCAGCAGCGCCTGATCGAACAGCACCTGCGCGAGGTCGGCGAAGCGGTCCTCGCTCTGCTCAGCGTCGAGCCGCTTGACCAGCGAGTGCTCCGGGTTGAGCTCGAGGGTCGGTTTGGCGTCCGGCACCTCCTGACCAGCAGCCTTGAGCATGCGCACCAGGTGTGGTGGCAACTCACCGGCCTCGCGCACCAGACAGGCCGGCGAGTCGATGAGGCGCAACGTGACGCGCACAGCCTTGGCACGCTCGCCGAGGGCCTTCTGCACCCGCTCGACCAGCCCCTTGTGCGTCTCGGCGGCGGTCTCCTGCGCTTGTTTCTCCTCGGCGTCGGCCAGATCGCCGAGGTCGAGGTCGCCGCGCGTCACCGGCACGATCTTCTTGCCGTCGAATTCGCGCAGGTGGTTGAGCATCCACTCGTCCACGCGCTCACCGAGCAGCAGCACCTCGATGCCCTTCTTGCGGAACACCTCCAGGTGCGGCGAATGCCGCGCTGCGGCAGCGCTCTCGGCGGTGACGACGTAGATGTCCTTTTGCCCGTCCTTCATGCGGCCTACGTAGTCGGCCAGCGACACGGTCTGCGCGTCGCCCTCGTTGGCGGTCGACGCAAAACGCAGCAACTTGGCGATGCGCTCGCGGTTGGCGAAGTCCTCGCCGGTGCCCTCCTTGAGCACAGCGCCGAAGGTGCTCCACACCTGAGCGTATCTCTCCGGCTGGTTCTCGGCGAGGTCCTCGAGCAGACCGAGCACCTTCTTGGTCGCACCGGCGCGGATCGCCTCGACGTCGCGCGACTCCTGCAGGATCTCGCGGCTCACGTTCAACGGCAGGTCGGCGGCGTCGATCACGCCACGCACCCAGCGCAGGTAGCCGGGCAGCAGCTGCTCGGCGTTGTCCATGATGAAGACGCGCTTCACATACAGCTTGACGCCGCGTGCGGCGTCGCGGTCGTAGAGGTCGAAGGGTGCACGGCCCGGCACATACAACAACACCGTGTAGTCCTGCCGGCCCTCGACGCGGGCGTGGACGTGCCCGAGCGGCGCCTCGAAGTCGTGCGCGACGTGCTTGTAGAACTCGGCGTACTGCTCGTCGGTGATGTCGGCCTTGGGGCGGGTCCACAGCGCCGTGCCCTCGTTGACCTGCTCTCGCTCGCCGGTGGCCTTCATGCCCTTGGACTCTTCGTCCCAAGCTTCCTTGTCCATGAAGATGGGCATCTGGATGTGGTCGGCGTAACGGCGCAGCACTTCCCGCAGCTTCCAGCCGGAGAGGAACTCGTCCTCGCCGTCCTTCAGGTGGAGGATGACCTCGGTACCGCGCGAGGGCTTGCTGATGGTCTCGACGGTGAACTCGCCGCTGCCGTCCGACACCCATTCCACGCCTTGGTCCGCAGGCAGCCCAGCGCGGCGCGAACGCACCGTGACGCGGTCGGCGACGATGAACGAGGAGTAGAAGCCGACGCCGAACTGACCGATGAGGCTGGCATCTTGTTTGGCATCGCCGGTGAGCTTGGCAAAGAACTCGCGCGTGCCCGACTTGGCGATGGTGCCCAGATGCTCGATGGCCTCCTGGCGGCTCATGCCGATGCCGTTGTCGGCGATGGTCACAGTGCGCGCGGCGGTGTCGAAGCTCACGCGGATCTGCAGGTCGGGGTCGGACTCGAGCAGGCTCGCATCGGCCAGCGATTCGAAGCGCAGCTTGTCGCAAGCGTCCGACGCGTTGCTGGTGAGCTCGCGCAAGACGATCTCTTTGTTGCTGTAGAGCGAATGCACCATCAGGTGCAGCAGTTGCTGGACCTCGGCCTGAAAGCCCAGCGTTTCCTTTAGGTCGGACATGCAATCCTCGCCGGTTTGCTTACGATGATCCCGACATGGGGACAGCGAGCGGGGCTTTCAAGACCGGCCGCAGGATGTTTTGAGCAGAACCGGTAGGCTTGGGGAACGTCTTCGCTGTGGCTGCATCAGAGCACCCTGACGCATGTCCCCCATCGATCGGAGACCTTATGAGCCTGAAGCACGCCAGCACCTCTGCCCCCATCCACGACCTCATCGCCAGCCGCTGGAGCGGCCGCGCCTTCGACGCCAAGCGACTGCTCACACGCGACCAGGTCACCGCCCTGCTCGAGGCGGCGCGTTGGTCGCCGTCGTGCTACGGCGATCAGCCATGGCGCTTTGTGGTGTGCGACAAGGCCAGCGACGCCGCGGCTTGGCAGCGTGCGCTGGACTGCCTGGTGCCGTTCAATGCCGGCTGGGCCTGCAACGCACCACTGCTGGTGGTGGTCTGCGCTGACCCGAAGTTCGGCCACAACGGTTCGGACAATCGCTGGGCCGGTTACGACACTGGCGCTGCGGCGGTATCGCTGTGCCTGCAGGCCAACGCCATGGGGATGAGCACGCACCAGATGGGCGGTTTTGACGACGCGAAGACGCGCGCCGCCTTCGACATCCCGGCCGAGGTGCCGATCTTTGCCGTGATCGCGGTCGGTTATCTGGGCGACAACGCCGTGCTGCCGGACGACCTGCGCGAACGCGAGTCCGCCGCACGTGAACGTAAACCTTTGGGGCAGACCTTCTACGCCGGTGCTTGGGGCAAGCCGGTCGCTTGAGAGACCGGTGCCGTCCAGGCCGGTTTGCGCGACCAGCGGTGTGTGTCGGGCGCCGGGTTTGCGATGCGTCAATAGTCGTTCAATTGACCGATGCGACCCTTTGCGCGGCCCGACTAGACTGCGTTCAAGGTTGCTTCACCCGTGCCGATGACGGTGTCGTGGGGTGTGACCGTCTACCGTCCCCCGGCGTCTCTCTTGAAGGAGTGTCATCGCATGCAACGAGGTTTTACGCTCATCGAATTGCTTATTGTCATCGCCATCGTCGGCATCTTGGCGGCGATCGCCGTGCCGCAGTACCAGACGTATACGAAGAAGGCCAAATTCAGCGAAGTGGTCTCGGCGACAGCACCATTCAAGTTGGCGGTTGAGGTGTGTTTTGCTGAGACGAACACCATCACCGGCTGCACCAACGCACTGAACGGTATTCCTGCTGCGCCGCAGACCGCAGGGGTGGTGCAATCAGTCGCTGTTGCGGACGGTGTGATCACGGCCACGGGTACTGCTGTGGTTGACAGCGCAACCTACATCTTGACTCCCACACCACAGGTCAACGGAGCCGTTGCGCTCACTTGGGCCAAGACCGGCACCTGCACGGGGCTGGGTCTCTGTTGATCCTTGGCGCAGACAGACCTGAAGACCCGGCCCAGGCCGGGTCTTTGCATTTCTGCCTCTCGCGCGTCCACCTCGCGGCCCACACAGCCCGCTACGGCTTTCACACGGAACCGACATCGGCTCGGGTAGTCTCTCGGCTGTCCCGGCCAAGCCCAGCACACCATGTCCCCCAGCACAGCCCTCATCGGCGCCATCGGTATCGTCGTCATCGCCAAGACCATCGCCTGGCTGCTGCAGTTGAAAACCCGCAACGCAGGCATTGTTGACGCGATCTGGGCTTGGAGCCTGGGCGGTCTGGCGGTCTGGTTCGCCGGCACCGCCGACGGCGATGCTGCCACCCGCTGGGCGGTCGGGTTGCTCGGTGGTCTATGGGGCTTGCGTCTTGGCCTGCATCTCTGGGTGCGCAATTGGGGGGCCGCCGAAGACTGGCGCTACGCTGGCTTCCGCGCCCGCTGGGGTGCGAGCGCCGACCGCAACATGTGGTTCTTCTTCCAGTTTCAGAACATCTTCACTCTGATCCTCGCCGCCAGTGCTTTCTTGCTGCCGGTGCAGCGCACCGATACGCCGGCACTGTGGGCCTTCGCCGCCGCCGTACTGATCTGGCTCGCAGCTATGCTGGGCGAGGCGGTGGCCGACGCCCAGCTCGAGGCCTTCCGCCGCGAACCGGCCAATCGCGGGCAAGTATGCGACCAAGGGCTGTGGGGCTGGTCGCGCCATCCCAATTACTTTTTCGAGACCCTGCACTGGTTGGCCTACGTTCCGCTGGCCTGGGGTGCCGGGCTGTGGTGGCTGGCTCTGGTCGCGCCGGCGGTGATGGCCTTCCTGTTGCTGAAGATGTCTGGCCTGCCCATCCTCGAGGCTGGCCTAGTGCAGCGCAAACCTGGTTATGCCGACTACATGCGCCGCACCAGCGCCTTTATCCCGTTGCCGCCGCGTCGTGGATGAGACGAGCTGCGCCACGCGGCTAGAATCTCCCCCGTTCAGGGCCTGTCGTTCGCCCGCACACTCGAGGCTCCATCGATGTCCATGATTCAAATAGCCGAGCGTGGCCTGCTTCCCGACTGGTTGCTGCGGTTTGGCATGCGCCGAATGATGCGTGAGCGCCTCGACGAGCCCGCCGCGCGCTGGCCGCACCTGCGCAGCGCGCAGTTCCGTGACTGGCTCGCGCAGCTGCACGCTAGCCCCATCGCGGTGAATACGCAGGACGCCAACGTGCAGCACTACGAGGTGCCGGCGGCGTTCTTCCACGCGCATCTGGGGCCGCGCCTGAAATACAGCTGCTGCTGGTACGAGACCGGTCGCGAGACGCTGGCGCAAGCCGAAGAGGCGATGCTGGCGATCTACGCCGAGCGCGCGCAGCTCAAGGACGGCATGCGCATCCTTGATCTTGGCTGTGGCTGGGGGTCGCTGTCACTGTGGCTGGCCGAGCGCTATCCGAACAGCCAGATCGTCGGGTTGTCGAATTCGCATGGGCAGCGCGAGTTCATCACCAGTCGGGCGCGCGAGCGCGGCTTTGGCAACTTGACCATCCACACTGGCAATGTCGTCGATTTCGATTTCACTGCGGAGCAACTCGGTGGCGGCTTCGACCGCGTCATCTCGATCGAGATGTTCGAACACATGCGCAACTATGGCTTGTTGCTGGCCAAGATCCGCCGCTGGCTCAAAGACGACGGCAAGCTGTTCGTGCACATCTTTGCCCACCCGACGCTGTCCTACCCTTACGAGGTGCGCGACGAGACCGACTGGATGACGCAGTACTTTTTCCTGGGTGGAATCATGCCCAGCGAGCACCTGCTGGCGCACTTTCAGGACGACCTGCGTATCGTCGACCAGTGGTGGGTCGATGGCCGCCACTACCAGCAGACCAGCGAGCACTGGCTGCAGGGTATGGACGCGGCCAAGCCGCAGATCGAGCAGATATTCCGCCAGGCCTACGGCGATGACTGGCGACTGTGGGTGCAGCGCTGGCGGATGTTCTACATGGCTGTGGCCGAATTCTTCGGCTTTGACCAAGGGCGCGAGTGGGGTGTCACGCACATCCTGTTCGAGCCGCGCCTGGTGAAGGAGTGACGATGCTGACCCCATTGATACAGATCATCCGCGTGGCGATGGCGCTTCTCGCCCCGCTGGTCTTGCTGCTTGCCACGTCGCCGGTTCAGGCCGGGACACAGCGTTTTTACGGATATGCGACCGATCTCGACAGTGGCCGTTATCTGTACACCGAGATCCACGAACAAGAACTGGCAGGTGACCGGGTGCAGACTTCGACCATCACCTACTTCGACCCGGCTGGCCAACAGATCGCCCGCAAAACGCTGGACTATCGAGGTAATCGCAGTGTGCCGCTGTTCCGCAGCGAGATCCCCGGACAGGGATATGTTGAATCGATCCGGGGGGTCGGCGAGCGCATCGATCTGCTCAAGGTGACACGCGAGAAAGGTGAGCAGATCAAGGCTCTGGCCATGCCCAAGGGTCTGGTGGCGGCTGATTCAGGCTTCAACCATCTGCTACAGGACCAGCTACCGCTGCTGCTTGCTGGCGAGACGCTGCAGTTCCAGTTCGTCGTCGCTGGTAACCTGGACAGCTACAAGTTTCGCGCCCGCAAGACCGGCGAGACGAGCTTCGAGGGGGCTCCGGCGGCGGTGTTGCGGGTCGAGCCAGATTCATTGCTGCGGGTGCTGGTCGACCCGCTCGAGCTGCTCTATGACCCGGCCACCCGGCGCCTGCTTGAGTATCGCGGCGTATCGAATATGCTCGACCCCGCCACCAGCAAGGTCTACAAGCGGGTGCGCGTCGCGTACTCAAAGCAACCGCCGGCGGCTGCGCTGGCGGCGGGCGTCACACTGCCGCCTCTCGACCTCGCCAGCCGCTAGCTGCCAAAAAAGTCGCGGACCTTGTCCAGCCACGACTGGGCGCGTGGATTGTGACGCTCGGGCGCCCCCGCACTGATCGATTCGAACTCCCGTAGCAGTTCTTTCTGACGCTCAGTCAGCTTCACTGGCGTTTCCACCATGACGTGACACATCAGGTCGCCGGTGCTGTGGCTGCGAACGCCCTTGATGCCCTTCCCGCGCAGGCGGAACACCTGTCCGCTCTGCGTCTCGGCTGGGATCTTGATGCGTGCGGAGCCATCCAGCGTCGGAATCTCGATCTCGCCACCCAGTGCGGCGGTGGTGAACGACACGGGCATCTCGCAGTGCAGATCGTCGTGGTCACGCTTGAAGACAGGATGATCCTTGATGTGGATGACCACATAGAGGTCGCCGGCAGGGCCGCCATTGACGCCGTGCTCTCCTTCACCTGACAGACGGATGCGGTCGCCGTCATCGACGCCAGCCGGGATCTTCACCGACAGTGTCTTGTGGCTTTTGACACGACCAGCGCCGTGGCAGGTGCGGCAGGGGTCTTTGATTTCCTTGCCACTGCCATGGCACACCGGGCAGGTCTGCTGGATGCTGAAAAAGCCCTGCTGCATGCGCACTTGGCCATGGCCTTTACATGTGCCGCAGGTGACCACCTCGGTACCGGGCTTGGCACCGGTGCCGCTGCAGGTCCCGCACTCCTCCATGGTTGGCACCCGCAGCTGCGTCTCGGTGCCACGTGCCGCCTGTTCGAGTGTGATCTCGAGGTTGTAGCGCAAGTCGGCGCCGCGATAGACGTTGCTCCGCCCACCGCGGGCCTGGCCGAAGATGTCGCCGAAGATGTCACCAAATGCGTCGGCAAAGTTGCCCGGGCCACCACGCGGTCCGCCGCCTGACGCGCCGTCTACTCCGGCATGGCCGAACTGGTCATAGGCGTTGCGTTTGCTAGCGTCGGATAGCACCTCGTAGGCTTCTTTGGCCTCCTTGAAACTCTCCTCGGCCTTTGCGTTATCCGGGTTTCGGTCCGGGTGGTACTTCATGGCCAGCTTGCGGTAGGCCTTTTTGATCTCGTCGTCGGACGCGTCCCGGTTCACCCCGAGCACATCGTAGTAATCGCGCTTTGCCATCGTCTGCCGCACCGTCTCCTTGGTGGCGGGCCGTCAAGCGGCCCAGCCGGGCTTACTTCTTGTCGTCCTTGACCTCGGTGTACTCAGCATCGACGACATCGCTGTCGTCCTTGCCGCCTGCGGCATCACCCGCCTGGCCCGCTGCCGCGCCGGACTCGGCATACATTTGCTCGGCGAGCTTGTGCGAAGCCTCCATCAGCGCAGTGGTCTTGGCCTCGATGGCGTCTTTGTCGTTGCCCTTCAACGCCTCCTCGACCTCGGCGATGGCGGCCTCGATCTTGCTCTTGTCCTCAGCCGAGACCTTGTCGCCGGCCTCGGTCAGCGTCTTCTTGACCGAGTGCACCAGCGCGTCGGCGGCGTTGCGCGCCTGCGCCAGCGCCAGCACCTTGGCGTCCTCGGCGGCGTTGGCTTCGGCGTCCTGCACCATCTTCTGGATCTCGTCCTCGCTCAGGCCCGAGTTCGCCTTGATGGTGATCTTGTTCTCCTTGCC
>CAZGBK010000011.1:0-54175 GCA_964524005.1 uncultured Enterobacteriaceae bacterium
TTCACATCGACGGCGGCCTGCTACAGCGACACGTCGAGCCGCTGCGGGCGCGCATCGATGCGATCCTCGGTGGCGGCAGACTCGACTCGGACGAACTGCGACGTCGCATCTGCATCAGCGGGGTCGGCGCCCGGCCGACCCACAACCGCTGTTTCCCCGAGGTCGGTCTGGCCCTTCTCGAGCGCCGGCGTCTGCAGCTCACCTATCACGCCTTTGGCACCGACACGGTCACCGAGCGCGAGGTCTCTCCGCAGCGCCTGGTGTTCTATCGACAGAACTGGTACCTCGACGCCTGGTGTCACCTGCGCGAGGGTCTGCGCAGCTTTGCGCTAGACGGGATGCGCTCGGTACGGGGGCTGCGGGTCGCAGCACACGAAGTCGACGACAAAGCGCTGGATGCGTTCTTCCGGTCGGGCTACGGCATCTTTTCGGGCTCTCACGTGCGCTGGGCTAAGCTGCGCTTCAGCGCCGAGCGGGCGCGCTGGGTGGCCGCCGAACGCTGGCACTCGCGGCAACGCGGCCATTTCGAAGATGATGGCAGGTACGTGCTTGAGATCCCCTACAGCGACACCCCCGAACTGATCGGCGATATCTTGCGACACGGCGCCGAGGTCGAGGTGCTTGACCCTCCCGAACTGCATGCGGCGATCCACGACGAACTGCAGCGGGCCCTGGCGCGCTCTGCGGCCGTAGCGGCGCGGACAAGGATGGGCAGGCAAGACGCAGCTTCAATGCGATAATCGCAGCCCCGCAGATCTCAGCGCACGCCATCCATGTACATCATCGACCGTCACCTGGCCGTCATCAAACCACGGCAGCCTTTCCTCGACTGGCTCCGCACCACCCCCGGCTACGAGGTCGACCTGACCCTGGACCAGCTGCGCCTAGACTGCACCAGCCTGCTGATCCCCGAATTTGAGGAGGCCGAGGACGCCATCGCCTACATCGACGAGATCGCCAACCAGATCTTTGAAGCCGAACTGTCGGGCTGGGTGGATGATGCCGAGACCTGGCCACAAAACCGCACCCTGAAGATGTTCTGGGAGTGGTTCGAGGTCGAGATTCACAGCACTGTCGTCGACATGGTCGAGGACAATGACGCTGCAGCCAACCCGCACTAGTGGCGGGTCTTGTCGCGCACGAAGTCGGTCAAGCTGCCCAAGGTGGCAAACATGCGACCGTCGATATCGTCGTCGGCGATCTGGATGGCGTACTTGCGCTGGATCTCCTCCAGCACAGCGATGACCGCCATCGAATCCAGCTCGGGAAGCGCCCCTAACAACCGAGAATCGGCCGTCAAGGCGCGTGCCCGGCCCTTCAAAGCAAGCACGTCGTCCAGAATCAGAGCCAATTCTTCCTGCATGTCCACTCCACTGTCCTCGGGCGATGGCGCGCGATCGACGCACCGGACCAAGATCCGGGCAGCGCCGGGCGGGCGGCCATTATAGGGAGAGTCTCGCCGCGTGTGCAGTGCAGCGCATCACCATGCCGATGGGCGTTCTGCCGACGCCCTGCTGCGCACCGCAGCGCAGCGATGGGGCTCGACCACGGCACTGGTCGATGCGAGCGGTGGCATCACCTTTGCGTCGCTTGACCAGCGCGTCGATGCACTGGCGGCCGGGCTGCGAGCACGCCTGCCACTGCGCGGCACACGCGTCGCCGTATGGCTGGATAAACGTGTCGACACCGTTGCCTTGCTGTTTGCCGCCATGCGCGCGGGACTGCTGGCGGTACCGGTCAACCCCGCGCTACGACCGGCGCAGGTGCGCGCCACCCTGCTTGACTGCGGCACCGCCCTGCTCTGCACCGACAGCAGCCGCCTGCAAGCCCTGACAGGCGACACGCCTTGCGAGGTCATCAGCATTGACGATGACGCCGCCCTCGCTAGCCTGGTCGATGCCGGTCGTGGTCTGCCATCGGCGCCGGCGCAACGCGATAGCGACGAACTCGCTCTCCTGCTTTACACCTCGGGCAGCACGGGACAACCCAAGGGTGTGATGGTGAGTCACGCCAATCTGCTCGCCGGCGCGCAGTCGGTGGCACAGTTTCAAGCGCTCTCGCAAGACGACCGTCTGCTGGTCGCTCTGCCGCTGTCGTTCGACGCGGGCTTTTCGCAGATCACCAGCGCTTGGGCCGCTGGCGCTTGTGCGGTGTTGCTCGAGCACCTCTTCGCGGCCGACATTCAACGCGCCATCGACCAGTACCAGATCACTGGTATCACAGCCGTGCCGCCGCTCTACCTACAGCTGCTGGCACTCGCGGCAAGCTCCGGCAGCGGCGCCAGCCTGCGCTTCTTTGCCAACACCGGCGGTCACCTGAGTGCTGAACAGTGGCAGGCCCTGCAGGCCCGCTGGCCACGGGCACAGCCAATACCGATGTACGGACTGACCGAAGCCTTCCGCGCCAGCTGGCTGCCCCGGGCACACTTGGCGACAAGTCTAGGAGCCATCGGTATAGCGATCCCGAACGCGAAGCTGCATGTGTTACGCCCGGACGGTAGCGCCTGTGCTGTCGGCGAGCATGGCGAACTGGTACAGCAGGGTCCGCTGGTCACACGCGGCTACTGGAATGACCCGGCGCGCAGCGCCGAGCGCTTTCGCCCGGGGCCAGATGGCGATGCGGCGGTGTGGTCGGGCGACACCGTGTACGCCGACCACGCCGGCATTCTTTGGTTTGTTGGCCGCCGCGACGAGCAGATCAAGACCTCTGGCTACCGCGTCAGCCCGACCGAGGTCGAAGCGGCTGCCGCTGCCTGTGGCGTGGCCACCTGCGTAGCGCTGGGGGTGCCCGACCCGCGGCTGGGGCAGGCGATCGTCCTGGTCGTGGAGCGCACAACGGACGACGCTGATTCCGGTCGATCCTTCGGGCCTGGGCCAGACGGTTCCGGTGCGGACGACGCTTCTCGAGCCGCCCCAGACGAGCCCGACCCCGAAAACACGAGGTTGCTCGCGGCCCTGCGACGCAAGCTATCCAGCTGGCAGGTGCCGCAGCGCATCATCTACTGGCCCGGCGTGCTGCCGCGCAACGCAAATGGTAAGTTCGACCGCCCGGCGATCCGCGCCAGCCTGCTCACCAGCGAGCCGACCAAGACTTCGTGATGAATCCAGCCGACACGCCGACCGCCACGTCCACACCACCGCGCCACGCTGCACCTGCCCTGCCCTGTTCGCCCACCGGTGAGCTGCTGGTGAGCGGTGTACCGGCCAGCAAACTCACTGCGCAGTGCGGCACGCCGCTGTATGCGATCAGCCGGCAGGCGGTGGCCGAACGTGTTGCCCTGCTACGAAGCGTCCTGCCCGCGGGCATTCGCTTGCACTACGCGATCAAGGCCAACCCGATGCCGGCCCTGGTGGACTGCCTGGCCAAGCAGATCGACGGCTTCGATGTCGCGTCGGAACGCGAACTTGCGCTTGCCATTGCTGCAGGCCACGGCGGACTGGACATCGGCTTTGCCGGACCAGCCAAACGCGACCCGGAGCTGCGCGCGGCAGCGGCTTGTGGCGCCGTCGTCCAAGTCGAATCCGCTGGCGAGCTTGCGCGACTGGCGGGCATTGCCTGCGCCGAGCAGCTGCCGGCGCGGGCTGCGGTGCGCATCAACCCTGACTTCGAACTGCGCCAATCCAGCGTGCGCATGGGCGGCGGGCCGCAAGCATTCGGTGTCGACGCCGAACAGGTGCCGGCCCTCTTGCGGGCATGGCCACAGGGTGTGGAGTTCATCGGCTTCCACATCTATGCCGGCTCGCAGAACCTCAACGCGACACACATCGCGAGCGCGCTGCAGCAAAGCTACGCGCTATGCAGGCAACTGGCCGCCGACGCGCCGTCGGCGCCGCAGGTGTTCAACCTTGGTGGCGGCTTTGGTATCCCGTATTTCGCCGGCGAAACCAGGCTCGACCTGACGCCGATCGGCGCCGCATTGGCCACGATCCAGCAACAGGCGGTGCGTGACTTTCCTGGTCTGCGGCTGGTGCTCGAGTTAGGCCGCTATCTGGTTGGCGAGGCCGGCGTGTTCCTGACCCGCGTCATCGACAAGAAGGTCTCGCGCGGCCAGATCTACCTGCTCTGCGATGGAGGCATGCACCAGCATCTCGCCGCCTCGGGCAACTTCGGCCAAGTACTGCGCCGTAACTTCCCGATCTGGCTGGCAACGGCGGTCAACGCGGCACCAAGCGTCAGCGCGAACATCTGCGGCCCGCTGTGTACGCCACTGGACATTCTCGGGCAGGGAGTTGAGCTGCCGGCGGTCGAGGTCGGCGACCTCATCGCCATCGGCCAGTCGGGAGCGTATGGCGCCAGCGCCAGTCCGGCGGGCTTCCTGTCGCATCCGCCGGCACACGAGGTGCTGGTCTAGAGCGTGAGACGCCCAACCGCCTAGTCTGGCGCGCGCACCAGCACCGTGCGGTTGCCGTTCGATTCCATCGGCGACACGAGTCCGGCCGCTTCCATCGCCTCGATCAGGCGCGCAGCGCGGTTGTAGCCGATGCGCAAGTGCCGTTGCACCGCCGAGATGCTGGCGCGGCGCGTGCGCAGCACCACTGCCACTGCCTCGTCGTAGAGCGGGTCGGCTTCCAGGTCGCTGGCACCCCCCTCGCCAGCCTCCGATTCGCTGCCACCGGCATCGCCATCGAGCATGCCCTCGACGTAGTCGGGCTCGCCCTGCTGACGCAAGAACTCGACCACCCGGTGCACCTCGTCGTCGGCGACAAATGCGCCATGCACCCGCACCGGCAGGCCAGTACCGGGTGGCAGATAAAGCATATCCCCCTGGCCGAGCAGCGCCTCGGCACCCATCTGGTCAAGGATGGTGCGGCTGTCGATCTTGCTCGACACTTGAAATGCCACCCGCGTAGGCACATTGGCCTTGATCAGGCCCGTGATCACGTCGACCGACGGCCGTTGGGTGGCAAGGATCAGGTGGATACCGGCAGCGCGCGCCTTCTGCGCCAGCCGCGCGATCAGTTCTTCGATCTTCTTGCCGACCACCATCATCAGGTCGGCGAGCTCGTCGATGACCACCACGATCAGCGGCATCGGCTCGAGCACGGGGGGCGGCTCGTCCGGATTCAGCACCTGCGCCAGCGGGTCGGTGAGTGGGCGACCGGCCTCGATCGCCTCGGCGACCTTGGTGTTGTATCCGGCCAGGTTGCGCACGCCCAGCGCACTCATCAGCCGGTAGCGCCGGTCCATCTCGACCGTGCACCAGGCCAGTGCGTGGGCCGCTTGCTTCATGTCGGTCACCACGGGTGCCAGCAAGTGGGGGATGCCCTCGTACACCGACAGCTCGAGCATCTTCGGATCGACCAGGATCAGCCGCACCTCGGCCGGCGTCGCCTTGAACAGCAGCGACAAGATCATCGCATTGATCGCCACCGACTTGCCCGATCCGGTGGTGCCGGCGACCAGCAGGTGCGGCATGCGCGCAAGATCGGCCACCGACGGTGCGCCACCGATGTCCTTGCCCAAGGCGAGCGTGATCGGCGAAGCACTGTCGGCGTAGACACTGGCGGACAAGACCTCGGACAAGCGCACGGTCTGCCGCTTGACATTCGGGATCTCCAAGCCCATGCACGACTTGCCCGGAATGGTCTCGACGACCCGGATGCTGCTCACTGACAAGGCCCGCGACAGGTCCTTGACCAGATTGACGATCTGACTGCCCTTTACGCCGGTCGCTGGCTCGATCTCGTAACGGGTGATGACTGGGCCCGGATACGCCGCCAGCACCCGCACCTCGACGCCAAAGTCGCGCAACTTATGCTCGATCAGGCGGGAAGTGAATTCGAGTGTCTCGGTGTCGGGGGCGTCGACCGTTGTCGTCGCTTCGTCCAGCAGCGCCAAAGGTGGCAGGCCGTCGCCGGGCAGTTCGCGGAACAGCGGCCGCTGCTTTTCTTTGACGATGCGCTCCGAGACCTCGATCTCTGGATCCGGGTCCGGGGTATGGATCTGCACCGGCGGACGCGACTGCGTCCGCTCGACGGCCTCGGCCAGCTGCGCATCGCGGCGCGCCGTGGCACGTGCTCCAGCGCGACGGTCGATCCAGGCATTGGCGACACGCCAGGCACCCACCACCAGCCACTCCACGCCGGCGCCGGTCCGCTCGGCGACCTCCAGCCAGGACAGGCTGGTCAGGAGGCTTAGGCCGGCCATAGCGCAAATCAGCAACAGCAGGGTCGCGCCAGTGTCGCCAAACACGGCGGTAAGCCCGCTACCAAGCAAATCGCCCACGGCTCCGCCCGGCCCGGCTGGCAGAGTCTCGGTCAAGCCGCGCAGGTGCAGTGATTCGATGCCGGCGCTGCCCAGCAACAGCAACAGCAACCCCAACAACGCCAGATTACGGGAGTTGCGATGAACCGGCTGGCCGCGCACCAAGCGGAAATAGCTGCGCCACAGCGCGATCCCGGTGGCGGCCACCAACCAAATGGCCGAACCGCCGAGCACGTAGAACAGGACATCGGACGCCCAAGCGCCAAACACCCCGCCAAGGTTGCTGACCGCGCCGCTGCCATCGGCGTGGGACCACGATGGGTCGCCGGCGTCGTGGCTAAGCAGACTCAATGCGAGGTACACGCCAACCGCCAACCACAACAGCCAGACCGACTCACGCACCAACGCCAACAAACGTGGTGGCAGCGTCTCGAGAGGTTTGGGCGACGGGCTGTTGGCCATGACGGAAGGATACCGGTAACGCAACGACGCGAGCGACTGCACGAGTAGAATCGGCGGCCATGAACCTGCTTCCGTCGTACGCTCTGTTCCGGCCTGTCCTGTTCGCACTCGAACCCGAAGCGGCACACCATGTCGCCTTGGCTGGCGTCGACCTGCTTGGCAGTTTGGTTCGACACCCGGCACCAGCGCCAGGTGGGAGCGCGCAGGTCATGGGCATCGACTTCCCCAACCGCGTCGGTCTGGCGGCAGGTCTCGACAAGAATGCGGCACATGTCGACGGCTTGGCGGCGCTAGGCTTTGGTTTCATCGAGGTCGGCACTGTCACCCCCAGACCGCAGCCCGGCAACCCACGGCCGCGGATGTTCCGACTGCCGCGGCACGAAGGTCTGATCAACCGACTCGGCTTCAACAACGACGGCCTCGCCACGCTGCAAGCGAACCTGGCGAGAACGCGGTGGCAAGGCGTGCTCGGTGTCAATATCGGCAAGAACGCCGACACACCGCTGGCGAACGCCGTCGATGACTACCTGATCGGGCTCGAAGCCGCCTACCCACTTGCCAGCTACATCACGGTGAATATCAGCTCGCCCAACACCAGCGGCCTGCGCAGCCTGCAGCATGGCGATGAGCTCGAGACTTTGCTGACCGCGTTGAAGGCCGAGCAGGCCTTACTGGCCGACCGCCATGGCCGCTACGTGCCGCTGGCGCTGAAGATCGCGCCCGACCTCGACAACGCCCAACTCGAGGACATCGCCCACCGGCTGGTGCGTCACCGCTTCGATGCGGTGATCGCCACCAACACCACGCTGTCGCGCACCGAAGTCGCCGGAGACCCGAACGCCGACCAGACTGGTGGGCTCAGTGGCCGGCCGCTGTTCGAACGCAGCACCGAGCGCTTGGCTGCGCTGGCACGGTGGCTCGACGGCGCATTGCCGATCATTGGCGTCGGCGGTATCTGCAGCGCCGACGATGCCCGCGCCAAGCTGCAAGCCGGGGCCAGCCTGGTCCAGCTGTATACCGGCCTGATCTACCGCGGTCCGGCATTGGTACGGCAGATCGCCGCGGCGCTGTAGTTGCCGATTGGATGAGCGGCGTTGCGACGTTATGTAGCCATCTAGCCCACGATCGATAAGCCACCGCCAACCATGAGCGACACCTCTCGGACTGCTGCTGCCAACGGGACCGCCGACATCGACGCCGCGCGCGCCGCTCGCAAGGCTCTGCGCCTACGGCTCATCGAGGCGCGCACCAACATGTCCACAGCCCGACGCCAGGCTGCGGATACACAGCTTGAGCGACATCTGCGCGCGCTCTTGGCACAGCTGGCACCAGCTTCGCTGGGCTTCTGCTGGCCGTATCGAGGCGAATTCGATGCCCGCGCAGTGGTGCGCGACTGGCTCGCCGCCGACCCATTGCGCTGGGCAGCGCTGCCAGTGGTCGGCGCCACCGGCACCCCCATGCGCTTTCGCCGCTGGCGGCTCGACGCCGAGATGCCACTGGACCGCTACGGCATCCCCTTCCCTGGCGAAGGCCCCGACCTGACCCCGGCACTGCTGCTGGTACCGTGCAACGGCTTCGACGCGCGCGGCTACCGCATCGGTTATGGCGCGGGACACTTCGACCGCACCTTGGCGGCGATGCGACCAACACCGATTGCGGTGGGCATCGCCTACGAACTGGGACGTATCGATAACGTGCAGCCGCACGCGCTCGACTTACCGATGGACTGGGTGGTGACCGAGTGCGGCAGATTCTGCAGCACTGATTCCGCCAAATAGGCTTTTCCACGCTCGATCCGGCAGGGACTTGACAACAAGCCGGACGGCCCACCGGCGACATGTCGTCGCTACGCCTCAAGTTCGTGCCGCAACGGCCGTTTCCATGACGCACAGATACCGGCGCCACCTCTAGCGTCCGGGAGGGAGGTCGCATGAGCATGGAAGCGTTGTTTCGCAACAATCAGACTTTGCCCAATGTGCCGCGCGTTGTGCATGAACTGATCGCCAGTTTTGGCCGCGATGACGTCGCTGTGAGCGAGATCGCCACGAGGGTGCAGGCCGACCAGGTGCTCAGTGCCAAACTGCTGCGCGCCGCCAACTGCGCCCACTATGGCGTGTCAAGGCGCATCGGCAGCGTCGACGAGGCGGTGATGCTGCTGGGCTTTAACAACATCCGCGCCATCGTGATCGGCTCGGGTCTGGCCGGCAGCGCCAAACCCGCCCCGGGGCTGGATCTCACCGCCTTCTGGCGCTACAGCGCGCGCACGGCCGCAGCCGCCCGCTGGTTGGCGTCGCGCACTGGCGAAGACGGAGGAATCGCCTTCACGCTCGGCATGATGCACGCGATTGGTCAGCTGGTGATGCACGCCGCCATGCCCGAGCGCATGCAGCTTGTCGATCGCGTCAGCGGCGCTTTCAGCCCCGAACGACCGGCGGTTGAGCGGCGCGAGTTCGGCTTCGATTTCCACGCTGTCGGCGCCGAATTGGCCAGCCGCTGGCAATTCCCCGAGCAGCTGGTCGCCGCCTTGCGATTGGCCGAGGCGCCAGGCGGCGACCGCATGGCAGCGGTGGTGTGTCTGGCCGTATGGGCAGCACGTTGCGATGCCTTGGCGCTGGCTGCTGATGCACGCGCGGCAGCGCTCCCAGCTGAGGCCGTCGCCGCGCTGGGTATCGACCCATCCTTGCCCTTGGAAGACCTGCCGCCGCTGGCCGAACTGGCCGCCGACATGGAGAGCCTGATCGGCTAGACCGATCCGGTGTTGCGGACCCCGAACAGCACCTGACCAGCCGGCCCAGCCAGCGCGGCCGATTCGCAGTGCCCAGCCTGGTCGTCAAAGAAGAAATCAGGCTCGAACTCGCGCAGAAAATCGCCCTTGGCCAAGCCGCCGAGGAACATCGCCTCGTCGACCTCGACGTCCCAATCCATCAATGTACGGATCGCCCGCTCGTGCGCGGGTGCGCTGCGCGCTGTCACCAGCGCGGTGCGGATGCGCATGGCCGGTGTGCCCTCGCGTTGCAGACGGTGCAAGGCGGCCAGCAGGGGCTTGAACGGCCCGGCTGAGAGTGGCAGCGAGGCCTTGTCGCGCTCGTGGGCCTGAAAGGCGTCCAGCCCGTGCGCTTGGTAGACCTGCTCGGCCTCGTCCGAGAACAGCACCGCGTCGCCGTCGAAGGCGATCCGCACCTCGTTCGGGTGGGCGTCGGTGGCACGCGCTGAATGTGGGTAGACCTGTGCCGCCGGCACACCGGCGTCGAGCGCCGAACGAACGTCGGACAGATGCGCCGACAGGAACAGGTTGGCGTTCAGTGGACGCAGATAGCGCCACGGTGGCTCGCCGCGCGTAAAGCTGCCGCGCTGAATGTTCAGCCCGTAGTGCTGCGCCGAGCGGAACACGCGCATGCCCGAGACCGGGTCGTTGCGCGACAGGATCACCACCTCGACCCGCTGCGTGTCAGCGTCATTGAATGCCAGCAGCTTGTGCACCAGAGAAAACGCCACACCCGGCTTGGCCGGCACGTCCAGCCGCTCCAGCTGCAAAGCACGGTATCGGCGGTCGTCGTGTTCCTCGAAGACCTGGTTCTCTTCCTCGAAATCGAACAGCGCCCGCGACGAGATGGCGACGACCAGCTTGCCGGCGAGGCTCTCTGGCATGCCTAGATAGCCGACTCGTTGGTCTCACCCGTGCGAATACGCACCACATGCTCGACCGGCATGATAAAGATCTTGCCGTCGCCGATCTTGCCGGTGTGGGCAGCCTTCAGGATGGTGTCGACGGCGCGCTCGAGCAAGTCGTCGGCAAGCACCGCTTCAACTTTGATCTTGGGCAAAAAATCGACCACATACTCGGCGCCGCGGTAGAGCTCGGTGTGGCCCTTTTGTCGGCCAAAACCCTTGACCTCGGTGACGGTCAGACCCGACACGCCAATCGCTGCCAGCGCTTCGCGTACCTCGTCGAGCTTGAACGGTTTGATGACCGCTTCGATCTTCTTCATCGCGTCCTCCTCAGAACAGTCGTTAGTGTACAAAAGCGCGGCGAGCGCTGCCCCGACATCGGCTCGGCTACACTCGCGGCATGCCTCGCCCCACCGAGCTCCCTGCCTGGCAGCGCCTGTCGGCCCACCATCGGGCCTGGGCCTGCCATCCCGATGGCGCGACAAGGCGCGAGATGCTGATCGACACCGGTGAGCTTGTCGGCGACCTGTCGCGGCATTTGGTGACCGACGAAACCCTTGGCCTGTTGGTCGAGCTGGCCGATGAGGCCGGCGTGCAGGTGCAGTTCGAGCGCATGGCGCGGGGCGACCCGGTCAACCAGAGCGAAGGCCGTCCGGCACTGCATGTCGCCCTGCGGGGCACAGGTCCGGTGCGGGTCGATGGGCACGACCTGCGTCCCCGATTCGATGCCGGCCTGGCAGCGCAGAGCGCCTTTGCCGATGCTGTGCGCAGCGGGGCCTGGCGCGGCGCCAGCGGCCAAGCGGCGCGACACGTGGTGAACCTGGGTATCGGCGGCTCGGGCCTGGGGCCGCGATTCGCTTTGGATGCCCTGCAGCACCATGCCGATGGTCCGCAAGTGCATTGCGTCAGCACCAGCGACCCCGCCGCGCTCGACAGCGTGCTACGTGGCTGCGACGCTGCCTCGACCATGTTCTTGATCTGCTCGAAGACCTTCAGTACCGCTGAAACCATGGCCAATGCAGAACGTGCGCGCGAATGGCTGGTTGCCAACGGTGTGCCAAGCAGCGCCGCTGTCAGTCACTTTGCTGCCGTGACCAGCCAAATCCAGCGCGCGCAAACCTGGGGCGTGCCGCGCGAACAATGCCTGGACCTGGCAGAAGGCATCGGCGGGCGTTACTCGCTTGGCTCGGCGGTAGGGCTGGCCTTGCAGATCGCCTGTGGGCCGGAGATGCTGGGCGAACTGCACGCTGGCGGCCAGAGCATCGACACCCACTTCGCCAACGCTCCAGCCTACGCCAACCTCCCGCTGCTGTTGGGCCTGCTAGGGATCTGGTACCGCAACTTCCACGGCCTGCAAGCGCACGCGGTGCTGCCCTACCCGCACGCGCTACGTCACCTGCCGGCGCACCTGCAGCAACTCGAGATGGAATCGTTGGGCAAACGCGTCACGCGCTGCGGTGAGCCGGTCGCCTGGGACACTGGCGGCGTCATATTTGGCAGCAGCGGGCCCGACGCACAGCACGCCTTCATGCAGCTTTTGCAGCAGGGCACGTTGGTGATCCCGAGCGATATCGTCATCAGCGCCACCGACGCCGGCACGCCACTCAATGCCAACGCGCTGGCACAGGCCGATGTACTGTTCCACGGTGGGCAGGCGCCGGGCGCGCCGTCCACCCACGGCGCCATGCCAGGTGGGCGCCCTAGTAGTCTGCTCACCGTGCCGTGTATCAACGCCCGCAGCCTAGGCGCCCTGCTGGCCTGTTATGAGCACAAGGTGTTCACGCAAGCGGTGGTGTGGGACATCAACCCTTTCGATCAGTGGGGGGTCGAGCTCGGCAAGCAAACAGCGACTCGCCGACTCGCGGACAAACAAGCTGGCAACAAGGCGCCAGACCGCTCACAAAGCCTTTAAACCTGGATCGGCAGGCGCCGGACCACCAGCGCGCACCAGAAGCGTACGCCCAGCGGCAGTACCGCGTCGTTGAAGTCGTAGTGTGGATTGTGCAGGGTGCAACCACCATGCCCCGGACCATTGCCCAACCACAGGTAGCAGCCCGGTTTGGCCTGCAGCATGAACGCGAAGTCTTCGGCGCCCATCGACGGTGGCAGGTCGGTGCGGACGGCCTCCGGCCCGACCAGCTCGGCGGCCACTGCGCGGCACAAGTCGGCCTGCGCGGCATGATTCACCGTGGCCGGGTAGCCGCGCCGGTAGTCCAACCTGGCACGCAGGCCGTGTGCGGCGGCGATGCCCTCGGCGGCGGCGCGCAGTTCGTCCTCGATCGCATCCCGACGAGCGTTGTCCAGCGCCCGCACGGTACCGCCGATCGTTACCTGCGCCGGGATCACGTTGTAGGCCTCGCCGGCCTGCAGTCGGGTGACGCTGATCACCGCTGCGTCCAAGGGATCGGTGCGTCGACTGACCAGCGTCTGCAGGGTCTGGATCAGCGCCGCGGCCGCCGTGACCGGGTCACGGCCTTGGTGTGGCATGGCAGCGTGGGCGCCGACGCCCTCGAGCACAATATCGAACTGGTCGGCGCTGGCCATCACGGCGGCGCGGTGTATCGCAAAACTCCCGGCCTCGAGCCCTGGCCAGTTGTGTAACGCGTAGACCTCTTCGCAGGGAAATTCGCCAAACAATCCCTCGTCGATCATCCGCCGGGCGCCACCATCACCCTCTTCGGCAGGCTGGAAGATGAACGCGACGCTGCCGGCGAAGTCGGGTAGCCGCGCCAGCGTCTCGGCCGCGCCAAGCAGAATCGCCGTATGCCCATCGTGGCCGCAGGCATGCATGCGGCCGGCGTGGCGCGAGCGGTGAGCAAACGTGTTGGCCTCATCCAAGGGCAAAGCATCCATGTCGGCACGCAGGCCGATCATCGGACCGGGCGCGCGACCAGCCAGCAGTCCGACCACACCAGTTCCGGCAAAGCCCCGTCGGACGTCCATGCCGGCCGCTTGCAGACGCTGGGCGACCAGATCGCTGGTGCGTTGTTCGGCGAAAGCAAGCTCGGGGTGGGCGTGCAAATCGCGCCGCAGGGCGATCCAGTCGTCGGCGCGTTCGCGGATAAAGGCCTCGTCCATGGTCACAGGATACACTCGCTGCAACCCGCACCTGCAGAGCAGGACCGCGTGGGGACCGCCCTCAACCACATGTTTGCAACCCCGAGCGCCCGCCATGAATGTCGACCACCTGCTCGCCGCCGCCCACCGCATCGCCCATGACATCCCCGGCAACAGCCCCGCCCACAATCTGGTCAAGCTCGCCGAGGAAGCGGGCGAACTCGCCCGCACCTGGACGCGGCAGCTGCCACGCGAGAACGTTGTCGAGGAAGCCTGCGATGTGCTGATCACAGCGCTGGTGGCGGCGGCGTTTAGCGGTGCCGAAACAGCCGAAGTCGAAGCGATGTTGCAGCGCAAGCTCGACCGCTCATTGGCTCGCTGTCGTGAGGACACTGCCCCAAACAGTTGATTCCCGCTTGATCGGCGGTCATAGTGGACAGACGCTTGACATGGGGCCAGATTAGGTTCCCAATGTCCTTAATAATTTACATCCAGATTGTCCGGTCTGGATGACACCCGAGAAAGGACAACACCATGAACGGTCCGTTGATCAGTACCGAGGCCATCTCCGGCCTCCTGAAAGGTTTAGGCGTTAACACCACCAACCCGCGTGTGCGCATCGCCGAGCTGATCCTCGGCCGGCGGGAGCACCTGTCGGCCGAACAGGTGTTCGCGCTTGTGAACCAGATGCGCCCCCGCATCTCGCGTGCCACCGTTTACAACACGCTCAACCTGTTCGTCGATCGGAAACTGCTGCAG
The DNA here is from genome assembly GCA_964524005.1 of uncultured Enterobacteriaceae bacterium. Taxonomy (GTDB): domain Bacteria; phylum Pseudomonadota; class Gammaproteobacteria; order Burkholderiales; family UBA3065; genus UBA3065. Next base: position 14,152 of record CAZGBK010000011.1, read on the forward strand.
ACGGTCATCTCGCAAGCCGGTGTCACGCTGTACGACCCGAACACCGAGCCGCACCTGCATCTGCACGACCTCGAGACTGATACCCTCTACGATATCCCGCTTGACGCGATCAAGGATTTCCCGATCCACCAAGTCGCCGATGGCTTTGAAGTCGAGCGTATCGATCTGACCTTGCGGGGCCGCAAGGTCGCGCAGGACGACGATCGTCCGCGCGCCGCCGCGCTGGTCTGAACGCCTTGGCGGTTTGCCGGGGCTCGCACCGGCCCGTATAATCTGCCGCTGCAGTACGGGCCGGCATAGCTCAGTTGGTAGAGCAGCGCATTCGTAATGCGAAGGTCGTAGGTTCGACTCCTATTGCCGGCACCAGTCGTCCCGCCCCTCTACTCGCCCCCGGTTGTCGGCTCGACGACATCAGGTTCGTCCTGCCGCTCGGCCGCTTGCGACTCCCTGCCCGCCGGAGTCGCCGGATACTGAAAAAAGGTCTCGTCCTTGCGCACCATGCCGATCTCGCGGCGGGCGCGCTCTTCGATCGCGTCCAACCCGCTGCGCAGGTCGTCAACATCGGCACGATCGATCGCGTTGCTACGCCGCAGTTCACTCTGCGTCGCCTGCTGGCTGGCGATCTCGCGCTCAAGCCCCCAGATGCGCAGCCAGCCCCCCTTACCGAACCACAGCGAGTACTGCAGCACGGCAAACACCCCGAGCAGTACGACGATGGCCAGCCGCATCGCCTGCCCCGGCACCGGTCGCGTCAGCCGCGCTGACGGAAGGCCGAGCGTCCCAGGTAAACCGCGACGTCGCCCAGGTCTTCTTCGATACGCAACAGCTGGTTGTACTTGGCGAGCCGATCGGAGCGGGACAACGAGCCCGTTTTGATCTGACCAGCATTGGTCGCCACGGCGATGTCGGCGATGGTGGTGTCCTCGGTCTCGCCGGAGCGGTGCGACACCACGGCCGTGTAGCCGTTGCGACGCGCCATGTCGATAGCGGCAAAGGTCTCGGACAGCGTACCGATCTGGTTCACTTTGATCAGGATCGAGTTGGCAATGCCCTTGTCGATACCCTCGGCGAGGATCGACGGGTTGGTCACGAACACGTCATCGCCCACCAGCTGTACCTTGGCACCCAGACGCTGGGTCAGCAAGCTCCAGCCATCCCAGTCGTGCTCACTCATGGCGTCCTCGATGGTGACGATGGGGTAACGCTCGCACCAGTCCGCCAAGTAGTCGACGAACTCGACAGACGAGAGCGAACGCCCCTCCGACTCCAGATGATAGTGGCCATCCTTGTAGAACTCGGACGCGGCGCAGTCCAGACCGATGGCGATATCCACACCCGGGGTGTAGCCGGCCGCCTCGATCGCTTCCATGATCAAGCTCAACGCCGCCTCGTTGCCCGGCAGATTGGGGGCGAACCCGCCCTCGTCGCCGACCGACGTCGCCAATTGCTTCGAATGCAGGAGCTTCTTCAGCGTGTGGAACACCTCGGCGCCATAGCGCAGCGCGTCGCGGAAGGTCGGCGCGCCAAGCGGCACGATCATGAACTCCTGCAGGTCCAGGCTGTTGTCGGCGTGCGCGCCGCCGTTAATGACGTTCATCAGCGGCACTGGCAGCGTGACCCCCCCCATGCCGCCCAAATAGCGGTACAGCGGCAGACCGGCCTCGGCCGCAGCCGCCTTGGCAACCGCCATAGACACCGCGAGGATCGCGTTGGCGCCCAAGCGACCTTTGTTGTCGCTGCCATCGAGGTCGATCAGGGTCTGGTCGATGAAGGCTTGCTCGGACGCATCAAGACCGATGATCGCCTCGCAGATCTCGGTATTGACGGCCTCGACCGCCTGCAATACACCCTTGCCCATGTAGCGATCGCGGTCGCCGTCGCGCAGTTCCAAGGCCTCCTTGGTGCCGGTTGAAGCGCCCGAGGGCACCGCCGCGCGCCCCATCTCGCCAGACTCCAACAGGACATCCGCCTCCACCGTGGGGAAACCACGCGAATCCAGTACCTCGCGGGCAATGACATCAACGATCGCGCTCATAATGAATGACTTATCCTCAGAACATAAAGTTTTTTATTACGATTACCGGGCTCAGGCGCCGCCCGCGAGCAGTTCCGATTCTGCGAATCCCTGCGCCTTGACCGCGTCATCAAGCAGCTTCAACGTCTTCAACAGCGCTTTCATGCGCGGTAGCGGCCAGGCGTTGGGTCCGTCCGACAGGGCCTTGGCTGGGTCGGGGTGGGTCTCCATGAACAGGCCGGCGATACCCGCCGCCACGGCCGCCCGAGCCAGCACCGGCACGAACTCACGCTGACCGCCACTGCTACTGCCTTGGCCGCCGGGCAACTGCACGCTATGGGTGGCGTCGAACACCACCGGGCAGCCGGTGCCGCGCATGATCGCCAGGCTGCGCATGTCTGAGACCAGATTGTTGTAGCCAAAGCTCACGCCGCGCTCGCAGACCATGATGGTGTCGGCGCCGTCGTTGGCCTCTTTTGCCTTCAGCACGACCTGTTGCATGTCGCCCGGCGCCAGAAACTGCCCCTTCTTGATATTGACGGGTTTGCCGCTGGCCGCGACAGCGTGGATGAAGTCGGTCTGGCGGCACAGGAATGCCGGCGTCTGCAGCACATCGACGACACTTGCCACCTCGGGCACCTCGGCTTCGGTGTGGACATCGGTCAGCACCGGCACGCCCAACGCGTCGCGCACATCGGCCAGGATCGCCAGACCCTGATCCATGCCCGGGCCGCGATAACTCTTGCCACTGGAGCGGTTGGCCTTGTCATAACTCGATTTGTAGATGAAGGGCACACCGACCTCGGCGCAGATCTCCTTGAGCTGGCCGGCAGTGTCGAACGCCATGTCGCGCGACTCGACCACGCAGGGGCCGGCAATGAGGAATATCGGGCGATCGGCCCCGACGTCAAAACCACAGAGCTTCATGCTGCCTTCCCGTGTTTGGCGGCCCGATGCGCCAGTGCCGCCCGCACGTAGGCGATGAACAGCGGATGGCCGGTCCGTGGATTGGAGGTGAACTCGGGGTGGAACTGGCACGCGACAAACCACGGATGATCCGGCAATTCGATCATCTCGCACAGGTCGGTCCCCGGCGCCCGGCCGGCAACACGCAGGCCCTTGGCCTCAAGCTGCACCAGCAGCGTGTTGTTGACCTCGTAGCGGTGTCGGTGGCGCTCGGTGATCTGCCCCGAACCATAGATACTGCGCGCCAAGGTGCCCTCGGCGAGCTCGCAAACCTGGCCGCCTAGTCGCATGGTGCCGCCCAGGTCCGAGCTTTCGTCGCGGCGCTCGACGCGGCCCTCGCGGTCGAGCCACTCGTGGATCAGGCCGATCACCGGGAACGGCGTTTGCGGGTCGAACTCGGTCGAGTGTGCGGCGCCCATCCCAGCCACATCGCGGGCGAACTCGACCACCGCCAGCTGCATGCCCAGGCAGATGCCAAGATACGGGATGCCCTGCTCGCGGGCGTAGCGGATCGCGGCGATCTTGCCCTCGGTGCCGCGCTTGCCAAAGCCGCCGGGCACCAGGATCCCGTCCATCTTGGCCAGTGCGCCAGTGCCATCGCGCTCGATCTCTTCCGAGTCGAGGTAGTGGATGTGCACCTTCGAGCGAGTATGCATGCCGGCGTGATTCAGCGCCTCGATCAGCGACTTGTAGCTCTCGGTGAGATCGACATATTTGCCGACGAAGGCAATGTCGACGCCATGCTGCGGCCGCTCAAGCGCATCGACCAGGCCCTTCCACACCGAGAGGTCAGCAGCGCGGGCGAGCAGGTCGAGCTTGTGGCAGACGATCTCGTCAAGCATCTGGTCGTGCAGCATGGCCGGGATCTTGTAGATGCTGTCCGCGTCGACCACCGAGATCACCGCCTCGGGCTGAACGTTGGTGAACAACGCGATCTTGCGCCGCTCCTCCTCAGGCACCGGGCGATCAGCGCGACAGAGCAACACATCGGGCTGGATGCCGATCTCGCGCAGCTCCTTCACCGAATGCTGGGTCGGCTTGGTCTTCAGCTCGCCGGCGGTCGGGATATAGGGCAGCAGCGTGAGGTGGATGAAACAGGTGTTCTGGCGGCCCTCCTCGATGCCCATCTGGCGGATCGCCTCGAGGAACGGCAGCGACTCGATGTCGCCGACTGTGCCACCGACCTCGACGATGGCCACATCGGCGCCCTCGGCACCTTGCTTGACATGCAGCTTGATCTCGTCGGTGATGTGCGGGATCACTTGCACAGTACGGCCTAAATATTCGCCCCGACGCTCCTTCTTGATCACCGTCTCGTAGATCTGGCCGGTGGTGAAGTTGTTGCGCTTGCTCATCCGGGCGCTGGTGAAGCGCTCGTAGTGGCCGAGGTCGAGATCGGTCTCGGCACCGTCTTCGGTGACGAACACCTCCCCATGCTGGAAGGGGCTCATGGTGCCCGGATCGACATTGATGTATGGATCGAGCTTGATCAGGGTGACCCGAATGCCGCGCGATTCGAGGATCGCACCCAGCGAGGCGGCGGCGATGCCCTTGCCCAGCGAGGACACGACACCACCAGTGACGAAGACGTATTTGGTCATGACAAGACGCGGCGCGGGTAAAGGCGGATTCTACCGCAAGCGCCGCCGCTGTCGGCTGATCAGCTGAGTCTGCTGACGCAGCAGCTCATTCGTCGGGGGTGGCGCCCTGGATCTCGGACACCTGACCGCGCACCGCGTCGATCGCTTCGCGCAGCGTGTCCTCGCCCAAATCGTTAAGGTTTTCGGCCAGCGCCTCGGCCGACTCCCAGCTCTCTTGCGGCAGTGCGTCGGGCCCGCAGTGCCCGATGAACGCCGCAGCGGCACCGGCCACACGCAGCAAACGCTCGCGCTCAGCCATCAGTATCTCGATCTCGCGGCCGAGCATCTCGACCTCGTTGTCGCGATCGCCATGCAGCATGGTGCCCCCTCATTGTCCTTGTGGTCTGTAAGGCATTCTGCGGTGTCGGCGCACCGCCTGTCGACCATGATTGTCGGCGCCTGGCAACCGCCTCTGCAGTTGGCAGGGTCGGCGGTGCTATAGTCCGCGCAGAATGAGTAGCCATACCGTCACGAACGACACCGCCCCCACCGACACCGCAGACGGTCCGGGACCCGAGCAGCCGCGCTTCCAGGATCTCGGGCTCGACCCGCTGATCCAGTCCGCGCTGGATGCGTTGGGGTATGTCAGCCCGACCCCGATCCAGGTCAAGGCGATCCCGGCTGCGGCACAAGGTCGCGACATCGTCGGCATCGCCCAGACCGGTACCGGCAAGACCGCCGCCTTCTCGTTGCCCATCCTGCAGCGCCTGCTGCCACTGGCCAACTCCAGCGCCTCGCCGGCGCGGCACCCGGTGCGGGCGCTGATCCTCACCCCGACGCGTGAACTCGCCCTGCAGGTCGACGAGAGCATCCGCAGCTTCGCCCGCAACACGCCGCTGCGCGTCTTCGCCATCTACGGCGGCGTGCCGATGGACCCGCAGATCCAGGCCATCCGCAAAGGCGTCGAGATCCTGGTCGCCACGCCAGGCCGGCTGATGGACCACATGAAAAGCAAGCTGGTGAACCTCGGTACGGTGCAACACCTGGTGCTCGACGAGGCCGACCGCATGCTCGACATGGGCTTCATCGACGACATCCGCACCATCGTCGCCAAGGTGCCGCAGCAGCGGCAGACATTGTTCTTCTCGGCGACCTTCTCGCCAGAGATCCGCAAGCTCGCCGATTCTTTGCTGCGCGATCCGGTCACGGTCGAGGTGGCGCGGCGCAACTCGCCAGCCGAGCTGGTCAACCAGCAGGTCATCGAGATCGACGCCGACCGCAAGCGCGGCGCCTTGGTCGCTCTCGTGCGGCAGCGCCAGTTGCCGCAGATCCTGGTGTTTTGCGGGACCAAGATCGGCGCCAACCGCCTGACCCAGTACCTGGTGCGCGAGGGTATCGAGGCTGCGGCGATTCATTCCGACAAGACTCAGGGCGAACGCATCAAGGCACTCGACGCGTTCAAGGCCGGCACTCTGAAAGTGCTGGTCGCCACCGACGTGGCCGCTCGCGGGATCGACATCGAGCAACTGCCCATGGTGATCAACTTCGACCTTCCGGGCGCCGCTGAAGACTACGTGCACCGTATCGGCCGCACCGGCCGTGCCGGCTGCCCAGGCGAGGCAGTCTCGTTCGTCAGTCCGGAAGAGACGCGCAATTTGGCCGACATCGAGAAGCTCCTCAAGATGAGCATCCCGCGCATCGAGGTGCCGCACGGCGAAGGCCGCCCTCGCCGGGATGAGGGAGACCGGCCGCACCGCGAGCGGCGCGCTGGCTCTGCCCACGGCAATGAGACCGGCGACCGCGCCCAGCGGGGTGCGGCGAGCCGGCCGCCGCCGCGCGACCCGCTGACCCAGATCGACCCGATGGCACTGCCAGCCAGTGCCTTCCAAGGCGTCGAACAGCGCCGCAGTCTGCCACCGGCACCGGCGCGGCGGCGGGCGACTGGCGAGATCCCGGCCCTGCTGCGCCGGCCGAAGGTCGAGCCCGCTAGCGACTGATGGCCTGGCTGGTCATCGCCGCGCTGGTCGGCGGCTTCGTCTTGTGGCTCGATGGCCAGCGGGCGCGCGAAATGGCGCTGACCGTGGCACGCCAACAGACCACCCGGCTGGGCCTGCAACTGCTCGACGAGAGCGTCGCCCTGCGGCGCATGCGGGTGGTGCGCAGCGACCGCGGCTGGCCAGCTATCGCCCGCATGTTCAGCTTCGAGTTCAGCGACACCGGCGACAATCGCCGGCAAGGCTTTGTCAGTCTGGGGCCGGACCGCCCGCCGCATGTCGATCTGGAAGCCTATGTGAACCCCGGTCAGTGGCACTGAATCAGTCTGGTGCCAACCGCTTGCAAGTTGCCCGGGCCCACGCCAGCGCCGGCTGCAGCGCCTGCGAGGGTGGCCCTCCCAATACCGTGTCCACCGGTAGGCTGCGCAGCCAGGTCAGCTGACGTTTTGCCAGATGTCGGCTGGCGGCCTGACCCTGACGCAGCAGACCCTCGGCATCGATCTCGCCTTGCAAAAACGCCCAGGCCTGCCGATAGCCCACCGCACGCATCGACGGCAGCTCGCTACGCAGATCGAAGCGCTGACGCAGGTCGCGCAGCTCATCGACCAGCCCCGCTTGCAACATGCCGGCGAAGCGCGCGTCGATGGCGTCGTACAAGGCTGCGCGGTCGCTGGGCAGCAGGGCCAACACCGCTGCGCGCAGGGCCGGCGGCCGGGCATGGCGGGCGTACAGCTCGGCCAACGGCTGCCCGGTAAGCTCGATCAACTCCAGACCGCGCTGGATACGCTGGCGGTCAGCCGGGCGGATGCGGGCCGCTGCCGCCGGATCACGTCGACCCAGCTCGGCATGCGCCTCGGCCACGCCACGCTCGGCGATCAGCGCATCGATACGGGCGCGCAGTGACGCATCGGCCTGCGGGAGTTCGGCGATACCCTGCAGCAGCGAGCGCACGTAGAGCATGGTCCCGCCGACCAGCAGCGGGATGCGCCCACGAGCGCGGATCGCCGCCACCGCCGCCACCGCGTCGCGAACGAAACGCCCGGCTGAATAGGCTTGATCCGGATCGACCAGGTCGATCAGGTGATGCGGCACGCTCGCCTGCTCGACGGAGCTGGGCTTTGCGGTACCGATGTCCATGCCGCGATAGACCTGCGCCGAATCGACACTGACCAGCTCGACCGGTAGATGCTGGGCGAGCTGGAGCGCCAAGGCGCTCTTGCCGCTGGCGGTCGGGCCGATGACCGCAAGCGCATCGACCCGGGTGTCGGAAGCAGTGCGCGTGTCGTGACTCATCGGCCGCGCAGAAACAAGGCATCGAGCTCGGCCAGTGGCAGCGCACGCCAGGTCGGTCGGCCGTGGTTGCAGTGCCCACCGCGCTCGGTCTGCTCGAGCTCGCGCAACAGGGCGTTCATCTCCGCAACACTGAGCTGGCGACCGGCGCGCACCGCGGCATGGCAGGCACAGGTCGCCAAAAAGCTGTCGCGACGGGCCTGCAGGGCGCCGCTCTGGCCGAAGTCAGCCCACTCCTGCAACAGCCGAGGCAGCCAGCGCTGTGGGTCGGCGCGCGACAACAGGGTCGGCACCGCGCGCACCGCCAGTTGCTGCGGACCCAGGGGCGCGACGTCGACACCCAATGCACGGAGCTCGTCGGCATGCCCGTCCACGACCGAGACGGCTTCGGCACTGGCAGTCAACGCCAGCGGTTCGAGCAGGGTCTGGCTCTCGACCCGCGCGTCCATCTGCGACTTCAAGCGCTCGTAGAGGATGCGTTCGTGCGCGGCATGCATGTCCACCACCACCAGGCCGTCGGCATTCTGGGCAACGATGTAGGCGCCGTGCAGCAGCCCCAGCGCATAGCCTAGCGGCGGGGCCGAGTCGCCCGGCGGAACGACTGGCGCGGCTGGCGCACTGGACGGATGCGCACCCCCCCAGGGCCCGGCAGCCGGCTCCGCCGCGGGCAAGGGCAGACCCGCCTGCTGCGCCGACGCAGGCACACCCGCCCAGCTCAGCGTATCGAGCCCACCCGCGCCACCACCAGCCCAGCCACCCGACACCCCATCCAGCCCTCCGCTCACGCCAGTGAACGAAGCCACAGGTCGCGCCAACAAGGGGTGGATCGCGTGATACACCAGCCGGTAGATCGCCTGCGGTTCACGGAAGCGCACCTCGGCCTTGGTCGGGTGCACATTGACATCGACACGCGCCGGGTCGAGCTCAAGGAACAACACACAGGCCGGCGCCTGGCTGCCGTGCAACATGTCGCGATAGCACTCGCGGATCGCATGGGCGAGCATGCGGTCACGAATGTAGCGGCCGTTGACGAACAGGTACTGGTCCTTGCCCGCGTCGCTGCCGGGAGGCAGCGCAAAACCATGCACGCGGACGTCACCAGCGCGCTGATCGAACGCCAGCGCCGCCGCGGCAAACTCGCGACCCAACAGCGCCGCCACGCGGGGAGGCAGGTCATGGGCGGCTAGCTCCTGACGCTGCCGACCATCGATGCTCCAAGCGAACGCCACCTGCGGATGCGCCAGCGCCAGACGTCGCAGCGCCGCCTCGCAGTGGCCAGCCTCGGTCGGCGGGCTCTTCAAAAACTTGCGACGGGCCGGCGTGTTGAAGAACAGGTCGCGGACCTCGACGGTGGTGCCCACGGCGTGCGCGGCAGGGCGTACCGGCTGCGATACGCCACCCTCCATGCCGATCTCCCAGGCGTGGGCTGCGTCGGCAGTGGCACTGAGCAGCCGTAACCGTGCCACCGAACCGACCGAGGCCAGCGCCTCGCCGCGGAACCCCAGGCTGGCGACCGTCTCGAGCCCGGCCAAATCGTCGATCTTGCTGGTCGCGTGGCGGGCCAGGGCCAGCGGCAGCTCGTCGACGGGGATGCCGGAGCCGTCGTCAGCGACGACGACGCGCCGCACCCCGCCCTCCTCGATCTGTACCGTCACGCTGCGGGCACCGGCATCGAGACTGTTCTCGACCAGTTCCTTGACCACAGCCGCCGGCCGCTCGACGACTTCGCCGGCAGCGATCTGCGAGACCAGAACATCAGACAGATGGCGGATAGACATGGCAAATGTACTCAGTCAAGACTTCAGAAAATGACTCAAATGTCCGCTGTTAGACGCATGACAACCCAATCCCCCTGCCGGGTCCGGCTCCCCACCGGCGGTATCGGCCTATTGGAAGTGCTGGTGGTGCTCGGCATCGTTGGCATTCTGGCAGCAATCGCCACACCTGGATTCAAGGACGCCGCCGACCGCAACGCCGTTGAAGCTGAGATATCGCTTCTGGTCGGTGCTGTGCAGTCGGCCCGCGCGCACGCGATCCGGACGCGCACTACGACAACCTTGACGCTGGCGGCGTGTAGCGCGACGAGCTGGGCGGGTTGGTCGGTGAACAGTGGGGGCACTGCGGTCGAGACCTATCAACATACAGGGCGGGTCGCTTGTAATTCCGCCGGAAGCACCCTGACGCTGGCGCACAGCGGCCTGCCGACCGCCGCCGCCTGGCAGGTCACCCTAAGCCGCGGCGTCCACCAGCGCACCGTCCGCGTCGAGGCCGACGGCATCCCGCGGGTCTCCTGAGAATTTCCAAACCCCCATGCCCCCCCATCGCTCCACAATCAACCGACACATCGGCCGACACCCATGCGGCTGGCGTCAGGTGTCAGGCTTCACCCTGGTCGAGACACTGGTTGCGGCAGCCGTACTGGCGATTGGGGTCATGGGTATCGCGCTGCTGCAACGACAAACCCTGTCGACCCAAAGCGACATCTGGCAGCAAGCTGCTGCGCTACACGCCGCTCAGTCCTGCATCGAATTGGGACGACTAGGTATCGGCACCTGCTCAGCGGCGCTGGTCGACCCATCTGGCACCCTGGGGAGCGCACCGAGCTTCGTACAGCGCACAGTCAACGGGCGGCCGGGGCTGGAGGTGAGCTTTACCGGCGCTCAAGGCGTCAGCCGGAGGATCCTGGTCAGGCCATGACTCACCCCGCAAATTGCAACCCGGCCCAGCAGCATCAAGGCATTGCCGCACCCGATGGTGTTCCTGTCGCCTCGGGCTTTGGTACGGCCGAGTTGCTGGTCGCGCTGGCTATCTCCGGAGTGTTGGTCGCGGGTGCGTTGAGCGTGGTGACAGCGGTTGGCAGTGGGCGCCAGACCAACGAGACACTATCCCGACAGGTGGAAGCCGCACAGGTCGGCCTCAACCAGATGGCAGATGATGTCCGCCGTGCTGGCATGACCGGCTGCTCGGCTGGCACCAACCCCGCCCTTCTGGCAGGAGTGGCAGGCAGCAACGGCGCCGCGGGCAGTAGCCCGGTCAGCGGAGATTACGCGGTGTGGTTCTTTTCCCAGCCGGCGACCACCGGTGGCAACCTCAACCTCGACCTGCTCAACGCCGCCGCACTGGGTCTGGTCAGCCTGAGCCTGTTCGGAACCGACGCCGGCAACTGCTTCCAGACCGGTGGCCTGTTGAACCTGAACCTGCTGCAGAGCAACCCGTCATTGCCCAATCAGACGGTCGCCACCGAGTGGTACGTCGCCGGCGCCGACAATGTCGATTCACGCTGCGGCGGTGGTCGACGCGGCACGCTGTATCGGATCGAAACGCGTCCCAGCGGCACCACCCAGCTCCGCAGCTGCAGAGCGGTGGCTGATGGTGTGCGCAGCCTGCGCGTCGAATACATGCTCGTCGGCCAAACCGTCTTTGGCCCCCTTCCGGCCAGCAACCGGGCGGCGATCCGCGCCGCCCGCCTGACTCTCGAGTTCGATGCCGGCAGCGGCCAGACCCGCCAGGCCACCAGGGTGATCGCGCTGCGCCGCTCGATCGGGATGGGCGCATGAGGCGCAGGCACCGCTGGCCAATCAGCAGACCTCGGCCGGCACCGGGCATCGCTCTGGTGACCAGCGTGCTGCTGCTGGGTCTGTTATCGGTGCTGGTGCTGGCACAGGTGCGCGGAGCATTGACCGAACGCAAAATCACCAGCGCGTACAGCGCCCACCAGAGCATCCTGAACCTTGCCGAAGGTCGCGTGCGGGCCGGCGAGGTGGTCTTACGCAACAACCCGGCGGCTGCCTCGTTCGCGGCTGGCGACAATTACCGTATCCGGCGGATTAGCGAACAGGCACTGGTGTCCGCCTCGTTGATCAGCGAGACGCGACACTTCTACACCGTACGCGGCTTCGCCACCGAAACTGCCGCCCCCGCGGCCCGCGCTTGTGTGCAGACCGTCTATGAGGCCACCGAGACCTGCCTGTTCGCCCTGGGTCTACTCGGGATTCGCATCAGCCTCGGCTGCTCGTTCAGCGCGCCGAACCGCATCCACTGGAGCGAGGTGCCCGGTGTCAACCAGAGCCAGTGCTTGTCCTGACCAGCCCGCCATGCGACGACCCGACTCCGGACTCAGCCTGATCGAACTGTTGGTGGTGCTGGCCATCGCTGGCCTCGTCGCTGCGATTGCGCTGCCCAACTATGCGTCGGCCGTCGCCAAAAGTCGCCGCACCGCAGCCGCCGCCTGCCTGTCGGAGCATGCATTGGCACTCGAGCGGGCCTACCCGGCAGCGCTAGCCTATCCAGCTGTCGCACCGACTTTGGCCTGCGCCAGCGAGCTGGCTGGCCACTACACGGTGTCGGCCTCGCTGCAAGCGCAGACATTCACCCTGATCGCCACGCCCTCGGCCAACCAGGCAGCCAAGGACAGCGGCTGTGGATGCGCCCTGAGCCTGAGCAGCAACGGTGCCAAAGGTGTCGGTGGAGCCTGCACAGTGGCTGCCTGCTGGTAGCCCAGCAACAATCGTCAAGCTGGACATCCAATAATCCGGTTGCCCGAGAAGCGCGTTCTGCCAACTTGTTCAGCACTGGCGTGGACACGTGTCATGCCGGCCTGACACGCGTGGCATAATCCTCGGGCAGGTTGTGGCGCCACCCAGAACCTGACGTCCGCCGGTCGGTGCCGGTGCCAGATCCCAAGAACAGGCCGCCCATGCCCCCTGACCCATGCCTTCGTCTTGGCCCGCCCTGGGCCCTGTCGGCCCTGATTCTGGTTCTGCTTGTCCTGGTCGCTTGCGGACCCGCGCCAAACGGCACTAACGCATTGCCGCCACCGCTGGTCAGTGTCAGTCCGGCCCAGCAGATCGACGCACCAGTGCAGTTCGAATACCCGGCACGGGCCGCGGGCTCGCGCGAGGTCGACATCATCGCCCGTGTCACCGGCCACATCGAACGTCGTCATTTCACCGAAGGCAGCCGGGTGCGTGCCGGCGAGCGCCTGTTCACGCTCGACACCCGACCGTTCGCCGCCGCCATCGCCAGCGCCGAGGCTGCCTTGGCGCAGGCTCGCGCCGAGGTCGCCCAGGCGCAGGCACAGGCCAACCAGGCGGAGCGCGAGGCCACCCGTCTGGCACCGCTGGCCGCCGATCGGGTGATCGGCCAGAAGGCCGCCGACGACGCGCAGTCGACGGCCGAAACCGCCCGCGCCGGGCTGCTCGCCGCACAGGCGCGGGTGCTCCAGGCCGAGGCGCAGTTGCGCCAGGCGCGGCTGGAGCTCGATTACGCGGTGATCACCGCCCCGGTCGATGGGCTGGTCGGCGCCGCCGAGAAGGTCGAGGGTGCACTGGTCGGCCCCCAGGACCGCGAGCGGCTCGCCTCGCTGGTGCAGGTCGACCCGCTCTACATCCGGTACAGCGTCGGCGACGCCGAGCGCTCGGCGATCGCCGCCGATGTCCAGAGCGGTCGCCTGCGACTGCCACCCGACGGTCTGCAAGGCGAGGTGCTGCTCGCCGACGGCAGCCGCGTCGCCGCGCCGGGGCGTGTCACTTTCAGCAGTCCCTCGGCCGACCCGCAGACTGGCGCCTTCGAATACCGCATCAGCCTGCCCAACGCCGACCAGCGCATCCGCCCCGGGCAGTTCGTCCGGGTGCGCCTGACCGGCGCGACCATCCCACGGGCGGTGGTGGTGCCACAGCGTGCCGTGCTCGAGGGCCCCAGCGGCAAGCAGGTACTACTGCTCGACCGCGGCGAGGACAAGGTGCCGCGCGCCCGTGCCCAGCCGGTCGAGGTCGGCGAATGGGTCGACCTTGGCGACGGCCAGCAGGGCCGGCTGTGGGTGATCCGCAGCGGGCTGAAAGTCGGCGACCCGGTCATCACCGACGGCGTGATGCGCCTGAAGCCGGGCATGGAGGTCCAGCTGGGCGCTGAGCCTTCCGCCCCGCCGGCGCCCTGACGGCAGCCGACCAGCCACGGACCCCGCCCGGATGTTCTCGCGCTTCTTCATCGACCGGCCGATCTTCGCGGCCGTCTTGTCGCTGCTGATCCTCATCGCCGGTTTCGCAGCGATGCGCAGCCTGCCGGTGGCGCAGTACCCCGAGATCGCACCGCCGGTGGTCACTGTCACTGCGCAGTACCCGGGGGCCTCGGCCGAGGTGATGGAGTCGACTGTCGCCGCGCCGCTCGAATCGGCCATCAACGGCGTCGAGGGCATGCTCTACATGAGCAGCAACTCCGGGTCGAACGGCGCCATGCAGTTGCAGGTGACCTTCGACATCGGCACCGACCCGGACGTCGCCGCACTGAGCGTCAACAACCGCGTCAAGCAGGTCGAGGCGCGCTTGCCGGAAGAGGTTCGCCGGCAGGGTGTCACTGTCGACAAGGGCTCGTCGAGCTTCCTGCAGGTGCTGGCCTTCTACTCGCCGGACGAGCGCTTCGATGACCTCTACACCAGCAACTACGTCACGCTGAACGTCCTTGATCGGCTCAAGCGCATCCCGGGGACCACTGGCGTGCAGATCTTTGGCGCCAAGAACTACGCCATGCGCATCTGGCTGAAACCGGACCGCCTGGCCAGCCTGGGCATCAGCCCGGATTCCGTGATCGCAGCGGTGCGCGCGCAGAACGCGCAGTTCGCGCCGGGCAAGGTCGGGCAGCAGCCGCTGGCTGAGCAAGAGCTGGTCTACACCCTCACCACCCAGGGCCGTCTGGCCGATGTGCAGGCCTTCGAGGACATCATCGTGCGCAGCGGTGCCGCCACCGCTCAGGTGCGGCTGCGGGATGTGGCGCGGGTCGAGCTTGGCTCGGCCGACTACGAGTTCATCGGCCGCATCAACGGCAAGCCGGCGACCCTGGTCGGTGTGTTCCTGCAGCCCGGCGCCAACGCACTGGAGGTCGGCCGCGCCGTGCGCGAGACGGTCGCCAGCCTGGAGCAACGCTTCCCCGAGGGCCTCGCCGTCACCGTGCCCTACGATACGACGCGCTTCGTCGAGGTGTCGATCCGCGGCGTCGTGCAGACCCTGCTCGAGGCCATGCTGCTGGTGTTCCTGGTGGTGTTGCTGTTCCTGCAGACCTGGCGCGCCACGCTGATCCCGATGCTCGCCGTGCCGGTGTCGCTGGTCGGGACCTTCGCCGGCCTGCTGCTGCTGGGCTACAGCATCAATACGCTGACGCTGTTCGGGCTGGTGCTCTCCATCGGCATCGTCGTCGACGACGCCATCATCGTGCTCGAGAACGTCGAGCGGGTGATGCGCGAAGAGCGCTTGTCGCCGCGCGACGCCGCAGTGAAGGCGATGACGCAGGTCACCGGGCCGATCGTCGCCACCTCGCTGGTGCTGGTCGCGGTGTTCGTGCCGGTGGCGTTCCTTGGCGGTCTGGCTGGCGAGTTGTACCGGCAGTTCGCGGTGGCCATGTCGATCGCGGTGGTGATCTCGTCGGTGGTGGCGCTCACGCTCAGCCCGGCGCTGTGCGCGCTGATCCTGCGCCGCCACGAGGAGGACCGCGTCCCGGCCGCGGCGCGGGCCTTCAACCGCTGGTTCGCCGGGATCACCGATCGCTATGGTCGTGGTGTAGCAGCATTGCTGCGCCGTGGCGCGCTGGCTGCCGGCCTGTTCGCCGCCATGCTGCTGGCGACCGCCGCACTATGGAAACAGACGCCCAACGCACTGGTCCCCGGCGAGGACCAGGGCTTCTACATCGCCGCGGTGTTCCTGCCCGACGGCGCCACGCTCGAGCGCACCGACCGCGTCGTCGGCGAGATCGCCAATCGCCTGAAGACACACGAGTACAACCAGGATGTGGTCGCCTTCACCGGTTTCAACTTCTTCGGCGGCACCTACAGCAACAGCGCTGCCACCCTCTTCGTCACCCAGGTGCCATGGGACCAGCGCGACCTGCCCAGCGGCGCCATGGTCGGACACTTCTACGAGAACACCGGCGACATCCGCGAGGCCCTGGCGATCGCCTTCAACCCGCCGGCGATCTTCGGCCTGGGGCAGGCCGGCGGCTTCGAGGTGAACATCCAGAACCGCGGCGAGGGCGGCGTGAAGCGGCTGGCCGAGGTCACCGATCAGTTCCTGCAAGCGGCCGAGGCCGACCCGCAGATCGGCCTGGCGCAGACGCTGTGGCGCGCCAACGCCCCGCAGCTGCAGATCGAGGTCGACCGCGACCGCGCCATGCAGCTGGGCGTGCCGCTCGACGCCCTGTTCCGCACCCTGTCGGCGACCATGGGCACCCTCTATGTCAACGACTTCAACAAATACGGCCGCACCTGGCAGGTGCTGATGTCAGCCGACGCCCCCTACCGGCGTTCGCCCGACGACATCGGTCGCGTGTTCGTGCAGAGCAGCAGCGGCGCCATGGTGCCGGTGTCGGCGCTGGTACGGGTGAGGCCGTCGAGCGGGCCAGATACCGTCAACCGCTTCAACAACCTGCCGTCGGTGCGGGTACTGGGAGCGGGCGCCCCCGGGGTGAGCACCGGCGAGGCCTTGGCGGCAGTGGAACGGCTGGCCGAGCAGGTCCTGCCACCCGACTTCAGTATCGACTTCAGCGGGGCCTCGTACCAGGAGAAGCGCAGCAGCGGCACCGGCACACTGGCGCTGGTACTGGCGGTGGTCATGGTGTTCCTCATCCTCGCCGCGCAATACGAGCGCTGGAGCCTGCCGCTGGCGGTGCTGCTGGCCTTGCCGTTCGGCACCTTTGGTGCGCTGGCGATGGTGCAGTTGCGCAACTTCCTGTTCGGCCTGACCGGCCTGCCGATCCCGCCGCTGGCCAACGACATCTATTTCCAGATCGGGCTGGTGACGCTGCTGGGCCTGGCCGCGAAGAACGCCATCCTCATCGTCGAGTTCGCCCACCAGCGCAGCATCGCCGGGCTGGATGCCGCTGAAGCAGCACTGGAGGCGGCGCGGCTGCGCTTCCGCCCGATCCTGATGACCTCGCTGGCGTTCATCCTGGGAGTGGCCCCGCTGGCGCTGTCGACCGGGGCTGGCGCGGGTGCACGGCAGTCGGCCGGCACCGGCGTACTGGGTGGCATGCTGGCGGCGACCTTCCTCGCCATCTATTTCGTGCCGACCTTCTATGTCTGGGTGATGCGCTGGCTGGAACGTCGCCGGGGGCCGACATGACAGCCCCCCACCTGCTGCTTGAGCAGACCGGCGGCGCCCAGCGCGCCGGCAAAATGCAGCTTGTTAGACGCACTGGACGGACGCTCGCCCTGATGGCCGTGGTAGCCGCCGTGACCGGCTGCAGCCTGCTACCCGAACGTCTGCGCCCTACCCTGACCTTACCCGCGCCGACCGCCAGTGCCGCCGACTACGGCGACCTCGAGCGCTGGTGGCTACGCTTTAACGACGCCGAACTGAATAGCCTGGTCGAGCAAGCGCTTCACAACAACACCGACCTGGTCATCGCTGCGGCGCGCATCGACGAGGCCGCAGAGCAGATCCGCATCGCTAACCAGCGCCTGTTGCCCAGCCTCGACCTCGACGTGGCGGCAACACGCAACCGTCGCAGCGAACGCACCAGCACCAGTTTCCCGGGGCTGCCGGTCTACACCGACAACCGCCAGATCGGCCTGTCTGCCACCTACGAGCTGGACCTCTGGGGCCGTATACGACAGGCCGAACGTAGCGCCGTACTGCGCCTGCAGGCCGAGACCTGGGCCCGCCGCGCCGCGGGGGCAAGCATCGCTGCACAGGTGGCACAGAGCGTCTTTCTGGTACGCACGCTCAGCCAACAACGCGGCCTGACGGCCGACACACTGCAACTCGCTGATGAGGCCATCGCTCTGCTGGAACGCCAACGCGATGCTGGCCTGATCGGTGATTTCGAGTTGTTGCAAAACCGTGCCGAACGTGACGCCTTTGCCGTACGCCTGACCGACCTCGACGAGGCGCTGGGGCGGGCGCGTCGCGCGCTGGCGGTGTTGTGCGGAGCCCAGCCGGCCACGATCATCGGCTTCGACGTCGGTGTCGAAGCACTGCCGACTCAGCCCGAGGTTCCAGAGGGTTTACCTTCGACCTTGTTGTTGCAACGCCCCGATGTGATGCAGGGCGAGGCCCGCCTAGCCGCAGCCAGTGCTGACATCGCCGCCGCCCGCGCAGCGTGGTTCCCGCAACTGAGCCTGACCGGCCGCTACGGCTACCAGAGCCGGGAATTCGGTGAATTGATCGGGGGCCCCGCAACGGTGTGGAGCCTGGGTTTGAGCCTGCTGCAGCCGATCATCGGCGCGCGTGAGACCGCCGCCCGAGTGCGTTCGGCCGAGGCTCGCCAGCGCCAGAACGAGGCGGCCTACATCGGCACCGTGCAGCGCGCATTTGCCGAGACCGGCGACGCTCTGGACGCCCGCCGCGCCGCACGCGAAGCACGACTGCTGCAGGAGCGTCGACAGCAGGAACTGGCCGACACGCTGCGGATGGCACAGCGACGCTTCGACGCCGGGCTGACCGGCGCGCTGGAGGTGATCGATGCGCGGCGCAGCTTGCTCGCCGCGCAGCTGGACGCGCTCGACCGCCGCAATGCCGAACTCGGGGCGACGGTAGACCTGTTCCGGGCGCTTGGCGGTGGCTGGTCACAAACGGAGCCAGCGCACCGCTGAACACCGCACCGGTCTGCCACGATGCGACCCGCCGCTACTAGGGCGAGACTTGTGGATGGGCCCGTTCTGGGCCACTGTGCAGGCGGTTGAGCGCGGACAAATAAGCCTTGACCGACGCTACGACGATATCAGTGTCGGCCCCTTGGCCGTTCACCACCCGCCCCGCTTTCGACAGGCGCACTGTAACCTCGCCCTGCGCGTCGGTGCCGGCGGTGATGCTGTTGACCGAATACAGCAACAATTCGCTCTGGCTCTGGACCAGTTTCTCGACTGCTTTAAAGGCGGCGTCGACCGGCCCGCCGCCCTGCGCGTCGCTGGCCTGCTCGTTGGCGCCCACCGACAGAACCACCCTGGCATGAGGTGTCTCGCCGGTCTCCGACGCCACACGCAGCGAGACCAGCTTGAAATGCTCGTCTTCGGGGGTGACCGCCTCGTCGGAGACCAGTGCCTGCAAGTCCTCGTCGAAGATCTCGCGCTTCTTGTCAGCGAGCTCCTTGAAGCGAGCGAACGCCGCATTGAGCGCCTCTTCAGACTCGAGCTGGATGCCCAACTCCTCCAACCGCGAGCGGAAGGCGTTGCGGCCGGAGAGCTTGCCGAGGGTGAGCTTGTTGGTGGTCCAACCGACCGACTCCGCGCTCATGATCTCGTAAGTCTCGCGGTGCTTGAGCACGCCGTCCTGGTGGATGCCGGACTCGTGCGCGAAGGCATTCGCTCCGACCACCGCCTTGTTCGGCTGCACCGGGTACCCCGTGATCTGGCTGACCAACTTCGACGAGGGCACGATCTGCCGCGTATCGATACGCGTATCACAGCCGAACACGTCCGGCCGCACCTTGACCGCCATGACGATCTCCTCGAGCGAGGCATTGCCAGCGCGTTCACCGAGACCGTTGATGGTGCACTCGACCTGACGCGCCCCCGCCTGCACCGCGGCCAGCGAGTTGGCCACCGCCATGCCGAGATCGTTGTGGCAATGCGTCGACCAGATCACGGTGTCGGCGCCCTCGACGCGCTCGATCAGCTGGCGGACCCGTTCTCCCCAGAGGTTGGGGATGCTGTAACCGACCGTGTCCGGCACGTTCAGGGTCTTGGCACCGGCCTTGATCACCGCCTCGAACACGCGGCAGAGGAAGTCCATGTCGGAGCGCACTGCGTCCTCGGCCGAGAACTCGACATCGTCGGTGAACTGGCGAGCGAACCTCACCGCTGCGATGGCGGCCTCGACCACCTGGTCGGGCTGCATGCGCAGCTTCTTCTCCATGTGGATCGGCGAGGTCGCGATAAAGGTGTGGATGCGCTTGCGCGGCGCCGGCGCGATGGCGTCACCGGCGGCCTGGATGTCCCGCTCGGTGGCGCGCGCCAGCGAGCAGACGGTCGAATCCTTCACCACCTCGGCGACGGCGCGGATGGCATCGGCATCACCCGGGCTGGCCGCGGCAAAGCCAGCTTCGATGATGTCGACGCCCAGCTTCTCGAGCTGGCGGGCGATACGCACCTTCTCGTCGCGGGTCATGGCCGCACCAGGGCTCTGCTCGCCGTCGCGGAGAGTGGTGTCGAAGATGTACAAACGGTCAGTCATGGTCATTCTCTGGCTGGGCCTGGCGGAGGTCGGGGCACAGGGGCGCGCGACGCACTCCGCCGGGCGGGGCGGTCGGACGAAACGGCTGGCGGAAAGAGATTTAGAGAGTGTGCGCCAAGCGGCGCAGCAGCAGACCCCCGGCCGTACGGCGGGTGGTCGAGCGCAAGGTGCTGGAACGGAAGGCGTTCATCGGTGCTAAGCATACCTTCGCTATGCCGAGCTGCCAATCACCCAACGTCGCGCTGCGCCTCGGGGGCCGGCCAGCGGCGCAGGATCCATGGCGTCAAAAAGCCAGATAACACATAGACGAGGAACAGCGCGAACAGCACCATCGGTGGGTAGTACGAGATCAACAGCAGACCCAGGACCGCAATGGGCAGCACCGTGAACGGTACATTGAACCGCACATGGACCTTGAAGCTGTAGTAGCGCAGGTTGCTCACCATCAGCACGCCGGCGGCAAGCGTCACTAACCAGGCCAGCCAGCGCACGTCTTGGCCGGGAATCCCAAAGTAGTCGTCGACCAACCAAAGGAATCCGACCACCAAGGCTGCCGCTGCCGGACTTGGCAAACCGACAAAGAAACGTTTGTCGCTGCTGGCCACTTGGGTGTTGAAACGCGCCAGCCGCAACGCAGCTCCCGCACAGTAGATGAATGCCGCCACCCAGCCCAATTTACCCATGGGTTTCAGCGCCCAGACGTACATCACCAAGGCTGGCGCCACGCCAAAGCTGACCATGTCCGAGAGACTGTCGTATTCGGCACCAAAAGCGCTCTGCGTGTGGGTGAGCCGAGCAATGCGGCCATCGAGCCCGTCAAGCACCATGGCCACTAGGATCGCCACCGCAGCGGCCTCGTAGCGCCCGCCCATCGCCTGGACGATGGCGTAGAAACCGGCAAACAGCGAGCCGGTCGTGATCAAGTTGGGCAGCAGATAGATGCCGCGCCGGAACGGCTTGCCGTCGGGCCGCAGTCGCGACGGCTCGATCTTCATCGCGGTGCGAACTCCGCCAACGCAGTGCTGGTGGCCGACACTGTCTGACCGATCACCACCTTCGGTACAGCGTCGGGCGGAAGGTAGACGTCAACGCGCGAGCCAAAACGGATGAAGCCGTAGCGCTGGCCTGCCTGCAGCGTGTCGCCGTTGGCCGTGTAACAAAGGATTCGCCGAGCGACGAGGCCGGCCACCTGCACCAGCGTCACCGTGCCACGCGGGGTGTCGATGACCACAGCGTTACGCTCGTTCTCGAGCGACGCCTTGTCGAGGTCGGCGTTGACGAAGCTGCCCGGAAAGTACTGCACACTGCGCACCGTCCCGCTCACGCTGGCGCGGTTCGAGTGCACATTGAACACGTTCATGAACACACTGATCAACAACGCCGGACGCTCGGCGTAGGGATC
The DNA here is from genome assembly GCA_964524005.1 of uncultured Enterobacteriaceae bacterium. GTDB lineage: Bacteria > Pseudomonadota > Gammaproteobacteria > Burkholderiales > UBA3065 > UBA3065. The sequence goes on from CAZGBK010000011.1 coordinate 35,553, forward strand.
CTGGGTCTGCACCACACGGACGATGCGGCCATCGGCCGGTGCCAAGATCAGCCCCTCGCCTACCGGTGCCTGGCGCGGCGGGTCGCGGAAGAACTGTACGACGAACAGCGCCAAGATCCAGAACGGCAGGCCCGCCCAGACCCCCCAGACGGCATGCACGACTCCAGCCAGCAGCAGCGAGCCGCCGATGAAAGGCCAGCCCTCGCGGGCCAGGATGGGATGCGGCCAGGGCGTCATGCGCGAGTTCCTGTATTGGCGGGCGGCCACCAGACTGGCCCGCAATGGGCCAGGCCTGCGGCAAGCGGGCTCAGTTCTTCGACTGGTCGACCAGCTTGTTCTTGGCGATCCACGGCATCATGGCTCGCAACTGTGCACCGACCTGCTCGATCGGGTGCTCGGCATTGAGGCGGCGACGCGCGGTCATCTCGGGGTAGTTGGTGCGGCCCTCGAGGATGAAGCGCTTGGCGTATTCACCGTTCTGGATGTTCTGCAGCGCCTCGGCCATGGCGATGCGCGCCTCGGTACCGATGACCTGCGGGCCGGTGACGTATTCGCCGTACTCGGCATTGTTCGAGATCGAGTAGTTCATGTTGGCGATGCCGCCCTCGTACATCAGGTCGACGATCAACTTCATCTCGTGCAGGCACTCGAAGTAGGCCATCTCCGGCGCGTAGCCCGCCTCGACCAAGGTCTCGAAGCCGGCCTTGATCAATTCGACGCAGCCGCCGCACAGCACGGCCTGCTCGCCGAACAGGTCGGTCTCGGTCTCTTCGCGGAAGGTGGTCTCGATCACGCCGCCCTTGGTGCCGCCGTTGGCCGCAGCGTACGAGAGCGCGACGTCACGCGCCTTGCCCGATGCGTCCTGATAGACGGCGATCAGTGACGGCACGCCGCCACCCTTGAGGTACTCGGAGCGCACCGTGTGGCCCGGGCCCTTCGGTGCGACCATGATGACGTCGATGTCCTTGCTGGGGACGATCTGGTTGTAGTGGATGTTGAAGCCGTGGGCGAAGGCCAGCGCCGCCCCCTTCTTCAGGTTGGGCGCGATCTCGGCATGGTAGATGCCGGCCATGGTCTCGTCCGGCAACAGCACCATCACCACGTCGGCGCCCTTCACGGCATCGGCGATGTCCTTGACGGTGTGACCGGCGCCCTCCGCCTTGGCCCACGACGAACCCTCGCGACGCAAGCCGACAGTGACTTTGACGCCCGAGTCTTTGAGATTGGCGGCGTGTGCGTGGCCCTGCGAGCCGTACCCGACGATGGTGACGCTCTTGCCTTTGATCAGCGAGAGGTCGGCGTCCTTGTCATAGAAGACCTTCATTTCTATCCTTTTCAGTCATTTGCAGAGTTTTTTTAAGGTCGTTTAGCGCTCAAGCGCCCACCCCTTTGACGGCCTAGACGCGCAGGATGCGCTGGCCACGGCCCAGGCCCGAGGCGCCCGTCCGCACCGTCTCGATGATCGCCGCCGGGTCGATCGCCTCGATGAAGGCGTCATGCTTGGTCACCGGGCCAGTCAGTTCGATGGTGTAGGTGTCTTCCGTCACATCGATGATGCGGCCACGGAAGATGTCCGCCATGCGCTTCATCTCTTCGCGCTGATCGGACCCGTGAGCGGCGACTTTGACCAGCATCAGCTCGCGCTCGATGTGTGCGCCTTCAGTCAGATCGACCATCTGCACGACGTCGACCAGCTTGTCGAGTTGCTTGGTGATCTGCTCAATGACGTCTTCAGAACCGCTGGTAACGATGGTCATGCGCGACAGAGTCGGGTCTTCCGTCGGTGCGACATTCAACGACTCGATGTTGTAGCCGCGCGCCGAGAACAGGCCAGCGACGCGGGAAAGCGCGCCGGATTCGTTTTCCATCAGGAGGGAGATGATGTGACGCATGCTGTGGGCAGAGTCCTTCAAACCAGGATCATTTCTGACAGACCCTTACCGCCGGGGACCATCGGGTAGACGTTCTCCGTCTGGTCGGTACGGAAGTCCATGAACACCAGACGGTCCTTCAGCTTGAAGGCCTCGCGCAGGGCACCCTCGATGTCTTCAGGCTTCTCGATGAGCATGCCGACATGACCGAAGCTCTCGGCAAGCTTGACGAAGTCTGGCAGCGCGTCCATGTACGACTCGGAGTACCGGTTGCCGTAGAAGAACTCCTGCCATTGCCGGACCATGCCCATGTAGCGGTTGTTCAAGCTAACGATCTTGATCGGCAAGTGATACTGCTTGCAGGTCGAGAGTTCCTGGATACACATCTGGATGCTGGCCTCGCCAGTGACGCAAGCCACCGTTGCATCCGGGTGCGCGAACTGCACCCCCATCGCATAAGGCAGGCCGACACCCATCGTGCCCAGACCACCGGAGTTGATCCAGCGCAGCGGCTTGTCGAACTTATAGAACTGGGCGGCCCACATCTGGTGCTGGCCGACGTCCGAGGTGATGTAGGCGTCACCGTTGGTGACCTCGTAGAGCTTCTCCACCACCGCCTGGGGCTTGATGATGGGACTGGCACGGTCGAACTTCAGGCAGTCGCGGCTTCGCCACTGCTCGATCTGCCCCCACCAGTTCTGCAGCGCCTCGGCGTCAGGCTTCTGCTTCGAGGCCTTCAGCTTGCTGTTGATGGCATCCAGCACATGGGCGACATTGCCGACGATCGCGACGTCGACCTTGACCCGCTTCGAGATGCTCGAAGGGTCGATGTCGATATGGATGATCTTGCGGTTCGGGTCGAAGAAATGCTTTGGGTTGCCGATCACGCGGTCGTCAAAGCGAGCACCGACGGCGATCAGGACGTCGCACAGCTGCATCGCCATATTGGCTTCGTAGGTGCCGTGCATGCCAAGCATGCCGACGAACTGCTTGTCGGTGGCCGGGTAGGCGCCCAGTCCCATCAGTGTGTTGGTGCAGGGGTAACCGGTGCCACGCACCAGCTCGACCAGCTTTTCCGACGCGCCCGACAGGATGGTGCCGCCACCGGCATAGACCATCGGCCGCTTGGCCGAAAGGATCAGCTCGACGGCGCGGTCGATCTCGCCCGGATCACCGGCGGTCACCGGCTTGTACGAACGCATCTCGATCTGCTTCGGGTACGCGAACTCGCAGGTGTGCTGCGTAACGTCCTTCGGGATGTCTACCAACACCACGCCCGGACGGCCAGTGGTGGCGATGAAGAAGGCTTTCTTCATGGTCTCGGCCAGCTCGCGGACATCCTTGACCAGGAAGTTGTGTTTGACGATGGGCCGGGTGATGCCGACCGTGTCGCACTCCTGGAACGCATCCTGGCCGATGGCGTGCGTCGGCACCTGGCCGGTGATCACCACCATCGGGATCGAGTCCATGTGGGCGGTGGCGATGCCGGTCACGGCGTTGGTCACGCCCGGGCCCGACGTCACCAGGCACACGCCTGGCTTCAGTGTGGAGCGCGCATATGCATCGGCAGCGTGCACAGCCGCCTGCTCGTGGCGCACCAGGATGTGCCGGAACGCATCCTGTTTGAAGATCTCGTCGTAGATGTTGAGTACCGCGCCGCCCGGATACCCGAACACGTATTCGACACCTTCCTCACGAAGGCAGTGCACAACAATCTCGGCGCCAGTCAACTGCATGGGGGGCTCTGTCTCAGGTTGCAAGAGTGCTGCAAGGCAGCGAACCCGTGACACTAACAACTGCGACAAGGGCGGTCAAGGCAAGCTATCAGTAGGGTTTTCGCCAGGGTTTGCTAGCATCCGTCAGCCCTGAACCTCTACCACGGGACACTGTCCAGCGCGCAGTGAGTGCCGCCGACCTCAACGCCTTTCTGGCCGCCGCCGAACGTCGGGCCTACCTGCACGCTCGTTTCGCCGTGCGCAACGAGCAAACGGCGCTGGACATCGTGCAGGACTCCATGCTCAAGCTCGCCGAGCGGTATGCCGAGCGTCCCGCTGAGGAATGGCCGCTGCTGTTTCAGCGCATCTTGCAAAACACGATTCGCGATCATTTTCGTCGCCAGAAGGTACGCGACACCTGGACCGCACTGGTGTCGACCTTGCTGCCACGACAGCACGCCGACGACGGCGACGACGACGGCTTTCTCGACCGCATCGCTAACAGCGACAGCCACGGCGCATCTGCGGAGTCGGAGTTCGCCAGTCGCGAGACACTGGCGCTGATCGCCGACGCCATCGCCGCCCTGCCGCTGCGTCAACGCCAGGCCTTTCTGCTGCGTTATTGGGAAGGACACGACATCAACGAAACGGCACGCGTCATGCAATGCAGCGAGGGCAGCGTCAAGACCCACTGCTCGCGGGCAACGCAGGCGCTAGCCGAAACACTCCGTGCGAAAGGCCTCGACACATGAAGCCCAGCGATACCGAACAACAGCAAGCACCAGCGTGCGTTCTGATTGCGCTCGATGCCACACTGCAGGCCGCCTGCACTCCGCCCGTGATGGCGCGGCTGGCCCATGCGCGCCGCGCAGCTCTGGGGCGGTCGCAACGCCACGCGCCGGTGATCGCCGCACACTGGTTCGACTGGACACCCTCCGCAGCGGTGATCGCCCTGGCGGCGGTCATCAGTTGGGATTCGGCCGGACTGTTGCCGGGTAGCATCGACGACGACTTGCTTGCCGACAGCATGCCCGTTTACGCTCTGATCGACCCGGAACTCGAGGACTCGCTGACCCGCAGCGGCGATTGGCTGTTCGGCCCGTAAACCCGACCCACGAATACGGCTGCCGCCCGCTGTCGACCGCCCTGTTGGAACACCCCCCGGAAACGCTTTATGGCCCTTCGTTCATCCGCCCTCCTCCCCGCCGGACTTGGCGCGCTGCTTTACGCCGGCTCGGCCCTGGCCACGCCGTGGGCCGGACTGTCGCCGGGCGACCAAGCGGTCCTGCGACCATTCGAATCGCAATGGGAAAAGCTGCCCGCACAGCAACGCGAGCGCCTGGTGCGGCAGGCGCAGCGGTTCCACAGCCTGCCGCCGGTCGAGCAGGAGCGGATGCGCGCAAGGCTGGCCGAATGGGCAAAGATGAGCCCGGAGCAGCGCGAGGCAGCACGGCGCAATTACGAATCACTGCGGCGTCTACCGCCTGAAGAGCGCGAGGCCCTGCGGCGCAAATGGCGCGATGCCGGCACACCGCCACCCGATGAGTGATGCCGTCAGGGGGGGCGACCTCCCGTCACGAGTCCCGCCAGGCCTACGGCCGGCCAGCATGACGCGCCGGCTGCTGTGCATGACCTACGAGCTGCTGGTGGTCGCGGCGCTGCTGCTGGTCGGCAGCCTGCTGGCGCTGCTGTGGCTACCGGGCGGACTCGATGGCGTCAGCGGCGTGGCCCGCGTCTCGCTTCAGCTCTGGCTACTGCTGGTGGTGGGAGGTTATTTCGTGCTGTGCTGGAGCCGCTTTGGCCAGACCCTGGCGATGCGCGCTTGGCGGCTGCACCTCACGACATCTTGCGGCAGCGCACTGCCAGGCCCGCTTCGCGCTTCGGCCCGCTGGATACTGGCCGCGCTGCTGCTGCCGGCGTCGATCATGTGGGCGCTGCTCGACCGCGAACGCTTGTTCCTCCACGATCGGCTGGCTGGGACCCGAGTCGGCCATCTGCCCGCGGCGACACGCAGCTGAGCTGTCAGCGCGCTCCCTTACACGCGCTCGATCCGCCAGATGGCGACCAGGGCGATCAGCAGGAACACCAGTGTCGGCAAAGCAGCGCTCACCACCGGCTGCCAGGCATTGAGCTGACCAAGATTGATCGTCGCCCTTGAGGCAAAGTGAAAGGCGACACCCAGCAAGATGCCCGCAAACACTTTTGGCATCACGCCGCCAGCGCGGATCGAAAGCCGCGCAAAGGGCAGCGCTAGAACCAACATGACCAGCACCGCGAACGGGTAGATCAGCTTGCTCCAGAGCGCGATCTCGTAGCGCAGTGCGTCCTGAGCGTTGTCGCGCAAATGCTGCAGATAGGGCCACAGCTCGAACACCGACATGCGCTCGGGCGACACCGCCAGAACCGACAGAATGTCCGGACCGAGCCGCGTATCCCAACGCAATTCGGCCTGCACGGTGCGTTCGACACTGGCGCCCGACCGCTCCCCTGCAAAACGTGTCACGGTGGCATCTCGCAGGCTCCACACCCCGGCCTCGTCGTAGCGCGCCGACGCAGCCCGTAACACGCGTTGCAAGCGAGCGCGCTCGTCAAACTCGAAAATCACCGGCGCGAGCAACTCGCCCTGCGGCAACACGCTAGAGACATTGACGAAGTTGTAGCCGTCTTTCAGCCAAAAACCCTGCCGCATCTGTTTGGCAACGACCTGCTCGCTACCCAAGCGAATCTCACGCCCCAAACGATCACCCGCCGGAGCCAACCATTCGCCGGTGACGAAAGCGAGCGACGCAAACAAGAGCGCCGGCCGCCATAACATGGCGGCGATACCGCCGACGGATACGCCCGCCGTCCGCATGACCGTGTATTCCGACGAGGACGCCAACTGCGACATCACCAACAAGCCGCCGATCAGCACCGCCACCGGAAACAGCTCGTAAAGATGGCCCGGCACCAGTACCAGCGTCATTCCGAGCACCCGCCAGATCCCAAGGCTGCGGTCGAGGCCCGAGTCAAGCAGGTTGATGAGGTCGAAGAAAGCGAACAGTCCCACCAGCGCGATGCCGACCAGCAGCACCGCGCTGTACAAGCGCCCGCTGAGTTCTCGCGCGAGCAGTCTCGTCATCGCGCCAGCCAGCGCCGCAGCCAACCTGCCTGCCAAGCCAAGGCCACAGCCACGCACACCGCCAGTGGCAGGTGCACCGCGAAAAAGCCTGGCCAAGGCGCCAGGCGTCCCTGGGCGACCCAAGCATTGCTGATGCTCAAGAGGTTGCTGTAGAGCACATAAACGAGCACCGCTAGCAGCAGGTTGTAAGAGCGCCCGCCGCGCGGGTTGGCGTACCCCAGCGGCAGGGCCAAAGCCAACAGCAGCAAGGCCGCCAGCGGCAGGTGCAAACGCCACTGCAGCTCGGCGATGTCGGCCGGCTTGTCAGAACGCCACAGCTCTGCACTACTGGCGGTCTTTGCCGAACCTGGCCGCGCCTGCTTCTCGTAGGGCTCGATGCGCAATTCGGAGCGCTCAAACGTGGTCACCCGCGATTCGGACGAATCGCTCTGCGCCTCGTAGCGGCTGCCCTCGGTCAACACCAGGAAGCGGTCGCCATTGGCCGCGCGCTCGACAGCACCATTGCGCGCCACCGTCACGCTGTATCCGCCTGGCTCCACCGAGTGGATGAATACGCCGGCCAGGGTCTGAGTGAAGGCCGAAAAGCGTTCGACGAAGTAGATGCGGTCACCGCCCCGCGTCTCTTTGAACTGGCCCGGGGCGACGGCAGTGATCTCGTCGCGGGCACGCAGCTCGGCCTCGAGGTCATAGCTGCGGCTGATCGCCCAAGGTCGTACAAACAAGGTCAGCAGTGCGACCAGCACCACAAATGGCACACCAAAGCCCAGCAAAGGCCCCAAAAACGCGTGCAAGGGCCGCCCGCAAGCCAGCCAGACCACCATCTCGCTATCACGGTAAGCACGCCCGATGACGATCAGGCCGGCAACAAAGATGGTGATGGCGAGAACCACCGGCAGCAGGCTGAGTGCCTGAAACGCCAATGCGGCGAGCAGTGCATCCGGCGCCAACGCCCCGGCGGCGGCTTGGCCCAGCACGCGAACGGCCTGTGCCGTAGCGATGATGGCAAAGAGGACGGCGAACACGCCCAGCGCCGCCGCCGAGCATTCGCCCAGTAACTTCTGCCAGAACAACCGGCTCACGCGAACACTCCGGTGGGGTCTACAGTGCAGGCGCTGGGCCCGCGTGATGTCGCCGTCTGGCAGACGTTTTGACCTTGCGGGCGCAGCATCGGGATAATCCCGTCATCGTCTCGCAACCGCCCACCTTTCACTACGGAAACCGACCATGGAATTTAGCATAAAGGCCGGGCAGCCCGGCTCTCTGAAGAGCGCCTGCCTGATCGTCACAGTCGCCGCCGGTGGGCGGCTCGGCCCGGCGGCCAGCGCTATCGATGCCGCGCATGACGGGGTGCTACGCGCCGCCATCCGCCGCGGTGACGTCACCGGCCGCAAGGCACAGGCAGTGCTGCTGGCGAACGGCGACACGCGCATCGTTGCGGTGGGGATGGGCAAACCGGCCGAACTCGACGAGGGCGGCTGGATCCGCGCCGTGCGTGCCGGCATTGACTGCGTGCTCGGCAGCGCCGCCCGCGACGCCGTTTTTTGCCTCGATGGCATGGCGCCGAAGCGCCGCGACGCGCGCTGGCAGACCTCGCTTCTTGTGCAGCAATTGCACGCAGCACGGCACCGGCCGGACAGCCTGAAGAGCAAGCGCGACGATCCGCCACGCCTGACCCGTCTGGCCGTGTGGGCGGGCAGCGCCAACGAGCGCAAACTCGCCGAGCGCGGCATCGCTGAAGGCCGCGCGATCGGCGCCGGTGCCGACCGCGCACGGGCGCTCGGTAACCTGCCCGGCAATGTCTGCACGCCGCGCTATCTGGGCGAGCAGGCGGTGGCGATGGGCAACGAGCTCGGTCTACAGGTCGAGGTGTTCGACGAGACGCAGATCGCGGCCATGGGCATGGGATCCTTCCTCTCGGTGGCGCGCGGCAGCGTCGAGCCGCCGCGCTTCATCGTCATGCGCTACAACGGCGGCAAGCCGACCGAGGCCCCGGTGGCGCTGATCGGCAAGGGCGTGACCTTCGACACTGGCGGCATCTCGATCAAACCCTCCGGCGAGATGGACGAGATGAAGTACGACATGTGCGGAGCCGCCTCGGTGTTCGGCGCGCTGCATGCAGCGGCAACGCTGGAGCTGCCATTGAATGTGGTCGGCGTCATCCCTGCCACCGAGAACATGCCGGGCGGCAAGGCGACCAAGCCGGGCGACATCGTCACCAGCATGTCCGGCCAGACCATCGAGATCCTCAACACCGATGCCGAAGGTCGGCTGATCCTGTGCGATGCCCTGACCTACACCGAACGCCATATCAAGCCGGCAGTGGCGGTCGACATCGCCACCTTGACCGGCGCTTGCGTGATCGCGCTGGGCCATGTGGCAAGCGGCCTCTACAGCCAAGATGAACGGCTCGCCAAGGAGCTGCTGGCCGCTGGCGACGCCGCCTGGGACCGCGCTTGGCGCATGCCGTTGTGGAGCGACTACCACGAGCAGCTGAAGAGCAACTTTGCTGACATGGGCAATATCGGCGGTCGGCCGGCCGGCAGTGTCACCGCTGCCTGCTTCCTCGCCAAGTTCGCCGGGAAGATGCGCTGGGCCCATCTGGACATCGCCGGCACTGCGTGGGTGTCGGGTAAGCAGAAGGGCGCCACCGGGCGGCCGGTGGCCCTGCTCAGCGAGTTCCTGATCCGCCGCGCCGGCCAGTGACGCGCGTCGATTTCTACGCTGGCGTTGCCGACCCAGCGCGACTGGTATTTGCGCTGGCGCAGAAGGCCAGCCGCAACGGCCAGCGCGTCTGGGTTCTGACCCGCGACGCAGCACACAGCGCAGAGCTTGACAGGCAGCTGTGGCAGCAACCCGTCGAGGGTTTTTTACCCCATTGCCAAACCGACCATCCGCTGGCGGCCCAGACCCCTGTACTGATCGATCACCGGGCTGACCAGCCGCCGCACGAGGACATCCTGCTGAACTTGGGGGATACCGTGCCGAGCTGCTTTAGCCGCTTCCGGCGGGTGCTCGAGCTGGTGGGTGCCGATCCGGCAAGTATCGAGGCCGGACGCCAGCGCTACCGGTTCTATCGCGACCGCGGCTATCCGCTCTCCAGCCACGACATGTCAGGTGACGAGCACGCGGGACGCGACCGGCGTCAGGGCGACAGGCCAGGCTGACCGCTATACTCGAGGGCTTGCCTGCACCCTGCCCTTAGCCATGACCCTCGCCAAGAGTTTCGAACCCGCCGAGATCGAGCAGCGCTGGTATCCGCGCTGGGAACAGAGCGGCTATTTTGCCGCCGGCAACGACCCGGCCCGCAGCGACAACTTTTGCATTCTGCTGCCGCCGCCGAACGTCACCGGCACCCTGCACATGGGGCATGGCTTCAACCAGACGCTGATGGATGCGCTTACACGCTGGCAGCGCATGCGCGGTGCCAACGTGCTGTGGCAGCCCGGCACCGACCACGCCGGCATCGCCACGCAGATGGTCGTGGAGCGGCAGCTGGAGGCGAAAGGCTTGAGCCGACATGACGTCGGTCGCGAGAACTTCCTTGAGCGCGTGTGGGAGTGGAAGGACTACTCGGGCGGCACCATCACCCGCCAGATGCGCCGTCTGGGCGCCTCGTGCGACTGGGACCGCGAGCGCTTCACCATGGACACCGGACTGTCGACCATCGTCACGCAGAGCTTCGTCCGGCTCTATCGCGAAGGCCTGATCTACCGCGGCAAGCGTCTGGTCAACTGGGACCCCAAGCTCGGCACCGCGGTGTCTGACCTCGAGGTGGTCAGCGAGGAGGAGGACGGCCACCTCTGGCACATCCGCTACCCGCTGGTCGGCGGCCCGGTGGCGGGCCTGCACGCGCTCACGGTGGCCACCACCCGGCCCGAGACCCTGCTCGGCGACGTCGCTGTGATGGTGCACCCGGAGGATGAACGCTACGCCGCGCTCATCGGCCGCGAGGTCGAGTTGCCGCTGACCGGACGGCGCATCCCGGTCATCGCGGACGATTACGTCGACCGCGAGTTCGGCACTGGCGTGGTCAAGGTCACCCCGGCGCACGACTTCAACGACTACGCTGTCGGACAGCGCCACGGACTCGACCGCATCGTCGTCCTCGACCTCGCGGGCAATGTGCCGGCGACGGCACAGGTCTACGACGCTGAAGGCGCCGCGAGGGACGCCATCGCCCTGCCCTCAGGACTGGTCGGGATGGAGCGCTTCGCCGCACGCAAGCAGGTGGTGGCGGACCTGGAGGCCGCCGGTCTGCTGGAGAGCGTCAAACCGCACAAGCTGATGGTGCCGCGTGGCGACCGCTCCGGCGTGGTCGTCGAGCCGATGCTCACCGACCAGTGGTTCGTCGCCATGAGCAAGGCGGGCGCCGACGGCAAGAGCATCGTCCAGAAGGCGCTCGAAGTGGTCGCCGACGGGCAGGTGCGTTTTGTGCCCGAGAACTGGGTCAACACCTACAACCAGTGGCTCAACAACATCCAGGACTGGTGCATCTCGCGGCAGCTCTGGTGGGGCCATCAGATCCCCGCCTGGTACTCACCGGATGGTCGCGCCTGGGTGGCGCACAACGCCGCCGAGGCACGCGAGATGGCCGAGCGCGACGGCTACACCGGAGAACTGCGCCGCGACGAGGATGTGCTGGACACCTGGTACTCGTCGGCGCTGTGGCCTTTCTCCACGCTCGACTGGACCGGCGACCCGGCAAAGGACGCGGCCAACCCGATGCTCAGCCGCTACCTGCCCTCCGCGGTGCTGGTGACCGGCTTCGACATCATCTTCTTCTGGGTCGCGCGGATGGTCATGATGACCACGCACCTGACCGGCAAGATCCCCTTCCGCGACGTGTATGTGCACGGCCTGATCCGGGATGCCGAGGGTCAGAAGATGAGCAAATCGAAGGGGAATGTGCTCGACCCGATCGATCTGATCGACGGTATAGGACTCGACGCGCTGATCGAGAAGCGCACCACCGGCCTGATGAACCCCAAACAGGCCGAGAGCATCGCCAAGAAGACGCGCAAGGAGTTCCCCGAGGGCATCCCGGCCTTCGGCGTGGACGCGCTGCGCTTCACCTTCGCCAGCCTGGCCAGCCCCGGCCGTGACATCAAGTTCGACATGCAGCGTTGCGAGGGCTATCGCAACTTCTGCAACAAATTGTGGAACGCCACGCGCTTCGTGCTGATGAACACCGAAGGCCAAGACTGCGGACTGGAAGCGTGCGGCAGCAAATCTGCTGCTGCGGCCTCTACCGAAAATGGCGGCTGCGGCCCTGGCGGCTACCTGCATTTCTCGCAGCCGGACCGCTGGATCGTCAGCCTGCTGCAGCGTACCGAGGCCGACATGGACCGCCACCTGCGCGAGTATCGCTTCGACCTCGCGGCGCAGACGCTTTATCGCTTCGTCTGGGACGAATACTGCGACTGGTATCTGGAACTGGCGAAGGTTCAGATCGCGACCGGCGCGCCGGAACAGCAACGCGCCACCCGCCGCACCCTGCTGCGCGTGCTCGAGACCACGCTGCGCATGGCGCACCCGCTCATCCCGTTCATCACCGAAGAGCTCTGGCAGACGGTCGCGCCGCTGTCGGGCCGCGCCTTGGGCAAAGGGCAGTCGATCGCCACCGCACCCTACCCGGTCGCGCAGCCAGAGAAGATCGACACCGCCAGCGAGGCCTGGGTCGCCGGGCTCAAGGCGATGGTCGATGCGGTGCGCAGCCTGCGCGGCGAGATGGGCCTGTCACCCGCCGAGAAAGCGCCGCTGCTGGTCGCTGGCTGCCGCGACACGGTCGCCGCCTACGCTCCCTATGCCGCCGCGCTGGCCCGCCTGAGCGGCGTCGAGGCCAGCGGTGATGCGCTGCCCGCGTCGCCCGCTCCGGTGCAGGTGGTGGGCGACTTCCGCCTGATGCTGCGCGTCGAGATCGACATCGATGCCGAGAAAGCGCGATTGGCCAAAGAGATCGCCCGGCTCGAGGGTGAGATCGCGCGAGCGCAGGCCAAGCTCGGCAACGCCAGCTTCGTCGACCGCGCACCGGCCGCCGTGGTGCAGCAAGAGCGTGATCGCCTGGCGAGCTTCGAGGCGACGCTGGACAAGCTGCGCGGACAACTGGCGCAGCTGGGTTGACCACACACACTCCACGCAAGCGCTTCGGCCAGCACTTTCTGGTCAGCGCCGGGGTGATCGGCCGCATCGTCGACGCGCTCGACCCGCAGCCGGGCGATGTCATGGTCGAGATCGGACCGGGCCTGGGCGCGCTCACCCTGCCCCTACTGCAGCGCCTCGACCATCTGCAGGTGGTCGAGCTCGACCGCGACCTCGTTGCCCACTGGCAGACCCATGCACTGGCGCCCAAGCTGACAGTGCATGGGAGCGATGCGCTGGCTTTTGACTTTTCGCAGATCGGAGCGCGCTTCAAGGTCGCCGGCAACTTGCCCTACAACATCTCCACACCCCTGCTCTTCCATTTGGCCGATTTCGCGCCGCGCATCGAGCGCATGGTGCTGATGCTGCAGAAGGAGGTGGTAGACCGCATGATCGCCGAACCGGGATCGGCAGCCTATGGCCGGCTGTCGGTCGGCCTGCAGGTGCGGTTCAACATGTATCGCCTGTGCACAGTGCCGCCGGGCGCCTTCAACCCGCCACCCAAGGTCGACTCGGCGGTGGTGGTTCTGCAACCGCTGGGGGCCGATGCGCCCCACATCGCCGACCCGGCACGCTTCGATTCAGTGGTCACGGCCGCCTTTGGGCAGCGCCGCAAGACGCTGCGCAACGCGCTCTCGGCGCTGCTGAGCGAGGCGCAGATCATCGCAGCGGGAGTCGACCCCAGCCAACGCGCCGAGCGCCTCGCCCCCGCTGACTTCATCCGCCTGGCCGAGACACCCTAATCCGCCTCGTACTGCGGGATCTCGCTGCCTTCGGTGAAGAACTCCAGGGCCGCGCCGTTCAGGCAGTGACGCTCGTAAGTTGGCGGCGGTCCGTCAGGGAACACATGCCCCAAGTGCCCATCGCAGCGGATACAGCGGATCTCGGTACGCAGCATCCCATGGCTGCGGTCTTCCACGCGGCGCACATGTGCCTCGTCGAACGCGCGCCAGAAGCTCGGCCAGCCGGTGCCCGAATCAAACTTGGCTTCGCTGTGAAACAACGGCAGCCCGCACAGGCGACAAGCAAACACACCATGACCTTTCTCGTGCAGAAGTCCGCCGCAGAACGGGCGCTCAGTGCCATGATCGAGCATGACGTAGGCCTGCTCGGGGGTCAGTCTGCGCGCCAGACTGGCACGCCTCTGGCTCGACAGGCGGGTCAGGTTGAACCCACTCGGCGAACGTCCGGGGTCTTGCATGGCTGGTCTCCTCCACACGGCCGGCGCTCTGGTGGCGCCAGTCCTGTGGCCAGCATAGACCTGTCCTGGCGCCAGCGAAAGCTGGCTTCTGGCAGCCCGGCCTAGCGGCCGCCCCAGGTGCCCTTCTGGATGAACTCGATCTTGTAGCCGTCCGGGTCCTCGACGAAAGCGATCACCGTCTTTCCGTGCTTCATCGGTCCGGCCGGGCGCACCACCTTACCGCCCTTGGTGGCGACTGCCTCGCACGCAGCGTAGGCATCGTCGACCTCGATGGCGATATGGCCGTAGGCAGTGCCGATGTCATACGAGGATGTATCCCAGTTGTGGGTGAGCTCGAGCACCGCGGTGCTGTGTTCATCGCCAAAACCGACGAAGGCAAGCGTGAAGCGTCCGTCTGGATAGTCGGCCTGGCGCAGCACCTGCATGCCGAGCACTCCAGTGTAAAAATCGAGCGAACGTTTGAGGTCGCCGACCCGAAGCATGGTGTGGAGGATGCGCATGCCTGCTCCCTTGTTGTTCCGATGATCTGTTCGGAAGGATGTTTCGCCTGATGACTGCGAACCGCCCTAGTGTAAGACAGCCAACAGGCTGCTGCCGCCGGGCTTAACCGCGGTGGGCAGCGTCAAGCTGGTCGCAAGTGGCATCGATCCAGGCTTTGGCCTGCGCGTTCACGGCGGCGGCGTCACCTGCGCTGGTATCGATGGTCGGACCGACCACAACATCGACCGTGCCGGGACGCTTGAGCATAGCGCCGCGACCCCAGCAGCGCCCAGCGTTGTGTGCCACCGGAACCACCGGTACCCCCAGTTGGCAAGCCAACCACGCCCCGCCGATGAAAAAATCGGCGCGCTCGCCCGGCGCCTTGCGTGTGCCTTCAGGGAAGATCACCACCGAAAAGCCCTGCGCCACCCGGTCACGTCCTTGCTCGAGCATCTGCCGCAAAGCAGCGCGACCAGCGGCGCGATCGATGGCGATCGGTGCCAGCAGCGCCAGCCCCCAGCCGAAGAACGGGATGCGCAACAGCTCACGCTTCACCACATTCACGTGTGGTGGCAAGAGCTGGCTGAATGCCAGCGTCTCCCAGGCCGACTCGTGGCGGGACAGGTAGACCACCGGGCCGCTTGGCTGAGCGCCTTGCGCAACCCGGTGCACACGCGCACGGATACCACACAGCAGTCGCGCCATCGCCACCACTGTGCGGCACCACAGGGTGATGAAGCGGTAACGTGCGATCAGCGGCAACGGCGCCGTCAGCAGCGCGGCAAAGGCGAACGCCACGGTGACCAGCGTCTGTCCAGCGGCGAACACCAGCGAACCGGCCCAGGCGCGCATCAGTGGGGCGCTGCGAGCCATGCCTCGGTGAAATCGGCGAGACTGTCGTAGATCACGGTGCCACGCGGCAGGTCTGGGTCCTGCTCGGTCTCGCGACCTTTACCAGTGCGCACCAGAATCGGTGCACAGCCAGCGCCGACCGCCGCCTGCAAGTCGCGGATGCTGTCGCCCACTGCCGGCACCCCCATCAACGAGCGCAGTCCAAAACGGTCGGCGATCTGTACCAACATACCCGGGCGCGGTTTGCGACAAGCGCAGTGCGCCTCTTCGCTGTGCGGGCAATAGAACACCGCGTCGATGCGCCCGCCGGCAGCCAGCGCAGCACGATGCATGCGGTCGTGAATGGTGTTGACCAGCGTCATGTCGAAGAGACCGCGGCCAACCCCAGCCTGGTTGGTCGCAACCACCACACGCACACCGGCCTGGTTCAGCCGCGCGATCGCCTCGAATGCCCCGGGGATCGGTCGGAAGTCTTCCGGGCCGCGCATGAACGGCGTGGCGCACTCGGTGATGACACCCTCGCGGTCGAGAATGACCAGACGCGTGGTCGTCATGCTGCCAGCCGGCCCAACTCGGCAACGCGGTTCATCGCCGCATGGAGCTGACCCAGCAGCGCCAGCCGGTTGTCGCGCAGGGCCGCGTCGTCGGCGTTGACCATGACGCCATCGAAGAAGGCGTCGACCGGTGCGCGCAACGCCGCCAATGCGCGAAGCGACGTGGTGTAGTCACCGCCCTCGAATGCCAGTGTCGCCTCTGGCAGCGTGGCCTGGAGCGCCGCGAACAGGTCGCGCTCGGCGGCCTCGACGAAACGCGCAGGCTCGATACGGTCCGGCACCGCTTCGGCCTTCTTCAATATGTTGCCAACGCGCTTGTTGGCAGCGGCCAGCGCGGCGGCCTCGGGTAACGCGGCGAAGGTGCGCACCGCCTCGAGCCGGCGCGGGATATCGCCCAGACGCGATGGCCGCAGGGCTAGCACCGCCTCGACCTCCTGCGCGCGGTAACCCTGCTCGCGCAGGAGTACTTCCAGTCGGTCGTGAAAGAACTCAAGCAAGGCATCGGTCGGGTCGCCAATCCGCTCGCCAAAGACCGGCAGCGCTGCCGAGATCATTGCAGGCAGCTGCAAGGGCAGGTTTTTCTCGATGAGGATACGGATCACGCCAAGCGCGTGGCGACGGAGCGCGAACGGGTCGCGGTCGCCAGTGGGTTTCTCGCCGATACCGAACAAGCCGATCAGTGTCTCGAGCTTGTCAGCCAACGCCAAGACAGTGCCTGTATGGTTGCGCGGCAGCGCGTCGCCCGCAAAACGGGGCTTGTAATGATCCTCGATGGCGATAGCGACGCCATCGCGCAGACCCTCGTGGCGCGCGTAGTAGCCACCCATGACGCCCTGCAGTTCGGGGAACTCGCCAACCATGTCGGTGAGCAGGTCGGCCTTGGCCAGGCGCGCCGCCTCTTGCACCTTGGAATCGAGCACGTCGAACTCGTCTTTGGCCTCGACAGTGTAGGGCTCGGTGGCCAGACGCAGTTGCTCGACGATGGCGTGCGCGACAGCGGCCACACGTCGGCTGCGCTCGCCCTGGCTACCAAGCTTGTTGTGGTAGACCACGCGGTCAAGCCCAGCGGCGCGCTCCACCAAGGGCACCTTGCGGTCCTGCTGGAAGAAGAACTGCGCGTCGGCCAGACGCGGACGCACCACGCGCTCGTTGCCGGCGATCACTGCCGAAGGGTCGGCAGGCGAGATGTTGGAGACCAGCAGGAAGCGGTTGGTCAGGCGGCCTTGCGCATCCACCAGCGGGAAATACTTCTGGTTGGCCTTCATGGTAAGGACCAAGCATTCCTGCGGCACCGCGAGGAAAGCCTGATCGAACTGCCCCACCAGCACATTGGGCCGCTCGACCAGTGCGGTGACCTCGTCGAGCAAGGCATCGTCGTCGATTGGCCGAACCATGCCACTCACCTCAGCCCCCACTTTGGCAGCCGCTGCAGCCAACTGATTGGCGATCAACACTCGCCGCTCGGCGAACGAGGCCACCACCGCGCCTTCGTCGGCCAGCTGGCTAGCGTAGGTATCAGCGCATCGCAGCTCGAGCTGCGCCACCCGCGACTCGAAGCGGTGACCGCGCGTCATACGCCCTGCCACCAAACCAAGCAGCGTCACCGGCACCACGTCGGCGCCATGGAGCGCGACCAGCGCGTGTGCCGGCCGCACAAAGCTCACCGAGCTCCAGCCCGGCTGCTCGCAACCAGACTCGAGCTGATATGACATGACCTTGGGGATGGGCAGCCGAGCCACTGCGGTCTCGAGCGCCTCCTGCAGCGCGTCGGCCAGATGCGCCCCCGCTACCACGGTGTCGACAAACAGGCTCTCGGCTTTGCCATCAGACTCGCGGATCAGCTGCGCCGGCTGGGTGTCGGCGAGGCCCAGCGCGGCGAGACGCTTCTGCAGTGCCGGCGTGGGGTTGCCCGATGCATCGAGACCCACGGCGACCGGCATCAGCTTCTGCCGCACCGGCTTGTCGGCGGCACGTGCAGCAACGTCAGCGACGTGTACCGCTAACCGACGCGGGGTGGCATACGGGGTCACAGGCGCATCGGAAGCGCACAGACCCGCTGCAGCGAGGTCGGCCGCCAGCGTCTGTGCGAACGACTCCGACAGGCGCGACAAGGCCTTGGGCGGCAATTCCTCGCACAGCAACTCGACCAACAGGGAACGGCTGTCGCTCATACCGCCGCCTCGCGCCTGGCAAGCACCTCCTCGGCCCATTCACGCGGCGCCAGCGGAAAACCGAGCCGGGCGCGACTGTCGAGGTAACTCGCCGCCACCGAGCGGGCCAAGTTGCGGATGCGGCCGATGTAGGCAGCGCGTTCGGTGACCGAGATGGCACCGCGCGCGTCGAGCAGGTTGAAGGTGTGGGCTGCTTTTAAGACTTGCTCGTAAGCAGGCAGCGCAAGCTTATGTTCCATAAGGTTATTTGCTGACGCTTCATGCGCGCCGAAGGCACCGAGCAGAAAGTCGACGTCGCTGTGCTCGAAGTTGTAGGCACTCTGCTCGACCTCGTTCTGGTGATAGACATCGCCGTACTTCACGCCGTCGGTCCAGACCAGATCAAAGACGTTCTCGACCCCCTGGATATACATGGCCAGACGCTCGAGGCCGTAGGTGATCTCGCCAGTGATCGGCCTGCAGTCGATACCACCGACCTGCTGGAAGTAGGTGAACTGCGTCACCTCCATGCCGTTGAGCC
>CAZGBK010000012.1:0-49666 GCA_964524005.1 uncultured Enterobacteriaceae bacterium
CCGGACGACGCCAAGTTCATGTCCGAGGTCGCCGGCACCCCCATCGACGAGGCCTTCATCGGCTCGTGCATGACCAACATCGGTCACTTCCGTGCAGCGGCCAAGCTGCTCGGCGGCGCGCGTGATATTCCAGTCAAGCTGTGGGTCGCCCCACCGACCAAGATGGACGAGTCGGAACTGATCAAGGAAGGTCACTACGCCACCTTTGGTACGGCGGGCGCACGCACCGAGATGCCGGGCTGCAGCCTGTGCATGGGCAACCAGGCGCAGGTCAAGGAAGGTGCCACGGTGATGTCGACCAGCACCCGCAACTTCCCCAACCGCCTCGGCAAGAACACCAATGTGTTTCTGGGGAGCGCGGAACTGGCGGCGGTGTGCTCCAAGCTCGGCCGCATCCCGACGCTGGCCGAGTACCACGAAGCGATGGGCATCATCAATCAGGATGCCGCCAACATCTATCGCTACATGAACTTCGACCAGATCGATGAGTATGCCGAGACAGCGAAGGGCGTAACGGTCTGAAGACCTTCCAGGCCCGACAAGACCCGCGCCGGCCGGCGCGGGTTTTTTTGCATCCATGAACCCGCACACCATCCTCGACCAGATCTTCCTGGCCTCGCCCCTGTTTTTACTAGTGGCGCTCGGCTACGCGCTGGGTCGCTGGGGTGGTTGGGGACATGAGGTCAGCAAGGCGCTGTCTGGCTTTGTCTTCAGCATCGCCCTGCCCGCGCTATTGTTTCGACAGATGGCCACCTTTGGCGACCTATCGGGCGTCGATGCACGGCTTTTGGTCGCCTTCTTCGGCGGCTGCCTGCTGGTGTTCGCAGTGGGCCGCCTGCTGAGCTGGCAGCTGTTTCGCCACAACGGCGCCGAGCAATCGGTGTTTGCGCTGGGCGGTGTGTTCTCCAACAACGTCTTGCTGGGCATCCCCATCGCCCACTTGCTGCTCACTGAGCAACATATTCCAGCAGTAGCGCTGGCCCTGGTCTTCAACGCTCTGATCCTGTGGACCTTGGTCACGGTGTCGGTCGAGTGGTCGCGCCACGGCAGCCTGTCGCTGTCTGGATTCGGCAAGACCATGCGGGGCGTCATCACCAACCCGGTGGTGGCCTCAATCGTCGGAGGTGCGTTATACGGAATGATCGGTCCCGGAATCCCCGTTCTGATCGACCGCCCACTGGACATGCTAGGCAGCGCTGCCGGCCCGATGTCATTGGTGGCGGTCGGACTCAGCCTGGCCGAATTCGGCGTGCGCTCCAGCTGGCGAGTCAGCGCCGCGATCAGCGTGGTCAAGCTGCTACTGCATCCGCTTGTGGTGTTGGGCATCGCTGTGGTCATCGACCTGCCAGTCCTCGAGACCCAGGCCGTGGTGCTGATGGCTGCGCTGGCCACCGGCGTGAACGTCTACCTGATGTCCCGACAATTCCACGCGCTCGAAGCCGAGATCCCAGCGGCGTTGTTGCTATCGACTGCGTTGTCGGCCCTCACTGTGCCGGTCTGGATCGCGCTAACAACCCGACTGTAAGCAGCCGGATTCGCCGAGAAACCATCGGTACACGCGCCGTATCCGTATCGCACAAGACGCGCGACCCAATGCAACGGGCCACCCGCAGGTGGCCCGTGGAGCAGCAATCGAAGCGCTTATTCGAACGACTCGACCTTGCCCGGCTTGATGACACCGTCGGACCGGCCCTTCAGGTAGGCGTAGAGGTCGTCGATCTTCGGCGCGAGCGCCGGGTGGTTCGGCATACCGAGTTCGATCCGGCCGTTCAGCACGGTGTTCTTGAATTCGTCCTTGCTCAATTTCTTCATGGCTTCGATCAGCGACGGGCCGACCATGCCTTCCTGATTGGGGCCGTGGCAACGTTCGCAGGCGGCGGCACGCCAGGCCTTCCAGCCGTTCATGGTCTTGGCATCGACCTTGCCGTCCTTGATCGTGTAGGGGGTGTCATTGGCAAGAGCCGGCATCGCCAGACCGGCGAGCAGGGCAGTCAGAATCACGCGCTTCATCATTCCATCTCCTTCCGAGTAAAAGCAGTCGTTTTTGTAGACCGGCCCGAATTCTAGATTGTGTCGGCCGTGCTGTATAGAACGACGCTCACACGGGAAAGTTGACTGGCTAGTTGACGATACGCTCGCGCAGCTGACGCGCCGTTGCCCGGGTGGTCTCCTGTGGATGGAGCGGAAGGTCGGCTCCGGCCGCTTCCGGATTCTGCGACCGGCGAGGGTCGCGGCCAGGCACCTGCAGACGCAGGATGCGCTGATCCTCCTCCTTGTCCAGCCGCTGACGACGCTCGCGCACGGCCTCGAGCCAGCGCTGACGCAGTTCAGGGTTGGACTGCTCGTAGTATTGCTGCTGGATCTGCTCGAGATCCTGACGGAACGCCTCTCGTTCCTCTGGCGTGAAACCGCCAAGACGGGTATCGGCAACGGCAGCCGCCGCCGACGCAGCGAGCAGCACGGACAAGAACGCGCGACCACGCACCAAAACAGTTCTCCTCAGAGCCGGGCGACTTCATGTCGCCTCTGATCGGACTGCGCAGGCTAGGCCGCAGTTTTGTCCCAACTGTGTCCACGCCGACACGACATGTTACGAGATGTACCAAGCGATGGCAGGGGTTTTTGCTAGCATCCAGCCATGTCCAAGTGTAGGCAATCTGCCGCGGGGTATGGCCGATGACTGATCGCGAAGCGCGCATCCTGGTGGTCGACGACGACGCGCGTCTGCGCGAGTTGCTGGTTCGCTACCTGGGCGAAAATGGCTTTCGTGTACGCAGCGCCGTCGATGCACCGTCGATGGACCGGGAACTCAGACGCGAGCCTGCCGATCTGCTGGTACTCGACCTCATGCTCCCTGGCGAAGACGGCCTGTCGATCTGCCGCCGTCTACGCAGCGAACGGGAGCAGTTGCCCATCGTCATGCTGACGGCACGCGGTGAAGAGATCGACCGGATCCTTGGCCTAGAGATGGGTGCTGACGACTATCTGCCGAAGCCGTTCAACCCGCGCGAGTTGCTGGCGCGCATCCGCGCCGTGCTGCGTCGCCGCGGGACTGCAGCTCCACCCGGCGCCCCCTCGCTGGAGCAGACCAGCGTCCAGTTTGGTCATTTCCGGCTTGATCTGGGCAGTCGCCAACTGTGGCGCGACGGCCAGCTGCTACCGATCACCAGCGGCGAATTTGCAGTGCTCAAGGCACTGGTCGAGCACCCGCGTCGCCCGTTGTCGCGCGATCAGCTGATGGAGCTGGCGCGCGGACGCGAACATGAGGCGTTCGACCGAGCGATCGACGTGCAGATCTCGCGCCTTCGCAAGCTGGTCGAAGAGACCCCGGCCAAGCCCCGCTACATTCAAACCGTATGGGGCTTTGGCTACGTGTTTGTTCCCGACGATGACTGAACCCGGCGGCAAACCGCGCTGGCGCTTGCGACTGCCCGACACCATGCTCGGGCGGACTATGCTGCTGATCGCCGCCCTGATCGCGTTCGGACACTACGGTTGGGTCACCATCACTGAGCGCCTCGAAGCCCCGGAACGGGCGCGCTGGGCAGCGCACGAGGCCGTCAGTATCGTCAACCTGACACGCGCCGCGCTGATCGCCTCGCACCCCAGCCGGCGGCTGATGCTGCTCGCCGAGCTGTCGCAGAGCGAAAGCATCCAGCTGTATTCGCTAGAGATGCTCCCTGAAGAACTCGACACCCGTTACACGCCGTTTCAGGCGCGGGTGGTTGAGGCGCTGCGAAGCGAGCTGGGGCCGCAGACCCTGGTTGGCTTCGACCGCATCGGTATCCGTGGCTTGTGGGTCAGTTTCGAGCTGGGCGCCGACCGCTACTGGCTGGTCATCCCGCGGGCGCCGACCGGCACTGAGCCGGGGCGCAGCTGGGCCGGCTGGAGCGCGCTGGTACTTGCGTTATCCCTGCTCGGCGCGGCGATCATCGTTCAGCGCATCAACCGCCCACTGGCCGATCTCGCCGCAGCGGCGGTGCGTCTCACCGCGGGTGAGCGTCCAGACCGCCTGGATGAAGATGGTCCACGCGAGATCGCTACCGTCACGCGCGCCTTCAACCGGATGACCAGCCACCTCGAGCGCGTCGAGAACGACCGTGCCATGCTGCTGGCGGGTGTCTCGCACGACCTGCGCACCCCGCTCACCCGCCTGCGGCTGGGCATCGAGATGCTGCCGGAGCACATCGACAACGCCAGCCGTCGCGACATGATCGGAGACATCGAGGACATCAACGCGATCATCCGGCAATTTCTCGATTTTGTGCGGGACGAGAGCAGCGAGCTTGCCATCGCAACCGATCCGGCGGCGCTGCTAAGGACGCTGGCCGAACGCTATCGTGAGGCTGCCGGCAATATCGACGTGGTCGCCGATCGGCAGGTCCCCAACGATGTTCTGCTACGCCCGCTAGCCATGCGACGTCTGTTGCAGAACCTGATCGACAATGCGATCCGCTATGGCAACTCGCCGATCACGCTGCAGACCCGCATCGACGATGAGTCGCTGCTGCTGGAGGTGCTCGACCGCGGACCGGGCATCCCCGGCGATGCGCTCGAACGCATGATGCAGCCTTTCACTCGCATGGATATGGCTCGCGGCGGCGGCGGAACGGGCTTGGGACTGGCTATTGCGGAGCGCATCGCTCGCTTGCATGGCGGCCACATCGAGCTGCAACCGCGGGAGGATGGCGGTCTGGTGGCGCGGGTGCGTCTGCCTTTGCGACGGGCGGCCTAGACTGGGCAGCCGCTCCTCCGCGCTATGCCTCGATGCCTGCCAGCAACAAGCAGACCGCCTCGCAGGCGATACCTTCGCCTCGGCCAGTGAAGCCCAAGCGCTCGGTGGTGGTCGCCTTCACGTTCACCTGAGCCGCCGTAACGCCCAGGTCGGCCGCGATATTGGTTCTCATGGCATCGATGTACGGCGCCAGTCGAGGCTCCTGGGCGACTACAGTCAGGTCGACGTTGCCCACCCGCCAGCCGCATCCGGCCACTTGTTCGACAACCCTGCGCAGCAGGGTCCGGCTGTCGGCACCGGCAAAGGCCGGGTCGGTGTCGGGAAAGTGACGGCCGATGTCACCCAGCGCCGCGGCCCCCAACAACGCGTCGCACAGCGCATGCAGTACGACATCGGCGTCCGAGTGCCCCAGCAGCCCCCGGGCATATTCGATGCGGACCCCCCCCAGGATGAGGGGTCGACCAGTGACCAGCGCGTGAACGTCGAAACCGTGACCAATCCGCATCAGCTGTGCACCCCATGACCCAGACACATGAGCCGCGCCAGCGCCAGATCCTCGGCCAGCGTGACTTTGAAGTTGGCGGCCTCGCCGCGCACCAGACGCGGCTGCTGGCCCAGCCGTTCGATCGCCGAGGCCTCGTCGGTGACGTCTTGGTGCGCCGCTTGCATGGCTTGCCGCAACAGACCGGCACGAAACATCTGCGGCGTTTGCGCCGCCCATAACGCATCGCGCGGCACGGTCTGGACGACCCGGCCGGAGACATCGGAGCGCTTCAGGGTGTCGGCGATCGGCAGCGCCAACAAGCCGCCGACTGGGTCGTCACGCAGTGTATCGATCAGACCGGATAACGCCGCCAGAGACAGGCCGGGACGGGCCGCGTCGTGCACCAACACCCAGTCGTTGTCAACAGCGTCCAGCGCCTGCAAACCGTTGGCCACACTCTCGGCGCGCGTCGCACCACCGGCCTTGAGCCAGCGTACTCGGGCATCGAAACGACCTGAGGGAACCTGGCGCGGATCATCGGGTGCCAGCACGACGAGTATCTCTTCGATACGCGGCTCGGCCAACAGGGCATCGATCGAACGGTAGAGCATCGGCTCGCCGCCGAGGTCGACATACTGCTTCGGCACACCCGCACCCAGCCGCGTACCACCACCAGCGGCCGGCACCAACGCGAGCAAGCGCGCCTCAGGCATCCGGGGCTCGACGACTCGCGGTCTCGTCCTGCGCCCTCTGCTCGAGGCGCCGAGCCCGCTGCTCTTCGCGCTGGGCGTAGCGTTCCTCAAGCACGTCCAGCGCCTCACGGTCGGAGCGGCGGTCGAGCCATTGCGCCCGAGCAGTGTCCCACAGCGCCTGCAGATACTCGATCTCCCCGCGCTGCTGGCGCAAGGCCTCGTCGATACGGGCGATGAAAGCCGACAGGTCTTGAACGTTCCGGATAGTCGTTCCGGCGGCACCGGCTTCTTGCAGACGCTGCTGGTACTGGCTGCGGTACGACTCGAGCAGCTCGCCTTTGCGCTGCGCTTCGACCAGACGCGCCTGCGCTAGCGCCACCTGACGGCCAGCGTCGTCTTGCAGTGCAACCGCGCGCTCCTGCAAGGTCTTCAAAGGAAACTGGCGCTGGGTCATCGATCGGGCGGTCCTGTTGGAGCATCGCAGAGCGCCGAGACGGCTGTACCGCCCAGACTCGCGCTCGACAAGTGCCGGAATCATTCTAATACGGCCGCCAAGGCGCGGCGCAACAGCTCGCGCGCCAAGCACAAGCGTCGCAACGGCAATCGCCTGCCATCGACCTCGACCTGGCCGCGGCTGACAGCGTCGATGAGGCCCGCCAAGCCGCCCTGTGCCTGCAGCATCTGCGCCAGCCTACGACGCGATGGTCGCCCACCCAGCAGACCGGCCAACAGCTCGATATCGTTCAGGTGCAGGGACGCGCCTTCGAGCCATTCGGGCGCCTGCGCGGTACACTCCGCGCCATGCAAGCTCCGCACATCTCGCCTGCCCGCCACCTGCTGCTCGGGGTCACCGGCGGCGTCGCCGCCTACAAGAGTGCCGAGCTGCTGCGCCTGTGGGTCCGCGCCGGGCACACGGTCGACGTCGTGCTGACCGACGCGGCACAAGCCTTCGTCGGCGCGGCGACCTTCCAGGCGCTGAGCGGTCGGCCTGTCCACACCGGGCTCTGGAACCAGACTGCGGGTCACGGCATGGATCACATCGCCCTCGCGCGGAAAGTGGATGCGGTGATCGTGGCACCCGCCACCGCCGACTTCATCGGCAAAGTGACGCATGGTCTAGCAGATGACCTGCTCTCGACGCTGTGCCTGGCGCGCGATTGTCCACTGCTGATCGCGCCTGCCATGAACCGTCAGATGTGGGAACACCCGGCGACACAACGCAATGTCGGCCTGCTGGCCGAGGATGGCGTGGTGCTGCTGGGGCCGGCGAGCGGCGAGCAGGCCTGCGGCGAGACCGGCACCGGACGCATGCTCGAGCCGGCCGAGATCGCCGAGCTGGTCGATGGCCACTTTGCACCGCGTTGTCTGGCGGGTCGCCGCGTGCTGATCACCGCCGGGCCGACCTTCGAGGCGGTCGATGCGGTGCGCGGTATCACCAATCGCAGCTCTGGTCGCATGGGTTACAGCGTCGCTCGTGCCGCCCGCGATGCCGGTGCCAGCGTCACCCTGGTGTCAGGCCCGGTCGCCCTCATCGACCCACCTGGAATCCGCACCCTGCGAGTCAACAGCGCCGCCGAGATGCTGACCGCGGTCGAAGCCGAAGTCGCCGGCTGCGATATCTTCATCAGTGTGGCGGCGGTCGCCGACTACTACGTGCTGAACCCATCCGAGCAGAAGATCAAAAAGGATGCACACATCCTGACGCTGGAGTTGGCACCCAACCCGGACATCCTCGCCAACATCGCCAGCCGACCGGATGCGCCGTTCTGCGTGGGCTTCGCAGCCGAGAGCGAGAACCTCGAGGACTATGCCCGCCGCAAGCGCCTGCGCAAACATCTGCCACTGATCGCTGCCAACCTGGCGCAGGACGCGATCGGTCGCGACGACAGCCAGATCACCCTGCTCGACGACGATGGCGTGCACCCATTACCGCGCGCCGACAAACAGCAGTCGGCGCGCTGGCTGATCGAGCATATCGCCACCCTTTACCACCGCCAGCGCGCTTAGACCGCGCTCCAGCCCACCATGCACATCGATTACCGCATCCTTGACGAACGCCTGCGCCAATCGCCACCCGCTTACGCCACCGCCGGCTCGGCGGGGCTCGACCTGCGCGCCTGCATCGACGCGATGCTGCAGGTGGCGCCGGGACAGACCCAGCTGATCCCGACCGGCATGGCCATCCACATTGCAGACCCCGGGTATGCCGCGCTGGTACTGCCGCGCTCTGGGCTTGGCCACAAGCATGGCATCGTGCTCGGCAACCTCGTGGGGCTGATCGATTCGGATTATCAGGGGCAACTATTCGTCTCACTGTGGAACCGTGGCAGCGAGGTCTTCGAGCTGCAGCCACTCGAGCGCATCGCCCAACTGGTGCTGGTGCCCGTGCTGCAGGCGAGCTTCCGCGAGGTCGATGCGTTTAATGACAGCGTGCGTGGGGCCGGTGGCTTTGGCAGTACCGGGCGCAGCTAGAAATCGCCTGATGCCCAGCGGATCACGACGCGCCCTCGTCCTTTTCGCCCACGGCGCCCGTGCAGCGACGTGGGCAGTTCCCTTCGAACGTTTGCGCGACCTGATGTCGGCGCGGCTACCCGAGGTGCCGGTGCGGCTTGCCTTTCTCGAGCTGATGCAACCCGATCTGCCACTGGTCTGCCATCAGCTCGCAGCAGAAGGCATCACCCGCATCGAACTCTTTCCGATCTTTTTGGCGGTTGGCGGACACTTGCGTGAAGACTTGCCTGAGTTGGTTGCAGCAGCACGCGCACGCGATCCGCAGCTCGAGATCGTCGTTCACCCGGCGCTGGGCGAGAGCGAAGTGCTACTGCAGGCAATCGCCGACGGAATCTACAGCGGGGTAGCAGCCGCTCCCTGACGCCAACGCTCGTACAGCACGATGCCGGCGGCCATCGCGACGTTCAGTGATTCGGTTGCGCCTGGCATACAGATGCTCACCCGCGCTTGCGCCAAAGCCCGCAGACCGGCATGCAGGCCGTGCCCTTCGGCGCCGAGCAACAACGCGATGTCACCCTGCAGGTCGAGCTGGTGCGGGGGCGCACCGCCGTCGGGATCGAGCGCCACCACCCGCCCACGATAGTCCCCCAGAGCCGCGACCAGATCGACGCGTTCACAGGGCGCCAAGCGGGCATGCGCACCCTGCGCCGCCCGCAGCACTTTAGGTGCCCAAGCATCGGCACAGCCACCGCCCAACCACACCTGATCGACGCCGAAGGCCGCGGCAGTGCGCAACAAGGCGCCAACGTTGCCTGGGTCTTGCACGGCATCGAGAGCCAAGACCGACCCCCTCGCCACCGGGCGTGGCGCCGGCACCTCGACCAGCGCCATCACGCCTGCCGGTGTGTCGACAGCCGAAACGGCGGTCAGACAATGCTCCGCGATAAGCACCACCGGCACTCCACGCGCTTGCCAAGCGGGCGCCTCGGCAGCGCGCTTGGCGCCCAGCAGCACTTGTTGCAAGGGCTGTCCGGCAGCAAGCCAGTCGCTGACCAGGTGCTCGCCATCGAGCACTGCCAGGCCTTGCTCGCGACGTTCCGAAGGGCGCTCGCGCAGGCGACGCAGGCGTTGGATCAAGGGGTTGTGACGGCTGCTGATGACATCCATGACTAGAGCATACCCGCCCACCATGGCGGCGCGCGGGCCAAGCCTGTTCATCTGCACCAGCAATGGGCTCTCAAGTCCGCCAGCGAACGTCCGTAAACGGGTCAGAACCCCTCACGCGAAAGGCATGGTCGATGTTCGTCATCCTCGGCAATCTGGTCGGGCTCGGTTGCATCTTCGGAGGCTTCGTGCTGGCCGGCGGGCATCTGGCGGCCCTGTTCCAGCCGCTCGAGGTACTGATGATCGGCGGCGGCGCATTGGGCGCATTTATCGCCGGCAACACCATCAAGAACCTCAAAGCCACCCTCCAAGCCATCCCCAAGCTGTTCAAGGGCGCCGCCTACACCAAAGCGCTCTACATCGATCTGCTCGCGATGCTGTTCGAGGTGCTGGCCAAAGTCCGTAAAGAAGGCTTGATGTCGATCGAATCCGACGTTGAAGAGCCTGAAAAAAGTCCGATCTTCAGCAAATACCCCAAGCTGATGGCAGACCACCATGTCGTCGAATTCATGACCGATTACCTGCGCATGATGGTCGGTGGCAACCTGAACGTGTTCGAGATCGAGGCGCTGATGGACGCCGAGCTTGAGGCCCACCATAAAGAAGCACACGAGCCGGCGCATGTCATCGCCCGAGTTGGCGACGCCCTGCCAGCGTTCGGCATCATCGCCGCGGTGATGGGTGTGGTGCACACCATGGAGTCGCTGCATCTGCCCCCAGGCGAGTTGGGCATTCTCATCGCCCATGCACTGGTCGGCACGTTTCTTGGCATCCTGATGGCCTACGGTATGGTCGCCCCCTTGGCGGCCCTCTACGAACAGAAGCTCGCTGAAGACGGACGCATCTACGACTGCATTCGCGCCGTGCTGCTTGCCAGCATGAACGGCTATGCGCCAGCAGTGGCGGTGGAGTTTGGCCGCAAGGTGCTGTTCTCGACCGACCGTCCCGGTTTCACCGAACTCGAGGCCGAGATCAAGAACCGCAAGGCCAAGTGAGCGTATGCGCGCCACGACCCACTTGGCCAGCCTGCAGCCCGCGCAGCCTGCTCGACGTGACCGCGTGGGCGGCGCGGCACGCCGCTTTACTCCGCCGCCGACACAGCGCTAGCCCAGGCCCGAGATGAGCGACGACAGCCAACGCCCGATCATTATCAAACGGGTGAAAAAAGTGGTCGGCGGCGGCCATCACGGCGGTGCCTGGAAGATCGCCTACGCGGACTTCGTCACCGCGATGATGGCCTTCTTCCTGCTGATGTGGCTGCTAGGTTCGGTCAACAAAGCCAAGCTTCAGGGCATCTCGGAGTACTTCGCCACGCCCCTGAAAGTGGCACTGATCGGCGGCGAGGGCTCTGGCAACCGCAACAACCCTGTCGACGGCGGTGGCAAGGATGTCCGCCAACAAGAGCTGCAGGTCTACGAAAAGACGGATCAAGACGGCACTGCCAGCTTCCAGGTCGACGAACAGTCGGCACGCCGCATCGAAAAACAGCGTCTCGAGGACCTGAAACAGCAGATCGAACAAGCGATCGAGGCGATGCCCATGTTGCTGCCATTCAAGGAACAGATCATCATCGAGATGACCACCGAAGGGCTGCGCATCCAGATCGCAGACGACCAGAACCGGCCCTCGTTCGACTCGGGCAGCGCGCGCATGCAGCCGCATACCGCCAAGATCCTGCGCGAACTCGGGCAATTGCTGAACCGTGTCCCCAACCGCATCAGCCTGTCGGGTCATACGGATGCGACGCCATACGCAGGCGGGTATTCCGGTTACTCGAACTGGGAACTGTCGGCCGACCGCGCCAACGCTGCCCGCCGCGAGCTGATCGCCGGCGGCATCGACACCGAGAAGATGCTGCGGGTGGTCGGCCTGGGCTCCGCTGTGCTGCTCAAGGCCGAAGATCCTCGCGACCCGATGAACCGGCGCATCTCGATTCTGGTCATGAACCGGCGCGCCGCCGAAGTGGCGGCGCAGGATGGCGGCACGCTGGACATCGGTGACCTCGAACAACCGACGCAGGCCAAGGAGGCTGCCAGCGGTGCTTAGCGGACGCACCCTGCCCCCGGAGACGGCGCGTCTCCCGCCGGCCCGCCGCGCGCTCCTCTGCCTGCTTGCTGCGGGCGCCCTCACCGGTGGTCTGCTACTGGCTACCCCGGAAGCCGGGGGTGCCATGCAGTGGGCCTGGCTGCATGGTGGCATCGCCGCCGCCATGGGTTGGGCCGCGGCTCTGCCTTGGTGGTGGCTACCGATGCTGCTCGCCTGCGCGCCAGCAGCTCTATTCGCCACCACACTCGATCTCCCCGCCGTGCTCTGGCTGCTGGGTGCTGGAGGCCTGTTCCTGGTATTCCGCGGCGCCATCCACGACCGTGTACCGCTGTTTCTCAGTGATGACGCGGCTGTGTCTGCGTTGCTGGGTCTGCTCCCCGATGACCGCCCGATCAGCTTCGCCGACCTCGGTTGTGGCACCGGTACGGTACTGCGCGCAGTTCGTGCCAAACGGCCGATCGCCAGACTCTATGGCGTCGAAAACGCTCTGCTGACTTACTTGCTAGCCGCTTGGAACCTGCGTGAAGCGGCTGTAGAACTGCGCCTTGGTACGCTGTGGGACACTCGCTTGGGTGACTACGACATCGTCTACGCTTTTCTGTCGCCAGCCGCCATGCCGCGCATTTGGCAACAGGCACAGCAACAGATGCGTCCCGGCACGCTGCTGATCAGCAACAGCTTCGCCGTGCCCGGTGTCGCGGCCGAAGACGAGATTCCCTTGCAGGGGCGATTCTCGGAGCGGCTGTTCGTCTACCGCATCGGCCACACCGGCGAGCCGCCGGCCTAGTCTCCCAATAATGCCGCTACCGGCGCAAAACTGCGCCGGTGCTCAGGGCAAGGACCATGGGTCCGCAACGCCTGCAAGTGCGCCGGAGTACCGTAACCGGCATGTCGATCGAAGCCATAGGCGGGCCATTGCCGGGCGAGATCGGTCATCTGGGCATCACGTACGGTCTTGGCCAGGATCGATGCCGCCGAGATCGCCGCGACTGTGAGGTCACCGCCAACGATACAGCGAGTCGCCCAGGACCACACCGGGGCCCGATTGCCATCGACCCAGACCTCGCTCGGCGCCGGAGACAGTGCCGCCACCGCGCGCTGCATGGCCAGCAAAGTTGCCTGCAGGATGTTGTGCTGGTCGATCTCGGCAACGCTCGCACTGGCCACGCCCCAGGCCAGGGCCTGGCGACGAATAAGGACAGCCAGCCGCTCGCGACGGGCCGGTGAGAGGCGCTTGGAGTCGGTCAGCCCATCAATCGGGCGATTGGGATCGAGGATGACCGCCGCCGCCACCACCGGCCCTGCCAAAGGGCCGCGACCGGCTTCGTCAACGCCGGCGATCAACATCACCAGAGAGGGGCTTCGGCAAATAGGGCGCCAGCGCCGCAACGATCGCGCCGCGTGTATCGGCCTGCAGACTGCGATGGATGTCCGCAAATGCCTTCTGCTGAACCGTGGCCTCCCGACCTTCCAGTTGTTCGATGAGCGCGGCCAGAAGCGCATCTTCAGTGGCCGCATCCTGAAGCAACTCGGGGACGATGCTGCGCCCGGCAAGGATGTTCGGCAGCCCTACCCAGGGCAAGTAACCACGCTTGCGCATCAGCTGATACGAGAGCCAGGGCATGCGGTAGGTGATGACCATGGGTTTTTTGAGCAAGGCGGCCTCGAGCGTGGCAGTGCCGCTGGCGATCAACGCCGCATCGCAGGCCTCGAGTGCGAGATGGGCGTGGCCGCTGAGCACAACAAAGCGCTCGGCATGGCGTACCTCGGTCGCCAACAGACGGCGCATATGCGCGAGGGTCGGCGGGGTGGCCAGCGGCAGCAAGATCAGCGCCTTGGGATGCTGTGCGAGCAGACGCTCGGCCACCCGCAGGAACAATTGTCCCAGGTGCTCGACCTCGGCCATGCGCGAACCCGGCAGCAGCGCCACCACCGGTCCGGCGCTGTCAGGCAATCGCAGGGATTTGCGTGCACCAGCGGTATCTGGCTGCATCGGCAGCATCGCCGCCAGCGGGTGCCCGACAAAGCTGACTGGGATCCCGGCCGCCTCGTACAGGGGCGGCTCCATCGGGAACAGCGCCAGCACACGGTCGGCGGCGCGACCAATGGCACGGATGCGACCACCGCGCCAAGCCCAGATCGATGGACTGACATAATGAACGGTCGGGATCCCGGCTGTACGCAGGCGTCGCTCGAGGGCAAGGTTGAAATCCGGCGCATCGACCCCGATGAACACATGGGGACGCTGCTGCAAGAAATGTGCGGCGAGCTGGCGACGAATGCGCAACAGCGCCGGCAAGCGGCGAACCACCTCGACATAGCCACGCACGGCGAGCAGCTCTTGCGGAAACAGGCTGTCCATGCCGGCGGCTAGCATCTTCGGGCCACCAATACCGACAAACCGGGCATCGGACCAGCGCGAGCGAACAGCGTCGATCAGCCCAGAGCCGAGCAAGTCGCCAGAAGCCTCGCCGGCGACAATACCGATCAGCGGGGGGCGCTCATGTACGGCACTCATCGTGCGGCGGTCTTCCGCGGGCCGATCAGGGGCTTGCCGAGAACGAGCCGCACGGCTGACTAACGGACGATACCGCGGGTCGCCCGACCAAGGAAATCGACCAGCGGCCGCACCTCGGGGGTGTTCGATGCCTGAACGGCCAGCTCGGCCTTCGCTTGCTCGAGGGTCAAGCCACTTCGGTATAGGGTCTTGTAGGCGCGCTTGATGCCGGCGATCGCTTCCGGCGAGAAGCCACGGCGCTTCAGCCCCTCGCTGTTGATGCCATGCGCCTGCGCCGTGTTGCCACCGGCCAGTACGTAAGGCGGCAGGTCTTGCAGCAACACCGTGCCAACCGCCGTCATGCAATGCGCGCCGACCTTGCAGAACTGGTGAACACCCGTGTAACCGCCCAGGATCGCCCAGTCATCAACGTGCACGTGTCCGGCAAGGTTGGTGCAGTTGGCGAAGATGGTATGGTCGCCCACCACGCAGTCATGCGCGATGTGCACGTAGGCCATCACCCAGTTGTGGCTGCCGATTCGCGTCACACCTGTGTCCTGCACGGTGCCACTGTTGATCGTGCAGTATTCGCGAAAGGTGTTGTTGTCGCCGATCTCGACACGCGTCGGCTCGCCGGCGTACTTCTTGTCTTGCGGCTGCTCGCCGATCGAACTGAACTGGAAGATGCGGTTGTTGCGCCCGAGGGTGGTGTGGCCGGTGAGCACCACATGGGGCCCGATCACCGTGCCCTCACCCACCACCACATCGGGCCCGACGATGCTGTAGGCGCCGACGACGACATCATCGGCCAGCCTGGCCGCCGGATCGACCAATGCCGTCGGATGGATACCGGCGGTCGAACGGATCTGTGGTTCAGACATCCCGCACCGTGCACATGATGTCGGCACTCGAGACCACCTTGCCGTCGACCTCGGCGGTCGCGGCGAAGGTCCACAGGCTCAGCTTGTGCTTGGCCAGCTCGGCGGTGATGCGCAGGCTGTCGCCCGGCACCACCGGGCGCTTGAAGCGCGCATTGTCGACGCCAGTCAGGAAGTAGACGGTGTTGTCGCCGGCAGTCGCACCACCGGCCATCGCTGCCTCGCTGGTGACCGCCGCCAGCAGTGCGGCGGTCTGCGCCATCGCCTCGATGATTAGTACCCCAGGCATGACCGGGTAATTGGGGAAGTGCCCCTGGAAGAACGGCTCGTTGATGGTCACGTTCTTCAGCGTGACGACGCGCTGGCCGGGTGTGTACTCGAGCACACGGTCGACCAACAGGAAGGGATAACGGTGCGGCAGGCGGTCCAGCACGCCGCGGATGTCGATGACTTGGCTCATTCGCTCTCGGGGGGTGGGTCGGAAGATGCGTGATGGACGATGCCAGCGGCCTGCTCCAGCGCGCGGACTCGTTTGGCCAGTTCGTCCAAGTGGCGCAACTGTGCCGCATTGCGCCGCCACTGGGCAAACGGCATGAACGGCGAGACCGACGCGTAGACCCCGGCTTCACGAATGGAACGGGTCACTGCCGTGCCTCCGGCGATCTCGGTGCCATCGGCGATCTGCAGGTGCCCGCTGATCATCGAGGCGCCGCCGATCCGGCAGCCCACACCAATTCGCGTGCTACCGGCGATGCCAACACAACCGGCAACGGCAGTATGCGCGCCAATGACGCAGTTGTGGCCGATCTGGATCTGATTGTCGAGCTTCACACCGTCTTCGATGATGGTGTCGTCGATCGCACCGCGGTCGATCGTGGTGTTCGCGCCGACGTCGACGTTGTCACCGATGATCACCCGGCCGACCTGGGGGATGCGCTCCCAGCCGCTGCCACTATAGGCGAGGCCGAAGCCGTCGGCGCCGATCACGGCTCCCGAATGCAGCACGCAGCCCTGGCCGATACGACAACCCGCGTAGACGACCACACGAGGGTGCAGCCGCGTGCCCATGCCGATCTCGACACCATCACCAACATGGCAGCCGCTCCCGACCTGCACTCCAGGTCCGATCGTTGCCCCGCGGCCAACATAGACCAGCGGACCGATCTCGGCGCTGGGGTCGACTTGCGCGTCCGGGGCAAGCACTGCGGAAGGATCGATACCCGGTTGTACAACGGGCGGTGGGTGCAGCAGCGCGGAGGCACGGGCAAAGGCAAGATAGGGATCGTCGGCCCATAGGCGAGCGCCAGAGAAACCTGAAGGACATGCCGTACCCTCACGCAGGAGTACCGCGCCAGCACGGCTGGACTCGAGATCTTTTCGGTAGCGTGGGTTCGCCAGAAAGGCCAGCTGCGCAGGGCCGGCACCGCGCAAGGTACCGACCCCCTCGAGCGCGCGCCCCGGGTCGCCCTCGAGGCGGACGACCAGCCGCTCGGCGAGTTCGCCTAGGCGCATGGGCTACACGTGCTGCGAGGAGATGGTCAGCCGACCTATTTGGCCTCGGCGGCCAGCGCCTTGAGCACTTTGTCGGTGATGTCGACGCGCGGGCTTCGGTAGACCGCATCCTGCAAAATGAGATCGTACTTCTCGGTCTCGGCCATCTTGCGAATGACACGATTGATCTGCTCGAGCATGCCAGAGAGCTCTTCGTTGCGACGACGGTTGAAGTCTTCACGCAACTCTCGATCTTTGCGTTGCAGGTCGCGGGTCAAATTCGACAGGTCACGTTCCTTGGCCTGACGGTCTGACTCGGACATGGTCACGCCGTCCTTTTCCAGCGAGGTCTGCAAGTCTTTCGCCTGCTTGGCGAGCTTTTGCAGCTCCTGGTCGCGACCGGCAAATTCCTTCTCGATCTTCTTCTTCACGCGGTCAGCCGGCGCCGACTCGCGCAAGATGCGCTCGGTATCGACCACACCGATCTTCGGCGCCGGGTCGGCGGCGGTCGCGGCCAGCGGAGCAAGCAACAGGGCTGCACACAGCGAGGCCAATGTCAGGCGATTGCGGCTCATGCGAACGTTCTCCATCAGAAATTCTGCCCCATATTGAACTGGAAGGTCTGCTTGACGTCATTGTCGCCGGCGTTGACCGGATTGGCCACCGACAGCTGGATCGGGCCGAACGGCGAGACGAAATAGAACCCTAGACCCACCGAGTAGCGGATGCCATCGTCGGAAGCCCGTTCCAGCGAGTTGCGGATCAGGCCGGCGTCGATAAAGGTCGAGATCCGGGCCGAGCGCTCTTTGCCCAGACCCGGAATCGGATAGAGCAGCTCGGCGCTAGCCACCACCCGCTGGTTACCCCCGATCGGGCGAGGAATCCCGCCGCTGGCCGTATCGAAAGCGTCTTTCGGACCCAACGAAGAGGTTCGATAGCCCCGCACCGACGTGATCCCACCGGCATAGAAGTTCTTGAAGAAGGGTAGCTCGGAGCCACTGTAGCCACTCCCGTAACCCACTTCTCCGTTCAGCTTCAGCACGAGGTCGCGCGTGATGGGCATGTACATGAGATGGTCGTAGCTGACCTTGTAGTAACGCAGGTCAAGGCCAGGCACCCCGACTTCGAGCGTCGCGCGCTGACGAGAGCCCGAAGTCGGATAGAGGATGCTGTCGAGACGGTTTCGCGACCAACCGGCCGAGGCCAGCAACCCCATATTAGAGGCGCCCTGGCGAGCGACAAAATTACAGGCCGACTTGAAGCTCTGCACGGATTCGTTTGGATCGCAGAAGGTCTCGAGGTCGGTCGATTCGAAGGTGGCCCCGAGGTTGATGGTGTCGGTCTCGTTGATCGGTACACCAAAGCGCAGGCCGCCACCGAGGGTAGACGTGTTGTAACGCGGGCCGAAACGCAATCGCGCCGCGTCGATATCCCGGCTGTAAAGGTCAAAGCCCCGGCTGACCCCATCCACGGTCGAATACGGATTGGTGAACGACAGCGCATAGGTGGTGTTGATGCGACCGGTGTTGGCCGAGACCGTCAGCGCGTTGCCGCTGCCAAGCACGTTCTGCTGTGCGACCGAACTCGACAACAGGAAGCCGTCGCTGGAGAAACCGCCACCCAGGCTGATCGAACCGGTCGACTTCTCTTTCACTCGAACATTCACGTCGATCTGGTCGGTGGTGCCCGGCACGGCTGGCGTCTCGATGCCCACCTCCGAAAAGTAGTTGGTCCGATCCACCCGGCGCTTTGAGGCGTCGATCTTGGTGGAGCTATACCAGCCACCCTCCATCTGCCGGAATTCCCGACGGATCACCTCGTCACGTGTCTTAGTGTTGCCGGTGACATTGATGCGCCGGACATAGACACGACGGCCAGGGTCGACAAACAGAGTGAAGCTAGCGACCCGGGTCTCCTTGTCGATTTCCGGCGCAGCATTGACGTTTGAGAACGCGTAACCGTCGTTCGACAGACGGTCGCTGATGGCTTTGGTGGTGGCGTTCAGTCTCTCGCGGCTGTAAGTCTCGCCCGGCTTGGGCTTGATCAATGCTTGCAATTCCTCTTGCGGCACCAGCATCTCGCCAGCGAGCTTGAGTTCCCCAAAAGTGTACGGCTCGCCCTCGGAGACCGAGATGGTGATGAACATCGCTTTGCGATCGGGCGACAACGACACCTGCGTGCCTTCGATATTGAACTCGAGGTACCCGCGATTCAGGTAGTACGAGCGCAGGGTCTCAAGGTCGGCCTGCAGCTTTTGCTTGGAATACTGGTCGTTCTTGGTGTACCAGCTGAGCCAGCCCGGGGTCTGCAGGCTGATGATGTCGAGCAGCTCGGATTCCTTGAACGCTTTGGTGCCAAGAATGCGGATCTGGCGGATCTTGGCGGCCTCACCTTCGACGACGCTGAAGCGCAGGCCGACACGGTTACGTTCCAGCGGGGTGACCGTCGTCGTCACCGTGGCGGCGTACTTGCCGCGCGCATTGTATTGGCGCTTGAGCTCCTGCTCGGCACGGTCGAGCAACGCCCGATCGAAGGTCCGCGCAACACCCAAGCCCAAATCTGCCAAGCTCGACTTCAGCGCATCGGCGGGAAATTCCTTGACGCCATCGATGTCGATGCTGGCGATCGACGGGCGCTCGTCGACCACCACCACCAGCACGTCACCCTCGAGTTCTAGGCGGACGTCCTTAAAGAAACCCGTGTCGAACAGTGCTTTGATCGCCTGGTCGCTGCGTTCATCGTCGAGTCGGTCGCCAACCCGCAGCGGCAAGTAGCTGAACACGGTGCCGGCCTCGATACGCTGGATACCCTCGATGCGGATATCCCGGATCACCACCGGATCGCGGGCGAAGGCGGCAGAGGCGAACAGCAGGGCGGCAAGAGCCGAGACTGCGATGCGGAGGTTCATGCCCAAGGGCTAGCCGGCGAGGAGTCTGTAGATGTCATTGTAGAAGGCCACCAGCATCAGCGAAGCGAGAGCCGCGATGCCGATGCGCTGGCCGATCTCCATGACCCGCTCGGAGACCGGGCGTCCGGTCGCGAATTCGGCCAGATGATACATGATGTGCCCACCGTCCAGTAACGGCACCGGCAACAGGTTGAGTACGCCCAGGCTGATGCTGACCAGCGCCAAAAAGCCGATGAAACTGGCCAGCCCAAAGCTCGCAGATTTGCCGGCATAGTCGGCGATCGTGATCGGGCCGCTCAGGTGCCGCGGGGAGATATCGCCCACCAACATGCGCCCGAGCATCTGGAGGCTGAACACGCTGGTATCCCAAGTCTTCAAAGTGCCGCGCCAGAGCGAGTCGAGCGGGCCCAGACGCAAAGGTGCGAAAGCATCGGCGGTGGCTTGTTGATCGACGGCCGGCTGTACACCCGCACGGCCGATGGTCTGACGCTGCCCTGCGGCCGTGGTCTGTTCCACCGCATCGGGCTGCAAGTCTACGGCGACGACCGCGCCATCGCGAACGACGCGCAGGTCGAGCTTTTGCAACGGGGCCAAGCGGACGCGCGCAGCGAAATCCTCCCAGTCGACAACAGCAACGCCATCGATCGAGACGATCCGGTCGCCCGCTTGCAGACCAGCACGTGCAGCGGCGCTGTCTCTGGCCAGACCACCGACGACCGGCGCCAGCGGCAAAGCTTGTAACCTCAGTCCGAGTGCGCCGGGCACATCGCCCTCCAAGCGTTCACCACTGAAGCCGCCCACCTGCAACTCGAAGCGTCGCGTCAGGCCACCCGCATCGACAGCATCGACGGTCAACCTGCCGTCAGCGCTGATCAGCTGCCGCAGCAGCTCCCAATGCACATCCGCCCAGCCCGCCGTGGCGCGATTCCCCACGGCAGTCAGGGTCAGACCCTCGTGCATACCCGCTAACGCTGCTGGCGTGCCAGCAGGTGGCTCGGCGATCTGGGCAATGCGCACAGGCGTCCCCGACATTCCCAGGGCGCCGTAGAGCAGGATGGCGAGCAAGAAATTGGCGACCGGCCCGGCAGCGACGATAGCGATCTTGCAGCCCACCGGCTGGGCGTTGAACGTTTGCCCGCGCATCTCGGACGGGACTGGCGCATTGCGCTCGTCCAGCATGCTCACATAACCGCCGAGCGGGATCGGTGCGATGGTCCATTCGGTACCTTGGCGATCGACCCTGCTCAGCCAGGGTTTGCCAAAGCCGACCGAGAACCGCAGCACGTGTACGCCGCAGCGCCGCGCCACCCAATAGTGGCCAAACTCGTGAACGATGACGAGGATGCCCAAGGTGACGATGAACGCGGCAATCGTGAACATGAACTGCACGTCGCAACTCTCTGAAAACGTGATTTAAAGACAACTGCCGCAGAATCAGCCAGTGGCGGCGGCCAGCGCTGCGAGCGCCGCCTCGCGCGCCGCCGCGTCGGCGGCCAGCACCGCGGCGAGGTCGGGACGTTCGACCACGGTCACCGCCGCGAGTGCCGCCTCGATGGTACGAGGGATGCCGGTGAACAAGGTGCGGCCGGCCAAAAAGGCCTCGACTGCGACCTCGTTGGCGGCGTTCAACACCGCCGGCGCCGTGCCGCCGCGGGCCAATGCCTGGTAGGCCAAGTCGAGGCACGGGAAGCGTCTACGGTCTGGGGTACAGAAGGTCAAAGGCGGCATGGCGGTCAACGCCAGCGGTTCGACGCCGGCCGAGATCCGCTCCGGCCAGGCCAAGGCATGGGCGATCGGCGTACGCATGTCAGGGTTACCGAGTTGCGCCAAGATCGAGCCGTCGTCGTACTCGACCATCGAATGAACGATGCTCTGCGGGTGGATGACCACCTCGATGTCAGCCGCTGGCGCGCCAAACAGCCAATGCGCCTCGATCACTTCGAGACCCTTGTTCATCAGCGTTGCCGAATCGACCGAGATCTTGCGGCCCATGCTCCAGTTCGGGTGCTTGCAGGCCTGTTCAGGCGTGACCGTCGCCAGATCAAGTTCGGGCAGGTCGCGGAACGGTCCGCCGCTGCAAGTCAACCAGACCTTGCGTACGCCGCGCACCAGCCGGCCTTCGGGCAAGACCTGAAACACGGCGTTGTGCTCGCTGTCGATCGGCAGCAAAGTGGCACCGTGCTGGCTGACGGCGTCCATGAATAGCGGCCCGGTCATCACCAGCGCCTCTTTGTTGGCCAGCAAGATACGCTTACCGGCGCGGGCGGCAGCGATGTTGGCGTCCAGTCCGGCAGCGCCGACGATGCCGGCAACCACTGTGTCGATCATCGGATCGGCGCTGGCACTGGTGAGAGCGGCCGGGCCGCCGTCGACCCGGGTATCGCTGCCAGAGGCGCGCAATCGTTCAGCCAGGCGCTCGGCGGCGGCCGGTTCGGCCATCACCGCCAAGCGCGGCCGGAACGCCAGACACAAGGCCAGCATCTCTTCGACATTGCGGTGCGCGACTAGCGTGTCGGCGACGAAGCGGTCGGGGTGACGCTGAACGATGTCGAGCGTCTGGCGCCCGATGGAGCCAGTCGCCCCGAGTACGCATAGACGAGCCGGGTGGCGCTCGCCGCTCATGCGCTCCACCCTGCCAACCACAACGCCGCCGCCCAGGCCGGCAATGCTGCAGCCAGACCATCGACACGGTCGAGCAGCCCACCATGTCCGGGCAGGCATCTGCCACTATCTTTCACCCCGGCCAAGCGTTTCATCCACGATTCATACAAGTCACCGATCACGCTCAAGACGGTCAGGATGACGGCCAATATCAGCAACTGCACAAGGTCTAGCCTCACAGCCGCGCCGGCGTAAACACTTAGGAGAGCAGCGTATGCCAGGGTACCAGCCAACGCACCGACCACCCCTTCCCAGGTCTTGCCAGGACTGATCGAGGGTGCCAGGCGGTGTCGCCCCCAAGCTCGGCCGGCAAAATACGCGGCGCTGTCGGCGATCCAGACGAACGCCATACCGGCCACCAACAACCATGCCCCATCGGGCAAGCGATGCAGCCATAACAGCGACCAAGCCAAGGGCAGCAACACCATCGCGCCGGCAAACCCGCGCAGGCCAACGCCACTCGCTGCACGCCACAAGGTCAACGGCGCGACGACGCACCAGAATATGGCGGCAAGTACGCCCAGAAACGGCCCCAGCCGGGATGGCGCATCGAAACCAAGCGCCGGCATGGCCACTGCCAAACCCACAGCGGCCGCGAAGAGCAGACGCGGCAGCGCGGTCCAGCGGCACAGGCGCGCCCACTCGGTGGCCGCCACCACCGACAGCAGCAATACCGTCAGCGACCAGACCCACTCGGGTAGCAAGAACAACACTGCGACCAGCGTCGCGAGCAGCACCAGCGCAGTGAGTACCCTAAGCGCGGTCGGTGACATCGAGCTGCTCGCTGGTACGGCCAAAGCGCCGCTCACGCTGCGCAAACGATTGCAATGCCA
The DNA here is from genome assembly GCA_964524005.1 of uncultured Enterobacteriaceae bacterium. Classification (GTDB taxonomy): domain Bacteria; phylum Pseudomonadota; class Gammaproteobacteria; order Burkholderiales; family UBA3065; genus UBA3065. The sequence goes on from CAZGBK010000012.1 coordinate 22,841, forward strand.
AGCGCAGGGCTGACTCGTCAAAATCCGGCCACAGCGCGTCGGTAAAGTACAGCTCGGTGTAGGCCAGCTGCCAGAGCAGAAAGTTGCTGATCCGCGCCTCACCACCGGTACGAATGAACAGATCGGGTTCAGGGGCGTGGCTCAGCGCTAGATGTGCGGCCAGCGCGGGCTCGTCGACCGGCCCCTGATGCCCCGACCGACGCAAGCGCTCAAAGGCCTGCAAGATGTCCCAGCGACCACCATAGTTGGCGGCGACCGTCAGGGTCAGACCCGAGTTGTTGCCAGTGAGCTGCTCGGCGGCGCGTATGCGGTCTGCGATCTGTTCGCCAAAGGCCTCGGTGTCACCGATCACGCGAAAACGCACGCCATTGTCGTGCAAGCGACCGACCTCGCGGTCGAGCGCTGATAGGAACAACCGCGTCAGGAAGCTCACCTCGCTGGCCGGGCGGCGCCAGTTCTCGCTGGAGAAAGCGAACAGGGTGAGATAGGGGATCTGCAACTGCGCGCAGGCCCGTACCGTCGATCGCACCGCCTCAAGCCCAGCGCTGTGCCCGGCAGCCCGCGGCAAACGGCGACGACGCGCCCAGCGGCCGTTGCCGTCCATGATGATGGCGATATGACGCGGGAGATCCGAAGGTGGTGGCACCACCTCGGTCGAACTGGCAAAGCGCAGCATGCCCGGCCTAGATCGCCAGCAGATCGGCTTCCTTGGCGGCGAGCAGCTTGTCGATCTCGGCAATGTTGCGGTCGGTGAGCTTCTGCACCTCATCCTCGGCACGACGCTGGTCGTCCTCGGAGATCTGCTTGTCCTTCTGCAAAGCTTGCAGTGCCGCATTCGCATCGCGACGGATATTTCGCACTGCGACCTTGGCGTTCTCGCCCTCACCCTTGACCACCTTGATCAGCTCCCGGCGACGCTCCTCTGTCAGCATCGGCATCGGCACGCGTACGGCGTCGCCCTGGGCGGCCGGGTTGAGCCCAAGATCACTGTCGCGGATCGCCTTTTCGACCGCGGGCGACAGCTTCTTCTCCCAAGGCGTCACCATCAAGGTACGGGCATCAGCCAGTGTGATGTTGGCAACTTGGCTGATCGGCACCATGCTGCCGTAGTAGTCGATCATGATGTGGTCGAGCAAGCCGGTGCTAGCGCGCCCAGTGCGGACCTTCTGCAGGTCGGTCTTCAGCGCCTCGATCGAGCGCTGCATCTTCTGTTCGGCAGTCTTGCGGATGTCCTCGATACTCATGCGTGTCTCCAAACCGGCTAGGCGTGCACCAATGTGCCTTCGTCCTCGCCCATCACAACGCGCTTCAGGCCATGCGGCTTGAAGATGCTGAACACCTTGATCGGCAGGCTCTGGTCTCGGCACAGCGTAAAGGCCGTTGCATCCATCACCTGCAATTGACGACTGATCGCCTCGTCAAAAGTGACGCTGTCGTAGCGCCTTGCCGACGGGTCCTTGTTCGGGTCGGCGGTGTAGATGCCGTCGACCTTGGTCGCCTTCAACACGATGTCGACGTTCATCTCCATGCCGCGCAGGGCAGCGGCCGTATCGGTGGTGAAGAACGGGTTACCGGTGCCAGCGGCGAAGATGACCACACGGCCCTCTTCCAGATAGCGGATCGCCTTGCCGCGGATGTACGGCTCGGCGACCTGCTCGACATTCAGCGCCGACTGCACCCGCGCCTTGACGCCAGCGCGCCGTAGCGCGTCCTGCAAAGCCAGGGAGTTCATGACAGTGGCCATCATGCCCATGTAATCGGCGGTGGCGCGGTCCATGGACTCGGCGGCCGCCGACATCCCGCGAAAGATGTTGCCGCCACCGATCACCACTGCCACCTGAACGCCCATCTCGACCACCTCACGGATCTGATCGACGATGCCATCGACCGTTGGTCGGTGGATGCCATAACCAGCGTCGCCCATCAGGGCCTCGCCAGAGAGTTTCAACAGGATACGCGCGTAGCGGGGGGGCATGGTCGGTGGGCGGTCCTCGGTGCGTTGGTCTTAGCGAGCAGCTGCGGCCGCCTGCGCGGCGACCTCGGCAGCAAAGTCGGTGACCTTCTTCTCGATGCCCTCGCCGACGATGTACAGCGTGAACGACGCGACTTCGGCCTTGTTCGACTTGCAAAGCTGCTCGATGGTCTGCTTGTCGTCCTTGACGAAAGGCTGACCAAGCAGGGTGACCTCTTTCAAGAACTTCTGCACCGTGCCTTCGACGATCTTGGCGATCATCTCGGCCGGCTTGCCAGCCTCCTTGGCCTTCTCGGTAGCGACACGGCGTTCCGACTCGATCAGCTCGGCCGAGACTTCGCTGGCGTGCAGCGCTTTGGGTTTGCTGGCGGCGATATGCATGGCGATGTCTTTGGCCAGCTCGTCGCTGCCGCCGACCAGGTCGACCAGCACGCCGATCTTGGAACCGCCGTGGATGTACTGCGCGACCTTGCCCTTGGCGGCGATGCGCTGGAAGCGGCGGATGCTCATGTTCTCGCCGATCTTGCCGACCAGCGCGGCACGCACGCTGTCGACGGTCCCGTCACCCAGCGGCAGCCCCGATAACGCCGCGACGTCGGCCGGGGCCTTCTCGGCGACCAGGCGCGCGGTATCTGCAGCCAACTTGAGGAACTCGTCGTTCTTGGCGACGAAGTCGGTCTCGGAGTTGAACTCGACGATGGCCGCAGTCTTGCCGTCGGCCGCGATGTAGGTCGAGACCACGCCCTCGGCGGCGACGCGTGCCGCAGCTTTGCTGGCCTTGTTACCCAGCTTGACGCGCAGGATCTCTTCGGCTTTGGTCATGTCGCCATCGGCTTCGGTCAGGGCCTTCTTGCATTCCATCATCGGCGCGTCGGTCTTGCCGCGCAGTTCCGAAACCATCGCTGCGGTAATTGCCGCCATAGTGACTCCAATCTTTGTTTGCTGAATCGTGTCGTCGAACCGGCCGCGGTCGCCGCCGCCAGATCGATCTTTCACACCGCCGCAAAAGCGCCGGTGGCTGAAAAAAAGGGGCGCCGCGCCCCTTTTCCTACCTCGGCCGTTCAGGCCTGTGCGGCTGGCTCAGCCGCGACTTCGACAAAGTCGTCGCCCTCACCGCCGCTCTTGATGATCTCTTGGATGACCTGACTGCGGCCTTCGAGGATGGCATCGGCAACGTCACGGGCATACAAACGAATAGCGCGGGCCGAATCGTCGTTACCGGGGATGACATAATCGACACCGTCCGGCGAGTTGTTGGTATCGACCACACCGACGACCGGGATCCCCAACGAACGGGCTTCTTGAATGGCGATCTTTTGATAGCCGACGTCGATGATGAACAGGGCGTCAGGCAGGCCTCCCATGTCCTTGATGCCACCGAGGCTGCGCTGCAGCTTCTCGAGCTCGCGGCTGAACGATAGCGCCTCCTTCTTGCTCATCCGCTCGAGCGAACCGTCCTGGGTGGCGGCCTCCATGTCCTTCAGGCGCTTGAGCGAGGTCTTGACCGTCTTGAAGTTGGTCAGCATGCCGCCGAGCCAGCGGTGGTCAACGTAAGGCATGCCAGCGCGTGCGGCTTCTTCAGCGACGATCTCGCGCGCCTGGCGCTTGGTGCCGACGAACAGAATGGTGCCCTTGTTCGAGGCCAGCTTGCGCACGTAGGCAAGTGCCTGACCGAACATCTCCTGGGTCTTCTCCAGGTTGATGATGTGGATGCGGTTGCGGTGGCCGAAGATGAACGGCGCCATCTTTGGGTTCCAGTAACGGGTCTGGTGGCCGAAATGCACGCCGGCTTCCAGCATCTGACGCATGGTTGCTGCCATTTGGGTGGTACTCCGTGTCAAGGTTGGTCCGCCACCTGCCATGAAGCCTCGTCCGGTCAAAGAACCGAGCGACGAGACACCTTAACGAGAGCAGGTGTGAGAATTTGGCATTGGTGCCAACCCGCGATTATAGCCGGTGAGACACACGAGGCTCAAGTTGCGGCAAGCATCTGGCGAGTAGTCAAGACCCGATCACGGGACTGGCGTGAAGGCCACGCCTCGGCGCCAGTCGCCGGCTACAATAGCTTGCCGCCACGCTGACACCCACCGGACCACGCGCCATGAGCATCTCCCTGAAGTCGCCAGAGGATCTTGCCGCCATGCGCGTCGCTGGTCGGCTGGCATCGGAGGTGCTCGATTTCATTACGCCGCACGTCCGGCCGGGCATCACCACCGGCGAACTCGACCAGTTGTGTCACGACTACATGGTCAATGTCCAAGGCACCATCCCGGCACCTCTCAACTACGCGCCGCATGGTCATACACCCTATCCGAAAAGCATTTGCACCTCGGTCAATCATCAGGTGTGCCACGGCGTCCCGGGCGAGCGCGCGTTGAAGACCGGCGACATCGTCAATATCGACGTCACCGTGATCAAAGATGGCTGGCACGGCGACACCAGCCGCATGTACTTCGCTGGCGAACCGTCGATCGCGGCGCGGCGCCTGTGCGAGATGACCTACCGTTCCATGTGGGAAGGCATCCGGCAGGTGCGCCCGGGCGCGACGCTTGGTGACATCGGCCACGCGATCCAGCAATTCGCCGAGCGGCACGGCTTCAGCGTCGTGCGCGAGTTCTGCGGGCACGGCATTGGCCGGATCTTCCACGAGGACCCGCAAGTGCTGCACTACGGCCGCGCCGGCACAGGCCTGAAACTGGTCGAGGGAATGGTGTTCACCATCGAGCCGATGATCAATGCTGGCCGAGCTGCGATCCGTCAACTGGGCGACGGTTGGACGATCGTCACCAAGGATCATTCTTTGTCGGCGCAGTGGGAACACACGATCGCAGTCACCAGCGACGGCTTCGAGGTCCTTACCGTCTCGGACGGCACACCACCGCCACCATGACCCCGGATGCGCTGCGATCGCTGACCAACCGCTTGCGCGGCACACTTGGCGAGGCGCGCCAAGCACTCCAAGCCGGTTATCCGGCTGGCGGCCCACAACGTTTGCTGCGCGGCTGGGTCGCGACTGTCGACACCACCCTGCGCGAGGTCTGGCGCAACCTCGAATTGCCACCCGGGTGGACGCTGGCAGCGGTCGGCGGTTACGGTCGTCGCGAGTTGCTGCCCTACTCCGACGTCGACTTGCTGATCCTCGTCGATACTCCGGTCAATGACCTCCAGCAGCCTGCACTGGACCGCCTGGTTGGACTGCTGTGGGACATCGGCCTCGAGGTCGGCCACAGTGTGCGCACCATCGACGAGTGCCTGGAAGCAGCCAGTGCCGACATCTCGATCCAGACCAATCTGCTCGAGGCGCGGCGCGTGGCTGGCAGCGACGCCCTGTTCCGGCAGTTCCGCGTGGCGTTTGCGGGAGCGCTTGACGCGGCCTTGTTCGTTCGTGCCAAGCGCGTCGAGCAAGAACAGCGGCATGCCCGCCAGCAGGATGCGGCATCGAGCCTGGAGCCGAACATCAAGGAAGCTCCAGGCGGACTGCGCGACCTTCACGTGGTGCTCTGGATGGCCCGCGCCTGCGGGATCGGCGAGCGCTGGAGCGACCTTGCCCGTGCTGGCCTGGTGACCCGCGTCGAAGCCGCAGGCATCGCGCGCCAAGAGCGCTTTTTGCACGACCTGCGCATCCGCCTGCACCGACTGGCAGGGCGTCGCGAGGATCGACTGCTATTCGATTGGCAGACCCGCCTTGCCGAGGAAATGGGCTTTGCCTCCACCCGCAGCCGGCGAGCATCAGAACAGCTGATGCAACGCTACTACCGCACCGCTCGCTCGGTAAACCTGTTGAACACCATCCTGCTGCGCATCTTCGAATCGCGCTTGCGATCTGCCGATCGCGCCTCGGTCAGCAAGCCGGTCGACTCGCACTTTGTCATTCGCGACGGCCTGCTCGATATCGCCCGGCCGGAGGTCTTCGAGCAACACCCACCCGCGATCCTCCGCGCCTTTGTCTTGCTCGCTCAGCATCCGGGCATCCCCGGCCTGGCACCCGAAGCGCTGCGCCAATTGTGGCGCGCGCGCCGCCTGATCGACGCCCAGTTTCGCCGCGACCCTCGCAACATCGCCTCGTTTCTGGAACTACTCGACCAGCCGCACGGCGTGACCCACAACCTGCGGCGGATGAACCGCTACGGCATCCTCGGCCGTTACCTGCCCGAGTTCGGTCGCATCGTCGGCCAGATGCAGCACGACCTGTTCCACGTCTACACCGTCGACGAACATATTCTGATGGTGCTTCGCAACCTGCGCCGCTTCGCACAGGCCGAGTTTGCTCATGAATATCCTCTGTGCAGCCGCCTGATGAGCGAATTCGATCGTCCGGCAATGTTGTATGTCGCTGCGCTGTATCACGACATCGCCAAAGGTCGCGGTGGTGACCACTCGACACTGGGGGCTCGCGATGTGCGAGCGTTCTGCCGCCGCCATGGCATCGGCGCGGCGGACCAGCGGCTATGCGAATGGTTGGTCGACCGCCACCTTCTGATGTCGTCGACAGCGCAGAAACAAGATCTGAGCGACCCGGCAGTGATCGCCCGGTTTTGTTCGGTGGTACCCGACGAACGCGCCCTCACCGCCCTGTATCTGCTGACCGTGGCGGATATCCGTGGCACCAGTCCGAAAGTCTGGAATGCCTGGAAGGGCAAACTACTGACCGATCTGTACCAGTTGGCGCGGCGCCAACTGCGTGGCGAGACTGGGGATACTGCTGGCTGGCTACAGACCCGTCAGGCCGAGGCCGGCGACATCTTGCGCCGCTATGCGCTGGATCCAGTCGCTAACGAAGCCTTCTGGGGGACGCTCGAGCCCGAGTACTTCCTGCGCCACGAGCCCGCCGACATCGCCTGGCACGCCCGCGCCGTCTACCGCCACCATCGGGACACCAAGCCGCACGTGAGCGCACGACCAGCCACGATCGGTGACGGCCTGCAGGTGCTGGTCTACGCGCCCGAGCATCCGGACCTTTTCGCTCGCACCACCGGCTACTTCGAGCGCCTCGGCTACAGCATCGTCGAGGCCCGACTGCACAGTACCCGCTGTGGCCGTGTGCTCTACGACCTTCTGGTTCTCGACCCGGCCCGCCAGGCACACAGCTATCGCGATGTCATCAGCCTGATCGAGCACGAGCTTGCCCGAGTGCTGGACCCGCAACAGCCGTTGCAGCCGCCAGTGCAAGGACGGATCAGTCGGCGCGTGCGGCACTTTCCGATCACTCCCGAGATCTCGCTGCGGACAGGCGACAGCCAGCAGCTGCACATCCTGACGGTGATCGCCGCCGACCGGCCTGGCCTGCTGTCGCGTATGGCACGGGTTTTCCTGGAGCATCGGGTCAGCGTGCACTCGGCCAAGATCAACACCTTACGCGAGCGCGCCGAGGACAGCTTCTTGGTGTCCGGCGCCGAACTCGGCAATGCCCACCGCGTAGCCCGATTCGAAGACGACCTCGCCAACGCCCTGCTGGTTGCCTAGGGCCGAGGTGCAACGGCGTCGGTATCAAGGGCGGCGCTTTCAGCGCGTGACCGCAGTGTCTCTGGAAGCTCGCCCAGGAGCGGCGCCTCACCCACTTCGCCGCGCTCGATCCGGTAGAGCCAGGCCAACAGCTCGGCCACTGCGCGATAGAGTGCGGGAGGGATCTGTGCATCGAGATCGACCTGTAACAGCAGCCTCACCAGATCGGGCGACTGGTGCACATAGACACCTGCCTCACGCGCTTTGTCGATGATGCGCTCGGCCAGCTCTCCGCGACCCTTCGCAAGCACCGTGGGTGCCGCGTCGCTGCTGCGATAGACCAAAGCAACTGCCGAAGCGCGCTCTTTCATGCCGGCAAACCCCCCGTTGTGGCATCGGAAGACACCGGCGGGACCGACTCGACGACCTCAAAACGCAGCGACTCAGGCCGCAGTCCAGCCGCCAGGAATGCCAGCTCTAACTCGGCTGCCCGGGCACGCATCGCTTCGACCGCCTCCGGTTCGCCGCCCACCCGCACTCGCAAAACGTCACCATGGAGGGACAGGCGGCTGTGGATGTCATGAAGGCGCTCAAAGTGACTGTCGAGCACCAGTTCCCAAGTCGGTTCTTCATCTGGCGATACACCACGCGACTGACGATCGACGGCCAGCACCCAATCCACGGCCACCAGCGGTGCGATCTCTAAGCGCATGGCCAACGCCTGCTGGTGCAGAACGTCGAGTTGCTGCCGCACCAGGCGCTTGTGTTCCTCGGTTGGGAGGCTGGCGGCAGCACGGGCAGCGACCTCGGGGTTGGGCACCTCGGTCAACCGGGCCTGTGGCTCGCTGCGCAAAGCAGCCTCGCTGCGTTGCCCATTCACCCACTGGGCCTGGTGCTGCTCATAGAACAGGCCGCTCCGGTCGACCGCCTGCCGTAGCGCTTGGGCGAGTCGTGGCGGGTCGCGCAGCAGACCATCATCCGACGCGTCGGGCAGACGGATGCGCGGCATACCGGCGGGCGGCAGTTCCCGCGCCAGCTGACCGAGCAGGCGACCACTACTGGAGATGACGGACACATCAGCGCCATCGGTCGGAGCCTCGGCCAGCGCGCCAGGCACCCCGGAAGCCAGCCGCAGGCGCGGCTCCAACGCCAGAACCTTGAGTTCCAGGGACTGTCCGGGCGCCACAGCGAAAGGCATGCGGGCGGCCACCGGCTGCCCGGCAATCAGCAACAGGGTCTGACCGTCGGCTGCTACCTGGACAACACGCGCTTGAACCGTCTGCCCGACACTCAGGCGCGACCCCGCCACCGCCGCTGCTGATTGCGCACCCCCGATTGGCCGGGCATCGATCGCAATCATGCTCGGTCGCCGGGCACACCAGGCAGACGGCCAACCGCGGCACGCAGGGCATCGTCGTCAATGACCCGTCGCAGGGTCGCCATCCAGTCTCGAGTCAGCGCGATGGTGTCCTCGTTGCAGCGCAAGATGTCGGCGATGCTGGCGGCCACCTGCCGCCTGAGTGGTTGCGGTAAGCGTCTTGCGTCAAAGCCCGCCACCCGCTCGAGCACGCGACCACGTTCGGCCTCGAGTGCAGCGAGCCCGTCCCAGTCGCCGCCACGCGCCGCGGCCAACATGCGGCGCGATAAGCCGACCGCCTGCGTCAGGAGGTCGGTCAGGGCATGGCTGCCCGGCGCTTCAGCCGAGACTGACAAGCCGGACCTGACCACCGCGCAACCCGCTCGCCCGCTCTTGGCGACGGTCGCGCTGTGCCAGTTCCGACCAGGCACCTCGCAACTCGGCCAGGAAGCGCGTGGCATCTTCGAGAGTCTCCTTGCTGCCGCCCTGCCCAGCGCGGATGAGCTGCTGCCGGACAAAGCTGTAGATGGCTGCAAGGTTCTGCGCAATATCCCCTTGCGTGCCGTCGAGCGTGGCCGAGAGCTCTCCCACGATCGCGGTGGCACGCTGGATCTGCAAAGCGCGTGCCGGCGGATCGTCGTCGAGTAGGCTGGCGCGGGTGGCAGCCTGGATCGCACCGTCGTAAAGCATCACCACCAGCTCCACCGGGCTCGCCGCCCACACCGACAGTTCGAGTTGGTTGCTGCGGTACAGCTGCAAGGCCTGGGCGTCGTTCACGGGAATGTCCTCCGAGTAGGTCGCTGGGGGTCAGGCGACAGGGTTTAACAAGGGCGAAGCGATGGTCAGACGCGGAACTGCTGGGCCAGCGCTACCGAGGTCTGACCCAATCGGCCAAGCAGCGCATCCAGGTTGGCGAACTGCTGGCGCAGGCGAGCCTCGATCACCAGCATGCGACGCTCGAGCAGATCGATGCGGTCGTTGAGGGTGGCGTTGGCTGCGCGAATGCCTTCCCGGCGTGACTCGATCACGCTACCAGCACCCTGAAACTGACGTGCCGTGTCGACAACACGCTGCATCACGCCGGTTTCGGCGGTCGACAACAAGGACGCAACAGCTGCCGGATTGGTGGCCAAGGCCTGCTCAAACGCCGCGGCATCAAACTCGAGGCGGCCATTGGCGCGCAGCGAGATGCCCACTTCGAACAAGTTGCGATAGGCGTTGCCGGGCGCACCCCCACCATCGCCGATCAAGCGCGACATGGTGGTCATCATCAGAAACTGGCTCCCGTCGGCCTCGAGCGCGCCACCCTTGCCATAGCGAGTGGCGCTGTTGCCTACGAAGGTATTGAACGCTTCGACGAACTTGCGCGCGCGATCCGCCAGCGCACCGCCGTCGCGACCAATGGTCAGGGTGGTGTCGCCAGGGGCGAGGATGCTCAGCGTGACGCCGGGGATGGCGTCGATGAACAGATTGCTCGAACCAGTCATCGCCAGACCGTTGACGGTCATTACAGCGTCGCTGGCAGTCTGTGTCTCGGTGAGATTCTGGACACTGTCGGTGAAGGCGAGGCGACTCAAGCCACTGTTGTCGGTATCAGCATCATCGGCATCGAAAACTTCCACACGGATGCGGTTGTCCACACCCGGGTCGCGCGACCTCAGCTGCAGGCGCTGGCCGCTGCCGTCATTCACGATGCTGGCGATCACCCCGAAGTTATCGGCGGCGCCATTGATCGCGTCGCGGATGCTGACCAGGCTTGCGCTGTCGGTGCGGGTGCCGGCATCTGGCGCGCCACTGGTCGCACCGCCGCCCGACAGGCCATCGACGACGCCCTCCAGGGCGCCAGTCAAGCGGCCGATGAGCGCCGCGTTCTCCTCGGTGTCGCCGTTCGCATCGACACCGCGCACCTCGATCGTAAAACTCGCACCCAGGGCGTTACTGAGGGTGACAAAGCCTCGACCAAACTCGGCACTGCTGTCGCTCACCGGGGCCGATACCAGGTTCTGCGTGCGCGCCACACTCTGCACCGCAATGGCGTACTGGCCAGGCGCTGCCTGCGCGCTTGCAGTTGCGGCCAGCACCGCGGGGTTGGAGAGCTTGGCCGAAAAAGCGGCAAGGCCGTTGGGGCCGGACAAGGCGCGAGCGGCGGTCTCGAGACTTGCGAGCTCCGACTGGATGGCGCCAAACAAGGACAAGCGCGTCTCGTTGCGACGGATGCTCTGTTGCGCCTTGATCACCGGCTGGCGCTCGAGCGCCATGAGCTGGCTAACGATCGAATTGACGTCGAGATTGCTGCCGATGCCCGGTACGCTGATCGCCATCGGGTGTGCCTTTAGGTCTCTTGGCGGACGAATACGCCGCTCAACGCATCAAGGCGCCGGCTGACCGCCAACGCCGCTTCGGATGGCAGCTGCAACAACACTTCGCCGGTCCCTCGATCGACCAGGCGCACGACACTCTGGCCGGTCTGCGGGTCGAACGAGAACTCGAGGTCGCGGCTGATCCCTTGGATCCGCTCGTTGACCTCTTGGACAGCACGCTCGACAACCTCCTCCGAGGCGGCGGTGGCCACCGGGGAGCGATCGAGTGTGGGTAATTCGGGGCGGGCCGAAGTTGCCGGCACCGCTTCGGTTGGACGTGCCCCATCGGCCGGGGCGGATGGCGCGACCGGCTGGGGACTGCTGGCAGATGCGATCGGGTTGACCATGATCGACTCCACTCATCGGGCCAGGGCGGGCAGCGCGAGGCCGCCCGCCCAAGTGCTACGCCCGGCTTACCGCAACAGCGTCAATGCGTTCTGCGGCAGGGAGTTGGCCTGCGCCAAGATGGCGGTGCCGGCCTGCTGCAGGATCTGCGCACGGGTCAGGTTGGAGGTCTCGACGGCAAAGTCGGCATCCATGATCCGCGCGCGGGCGGCATCGAGGTTTTCGCTGTAGACCTGCAAACCGCTGATGATCGCGTCGAATCGGTTCTGCACCGCACCAAAGGTGGCGCGGGCGCCGGTGACGGTCTGGATGTCGGTGTCCATATCAGCGATCGCGCTTTGCGCCGCAGCCGCAGTCGACACATCGACTGTGCCAGCTGCACCCGTGGCTTCATAAGCAGCCAGGGCCGTCAGGTCTTCCAGCGCAATGTCCACGGTATCGCCTTCGTTGGCGCCAATCTGAAACGTGATCGAGCTCGAACTGTTGAGCAGCTCGATGCCGTTGAACGATGTCGCGGCAACGGTCCGGGCGATTTCTGCGGTGAGCTGATCGACTTCCTTCTGCAGGTTGCCGCGCTGGTCGTCGTTGATCGACCCGTTCGATGCCTGCACCGCGATCTCGCGGATCCGCTGCAGATTGCTGGCGACGGTGCTCAGGCCACCTTCGGCCGTCTGCGCCATCGAGATGCCGTCGTTGGCGTTGCGCACCGCGACCGCGCTGCCGCGCACCAGAGACGACAGCGTCTCGGCGACAGCCAGACCCGACGCATCGTCCTTGGCTGAATTGACGCGCAGACCGGACGACAGGCGTTGCAATGATGTCGCGAGGCTGCCGTTCGTCGCATTCAAGTTGCGCTGGGCATTCAGCGACGCGACGTTGGTATTGACAGTGATTGCCATCTTGGTTTCTCCTTGAGGCGAGTCAGTTGAACTCGACGGTCGCCACTGCCAGGTTGGGATGCTTGATCAGTACCGCCGTCAAAGGGTCTAACGGCTTTGCACCCGAAAACTTGAGGCGACGCCTGCTTCGCCGGCGCATGTCAGGGTGAGAGGTGGGGAATGCCCGGTCCGGTCATGCCGCGCCGGGCAATTTTTTGTCGCACAGCGATTGCCTGGCCTTGGTGGATGGTCCAGCCTAGCGGATCAAGACCGGGGTGCCAGCGCCAACCAGGTCGAACAACTCAACGACGTCGGCGTTGCGCATGCGAATGCAGCCTCGCGAGCCTGGCCGGCCCAATTCGACCGCATCGGGAGTGCCGTGGATGTAGATGTAGCGACGAAAAGTGTCGCGATCGCCGCCGCGGTTGAAGCCTGGTTCCTCACCGCACAGCCAAAGGATGCGGGTGAGGATCCAGTCGCGCTCGGGTGCTGCGCGCCAGGTGGCGTCGTCGCAGATCTCGCCGGTGGGTCGACGGGCACGGAATACGGTCCCGGGCGGCAGGCCAGCACCAATGCACGCTCGTATACGGTGGCGCCCGCGCGGCGTTTGGTAGCTGCCCGCCTGTTCGCCGGCGCCCTTGGCGGCGGTCGAGATCGAGTAGCGCCGCAGAGGCTGCTCTTGTTCGAACAGCACCAGGGTCTGGCTTGCGATATCGACCTCGATGCGACGCATCAGTCACCTCTGGACGCCGGCCGGCGTGAAGCGAAGAACGTCCGCAGAGTCTGCGCACATTCGGCGTGCAACACCCCCGCTTCGACACTGGCGTGGTGATTCAGACGCGCCTCGGCAAACAGGTCGACCACGCTACCAGCAGCCCCGGTCTTCGGGTCGGGGGCCCCGTATACGACGCGCCCGATGCGGGCATGCATGATCGCCCCGGCGCACATCACGCAGGGCTCCAGAGTCACGTAGAGTGTGGCCCCAGGCAGGCGATAGTTGCCCAAGCGGCGAGCCGCGTCACGCAACGCGACGACCTCGGCGTGGGCAGTCGGGTCAGCGTCGCTGATCGGTGCATTGGCACCCTCGCCCACCACCTCACCATCCAACACCACCACGGCGCCAACGGGGACCTCGCCGCGCTGAGCAGCAGCATGGGCGAGTGCAAGCGCTTGTCGCATCCAGCACTCGTCCTCGGTCACCCGCCCGCCATCGGCATCGTCGCGAGCACGCATCTTCATGGCGCCATGATACCGCTCGCGCACTCCGACTTCGCCTGCCAGTAGCGCGGCCGCTGGCCGCGACTGGTCTCGACTGTCCAGCGCCCCTGTGGCGACAGACTGAAGCGCACTGCGCCATCGCAGTCGGTGCGCCACTGCTCGGCACCGGCCAGTCGATAGCGCTCGAGGGTCTGCGGATGGGGGTGCCCAAAGCGGCCGCGAAAGGCCGTCGAGTGTACGACCATGGACGGTGCGACCGCGCGCACAAACGCCGTACTCGATGCGCCACGCGAGCCGTGATGCGGTGACACCAGCAGATCGGCAGCAAGATCGGAGCGGCCGTCGTCCAGCAGTAAAGTCTCACCGCGCTTTTCAAGATCGCCCGGCAACAACAGGCTGCCACCAGCAGCGACCACTCGAAGCACGCAATTGGACTCATTGCGACGCAGATCCAGCCGCTCTCGCCAGGTGTCCGCGATCGGCGGCGGATGCAGCCACTCGAAGCGTACGCCATCGACCTGCCAGAACCGTCCAGCCAGGCACTCGTGGCGGCGCTGTCCGGCGGCCGGCAGGACTTCGCCAGCGGCCGGCTGCCAAACCCGACCGACCTGCCATCGGCGCAGCAGGCTGTCGGCACCGCCCCGGTGATCAAGGTCGTCATGGCTGATGACCAGATCATCGACTCGCCACCGTCCCATCGCCTGCAGTTGGGGTACCACCACCCGCTCGGCGGCATCGCTATCACCGAAGGCTGGGCCAGTGTCATAGACCAGCGTGTGCTGCCGGGTCTCGAGCACCAGCGCCAGCCCCTGTCCGACATCAAGCGTCGTCAAGCGGACGGCGCCCTCTGGCAGAGGCAAAGGCCGACCAGCCAATACAGGCAGCATGGCGAGCGCGCCCCAGTAACGCCGGGGCCAAGCCGCAGGCAGCAAGATGTACAAGGCGCCGACGGCAGCCAGCGCGACAGCCGGCAGGCTTGGTGCCGGTACCCTTAGCATCGAGTCGGGCACCTGCAAAAGCGCCTGCAAGAGCTGGTCGAGCAGGCCCATCGCGTACGCGGCTAGTGGCAACACCCAAGAAAATCCGGGGAGCGTGCCGAGCAAGGCCAATGGGGTGATGACGAGGCTCACAGCCGGGATGGCAAAAGCATTGGCTACCGGGCTCATCAGGGAGAACTGCTGAAACACCCACAGCGTCGCTGGCAACAAACCTATCGACGCTGCCCATTGGGTGCGTACCGCTAGCATCCACCAAGCAGGCTGGCGCAGCCGTCCGCTGCAACACCACATCAACAAAGCCACGGCCCCGAACGATAGCCAAAAGCCGGTATGCATGACCGCCCAAGGATCGAGGAGACACACCGCCACCAGCGCTACACCCAGTGTCGATACGCCCCACCAACGTTCGCCGCGCCAAGCCATCCAAGCCACTGCAATGACCATGAAGAGGGTCCGCTGTGCTGGCACGCCGAATCCCGCCAACGGCACATAGACCGCCGCTGTGAATGCTGCCGCTAGTGCCTGCGCGCGGCGACGTGGCAAGCCGGGCAGCAGCGTCGGCGCTGCGGTCCACAGCCGGCCGGCAAGCCATGCCGCCATGGCTGCAAGCATGGTCACATGCAGTCCGGAGATGCTCATCAGATGGATGACTCCGGTGTCGCGGAAGCGCTGCCACTGCTGCTGGCTCACTGCGCTCCCGTCGCCAATCGCCAGAGCGACCAGCACCCCGGCCTGTGGGTGCTCGCCCAGATGCCGGAGCATGCGGGTGCGGATGTCCTCACGCAATGCCGCCAGGCGCGCGTCGGGGTACGCACTGTCGCCGATGCGTGCGGCACTTCGAATGGTGCCGGTGGCTCGGACACCGCGCGCAAACAACCACGCCTCGTAGTCGAAACCATAAAAATTGTGCCCCCCATGTGCAGGTTTGAGGCGCACCGTCAAACGCCAGCGTTCACCAGCCCGAATATGCGGCAGCGCTGCACCATCGCGGGACTGCCAGGCGGTCAGCAGCAGGTGTCGGGGAACCTGAGCAGCTCCCTCGGCGCTCTCGGTCACCCAATCGATGCGTAACGAATCGGCCCGCTGACGTGGTAGATCGACCACGCGGCCGACGATCTCGATGTCGCGCTGAATTGCATCGGATGGCAATGCGTCATTCAAACGGGCATGGGCGCGCAGATTGGCCACCGCCCAGGTTCCCAGCAAGACCGCAAGCAACAGACAAGCCGCCCAAGCGCCCTTGCGAAGCATCGCCAGTGCCCCGCCGACCAGCGCCAGGCCGCCCGCCAACCAGACCCACACCGCGGACGGCAGGGTCGCTTGCAGCTGCGTAGCAAGGGTCGCCAGCAGCACCAGCAGGGCGAAGATTGGCGGCACAATGTGCAGTCTGTCTTGCTCTCGCGCAGCGCGAATCCGTCATGCGTACACCCGACTACTGGCCGCGAGCCTGCGCCGAACTGGCTGCTGCCGACCACCAACTGGGCGAACTGATGACGCGCTATGCGGGGGAAGGCCTGAGTAGCCACGGCGATTCCTTCGTGACCTTGGCACGTGCGATTGTCGGCCAACAGATCTCGGTGCGTGCCGCCGATGCCGTGTGGCTGCGCCTTGAGCAGGGTCTAACAGGAACACCCAGGACAACCCCGCTCGATGGATCAGCAGACACAGTCGGTCTGACCCCGACACTGATCCTCAAGACCGATGGCGCCGCTCTGCGGGCGTGTGGTTTGTCTTGGCGCAAGGTCGACTATCTGCGTGACCTCGCGCAGCATTTTGCCGACGGTCGGCTAGGACCACAGGTGTTCGCTGGCGCCGACGACGCCGAGCTGTTGCAGCGACTGACAGCAGTGCGGGGCATCGGTCGCTGGAGTGCCGAGATGTTCCTGATCTTCCACCTGTTGAGGCCGGATGTCCTGCCGCTTGACGACATCGGCTTGCTGCGGGCGGTGGGTCTGCTCTACGGCGATGGCAGTCCCGCAGACGCTGACACCACGCGCCAGATCGCTGAGCGCTGGGCACCGTGGCGGACCGTCGCGACCTGGTATCTGTGGCGCGCCCTCGACCCGGTGCCGGTGGCCTATTAGAAGGCCCCCAGCTGGGCGGCACCGGAGCGCTTGGAGATTGCGGCGACCCCGCGACAAGCCCCAGCGCCGCGATGGACCACCACCACTAGGCGTGCAAGCCGCCGTCAGCCAGCGTCAGTATTCGGCTGCAGCGCGCCGCCAGGGTCTCGTCGTGGGTGACGATGACGAACGCGGTATGGCGCTGAGCGGCCAGATCCAGCATCAGCTCGAAAACGACGCCGGCCGTGCGACGATCCAAGTTGCCGGTGGGTTCGTCGGCCAGCACGCAGGCCGGCTCGCCGATCAGCGCCCGCACCACCGCTGCCCGTTGCCGCTCGCCCCCCGAAAGCTCCCCGGGCCGATGACCACAGCGGGCCGCCAGACCGACCCGGCCAAGCCAGTCGGTCGCGGTTTTTAAGGCCATCGCCGATTCGACACCGCGCAGCAGCAGCGGCATGGCAACGTTTTCGGCGGCAGTGAACTCGGGCAACAGATGGTGGAACTGGTACACGAAGCCAAGATGGCGATTACGCAACTGACAGCGCGTTGTCTCACCCAGCAGCGCCGCGTCGGTACCGGCCCACTCGACGGTTCCGGCGTCGGGCGGCTCCAGCCCGCCCAACAAGTGCAGCAAAGTGCTCTTGCCTGCCCCCGACGCGCCGACAATGGCAACCCGCTCGCCAGCCTCGATCTCCAAGTTCACGCCATCGAGCACCGGAGTTGCGGTCGCTCCAGCACCAAAGGCCTTGCGCAAGCCGCGTGCAGCAAGCACCGGCACCTCCAAGGCACGGGTTCGCAGCGACTCATTCATAGCGCAAGGCCTCGGCTGGCTGCGTGGCTGCCGCCCTCGAGCTAGGGTACAGCGTCGCCACGAACGACAGCGTGAGCGACACCAGCGCGACCCAGACGATATCGCCCAGCCGCGGATCGCTGGGCAACTGGCTGATGTAATACACGCCGCTCTCGAGCACCTGGATACCCAGCACACGCTCGATCGCCGGCACCACGATGTCGATGTTCCACGCGAGCAGACAGCCCCCGACAAGGCCCAGCAGAGTGCCGAGCGTCCCGGTCAGGGCACCCTGCACCAGAAAAATGCGGCGGATACTGCCCGGGGTGGCACCCAAGGTGCGCAAGATCGCGATGTCAGCGCGTTTCTCGTTGACCGCCATCACCAGTGAACTGACCAGATTGAAGGCCGCCACGGCGATGATCAGTGACAGGATCAGGAACATCATGCGCTTCTCGGTCTGCACCGCCGCGAACCAGTTGCGGTTCTGTGCCGGCCAGTCGACAGCGATGACATCGGCCGGCAGGTCTGTCGACAGCGCCTGCGCCACAGTGGTGGCGCGATGCAGGTCGCGCAGTTTCAAGCGCACACCGGTCACGGCATCGCCGTAGCGGTACAACACCTGAGCATCGGCCATGTGGATCAACGCCAATCCGCCATCGAACTCGGCGTGTCCCATATTGAAGATGCCGGTGACGGTGAACTGCTTGAGACGCGGAATCATGCCGGCAGCGGTGACTTGCCCCTGGGGAATGATGAGGGTGACACGGTCGCCAAGCATCAGGCCCATCGAGCGCGCCAGATCGCTGCCCAGCAAAACCCCGAAATCGCCTGCCCGCAGGGTCTGCATGGTCCCGCGCAACATGTGCTCGCCGATACCCGATACCGCTGTCTCACGCTCGGGATCGATGCCACGCACCAGCGCCCCCTGGACCGCGCTGCCGCGGCTGAGCAGCGCCTGTCCACTGACATAGGGCGTGGTCGCCACCACCTCGGGATGTCGCATGGCGATGTCCTGCACCGCCTGCCAGTCACCCAGGCGGTTGCCAGCACCCACGAGTTCGACATGCGCGAGCACCGACAGCATGCGGTCGCGCACTTCCTTCTGGAAGCCATTCATCACCGAGAGGACGACAATCAAAGCCGCCACGCCCAAGGCGATGCCGATCATGGACGCGCCCGAGATGAACGAGACGAAGCCCGAGCGGCCGCGCGAGCGGGTGTAACGCAGAGCGATAAACAACTCGACAGGCAGCGACATCGGGTCTCGCAGCGGGGTGAGTGGCCGATGCTACACTCAATCCCATGCCCCCAGTCACGCCGCTCCGCGAAGTGCTCGTCGAGACGGTGGATGCCAGCCAGCTGATGCGCGACTGCCCGCCACTGCGATGCATTGTCGCGCGTGGCGATTCGATGACCGACCTGCGCGGACCCTCCAAAACAGTCAGCCCCCCAGATTCACTGGAAGAGCACCTGCTGACCCTATGTGGTCAGTCGACTGACTCCCTGCCGAGCCTGCGCGCCCAGGCTGCTAGCCTGAGCGATGGTCAGTGGCCATGGCTTCAGCTCGAGCTCTTGTCCCTGGCAGTGATGCGCGACCGTCTGGTTGCTTTGCCGGCAAATGCAGACGATACCGATGACGCAGCGGACTTACTGGCCTGGCTGCTGCCGCAGCTGTCCTTGGCTGGGCGATTGCACCTAACAGGGTCATTTGCTCTGCTTGCGCCCGCCAAGGCGCCCGAGGCACGCTTTAGCCTGGCGGCCCGCGTGGCCGGACGCGTGGTTGACACCTTCTTGCCGGAAGGCCCGCGCGGAGCCGAGTGGCGGCGGACTCTGACCGAAGCGCAGATGCTGCTACACCAGCACCCGGTCAATCAGCGACGCGATCAGCATGGCCGGCGCCCACTCAACGCGCTGTGGATCAGTGGTGGCGCAGCAGCAGTGGCAATGCCACCTGGCATCAGCGTCGGCACCAGCGCTAGCGACCGGTTACACGGGCTGTTCCCAACCAGCCCCGACCCGACTTACGTGGTCTGGCGCCACACTCTCGGTCAGCCAGCACCGGCCATGCTGCGGTCGATGTTGTCGGCGCCAAGCCTGCGACTGAGCGTATTCACGCCGCACAGCGTCATTGCCTGCAGTTGGCATGCATGGCATCGACTGCGCATCTGGCGGCGCCTGCGCCTTGATGCGGCCAGCGGCCTAACAGAATCAGAACGGGTATGAATCACGATCCGTACTCACGCCAATCGACATGAACCCAGGGACTCGCGCCGAGGCACTGCGCCGGCTTGCGGAGGCAATGCCGGCCCCGACCACCGAGCTCGAATATGACAACGTATTCCAGCTCCTGATCGCCGTGATCCTGTCGGCACAGGCGACCGATGTCAGCGTCAACGCCGCGACGCGCAAACTGTTTCCGGTCGCCGGAACACCGGCGGCGATCCTTGCGCTGGGCGTCGATGGTCTGACGCCCTTCATCCAAACCATCGGCCTCTACCGGAGCAAAGCCAAGAACGTCATCGCCACCTGCCGGCAGATCCTCGAAGAGCATGCGGGCGAGGTACCGCGCGACCGCGCCGCGCTCGAGGCGTTGCCTGGAGTCGGGCGCAAGACTGCCAACGTCGTACTGAACACGGCCTTTGGCGAACCCGCCATCGCGGTCGACACCCATGTGTTCCGGGTCGCTAACCGCACCGGTCTGGGCAAAGGTCGTACCCCCCTGGCAGTGGAACGCGCTTTGCTGAAGAACATCCCGGCACAATTCAAGGTCGACGCCCACCACTGGTTGATCCTGCACGGCCGATACACCTGCCAGGCGCGCAAGCCCCGCTGCTGGACATGCCTGATACAGGACCTGTGCGACTATCGCCACAAGACACCGCCGCCGGGCGAGCCATCACTGGTGGCTAAACGAGCAACCGGCAAGGCAGCGCAGCGACCTTCGCTAAAAGCAGCCGACAAGTCGCCCAGACGTAAACCAAGCGCGCAGCACAAGGTCTGAGTCCCCATGTTTCAACCCAGCCGCGACGACGTTCGTCACTTCATGTTCGACACCTGGCGCAAATATCGCGCAGGTGAGGCCTTGGTGGGTGCCGAGGCGACGTTGCTGCCGATCCTGCTCGAACACCCCGAATATCACCCGGTGCTTGAGGACCCCGAAGCCTACGCGACCCGCACCTGGCATCCGGAAGACGGCGAAACCAATCCGT
Organism: uncultured Enterobacteriaceae bacterium; assembly: GCA_964524005.1. GTDB lineage: Bacteria > Pseudomonadota > Gammaproteobacteria > Burkholderiales > UBA3065 > UBA3065. Next base: position 43,476 of record CAZGBK010000012.1, read on the forward strand.
TCATGCACTTGTCGTTTCATCTGGCGTTGGCCGAGCAGCTGGCAATCGACCAGCCAGTTGGCATCCGTGCCGCTTGGACTGCCATTGCCGAACGCTTGGGCGACGCACACGAGGCCAACCACGCGGTGCTCGATTGCCTGCTCGAACAACTTTGGAAGACACAACGGCACGCGACACCGTTCGACGTGACAGGCTATCTCGAAGCGGTGCGTCGACTTGCCTGAGGTACGCTTTTGGGCCACCCAACATGCTCTACCCCACCTCTTCCGTTCTGCCCGAACCCCACCAGGAACCTGCACATGAGTGACCGCCTGACCCGCATTACCACCCGCACCGGCGACGGTGGCGAGACTGGCCTTGCCGATGGCTCCCGCGTGCCGAAGACCGACCCGCGTATCCATGCACTGGGCGATGTCGACGAGCTGAATAGCCAGCTGGGCGTGCTACTCACGCTCGAGCTACCAGAAGACATCCGACGACTGCTCAGCCAAGTCCAGAACGACCTGTTTGATCTGGGCAGCGAGCTGGCGATCCCAGGTTCCAGCCTGCTCACGCCCGAGCACGTTGGCCGCCTTGATACCTCGATTCCCGCCTACAACGGGCTGCTGCCGCCCTTGCGCGAGTTCGTTCTGCCCGGCGGCTCGCCAGCCGCCGCACAATGCCACATCGCCCGCACCGTCTGTCGGCGCGCCGAGCGGTCGCTGGTCGCACTCGATGCCGCCAGCATCACCACCGACAACCCGCGCCTCTACCTGAACCGCCTGTCCGACCTGCTGTTCATCCTCAGCCGCTGCCTTAACCAGATGGCCGGCGTCGCTGATGTCTGCTGGCAACCGGCAATCAAGCGCTAACGTGGCCGGCCGAAGGGCCAGATCAGGCTGCAAGAAGCCGCTCGTCGGAAAGCAAAGGCCCCGCAGCTGCGGGGCCTTTTCATCGTGCGATCAGTCCACTGATTACCACTCGAGGGTGCCACCCGTCTGGTACTCGGTGACGCGCGTCTCGAAGAAGTTCTTCTCCTTCTTCAGGTCGATCATCTCGCTCATCCACGGAAACGGGTTCTCCGCACCCGGGAAGAGTTCATCAAGACCAATCTGCCGGCAGCGGCGGTTGCAGATGAAGCGCAGATACTCCTTGAACATCGGCGCATTCAGACCGAGCACACCGCGCGGCATAGTCGCCTCGGCATAAGCGTACTCGAGGTCCACTGCTTTCTTGAAGAGGGCAACCAGCTCCTGACGAAATTCCGGCGTCCACAGGTGCGGGTTCTCTAGCTTGATGGTGTTGATCAGATCGACACCAAAATTGCAGTGCATCGACTCGTCGCGCAGGATGTACTGATACTGCTCAGCGGCGCCCGTCATCTTGTTCTGCCGGCCCAGCGCCAGGATCTGCACAAAGCCGACGTAGAAGAAGATGCCTTCCATGATGCAGGCAAACACGATCAGGCTTTTCAGCAGGGCCTGATCGGCCTCCGGAGTGCCGGTCTTGAATTCCGGGTTGGTCAACGTTTCGATAAAGGGGATCAGGAACTCGTCCTTGTCACGGATGCTGGCGACCTCGTGATATGCATTGAAGATCTCACCCTCGTCCAACCCCAGGCTCTCGACGATGTACTGGTAGGCGTGGGTGTGGATCGCCTCCTCGAATGCTTGGCGCAGCAGGAACTGGCGGCACTCTGGTGCGGTGATATGGCGGTAGGTGCCGAGCACGATGTTGTTCGCGGCCAGCGAATCGGCGGTCACAAAGAAGCCAAGATTGCGCTTGACGATCAGGCGCTCGTCTTCAGTTAGCCCGTTCGGGTCTTTCCACAAGGCGATGTCGCGCGACATCTGTACCTCTTGCGGCATCCAGTGGTTAGCGCAGCCCGCCAGGTACTTCTCCCACGCCCACTTGTACTTGAAGGGCACCAGCTGGTTGACGTCGGTGCTGCCGTTGATCACCCGCTTGTCGGCGGCGTTGATACGGCGCGCGGCGTCATCGCTGGCGTCTGACACTGGCGTCGAGAGGTCGGCGCGAACCGGAGTGGCACCAGCAAACAGGTCGCCAGCTGGGGGCTGCGGAACGCGCGGCTGCAGTTGCAGCGCGCTCTGCGGGGTGATGTCGTCTTCAAAGCTCAGCATGCTGTTCTCCTGCTCATTCGTGTCACTGTAAGGCCGCCGTTCACTGGCAAGCTTCGCATTCGGGATTGTCGATCGAACAGAACTTGGCCTCGGCCGCAGCTGCTTCCTCGCCACCGGCAACCGGAACCGCGTTGAGCTCGCCGCCACGACCGGTCGACTTCTCGGCGCTGGTGGCACCCATGGTTCGCAGGTAATAGGTGGTCTTCAAACCTCGCAACCAGGCCAACTTGTAAGTCTCGTCAAGCTTCTTCCCGGACGGCTGGGCGATGTAGATGTTCAGGCTCTGTGCCTGGTCGATCCACTTTTGACGACGCGCCGCTGCCTCGACCAACCAGCTCGGGTCGACCTCGAAACTGGTCGCATACAGCGCCCGAAGATCAGCCGGGATACGGTCGATCTTCGACAACGAACCATCGAAATACTTCATATCGGCGACCATGACCTCATCCCACAAACCACGCGCCTTGAGATCGTTGATCAGCTGGTCGTTGACCACCGTGAACTCACCCGACAGGTTGCTCTTGACATACAGGTTCTTGTAGTTGGGCTCGATGCTGGCCGACACACCGACGATGTTGGAGATGGTCGCGGTCGGCGCGATGGCGACGCAGTTGCTGTTGCGCATGCCGAACTGCTTGATGCGCTGACGCAGTGCGTCCCAATCAAGGGTGGATGAGTCGTCGACCTCGACGTGACCGCCACGCTCCTGCGCCAGCAGCTTGAGCGAGTCCTGGGGCAGGATGCCGCGATCCCATAGGCTGCCGGTGAAACTCGAATAGCGGCCGCGCTCCTCGGCGAGCTCAGTCGAGGCCCAGTAGGCGTGGTAACACACCGCCTCCATGCTGCGATCGGCGAACTCGACGGCCTCTTTGCTGGCGTAAGGCACGCGCATCCGATGCAGACAATCTTGGAAGCCCATGATGCCCAGGCCCACCGGACGATGCCGCAGGTTGGAGTCGCGTGCCTTCTTGACTGCGTAATAGTTGATGTCGATGACGTTGTCGAGCATCCGCATCGCCACCTTGACGGTACGCTGCACCTTGTCGGTGTCGAGCGCCCATGCACCGTCAGCTCCCTGCACCATGTGGTTGGCGAGGTTGACCGAACCCAGGTTGCAGACAGCGATCTCGCTCTCGTTGGTGTTCAGCGTGATCTCGGTACACAGGTTCGACGAATGCACCACACCGATGTGCTGCTGCGGGCTACGGATGTTGCTTGGATCCTTAAAGGTGATCCAGGGGTGACCGGTCTCAAACAGCATGGTCAGCATCTTGCGCCACAAGGTCTGGGCAGGAACCTTCTTGAACAGCTTGAGCTCGCCCCGTGCGGCCTTGGCTTCGTAGCCGGTATAGGCCTTCTCAAAAGCCTTACCGTACAGGTCATGCAGGTCGGGACAATCCGACGGCGAGAACAGGGTCCACTCACCACCCTCGATCACCCGCTTCATGAAGAGGTCGGGAATCCAGTTGGCGGTGTTCATGTCGTGCGTGCGGCGGCGGTCGTCCCCGGTGTTCTTGCGCAGCTCGAGAAACTCCTCGATGTCGAGGTGCCAGGTCTCCAGATAGGCGCACACGGCGCCCTTGCGCTTGCCACCCTGGTTCACTGCGACAGCGGTGTCGTTGACCACTTTGAGGAAGGGCACCACACCCTGTGACTTGCCGTTGGTGCCCTTGATGTACGAACCGAGCGCGCGGACGTTGGTCCAGTCGTTGCCGAGGCCGCCGGCAAACTTCGAGAGCAGCGCGTTCTCCTTGATCGCCTCGTAGATGCCGTCGAGGTCGTCATCGACGGTGGTCAGGTAGCAGCTGGACAACTGGCTGCGCAGGGAGCCGGAGTTGAACAAGGTCGGCGTCGACGACATGAAATCGAAAGTCGACAACACGTTGTAGAACTCGATCGCGCGTGCCTCACGATCGATCTCGTCGAGTGCCAAGCCCATTGCAACACGCATGAAGAACGCTTGTGGCAGCTCGATGCGCTGGTCTTCGACGTGAAGAAAATAGCGGTCATAGAGGGTCTGCAAGCCAAGATAGTGGAATTGCAGATCGCGGTCGGCCTGCAGCGCCGCACCCAACTTGGCGAGGTCGTACTGACCCATGCGCGGGTCGAGCAGTTCGGTCTCGATACCCTTTTTGATGAAACCGGGGAAATACTCGGCGTAGCGCGAGTGCATGTCGGCCTGGGCGGCCGCCTCGCCCAAGATCTCTTTGCGGATCTGGTCGAGCAGCAGACGTGCAGTGACCTTGCTGTAGGCTGGGTCCTGTTCGATCAGGGTACGTGCCGCCAACACCAGCGACTTGGCCACCTCGTCGGCGGGAATGCCGTCGTACAGGTCGCGGATCGCCGCCTTCAGAATCGCCTGCGGATCGACCTGGTCGCCCAGGCCCTCGCACGAGGCCCGCACCAACGTCTCCAGGCGCTTGAGGTCGAGCGGGCGGCGGGCACCATTCTCGGTGACATGCAGGCTAGCCATCGACCCTTCACCGGAATCGGCGACCTGCTGGGCGCGTTCGCGGGCGCGCTCCTCACGGTACAAGACATAAGCGCGGGCGACATGGTGCGCACCAGCACGCATCATCGACAGCTCGACTTGGTCTTGGATGTCCTCGATATGGATCGCTCCGCCTTCCGGCTTGCGCCGCATCAGTGCCGCGACCACTTGCTCGGTGAGCATTCCCACCTGCTCGCGCACCCGCGCCGAGGCAGCGCCCTGCGCGCCATCGACAGCGATGAAGGCCTTGGTCATGGCAACCGCGATCTTGGCCGGCTCGAAGGGTACAACTGCACCATTACGACGAATGACCTTGTAATCGGCGTAGCGCGGGTCGGCAGCAGCCTCGCTAACAGGAAGCAAGGAGGGTTGCTGCTGACCGCTGGTGGCGGTGGCTTCGGGACTGGACAATTGCATGGCGGCTCCCCCTAATCGAGACAAAAGACCGGTGTTGTATGCGGGTCGTACGGGAAGACGGCAAACCACAAGATGTAGTGGTTGAAAGCTCGTCGAGCACTAATGCTAGGGGTACCGACGAACAGATGCAAGCAGCTTTTCTGGCCTTTTTCGTGGCGCTCCGGCAAGCCCCACGGCTCCTAGTGTGCGCTGCAACACGATGCCATCAGCATGGTTCAGCCCTAGTCGGCCGCCGCACCCCAACCCAGGGCCGCGTGGAGTCGATGCCAGTCGAAGGTAGCGCCCGGGTCGGTCTTGCGGCCCGGGGCGATGTCGCTATGGCCGACCACCGCGCGGATCGGTAGCTCCACGGCGATCGTCCGCACAAGCTGAATCAATGTGCCGTATTGCGCATCGGTGTAGGGCTCGGTGTCGGTGCCTTCCAGTTCGATGCCGACCGAGAAATCATTGCAACGCTCGCGGCCCTGCCAACACGAGACCCCAGCATGCCAAGCGCGCTGAAGCAGTGGCACGCATTGCGTGAGCCGGCCATCACGCTCGACGACGAAATGCGCCGACACGCGCAACCCCTCGAGGCTCCCGTAAAAAGGGTGCCGCGATCCATCAAGCCGGTTTTGGAACAGCGCGAAGATGTCACCGCTGCCAAACTCGCCCGGCGGCAGGCTGATGTTGTGGACTACCAGGAGCTCGACCGCCTGCGCCGGCCGCGGGTCGACGTTCGGCGACGGCACGCGCCGCGCGCCCAGCAGCCAGCCGTCACGATCAAAACGCACCCGGCCGCTCGTTAGTAGCCGGCCGCGCGCCGGTGCTCATCACTGCAGAACGTATGGTCGTCGCTGCGAACAGCCTCCGAATCCGGCACATGCACGTTGCAATACTCGCAGCGAGCCATGGCCTCGGCGGGAGACGCAGAGCTGCGTGGGCGCCGACCAGCGCGAGCGAACCACCACAAGCCGCCAATCACCGCAGCCAGCAAAAGAAGCAGTTTGAGCATGGATCCCCTCCGCGACAGCCATGGCCCGAGGACCAGCCCGTGATCGCCATGGCGATGGCCGGTCGATCGCAGATTATGGGTGGATGTGGGCGGCGGCGAAAGACCACCCCCGTTGGTGGTCGGGGTGAGAGGATTCGAACCTCCGACTCCTGCGTCCCGAACGCAGTAC
>CAZGBK010000013.1:0-46049 GCA_964524005.1 uncultured Enterobacteriaceae bacterium
AGGCCGATGTTGCCTTCCTGGATCAGGTCGAGGAACTGCAGGCCGCGGTTGGTGTACTTCTTGGCGATCGAGATCACCAGACGCAGGTTGGCCTCGGTCATCTCGCGTTTGGCGCGGCGGGCCTTGCTCTCGCCCGTGGTCATCTGGCGGTTGATCTCTTTCAGCTCTTTCAGCGGGATGCGAGCGTCGGCCTGGATGCCGGAAAGACGTTTCTGGGTTTCCACCAGTGCCGGCCGCAGGCGTTTGAGGCCATCCGACCATGGTTCGCCCGAGGCGATCTCGGTGTCGATCCAAGCTTCCGAACCTTCGTTGCCTGGAAAGCGGGCGATAAAGTGCTGGCGCGGCATGCGCGCGCGATCGACACAGAGCGTCATCATCTCGCGCTCGTATTGGCGGACCGCGTCGACGGTGGCCCGAAGTTTGTCGCAGAGCGCCTCGATCTGCTTGGCAGTAAAGCGGATGTGTTGCAGTTCAGCCGAGATCGCTTCTTGCGTCTGGCGGAAGGTCTTGCTGGTGTGTCCGTCTTTCTTCGACAGCGCTCCGTTCATCTTGGTGTAGAGCTCGCGGACCCGGTCAAAGTGCACCATGGCATCGACCTTGAGTTGCGCCAGGGCAGCGGCCGCCATGGCGCTGTCAGCGGCACCGCCATCGTCCTCTTCCTCTTCCCCGTCGGCCTCGTCAGCCTCTTCGGTGGTCGCTTCAGCCGTCTCGGCGGCGGGCGCCGCCTGGTCTTCGCCGTTTTCGTCGACCAGGCCATCGACCAGTTCGTCGATGCGCATCTCTTCGCTGGCAACCTTGTCCGCCAATTCGAGAATCTCGGCAACCGTGTTGGGGCAGGCTGAGATGGCCTGGATCATGTGCTTCAAGCCGTCTTCGATGCGCTTGGCGATCTCGATCTCGCCCTCGCGTGTCAGGAGGTCGACGGTGCCCATCTCGCGCATGTACATGCGCACCGGGTCGGTGGTCCGGCCGAACTCGCTGTCGGCGGCGGCCAGTGCGGCTTCGGCTTCTTCGATCGCATCTTCGTCGGCGACTGGTGCCGGCGCGTCGGGGCTGAGCACCTCGTCGGCAGCCGGCGCTTCGTCGAACACCTGGATGCCCATGTCGTTGATCATGCTGACCACGCCTTCGAGCTGCTCGGCGTCCAGCATGTTCTCGGGCAGGTGGTCGTTGATCTCGGCGTAGGTCAGGTAGCCGCGTTCCTTACCGAGCACAATCAGGCTCTTAAGGCGGGTCCGGCGATCGTCTTGATCACCGTTCGGCTCGAGTCCCTGTTGGGTTTGGTTGGGCAGCGTGCTCATACGGGTCCCTAGATGCGGCTAACCCGCCATTATATCAAGGTCCGGAACTCAGGTACCGGCACCATTGTCGTGATCGGGTGAAAACCCCTTCTGACGGCGCATCTGTTCTAGCCAAGCGCGGCGCTCGGCTTCGTTCATGCGCGATAAATCAGCCGGCGGGGCAACGGCCGGGCGGGCCATGCGAGCGACCAGCTCGTCCACCTCGGCGGCGAAATCGATCGCGTCCGGGAGGTCACGGATCAGGCGCAGCGCCATGCGGTACTGATCCGCGTGCGGCGACTCGCGGAGCCTTCCAGCAAGCTGGTCGGCATTCAGCAGCGGCTCAACCTGCAACCAGTCGAGTACACCAGCCAGGGCCAGCGACATCGGGTCGTCGCCGGTCGGGCGTGGAACCCGCTGCGCCAGGGCGGGCACGCGCATCAGCCGCGCCAGGATGGCCGCCTCGATGCCACGCGCGTGACCGGCACGCGGCACGCCGGCGGCGTTTGTCGGACGCGAGGCCGGGGTCGCGCCGGTTAGACGTGCATATTCGCTGTCGCTCAGGCCGGCGGCCTCGGCGATGCGCTTGCGCAGCAACAAGCCCAGCGCCGGGGCACTGATCTGCCGCAGCAGCGGCTCGGCGCGATGCACCACCTGCGCTGCCGCCTCGATGGCATCGCCCTCGGCGCGCTCTGTGAGCTCGCGCACCATGAAGTCGGCCAGCGATACAGCACCGCCTAGCGCAGCGCGGAAACCATCGGCGCCGACCGTGCGGACGAAGCTGTCGGGGTCCTCGCCCTGGGGCAGGAATAAGAACTTCAGCCGTGCATCGTCGCGCAGTACGCTCAGGCTGTTCTCCAACGCACGCCATGCCGCACGCCGCCCGGCGGCGTCGCCGTCGAAGCAGAACACCACCTCATCGACCACCCGCAGCAGCTTCTGCACATGCGTTGGGGTGGTGGCAGTGCCCAGTGTGGCGACTGCATTCGCCACCCCGTGTTGAGCGAGCGCAACCACATCCATATAGCCCTCGACGACGATCGCCCGGTTCTCGCTGCGCAGGGCAGTACGCGCCGGCCACAGTCCAAACAGCTCCCGACCTTTGTTGAACAGGGGTGTCTCTGGGCTGTTCAGGTACTTCGGTTCGCCGCGGTCGAGCACGCGGCCGCCAAAGCCGATCATGCGTCCACCGGCGTCGGTGATCGGGAACATGATGCGGTCGCGGAAGCGGTCGTGGCGCCGGCCGTTATCGCCAGCGACGACCAGCCCGCAGTCGGCCAGCCCGAGGTTATCGCGATAGTCGGGGAAGACGTGGGCAAGGCCATCCCAGGCATCGGGCGCATAGCCCAGCCCGAATTGGCGCGCGATCTCGCCAGTCAGGCCACGGCTCTTCAGGTAGTCGATGGCGCGCGGCGACGCCCGCAGTTGCTTGCGATAAAAGGTGGCCGCAGTATCGAGCAGCGGTCGCAGCGTTTCCAAGCGACTGCGGGCGGTGGTCTGTGCCGGGTCACGGTCGTTCGGCACTTCAAGCCCAAGTTGTCCGGCCAGGCTTTCGACGGCCTCGACGAAGCCGACGTTCTCGTACTCCATGACAAAGCGGATGGCGTTGCCGTGAGCCCCGCAGCCGAAGCAGTGGTAGAACTGCTTGGCCGGGCTGACGGTGAACGACGGCGAGCGCTCGTCGTGGAAGGGGCAGCAGGCGCTCAGGTTGGATCCGGCGCGCTTGAGCTGGATGCGCTTGCCGACGACATCGACAATGTCGAGCCGGCTGAGCAGCTGGTCGATGAAGGGCTGCGGGATCATCGCGCGTCCGATTGTCCGCCGTGATGGCGGCGTCGAGCGATTATAGGAGGGGTGGTCGGTTGCAGGGCGTGTCGCCGACAGCCCCGGGTGTGATTCAGGCGAGCAGCGCCTTCAGGCGGGCCGAGACCGCTGCCATGTCGGCACGCCCAGCCAGATGGGGTTTGGCAGCGGACATCGCCTTGCCCATGTCCTGCATGCCGGTCGCCCCGGAACTGGCGATCGCCTGTTGCAAGATGGTCTCGATCTCGGCCGGACTCAACTGGGCGGGCATGTAGCCCTGCAGGACTTCGATCTCGAAGCGCTCAGCGGCAGCCAGTTCGGGCCGGCCACCGGCGTCGTACTGGGTCGCTGCATCACGGCGCTGCTTGATCAGTTTCTCGACAATGCCCAACACGGCCGCATCGTCGAGTTCGATCCGCTCATCGACCTCTCGTTGCTTGACGGCAGCAAGCAGTAGGCGCAGGGCATTCAGCCGGGCCTGCTCACGAGCACGCAGCGCCGACTTTATATCGTCAGCGATCTGCGACTTCAGCGACATGCGGCTTAGTAGAGCTTCTTCGGCAGCATCTGGCTGCGGATGCGCTTGTAGTGGCGCTTCACCGCAGCGGCAAGCTTGCGCTTGCGCTCGGCGGTCGGCTTTTCATAGAACTCGCGGGCGCGCAGTTCGGTCAGCAGGCCGGTCTTTTCAATCGTGCGCTTGAAACGGCGCATGGCCACTTCAAAGGCTTCGTTCTCACGGACTCGTACGCTCGGCATGTACACTCCAAATCAGGGCTCTGGCCCGAGACGCCGGGCCGGAAGAACCCGCGATTATACTCAGGCAGCGGCGCTTGCAAAGCCCCAGCGCCCCCGATCGAGCCCACCCTCTACATTGTGAACTCCCCCGCCAGTCTGCCTCCTGTCTGCGTTCTGGGAATCGAGACCTCCTGCGACGAGACCGGTATCGCCCTCTACGACACCCGCCGCGGATTGTTGGCGCACGCCCTGCACACGCAGGCGGCGATGCATGCCGAGTACGGCGGTGTCGTGCCCGAGCTGGCCTCGCGCGACCATATCCGCCGCGTCGGGCCGTTATTGCACCAAGTGCTGGCAGAGGCCGGCAGGACGCTGAATCAGGTCGACGCCATTGCCTACACCCGTGGGCCTGGTCTGGCTGGCGCCTTGCTGGTGGGGGCCAGCGTAGCGCAGGGCTTGGCCTTGGCCTTGGGGCGGCCGCTGGTCGGGGTGCACCATCTCGAGGGGCACTTGTTGTCCCCTTTATTGTGCGATCCGGCCCCTGCATTCCCATTCGTTGCGCTGCTGGTCTCGGGCGGACATACACAGCTGATGTATGTCGAGGGTGTCGGTCGCTATCTGCTGCTGGGCGAGAGCGTCGACGATGCCGCCGGTGAGGCCTTCGACAAGACTGCCAAGCTGCTGGGACTGGGCTACCCGGGCGGTCCGGCGGTTGCCGCTTTGGCGGCTGAAGGTCGCCCCGGGGCGATACGCTTGCCGCGACCGATGCTCGACAGTGGCGATCTCGACATGAGTTTTTCCGGGCTGAAGACCGCCGTAGCGACGGCGGTGACCCGCCTGCCAGCCGACGATGCGCAGGCTCGTGCCGATCTCGCTCGGGCGTTCGAAGATGCAGTGGTCGACGTGCTTTTGGCGAAGTCGCTGTCAGCCCTGCGGCAGTGTGGCGCCAAGCGCCTAGTGGTTGCCGGCGGGGTTGGCGCCAACCGTCACCTGCGGGAGCGACTCGCTGCTGAGGCGCAGCGAGGAGGATTCGAGGTGTTCTTCCCCGACCTGCAGTTTTGCACCGACAACGGCGCGATGATTGCGCTGGCCGGTGCGCTGCGTCTGGCCGATGCCGATCGTGATGCGGGCACGGGTGTTCGCCCCCGCTGGCCGCTGGATTCGCTGGCTCCGGTCGATTGTCCTAGTCTCCTTGTCGGGGGCGGCTAAGCCACAGGCGCTGAAAGCGGCCGTCTGAGGTGCGCGCCACTGATCCCGCCAGTTCGAGTTCAGTGAGTGTCGCCATTGCGGCGCCAGCCTCTTGTGGGCAGCGTCGCAAGAGCTGGTCGAGACTGCAGGGTGCATCGCCCAGGGCGTCCAACAGCGGGTGGCTGTTGTCCGCCGGCGGGCTTGGCTCTCGCGCAGCAGGTGGGGCCAGTTGACCAAGTGCTGGCAGAAGGTCAGCGAGGCTCTCGACCAACGCCGCGCCTTGGCGAATGAGGGCGTGACAGCCGCGCGACTGCGGGGCGTGGATCGAGCCAGGGATGGCGAACACCTCGCGGCCCTCGTCCAGTGCGTCGCGGGCGGTCTTCAGCGAGCCGCTATCCAGAGTCGCCTCGACCACCAGGCAACCTAGAGACAGACCGGCGATGATGCGATTGCGACGGGGAAAGTTACCGGGCAGTGCGGCCATTCCCGGTGGAAATTCGCTAATGACGCAACCTGATCTGGCGATCGTCTGCTGCAGATCGCGATGACTGGGCGGATAGACGCGGTCAGGTCCGACCCCCAGCACTGCCACCGTCGAGCCGATGCCGGACAAGGCACCGCGATGTGCTGCGGCATCGATACCACGCGCCAGTCCGCTCACGACAGTGATGCCGGCGGCTGAGAGTGCCGCTGAAAAGGCCTCGGCGTTTTCGCGTCCAGCCGGTGTTGGGTGGCGGCTACCGACCACCGCTAGGGCGGGTCCATGCAATAAGTCGGTGCGCCCCTCGACGAACAATTCCGCTGGCGGTCGGGCGATGCGCGCCAGCAGTTCGGGGTAGCCGGCCTCGCCAAGCCGCAGCACGCGTCGCCCGGGAGCGCCGTCAAGCCAGGCCGCGCGACGTTCCGTGGCGGCATCATCGAGCAGCGACGGGCTCATGCGTCGGAGGCTCGGTCGCGCACTACCTGCGCCGGCCGTGTGGAGAGCGGCGATATAATCACCGGACAACAGACATATCCGCCTGAAACCAGGCTTGCCGACACACCGCACACGCACGTGGCCATTCTCGACATCCTTGAATACCCCGACCCGCGGCTGCACACCATTGCCGCACCTGTTGCGACGGTAGACGATTCCGTCCGCCGGCTCATCGACGACTTGGCTGAGACCATGTATGCCGCGCCAGGTATCGGGCTGGCAGCAACGCAGTGCGATGTACACCAGCGGGTCATCGTCATTGACGTGTCCGACAGTCGCGATCAGCTCATCGCGTTGGTCAATCCGGTGATCCGTCGGGCCGATGGTGAGCAGCTCTACGAGGAGGGGTGCTTGTCGGTGCCCGGCATCTTCGAAGAGGTCAAACGCGCCGAGCACATTGTCGTCGAGGCACTCGGCCGCGATGGTCAGCTGTTCACGCTCGAGGCGACCGGCCTGCTGGCGGTCTGCATCCAGCACGAGATGGACCATCTGATGGGCAGGGTCTTCGTCGAATACCTGTCGCCGCTGAAACGCAACCGGGCAGCCCAAAAACTGCGCAAGCGCCGGCGCGATCGTTCGCTCGCCTGATGCCACACCACGCTGTTGGGCCACGGCACTGATGCGCATCGGCTTCGCCGGTACGCCGGAGTTTGCTGCCTGTGCGCTGCAGGCGTTACTCGACGCCGGGCATCCACCGGTGTTGGCACTCACCCAGCCCGATCGCCCGGCCGGGCGCGGCTTGGCGCCACAACCGAGCACGGTCAAGCAACTGGCGTTGGCGCATGGCCTGACGATCGCGCAACCAGAGACGCTGAAGACCGCGGAGTCGCGCCAAGCACTGGTTGACGCCAAGCTCGATGTGCTGGTGGTGGTTGCCTACGGGCTGATCCTGCCGCAGGCGGCGCTCGACTTGCCGCGCTGGGGATGCCTCAACATCCACGCGTCACTGCTGCCGCGCTGGCGCGGCGCGGCGCCGATCCAGCGAGCCATTCTGGCGGGGGATTCCGAGACCGGGGTCTGCATCATGCAGATGGATGCCGGCCTGGATACTGGAGCGGTCATCCTGCGGCGACGCACGCCTATCGCGGCTGACGAGACGACCGAGACTCTTCATCAGCGGCTAGCAGCGCTGGGTGGCGAGGCGATTTGCACGGTGCTGGCGAAGCCCGGTCCTTGGCCGGGGGAGCCGCAGCCCGCTGTCGGTGCGACCTACGCAGCCAAGATCGACAAGGCCGAAGCCCGCATCGCCTGGGAGGCGTCTGCGGCCGAGGTCGATCGCCAGATCCGCGCCTTTAATCCGGTGCCGGGTGCGTGGGGCAATATCCGCGGTGAGCGGGTGAAGGTCTGGCAGAGCTCGCTGGGGCCGCTCAATGGTGGCGTGCCCGGAGAGATTCTGGCGATCAGCGATGCCGCGCTGTGCGTTGCCTGCGGTCGTGGCAGCGTGCTGCTGGGCGAGCTGCAACGACCGGGCCAGCGACGTGGCGCGGCAAGAGCTTTTTGTCAGGGGCTCGGCCTGCGTGTTGGCGACCGGTTTGTGCCATGAGCGGTTTTCGCCAAGCCGCTCTTGAATTCTTTTGGTGGCACAGCATCTAACGGACGGTGTCGCGGCTTAGCGGCGTTTTGCGTACGAGGAAACCGATGTTCGGTAACTGGATGAAGACCGGCTTGTTGATGGCCGCCATCGTCGCGCTGTTTGGCGCGGTTGGTGCTGCGTTGGGTGGCGCCCAGGGCATGTTGCTGGCATTGCTGTTTGGCGGCGCCATGAACCTGTTCGCCTACTGGAACTCGGACAAGATCGTCCTGAAGATGTACAACGCCCGCGAGGTCGATGCCCGCACCGAGCCTGCCTTTTACGGCATGGTCGCCGAGCTCGCGCAGCGTGCTGGCCTGCCGATGCCAAAGGTCTACATCATTGATGAGACCCAGCCTAACGCCTTTGCTACTGGTCGCAACCCCGAGAATGCCGCGGTCGCTGCGACCACCGGCATCATGCGCATCCTGTCCGAGCGCGAGCTGCGCGGCGTGATGGCGCATGAACTGGCGCATGTGAAGAACCGTGACACGCTGATCTCGACCCTGTCCGCGACAGTCGCCGGGGCGATCTCGATGATCGCCAATTTCGCCATGTTCTTTGGCCGTGGTGCCAACCGTCCGCATCCGGCGGTGACCATCGCGGTGATGATCTTGGCACCGATCGCCGCCATGCTGATCCAGATGGCCATCAGCCGCGCCCGTGAGTTCGGCGCCGATGCCGGCGGTGCCGAGATCAGTGGCGATCCGGAGGCGTTGGCGAGCGCTTTGCAGAAGATCGAGTCCCATGCGCGCGGCCGGCCCATGCAAGCTGCCCAAGAGCACCCTGAGACCGCGCAGATGATGATCATCAATCCGCTCTCGGCCGAAGGTGTGCAGGGCCTGTTCCGCACCCACCCCGAGACCGCCGAGCGCATCCGTCGTCTGTTGGCCATGCGTCGTGCCTGATGTCCTTCAGGCCGCCGCCGAGGCGGTGGCGGCGGTCGAGGCCGGTGCGTCGCTGAACGATGCCCTGCCTCAGGCGTTGGCAGCACGTCACGAGTTGTCGCTCGGTGAGCGGGCGGCAGTGCAAGAAGCCACCTACGGCACCTTGCGATGGGGCGTGCGCTTAGAAGCCATGCTCAGCGAGCTGTTGACCCGCCCGGACACAGCGCCGGCCTTGCGTGCTTTTTTGCGGGTGGCACTCTATCGCTTGTTTTACGGACGGCTACCCGACTACGCTGCGGTCAATCTGGCTGTCGAGGCGGGCCCGCCGTCCCGCAAGGGCTTTGTGAACGCCATCTTGCGCAGTGCATTGCGCCGCCGCGCCGAGCTCGAGGCGCTCGCCGACGCCGACCCGTCGACACGGCTGTCCTACCCGCAATGGTGGATCGATGCCGCGCAGGCGGCATGGGGCGATGTCGGTCTGCAAGCACTTGCTGCCGGCAACTTGCACCCACCGTTCACCCTGCGCGTTAATCGCCGGCGCATGTCCGCTGCCGACTACTTGGCTTGGCTAGACGATGCTGGCATCGAGGCGCTTGGTTTGGGTGGTGAGGCGGTGCGACTGCCCACGCCGCTGCCGGTCGATCGCCTGCCCGGTTTTGCCGACGGCGTGGTGTCGGTGCAGGACCTCGCCGCGCAATGGACACCGGATCTGTTGGATCTGCGCGACGGTCAGCGGGTGCTCGACGCCTGCGCCGCGCCGGGTGGCAAGACCGCGCATATCTTGGAACGTGCTGATGTCGATCTGCTGGCCTTGGACAGCGATGCGAAGCGGCTACACCGGGTCGGCGATACGCTGCAGCGGCTCGGGCTGCAAGCGCGTCTGCAGGCAGCCGACGCCGCCGAGCCCGACACCTGGTGGGACGGTCGACGCTTTGACCGTGTCCTTGCCGATCTGCCCTGCAGCGGCTCGGGGGTGGTGCGGCGGCACCCCGACATCAAGATGTTGCGCCGCCCGGCGGATATCGGAGGTTTTGTGCGGCAGCAGCAGCGCATCCTCGACGCACTTTGGCCGCTGGTCGAGCTTGGTGGTAGATTGCTGATGGTTACCTGCTCGATGTTTCCTCAGGAGAACCGGCAGCAGGCGCAGGCGTTTGCCGCGCGCCATCCAGACGCGGTGCCGCTGGCTCTGGACCACCCGGCGCTGACGGACGGTCAGGCGCTGCCCGACGCCGATCACGATGGCTTTTTCTTTGCCGCCTTCCAAAAAGGTCACTAGACACTCCGCCACCCCGTGGGCGCTGCTGTTGCTTGCTCTGGCCACTTGGCTTGCCCCGGTGCAGGCGGCCGAGCTTGTGCGCATCGGTGCTGCCGGAGTGCGTGTCGAGTCGGCGAGTCTGGAGGCTGATGCCGAGGTCGAGCTGCAGCTCAATCCGACCCTCGAGCAGGCCCTGCAGCGTGGTATCCCTTTGCATTTTGAGTTGCGGCTCGAGGTGACGCGACCGCGTTGGTACTGGCTCGACGAAGAGGTGTTGGTGGCCCGCCGCGAGTATCGCTTGGCGTACCACGCTCTGACCCGCCAATATCGTTTGTCCAGCGGCAGCCTCCACATCAACCACGGCAGTCTGGCCGATGCCCTGCGCAGCATTGCCCGGGTGCGTAACTGGAACGTGGGCGAGGCCGCCCTGCTGACCCCCGGTCAGCGCTACCGCGCCAGCCTCAGCCTGCGTCTGGACCGCGCGCGGTTGCCGCAGCCTTTCCAGATCGATGCGTTTGGCAGCGGCGAATGGTCGATCGAGGGTGGTCAGACCTGGGAGTTCATACCGTGAACCGGCTGCGTCTGGAGCGCTGGCTCATCATCGTCGCTACAGCGGCTGGTGGCATTTCACTGCTGGTACTGTTGGCCGCCACCCGTAACACGAGCGAACTCGCTGCCAATCTGCCGGCTCTGCTGCTCGCCAACGGCATCCTCTTGTTGCTGGTCGTCGGTTTGGTGGCTTGGCAGCTGCTGCGCTTGCTGCGGCGGCGCCGAGATGGCGCGTTCGGCAGTCAGCTGATGGGGCGGCTGGTGCTGCTGTTCACGCTGATGGCCGTGTTGCCGGGTGCGGTCATCTATGGCGTCTCGGTGTACTTTTTGCGCAGCAGTATCGACAGCTGGTTCGATGTGCGTATCGAGCGCGCTATCGACGGCGGTTTGAGCCTGGGCCGCGGTGCCATCGACAAGTTGTTGGTCGAGCTGCAGCGCCGCGGCGAGAGCCTGGCGCTGGATCTGGTGGACACGCCGCCTGGCCAGCAATATTCGAAGATCAGTTCGGCGGTGGCTACAGGCGAGGTCGGCGAAGTGGCCCTGTTCGACAGCCGCGGCCGCTTGCTGATGGTGGTCGGTGCTGGTCTCGATCGGCTGGCGCCTGATCTGCCAGTGGCGCCTTTGCTGGCGACCTTGCGGGGGCAGCGGCAGTTTGCTGCCGTCGAACCGGTCGAACCCGCCGGGCTGATGTTGCGTAGCCTGCATTGGTTGGTGGCGCCACGCCCCGATGCCGATGCGCGCGTCTTGCAGTTGTTGCAGCCGGTGCCGGCCGAAATCGCTGGCGAGGCCGACAAAGTGCAGACCGGCTGGGCCGAGTACCAGACCCTGATCCTCGCCCGTGGCAGCTTGAAAGAGCTGTTCCTGTTCTCGCTCACGCTCACCCTGATGCTCGCTGCGCTGATCGCCGTTGCTGCCGCGATCTATCTGGCCGACCGTCTGAGTGCTCCGCTCGCGCAGCTCGGGCGCGGCACGGCAGCCATCGCCGCCGGCGACCTGTCGGTGCAGCTGAAAGGTCACAGCCGCGACGAGATGGGCGCTCTGGCGGGCTCGTTCAATCGCATGACGCAACAGCTGCGCGAGGCGCGAGCCACTTTGATCGATCAGCAGACAGTGCTGGCGGCGACCAACGCTTACCTGCAGGGGTTGCTGGAAAACCTGTCCTCGGGTGTGCTGGCCTTCGATCAAAGCCTGGCGCTGCGTTCCGCCAACTCGCAGGCGGCCGAGCGACTGGGTGTGGCTGGCAGTGACACGACGGCGCTGGCGGCCGCGTTGTCCGCTGTCGGCACTGCAGGGAGCGGTTTGGCCCAGCTTGGCGAAGCGTTACGCCGACAAATGACTGAAAGCCGCGGGCACTGGCGACTGGAGCACCGTTTGGCAACTGCGCGTGGCGAGCGCGTCTTGCTGCTGCGCGGCAGTCCGCTCGACGAATTGGCAGAGGGTGGTCATGTGGTGGTGTTCGACGACATCACTGACGTGGTACAGGCCCAGCGCGATCTGGCTTGGGAGGAGGTCGCCCGGCGCTTGGCCCATGAGATCAAGAATCCGCTGACACCGATCCAGCTATCCGCCGAGCGGCTCGAGCACAAGCTCGCCGCCCGACTCGACGCTGACGATGCTGCGGTACTGCAACGCTCGACGCGTCTGATTGTGAATCAGGTCGATGCGATGAAGCGGATGGTGCGAGACTTTGCCGATTTTTCGCGTCCGGGGGGCAGTCAGCCGCCGGTTCCTTTGGCGTTGGAACAATTGCTCGATGAGGTGCTGGGTTTGTACGAAGACCTGGAGCCGTTGCTCGAACGCCGGTTCGACGCCTCGCTGCCGAAGATTGCCGGCCAGCCCACACAGCTGCGCCAAGTCCTGCATAACCTGCTGGCGAACGCCAAGGATGCGCTGGAGGGCCGGGGCGATGCGCGCTTGCGGGTGGGGTTGGTCGGAGCCGATGGCGGCGTACGACTGACCGTCACTGACAATGGCCCAGGCTTCCCGGCAGAACTCATGACCCGCGCCTTCGAGCCTTACACCACGACCAAAGAGCGCGGGACCGGTCTGGGATTGGCGATCGTCCGCAAGATTGTCGAGGCACACGGTGGCCGGGTCGACATCGCCAATGTCGAGCCGCAGGGCGCATGCGTGACCGTCTGGCTGCCCGCTGTTGGAGTCACAGCATGAGTGCACATATTCTGGTGGTTGATGACGAGTCGGGTATTCGCGAACTGCTCGACGAGATCCTTCGTGATGAAGGCTATCGCGTGACGCTGGCCGAGAATGCGACCGCCGCTCGTGCGGCCCGCAATGCGGAGCGTCCGGACATGGTGCTTCTTGACATCTGGATGCCCGACACCGACGGCGTGACTCTGCTGCGTGAGTGGGCACGCGGTGGTCAGCTCGATATGCCGGTGGTGATGATGTCTGGCCACGCGACCATCGACACCGCGGTCGAGGCGACCCGCATCGGCGCGGCTGATTTCCTCGAGAAACCGGTGGCGTTGGCGCGCCTTCTCGAGACCGTTCGTACGCAGCTGCAGCGGTCGATCGGCGGCGAGGGCGATCTGCTGAGCCGCTTGTGTGCGGTCAGCCCGGCTTTTACTCGGGCCCGCGAGCGGCTGAACGGGTTGTTGGGTGGTGAGACGTCGATCTTGCTGGTCGGCGTGCCCGGGGGCGCCTTCGATGCGTTCCTGCCCTTGCTGCGGCGTCCACAGTTAGCTTGGGTCGGGATCGATCGACCGGCGCAACTGGCCGAGGCGCCGACCGAACTCCTGGAACGCGCTAGCGGTGGCGTGTTGTGGCTGCCTGATCTGGCCTCGCTAGCCCGGCTCGAGGCGCGTGGGTTGGGAATCCTCGCCAACCGGTGTTCTTCTGCCGGAGTGCGCCTCGCGGTGTGCAGCAGCGCCGACCCAGCTCGCTTGCTAGCCGATGGCCGTATCGATGCGCCGTTGCTGGCTGCCCTGGGCCCTGGGCGGGTCGATGTCCCACCATTGAGCGATGCCGCTCATCGCGTCACGGACCTGGCAGGGGCCCTGCTAGAGCACGTGGCGCGCGAGCGCTCTCGCCCGATACCCTTGCTTTCACCGGAGGCCGGAACAGCCTTGGAGAGCGCAGTCTTCCCGGGCGATTTTGTCGAGCTGCGGGCTTTGCTCGAGCGCCTGCTGCTACAGGGCGAGGCGGCGGTCGATTGGCATGCCCTCAGCGTTGCCGAGCCGGCTGCACCCCCGGCCGACGCGGCTACCACGAGTGCCTGGTTCGAGCAGCCGCTGCGCGAGGCGCGCGACGCCTTCGAGAGGGCCTACTTCCAGCATCACCTGCAGCGACTCGATGGTCAGGTGGCGGTGCTCGCCGAGTTCGTCGGTCTCGAGCGCACTCACCTGTACCGCAAACTTAAACAATTGGGCATCCGTAACAAGGACGGTGAAGCATGAGCGAGACTTTTCACGGCACCACTATCGTCTGCGTCCGGCGCGGCGCGCAGGTCGCGCTGGGTGGCGACGGCCAGGTCACGCTCGGCAATGTGGTGATCAAGAACACCGCGCGCAAGGTCCGGCGCCTATACAACGAACGGGTTCTGGCGGGTTTCGCGGGCGCCACTGCCGACGCCTTTACCCTGTTCGAGCGCTTCGAGCAGCAGCTGGAAAAACATCAGGGCCACCTGCTGCGCAGCGCCGTGGACCTGGCTAAGGATTGGCGTACCGATCGGGCTCTGCGCCGACTCGAGGCGATGCTGCTGGTGGCCGATCGCCAGACCTCGCTGCTGTTGTCGGGTACCGGCGACGTCATCGAACCCGAATCCGGTGTGCTGGCGATCGGCTCCGGTGGCGCTTACGCACAGGCGGCGGCCACCGCGCTGATCGAGTCGACCGAACTCGCAGCCGAGGATATCGTCCGCCGCTCGCTGAAGATCGCCGGCGACATCTGCATCTACACCAACCAGAGCCATGTCGTCGAGGTGCTATCGTGCTGACGCCGAAACAGATCGTCGCCGAACTCGACCGCCACATCGTCGGCCAGCATGCCGCCAAGCGTGCGGTCGCCGTGGCGCTGCGCAACCGCTGGCGGCGCATGCAGGTGGCCGAGCCCCTGCAGCGCGAGATCACGCCCAAGAACATCCTGATGATCGGGCCGACCGGTGTCGGCAAGACCGAGATCGCGCGGCGCCTGGCCTTGCTCGCCGAGGCGCCGTTCATCAAGGTCGAGGTGACCAAGTTCACCGAGGTCGGGTATGTCGGCCGCGATGTCGACACGGTGATCCGCGACCTCGTGGAGGCGGCGGTCAAGCAGCTGCGCGAGAAAGAGATGGCGGCGGTGCGGCTGGCCGCGGCCGAGGCCGCCGAGGAGCGCATCCTCGACGCGCTGCTACCACCGGCACGCGATGCTTTCGGCCAGCCTCAGGCGCAGGACACCGGCACGCGGCAGCGTTTTCGCAAGCTGCTGCGCGAGGGGGCGCTGAAGGACAAGACCATCGACATCGAGCTGCAGGCGGCCTTGCCCGGCATGGAGGTGATGACGCCGCCCGGCATGGAGGAGTTCGCCCAGCAGCTGCAGGGTCTGTTCCAGAACCTCGGCAGCGCCCGCCGCCAGACGCAGAGCCTGACTGTGGCCGAGGCGCTCAAGCGCTTGATCGACGAGGAGGCCGCTCGCCGCGTCAACGAGGAGGATCTGAAGGGCCGGGCGGTGCGGCTGGTCGAACAGCACGGTATCGTCTTCCTCGACGAGATCGACAAGATCGCCAGCCGCCGCGAGACACAGGGTGCCGATGTGTCGCGCCAGGGCGTGCAGCGCGACCTGCTGCCACTGGTCGAGGGCACCTCGGTGACGACCAAGTACGGCCCGGTGCGTACCGACCATATCCTGTTCATCGCCTCGGGCGCCTTCCACCTGTCGCGGCCTTCGGACCTGATCCCCGAACTGCAGGGGCGCTTTCCGATCCGCGTCGAGTTGGGCTCGCTGTCGGTCGACGATTTCTGCCAGATCCTCACCGCCACCGACGCCTGCCTGACCACGCAGTACACGGAGCTGTTGCGCACCGAAGGCGTGACGCTGCGCTTCGACCCTGGCGCCATCCGCCGGCTAGCCGAGATCGCGCACGCGGTGAATGAGAAGACCGAGAACATCGGCGCGCGCCGACTGCACACGGTGATGGAGCGCCTGCTCGAAGAGCTCGCCTTCGACGCCGACGAGCGTTCTGGCGAGACGGTGACGGTGGACGCGGCGATGGTCGATGCGCGGCTGGGCGAGCTGGCGCAGAGCGAGGACTTGGCACGCTACATCCTGTGATGCCTACTGCCGGGCGGCCCGCCTAGAAGTCGCCCCACAGCGTCTGCAACGCCGCTAGCGCGGCCATGGCGGCGGTCTCGGTGCGCAGCACACGCGGCCCGAGCCGCACCGGGACGAAGCCAGCGGCCACGATGCGCTCTCGCTCGGCGGGCTCGAAGCCGCCTTCCGGTCCGGCCAGCAGGTAGCTCACGTGTTCGGCCTTTGGTCGCGGCAGCTCGGCAAGCCGCTGGCCCTGATGGGCGCAGAGAAACCACTTCGGCGCATCGGCCGGCAGGCCGGCGAGCCAGGCGCCGAGCGTGTCGACCTCGGCGATCGGCGGCACAACGCTGCGCCGGCACTGTTCGCAGGCGGCGATCGCCACCCGCTGCCAGTGCTGCCGTCGGCGCTCGGCACGTTCGCCCGACAGCTTCAGCACGGCGCGGGCGGTGGCTAGCGGCACGATGCCGGCGACGCCCAATTCGACCGATTTCTGCACCGTCAGGTCCATGCGGTCGCCGCTGGACAAGCCCTGGCCTAGGATCACCCGCAGTGGCGACTCGGTGTGATGATCGAGCGGCTGCAGCAATTCGGCGCTGGCGCCGCCGCGGCCATCGAGCTGCAATCGCCCCAGCCAGCACCTGCCGTGGCCATCGAACAGCGACAGCAAAGCGCCATCGCGAAGCCGCAGTACGCGACCCAGGTGATGCGCCAGTTCGGCCGGCAGTGCTGGCCGTGCACCTGGCGTCAGATGGCTATCAAGAAAGCAGTGAGCGGCGACGGCGGCGGGCTGATATGGCGGCTGGGTCATTGGAATTGGCTGGCTGACGCTAGCGCGGTCGGGGTTTATACTGCACTGCAACATCTTCCGGGAGCTCCCGCCACCCATGCATGCGCACTGCCCGCCAGACCTGCTGAAGGTCATCGATGCCGTACGTGCGGTGGCGCAAGCCGAGATCATGCCACGCTACCTGCGCGTGGCCCACGACCACAAGGGCGACGGCAGCCTCCTGACGGCAGCTGATGTCGCGGCCCAAGCGGCGCTCAGCGACGCGCTCACCAATATCATCCGGGTGCCAGTGGTCGGCGAGGAGATGACGCTCGATCAACAGCAGGCGGCTTGGGCCTTGGGCGGCGACGGTGTTTGGTGCATCGACCCGGTCGACGGCACGACCAACTTTGTCTTCGGCGTGCCTTTTTTTGCGGTCTCTGTGGCCTACATGCGCAACGGACGCACCCAGATGGGCGTGGTCTACGATCCGGCTGCCAACGAGATGTTTTATGCCGCGCGTGGCGAGGGAGCCTGGTTGAACGGCCAGCGTCTGCCGGTGCGCCAGCCGTCGCCGCGTCTGCGCGATGCCACCGCCAACATCGACCTCAAGCGCCTGCCCTATCCGTTGATGATGGCCCTGGCGACGCGACCGCCGTACGGTTCGCAGCGCAATCTCGGGGCGAGTAGCCTCGAGTGGTGTTACACCGCCGCTGGTCGCTTCAATGTCTATGTGCATGGCGGCCAGAAGCTGTGGGACTACGCCGCTGGTGCCTTGATCCTGGAGGAAGCGGGGGGGCGCTGTGCCACATTGGAGCAGGATGATTTCTGGACCTGCCGGCTTTGGGAGCGTTCGGCGGTCGCCGCGACAACGCCCGACCTGTTCGCACCTTGGGCCGAGTGGGTGGCGCGTGCTGCACAACAGCTTCCGGCATCCGCCTGACCGCGGCCTTGTCCGCTGCTCTGCCCTCGGCGATAATCGCCGGCTTGTCCGGGCCGGGCCCGGGCTCTTCACCCGAGCGCAATGGCCACCACTGACACTTTGAGCAATGCCATCCGGGCGCTAGCCATGGATGCCGTGCAACAGGCCAATTCCGGACACCCCGGTGCCCCGATGGGCATGGCCGACATCGCCGAAGTCCTGTGGCGCCGACACCTCAAACACAATCCGGCCGACCCGCACTGGCCCGACCGCGACCGCTTTGTGCTGTCGAACGGCCATGGCTCGATGCTGCTCTACGCGCTGCTGCACCTGACCGGCTATGCCCTGTCGATCGACGACATCAAGCAGTTCCGGCAGCTGCATTCAAAGACTCCGGGCCACCCCGAGCACGGTTACACCCCCGGTGTCGAGACCACCACCGGTCCACTGGGGCAGGGTTTGGCCAACGCAGTCGGCATGGCGATGGCCGAGAAGCGCCTCGCCGAGGAGTTCAACCGGCCTGGCCATGCGGTGGTCGATCACCACACCTACGTCTTTGCCGGCGACGGCTGCCTGATGGAGGGCGTCAGCCACGAGGCCTGTTCGTTGGCCGGTACGCTGGGCCTGGGCAAGCTCATCGTCTTCTACGACGACAACGGCATCTCGATCGATGGGCATGTCGAGCACTGGTTCGGCGACGACACGCCGAAGCGCTTCGAGGCCTACGGTTGGCAGGTCATCCGCGCGGTCGACGGCCACGACGCTGCTGCCATCGAGACCGCGCTGCAAGCCGCGCTCGCCGAGACCGCCAAGCCGACCCTGATCTGCTGCAAGACAACCATTGGAAAAGGCTCGCCGAACAAGGCCGGCACCCACGACGTGCATGGCGCGCCGCTGGGCGCCGACGAGATCGCCGCGACGCGTGCCGCACTCGGCTGGAATCATGGCCCGTTCGAGATCCCGGCCGACATCTACGCCGACTGGGACCGCCGCACAGCTGGCGCTGCCGCACAGCAGGACTGGGATGCCCGTTTCGCCGCCTACGCCAAGGCGCATCCGGACCTCGCCGCCGAGTTCACGCGGCGCGTCAAGGGCGAGCTGCCGGCTGGCTGGGCGGAGACGGTGTCGGCGCTGTATGCAAAGACCCGCGAGCAGGCGCAGACCGTGGCCACGCGCAAGGCCTCGCAATTGGCCATCACTGGTCTCGCTTCCGCCCTGCCCGAGTTCGTCGGCGGCTCGGCCGACCTCACTGGATCGAACCTGACCAACTGGCCGGCCTGCACCGCCTGGCGCCAAGCGGCTACCGGCAGCCACGTGAACTGGGGTGTGCGCGAGTTCGGCATGAGTGCCGCGCTCAACGGCATGGCCCTGCATGGCGGCTTTATCCCCTTTGGCGGCACCTTCCTGGTGTTCTCCGACTACGCCCGCAATGCCGTGCGCATGGCGGCGCTGATGAAGCAGCGCGTTATCTTCGTCTACACGCACGATTCCATTGGCTTGGGCGAGGACGGCCCGACGCACCAGCCGGTCGAGCACCTGGCGAGCCTGCGTCTGATCCCGCGTCTGGACGTCTGGCGCCCCTGCGACACGCTGGAATCGGCGGTGGCATGGGTCGCCGCGGTCGAGCGCAGCGACGGCCCGAGCAGCCTTGTCTTCAGCCGGCAGAACCTGCCCTTCGTCAGCGGCAGCATCGACCCGTCGCACATCCGCAAGGGAGGCTATGTGCTGGCCGAGAGCGGCATCGGCCGGCTCGATGTGGTTCTGATCGCCACCGGTTCCGAGGTCGAATTGGCGATGAAGGCACGCGACGCCCTAGCGGAGACTGGCATTGGTGCGCGCGTAGTTTCGATGCCGTCGACCAACGTTTTCGACCGTCAGCCACCGGCTTGGCGGAGCGAGGTGCTGCCGCCGGGTGTTCCGCGTGTCGCCATCGAGGCGGGGGTCTCAGACGGCTGGAGAAAATACGTCGGACTCGAGGGTGCGGTGATCGGTCTTGACAGTTTCGGCGAATCGGCCCCGGCGGGCGCCCTGTTCCAGCATTTCGGCTTCAGCGTCGACAAGGTGGTCGCCACTGCGCGCACGCTGCTCAGCCAGCACAGCAAACAGCATCACATCCAACAAGAGGACTGAACCACATGGCGATCCGTGTCGCGATCAATGGCTACGGCCGTATCGGCCGCAACGTACTGCGCGCCCTTTATGAATCGGGCCGGCGCGACGTGCAGATCGTCGCCATCAACGACCTCGGTGACGCCGCTATCAATGCGCATCTGACCCAGTATGACACCGCCCACGGTCGCTTTCCCGGTACGGTGACCGCCGGCGACGGCGAGATCATCGTCAACGGCGAGCGTATCAAGTGCTTCGCCGAGCGCGACCCAGCAAAGCTGCCCTGGGGCGATCTGGGGATCGACGTGGTGATGGAGTGCACCGGCATCTTCCGCACCAAGTCCCGCTGCCAGCCGCATATCGATGCCGGCGCTCGCAAAGTCATCATCTCGGCGCCGGCTGACAAGAACGAGGCCGATGCGACCATCGTCTACGGCGTCAACCACGACACCTTGCGCGCCAGCCACACCGTCATCTCGAACGCCAGTTGCACCACCAACTGCTTGGCGCCGGTGGTGGCGCCACTGAACAAGGCTATCGGCGTGGTCAATGGCCTGATGACCACGGTGCATGCCTATACCAACGACCAGGTGCTGTCTGACGTCTACCACTCGGACCTCTACCGCGCCCGTGCTGCCGCGCACAACATGATCCCGACCAAGACCGGCGCCGCGCAGGCCGTCGGCCTCGTGCTGCCTGAACTCAATGGCAAGCTCGACGGCTTTGCCATCCGCGTGCCGACGATCAATGTGTCTGTTGTGGACCTCACCTTCACTGCCGCACGCGACACAACCAGTGACGAGATCAACCAGATTATGAAAGCCGCCAGCGAGGGCCCGCTCAAGGGCGTGCTGGGGTACAACACGTTGCCGCTGGTGTCGTCCGACTTCAACCACAATCCGGCCTCGAGCACCTTCGATGCCACTCAGACCAAGGTGAACGGCCGCTTGGTCAAGGTGCTGGCCTGGTACGACAACGAGTGGGGCTTCTCCAACCGCATGCTCGACACCGCTGTCGCGCTGATGAACGCCAAGTGAGGCCCCAAGCAGTGACGGCTTTTCTGCGCATGAGCGAGATCCCGCTGGCCGGCAAACGGGTGTTTATCCGCGCCGACCTCAATGTGCCGCAAGACGAGCGCGGCGCGATCACCGACGACACGCGCATCCGTGCCTCGATGCCGGCGGTGCGGCAGGCCCTCGACGCTGGCGCCGCGGTGATGGTCACTTCGCACCTCGGTCGCCCGACCGAGGGCGTCTTCAAGCCCGAGGACTCGTTGGCGCCGGTCGCTGCGCGCATGACTGAACTGCTCGGTCGCCCGGTGCGGCTGGCGGCAAACTGGGTCGATGGCGTGCAGGTGGCGCCAGGCGAGGTGGTGCTGCTCGAAAACTGCCGTCTCAATGTCGGCGAGAAGAAGAACAGCGAGGCGCTGGCGCAAAAGATGGCTGCGCTTTGCGATGTCTACGTGAACGACGCATTCGGTACAGCCCACCGCGCCGAGGCCACCACCCACGGTATCGCCAAATACGCCCCGATCGCCTGTGCCGGCCCGTTGCTGGCGGCAGAATTGGATGCGCTAGGCCGCGCGCTGCAGCAACCTGCCCGGCCGTTGCTGGCGGTGGTTGCCGGCAGCAAAGTCTCGACCAAGCTCACCATCCTCGAGTCGCTGGCCGGCAAGGTCGACCAGTTGATCGTAGGCGGTGGCATCGCCAATACGTTTCTGAAGGCCGCTGGTTTCCCGATCGGCAAGTCGCTGTGCGAGGACGAGCTGCTCGACGAGGCGCGTCGGTTGATGAGCGCGGCGCAGGGGCGCGGCGCCAGCATCCCGCTGCCGAGCGACGTGGTGGTCGGCAAGCGCTTTGCTGCCGACGAACCGGGTGTGGTCAAAGCGGTGGCCGAGATTGCCGACGACGACATGATCTTCGACATCGGCCCGGAGACCACCCGCGCTTACGCCGCCATCATCGGCCAAGCCGGCACGGTGGTTTGGAACGGCCCGGTGGGTGTGTTCGAGTTCGACGCTTTTGCCGCCGGCACCGAGGCGGTCGGTCGGGCCATCGCTGCAAGCAAGGCCTTTAGCATCGCCGGCGGCGGCGATACTCTCGCGGCGATCACGAAGTACGGTCTCGAGGCCGACATCTCCTACATCTCCACTGGCGGCGGCGCTTTCCTCGAGTTCCTCGAAGGCAAGACCTTGCCGGCGGTGGCCATTCTCGTTGAGCGTGCTGCGCAGGCAGCTCCCGACTCTGCCCGCCACTCCGCCAAGGCCTAGTTCATGCAGACCCCGTTCATCCGGCGCAAGACCAAGATCGTTGCCACGCTGGGCCCGGCCAGCACTTCGGACCGTGTGCTTGGCGACATGATGGATGCTGGTCTCGACCTTGTGCGGCTTAATTTCTCGCACGGCAAGGGGTCGGAGCACGCGGATGTCGCCGAACGAGTGCGGTCGCTGGCCCGCGAGCGCAAGCGCGCGATTGGTGTGCTCGCCGATCTGCAGGGCCCCAAGATTCGCATTGGCAAGTTCGCCGACGGCAAGGTGGTTCTCAAGCCCGGCGATCCGTTCATCCTTGATGCCGCTTGCACGCTGGGTGATCAGACCCGGGTCGGTCTCGACTACACCGAGTTGCCGGGTGACGTCGGGCCGGGTGACACGCTGTTGCTTGCCGATGGTTTCATCACCATGGCGGTCGAGCGGGTCGATGGCGCCCAGATCTTCTGCACGGTCCTGCAGGGCGGCATCCTGTCGAACAACAAGGGCGTCAATCGCTTGGGCGGCGGCTTGTCGGCCCCCGCGCTAACCGACAAGGACCGCGAGGACATCAAGACCGTCGCTGCGATTCGCGCCGACTATGTCGCCGTGAGCTTTCCGCGTTCAGGCGCTGACATCGACCAAGCTCGGGCGCTCCTGCGCCAAGCCGGGTGGGAAGCGCGCATCATTGCCAAGATCGAGCGCGCCGAGGCGATCGACGCGCTGGAGGAGATCCTCGACGCGTCCGACGGCATCATGGTCGCCCGCGGCGACCTTGCCGTCGAGATGGGCGACGCAGCCGTGCCGGGCCTGCAGAAGCGCATGATCCGCGCCGCACGCGCCAAGCGGAAGCTGGTGATCACGGCGACGCAGATGATGGAGTCGATGATCGACAATCCGGTACCGACCCGCGCCGAAGTGTCAGACGTCGCTAACGCCGTGCTCGATGGCACCGACGGCGTGATGCTGTCGGCCGAAAGTGCGGTCGGCCAGTATCCGGTCGAGACCATCCGCGCGATGAACCGCATTTGCGTCGAGGCAGAGAAGGTCGCCGAGTTTGTCCCCGAGAAGGACTTCGCCGGCAAAGATTTCGGCTCGGTCGACAACACCATCGCCATGGCCGGGGTGTTCGTCGCCGCGCACATCCAGCTGCGTGCCATTGCCGCGCTCACCGAGTCGGGCTCGACCGCTCTTTGGATGTCGCGTTTTAACCTGGACACCCCGATCTACGCGTTGTCACCCAACGTCGAGACGCGCCGCCGCGCGTCGCTGTTTCGCGGCGTCTACCCGATCCGCTTCGAGGAGCCCTCGACCGATCCTGACATCGTCCTGCCGCGTGCCGTCGACGAGCTCAAGCGTCTGGGCGTGGTCGACAGTGGCGACCTGGTGGCCGTGACCATCGGCGAGCCGATCGGCCAGCCCGGCGGCACCAATACCCTGAAGATCATCCGCGTGCCCTAGCGCGCCGCCAGCCCCAGGAGAACATCATGGCGCTCATCTCGCTCCGACAGCTGCTCGACCACGCCGCCGAACATGGCTACGGCGTGCCGGCCTTCAACGTCAACAACCTCGAGCAGATGCGCGCCATCATGGAGGCGGCCCACAAGACCGACTCGCCGGTCATCGTCCAGGCCTCGGCCGGCGCCCGCAAATACGCCGGTGCGCCGTTCCTGCGCCACCTCATCCTCGCCGCCATCGAGGAATTCCCGCACATCCCGGTGTGCATGCACCAGGATCACGGCACCAGTCCGTCGGTGTGCCAGCGCTCGATCCAGCTCGGTTTCTCCAGCGTGATGATGGACGGCAGCCTTGGCACCGATGGCAAGACGCCGACCGACTACGAATACAACGTCCGTGTCACCCGAGAGGTGGTGGCAATGGCCCACGCCTGTGGCGTGTCGGTGGAGGGCGAGTTGGGCTGCCTCGGCTCGCTCGAGACCGGCACGGCGGGTGAGGAGGATGGCGTCGGCGCCGAGGGTGTGCTCGACCACTCGCAGCTGCTCACCGACCCTGAAGAAGCCGCGCGCTTTGTGCAGGAGACGCAGGTCGATGCGCTGGCCATCGCCATCGGCACCAGCCACGGCGCCTACAAGTTCACGCGCCCGCCCACCGGCGACATTCTGGCCATCGACCGCATCAAGGCGATCCACGCGCGCATCCCGAATACTCACCTCGTGATGCACGGCTCGAGCTCGGTGCCGCAGGAATGGCTCAAGATCATCAACGACAACGGCGGCGACATGGGCCAGACCTACGGCGTCCCGGTCGAGGAGATCGTCGAGGGCATCCGGCACGGTGTGCGCAAGGTGAATATCGACACGGACTTGCGCATGGCCAGTACCGGCGCGATCCGGCAGTTCCTGAACCAGGACCGCAAGGAGTTCGACCCGCGCAAGTACCTGGCCCGGGCCACAGCCGCCATGCGCGACATCTGCATCGCCCGCTACGAGGCGTTTGGCACCGCCGGCAAGGCGAGCAAGCTCAAGCCGGTGTCGCTCGAGACCATGTCCCAGCGCTACGAGAAGGGTGAACTCGCCGCTGTGGTGTGTTGAACCCCCGGTGCGCTGACCGGCCCCACGAAACCGTGGTGAGGTTGATCATCTGCGGTGGTTTTCAGCCGAAGACGCCGTCGCCAGCCTAGATGAAGTTTTGCAATGTCAGTCGAATGAACTCGGCATCCAGATCGCGCTCGATGAACACCAGCCGGGTGCGACGATCGTCGTCGGGCCAGCTGTCGAGCGGCTCGATCGGGTAGAGGGTGTGCTGCACCGCGTGCACCACCAGCGGCCTCGATTCACCAATCGCATTCACGATGCCCTTCACCCGTAGCAGATGCTCGCCACGGAAGGCGCACAGCATCTCCAGCGCCGCGCGCAGGTTGTCGCGCTGAACCGGTTCGTCGAAGGTCACGCAGAACGATTGCACCCGACCGTCATGGGAGGCTCGCGGTACTGCCGCCGGAGCCGCGCCGCCGATGCCGCGCACCGCCACGAACTGGTCGGCGGCGAGCCAGCGCCGGGCGTCGCTGCCCCGACCGGGCTGACGCTGCACGCTGGCCAGCAGTGCGCCCGGCCCCTCGGCTGTATTGAGCAGCTCGGCGCCCGGATTGATGCTGGCGATGCGTTGCCGAAGGTCGTCCGGGATGCCGCCGGTGAGGTCGCACTTGCTGACGCCGATGCGATCGGCCAGCGCCACCTGTTGCACCGACTCGAAGTGGGCGTCGAGCGTCGCCATGCCATTCTGCGCATCGACCAGGGTGAGCACGCCGTCGAAGCGGTAGTAGGTGTCGAGAAAAGCGTCGCGCGAGAGCACGCCGATCACCGGCGCCGGGTCAGCCAGCCCGGTGGTCTCGACCAGCACACGGTCGAACTCGGGCAGCTCCATCCGCACCCGCTTCAGATAGAGGTCGCGCAGGGTGTCGATCAGCTCGCCGTTCATCACGCAGCACAGGCAGCCGTTCTCGAGCACGGTCACCGTGTCGGAGGCCTCGCGGACGAGATGGTGGTCGATGCCGACGGCGCCGAGCTCGTTGATCACCACCGCGGTCGAGCCATAGCCGGGTTCGCGCAGCAGGCGGTTGAGCCAGGTGGTCTTGCCGGCACCCAGAAAGCCGGTCAGCACGATCACCGGGATGCGGGTCGTCGTCATGTTCACATGGTGACACGCGCGGGGCGCCTGTGGCGCCGGCGTTCAAGAACCTGGTGATTCCGTCGTTATCCCGGTCATGGGCGGCGCCGTCCGTTCCGGGGAGGAGACGATGATCGAACGTTGGAGTCTTCGTCAGCAGATGCTGGCGGTCGCCGCGGTGGCTCTGGTGCCGCTTGCCGGTGGGGTGGTTGTCGCGGCGCTGCTGGCACCGGCGTCGGCGCATTTTGTCGCCAGCCTGGTGTTGTTCGGTGCCGGCCTGTTGGCGGCGTTGTGGTTTGCCGAACGCTTGGGCCGGCGTGCTGGTGAACGTGCCAACCGCATCGCCGAAGCCCTGCACGCCATGTCGGCAGGACGTTTCGACCATCGTGTGGCAGTGGCTGGCAAGGACGAGTTCTCGTGGATGGCCTACGAGGTCGACCAGTTACGTTGTTCGGTGGCTGACATCATCCGCGACATCCGACAGACCTCTGACGCGCTCGCCGCGGCTGCAGCCGAGCTTGCAGATGTCACCGAGCGTGGCAGCCAAGATGTGATTCGCCAACATCGCGACACGCAGAGCATCGCCGATGCGATCGCGCAGATGACCACCCACATGGATGAAGTGACTGGTCATGCGAATGCCGCCGCCAGCGCCGCTGCTGGCGCCAACGACGAGGCCGATTCAAGCAAGCAGGTGGTGTTGAAGGCGATCGAGGCCATCGACCTGCTGGCTTCCGAGGTCGAGCGGACCGCTTCGGTGATCAAAGAGCTGCGCGACGACAGCGAGCAGATCGGCCGCGTGGTCGATGTCATCAAGGGTGTCGCCGAGCAGACCAATCTGTTGGCACTGAATGCCGCGATCGAGGCTGCTCGCGCCGGTGAACACGGTCGTGGCTTCGCGGTCGTGGCGGACGAGGTGCGGACCCTTGCTTCGCGCACGCAGCAATCGACGCAAGAGATCCAGGCGATGATCGAGCGGTTGCAGTTGGTTGCGGGCAATGCTGCGCAGGTGATGGAGGCTGGCCAGCTGCGAACCCAGCAGAGCGTGGAACACGCGGCCGGGGCCGGGGAGTCGTTGTCACGCATTGTCAATGCCATCGCCACCATCAACGACATGAACGGCCGCATCGCGTCGTCGTCGATGGCGCAGAACGCGGTGGTTGCCGAGGTGGCGCAAGCGGTACACCGAGTCCGGGAGGTCGCCGACAGCACCGCCGACGGCGCACGTCAGACCGCCGACGCTAGCGAGCGGCTCGAGGCCATGTCGCAGCAGATGAAATCGCTGGTCGAGCGCTTTGCCGTCGAACATGAGCTCAGCGATGGCCCTGCGCGGCAGGCCGCCTAGGTCGATAGTACGACCCGGTGGCGGCCGCTCAGGTCGCCGGCAAGGTCTCGTCAAGCGCCTCGCGCAGGGCGACAACCCGCTCCGTGCAAAGCGTTGCAGCGCGCGTCCCGCCCTGGCATGCCGCACCGCGGAAGCCAAGGACATCGGCTCCGAGCCCGGCCAGCGCCGCCGCATCGTCCACTGACAGTGATCCAGCAAGCCCGCACTGCAGACCATGTTGCCGGGCTGCCGCGATGAAGCAGGCCAGTTTGCGGTCGTCGATGTGGTTGCGCAGTCCGCCGGCTTGCTTGTCGGCGGTATCCAGCATCACGCCGCGACAGCCAGCGGCGGCGATCTCCGGGATGAAAGACGCTGGGTCGGGGGTCCGGTCGGCAAACAACAGCACGACCAGCGCGTGGCATTGCGCAAATGGCGTCAATGCATGCAGGCAGGCTGCCCAGTCGCCGCCCGGATAGAGCCCGATCTTGACCCAGTCGACGCCGGTCGCAGCGATGCGCTCGGCTGCGCGCAGCAGGATCGGTGGATCGGCCGGCCAGTCGCCGGCGGTCGCCGAGACTGGCACGCGGCCAGCCACGCGGGCGACGATCTCGCGCAAGGTGGCCTCGGGCAGTGCGGCCAGCGGCCCGGCGGCAGCATCCTTGCCATCGATGATCTCGGCGCCATAGGTCAGGGCCAGGTGTGCTTCGTCGGCCGATGCCACGCTGATCAGCAATCGGCTCATGCCTTGCCGCCCTCGTTGTCGCTGCGAGCAGGTCCCCCGGCAGCCAGATGGACCTCGATCTTGGTGAGCAGCCAGTCCCAAGCTTCGCGCTCGGCGGTGCCGGCGGTCTTGTCGATGGCGATGGTGAGATACGCTAGTTCGCTGCGGATCTTCTCGGCCGGCAGCATGTGCAGGCGACTGGCCAAGATGGCGCATTCGAGTACTGCGGCGCGGGCGCGGTTGAAACCGATGAAGCGCCGGTGGCTTTCTTCCACCAATACTGTGCAGCGGAGTTTTGGTCGCAAATCATCTTCGTCAACCCGTAGCAGCTGCAGTTCTTCGTGGCTTGTGGCGTTGGCCAGGCGCAAGGTGCCGGGCGTTGCGCCCGGTACCAGTGGCCAGTCGTGGCGGCCCGTCAGGCAGCCGGCAAAGACGCGCACATCGTCGCAGGCGTTCACCACCGCCACGCCGCTTTCGAGCACGTTCTCCAGCGTCCGGGAGGGGCGGAACGGCGCCAGCGTGACCAGCCCGTCCTCCTCCCAGACCCCCATCGGTGCGATGTGTGGCTGGCCGTCGGATGACTGCGTGGTGACGATGACTTCGCGGATGAAGTGATTACTCACTGTCTTTCTCTGGCTTTGGGTCTCGGCCCTTGTTTCGCCGCCGTAGCGGCATGGTGGTGCCCATCGCCTTCTGGTGGGTGAGGTCCTCGACCACTGCCGGCAAGGCTGCACCCCACTTCAGGTCCTCGTCCTGATCGTAGCGCTTGCCGAGCTTCCAGGCGACGTGGGCGCGCGCCAGTTCCACGCCGAGGTAGAAGGCGTGCCCGGCATCGCCGCCCAGGGCATCGCGCAGCTTCGGGAAGAAGTCGTATGGGTCACCCTCGGTGATCAGGCCGTCGCGGTTGTAGAGATGCACCCCGGCTTCGCTGATCTGGATGCGGTAATTGGCATCCTTTACCGCTGTGGCGAACTCGGCGATCTCGTCCGGCGTATAGGGGAAAGGCCGGCGCTCGTGCAGGTTCATCAGACTGTCGTCGACGTCCTTGGGCAGGCGGTTGCGCTCACTGGCCCAGAACATGATGCGCCGAGCACGGTCTGCCTCGCGCACCGCGCTCCTCGCATGAGGGCTGACCTCGGTGGCGAGCACGGCGTCGACGCGCAGCTCGGAGATGATGCCGAACAGCAGCGCGTTGATGCCGGCGGTGTCGGCGTCGGTGAGCTCGGTGAGGTTGCCCACGCCCATCATCATCGGTACCTCCGGGTACTTCGCGCGGAAGTCGCGGTAACGGACGATGGACTCGGTGAAGCCAAAGTGGATCGGCTCGAGTATGGGGTCGCAGAGCATGGCGCGGCCGCGCTTGTTCATCGCCTCCATGGCGCGCTCCAGGCTCGCCATGTCCTGCGCCGGCTGGCCGACCAGCACCGGCGTGCTTGCCACCTCATCCGCCACATGCAGGGTGCCCTCGTGCAGCGAGAGCAGGTAGTCGGCACCGGCACGTCCGCCGCGGATCAGGTCTTCGGGCGCCAGCGAGTCGACACTCACCTGCAGCCCCATGCGCTTGAGTTCGGCGATCGCCTCTTCGAGGTGTCCGAAGCGCTCACCGGGCAGAAAGCCGAGGTCGATCACGTCGGCGCCGCAGTCGCGGTAGTAGGCGACACGCTCGATGATGCGTGCCACGCTCACCTGTGCCGCCTCGACGATCTCGGCAAAGATGCGCACGCGATGCCGGGACAGATCCGGCCGGGTGGCCGCGCGGCCGAAGAACTGCGGCATGTCCTTGAGGTCGTCCGGGCCGCGTTCGACCGGGATGCCGTATCTCGCCGCCAGTGGCTCGAGCTCGCCGCGGCAGCGACCGGGCAGCACCATCCGCGTCGCGCCCATGGGGTTGTCGAGTCGGCGCAGGATCATGTCGGTGGTCATCAGCCCGGCCACCGAGATGCCGATGTCGTGGACGATGTAGTCAAAGCCGGTGGGCGTCATGGCCTGGAGTACTTGCTCTAGGCTCTTTTTGGCGAGCTTGCCGGTGAGAAAGAGGATGCGCTCGCTCATCGCTGCGGCAAGCAGGGCAGGAATGTTCGCATCACCCGGGCGAGCGTTCGCCCGCGCCGTCGGCGGGGCGGTCGATGTCTCCACCGCCCTCACCGATGAGCGCGTCGAGATCGCGGTGCACCTCGCCCAAGGTCGGCCGAGGTGCAACCCGCAGCCGGGCTTCGATCGCCAGGCGCAGCGCATCGATCGAATGCAGCACGGTCACGCCTTCCATCTCACCGACACGCCGGGTGTAGTCGAGATCGATGGCACGCGGGTAGACCTTGACCCAGTCCTT
The DNA here is from genome assembly GCA_964524005.1 of uncultured Enterobacteriaceae bacterium. GTDB lineage: Bacteria > Pseudomonadota > Gammaproteobacteria > Burkholderiales > UBA3065 > UBA3065. Next base: position 29,534 of record CAZGBK010000013.1, read on the forward strand.
CGGCGCCTCGGTGTCCATCTCCGGTTCGGTGTCGCACGCAAAGACATAGGTCGGCACGCGGGTCTTGCCGGCTTGCGCGAAGATGTTCGAGACCAGGCTGTCGGACAGCCCCAGAGCGCATTTCGCCACTGTATTGCTGGTCGCCGGGGCGATCACCACGGTGTGGTAGTGGCCATAGTAGAACAGCCCGACCGGCACCGAACTGGCGGTGTTGTCCCGGTAGACGCGGGTGCGTTCCTTCAGGCTGGCCAGGCTGATGCCATACATCGGCAGGATCTCTTCGGCGGCGCGCGTGAGGAACAGGTCGCAGTGCGGCAGCGCCAGCGCGATCTCGAGCGATTCCTTCAGGAAGTGCCCGGACCCAGTGATGCCCCAGGCCAGGCGAGGTTTGACGTCTTGCATCGGGTAGGTGGGGCCGGCAGCGGGTCTGCGATTCTAGACCAGCGCGCGGGACGAACAAAGTCGCGCGAGGCCGGTAGCGTTGTTGCTGGCTTGGGCCGACTAGCGCGTCAGCGGACGGCGGCCGTTGCTGCGACCTTGGCCCGCCTGCTGTTCAGGCAGGCCATACTCGACGCCGACATTGCCCGGGCTCAGCCACTCTTGCAGCGCCGCCAGAAGCCCGGGCGCCAGCCGCACGCGCCAGGTCTCGCCCAGCTCGATGCGCGCTGAGGCATTGGTGTTGCGATAGTCGATACGGACTGCGGTGTGTCCGCTCGCGTGGGGCTGCAGAAGGTCTTGCAGGCGAGCGAGGTCGGAGCCGCCGTTCATCGTCAGCGTCAGCCGACGGGCAAAGCGGGCACGCGCGGCATCGAGATCGAACACGGCATCGGCGACCACTCGCGTGCTGTCGGAATACTCGTCGTGGCTGGCGCGTCCCTCGATCACCACCAGCCGCTCATCGACCAGCGCATCCTGGCAGGTCTCCAGCGTTTCGCCGAACACGGTGACTTCGACCACTGCGGTGTTGTCATCGAGCAACAGCAATCCGCGGCGTCCGCGTTGTCCGATCACCGTACGAAAGCCGGCGACGATACCGGCCAGTACCTGTGTCTCGCGAGCCGGCTGCAGGTCTTTCAGGCGCGTTCGTACAAATGGTGCGAGCTGTGGCCAGACCGCGTCGAACGGGTGGCCGGACAGATAAAAGCCAAGCACTGCGCGTTCGGCGCTAAGGCGCTCAGCATCACTCCAGGGCGGACAATCCACCAGTTGCTGGGGGCCCTGTGCGCTCGGATCATCGCCAAACAGACTGTTTTGATTGGCATGAGTCGCGGCTTGTTCGGCCGCCTCCATCGCCAGGCTGATACTGGCCAGCATGGCGGCTCGGTCGTCGTGCAGGCTGTCGAGCGCGCCACCGCGGATCAGCGCCTCGAGCGTGCGGCGGTTGACCAGACGGCGGTCGATGCGGGCGCACAGGTCGAACAGGTTGGCGAAACGCCCCCCCGCTTCGCGCGCTTCGATCAGGTTCAGCACTGCGCCTTCGCCGCTGCCCTTGATGCCGCCCAGGCCGTAACGCACCGCCGAGCGGCCGACTGGCGCAAAGCGGTAGCCCGAGGCGTTGACGTCGGGCGGCAAGATGTCGATGCCGTTCTGTCGGGCGTCCTCGAAGAACACGCGCAACTTGTCGGTGTCGTCCAACGCCGAGCTCATGTTGGCGGCGGCGAACGCAGCCGGGTGGTGCGCCTTCATCCAGGCGGTCTGGTAAGCCACCAGCGCGTAGGCGGCGGCGTGCGACTTGTTGAAACCGTAGCCGGCAAAGCGCTCCATCAGGTCGAACAGCTGCGTGGCGCGGGTCTCGGGCACTCCGTTCTTGGCCGCCCCCTCGGTAAAGGTGACGCGGTGGGCGGCCATCTCCTCGGGCTTCTTCTTGCCCATCGCGCGGCGCAAGAGGTCGGCGGCACCCAGCGTGTAGCCGCCGATCACCTGCGCGATCTGCATCACCTGCTCCTGGTAGACCATGATGCCGTAGGTCTCGCCGAGGATCGGCTTCAGCCGCTCGTCCAGATACTCGACGCGCTGCTTGCCGTGTTTGCGCTCGATGAAGTCGGGGATGAGGTCCATCGGCCCGGGCCGATAGAGCGCCACCAGCGCGATGATGTCCTCGAAGCGGTCGGGGCGGGCGCGCTTGAGCATGTCCTTCATGCCGCGCGATTCCAGCTGGAATACCCCGGTGGTGTTGGCGCTGGACAGAAGCTCGAAGGTCGGTCGGTCGTCCAGCGGGATGTTGCGTAACTCGAAGGCCGGGTCACCGCCTAGGTCGGCCGGCATGGTGCGCACGTGGCGCTCCGCCGCAGCGAGGATGGTCAGTGTGGTCAGGCCGAGGAAGTCGAACTTCACCAGCCCGGCCGCCTCGACATCGTCCTTGTCGAACTGGCTGACTGGCGCTCCGCCCTCGGCCATGTAGAGCGGGCAGAAATCCGTGAGTTTTCCGGGCGCGATCAGTACGCCGCCGGCGTGCATGCCGACATTGCGGATGGTGCCTTCAAGCTGTTCCGCCAGCGCTAGCAGCTCGGCGGTCTCTTCGTCCTGCGTCTCGCGGGCTTCGATCTGCGGTTCCGCCTCGCGGGCATAGATCGTCTGCTTGTCGTCCGGATCGGTGCGGCGCTTGAGCGTCACCGTTTTGCCTGGTGGGTTGGGCACCAGCTTGACCAGCTCGTCGGTGCGGTTGTAACCCCACTCGAGCACCCGCCCGACATCGCGCAGCACGGCGCGCGCCGCCATGGTGCCGAAGGTGGCGATCTGCGAGACCGAGGCCTCGCCGTACTTCTGGCGCACGTAGTCGATGACGCGATCGCGTCCTTCCTGGCAGAAGTCGATGTCGAAGTCGGGCATGGACACCCGCTCCGGGTTCAGGAAGCGCTCGAACAGCAGGTCGTAGCGCAGCGGGTCAAGGTCGGTGATTCCCAGGGCCCAGGCAACCACCGAGCCTGCGCCGGAGCCGCGCCCAGGTCCGACCGGGACACCGTTGTTCTTGGCCCAGCCGATGAAGTCAGCGACGATCAGGAAGTAGCCGGGGAAACCCATCTGGATGATGGTTTGGCACTCGAAGCCTAGTCGTTCGTTGTAACGCGGCGCCGCTTGATGGCGTGCGTTTGCATCGGGAAAGCATTCGATAAGGCGGCGCTCGAGCCCGGCGCGCGCCTCGGCCAGCAGATGCTCCTCGAGGCTGACGCCGGGCGGGGTGGGGAAGTCGGGCAGTCGCGATTTGCCCAGAGCCAGTTCGAGGTTGCAGCGGCGGGCGATTTCGACGCTGTTGTCCAAGGCCTGCGGCAGGTCGGCAAAGCGCGCCGCCATATCGTCCTGATCGACAAAGTATTGTTCGGGTGTATAGCGCCGTGGCCGGCGGCGGTCTGCCAGTACATGCCCCTCGGCAATGCAGACGCGAGCTTCATGTGCCTTGAAGTCGTCAGCGCGCAGAAACTGCACTGGATGGGTGGCGACCAGTGGCAACTGCAAGCGGTGCGCCAGCAGCGCAGCGCGCCGGGTGTGTAGCGCGGCCTCTGGTGAGCCATCACGCTGGACTTCCAGGTAGAACGCGTCAGGAAGGCGTGAAGACCAGGCGCGGGCGAGGCTTTCGGCTTGACCGATGTGGTCGCCCAGCAGTGCCCGACCGATCTCGCCGTGGCGAGCGCCGCACAGAAGGATCAGTCCGCTCAGGTCCTCGTCGTCGAACCACTCGCGCCGCAAGACTGCACGGTCGCGTTGCAAGCCCTCACGGTAGGCGCGAGTCAGCAGACGGCAGAGCGCTAGGTAGCCCGAGTGGTTGCGGATCAGCAGTAGCAGGCGCGATGGCTCGCTGTCGTCGCCGGCGGCCAGCCAGCAGTCGGCGCCGGCGATAGGCTTGATCCCCCGACCGCGCGCGCTGCGGTAGAACTTCAGCAGCCCGAACAGGTTGCCAAGGTCGGTCAGGGCGACGGCTGGCATCCCCAACGCGTGTGCCCTTTCGACCATGTCATCGATCCGCGTGATGCCGTCGCTGACGGAATACTCGCTGTGAACACGCAGATGGATGAAACGGGGTTGCGGCATGGGAGCGGGCGCTGGCGGTATGATGCGCGGCGGAAGGTGTGCGCTGGCGACGGACAGTTGCCGGACATGCGGCATCGACCAGTGCCAGTGTACCGCCCCGATCCCCGGGTCGGCAGTCTGGTCTTCTCCACCCGACGCGGATACTACCGAGGCGATGAGCGATCACAACCCCAAGGACACTGCCCGCAATGTGCTGGGAGGGGTGTTGCAGCCTTGCGGCATGCGGCCTGTGACCGGCTTCTTCCGCGACGGATGTTGTCGTACCGGTGCGGGCGATATCGGATTGCATGTGGTTTGCGCTCAAGTGACCGATGACTTCCTGCGCTACTCGCTGGGACAGGGCAACGACCTCATCTCGCCGGCGCCGCATTTCGGGTTTCCGGGACTGAAGCCTGGCGACCGCTGGTGCCTGTGCGCGTCGCGTTGGAAAGAAGCGCTCGAGGCGGGCGTGGCACCCCCTGTCATCCTCGAGTCGACCCACTTTTCGGCGTTGGCTTATGTCGGTCTGGACGACCTGCGTCGGCACGCGTTGACCGAAGACGAATAGGGCCAGAGATATAATCCGCCGCCCGTAACTTGCCCTGAAACATCTGATCCGATGAGCCCTCCCGACCTGCGCCAGTCGCTGGCCAGCGCCCTGTCACAGGCCTTGAATGCTGTCGGCATCGAGCAGCCCCAATGCGGCATCGATCTGCAACGGCCGCGGCAGGCTGGTCATGGCGATTACGCTTGCAACCTGGCCTTGCTGCTGGCCAAGCCGCTGGGGCGTAATCCGCGTGAGCTTGCACAGACAATCGTCGCGGCGCTGGATGCCCCCGAGCTGATCGAGCGTGCCGAAATCGCCGGTCCCGGCTTCATCAACCTGTTCGCCACCGCCAACGCCCGCAATGCAGTGGTGCGTCAAGCACTGCTAGCGGCTGCAGATTTTGGCCGTAGCGACACTGGCCAAAGGCGCAAGCTGCAGGTCGAGTTCGTCTCGGCCAACCCCACCGGGCCGCTGCACGTCGGCCATGGTCGCGGCGCTGCCGTGGGCGACTGCCTCTGCCGCCTGCTCGAGGCCACCGGCTGGGATGTGACGCGCGAGTTCTACTACAACGATGCCGGCGCGCAGATCGACAACCTCGCGCTCTCGGTGCAGGCACGTGCGCGCGGTCTCGGGCCGGATGATCCGTCGTGGCCCGCCGACGGCTACCGCGGCGATTACATCGTCGAGGTCGCCAACGCCTTCCTGGCCCGCCAGACAGTGACCGCCGATGACCGACAGGTGACCGCCAGCGGTGATCCCGATGATGCTGCCTCGGTGCGCGACTTCGCCGTGGCCTGGCTGCGCCACGAGCAGGACCTCGACCTCAAGGCCTTCGGTGTGCGCTTCGACGTCTTCAGCCTTGAGTCCGCTCTCTATACCGATGGCTCGGTCGAGCGCACTGTGCAGGCGCTGATCGCCTCCGGCCATACTTACGAACAGGATGGCGCGCTGTGGCTGCGCACCACCAGCTTTGGTGACGACAAGGACCGTGTGATGCGCAAGAAGGAAGGTGGCTACACCTACTTCGTGCCGGATGTGGCCTACCACGCTGCCAAGTGGCGGCGCGGCTTCGGTCGCGTCATCAATGAGCAGGGCGCCGACCATCACAGCACCATCACCCGCGTGCGCGCCGGCTTGCAGGCGCTCGGCATCGGCATCCCTGAGGGCTGGCCAGACTACGTGCTGCACCAGATGGTGACGGTGATGCGTGGCGGCGAGGAGGTGAAGATCTCCAAGCGCGCCGGCAGCTACGTGACCTTGCGCGACCTCATCGACGAGGTCGGGGCGGACGCGACGCGCTACTTCCTGGCGGCGCGCCGCGCCGACTCGCAACTGGTGTTCGACATCGACCTCGCCCGTGCCCAGACCAACGACAACCCCGTCTACTACATCCAGTACGCCCACGCCCGTATCTGCAGCGTCCTTGAACAATGGGGTGGCGACGTCGCGGCGTTGGCCCATGCCGACCTCGCGCCGCTCGAGAGCGAGCACGAGCGCGCTGTCGTCAACCGCCTAGAGGCTTTCCCCGACGTCGTGGCTGGTGCGGCTGCCGAACTTGCCCCGCATAGCGTGGCCTTCTATCTAAAGGATCTGGCAGCCGATTTTCACAGCTGGTACAACGCCAGTCAGTTCTTGGTCGATGATGTCGTCGTCCGCCAAGCGCGTTTGGCGCTGGCGGCTGCGACCCGGCAGGTGATTGCCAACGGACTCGGCTTACTGGGGGTCAGTGCCCCGCAGCGCATGTAAAGGAGCGCAGGTCGTCATGAGCAAGCAGACGCAAGATCGATCGGATGCTGGCCGTCCGCTGGTCACCGGTATCGTCATTGGCGTCCTGCTCGGGGTCGCCGCGGCAGTTGCGGTGGCGGTGTGGCTGAATGTGCGCGGCACACCGTTTGCCGAGCGCCAAGCGCCGGCAGTTTTGCCACCAATGGCGCCAGCCGACAGCAGCGTGCCCGAGACCGGGTCTACCGACGCCGAGCCACCGCGTTTTGATTTCTACGAGATCCTGCCGGGCAACGAGCCGGCCATGGAGGAAGCGCCTCGATCGGCAACGGGCGCACCGCTGTGGCTGCAGGCGGGTGCCTTCCGCAGCGCCAGCGACGCCGACGACCGCAAGGCGCGCATCGCCTTGCTAGGGCAGAACGCCACGGTGCAGCGCATCGAAGTGGACGGCGGTTTCGTGCATCGAATCCGCGTCGGGCCGTTCACCAGCGAACAGGAACTCGAAGCGGTGCGCGCGTTTCTCAGCGACAACGGGATCGACAGCATCCCCGTGCGCCCCGACGAACCCTAAAGCAGTCATCGTCGGCGGCCCGCCCCGCGTTGTTGAACTTCTGACACCACTGCCATCACCCAGCCACGAGGACACCATGCGACGATTGTTTGCTGCACTCTTGTTGACCCTGAGCGCCTGCTTGCCCCTGCTAGCCCATGCCAATACGCCGGTCGAGGGCAAGCATTACTTGGTGGTGCCGGCTCCGCAGCCGGGTACTCCGGGCAAGATCGAGGTGGCCGAGTTCTTTTGGTACGGGTGCCCGGCCTGCTATGCGCTCGAGCCTAAACTCGAGGCCTGGCTGAAGCGTTTGCCGGCCGATGTCCAGTTCCGTCGTTCACCGGCGGTGATGGCACCCCACTGGCAGCCGATGGCGCGCGCCTTCTTTGCTCTCGAGGCTACCGGCACCGATCTTCACAGCCGCATCTTCCATGCGCTGCACCGCGACAACGTCAACCTCAACGAGGAATCGGTGTTTCTGCAGTGGGTCGGCAAGCAGGGAGCCGACGCGACCAAGGTCGGCGACGCGTATCGCTCGTTCGGTGTGCGCGGTAAGGTCGAGTCGGCCCGGCAGCAGAATATGCAGTTCGGCCTGACCAGCGTGCCTTCGCTGGTGGTCGGAGGGCGCTATGTGACCTCGCCATCGCTGGCCGGCGGTGCGGACCGCATGCTCGAGGTGGCTGATTACCTGATCGAACTGTCTCGCAAGAACCGGCGCTGAGCAGTCGCACGGTCAGCGCCTGTGTTCAGTCGGTGCTGACCCATTCGCGCAGCTTGCCGCGCAGGCGGCCGACTGCCTGGCTGTGTAGCTGGCAGACTCGGGATTCCGACACGCCAAGGATCTGCCCGATCTCTTTCAGGTTGAGCTCCTGTTCGTAGTACAGACCCATGATCAGCTTTTCGCGCTCCGGCAGCTGACCGATCGCTTGTACAAGGTTCTGCCGAAACTGATCGTCCTCTAGCACTGTTGCCGGAGTGACTTGGCCGTCGCCGGCATAACCCTCGAGGAAGTGGGCTTCGTCTGGGTCCTGAAAGTCTTCGTAGTAGAGCAACTGGGCGCCGCGCGCGTCGGCCAACACGTGCTGGTATTGCTCGAGGGGTAGTGACAGCGAATCGGCCACCTCCTGTTCGCTCGCTGGGCGGCCCAGTTGTTGTTCGAGTTTTGCGCTGGCGGCTTCGATCTGCCGCATGCTGCGGCGGACGCTGCGTGGCAGCCAGTCGGCGTGACGCAGTTCGTCAAGCATCGCCCCGCGGATGCGCTGTGCGGCGTAGGTCTCGAACTGTGCCCCCTGCGTATCGTCGAAATTATTCACCGCATCCATCAGTCCGATCAGCCCCGCCTGGATCAGGTCGTCGACCTGCACGCTGGCCGGCAGTCGCGCCATGAAGTGGTAGGCGATGCGTTTGACCAGCGGAGCGTGGTCGCGCACCCGGCGATCGAGCTCGGCGGCGCTGCTCATTGGCTGGCTCCTGGAGTGACCGCCGCATGGTTGAGGCGTTTTAGCCAGTCGGCCCAGTGGCTGCCGCGCGCCGCTGCCTGGTCCAGTCGCTCGACCAGTTCGCGCAATCGGCGAGCCGCTGGCGCACGTGGGAACCGCCGCAGCAGGTCGGCACCAGGCCCACCTTCCGCGCCAGTGTGGACAGAGGCGACGGTCGGATCGGTCGGAATCGCTCCCAAAGCGGCGGGGGCACAGCCTAGAAACTGGCGTGCGGTGTGGCGCAGGTTGTCCATCAGATTGGCGGCGCGATCATCGCTGCAAAGGTTGACAAGGATCTGGCAGTCGGCACGACCCACCAGGGCCGACAGCGCCTTGAGTTGACGATAGGCCGACGTCAGGTGCTGTGGAGCGGGCGACGCTAGCACGATGAATTCGTCGAAAGCAAGGCAGGGCCCGGGCCGTTGCTCGGGCTGCAATAGGCCGATCACGATGTCGGCCGGCGGCAGGTGAGTCGCCCAATCACTGCCTTGTGTTGTTGGCGCTGGGATACCCGGCTGAGCGAGCCTGGCGGGCTTGCGGCCATCTAGCAGCAGCACGCTGTGGCCGCGTTGGCGCCAGGCTTCGGCGATCGCGCTACCGACCAGCGTCAGGCCGGCTCCGCTGGCACCAAGCAGCCCCCAGCAGCGTGTTTGGGTGGGCCTGACCAGCCGGCGCAGCCCAGCGGCCTGGTCGTCGATGGCGGCGCTCACGGTTCGCTGGGCACGGCCCCACGGCGCTCGAGTGCCGCCGCGTAGAGCGCCAGTTCCTCGTCGGTGACCTCGAGCGGCGCCAGCCCGGACACGGCACGGAATGCCCGGTCGGCGAGGTAGAGCGGGTTGGGACGATGCAGATCTTCAGGCACGCGTTGACCGTTGGCGACAAAGTGCAGCGGCAGGCGGTGGCGGACGATGACATCCAGCACCTCCCCAAGGCGCACGGCCTCGTCGATCTTGCTCAGGATGCAGCCAGCCAGTCCGCCCTCGCTGTAGCGCTGCACGACATCCTCCAGCGTACTGGCTTGGGCGTTGGCGGCGAGCACAAGGATGCGCTGGACCGGTCGCCCGGACCCCCCGAGTAGCGCGAGCTGATCCTGCATGCGGCGATCGCGCTGGCCCATGCCGATGGTATCGACCAGGATCAGTCGGCGACGCCCAAGATCGTCGAGCGTGACGTCGAAGTCGGCCCCGTCGCGTGCCGCCATCACCGGTACGCCGAGCAGCTTCCCGTAGACGCGCAGTTGGTCCTCGGCGCCGACGCGGTAACTGTCCGTGGTGACAAAGGCCAGCTGCGACGGGCCGTGTTGCAGCACACAGCGGGCACCAAGTTTGGCGATGGTCGTGGTTTTTCCAACACCGGTCGGGCCGACCAGCGCATAGATACCGGTGCTTGAAGCAAGATCCTCGGCCACCGCGCACGCTTGCAGCGCTCGGTGCAGGCGCTGGCGCAGCGTGTTGCATAGGCTGGCCGCGTCGGCATCGGCGGGCATCTCACGCAGCCACTGGCGACCAAGTGCTGCGCCGAAACCCGCAGCCAGCCACTGTCGGTAGGCCTCGGCGCGTGCCGGGCTGATACGTGCCGACTCCCCCCAGGCGAAACCACCCAACTGCTCCTCGACCAGCTTTCTGAGCGACCGAACCTCTGCCAGCAGGTCGGGTGAAGTGATGTTTGCGGATTTTTGCTGCTGGGCTTGACGCGCATTCCGAAAGACCCGCGCCGCTGGTTCGACTGGATTTGGCGTTGCCGACACCACGGGTGTCGCGCCCTGCTGCAGTTCGGACTCGGCGACCGCCATCAGCTCGACCTGGCCATCGGTCGTCCGGTTCGACAGGATGATGGCGTCGGGGCCGAGCGCGTCGCGCACCAGCCGCAGCGCTTCCCGCGTGCTCGGTGCCAGGAACTTGCGGACGATCATGTCTGGGTGCCCAGGGTGGCGACGATGCGGATCGTCCTATTGTCCGGGATTTCGTTGTGCGAAAGTACCCGCAGGCGCGGCAGTCCGCGGCGCAGGAAGCGCGCCAGCAGGCGGCGGATGGGTGTGGGTACCAACAGTACTGCGGCGTGACCAGCTGCTTCCCGCTCCTGTACCAGTTCGCCAGCACGTTGCAGCAGGCGTTCGGCAAGACCAGGCTCGAGCGCCGCTGTGTCACCCCCCTGGCTGGCTGCTGCTTGCATCAGAAGCTGCTCCAGCCCCGGCTCTAGCGTGACCACCCCAAGCTCGCCGCCACCTGGTGCGATCTCGTGGACAATGGCGCGGCTCAGGCCTGCCCGCACGCGCTCGACCAGTGCGTTGGCCTCGCTCTCTGGACGCGCGTGCTCGCTCAGGATCTCGACGATCGAGCGCATGTCTCGCAGGTGCAGGCCCTCTTCCAGCAGCGCTTGCAGCACCTGCCGCAGCATGCCGATGCCGATGGTTTTGGGTACGAAATCCTCTAGCAGCTTGGGCGCGGTCTTAGCCAGATGGTCCAGCAGACCCTGCACTTCTTCGCGGCCAAGCAACTCGGCGGCGTGTCCCTGCACGATGTTCGACAAGTGCGTCGCCACCACGGTGCTCGCGTCAACCACCGTGTAGCCGAGCAGTTGGGCTTGTTCGCGGGCGTCAGCGGCGATCCACACAGCCGGCAGGCCGAACGCTGGATCGACCGTCTCCTTGCCCTCGATGCGCCCCATCACCCGCCCCGGGTTGATGGCCATGAACTGGCCGGCCTGGGTCTCACCGCTGCCGACCTCGACTCCCTTCAGCAGGATGCGGTAGCCGCTTGGCCGCAGTTGCAGGTTGTCGCGAATGTGTACCGCCGGGATGAGGAAGCCGAGGTCCTGCGCGAACTTTTTGCGCAGCGCGCGGATGCGGCGCAGCAGCTCGCCATCTTGGTTGCTGTCGACCATCGGGATCAGCCGGTAGCCGACCTCGAGCGCCAGCACGTCGACCGGCGCGACATCGTCCCAGCCGACTTCGTTGCCGTCGGCCCCAGGTGGCTCGGTGGTCGTCTCGGAGGTTTCTGGCGGCGGCTGCGGGCGTGTCTCGATGGTGCGAGCCAGCCCGGCGAGTAGCGCCGCCATCAGCAGGAAGACGGCGTTGGGCATGCCCGGAATCAGACCCAGACCGAGCAGGATCGCGGCGGTGGTGTAGAGCACGCGCGGTCGCTCGAAGACCTGAGCGATCATCTGCTCGCCCAGCTCTTTTCCGGTGCCGACGCGGCTCACCACGATGCCCGCGGCGGTGCTGATGATCAGCGCCGGGATCTGTGCCACAAGGCCGTCGCCGATCGTCAGTAGCGTGTAGTTCTCGGCCGCCTGACCGAACGACAGGTCGTGCTGCAGGGTGCCGATCAGCAGTCCGCCGACGACGTTCAGGATCATGATCAGGATGCCGGCGATGGCGTCGCCACGAACGAACTTGCTGGCACCGTCCATCGAGCCGAAAAAGTCGGCCTCCTGCGAGATGGTCTGGCGGCGCTGTCGCGCCTCGGCTTCGCCGATCAGTCCGGCGTTGAGGTCGGCGTCGATCGCCATCTGCTTGCCAGGCATGGCGTCCAGTGTGAAGCGCGCGCTCACTTCGGCGATACGTCCGGCGCCCTTGGTGATGACCACGAAGTTGATGATCACCAGGATGATGAACACCACGATGCCGACGGCGTAGTTGCCACCGACCACGAACTGCCCGAAGGCTTCGATGACGCGGCCGGCGGCGTCGGCGCCAGTGTGGCCTTCCATCAGCACGACGCGGGTCGAGGCGATGTTCAGCGACAGGCGCAGTAGGGTGGTGATCAGCAGCACCGTCGGGAACACCGAGAAATCGAGCGGTTTCAGGGTGTATAGGGCGACCAGCAGGACGATCATCGACAACGCGATGTTGAAGGTGAACAGCACATCCAGCGCGAGCGGCGGCAGCGGCAGGACCATCATCGCCAGAATGAGAATGACCAGCAGCGGCATGGCGACGCGGGCGTTCATGCCAGTGCTCCTGGTTGACCTGTGTTGGCACTTGCCGCCCTGCCGCCAGTGGCGTAAGAAGCGGCCGCACGGCGTTGCAGCGGGTCGAGCGCGGCTGGCACCGGCAGGTCGGTTGGCGGCACGGCATTGCGCGGGTCGTTCTGCAGCGCGTAGACCCAGGCGAGCACCTCGGCGACGGCGGTATACAGTGCTGCCGGGATCTCCTCGCCGACCTCGGCGCTGGCGCACAGCGCTCGCGCCAGTGGCGGCGCCTCGAGAATCGGCACGCGGTGTTCGCGGGCGATCTCGCTGATGCGCAAAGCGACGCGATCCATGCCTTTGGCCAGCACCCTTGGCGCGGTCATGCGGCCGCTCTCGTAGCGCAGAGCCACTGCATAGTGCTGCGGGTTGGTGATGACGACATCGGCTTCAGGCACGCGCGCCATCATGCGGCGCCGGGCGACGTCACGCTGAATGGCCCGGATGCGGGCTTTGAGTTGCGGGTCGCCTTCTTGTTCTTTCAGTTCGCGGCGGACTTCTTCCTTGGTCATGCGCAACTGCTTCTGGTGGTTCCAGAGCTGGAATGGCACGTCGATGGCGACCACCACCACCAGACCCGCGATGACCCAGATCAGCCCCTCAGCAGTGAGGCGCAAGCCATAGGCGACCGAGCCGGCAAGCGCGCCCTCCGACAGCTGTAGCCAGTCGGCCAGGTAGACCCACAGGAAGATGGCTGCGATGGCGCCGATGAAAACCGTCTTCAGGACTGCTTTGGCGAGTTCGATCAGACCCTGCGCCGAGAACATGCGTTTGAATCCGCTCAGCGGGTTCAGGCGGGAGGCCTGCGGGGCCATGGGTTGGCCGGTGAAGATCCAGCCCGAGACCAGCAGCGATGACAGTACCAGAGCCAAAGGAACGGCCACGAGGAGGGGTGCCAAGCCGAGCAGCGCCTCTTGGTTGAGCATCGCCAGACGCTCCAACCCGAGCTGTGGGTCGAAAGCCTCGCGCCGGTCGAAGCGCAGCCCGCGCTCGAATACCGAAAGTAGGGTCAGGGCCAAGGCGCCACCGGCGAACAGCAGCACTGCAGTTCCGCCAAGCAGACCGGCGAACGTCGAGAGCTCTCGCGAGCGGGCCACTTGACCCTTTTCGCGGGCGTCTTGGAGACGTTTCGGGGTCGGTGGCTCGGTGCGCTCGAGGTCGCTATCTTCGGCCATGACCGTAGGTCAGCGTCGCGTCTTGCGTTCCGGGCAGTCTTCCCGCACGCACTCAGCGTACAGGCACAACGAGTGTTCCTGAATGCGGAACCCGCGCTCGGCTGCGATCATGTTCTGGCGCGCTTCGATCTCGGCATCGAAGAACTCTTCGACCTTGCCGCACTGGGTGCAGACCAGATGGTCGTGGTGGCCGCCCTCGTTCAGTTCGAATACCGAGCGATCTGCCTCGAAGTGGTGGCGGACCAGCACGCCGGCCTGCTCGAATTGGGTCAGAACGCGGTACACGGTCGCCAGTCCGACATCGACATGATCGGCCAAGAGCGCGCGGTAGACGTCTTCGGCCGACAAATGGCGAATGCTGCTGCGTTCGAACACGCCAAGAATGCGCAGACGCGGTTGCGTTGCCTTCAGGCCTATGCTTTTCAGGTCTTCTGCTGACGTGCTCATGGCGGCTGGGTCGGTCGGTGGAAGCGTGCGTTATCATAGCGCACGCTTTTCGCACCCGAACCGAGGACTCGCCCGCGCTATGCGCCTTTCGGCCGCCCTGTCGTTGCTGCTTGCCGTCCCGGTGGTCGGGTGCGGTGTATCCCTGCCAGACGTTTCCAGTTTGCCGGGGCTCAAGCCCTACCGCATCGATATCCAGCAAGGCAATGCGCTGACACAGGACATGGTGGCCAAACTCAAGCCGGGCATGACGCGCAGCCAGGTGCGTTTTGTGCTGGGTACGCCGATGGTCCAGGACCCGTTCCATGCCGACCGCTGGGACTATGTCTACTTGATGACTGAGGGCCATGGCGAGACGCGCTCGCGCCGTTTGACCGTGTTCTTCCAGGACGACCAACTAGTCCGTGTCGAGGGCGATGTGGTTGGTCGGGCCGCCGATGCCGAGTCCGAATCCGGGGCGACCCAATGATTCGGGTGGCCATCGCCGGGGCTGCCGGCCGTATGGGACGGGCCTTGGTCGAGAGCCTTGCCGATCATCCGCATGCCCGCTTGACAGTGGCTTTGGAGATGGCAGGCTCGCCAGCCATGGGCTCCGACGCCGGGGCGGTGGTAGGACGCACGACCGGTGTCGCAATCACGTCTGACCTCGCTGGCTTGGCCGCGGCCGATGTGCTGATCGACTTCACTCGGCCGGAGGGCACGCTGACGCACCTCGCGGCGTGCCGACAATACGGTGTTCGCGCAGTCATCGGCACGACCGGTTTTGACGCCGCTGGCAAGCGGGATATCGCCGCTGCAGCTGGCGAGTTGCCCTTGGTCATGGCCCCTAATTTCAGCGTTGGCATCAACCTGCTGGTCAAGCTGCTGGACACCGCGGCAAGAGCATTGGGCGATGCCTACGACGTCGAGATCATCGAGGCCCACCACCGGCACAAGGTGGATGCACCATCCGGCACTGCGCTGCGCTTGGGCGAGGCGGTGGCCGCGGCGCTCGGGCGCGATTTACAGTCTTGCGCCGTGTACGGCCGCGAGGGCATCACCGGCGAGCGCGCCGCACAGACGATCGGCTTTGCAACCGTGCGCGGTGGCGATGTGGTGGGCGACCACACCGTGTTGTTCGCTGGCACCGGCGAGCGCATCGAGCTCACCCATAAAGCCTCTAGTCGCGCCACGTTCGCCGAGGGTGCGGTGCGTGCTGCGTGCTGGCTACAAGATCAGCCAGCTGGCCTTTACGACATGCACGACGTGCTCGCCCTGGGCTAGTCAACGGCCGCCGAAACGGGCCGCCGGGTTTGCCTGACCTTGGCCGACTGGCGTATCATCCGGCCACTTAACGAGCGGACGCCACCCGGTGTCCGCTTGTCGCATCCGCCCCCCAGAATCCTGACAACGATACCGTGACCGCTGCTGCTGCGCCCGCCCTGCTCGCCCTCGCCGATGGTTCGGTGTTTCGCGGCGTCTCTATCGGGGCGGAGACGGCAACGGTGGGCGAGGTGGTGTTCAACACCGCCATGACCGGCTACCAGGAGATCCTCACCGACCCCTCCTACAGCCGGCAGATGGTCACCCTGACTTATCCGCACATCGGCAACGTCGGTACCAACCCGGAAGACACCGAGTCGACCGCCGTGCACGCTGCCGCGCTGATCATCCGCGACCTGCCGCTGCGCACCTCGAACTTCCGATCCACGCGCACGCTCACCGCGTATCTACGTGAGGCCGGCACGCCCGGCATCGCCGGCATCGACACGCGGCGCCTGACCCGCATCCTGCGTGACACCGGCGCGCAGAACGGTTGCCTGATGGCAGGCCGCGTCGATGAGGCCGAAGCGCTAGCGCGCGCCCGCGAGTTCCCCGGCCTGGTCGGCATGGACCTCGCGCGGGTGGTGACCTGCAACGCATCCTACGAGTGGACGCAGACCGAGTGGCGCTTGGGCCAGGGCTTCGGCGCCCAAGCATCGCCACGTTTCCATGTGGTCGCTTACGACTTTGGCGTTAAGCACAATATCTTGCGCATGCTGGCCGAGCGTGGCTGCCGCATCACCGTGGTACCAGCCAAGACGCCGGTCGAGCAGGTGCTGGTGTTCAAGCCCGATGGCGTGTTCCTCTCCAACGGACCGGGCGATCCGGCACCGTGCGACTATGCCATCGCCGCCATCCGTACCGTGCTGGACAAGCGCATCCCGACATTCGGCATCTGCCTTGGTCACCAGCTCATGGCGCTGGCGGTCGGTGCAAAGACCCTCAAGATGAAGTTCGGGCACCATGGCGCCAACCACCCGGTGCAGGACGTCGAGTCTGGCCGCGTCATGATCACCAGCCAGAATCACGGCTTCGCGGTGGATGCCGCCACGCTGCCGGCCAACTGCATGGTGACCCACCGCAGCCTGTTCGACGGCAGCCTGCAAGGCTTCGCGCTCACCGACCGCCCAGCCTTCTGCTTCCAGGGCCACCCCGAGGCGAGCCCGGGCCCGCACGACGTTGCGCCACTTTTCGATCGCTTCATTCGCGACATGGAGTCGGCTCATGCCTAAGCGGACCGACATCCAGTCCATCCTGATCATCGGCGCTGGTCCGATCGTCATCGGTCAGGCCTGCGAGTTCGACTACTCCGGCGCCCAGGCCT
>CAZGBK010000014.1:0-44628 GCA_964524005.1 uncultured Enterobacteriaceae bacterium
GGCCTTTTTTCTTCAGGTCTTCGATGAACTGCATGGGGCCGCGCTTGCCGTCTTCCTCGGGCTTGAAAGCCGCGTCGGGGCGGGTGTTCTTCAGCATGGCCAGGTAGTGCAGCGGAATGTCCGGGCGGCTCCAGGCGTCAGGCGCGGGCGACAGGTCGTCGGTGTTGGTCTCGCCGGGCACCTTGAACACGGTCACGGTGATGCTTTTTGGCACCTCCGGGCGGCTGGTGAACCACTCGGCCTCTGCCCACGACTTCATCACCGCTTGGGCATGGGCATTGCCAGCCTTGGCTTTCTCGGCGACATCGTTGAAGAAGTCGAACATCAGCAGCGTCTTCTTCAGCGCCTCGGCAGCGATGCCGGCCACTTCGGCGTCATCGAGCAGCTCGATCAGCGGGTGCACGTTATAGCCACCGACCATGGTGCCCAGCAGTTCGGTGGCCTTGGCCTTTGACACCAGCGCGACCTTGATCTCGCCGTGCGCCACAGCAGCCAGGAACGATGCTTTGACCTTCGCGGCATCGTCCACGCCCGGCGGCACGCGGTGCGTGAGCAGGTCGACGAGGAAGGCGTCCTCGCCAGCGGGTGGATTCTTGATCAGATCGATCAGCTCGGCGGTCTGCTTAGCGTCGAGCGGCAGCGGCGGGATACCCAGCGCGGCGCGCTCGGCGACGTGTTGGCGGTAGGCTTGCAGCATGGTCGGCTCCTCGGGGTGCGGCAGGGGGTGATATGGACGGCAGGCGGTTCGGGTGAAGCGGTTGCAGTGCAGTGCGTCTGTCGTTGGGACTGCGCGGCGCGCGTCGCGTTCGACGCAGGTCAGGCAAAGAAGGCGCGCTCGGCCGCGGCCGGTATCGGCACGCCGGTGGCGCGCGCGCGCTTGAGTACCTGCCAGTTGTAGCGGTAACTGGCCCGGTCATGCAGCTTCTCGGCGTACGACACCGGCCCCCAGTCAGCGGCCTGCGCCAGCAGGAGGATGGCGGCGGAGTCGGCGACGTCGTTGGGGTCAGGGCGCATCGCCTCGACGATCGGCAGGATCTGCGACGGGTGGATACTCCACATCCGCAGGAAGCCGAATTCTTCCTTGGCGCGACGCGCGTCGTTGCCGGCGGTCGCCGGGTTCTTCACGTCCCGCGTGACGTTGTGCGAAGCGATGACGCCGTGGGCCGCTGCAGCCGTTCCGATCGCGCCCTTGGCGCGCACGATCAAAGGATGGGTGAACTGCATCGGGCTTTGCATGCCGGTCGAAGGGATCGCGCCTTGGTAGCTCGACACGAAATCCATCAGGCCGAAGTCGATCACCTCGCAGCCGGGCAGGGCGGCGATCTTCCAAACGTCATGCACCGCAGTGGGCGACTCGATCATCAGGTGCAGCGGGATGGTGCGCTTGACACCCATCGCTTGGGTGCGCTTCTGGATGTACTCGACCGCTGCCAGTGCTGAGGCGTAGTTCGGTGACTTCGGTAGCGTGATGTACGCAAGTTTCTCGCCCGCCTCGCCGATGAGGATATCGATATCGTCGGTGAACGAGGGGTGCTGGAAATCGTGGATGCGTGTGCCAGCGCGACCGAAATGGTTGTGCTCCGAGTTGATCATGCGGGCGACCAGCCTGGCGTGATCACGCTCGGTGCCGGCGGCGGCGCCGTCTTCGCAGTCGCAGGTGACGTCGAATACCGGGCCCAACTCGTCCTGCAGGGCGAACGACTTCAGCATGAGTTTTTCCGACCCGGCGTAATGTTCGGCCGCTGGCAGGATCGGAAGCGGCTTCTCGTCGGGGAAGAGGACGGCGTCGGGCGAGTTGGCGGTCGTGGTCATCGGCGTCTCGATCGGTGCGGGGCGGACCGGGTGTTCGGTCCTCGTTGCGCGTTGATTGCAGTGCAGCATGGAGTGTGCCACAGCAGTCCGGACGTGAATACTTATGTCTTATATAAGATAACGGTATGTGGACGACCCTCGGGTCGGATGCTATGGTCACCCCCATGAACGACAAGGTCATGCCCATTCCCAGCTACCAGCCTCTTTACGGCCAGATCAAGGCTCTGCTTGTCAACAGCCTGGCCAGTGGCGAATGGAAGCCTGGCGAGATGATTCCCTCGGAGGTCGAGCTGGCGGCTCGTTTCGGCGTCAGTCAGGGCACCGTGCGCAAGGCCATCGACGAGCTGGCGACCGACAATTTGCTGATGCGTCGTCAGGGTCGTGGTACTTTTGTTGCAACGCACGCAGAGGATTCGAACACCACACGCTTCTTGCGCTTCCACGCCGACGATGGTCGTGATGAAGGGCACGAGAGCCGTTTGGTCGACTGCCGTTGCGGACGGGCTGGGCCGCGTGCCGCGATCGCCCTCGGCCGCAGCGCGGGCTCGGCGGTGGTGGAGGTTCAGCGGGTGTTGCTGTTTGGCGGACGGCCGCTCATCCACGAGCATCTTGTGTTGCCTGGCGATGCATTCGCCGGGCTTGACGCCACGACCATCGGAGACTGGCAAGGCAGCATGTACAGCCTGTTCGAGACCCGCTTCGGCGTACGCATGATCCGTGCCGAGGAGCGCCTGACCGCCGTTGCGTCGCCGGCTGCGGTGTCGGGCCTGCTTGATGTTGCTAGCGGTTCACCCTTGCTGGCAGTCGAGCGCGTGGCCTATACCTACGAGGATGTGCCGATGGAATGGCGTCTTGGCCACTACCTGACCGCCGGGTACCACTACCTGGCTGCACTCGATTGAACGATGAACACTGAACCACAACGGAGCCTGCAATGACCTCCACGTCCGCGGCTGTAAAGAAACGGCCCAAACATCTCGACCTGCTGCGCATCAGTCTGCCGCTCCCAGCCAAGGTCTCGATCCTGCACCGCGTCAGCGGCGCCTTGTTGTTCTTGGCATTGCCAGTGTTGATCTACTGGCTCGACCAGTCGCTCGACAGCGCGGAAGGTTACGCTGCCGCCGCTGCGTTCTTCGACCACGCTCTGGTCAAGCTGGCAGCGCTGCTGCTGGTGTGGTCATACGCACACCACTTCTGCGCGGGTATTCGTTACCTGCTGCTCGACCTGCATATCGGGATCGAGCGTATCCCGGCTAACCGCTCCTCGGCGCTGGTGCTGATCGCGAGCCTGGTTCTGACTGTTCTGGTGGGGGTGTCACTGTGGTGAATCGAATTGTGACGGGTGCCCACTACGGGCTACGCGACTGGTTGGTCCAGCGCCTGACCGCGGTCGTCATGCTGGTGTTCAGCGTGGTCGCCGGCGTCCGCATGCTTGCTGCCGAGCCGGGCTACATGGGTTGGGCCGGGGTGTTCGAGCCAGGCTGGATGCGTGTTGCGCTGTTCCTGTTCCTGCTGTCGGTGATCTACCACGCCTGGATCGGTGTGCGTGACATCTACATGGATTACATCAAGCCGGTCGGCGTTCGTCTCGCCCTCCACACGCTCACCGTGCTGCTGTTGGTGGCCTGCGCCGGCGCGGCATTCGAACTGGTTTGGAGCCACTGATGGGACTTCCTGTACGTACTTTTGATGCGGTGATCGTCGGCGCTGGTGGCGCTGGTCTGCGTGCCGCACTGCAACTCTCGGAAGCCGGCCTCAAGGTCGCCGTGCTGTCGAAGGTCTTCCCCACCCGCAGTCACACTGTGGCGGCGCAGGGGGGTATCTCGGCGGCGCTGGGCAACTCGCAGGAGGACAACTGGCTGTGGCACATGTACGACACCGTCAAGGGGTCGGACTGGCTGGGCGACCAGGACGCTATCGAGTACATGTGCCGTATGGCGCCGCGTGTGGTGATCGAGCTCGAGCACTTCGGGATGCCGTTCGACCGGCTCGACAACGGCAAGATCTATCAGCGCCCGTTCGGCGGCCACACGCAGGAATTCGGCGCCCGCCCGGTGCAGCGGGCCTGCGCCGCTGCTGACCGCACCGGCCACGCCATGTTGCACACGCTCTACCAGCGCAACGTCCGCGCGCGCACGCAGTTCTTCGTCGAGTGGATGGCGCTCGATCTCATCCGCGATGCCGACGGTGACGTGGTCGGCGTGGTGGCGCTGGAGATGGAGACCGGCGAGTGCATGATCCTGCAGTCGCGCGCCACGCTGCTGGCAACCGGGGGTGCCGGGCGCATCTACGCGTCCAGCACCAACGCCTTCATCAACACCGGCGACGGTCTGGGGATGTGCGCCCGTGCCGGCATCCCGCTGGAGGACATGGAGTTCTGGCAATTCCACCCGACAGGGGTTGCTGGTGCCGGGGTGCTGATCACCGAGGGCGTGCGCGGCGAGGGTGGTTATCTGCTCAACGCCAATGGCGAGCGTTTCATGGAACGTTACGCGCCGACGGTGAAAGACCTGGCCTCGCGCGACGTGGTGTCGCGCGCCATGGCGGTCGAGATCTACGAGGGTCGCGGCTGTGGTCCGGACAAGGACCATGTGTTGCTGAAGCTGGATCACCTCGGTCCCGAAGTGATCAACCAGCGTCTGCCGGGTATCCGCGAGATCGCCATCCGCTTCGGCGGCGTCGATCCGGTCAAGGACCCGATCCCGGTCGTCCCCACCTGCCACTACATGATGGGCGGCATCCCGACCAACATCAACGGCCAGGTCGTGGCGCCGCACGGAACATCGCCCGACGAGGTGGTGCCGGGCCTGTGGGCAATGGGCGAGTGTGCTTGCGTCTCGGTGCACGGTGCTAACCGCTTGGGCACCAACTCGCTCCTCGATCTCGTCGTTTTCGGCAAGGCCGCCGGCGACCACGCCATCGAGTGGCTCAAGGCCAACCCGGTGCAGAAGCCGCTGCCGGCCGGTGCTGGCGACCTGTCACTGTCGCGTCTGGCCCGTCTGGATGGCCAGAAGAATGGTGAGTCGGTGACCGAGGTCGGTCGCGACATGCGCAATATCGTACAGCGCCACGCCGGCGTGTTCCGCACCGGCGAGGTGCTGGCCGAGGGCGTGGCGAAGATCCGGGAGGTTGCCGAGCGGGTCAAGCGCACAGCGATCGCCGACAAGTCGAAGGTGTTTAACACCGCCCGCGTCGAGGCGCTCGAGCTCGACAACCTGATCGAGGTGGCGATGTCGACCCTGATCGCGGCCAACACGCGTACCGAAAGCCGTGGCGCCCACGCCCGCGACGACTTCCCGGATCGCGATGACGCCAATTGGATGAAGCACAGCCTCTACTACAGTGAGGATCAGCGCGTCGAATTCAAGCCGGTGCGCTTGAAGCCACTCACTGTCGATTCGATCCCGCCCAAGGCACGCGTCTACTAAGCATTCAGGAGATCCCCATGCGTTTCTCGGTCTACCGCTACAACCCGGATGTCGACGCCAAGCCGTATATGCAGGAATACGACATCCCGCTCGAGCCATCCGACAAGATGCTGCTCGATGCCCTCATGCGTCTCAAGGCGCACGACGACACCCTGGCGTTCCGACGCTCGTGCCGCGAAGGTGTGTGCGGTTCGGATGCCATGAACATCAACGGCAAGAATGGCCTGGCTTGCATCACGCCGATGGCAGAGGTGGGCGACCACGTCACTCTGCGGCCGATCCCCGGACTCCCGGTGATCCGGGACCTGATCGTCGACATGACGCAGTTCTTTCGCGCTTATCACTCGGTCAAGCCCTACGTCATCAACAACGATCCGGCGCCGGAGACCGAGCGGCTGCAAAGCCCCGAAGACCGTCTCGAGCTCGATGGTCTGTACGAGTGCATCCTGTGCGCCTGCTGCAGCACCTCGTGCCCGTCGTTCTGGTGGAATCCGGACAAGTTCCTGGGCCCGGCCGCGCTGCTGCAGAGCTATCGCTTCATTGCCGATAGCCGTGACCAGGCGACCAATGAGCGGCTTGATGAACTTGAGGACCCGTACAAGTTGTTCCGCTGTCACTCGATCATGAACTGCGTCGACGTCTGCCCGAAAGGTCTGAACCCGACGCGGGCCATCGGCAAGATCAAAGACATCATGATCAAGCGGATGGTGTAACCAAGGAATGGGGGAGAGGGAGCGCGTTCGCTGGCGTTGCCGGCGCGGAATGCTGGAACTGGATCTGATCTTTTCCCGCTATTTCGACGCGCGCTTTGACGACATGACCGAGGTACAGAAGGAAGCGTTTCAATCGCTTCTGGAATATCCGGATAACGACATCTGGGACTGGCTCAATGCCCGTACCCAGTGCGCCGACCACGAGGTGGCTCCGCTCATCGCGGATCTCCTCGTCTTTGCCAAGACGGTTCAAGCTGCACGCTGAGGCGTCGAAGATTACAAGGGGATCACCATGACTCAATCTGTCAAAGCCACGCTGACCTTCTCTGATGGCCGTCCGGCCGTCGAGATGCCGCTCGTTCAGGGGGTCATCGGCCCAGCGGTAATGGACATCCGCCCGGTCACCAACGCGGGCATCTTCACCTACGACCCGGGCTTTTTGGCGACTGCCAGTACCAAGTCGGCGATCACCTACATCGATGGCGATGAGGGGCTGCTTTACTACCGCGGTTACCCGATCGAGCAGCTTGCCGAGAAGTGCAGCTTCCTCGAGACCTGCTATCTGCTGTGGTATGGAGAACTGCCGACCAAGGAGCAGCTTGACGCCTACGAGACGCGCATCCGCAAGCACACCATGGTGCACGACCAGATGTCGCGCTTCTACACCGGTTTCCGTCGCGACGCCCACCCGATGGCGGTGATGTGCGGCACCATCGGCGCCCTGTCGGCGTTCTATCACGACCACCTCGATGTCAATCTGCCGGAAGACCGCGAACTGTCGATGTTCCGCCTGATCTCCAAGGTGCCGACCATCGCCGCGATGAGCTACAAGTACAACCAGGGCTTGCCCTTCATGTACCCGAACAACCAGCTCTCGTATGTCGCGAACTTCCTGCACATGATGTTCGCCACCCCTTGCGAGCCCTACGAGCCCAATCCCATCGCCGTCCGCGCGCTCGAGCGGATCATGATCCTGCACGCCGACCACGAGCAGAACGCGTCGACCTCGACCGTGCGTCTGGCCGGTTCGACCGGTGCCAACCCGTTCGCCTGCATCGCCGCGGGCGTGGCCGCCCTTTGGGGTCCGGCACACGGTGGCGCCAACGAAGAAGTGCTGAAGATGCTCGACGAGATCGGCGAGGTGAAGAACATCGACAAGTTCATCGCCCGTGCCAAGGACAAGAATGACAGCTTCCGCCTGATGGGCTTCGGCCACCGCGTCTACAAGAACCGCGACCCGCGCGCCGGGGTGATGCGCCAGACCTGTCACGAGGTGCTCGGTGAGATGGGCATCACCACTGAACAGCTGGAAATCGCCATGCGCCTTGAAGAAATCGCTCTGCGGGACGATTACTTCATTGAACGTAAACTCTATCCAAATGTGGACTTCTATTCGGGTATCGTTCTCAAGGCGCTGGGGATCCCGGTCAAGATGTTCACCGCGATCTTTGCCATGTCTCGCACCATCGGCTGGATCAGCCAGTGGAACGAGTTCATGTCGGATCCGGAGCGCAAGATCGGCCGTCCGCGCCAGCTCTACGTGGGTGCGGCGCGACGCGACCTCGGTCGTTAAGCTGTACCGGGCGGGGCTGCGGCCCACCGCCGCCGCCCCCGGTGTCTGGGTCCGCTCCCGGCAGGGGGCGGTACCTGCTTCGGTAGGGAGGGTCTGCAGATGATGGAGTTCTGGCGCGCCAACAGTTTTCTGTATGGCGGCAACGCCACGTACATCGAAGGCCTCTACGAGACCTTCCTCGAAGACCCCGACGCTGTCCCCGAGCCTTGGCGCTCGACCTTTGCTGCGTATCAGCCGGCATTGGGCGGCCACGCGGACATCAACCATTCGCGCATCATCGGACAGCTGGTGGCCCAGGCCCGTGCCCCCCGGACGGCCGGTGCGGCGACCACAGACACCAGGCAGATCGCTGTGCTGCGGCTGATCGATGCATACCGCTGTTACGGCGTCAAACACGCCCGACTCGATCCACTCGACCGCTACCCGCTGCCGCCTGCTCCCGAGCTTGACCCGGTCAGCTACGGTCTGGCACCGGCCGACATGGCTGCGACTTTCGACACTGGCGACTTTGGCGGCTCGCGCCAGATCCCGCTAGCGCAGTTGCTCGACGAATTGAAGGCGGTCTACTGCGGTAGCGTTGGCGCCGAGTACATGTACATCAGCGACCCGCAGCAGAAACGCTGGCTGGCCGAGCGACTGGAGTCGCCGCAGATGCGTCAGCCGCCGGCCGCCAACCTGCGCCGGCGGATGTTCGAGAAGATCACGGCCGCTGAGACACTTGAGCGCTATCTGCACACGCGCTACGTCGGGCAGAAGCGCTTCTCGCTGGAAGGCGGCGAGACCATGATCGCGGTGCTTGATCAAATGATCCGCGGTTGCGCCGAGCGCGGTAGCGAGGTGGCGGTGATCGGCATGGCCCATCGGGGCCGTCTGAACGTGCTGATCAATATCGTCGGCAAAACACCGGCCGAGCTGTTCGACGAGTTCGAGGGCAAACACAACGGCGACCTGCCGTCGGGCGACGTGAAGTATCACCAGGGCTTCTCGGCCGACGTTGCCACCCCGGCTGGGCCGGTCCACTTGGCGCTGGCTTTCAATCCCTCACACCTCGAGATCGTCAATCCGGTGGTCGAGGGCTCGGTGCGCGCGCGTCAGGAACACGTTGGGGACAGTGATGGACGGCAGATCGTGCCCATCCTGTTGCATGGCGATGCCGCCTTCGCTGGCCAGGGCGTCGTGATGGAGACGCTCAATCTGTCGCAGACACGCGGTTACGCCACCGGCGGCACCCTGCACATCATCGTCAACAACCAGATCGGCTTTACCACCTCGGACCCGCGCGATACGCGCTCGACCCTGTACTGTAGCGATGTCGCCAAAATGGTTGATGCGCCCATTTTGCACGTGAATGCCGATGACCCTGACGCGGTATTCCGCGCTGTCGAGTTGGCGCTGGATTACCGCTACGCCTTCCGTCGCGATGTCGTCATCGACATGGTGTGCTTCCGCAAGCTCGGCCATAACGAGCAGGACGAGCCGATGGTGACCCAGCCGATGATGTACCAGAAGGTGGCGCAGCATCCGGGCACACGGGTGCGTTACGCCGAGCGCCTGGCGGCCGACGGTGTGATTGCCCCCGACGAAGCGGAAACCATGGTCGAGGCTTACAAGGCAGCGCTCGACGCCGGGAACCCTGTGGTCGACATGGCTCCGACCAATCACCGCCAAAAGCATGCGGTCAACTGGTTGCCGTTCATCAAAAAGACCCCGTGGCATGTCGACTGCGACACCGCGGTGCCCCTGAAGGAGCTGAAACGCCTAGCCAGGCTTCTGACCACCGTGCCGGAAGGTTTCCGCATGCACGGGCGGGTCGAGAAGATCATCGAGGACCGCCGACAGATGGGCTCTGGCAAGCTCGCGCTGGACTGGGGTATGGCCGAGAATCTTGCTTACGCCAGTCTGCTGCAGCAGGGTTACCCCATCCGCTTGTCGGGGCAGGACTGCCGCCGCGGCACCTTCTTCCATCGTCACGCCACCCTGCACAACCAGAACCGCGACGAGACTGGCGACGGTACCTGGACCCCCTTGCAGCACATCGCGCCAAAGCAGCCCGACTTCACCGTCATCGATTCGGTCTTGTCGGAAGAGGCAGTGCTGGGCTTTGAGTATGGCTATGCGACCTTCCAGCCGAATGCCCTGGTGATCTGGGAGGGGCAGTTCGGCGACTTCGCCAACGGCGCCCAAGTGGTGATCGACCAGTTCATTGCCAGTGGCGAGACCAAGTGGGGCCGCCTGTGTGGTCTGGTGATGATGCTCCCGCACGGTTATGAAGGGCAGGGGCCTGAACATTCGTCGGCGCGCCTTGAACGCTACCTGCAGCTGTGCGCTGAGTACAACATCCAGGTGGTGGTGCCATCGACGCCGGCGCAGATGTTCCACGTGCTGCGTCGGCAGATGGTCCGTCCCTACCGCCGGCCGCTGATCCTCTTCACGCCCAAGAGCCTGCTGCGCAACAAGGAGGCGACATCGGCACTGAGTGAGTTGGCCGAGGGCCGCTTCCAGCCGGTGATCTGCGAGACCGACACGCTTGACGCGGCGAAGGTGCGACGGGTGGTGTTCTGTTCAGGCAAGATCTACTACGAATTGCGGGCGGCGCGCCGCGAGCGCAAGCTCACCGACGTCGCCATTGTGCGCCTGGAGCAGCTGTACCCGTTCCCGCACGCCGACTTCCAGGTCGAGCTTGACCGCTACCCGAACGCCACGTCGATCGTTTGGTGTCAGGAAGAGCCACGTAACCAGGGCGCTTGGCACCGTATCCAACACTACCTGCAGAACCATCTGTCCACTGGGCAAAAACTGATCGATGCGCTGCGGCCGTCGTCGGCGTCGCCGGCGGTGGGTTATCCGGCCAAGCATGCCGAGCAGCAACGTGCGGTGATCGACGCCGCGCTCACTCACTGAGAGGTCCTCATGCGACTGGAAGTCAAAGTCCCGCAGCTGTCCGAGTCGGTCGCCGAGGCGACCCTGCTGAGCTGGAACCTGAAACCCGGCGAGCCAGTGAAGCAGGGGCAGAACCTGATCGACATCGAGACCGACAAGGTCATGATGGAGTTGCCCGCCCCGCAAGGCGGCGTGCTCGTCGAGATCCTGCGCGAGGCCGGCAGCGCGGTGAAGAGTGGTGAGCCGATCGCCATCATCGATACCGAGGGCAAGGCGACGGCCGTTGCGCCACCTGATACAGCAGTCGTCGCCACGACAACCGCCGCGACCCCGGCCGCGCAGGCCGCACCCGGGTCCTTACCGGCCATGC
The DNA here is from genome assembly GCA_964524005.1 of uncultured Enterobacteriaceae bacterium. GTDB lineage: Bacteria > Pseudomonadota > Gammaproteobacteria > Burkholderiales > UBA3065 > UBA3065. The sequence continues at coordinate 10,777 of CAZGBK010000014.1, forward strand.
CTTCGGCGGCAAAGATGATGAGCGAGCACGGCATCGACCCGGCTGCGGTCGATGGCAGCGGTCGTGGTGGCCGTATCACCAAGACCGATGTGCTGGCGTATATCGCTCCTCCGCAAACCACCCCGGTACAGCCGGCGGTGCCGCAGGTGCAGCCGGCGCTGGTGGCCGGGCGCAGCGACAACCGCGTGCCGATGACCCGTCTGCGCGCGCGGGTTGCCGAGCGGCTTGTCGAGTCGCAGCAAGGTACGGCCACCCTGACCACCTTCAACGAAGTCAACATGCAGCCGGTGATGGACCTGCGCAAGCGCTACGGCGAGCGCTTCGAGAAGGATCACGGCGTGAAGCTGGGTTTCATGGGCTTTTTCGTCAAGGCCGCTTGCGCTGCGCTGAAGAAGTTCCCGGTGGTGAATGCCTCCGTCGACGGCAACGACATCGTGTATCACAACTACTGCGACATCGGCATCGCTGTCGCGGCGCCGCGTGGATTGGTCGTGCCGATCATCCGTGATGCCGATCAGCTGAGTATCGCCGAGATCGAAAAGACCATCGCAGACTTCGGCGTGCGCGCCCGCGAGAACCGTTTGGGCATGGATGATCTGTCAGGCGGTACCTTCAGTATCAGCAACGGCGGCGTATTTGGCAGCATGTTGTCGACCCCCATCATCAACCCGCCGCAGAGCGCCATCCTGGGGATCCACGCCACCAAAGAACGTCCGGTGGTCGAGAACGGTCAGGTGGTGGTGCGGCCGATGAACTATCTGGCGCTGTCGTACGACCATCGCATCATCGACGGCCGCGAGGCGGTGCTGACGCTGGTGGCTATCAAGGACGCGCTGGAAGACCCGGCCCGTCTGCTACTGGACCTGTAGCGTGGCCGACTACGACGTCGTCGTCATCGGTGGTGGGCCGGGCGGCTACGTTGCGGCCATCCGCGCGGCGCAACTCGGTCTTAAGGCTGCATGTGTCGAGGGCTGGACCACGCCGTCGGGGCAACTCGCCTTGGGTGGCACCTGCCTGAACGTCGGTTGTATCCCGTCGAAGGCTTTGCTGGAGTCAAGCGAGCACTTCGATCTGGCCAAGCACGGCGGATTGGATGCGCATGGTGTGCGTGTGGCTGGCGTGACCCTTGATCTGCCGACGCTGCTCAAGCGCAAGGACGACATCGTTGGCACGCTGACTGGCGGCATCCAGGGGCTGTTTCGCAAGAACAAGGTCGACTGGTTGCGCGGCTACGGACGCTTCGAAGCAGGCGAGCAGGGGGCCTGGCGCGTCACCGTTCAGGGCGCCGATGGCGGCAAAACGGTCTCGGCGACGCACGTGGTGCTTGCCACCGGTTCGCGGCCCCGTCCGATCGATGCCGCGCCGGTCGACGGCAAGACCATCGTTGACAATGCTGGCGCGCTGGCCTTCGATACCGTGCCGAAGAAGCTCGGCGTGATCGGTGCCGGGGTCATCGGGCTGGAGCTCGGCAGTGTCTGGCGCCGTTTGGGCAGTCAGGTGACGCTGCTTGAGGCGCTGCCAGAATTCCTCGCCCTGGCCGACCCGCAGGTCGCCGCCGAGGCTCACCGACAGTTCGTCGAGCAGGGCCTCGACATCCGCCTTGGCGCGACAGTGACGGCGACCAAGGTCGGCAAGTCGGGCGTGCAGGTGACTTTCCGCGATGCCGCCGGCGAGCACTCGACGACCTTCGACAAGCTCATCGTTGCGGTGGGTAGAGTGCCCTATATCGAGGATAGCGGCGCCCGCGAGGCTGGCGTCAATATCAACGAACGCGGGTTTGTTGTCACCGACGCGCAAGGCCGCACCAATCTGCCTAACGTCTGGGCGGTGGGGGACTGCACGCCGGGCCCCATGCTCGCCCACAAGGCCAGCGAAGAGGGTGTGATGGTCGCCGAGTGTATCGCCGGTCAACATGGACACTGCGACCATGCGGTGATTCCATGGGTCATCTACACGCACCCAGAGATCGCCTGGGTCGGGCAGACCGAGACACAACTGAAGAACGCCGGCCTTGCCTACCGCGCGGGCAGCTTTCCTTTCGCTGCGAATGGTCGGGCACGCAGCCTGGGGGTGACCGGAGGGTTTGTGAAGATGCTCGCCTGCGCCAAGACCGACCGCTTGCTCGGCGTGCATATCGTTGGTCCGCATGCTTCCGAGCTGATCAGCGAAGCGGTGGTGGCGATGGCGTTTGGCGCCGCCAGCGAGGACCTGGCGCGTATCGTTCATGCGCACCCGACACTGTCCGAATCCATGCACGAGGCGGCACTGGCGGTCGACCGCCGCACGCTGCATCTGTAAGTCACCGACACATGGCGACGCGGCGCGAAGTCCCGCGCGGACGCTTGTTCGGTGATGCCGAGTGCGCCGCTGACTACTTTCGCTGGCGGGCCCACGAGCATGGCTTTCGGCTCGATGCTGCCCAATCGCGTGCGGTGATGGCGTTTGAGTGCCTGGCAGTCGACCTGCTGACGCCACCCCGGCGCGGTCTGCTTGGCAGGGTGCGGCGGCGTCGTATTCCTGGCTTGTATCTGTGGGGCGGGGTCGGGCGCGGCAAAAGTTTCATGATGGACAGCTTTCACGCCGGAGTGAACGTCGAGCGCAAGCAGCGTTGGCACTTTCACCGCTTTATGCTGCACATCCACGAACTGCTCGCGGCCCATGCTGGCCAGGTCGATCCGCTGCCGGCCATCGCCCGTGCCTTTGCTGCCGACTGCCGCTTGCTGTGCCTGGACGAGTTCCATGTGCGAGATATCACCGACGCCATGCTGCTCCAGCGCTTGCTGCAGAGCCTGCTCGACCAGGGTGTGGTGCTGGTCACCACTTCCAACTGTGCTCCCCACCAGCTCTACGCCGATGGCCTGCAGCGTTCGCGTTTCTTGCCGGCCATCGCGCTGATCGAGCAGAGCATGACGGTGCTGAATCTGGATTCGGGTACCGATTACCGGCTGCAGCGTCTCGAGACACAGCCGATCTACCTGATCGGCGACGAGTCCAGCACCGCCCCGCAGATGCAGGCGTTATTCGACGACATCGCCAGCGACGGTGGCAGCCCCGATACCGATGTCCCATTGCCGCAGGGGCGGCACGTCCGGTCGCGCTGCCACGCCGACGGTGTGGTCTGGTTTGACTTCGCCACTCTTTGTGGGCAGGCGCATGGCAAGGCCGACCTCGTCGAGATCGCGCGCAACTATCACACCGTCCTGCTTTCGGGCGTACCGCGTCTGGGTGTGACCAATGCCGATCAGGCGCGGCGTTTCATTTGGCTGATCGACGAGTTCTACGACCGCCATGTGAAGCTAGTCCTCTCGGCGTTGGTGGGACCGGGCGAACTCTGTACCCAGGGTCATGTCGCCAGCGACTTCGCTCGCAGCGCCAGCCGCCTCACCGAGATGCAGACGCGCAAGTACCTGGCACTGCCGCATTTGCCCTAACGCCGCCAAACCCCGCCAGTCCCCAGGACGACTTCCGACCGACGAGACTCCAATGACCATCATCGGACCCTTCCGTGCCCTGCGTGTCTACGAGGGCGATGCCGGCATCGAAGCCCGGATCGAGAGCATCAGTGAGACAGATCTCGGCCCTGGCGAGGTGCTGGTGCAGGTCGCGTATTCCAGCCTGAACTACAAAGACGCGCTGGCCGTGACTGGCTGCGGACGGATATTGCGCGGCTCGCCGCGCATCCCTGGGGTTGATCTTGCTGGCACCGTTGTGACCAGCGAGGACGCGCGTTTCCAGCCCGGCGATGCAGTCATCGCCACCGGCTATGAGCTGGGCATGGCGCACGATGGCGGTCTGGCGGAATATGCGCGCCTGCCGGCGGACTGGGTCGTGCCATTGCCTCAGGGGCTGTCACTGCACGAGGCGATGATGCTTGGTACTGCCGGCTTCACGGCCGGGCTTGCCATCTCGCGGCTTGAGCAGCTCGACCTCGCACCGGGCAACGGCCCGGTGGTGGTCACTGGCGCCAGCGGTGGCGTGTCGGTGATCGTCATCGATCAGCTGGCGAACCTTGGGTACGAGGTGGTCGCGATCACTGGCAAGCGCGAACTGGTACAGCCCCTGCGTACGCTAGGCGCCACGCAGGTCTGGTTGCGTGACGAGATGGAGATGGGCAGCAAGCCTCTCGAGAAAGCCCAGTTTGCGGCCGCTTTCGATTCGGTTGGTGGTGCCACCTTGGCCTGGTTGACCAGGGTGATGCAGCAGCGTGGGCTGATCGCCGCCTATGGCAATGCCTCGGGGACGGATCTTGTGACGACGGTGTTTCCCTTCATCCTGCGCGGCGTGGCATTGATCGGGATCGATTCAGCGGCAACTGCCATGCCCCAGCGGCAGCGAATCTGGCAGCGGCTAGCCAGCGACCTGCGGCCCGAAAAACTGTCGGGGATGTGTCGCACGATCGCCTTGGAGCACGTGGTTGAGACCTGCCACTCGATGATCAGGGGACATCACAGCGGGCGCAGCGTGGTCCGCCTTTCGGTGTGAGTCTCTAAGGGCCAGTCCCCGGCCTTCGCGTTGAGAGGGCGGCCGGATTTCCGTATCATGCGGCTTTGCAAAAAGGACCCTGCGCAATGCGCCTGCTGCAGAAGGCTTTGACCTTCGATGACGTCCTCCTGGTCCCGGCCCATTCGGCCATCCTGCCGCGCGACGTCGACCTCTCCACCCGCATCACCCGTGATATCGCGATCAACCTGCCGTTGGTCTCGGCGGCGATGGACACCGTCACCGAATCGCGTCTGGCCATCGCCCTGGCGCAGGAGGGTGGCATCGGCATCGTCCACAAGAACATGAGCGCCGGTCAGCAGGCCGCCGAGGTCGCGCGCGTGAAGCGCTTTGAGTCGGGTGTGGTGAAAGACCCGATCACCATCGGCCCGGCGATGACCGTGCGCGAGCTGCTGACGCTGACAAGGCAACACCGCATCAGTGGCTTCCCGGTGATCGATCGCGGCGAGGTCGTCGGTATCGTCACCAACCGCGATCTGCGCTTCGAGCCGCAGCTCGACCAGCCAGTGCGCAACATCATGACGCCGCGCGAGCGCTTGGTGACAGTGCCCGAGGGCACCAGCCGCGAACAGGCCATGGAGCTGCTGCACAAGCACCGGCTGGAGCGATTGCTCGTGATTGGCGACGACTGGTCGCTGAAGGGGCTGATCACCGTCAAGGACATCGTCAAAAGCAGCGAGCACCCGAAGGCCAGCAAGGACAGCCAGGGTCGTCTGCGTGTCGGTGCTGCGGTGGGTGTGGGCGAGGGCACCGACGAGCGCGTCGAGCTGCTGGTCGATGCCGGGGTGGACCTGATCGTTGTAGATACCGCGCACGGCCATTCGCAAGGCGTGTTGGACCGGGTGCGCTGGGTCAAGACGCGCTTCCCGCAGGTGCAGGTGATCGGTGGCAACATTGCTACGGCCGATGCTGCAAGGGCGCTGATCGATAGCGGGGCTGACGGGGTGAAGGTGGGCATCGGTCCGGGGAGCATCTGCACGACCCGCATCGTCGCTGGTGTCGGTGTGCCGCAGATCACGGCCGTACAGAACGTCGCCGCGGCGCTTGAAGGTACTGGTGTGCCGCTGATCGCCGATGGCGGAATCCGCTATTCCGGGGATATCGCCAAGGCGATCGCCGCCGGCGCGCATTCGGTGATGCTCGGCGGCCTGTTCGCCGGGACCGAGGAGGCGCCTGGCGAGATCGAGTTGTTCCAGGGGCGCTCGTACAAGAGCTACCGTGGCATGGGTTCGCTGGGCGCCATGCAGCAGGGCTCGTCGGACCGCTATTTCCAGGACGGCGAAGGGGCCGACAAGCTGGTCCCCGAGGGCGTCGAGGGCCGCGTGCCTTACAAGGGCTCGGTGCTGGCGGTGATCCACCAGCTGATCGGCGGCCTGCGTTCGTCGATGGGCTATTGCGGTGCCGGAACGATCACCCAGATGCACGAGCGCGCCGCGTTTGTGGAGATCACCTTCGCTGGCATGCGCGAGTCGCACGTCCACGACGTGCAGATCACCAAGGAAGCGCCGAACTACCGCGTGGAGTGACGCGGTGAGCCACGACCGCATCCTCATCCTCGACTTCGGCAGCCAAGTCACGCAACTCATCGCGCGCCGCGTGCGCGAGGCGCAGGTCTACTGTGAGATCCACCCCTGCGACGTGTCGGACGCGTTTGTCCGCGACTTTGGTGCGCGCGGCGTCATCCTTTCCGGCAGCCACATGTCGGCCTACGAGGAGGCCACCGACAAGGCCCCCGCGGCGGTGTTCGAGGCTGGTGTGCCGGTGCTGGGCATCTGCTACGGCATGCAGACCATGGCGCAGCAGCTTGGCGGCAAGGTCGAACCCGGCGAGAAGCGCGAGTTCGGCTTCGCCCAGGTGCGCGCCCGTGGGCACACCCGCCTGCTCGACGGTATCGAGGACCATCGCACACCCGAGGGCCACGGCCTGCTCGATGTCTGGATGAGCCACGGCGACAAGGTCACCGAGCTGCCGCCCGGCTTCAAGCTGATGGCCAGTACCGACAGCTGCCCGATCGCCGGCATGGCCGATGAGGCGCGCGGCTTCTACGCGCTGCAGTTCCACCCAGAGGTCACGCACACGGTGCAGGGGTCCGCCCTGTTGCGCCGCTTCGTGCGCGATATTTGCGGCTGTCGCGGCGACTGGATCATGGGCGACTACATCGCCGAGGCGGTGGCCGCCATCCGTGCGCAGGTCGGCAGCGACGAGGTCATCCTCGGGCTCTCGGGCGGCGTCGATTCGAGCGTGGCTGCGGCGCTGATCCACCGCGCCATCGGCGACCAGCTCACCTGTGTCTTTGTCGACCACGGCCTGCTGCGGCTCAACGAGGCCGAGCAGGTGATGGCCATGTTCGAGGGCAAGCTGCACGCCCGCGTCATCCATGTCGATGCGCGCGAGCAGTTCATGGGGCATCTGGCTGGCGTGACCGACCCGGAGGCCAAGCGCAAGATCATCGGCCGCGAGTTCGTCGAGGTGTTCCAGCGCGAGGCTGGTCAGCGCAAGGCGGCCAAGTGGCTGGCGCAGGGCACGATCTACCCGGACGTGATCGAATCGGGCGGCGCCAAGAGCAAGAAGGCCACCACCATTAAGAGCCACCACAACGTCGGCGGCCTGCCGGAGACGCTCGGGCTCAAGCTGCTCGAGCCGCTACGCGAGCTGTTCAAGGACGAGGTGCGCGAGCTCGGCGTGGCGCTCGGCCTGCCGCGTGAGATGGTCTACCGCCACCCGTTCCCCGGCCCGGGCTTGGGCGTGCGCATCCTCGGCGAGGTGCGGATGGACTACGCCGATCTGCTGCGCCGGGCCGATGCCATCTTTATCGAGGAGCTGCGCGGGACGCTGGCCACCGAGCGCGACGTCGCGGCGGGCATTTGCCACGCCGGCGACATCGGCAAGAGCTGGTACGACCTCACCAGCCAGGCCTTCGCGGTGTTCCTGCCGGTGAAGAGCGTCGGCGTGATGGGCGACGGCCGGACGTATGACTACGTGGTGGCGCTGCGCGCGGTGATCACCAGCGACTTCATGACTGCGCACTGGGCGCACCTGCCGTATGAGCTGCTCGGACGCGTATCCAACCGCATCATCAACGAGGTGCGCGGGTTGAACCGGGTGGTGTACGACGTCTCGGGAAAGCCGCCGGCGACGATCGAGTGGGAGTGACGGGATGAGCCGTCGGGGTGAATTGGGAGCCGAGGGATGACGGTCCTTGTCACCGGCGGGGCTGGCTTCATCGGTGGCAACTTTGTGCTCGACTGGCTGGCGCAACCTCAAGCGCGCAACGCTGACGAGCGCATCGTCAACCTCGACGCGCTGACCTACGCCGGCAACCTGCAGACGCTGGCGCCGCTTGCCAATGACCCGCGACACGTGTTCGTGCAAGGCGACATCTGCGACCGCGCGCTGGTCGACCGGCTACTGGGCGAATACCGGCCGCGGGCCATCGTCCACTTTGCTGCCGAGAGCCATGTCGACCGCAGTATCTACGGCCCGGGCGCCTTCATCCGCACCAATGTCGAGGGCACCTTTACCCTGCTCGAAGCGGCACGGATCTACTGGGGCGGGCTCGAGAGCCGCCAGAAAGACGCTTTCCGCTTCCTGCACGTGAGCACCGACGAGGTCTACGGCAGCTTGGGCGTGGATGACGCCCCCTTCACCGAGATCCACCCCTACGAGCCCAACAGCCCGTATTCGGCGAGCAAGGCCGCGTCCGATCATTTGGTACGGGCTTGGCACCACACCTATGGCCTGCCGGTGCTCACCACCAACTGCAGCAACAACTACGGCCCCTACCAGTTCCCCGAGAAGCTCATCCCGCTGATGATCGTCAACGCGCTGGCCGGCAAGCCGCTACCGATCTACGGCGACGGCATGAACGTGCGCGACTGGCTGTATGTGACCGACCATTGTTCTGGTATTCGCCGCGTGCTGGAGGCGGGCCGGGTCGGCGAGACCTACAACATCGGCGGCTGGAACGAGATGCCTAACCTGCACATCGTCCACACGCTGTGCGACCTGCTCGACGAACTCCGCCCCGACCCGGCCGGCAGCTACCGGCGGCTGATCACCTACGTGACCGACCGGCCCGGGCACGACCGCCGCTACGCCATCGACGCGCGCAAGATCGAGCGTGAACTGGGTTGGCGGCCGGCTGAGACCTTTGCCACTGGCATCCGCAAGACCGTGCAGTGGTACCTCGACCATCCGCAGTGGGTGGCGGATGTGCAGAGCGGCGCGTATCGGGATTGGGTGGTGGCGAACTATGGGGCACGCTGAGCCGCTGAGGTCGGGACGCCCTGCGGTGCCATGCCTGACGCGCCGGCTGAGGGGGGCGGGTCGATGAAGGTGCTGCTTTTCGGTGCGAGCGGGCAGGTCGGGCGGGCACTGTGCCGCGGGCCGCTTGCTACGCACGAACTCGTCGCGCTCGATCGAAACGGATTGGTGCGGTCGGATGCCGGCACTGGCCAGTGGGCTAATGATCTTTCAGCGCGAGCGGGTAAGCTGTGCGGCGACCTTGCCGAACCAGCTGGCGTGGCCGCTGCAGTGGCAACCGTGCGGCCGGATGTGGTCATCAACGCCGCTGCCTACACCGCTGTAGACCGAGCGGAGTCGGAGCCCGAACTTGCCCGTACCGTGAACGCCGATGGGCCGGCCGCCATCGCGCAGGCTGCGGCCCGCGCGGGAGCCTGGCTCATCCATTACTCGACCGACTACGTGTTCGACGGCAGCGGCAGCCGCCCCTGGCGTGAGGACGATGAGCCCGCGCCGCAGTCGGTCTATGGGGCGACCAAACTACTCGGTGAGCGGGGCATCCGTGCCAGTGGTTGCCGCCACGTGATCTTGCGCACCAGCTGGGTGTTCGGGCAGCAGGGCGGCAACTTTGCCGCGACCATGCTGCGGCTGTTTGGCGAGCGTGATGAGCTCAAAGTGGTCGCCGACCAGGTCGGCGCCCCGACCTCTGCCGAGTGGCTGGCGGCGCTCACCGCGCGCGTCCTCATCCGCCTCGACGACACCGAGGGCAATGGTAATGGGCGCAAGGACGCTGGGGTCTACGGAACCGGGATTCACGGGACTTACCACGCAGCGCTGGCAGGCGAGACTTCCTGGCATGGCTACGCAGTGCATCTGCTAGAGGGGGCTCGCGCCCGCGGCATGCGCACGGTGACACGCGACATCCACGCCATTCCCACGGCGGACTACCCCGCCCCAGCCCGCCGTCCGCTCAATTCGCGGCTCGACTGTGCCAAACTCGACGCCATATTCGGGTTTGCTCGTCCGGACTGGCGCGATGCCGTTGATGCCTGGCTAGATGCGCGGGCCGAAAGTTGTGGCCGGGCGGCCACCTGACCGCCTTATCTGACGAGACTTTTTGCGGTGAGCCCTACCGAGGCATGAGCACCACAGGCATGAGCACCACAGGACGCAAAGGCATCATCTTGGCTGGCGGCGCTGGCACCCGGCTGCACCCAGCGACGCTGGCGCTCTCCAAGCAGCTGCTTCCAATCTATGACAAGCCGATGGTCTATTACCCGCTCAGCACCCTGATGCTTGGCGGGATGCGCGAGGTGCTGATCATCAGCACGCCGCAGGATACGCCGCGTTTCGAGCAGTTGCTCGGCGATGGTAGCCAGTGGGGCATGGAGATCCGCTACGCGGTGCAGCCCAGCCCGGACGGGCTGGCCCAAGCCTTCATCATCGGCGCGGACTTTGTTGGCGATGGGCCCAGCGCCCTGGTCTTGGGTGATAACGTTTTCTACGGCCACCAATTGCAGCAGCGCTTGCGGGCCGCCGATGAACGCAGCGCAGGGGCCACGGTGTTTGCCTACCCGGTGACCGACCCAGAGCGCTACGGCGTGGTCGAGTTCGACGACCATGGCCGTGCGGTGAGCCTTGAGGAGAAACCGCGGCAGCCCAAGAGTCGCTACGCTGTCACTGGCTTGTATTTCTACGACGCGCAGGTGGTCGAGCGGGCGCGTGCGCTCAAGCCGAGTCCGCGCGGCGAACTGGAGATCACCGACCTCAATCGCGTCTACCTGGAGCACAGCGAACTCGATGTGCAGGTGCTCGGCCGGGGTGATGCCTGGCTCGACACGGGCACCCACGACAGCCTGATCGAGGCGAGCCAGTTCATCCAGACGCTAGAGAAACGCCAGGGGCTGAAGATCTCCTGCCCCGAGGAGATCGCCTGGCGGCAGGGCTGGATCACCGACGCACAACTCGAGCAACTGGCGCAGCCGCTGCTGAAGAACGGCTACGGCCAGTACCTGAAGCAGATCCTCACCGAAAGGCTGTTCTAGTGGAAGTCATCCCGACGCGTATCCCCGACGTGCTCATTCTGGAGCCACGGGTGCATGGCGACGCGCGGGGTTTCTTCCTGGAGAGCTTCAACGCGCACACGTTCCATGGCATGACCGGGATCGACGCGACCTTCGTTCAAGACAACCACTCGCGCTCGTCGCGAGGCGTGCTACGGGGTTTGCACTATCAGATCCGTCATCCGCAGGGAAAGCTGGTGCGTGTCAGCCACGGCAGCGTGTTCGATGTGGTGGTCGACCTGCGGCGCGGCAGCTCGACGTTCGGCCAGTGGGTGGGGGCGGAGCTCAGCGGTGAGAATTTTCGCCAGCTGTGGATCCCGCCCGGTTTTGCCCACGGGTTTTTGGTGCTGTCAGACAACGCCGACGTGCTCTACAAGACCACCGACTACTACGCGCCTGAATACGAGCGCAGCTTGTTGTGGAACGACCCGGTCCTGGCGATTGAATGGCCATTGGCCGGGCTACAACCAACGCTGTCTGTGAAGGATCGAGACGGGCTGCCGCTCTCCGCTTGCGAGACCTACGATTAAGGATCTCGGCAGGAAAGACGGAGCGCTAGTGGCTGCCGCCCGGCGGCGGATGCATCAGACGGTCGCAGTAGGCGATCGCCATGGCGGACAACAAGAAAGCGATATGAATGGCCGTTTGCGCGATGATGGTCTTTTCATCGTAGGCTTGCGCGTTGATGAAGGTCTTCAGCAGGTGGATCGAGCTGATGCCGATGATCGCGGTGGCGAGCTTCACCTTCAGCACCGACGCGTTGACATGGCTGAGCCATTCGGGCTGGTCTGGGTGGCCCTCGAGGTTCATGCGGCTGACGAAGGTCTCGTAGCCACCCACGATGACCATGATCAGCAGGTTGCTGATCATCACTACGTCGATCAGTCCAAGGACCACCAGCATGATGACCGTCTCGGTCAGGGCGGTCGTGCCAGGCGGCGCGCCTACCGAGGTGATGATGTGATCCAGCGCAGCTTGGCTGCCCAGAGCGGCGCCGACCAGATCGACCAGCTCAAGCCAGAACTTGTAGACGTACACCCCTTGGGCAAGGATCAAGCCAAGGTAAAGCGGCAGTTGCAGCCAGCGGCTCGCAAAGATCAGCTTGGGCACGCCATGCAGGTCGCTGGGTTGCGACCCTCGATTGGGGCTAGACACAAAGACTCTCCGAACTTAGGGCCAGATGCGGCTGAAGATGCCGTTGCGCATCACCAAGTGGCGTAGGGCCGCCAGAATATGCAGCGCCACCAGGGTGGCAAATATCAGGGCGACCACTTTGTGCGTGCCGTTGAACACCGCGTAGATCTCTTCGCTGGGGATGCCCCAAGCCGGCAGCTCGATGACGTCGAAGAGTTTGACCCCATAGCCTTTGGGGTGGAAATTCGACCCTAGATAACCGCTGATGGGCATGATGAACATGCACGCGTACAGCAGCCGATGACTGATATTGGCCATGGTCACTTCCCAGCTTGGCACCGATGGCGGCAAGATCGGTGGCGGATTCTTGCTTCGCCACCACCAGCGGTAGAGCACCAGAAAGCCGACAATCAGGCCGAAGGTCTTGTGCCAGTTGTAGACCATGGCGCGTTCCGGCGTACCCCTGGGAATGTCGGTCATGGTGAAGCCGACGGCGAGCATGCCGAGAATGAGCACACCGATCAGCCAGTGTAGTCCGATGGCGCGGGGCGAATATTTGAGCGATGGGATCGAGGGCATGTCGCTTGGTCGTCTTTAGTGAGGATCCGGTTCCCGCAAGGGTATTGAGCTTAGCCTAAGCCAGGCTGAAGTCTGCCATAGGGGTTCCCTGATGACTTAGAGGTCAGCTGGTCCGAATCTGTTGTATCCGCGCAACATCATGGCGCTCTTCGGACATGAGGGAGGCTGTCAGGCCACGGGTCGGGAATTTATCCCGGGCCGGTCACTAGCCGTGTAGGCAATATCCGCCGTGTCATAGACACAACTGGAGTTGTCATGCAGAACAAGAAGCCGCAGCTGAGTGTCCTGTGCGTAGCCCTGAGCGCCGCTTTCGCTGCCGTGTCGGCTGGCGTGCAGGCCGACACTGGCGCCGCCCCGGCGATTCCGGTCATCGGCATCCTGCCGGATCGTCTGGAAGCAGTCCCCGGAGCATTCGACGTCATCGAGAAGAAAGAATTGGACGCACGTCGCCCGTTTTCAGTTAAAGAAGCGCTGAATCAGGTGCCGGGTATCAATATTGTCGATGAGGACGCCGCAGGGCTGGCCTTGAATATCGGCGTTCGGGGCCTAGACCCGCGTCGTAGTTCGCGCGTGTTGTTGTTGGAAGACGGTATGCCGCTCTTCCTCGCCCCGTACGGCGACCCGTCCGCTCACTACTCGACGCCTCTGGAGCGTGTCGAGCGCATCGAAGTGGTGAAGGGCTCCGGCCAAATCCTTTACGGTCCGCAGACCATCGGTGGCATGATCAACTTCATCACCCGTCCGGTGCCGCGTGACGGCTTCCGTGGGACGATTCAAGGGTCAGTGGGCAATCGCGACTACCACAGCGGTTACCTGAACGTCGGCTACGGAACCGATCGTGGTGGCTTCATGATCGAGGGTCTCCAGAAGCAGGGCGATGGCGTCCGCCGTGGCCACGATTTCGACATCGAAGATGTGATGTTGAAAGGCCGTTTGCAACTGACTGAATCCCACGAGCTGCTTGCCAAAGCTCACATCTTCCGGGAAGAGTCGCACATCACCGAAACCGGCTTGGGTCTGGCGGAATACAGACAGGACAAGTTTCAAGCACCGACTGCGCGTCAGGACCGATTCAACCAAGACCGCGATGCCTTCCAGTTGGTCCACAACTGGCGCATCAATGAGTCGGCCAAGTTGTCGACGCAGATGTACTACGTCGATACGTTCCGGGCGTCGTTCCGACAAATCAACGAGCCGGGTGGTCTTGACGGCTTCTCCGCCATCGAGCGCTGTCCCTCAGCGTTGGGTGGGAACGGTAACCGATTGGCCTCGCTCGGCGGCGAAGGTTGCGGCGGGCGGTGGCGTCCGCGGGACTTCAATTACTACGGTATCGAACCCCGTCTCGACATCGATCACAACCTGTTCGGTATTCAGAGCAGCGCCGTATTCGGTGTGCGTTTCCACGCCGAGGAACAGACTCGGCAGGCGTTTCGGGACAGCGACCCCGCAATTCAGAGCCTTAGCTTTGCCCGAGCCAATGTTGATCTGCGCGAGGATATCCGGATCGATACCTACGCAACATCACTGTACGGCCAGAACACCTTCTTCTTGGGCGACTTTGCTGTGACGCCTGGGGTGCGTGTCGAGAAGATTCGCTCGACGACCGTGGTCAATGCAGCCGACGGCGCCAGTCTGGACGAGATTCTTGAGGCGATTCCGGAGTTTCAGAATCGGGTGAAGAACGATCAAACGCTTGTGCTGCCTGGCCTTGGGGTGGCTTGGAACGGTATCCCGCGAACCACGATCTTCGCCGGCGTGCACGATGGTTTTGGTCCTCCGCGCCCCAGCCGCGATATCAAGATTGAAGATCCTGACGAGCCGGGTGGTGTCGCGCGTATCAGCGCGGTGAAACCTGAACGGAGTCGAAACTGGGAACTCGGGTTCCGCTCGGGTTACTTCAATGGAGTGAACGTTGCATCCACCCTGTTCCTGACAAAATTCGAAGATATCGTCGCCGAAGCCGATGCAGGCCAGTTCCGCAATTTTGGCGAGTCTGAGCAGGCCGGTATTGAATTGGCCGGGCGGATTGACTTCGGTACGATTTTCAACTCGGTCCACAACGTGTACCTGACGGGTTCATACATCAACCTGTTTACTGCGAAATTCACCAAGGATTTCGCGACCGCGGACGAGGATTCGGCTGATGTCAGCAGCGGCGAGCGCCTGCCGTACGCGCCGCGCCACATGGCGAGCCTGAATTTGGGTTACCAACACCCGGTTGGAGTCGATGGTCGTATCGGGGTTGATTACCGCAGCGAGCAGCTGCCAGATCCGTTTGGCCGTGGTGAGGATGCAATCACCGGGCTCTCAGGCAGCATCCCGTCGTTTGCCCTGTTGAACGCTTCTATCAACTACCGTGCACCGGGCAGTAAGGTCACATACTTCGTCAGTGGTCACAACTTGACCGATCGCGAGTATCTGGCGAGCCGTCGCGACGGTATGGTTGCTGGACGTCCACGAACGGTCTTTGGCGGTGTCCGCTTCGACTTTTAAGGCGTTCGCTATTGGGATGCAGGGGCGCCTTCGGGCGCCCTTGTTATTGGCTCGCGTGCTTGGGGCATGGGGCGAAAAAAACCCCGCCATCTGGCGGGGTTGGCGAGCATCAATCCAATTGAGGTTGTCGGGGACGCGCTTTGGGTTGCGGCAGCGACAAGGTTCAGATTACCGGGGCCGACTGCTTTAGACGCGCTAGAGATTCCTTCGCGAGCCCGGAATTGTTCCCGACCATGCCCCGGGTTTTGCGTCAGCGGATCTCCACAGTGCCTTTCATGTCCGGCTCGGTGCGCCGCGACATGAGGTCCTCGAAAACGCCGGTACGCACGGGCAACAGCCACCACTCGGCGCTGCGCCCGCCCTTCACCTCGATCCGGCGCATCGTGCCGTAGGCGTCGCCAGCAGGCTGGCCGGAGGCATCAAAGAAACTGACCTTGCGGGTGTAAACGGCGTCAGCGAGGCGCGATGAGTTGAAGTAGTAGCTTTTCTGCGTCGGGTTGACCAAACGCAAGATGTACATCTTGCCGGCCTCCAGCGTGAGGCGATTGGGCTCGAAGCGCTCCTCGCCGCTGGCGCTGCCAAGCCTGACCTCGATCACGGTCGGTTCCTGTTCCGTCAGGTCGCCTGCGCTAGCGCTGATCGGCAGGATCAGGGCAAGTGCGGCTGCGAGGGCGTGGGGGCGCCAGGGGGTGGGAATGCGACTGCTAGGTTGCATCTTCAGTCCTCCGTGGGGAAAGTCATTGTGAAAGGTCGCTGCCCCCGCTGTGCCGGTCCAGCTGCACTCAGGGGGCGATGGGCGAATCGCGAAAGGCGACATCTTCGATCACGCCATGCCGCGCTGCCAGGCGTACCAGCTGCGCAGCGTTGTCGATCTCGAGCTTCTGCCGCAGAGCCGACTGGTGGTTGGCTACGGTTTTTTGCGTAAGGTTGAGAATGCGAGCGATGTCCGGCACGGCATGGCCTTGGGCAAGCAGTCGGAAGACCTCGAACTCGCGTTCGGTCAGAGCGGCCAAAGGTCCTTGCGCTGCGTTGTATGGCTGCAGCGCGAGGCGCTGCGCGACGGTCTGGTCGATATACGACTGGCCGCGCGCGATGCGCCGTATTGCCTCTACCAGCACCGACGGCGCCGACGATTTGGCGATATACCCCTTGGCTCCGACAGCCAGGGCGCGCCCGGAATACACCACGTCCTCGTGCATGCTGAAGATCAGCACGCGGGCTCCGGGTTCGCGCGCGATCATGCGCCGAGTCACCTCGATCCCGCCGATCCCTGGCAACGAGATATCCATCACCACGACATCGGGTGAGTGCTCGCAGAACAGGCGATAGGCTTCCTCGCCCGAAGCAGCTTCAGCCAGTACCTGGATATCGCTGGTGCCCTCGAGCAACCGGCGGTAGCCCTCGCGCACGACGGCATGGTCGTCAACCAGAAGAACTTGAATGCTCATGCGTGCTCCTTGGCTTGGCGGGGCGGCATCGGGATCTGCATCTCGACGCAGACGCCGCGATCGGTCTCGACATGCAGTTCGCCGCCCAGCAGGATCGCCCGTTCGCGCATGCCGATCAGACCAAGCCCGTGGGGGACCGGTTCCGGCAGGCCGCGGCCGTTGTCCTTGACCTTGATGATCAGGCTGCGACCGATCGATTCGACGGTGATGTCCACCTCGCTGGCCGCAGCGTGCCGGGCGACATTGGTCAGCGCCTCCTGGACGATCCGGTAGATGGCGATGTTGTACTCGTCGGGCAGATCGACGACTGCTGCGGCCACGTTCAGGCTGCATCGGACATCGGGGCGGCGCTGTTGCCAGCCATCGAGCAGATGTTGCAGCGCAGCCTCGAGCCCCAGGTCGTCCAGCGCCACGGGTCGCAGGCGGCGCATCAGCCCGCGGGCGACGTCGTAGACATGGCGGC
Organism: uncultured Enterobacteriaceae bacterium; assembly: GCA_964524005.1. Classification (GTDB taxonomy): domain Bacteria; phylum Pseudomonadota; class Gammaproteobacteria; order Burkholderiales; family UBA3065; genus UBA3065. The sequence goes on from CAZGBK010000014.1 coordinate 27,699, forward strand.
TCAACTCGACCACCCGGCCGGCCGAAGCGGAAGCCTCTTTCTGTCGGCTCGACAGTCGGTTCTGCAAGCCGACTGCCTCCAGCTGGATCGCATTCAGGTATTGGCCAAGCTCGTCGTGCAGCTCCTGTACCACCTCGCGTCGCTCGCGCTCCTGGAGCTCCAGGCCGCGACGGGCGAGTTCGCGGTTCTCATCGAGACTGCGGGCAAGATCGGCCTGTACCGCGAGGCGCAGGCTGAGTTCCCGCCGCAATTCGCGCCAGCGCCGCCACGAGAACCAGCCGAGCGCAGTCGCTAGCACCAACAGGGTGGTGCGTAGCTCATCGACCTGCCAGATCTCGTGGCTCTGCGTCCACGCGTTGATGATCTCGTTGAGTTCCAGCCAGGCAGCCACAAGGAAGGCGCTGACCGTGACCAACACCACCAGCAGAAGGTCGCGGCGCGCCCGATGGTTGTCGCGCGTGCTGTCGCCAGCCGCTGACATTCCGCCAGGCGATGGTTGCGGGGGATCTGACTGGGGTTGGGGGAGGCTGCTCATGTTTGGGGTGAGCTCTATGGGCAAGGTGCAGTCTAGTCGCGGCCGATCTGCAGCAGGCGAACCGCTGTTTCCAGAACATTCCCGGTCGTGCCATCGACCTCGATCTTGTGCAACTTGCCGTCGCGCCCCTCGATATGGAATTCGTAGCCCGGGTTGCCGTCCGGCTCGAGTTCGAACTCGACCCGGAGCACCGTGCCAGGCACCGCCGCCAGGGCGATCGCACGGGCCTTTGTCAGCCTGATACGGGGGCGGAAACGCGGGTCGGTGGCGGTCACCGATTCCTCGGTCTCGATCACCACGCCGTTGCTGGCATCGCACTCGATATCCCAGCGGGAACCGTCGTCACGCCGCACCTCCAGTTCATATACCGTGATCTGGCGCTCGAGCTTGAGCTCGAGCCGTTCGACCTTGCCGGCATGCAGCCGCGTGGCGTGTTGCACACACTTCAGCAGCTGCTCGTGTGCAGATGCGACCGACGCGGGGGCCGCGCACAGTAACGCGGCAAGAGCGATACAGGTTGGCAGGTGCATGGCTGGATCCGCAGGAGATGTGGCAGCGCGCAACCGACGCGCCAGCCAGCGACTCTGACCGATACCGGCTTTCCACCGCAATCGCCAAGCCCTGTCTTGGCAGAAAGTCAGGACTTTTTCCTGCACTGCAGCAGCGCCAAACACCAAGCCCGGCGATGGCCGGGCTTGCAGGTGCCGCTGAGCCGCGCAGGCGGGCGTCGAGCCCGCCAGGTCTCAGAATGCGTACGAGGCTGTCACTCCGACCATGCCGTTGCGCGTCGGTGCGGCTTCGTAGAACCGGGCGTTGCTATCGTTGACTCGCACCGAGCCGACGTATTCCTTGTCGAGCAAGTTATCGACGCGGGCGAACTCGGTGAACGTCCAGCCACCGATCTTCTGCTGGAAACCCAAGCGGATGTTGACGATAGCGTACGATGGTGCGCTGGCCGTGTTGGCGTCGTTGGCGAACACCTGTGACGCATAGCGGCCCTCGACTGCGGAGAAGAACCCTAGCTTCGGATAGGTGAAGGCCAACTCGCCGTAGACGACGTTGCGTGCAGTGCCGGGCAGGCGCTTGCCGGCCTCGCTAACAGCTGCCGAGCCGAAGTCGTCCTTGTAGGTCGCGTCGAGATACGTGTAAGCAGCGTAGGCGTTGAGGTAGTCGTTGATGCGGCTGTCGATCGACAGCTCGACACCCTTGCGCTCGGTGCGGCCGCCGTTGGCGAATGCGTTGCGGCCGAACTGGCTGGCCGCGACGACGATCTCGTTCTTCGTTTCGGTGTGGAACAAGGCCAGCGTCGCCCGGGTGTCGCTACCCAGGAAGGCCTTTAGGCCGGTCTCGTAATTGCGGCTGGTGGCGGGTTGCAGACCGAGATTGGGGCCAGCGCCACTGACCAGATTGCCTTGGGCGGTAAAGGCTTGCTCGATGCTGGTCGGCGTCTCGAACCCGGCGCCAGCATTGGCATACCAGTTGACCGTCGGGCTCAGCTTGAACACCACGCCCGCGACCGGGGTCGTGCGGTTGTAGGTATTCGTGCCAGAGCCGACCGGGTTGGTGGTCGCCGGGACGCGATCGCGGAATGTCACCTTGACCTGGCTGTGTCGCGCCCCCAGGTGCAGGCTGAGCCGGTCGGTGGCTTCCCATTCGGCCTGTGCATAGATGTCGGAGTTGCGCGAATCGTTGTCTTCGTCCCGTGCGGCGGCGCCTGGCGCCAGCGCGCCGGTGAGTTCGCGGGCGGTGTTGGTGGCCAGCGACTTGCGGTCGTCGTACGCATATTCGTAGGCCACGCCGCCGGTCACCCGCAGAGGGCGCCCGGCCAAGCTGCCACGATGGGTGTAGCGCAGGTCCATACCGCCGAACTTGCGATCGATCGAGCTGGCGTTGGCGACCGTGGTCGGGGTCAACGGGCCAGTGCCGGCGGCGTTGGTGTTGCCGCCCAGGAACTGCAGGTTCTCGCGGTTGCCGCCGTACACCATGGCGCGGAAGCTGTCGCCATTCTCAAAACGATGGTCGAGGACCAGTCCAGTGTGTAGCTGGTCGCGCTCGACGCGGGTGCGGAACACCGTCGACGACGGCGCCGCAGCCCGGCGATCGGCACGGTATTCGGCCAGTGTGAGACCTTGCGGGTCGAGCGTCAGAGGCTGATCCAGCCAGTTGACGATCCAGGTCAGACGGGTGCGTTCGGTGAGTTCGAAGCCGAACTTCATGTTCATGGTCTCGCGCTTCACGGCACTGTGCCGGCGATAGCCGTCCGATTCGAAGTGTGCCGCGTCAAGCACGTAGTTGAAACGTCCGCTGCTGCCCGACACCTGCAGATTCTCGCGGTGTGTGTTGTAGCTCCCGAACCAGGTGCTGGCGCTGACCTCCGGCCGTGGGCCACCGTCTTTGGTAAAGATCTGCACGACGCCACCGGAACTGTTGCCGTAGAGCGCGCTGAATGGCCCGCGCATGACCTCGATCGACTTTGCTGACGACAAGGCAAAGGTTGAGGTCTGGCCCTGGCCATCGGGTGTCGACAGTGGGATGCCGTCTTGGTAGATCCGGATGCCGCGCACGCCGAACTGCGACCTGGCACCAAAGCCGCGCGTCTGGATCTGCGGGTCTTGCGCGAAGTTGTATCGGTTGTTGGCGGTGATTCCGGGGATACGGATCAGGCTTTCCGAGGCATTGACCTGCGGCTGCGCGAACTGGATGTTCTGCGCGTCGATGACATCGATCGACACCGGAAGGTCGAAACTCGGCCGTTCCTCGCGGGTCGCGGTGACGACGATGGGCGATACCGAATCGGCAGCGGCGACAGCAGGGAAGGCGGCGGCGACAGCGGCCGCGAGCGTCAGGCTTGTTCTCATTGTAAGGATCCTCGGCGAAAGACCACCCGCGTAACGCGCGGGCGACGAAATTCGGCGCGAACGTTACACGAGCCCGGGGCGGCGGGGTGTGGCTTGGCGTGCCTCGCGTGTCATGAATTTCATGAAATTGTCACGCTTTCTGCAGGGCGCAATGCAAAACCCCCGCTCTCGGCGGGGGCTGAACGATGCAGTTTGGCGGGCACTGCCGGCCCCAGGGCGGGGTTTAGCCCTCGCCGATCTGCACTAGCTCTTCCGAGGTTTCAACGACCTTTCCCGTAACTGCATCGACCTCGACTTTGTATTCCTTGCCGTCCTTGCCAAGGATGTCGAACTCGTAAGACAGGGCGCCATCGGGCTCGATCTCGTACTCGACCTCGATGACTTTGCCCGGGCGGGCCTTGAGCGCAGCGGCTTTGGCGTCTGCCTCGCTGACCTTGGCTTTGGCGGTCCAACGCGGGTCGGTCGGCGACACCTCTTCTTCGACTTCAGTGATCTTTGCCCCATCGGCTTGGCATTCGATGTCCCACGAAGAACCATCGGTCTTTTGGATATCGAATTCGTAGATGGTGGCCTTGTTCTCCGACTTCACCTCGAGTTTGACAATCTTGCCGGGGTGCAGCTTCAGCGCTGCTTTGGCGCAGGCGGCAAGCTCATCATGTGCGTTGGCGAGTCCAGGGGCGAATGCCAGGGCCAGGGCGGCTGCGAGGGTGGTTTTGTTCATGTTTGTCTCCGACTTAAAGTTTTGACGCGATGCACAACGGATTCTAGTCGTGACCCGGGAAAAAATCCCGAGATCGCCGAAGATCATCGGCAATCATAGGGTGTGAAATTTGTCGCCGAAAGTTGACACCCTTGTGCATCTGCAGCATGGCAAGCGCTGACGCATCCGGTCGTGGCGGGAAAGCCTCCTAGCGCGAGGCAGGAGCTGTTCCGTAGGCGGCGAGTCCGGGTCGTTGCAAGCTGTCGCGTCGTTGCGGAGCCTGATTTGCGCTCAATCCTTGTAGGCACTTTGTCGCCGAGTTCCCTAGACGCCATCCGGCAGACGGGTGTGCAGGTGCTCGAACAGTGTCCGACGGCAGAGGCGGCACTGCGTTTGCAACGCGACTGCCCGACCGACCTCTGGCTGGTGGCTGCGCTGTTACCGGGGGTGTCCGGATTTGAGCTGGTGCGGCGCTTGTGTGCCAGGGGTATCGCTGAACCGGCGCTGATTGTGAGTCAGACCGCCGGAAACTGGGCTTTGGCACGCGCAGTGCGCGCCGGGGCGCGAGGGTTTCTCAGCGAACCCTTCGAGGCAGACCTGTTTTCCAAGGCCCTCGACCATTTGCAGGCTGGGCGCACGTATCGCGCTCAGCCTGGACGTAGCAGCCTGGAAGAGGCCATCTCCACTGCCGGAGTCGATGCCCTGACGCCGCGCCAATTCGAGGTTTTGCACTTGTTGCTGCAGCATGCAGGTCCATCCGAGACAGCGCGAGCAATGTCCATCAGTCGGCGCAGTGCCGCAGCTTATCGGCGTTTACTCAGGCGTGCCTTGGGTGATGATGACCCGGCGCGACTCGAGCGTTTGGCGATATTGCTTGGGCCCGCTTTCTACCCACCGAGGTTGACTGCCGACGACTGACACGAGCGAGTGGATGCGCCTTGGCCGAGACGCAGGTCTGACGCGCTCATGGCTTGCGTATACTGCGGTCCCCGCGTTTTCGGCCCTTGCGCGCGACCTTGAGCCCGCTGCAGATCGACTACCCCGAAGACCTCCCCGTCTCGCAGCGACGCGAGGAGATCTTGGCTGCGCTACGCGCTCACCAAGTACTGATCGTCTGCGGTGAGACCGGCTCCGGCAAGACCACACAGCTGCCCAAGATGGCGCTGCAGGTGGCACTGGAGGCCGAGGCGGCGCGTGAGGCGCGAGGAGCAAGCGCCGCTGGTCCGGCTGGGCAGGGCCGCGACGGTGGCGCCGCCAACAACCGCGGCCCCCGCCGGCCGCGCCTGATCGGCTGCACCCAGCCGCGCCGCATCGCCGCGCGCAGCATCGCCAGCCGTCTGGGCGTCGAGCTGAAGAATCCCGACCTGGTCGGCTTCAAAGTGCGCTTCACCGACAACACGCGGCCGACCGCGCGGCTCAAGGTGATGACCGACGGCATCCTGCTCGCCGAGACCCGTTCCGACCCCGACTTGCGCGCCTACGGCACTATCCTTATCGACGAGGCGCACGAGCGCAGCCTCAATATCGACTTCCTTCTCGGCTACCTCAAGCGCCTGTGCAAGCGCAGGCCGGACCTGCGCGTCATCGTCACCTCGGCGACCATCGACGCGCAGCGTTTCAGCCAGCACTTCGGCGGTGCGCCGGTGATCGAAGTCTCGGGCCGCACGTATCCGGTCGAGGTGCGCTACCGGCCGCTGCCCAAGGACGCCGAGGACAGCAGCGAGGCGGTCATCGAAGGCATCGTCGATGCGGTGGATGAGCTGGCGCGACTCGGCAACGGCGACGTACTGGTCTTTTTGCCCGGCGAGCGCGAGATCCGCGAGACCGCCGAGGCGCTGCGCAAGCACCACCCGCCGGGTGCCGAGATCCTGCCGCTCTACGCCCGCTTGTCCGCCGTCGAGCAGAACCGCGTGTTCCAGCCGGGTGGCGCGCGGCGCATCGTGCTGTCGACGAATGTGGCCGAGACCTCGCTCACCGTGCCCGGCATCCGCTACGTGGTGGACCCGGGTCTGGCGCGCGTCAACCGCTACTCGTACCGCACCAAGGTCGAGATGCTGCTAACCGAGCGCGTCAGCCAGGCCTCGGCCAACCAGCGCGCCGGGCGCTGCGGACGGGTCGCCGCCGGCGTCTGCATCCGCCTCTATGAGGAGGAGGACTTTCAGACCCGGCCGCCGTTCTCCGAGCCGGAGATCGCGCGCTCATCGTTGGCCTCGGTCATCCTGCGCATGGCCGCGCTGCGGCTCGGCAACGTCGATGCGTTCCCCTTCCTCGAGCCGCCCAACAGTCGCGCTGTCCACGACGGCTACCAGCAGCTGCAGGAGCTCGGTGCGGTCGATGAGCATCGCCAGATCACGCCGCTGGGCGAGGAGATGGCGCGCTTCCCGCTCGACCCGGCCATCAGCCGGCTGATCCTGGCCGCGCGCGACGAGCATTGCCTGAAGGAGGTGCTGATCATCGCCAGCGCGCTCTCGGTGCAGGACCCGCGCGAGCGCCCGATCGACCGCGCCAATGCCGCGGACGATGCACACCGCGCCTTTGCCGACGAGCGCTCTGACTTCATGGGGCTGCTCAAGCTGTGGAACTGGTACGACGACAAGCTCAAGCACAAAAAATCCAACCGACAGCTCGCCAACGATTGCAAGGAGCGCTTCCTGAGTCCGCTGCGGCTGCGCGAGTGGCGCGATATCCACGGCCAGCTCCACGCCATGCTCGGCGAGATGGGCTTGCTCGAGAACCAGCAACCGGGGGCGTTCGAGCAGATCCACCGTGCGCTGCTGGCCGGCCTGCTTGGCAACATCGGCGTCAAGACCGATACCCCCGGTGAATATCAGGGCGCGCGCGGCAACAAGTTCTGGATCTTCCCCGGCTCGGCGCTGCACAAGAAGGGGGGCAAGTGGGTGCTGTCGGCGGAGCTGGTCGAGACCAGCAAACTGTATGCACGCGTGGTGGCGACCATCCAGCCCGAGTGGGCCGAGCAGGTGGCCGGGCCGCTGCTCAAGCGCCAGTACATCGAGCCGCACTGGGACGCCGAACGCGGCGAGGTGATGGCCTGGGAGCGCGTCACGCTCTTTGGCCTGACCTTGGTGAACCGCCGCAAGGCGCGCTACGGCCCGGTCAACCCCGCCGAGGCGCACGAGATCTTTTTGCGGCAGGCGCTGGTCGGCGGTGCGCTCGAAACGTATGGAAACTTCATAAAGCATAACAATGCTTTGCGGAAGGAACTTGAGGAACTGGAGCACATGAGCCGCCGCGTCGATGTGCTGGTCGATGACGATGCGGTGCACGCGCACTTCGCTCGGGTGGTGCCAAAAGAGATTTGTGATGCCCGTGCCTTCGAGCGCTGGCGCAAAGATGCCGAACAGAAGGACCCGCGCCTGCTCTACCTGACCCGCGACACGCTGATGCGCCACACGGCGGCGGCGGTCACCGCGCAGCTCTTCCCCAAGTCGCGACAGGTGGATGGTGTCGAGTGCCGCTACGACTACCGCTTCGAGCCTGGCCACCCGGCCGATGGTGTGACGCTGACCGTGCCCTTGCACCTACTCAACCGCATCGACGCCAACGCCGGCGAATGGCTGGTGCCAGGCTTGCTGCGGGAAAAATTGACCCTGCTGATCAAGTCCCTGCCCAAGCCGTTGCGTCGGGTCTGTGTCCCCGTACCGGACTGCGTGAGTGAAGCGATGACGGCGCTCGAAGATGGTCAGGGCGATCTGCTGGCTCGTTTGGCGCAGCACTTGGAAAGGCGTTATGGCATCGAGGTGCCCGCCGACAGCTGGGAGATGGCTGAACTGCCGCTACACCTGCAATTGCGCTATCGGGTGATCGACGACAACGGCCGCGAACTGGCCGACGGCCGTCGGCTGCCGGCACTGCGCGCCCAGCTGGCCGATGCAGCGCGGCTGACGTTTGCCCGGGCCGACGAGCCCGATATGGAACGCACCGATATCCGGAGCTGGGATATTGGCGACTTGCCCGAGTCGATCAGCTTCAGTCGCGGCGGCCGCCAGGTCACCGGGTACCCGGCCCTGGCCGAAGAGGGGGGCTTGGTCGCTCTGAGGCTCTTCGACACGCCGCAGGCGGCGGCGCGCAGTCACCGGGCCGGAGTCCGCCGTTTACTGCGCCTCGAGCTGAAAGATGCGTTCAAGCAATGGGAAAAAAGTCTCCCCGATTTCAATGCGGTTGCCCTGCAGGCGCGCGGTTTGTACGACCCCGACGCACTCCGCGACGATTGGCTGGCTGCGATCGCCGATCGCGCCTTGCTTGGCGACGACGAGCCGCCACGCACGCAGAAGGCTTTTGGCGAACAAAAACAGCGGGGCCGAACCCGGCTGCCGGCGGTGGTCGAGGCAGTGAGCCGCTTGGCCAAAACCTGTATCGCTGCTTATGCCAGCGTGCAGGCAGCGTTGGCCCGGCCGTTACCGGCGCCGCTCAAGGCCGACGTCCAAGCGCAGCTGCAGCGGCTGATCTACAGGGGTTTTCTGGCGGCGACGCCATGGCCGCGTCTACAGCATCTGCCGCGCTATCTGCAGGCGATGCAGCGTCGGCTGGAGCGGGCGCCGCAAAATATCGCCCGCGACGACCCGCACCGGCTTAGCTTGCAAAGCCTGTGGGGACAGTATCAGCAGCGTTGGGACAAGCACCGCAAAGCGGGCGTGGACGACCCCATGCTCGACGATTACCGCTGGCTGCTCGAGGAACTGCGGGTGAGCCTGTTTGCTCAAGAGTTGCGTACGCCGACGCCAGTGTCGTACAAACGGTTGGAGAGGCATTGGAGCCAAGTCAAACCGTGAACCGCTCGTATCAAGGCCTGCTACCCCTGCTGCAGCCGCCCACCCCGACGCTGGAGAACTTTGTGGTCGGCGCCAATGCGCAGGCACTGGCGGCAGTGCGCGGGCTGCCCGCGAGTGGCGGACTGGTCTACCTGTGGGGTGATACCGGGAGCGGTCGTAGCCACTTGTTGACGGCTTTTGCGACCGAACAGGGGGTGTCGGTGCTGGCGCCCAGCGATCTGTCGGCTCTGCGAGCCGCCGGGTTTCCGCTGGCTGGAAGTGAGGACAGCGAAGAGGCTCCGCCTGCCCTGGTCGTCGATGATGTCGACGCCTTGGACGTCGAGGCCCAGGTCGCCTTGTTCGACGCCATCAACCGTCTGCGTGGCAGTGCCACGCCAATCCTGTGTGCCGGGCCGGTAGCGCCGCCAGCCCTCGCATTGCGTGGCGAGCTGACGTCGCGGTTGGCGCAGGGCCTGGTGTTCAGGCTCGAGCGTCTGGACGAGGCGCAGAAACGCTCAGCGATGGCTGCCTACACACGCGACCTCGGGTTTGAGTTGCCAGCCGAGGTGGCCGATTTTCTGCTGCGGCACGGCCGTCGTGACCTTGGCGCCTTGTTGGCTGCGGCGCGCCGCATCGACGAGCGATCGATCCGCGAGCAACGTCCGGTGAATGTGCGGCTGGCACGCGAGGTGCTGCAGTCGGCCGATCTCTTCAGCGGCTGATCAGGTCGGCGGAGACGTCGCACTTAGCGGTTTGCTGGCCAGCGTCCAGCCCCTGTCGTTACGGTCCTGGACACTAGCGCCGCGGCAAGGCGGCAGCTCTGTTAGTCGCGGTTTCGCAAGTAGCGGCTGTCATCAAAGCGCGCCACCCACCCCGGCCGCCAGATGACCATCAGGGTCAGCAAGGCACCAGCGGTGAACGCTTCGGACCATCCCAACAAGATGAAAAATGCCAAGTATTCGCTGCCCAAGCGCGCCCAATCCGCACCGGCCGCCCCCAGTACCAGCCCCTGTACCGCCGCGCTGGCGGCGACGGCCAGCGCCGAGCCGACAAAGCCGTAGCCCCATAAAAAGACGAACAGGTGCGCCGGCAGGCGTCGCTCGGCCCACGAAATGAGCCACGCGCTGGCCAGCAAGGGCACGACGCCCCATTGCAGCCAGTGCAAGCCGACGGTGAGCAAGGGGCTGCCAGCCGCCAGTCCGGCTCCGATCGCTGCCAAGCCCAGCGACACAAGGCTCAAGCGCAGGCCGAACATGAGCCAAACGGTGGTCGCGCCGATCAGGTGCAGGTCAAGTCCGGGGTGGGCGCCACCGCGCAGCCGCCAGAGCAGCAACACGACGACGGTGGTGCCGAGCCACAGATTCAACCGCCCGTCGCCGACCAAGCGCTGCCAGTCGGCTCGCCGCGCCGCCTGCAAAAACAGCAGCAGCGCCAGCAGGGATGAAGAGAGCAGGGCAGGTAGCCCCAGTTCGGCAGGGTCGGGCATGGCGTTCTGATTATAATCGGCGCTTCTGAATACTCTGGGCGCGCTGTGCAGCTGGCCTGCTTCGACCTCGACAACACTTTGCTCGGTACCGACAGCGACCACCAGTGGGGGCAGTTCCTGATCGAGGCCGGTGTGCTCGACCGCGACACCCACGAGGCGGCCAACCAGGCCTTTTACGATGACTACCGCGAAGGGCGGCTCGATATCGACGATTTCCTCCGGTTTCAGTTGCGGGCGCTGGCCGAGCATCCGCGGCGACAGCTCGACGCGTGGCATGCCGAGTTCATGCGTGTGAAGATCCTTCCCAATATCGGCCGTGCGGCCCGCAAGCTGGTCGAGCAGCACCGTGAGGCCGGCCATACGCTGGTGATCATCACTGCCACCAACGCCTTCGTCACTGCGCCGATCGCCCGCGAATTCGGCATCGCGCACCTGATCGCCACCATCCCGGAAGAGGTCGATGGCCGCTACACGGGCCATTACAGCGGTGTGCCAAGTTTTCGCGAGGGCAAGGTGACGCGTCTGGAGGCGTGGTTGGCAAGCCAGGGCGAGTCGATCGATGGGCTGGCCGAAAGCTGGTTCTACAGCGATTCGCACAATGACCTGCCGCTGCTCGAGCGGGTCACCCACGCCGTCGCTGTCGATCCCGACGATACCCTGCGGCAGGTGGCCCACCAGCGTCGCTGGCCGGTGATCAGCCTGCGCCACTAAGCCGACGTCCATGCCCATTCTTTTGTCTGGCGATTCCCCATGATCAAGCGTTTGCTCGACAAGGTGTTTCGCCGCAGCCATGGCCTTGGTCGGCCGCCACAGATCATCGGCAAGGGTGGGCACAACATCCGCCACGATCAGATCAGTCAGGCGGCGCGGCGGACCACCGCCACGCTGCAGGAGCACGGCTATCTGGCATTTGTAGTGGGCGGGGCCGTGCGCGATCTGTTGTTGGGCGTGCAACCCAAAGATTTCGATGTCGCCACCAACGCCACGCCCGAGCAGGTGCATGCGCTGTTCCGTCGTTCGCGCATCATCGGGCGGCGCTTCCGTTTGGTGCACGTGATGTTTGGTGGCGAGACGATCGAGGTGAGCACCTTCCGCGGTGGCCACGACGAGAGCGCTGGCACCGACGAGCACGGCCGCATCCTGCGCGACAATGTCTGGGGCACCCAAGAGGAAGACGCGCGCCGCCGGGATTTTTCGGTGAACGCGCTGTTCTTCGATCCGCAGCGCGAAGAGATCTGGGATTGGCATGGCGGCGTCAGCGATGTGCGCGCCCGCCGTTTGCGCATGATCGGTGACCCGGTCAAGCGTTATCGGGAAGACCCGGTGCGCATGCTGCGCGCTGCCCGGCTGTCGGCCAAGCTTGGGCTTGGTATCGACAAGGGTACGCGCGCGCCGATCCGCGAACTCGCGGGCCTGCTGCGCCACGTGCCCGAGGCACGCCTGTTCGACGAACTGGTGAAGCTGCTGATGTCTGGCCAGGCCGAGCGTTGTGTGCGATCGCTGCACGCCGAGGGCCTCGACCGCGATCTGCTACCGACGCTCGATGCTGTTTTGCGCGACCCGCAGCGCGAGCGCTTTGTCATGGCGGCGCTGGCCAGTACCGACCAGCGCATCCGCGAAGACAAGCCAGTCTCGCCGACCTTCCTGTTGTCCGCACTTCTCTGGGGCGAGGTGCAGGCGGCCTGGCAGGCGGCTGAGGCGGCTGGCGAGAAGCCGGTTCCGGCCTTGCTCGCGGCGATGCAGCAGGTGCTCGATCATCAGGCCAAGAGCCTCGCCATTCCGCGCCGCTTCGACGCTGGCATGAAAGAGATCTGGCTGCTGCAGCCACGTTTTTTCCAGCGCCATGGCCAGCGTCCTCTGCGGCTGTTGGAAAACCCGCGGTTCCGGGCGGCTTACGACTTCTTCCGGCTGCGGTGCGAGTCGGGGGAGCTGGACATGGCGCTGGCCGACTGGTGGGAGGCATTCCAGAACGCGAACCCCGTCGATCGCGATGCTCTGCTGGTCAACGACCCGGTGGCTAGCCCGAACAAGCGGCGTCGGCGCCGGCGGCGCCCGCGCCGTGCGGCCGACGGTGGTGGAGACGCCGCATGAGACCGACCGCGAGCCCCGGCAACGCGGTGCGGGCATACATCGCACTGGGTAGCAACCTGGCCGAGCCGGCGCGCCAGCTCGAGCTCGCCTGCCAGGCGCTGGCGGGTCTGGACCAGACGCGCCTGCTGGGGCGGTCGTCGCTTTGGCGTTCGGCGCCGGTCGGTTATCTTGACCAGCCCGATTTCGTCAACGCGGTCGCCGTGATCGAAACCTGTCTAGCCCCCGAGCCCCTGCTCGACGCTTTGCTTGGCATCGAACGCCAGCACGGCCGCGTGCGCGAGTTCCAGAACGCGCCGCGCACGCTCGATCTGGACATCGCCCTGTACGGTGACCAGCGCATCGACACCGCTCAGCTCACGGTGCCGCATCCACGCATGCACGAGCGGGCTTTTGTATTGTTGCCGCTAGCCGAGCTAGCCCCGCCTGACCTGCAGATCCCCGGTCATGGTCCGCTGAGCGGGCTGCTGCCTGGGGTTGCTGGTCAACGTTTGGAGCGCATCGCTGAATGAGCACACCGGCCTTTCGCCATGTCGTCGTCGAGGGACCGATCGGTGCCGGCAAGACCTCGTTGGCGAGACGTCTGGCAGACACATGGGGCGGCGAGCTGCTGCTCGAAGAGCCGGGTGATAACCCCTTCCTGCCGCTGTTCTATCGCGACATGCGGCGTTACGCCTTGCCGACCCAGTTGAGCTTTTTGTTCCAGCGGGCCGAGCAGCTGAAGCGCTTGGCTCAGCCGGGGCTGTTCCATCCGCTGACAGTGAGCGATTTTTTGCTCGACAAGGACCCGCTGTTTGCCCGCCTCAACCTTGACGAAGCCGAATACGGGCTCTACGAGACGGTGTTCTCGCGGCTGGCACCAGAGACACCGCAGCCCGATCTGGTGATCTACCTGCAAGCGCCGCTCACTGCCCTGAACGAGCGGGTGCGTCGGCGTGGCGTGGCGTACGAGCAAATGATGCCGCCCGACTATCTGGCCCAGGTTGCCGAGGCATACAGCCGCTTCTTTCATCAGTACGAGGGCGCCCCGGTGCTGATCGTCAACAGCGCCAACCTCAACTTCGTCACCGACGACGAGGCCTTCGAACTGCTGCTGACACGCATCTTGCAAATGCGAGGCAAGCGCGAGTTCTTTAGCCGTGGCTGAGGGTCAAACGCTGAACGCCGCTGCCTTGCAGGCGATGCGCGAGCGTGGGCAACCCATCGTCGCACTGACCTGCTACGACGCGAGCTTTGCCCGACTGCTCGAAGACAGTGGCGTCGACGTGCTGCTGGTTGGCGATTCGTTGGGCATGGTGGTGCAGGGGGGTGGCTCGACACTGGCGGTCAGTCTTGCCGACATGGCGTACCACACGCGCTGCGTCAGCGCTGCTGCCCGGCGCGCATTGGTGCTTGCGGACTTGCCCTTTGGCAGTTACCAGGCGACACCAGCGGCCGCTTTCGAGGCTGCTGCAGCCCTGATCGGCGCAGGTGCGCAGATGATCAAACTTGAGGGCGGGGCAGTCATGGCTCCGACGGTAGCCTTCTTGAGCGAACGCGGCGTGCCGGTGTGCGGGCACATCGGGCTGACTCCACAGTCGGTGCATCAACTGGGTGGTTATGTGGTGCAGGGGCGCGATACCGCATCGGCTGCGCGTCTGGTCGACGACGCACGCGTGCTCGAGCAGGCTGGGGCCAGGCTGCTGGTGGTCGAGACCGTGCCGGCGAGCGTTGGTCGTGCGGTGCGTGAAGCGGTGAGGATCCCGGTCATCGGCTGCGGTGCTGGTCCAGAATGTGATGGTCAGGTATTGGTGCTGCACGACATGCTGGGGATCACCCCGCCACCGTTGCCGCGATTTGTGCGCGACTTCGCTGCCGGCGGCGGCGGTATCGCAGCGGCTATCCAACGCTACGTGGCAGCTGTGCGCAGCCGCCAGTTTCCCCTTGCCGAGGAGTGCTATTCATGAGCCAGACGCCGCCGTCGCTTGATTTCGAGGCCGCTGTACGCGAACTGGAAGCGCTGGTCGAGCAGATGGAGGGCGGCGAGCTGCCGCTCGATCAGGCGTTGGCGAGTTACAGACGTGGCAGCGAGCTTTTGAAGGCCTGCCGCGATCGCCTTGCTGAAGTGCGTCAGCAGGTGCAGATTCTCGACGGCGACCTGTTGCGCGACTTCGATGCAACCGGCGTCGGTCCATCGGCAGATGACTGATTTCGAGGTCTGGGCCGACACCGCCCGCGCTGATATCGAGGCAACCCTCGAACGGGCGCTGCCCGGCACCGATGTCGCCCCGCAGCGCCTCCATGCGGCCATGCGCTACGCCGTACTGGGTGGCGGCAAACGCATCCGGCCATTGCTCACGCTGGCAGCAGGCGCGGTGTTCGATGCCCCGCGCCCGGCATTGTTGCAGGCGGCGGCTGCGGTCGAGTTGATCCACGCGTATTCGCTGGTGCACGACGACCTCCCGTGTATGGACGATGACGACCTGCGGCGCGGTAAACCGACCGTCCACATCGCCTGGGACGAGGCGACAGCGATGCTGGTCGGCGACAGTCTGCAGTCACTGGCCTTTGCGCTGGTTGCGGCGCCTGGCTTGCTGCCAGATGCATCGGCGCAGTTGGCGATGGCGCATGAACTCGCGGTCGCGTCGGGCTCGCGCGGCATGGCCGGTGGCCAAGCGATCGACCTCGACAGTGTCGGGTTGGACCTCACCGTGCCGCAGCTCGAGCACATGCACATCCACAAAACCGGCGCGCTGATCCGTGCTGCCGTCCGCCTGGGTGTCGCCTGCGGCGGTGGTGTTGGCGAACCAGCGGCGGCGCTCGACACCTATGCACGGGCAGTGGGCTTGGCATTTCAGGTGGTCGACGACATCCTCGACGCCGAGGCCAGCACCGAGCAACTGGGCAAGACCGCCGGCAAGGACCAGGCCGCTAACAAACCGACCTACGTCAGCATCCTGGGGATCCGGCCGGCGCGCGAACTGGCGGCTGGTCTGCACGATCAGGCATTGCAGGCGCTGCTGCCCTGTGGCGAAGCTGCCCGGCGGCTGCGGCAACTGGCGGCCGCTCTGCTCGACCGCGCGCACTAGTCGCCAATCCGCTGATTGGCGGTGCCGCTCCGAATGGCAGCCTCTGGGTCTCGTGGCGAGGGGCTGCCAAGGCGTGTCGCCCTTGCACAATCGAGACCAAGTCTAGCGGAACCGAATCCCGACCAGTTTTGTCGGATATTCCGACTCCGCGTATACTCGACCTCTAACCGATTGGAGAAACAGCGCTCATGCACCCCAACGAACCGGTCCAGATCCCTGACGTTCAGGGCAGCCACGACACCCGACAGTTGGCCATCGACAAGGTGGGCATCAAGTCGATCCGTCACCCGGTGAAGGTGATGGACCGCAGCGGCGGCGTCCAGCACACCATCGCCAACTTCAACATGTACGTGCACCTGCCGCACAATTTCAAGGGCACGCACATGAGCCGC
Source organism: uncultured Enterobacteriaceae bacterium (assembly GCA_964524005.1). Taxonomy (GTDB): domain Bacteria; phylum Pseudomonadota; class Gammaproteobacteria; order Burkholderiales; family UBA3065; genus UBA3065. The sequence continues at coordinate 43,595 of CAZGBK010000014.1, forward strand.
TTCGTCGAGCTGCTGAATACAGGCGACCGCGAGTTGTCGGTGGAGTCATTCGAGCCGCTGGTGCGAGAGATGGTCGCCCGTCTCGAAGCCGAGGCTGGCTATGTCGAGATGCACTTCCCGTATTTCGTCAACAAGAAAGCGCCGGTGTCCGGGGTCGAGAGCCTGCTCGACTACGAGGTGACTTTCGTCGGCGAGCTGCGCGGCGGCGAGTTTCATTTCCAGATGAAGGTTCTGGTGCCGGTGACCAGTCTGTGTCCGTGTTCGAAGAACATCTCCGACTACGGTGCGCACAACCAGCGCTCGCACGTGACGGTCACGGTCGAGACTCGCGACTTCGTCTGGATCGAGGACGTCATCCAGGTTGTCGAGGCGCAGGCCTCGTGCGAGCTCTATGGCCTGCTGAAGCGCCCGGACGAGAAGTACGTTACCGAGCGCGCGTACGAAAATCCCAAGTTCGTCGAGGACATGGTGCGCGATGTCGCCGGCGCCCTCAAAGCCGACCATCGCATTCGCCGGTTCGTTGTCGAGTCGGAAAACTTCGAGTCGATCCACAACCACTCAGCGTACGCGCTCATCGAAAGCGGCGTCTGAGTCGTCGGGCGTATCGCCGGGGCAGGCCAGTCGGCCGAGCCCCGGCTTTTGCTTTATGACTCCCATAAAACTTTGCGATAGCGCCCGATGCGGATATGCTGCAATGTCGCGTATTCGCTGGATCAGACTAGATTAAGTCTGTTTCGCAACCCCGGTTTAGCGGTCACAGGTGGCGCCCGTGGAGACTCGTTCTCTGCGCAGGTGTTCCGGTCCGCCGGGGTCTCTGTTTCTCAACGAGGAGATCGTTCATGTCGCAAAACACTGCGGGAGCCAAGTGCGCATTCCCCAACAACCTGTCGCTGGCGCAGAGCGACCCTGAGCTGTGGTCAGCCATCCTCAAGGAGGCTGAGCGTCAGGAAGACCATATCGAGCTGATCGCCTCGGAGAACTACACCAGCCCGGCCGTCATGCAGGCCCAGGGTTCGGTGCTGACCAACAAGTAC
>CAZGBK010000015.1:0-36464 GCA_964524005.1 uncultured Enterobacteriaceae bacterium
ATTTCAAAAACTCAACCCCGTCAATCGCTTACGCACAAATGACTGGCAGTGCCACTGCTCGTCATGCGGCGCGATCGGTAGACCGCTCTGCGGCTTCAACAGACGCAATGCGCCCAATTGAAACTGGGTGCACTGTATGCAGAATCATGGTCAAGTCATGTGACATTCGTCACAGAAACGGAAAAACTTCTACCCGTTTTGCGTACACCCGGCGCAGCCGGCACGAATAGCCTGTGCGCAAGCGGGGGGCGGACGATCAGAAGGCGTAGCGCAGACCGAGCAGAGCCTGCCGTTCGTTGAGCCTGAAGATGGCGATATTGCTGCTGTCGTTGCTGTTCTCCAGCTCCAGCAGCACGCGCCAGCGGCCGTCGGCGGTGATGTCGCGGCCCAGCACCAGGCGCTGGCCCAGCCGCTCGACGCGCCGCTCGGCGCCGTTGGCCAGCAGCGGGCTGTAGCCGTCGAGGTCGCGGTTGCGCACGTAATACACCAGCGCCTCTAGCGTGCTGCGCTGGCTGATCTGCCAGCGCCACTGCGCGCTGGCCTCCAGCCGCAGGGTGTCGCCACCGGCGCGGGCCCCGCGCGGGTCGTCGTGGCCCACGCGCGCTGCCAGCAGCCACTGGTGGGCGCCGCTGCGGCAGTCCAGGCCACCACCCAGCCACGGCACCTGCGCGCTGAAGTAGCCGTCGCGGGTGTACTGTCGCCACTCGTATTCGACACTGGCGGCCATGCCGCAGGCGCCAAGCTGGCGGCGCAGGCCAGCGTTGACGGCGTAGAAGGTCGCCAGCGATTCGTCGCCCAGCTGCAGATGGCGCAGGCTGGCGCCCACGTTGGCGCTGCTGGTGCTGCCCAGCAGGTGGGTGTGGCTGACGCCCAGCGCCACCTCGCCGTAGTTGAAGTCACCCTCGCCCGCAAAGCGCCGCCCGCGCAGATAGCCCAGCAGGCTGGTCACGCTGCCGTTGGCGTGCGCAACGTCGCGGTAGGCGCTGGCGCGCAGCTGCAACATGGCGCTGCCGCGCGGACGCTGGTCGGGCGCGACATCGACCGGCACCGTCGGCCCGCCCACCGGGGTCAGCGTGAACCCCCCGACGCCGATGCCGGCATTGGCATTGCTGCTGTAGCCGCCCAGCAGGCTGATATCGCCACGCCAGCGGCTGACCAGCTGGCGCAGCACGCGGCCGCGGCGCCAGTCGTCGATCTGCTCGCGGGCCGCGATGATCTGCCGGCGCAACGCCGGCGGCGGGGCGAAGTTCTGTTCGATACTGGCCAGCACGGCATCGGCTGAATCGGCGTCGCCCAGCTGCAGGTGCACCAGCGCGATATCCAGCCAGGCGCCAGCGAAGTCTGGGCGGTGCAGCACCACCCGCTCCAGCGCGTCCAGCGCCAGCAACGGCTCGCCGGCCTGCAGTGCCGCCACGCCCAGGGCGTAGTCGTAGTCCGGGTCGCCAGCGCGCGCCTCCTGCTGCTCGAGCAGCGTCTGCAGGGCTTGGCGGGCAGTGGTGTCGGCGCTGCTGCCTGGGGCAGCATCGGCCGCCAGCGCGGTGACAGGCAGCAGCACGGCAGCGCACAGCAGGGCGCCCAGGCCGACGCGGTGCAGACACCGGGCCCACAGGCTTGCGGGCCGCGAATCAGAAAGTCGGCGGTGTGTCGGCACGGGCGGATTATCCCGCAGGCCGGCAATGCTGGACAGACCCCGCCGGTGACCCGGCTACAAGGGTGTCTCGCCTAGCGCTCCCAGCGCGTCACGCCGATGGCGTGAAAGCCGCCCTGCGCGTCGGGCTTCAGAAACACAAAGCCGGCCTCGGCACCGGCCGCCGACAGGCCGCCAGAGATCTGCGCATTGCTGCGCTGCGGATCGGCCACGAACAGCCCGGTCGGATCGACCCGGCCACGCCCGCGGATGCGTTCGGTGCCCAGGCTGCTTTCGACCGCGGCACGGGTGTCGAAGGTACCGCGCCCAAAGTTGACTTGCAGGCGCGGGTCGCTGACCACCGCTTCGGCAAAATTGCCGCCGCGGCTGATGAACGCCGCCGACTCGACCAGCCGGAAACTGACCGACCCGCGATCCGGTAACACGCCACCCAGCCCGCTGCCGCCATCGACCGGGCGCAACAGCACAAAGCCGTTCTGCTCGGCGATGACCTGGTAGTCGCCACTGTTCACCAGCGAGGCGTTGTTGCCAGCGTCCCAGCGGCCCCAGAAGATGTTGGCCGACCCGGTGAAGCCGGCTGGCGCCATGCCGGCGCGGGTGGTGTCCCCGGTGCTGGCAGCACCGCCCGCCGGTGCCCTGCTGGCGCTGCTGGCACCAGACGCGGTGGCCGGCTCTTCGCTGCGCGGCGGGGCGAACAGCTCGGGCAGCTGGGCCGGGTCGACCTGCACCAGCCGCGGCGCGTCCTGGCCGCGCTGCTCCAGGTAGGTGCCGGCCAGGCTGGCGGTCAGCTGCCGTGCCAGGGCGCCACTGCACGGGCCGCTGCCGTCGGCGGTACACCCATTGGCGAACGGCGACACCACCACCGCGCCCTGCTGCACCGCCACCAGCGTGCGTTCGCTGCTGGCGCGCACCACGAAGTCGGTGCCGCGCACGCCGATCGCCGCCACCGGCGTGTTCAGGCGGAACCCCTGCTTGTTCGCCTGGCCGCCCTTGCCGGTGATCAGCCGGCCGGTACCGCCGTTCAGCGTGAACTTCACGCGGCTGGCGGCCGGGTCGTGTGCGTCGTAGTGGTAGTCGTCGACGGCCAGCTGGCTGTTGGGCCGCACAGCCACAAAGGCATCGTCGACAAAGCGGATATGCACATGCCCACCAGCGCCGGTGACGATGGTCTGGCCGACCAGCACCTGCGCGCCCTTGGCCAGCGGTGTGGCGGCCGACGCCCCGCCGGGGGTCTCGATGCGCGCGTCGCCCGCGGCAAAGGTGACCGTGCCGACCGCCGCCGAAGCCGGGGCCGGCAGCGCCGCAGCCGTGCCGACCACCGGCGGCGTCGCCACGCGTGGGGGTTCGGCGCGCGCAGGCACCGCGGCAACAAGAGCCGCGGCTGCAAGCAGAGTGAAAAGCCATTGACGCATATCCCCAATGTAACACCGCATCGCAAGCAGAGTGTGACGGTTGTCACATTTCGTCGGGCGGTTGATGGCCGCTGCAGCGGGTCGCCAGGCGGCCCATGTGGCATGCCCTGGCGGGGTGGCGTATGCTCGGCCGTGTCGATCTTCCCCTGGGGTATTCCCATGGAAACATTGAATGTCAGTGGCCTGAAGAACAACCCTAGCGAAGCGTTGCGCAAGGCGCGCAAGGATGTCGTGGTGGTGATGAACCGCGACCAGCCCGACGCGCAAATGATCGGACTTGCCGCCACCGGCGGCGCGCTGGATGTGCCAGGAGTGCGTGTCGCCCTGGCGACCGGGCTGTTCCGCGAGGGCAACCTGTCGCTGGCGCGCTCGGCGCGATCGAGAGCGGCTGGCTGATCGTCGCACCTGCCACGCCCAAAGAACCGCCACTCCCCGACCTTGACGAGGGCGAGGCTGCTTGCATCCGCCTGGCTTTGGCAAGCCCCGGCGAGTGCCTGTTGTTGATGGACGAGCGGGCCGGACGGACGCTGGCGGCCGCGCTCCGCATCGCCCGCGACAGGATCGAGGCCGCGCTGTGCAGCTGCGGCGAGGACCCGGCATGACCAGCCCCGCCCCGCGCATCGGCCTGGCCCGCGCCCTGCTGGTGGCGTTGGCGGTGGCTGTCACGTTGGCAGTGCAATGGACACCGCAGGCGGTGCCGGGCAGCGCCACCGCCGAGTCCTTCCTGCGCGACCGGCTGCTGCGCCTGCTGTCCACCGACACGCGCATCGACGGCGCGGTGGTGGTCGATATCGACGAGAGCAGCCTGGCCGCGCTGGGCCCGTGGCCATGGCCGCGCAGCCGCCTGGCCGACCTGGCCGAGCAGGTGCTGGCCGATGGCGCGCAGCGGGTGGTGTTCGACATGGTGCTGCCCGACCCGCTGCCCGACGACGCCCATGGCGACGCGCGCATCGCCTCGCTGGCAGCCGCGCAGCGCGTGGTGCTGGCGCAGGCTTTCGACTTTGCACAGCGCGAACGCGACGTGAACAGTGGCCAGGCAGCCGGCGCGCTGGCCACCCCCCCGACCCTGCCCGCCGCCCGCGCCACCGGCGTGCTGGCCAACCACAGCGAACTGGCTAGCGCGCCGTGCGTGGGGAATATCGGCTTTGTGCCCGACCGCGACGGCGTGTTGCGGCGCATCCCGCTGCTCACCGCCTGGCAGGGACAGCAGTACCCGGCGCTGGCGCTGGCGGCGCTGCAGTGCGGCGGGCGTTCGGACATGCCGGGTCGTCGCACGGATGAGCGCTTGGCAAGCCCGGGCGACCCGGGAGGCACCTGGCTGAACAGTGTGCCGGTCGACGCGCGGGGCTTTTGGCCGCTGCCGTTCGTCCACCGGCTGGAAGCCTTCACCGCCCTGCCCTTTGTCGATGCCTTGCAGGGCCATCACCCCGATCTGCTGGCTGGCACCACCGTGTTCGTGGGCAGCAGCGCGCTGGGCCTGGCCGACCGCGTCGCCACCCCCTTGTCCGGCAGCCTGGCCGGGGTGGCGGTGCATGTCGAGGCCTGGCAACAGCTGCGCGACCTGCAGCAGGGCCGTGTCCCGGAACCGCCACCGGCGTGGCTGCTGCCACTGCTGGCAGTGCTGGGCATGGTCTGGCTGGCCTGGCGGCTGGGCCGCCGGGTGCGTCTGCGCGCCCTGCTGCTGCCGCTGCTGGCCGGCGTGGGTGCCTGGCTGCTGTTGGCCGGCTGGACAGCCCGGGCCGGTGGTGCAGCGCCGGTGGCCGGGCCGCTGTACGGCTATGCGGTGCTGCTGCTGGTGCTGCTGCCGGCCGAATGGGCCTGGGCGCAGTACCGGCTGCGCGCCCGCACCCGGCTGCTCGGCCGCTACGTGGCGCGTTCGGTGCTGGACGAGCTGCTGGCGTCGGAAGGCACCGACCCGCTGACCCCCCGCCGCGCCGACATCACCGTGCTGGTGGCCGACATGCAGGGCTACACGCAGCTCACCGCAGAGAGCTCGCTGGAACAGGCCGAGCACCTGACGCGCGCGTTCCTGGCCTGCATCACCGAACCGGTCTGGCAGCACCAGGGCACGCTGGACAAATACACCGGCGACGGCCTGCATGCTTTTTGGGGTGCGCCGATCGCCGTGGCCGACCACGCCGACCGCGCCCTGGACTGCGCCACGGCGCTGCTGCAGGCGGTGAAGCGCTTCAATGCCGGCCGGGTGGCGCAGGGCCTGCCGCCGGTGCGGGTGCGGGTGGGCATCGCCAGCGGCGAGGCGCTGGTCGGCGACCTGGGCAGCGAACGGCGCAGCTGGTACAGCGCGGTGGGCAGCTGCATCAACTTTGCCGCCCGCCTGCAAGAGCTGGCGCGCGACCTGGATGTCGATATCGTCTGCTCCGAGGGCACCGCCGAGCGCTGCCGGCCGGGGCGGCTGCACGCGCTGGCCGAGCTGCAGGTGCGCGGGCTGGGGCCACAGCAGCTGTATACCCCGGTGGACTCGTCACGCTGGTAAAGAAAGACACTCGCCGCGCGAGGCGGGTCAGCCCAGACCAAGCTGGTCAAACACTTTTTTAAGATCTATATTTAGCACTGTTAAACATGCTTTTAGAGGTGCCGAATGGCCAGCACGATCCTTGCTGAGACCACCGCCAGTGTCTCGGAACTGAAAAAAGACCCGATGGGCACCGTCGCTGCTGGCGAGGGCCTGCCGGTGGCGATCCTGAACCGTAACACCACCGCGTTCTATTGCATCCCGGCCAGTGCCTACGAGGCCTTGCTGGAGCGATTGGAAGACCTTGAGCTTAATGCGATCGCCGACGCCCGCGCCGGCGAAACGGCGATCCTCGTCTCCCCCGACGAGCTGTAGGTGCCTTGCGTGCTAGCCCTGGCGCGACCCATCGACCCATGACCTATGAACTGGCCTTTGTCCCAGTGGCCTTGAAAGAATGGCAGTCGCTGGATGGGGCCGTACGCGCCCTGTTCAAGCGCAGGTTGCTGGAGCGGTTAGATCACCCGCGCGTGGACTCGGCCCGGCTGCATGGCCACCACGATCGCTACAAAATCAAGCTGCGCGATGCTGGCTACCGACTGGTCTACGAGGTGCGCGATACGCAGTTGCTAGTGCTGGTCATCGCTGTCGGGCGACGCGACCGCAATGCGGTCTATCGCATGGCCGCCCGGCGCCGCGGCGCAGACTGAGCGGCGCAGATTCGCCAACAGGACACCGAAGCGGCGACAGCCGCCGCCGGCTTGGCGATTAGGCCGGCGCGGCAGCGCCCAACCGGATCTCCAGCCGCGTCTGCACCGGCAGGCCGGGCTGGCTGTCGGATTCGACCAGCGCACGCAGCACATCGGGCTTGCGAATGATCAAGCGGCGCAGGTCCTTTTCCACCACGCCCATCCGCATCAGCTCGGCGAAGGCGCGCGAGACCGTCTCGCGGCTGGTGTTGACCATGATCGCCATCTCTTGCTGGGTGGGCGCGTCTTCGATGACCTCGAGCCCGCCGGGGCCGATCATTTTGAAATAATTCACCAGCGCGAAGACCCGGGTGAAGGCGTTGGGCAGCGCTTGCAGGCTGCGCAGGTCGGACATGCGGCGAATCAGGTCGGTGCAGTGCTTCATCATCGCCTCGGCGATGGGCGGCGAGCGGAAGAACAGCTGCCGTGCGATCTCGCCGGGGACCTGGATGATCTGGCAGGGCGTCATGGCGACCAGGGTGGCCGAACGCGGCCGGCGGTCGATGCAACTGAGCTCGCCAAAGAAATGCCCGGGCCGGATGATGTTCAGCCCGACCTCGCGGCCGTTGTGCAGCGTGTCGACCACCTGGATCTTGCCGTCCAGCAGAAAGCCCAGCCAGTCGTCGCCCGAGCCTTTCATCATCAGCATGGTGCGCTTGGGCACTTGCATGAAGCGGCTGGCGGCCATCACCTGGTTCAGCACGCCGTCGTCCAGCAGGCACAGCAGTGGCTGGCGTTTCAACAGCTCCTTGCTGATCTGGATGCTGACGGACTGGGTGGTGGGCTGGGCCATGGGTGTGATTTATATCACGTGTGATGCTGGTCACAATAGGCCTGTCCATTTGCCGATTCAAGGTGCGCACCTATTTGGGGGCCACCGCCTTTCAACAGACAAGCGGGCTCTGCCCGCGGGGTCGGGGCGCACTGCCCTGCCGCCGATCAGCTGCCGCAGTCGCCCGATGTGCTGGCAGCCAACACCCCCGACAGCAGCGGCAACAGGCCGCTGGCAGTGGGTCGCTCGTCGGGCAACGTTTCGCCAGCGCGGCCGTGCACCCACACCCCCAGCTGTGCCGCATCGGCTGGTGGCAGGCCGCGCGCCAGCAGCGCGCCGATCAAGCCGGATAGCACGTCGCCGGTGCCGGCGGTGGCCAAGCGGTTGCTGCCGGTGGGGTTGCGCGCCATGCCGCCCGGCCAGGCGACCAGCGTGCCGGCGCCCTTCAGCACCACCACCGCATTGAAGCGCTGCTGCAGCGTGTCGGCGACCTCGGCGCGTGCCGACTGCACCTGTTGGGGCGTGACCGCCAGCAGCCGCGCCGCCTCGGCCGGGTGCGGGGTCAGCACCGTACCGGCGCTGCGCATGGCCAGCCCGGCGGCGATGTCGGCGCGGGTGGCGAGCAGGTTCAGCGCGTCGGCATCGAGCAGCAATGGGCGGTCGGTACAAATCGCCGCCGACAACAACTGCGGCGCCATGCCGCCGGTGCCCAACCCCGGCCCGACCACCACCGCATCGACCTGCGGCAGGCCCAGCACGCTGTCGGCCCGGCGCAGCATGAGTTCTGGATAGAGCGGGTCGACCGCCGGCGCGGCCGGGTCGAGCTGGCCGACATACACCCGCCCGGCGCCAGCGTGCAACGCCGCCCGCCCGGCCAGCCAGGCCGCGCCCAGCATGCCCCCCGCCCCACCGATGATGCCCACCCCGCCGCGCGTGCCCTTGTGGGCGTCGGCCGGCAGGTCGAGGGCGGCGAGGTCGAGGTGTGCTGGATCGATGCTGTGCATGACGCAAGCATAAGCCAGCCAGCCAACACCGCCATCGATGCCGAAGGTCGCGGCGGCCTGCCATGGGCCAAGCGCCCAGTAGCGGCGCGCGTGGTCAAACGCCACTGGAGCGTGTCAAAAATACGCGTTTGTCCACGACAATGTGCGACAACGTCAGAAAACGCTGCTACCTTCCGCACAAACAAGCCGTCGCAAGGTACGGCCCCACCGCCAGACAAGGACGGTCATGACGTTTGCAGGACTTGCCGCGCTGATCAGCGCACTGTGTTTGCTTGCCGCACCCTTTGCCGCCAACGCCGCCGACAACCCGATCGGTGTCGGTATCGGCGCTTTGCAGAATATCGGCCGCGTGCTGCGCGGCGATCTCGACTTTGTGCCGGCCAGCCAAGGTCAATTCGATACGCTCGCCGGCGACCTCGGCGCCGCAACCGATCTGAAGTCGGCAGGAGCCGCACTGGCGCTGGGTCATGGGCGATTTGCCGTCAGCCTGAGCGGCGACCGCACTGCCACCGACGACCCAGACCTGTGGCAAGCCGCCGCGGGCGATCGCCGCAGTGCGCTGCTGGCGCCGCGCCTTGGGCTGGCCGTGGGGCTGGGTGAGCGGCTGAACGTCGAACTGGCCGCCATGCGGCTACCCGGCAACGACGCCCACGTACTGAATGCCGCGGCAAGTGTCTCGCTGCTAGGCGACGCCCGCACCTTGCCGCACTTGGCCTTGCGCGGCAGCGTCGGACATCTCGGCGGCGTGGACGACGTTCGTGTCCGCACCGCCGGGCTGGAACTGATCGCGGCGCGGCACCTGTGGGTGCTGCCGACCGGCCTGCTGTCGGGCTATGCGGGGGCTGGTGCGGTACTCACCCGCGCTCGCTACAGCGGCGACACCCCGTTCCGCTCGAACCAGACGCTGGACAAGTGGTTCGTTGGCGTCGAGGCCGGCTCGGCCCGCCTGCGCGCAGGCCTGGAGGCCGGCCTGATCGACGGTCGCGACTACCAGAGTCTGCGCTTCTCGTACCTGTTCTAGGGCCCGCCGCAGCGAGCCCTGTGTTCTTGACCACCACCCACCCTCAACCCCATCACCTAGGAGACCCCGATGCCGACTTTCAATGGCCTGCAGTCCAACCGCCCCGGTGGCGATACTTTTCCCGATGTCTTGGTCGACGCGCTGCGCACCGCCCTGTCCAACCGCGAAACCATCGTCACCAGCAACCTCGAAGCGCTAACGGCCGAGCTCGAGACGCTCGACCAGGACCTCTTCCTGCCCGACGGCCTAAAGACCAACACCGGCTCGCTGCTCAACTATTTCCCCAGCGGCACTGTTGACGTGGGCGGCGAGCTGCGCGTCACCGGCAGCAACCTGCCGATCTATGACCGTACCCTGGGCGAATTCAAACAGGAACGCGAGAACGCACCAGCCAGCCTGACCGGCCTGAGCTACACCAACGCCGACCGCGATGGGCAAACGATCAATCTGGTCGGCAGCATCACCAGCACGCCGTACACCCTGAGGGTGGGTAACGAGACCTGGAACGAAAGCGTCGAGACCATCCGCTTCAGCAGCCTGACAGTCGGCGACAACAACCTGAAGCTCACCCTGACTGGCAACCTGAATATCGCCGGGCAGCGCATGAAGGTGGTCGGCGGAGAGGTGGTCGAGCCCGATCCGAAAGTCTCGGGCAGCCTGACCGGCCTGACGATCGATCTGAACGATGGCACCGACCGCTACACGCTGAAGGCAGGCTTTAGCCTGTCGCCAGTGGGTGTCAGCAAGGTCGATTCGCTGGTGATCAGCAAGGCAGGCGATGCGGCGTTCGGTTTTTCGGCCACTCAACTGGGCCTGTTCTTCAACCAGGATGGCTTGCTTTCAGACGCCAAGGGCAAAGCGTTTGGGGGTGATGACACCGCAACCATCTTCCGTGGCAACGACGTGATCACCGGCACCAGCGGCAACGATGACATCGGCGGCTACAACGGCAATGACCGCCTGAATGGCGGCAACGGCGACGACACGCTGGCCGGCGGCTTGGGCAGGGATGTGCTGACCGGCGGCGCCGGCGCCGACCTGTTCGTGTTCGATACAGCACCGTCGAAGACCAACAGCGACACCATCACTGACTTTTCGCAGGCACAAGAAGACCGCATCGGCCTGAGCCTGTCGGTGTTCCAGCTGTCGGGCGTCGCCGGCGATGCACTGTCGGCAGATCAGTTGGTGCTGGGCACCCGAGCCACGGCAGCGGGCCCGCAGATGCTTTACGACGCCAAGAAGGGGGCGCTGCTGTACGACGCCGATGGTACCGGCAGCGGCAAGGCCGAAATCGTCGCCATCATCGGCAGCAAACCGCAACTGACAGCGGCCGATATTGTTCTGCTGGCCTAGTTCAGCGGGCATGGCCCTGACCCACCCCGCAGCCAACGATCTTCGGCCTGAGCAAAATAGAGCCCGGCGACTCTTGAGCGATGCCGAAGGTCGCGGTGGCGGTGGCGGTGGCGGTGGCGGTGGCGGTGGCGGCATGACATAGCTGCAGTCGCAGCGGCGGCGTGCCGCCAGCCGGCGTATCATTGCGCCTTCCGCTGCCCGCCCTTGCCCGACGTGCCCATCATCGCCCTGCGCGGCCGCCGCGCCCTGTCTGACTTCCGTCGCGACAAACTGCTGGCCGCCCTGCGCCAGGCTGTGCCCGACCTGCTGGGCCTCGACGCCGAGCACCGCTATTTTGTCGACGCCGAACGCCCGCTCGACAGCGACGAGCGGCACCGCCTGGACAGTCTTCTACGCGACGACACCGTCGCGCCAGCGCAGCTGCCGCGTGGCCCCGTGTTCTTGGTGACACCGCGGCTGGGCACGATCAGCCCGTGGTCGTCGAAGGCCACCGACATCGCCCACAACTGCGGGCTGGCGGTGGTCCGGCGCATCGAGCGCGGTGTCTGCTACGCGCTACAGCTCAACCGCACCTTGCAGCCAGCCGAGCGCCCGGCGCTGGTGGCGCTGCTGCACGACCGCATGACCGAATCGGTCATTCTCGACGCGCAGGTCGAGTCGCTGTTCACCCAGCAGAAGCCGGCACCGCTGGTGGTCGTGCCGCTGGTCACCGGCGCCTTGGCCGGCGACCGCGCTGCCGGACGCGCCGCCCTGGCGCAGGCCAATATCGACATGGGCCTGGCGCTGGCCGACGACGAGATCGACTACCTGCTGGACGCCTACACGCGGCTGGGCCGCGACCCGACCGACGCCGAGCTGGTGATGTTCGCGCAGGCCAACAGCGAGCACTGCCGGCACAAGATCTTCAACGCCGACTTTGTGGTCGACGGCGAGCCGCAGCCGCAGAGCCTGTTCGCCATGATCCGCGAAACGCACAAGGCCAACCCGCAGTACACGCTCAGCGCGTATTCCGACAACGCGGCGGTGATGCAGGGCGCCACCGTGCCGCGCTTCTACCCACGCGAGGCCCCGGGTGCTGCTGGCGCCAGCCATCACCCGCCGCGCGAGTACGCCTACAGCACCGAACCGGTCCACACGCTGATGAAGGTCGAGACGCATAACCATCCGACCGCCATCGCACCCTTCGCCGGGGCCGCCACCGGCGCCGGCGGCGAGATCCGCGACGAGGGCGCCACCGGCCTGGGCGCCAAGCCAAAGGCCGGTCTGGTGGGCTTCACCACCTCGCATCTGCGCATCCCGGGTGCAGAACTGCCGTGGGAGGCCGACGGCATCGGCCGGCCCGAGCGCATCGTCAGCCCGCTGCAGATCATGCTCGACGGGCCGATCGGCGCGGCGGCGTTCAACAACGAGTTCGGCCGGCCCAACCTGGCCGGCTACTTCCGCACCTACGAGCAGACGGTCGACGGCCGGGTGCGCGGCTACCACAAGCCGGTGATGATCGCCGGCGGCATCGGCAACATCGCCGAGCCGCACGTGCTGAAACACGGTTTCCCGCCCGGGTCGCTGCTGATCCAGCTCGGCGGTCCGGCGCTGCGCATCGGCCTGGGTGGCGGGGCGGCGTCTAGCCTGGCGACCGGCGCCAACGCCGCCGACCTCGACTTCGACTCGGTGCAGCGCGGCAACCCCGAGATGCAGCGTCGCGCGCAAGAGGTGATCGACCGCTGCTGGCAGCTGGGCGCGGCCAACCCGATCCTGCTGATCCACGATGTCGGCGCCGGGGGGCTCTCGAACGCCTTCCCCGAGCTGGCGCATTCGGCCGGCTGCGGCGCGCGCTTCGACCTGCGCAAGGTGCCCAACGAAGAGCCGGGCATGAGCCCGATGGAGATCTGGTGCAACGAGGCGCAAGAGCGCTACGTGCTGGCGGTGAGCCCCGACCGGCTGGCGGCGTTCATCGCTGCCTGCGAACGCGAGCGCTGCCCCTATGCCATCGTCGGCACCGCCACCGGCGACGGCCAGCTCACGGTGAACGACCCGCAGTTCGGCAACAAGCCGGTCGACCTGCCGCTGGATGTGCTGCTGGGCAAACCACCGCGCATGCGCCGCGATGTCAGCCGGGTGGCCGGCCACAGCGAGCGTTTCACGTTCGGCTCGATGCCGCTCAAGCGCGTGCTGCTGAACGTGCTGCGCCACCCGACGGTGGGTGACAAGACCTGGCTCGTCACCATCGGCGACCGCACGGTGGGTGGCCTGACCGCGCGCGACCAGCTGGTCGGGCCGTGGCAGGTGCCGGTGGCCGACGTCGCCGTCACCGCGTTGGGCTACACCACCTACACCGGCGAAGCCTTTGCCATGGGCGAGCGCAGCCCGGTGGCGGTGCTGGACGCCCCCGCCAGCGGCCGCATGGCGATCGCCGAGGCGCTGACCAACCTGGCTGCGGCCGATGTGCCTTCGCTGCAGCATGTGAAGCTGTCGGCCAACTGGATGGCCGCCTGCGGCCAGCCCGGCGAGGACGCCGCGCTGTTCGACACGGTGAAGGCGGTGGCACTGGAGCTGTGCCCGGCGCTGGGGGTGGCGATCCCGGTGGGCAAGGATTCGCTGTCGATGACCACCCGCTGGCAGGCCGACGGCAGCGAGCGGGTGGTCAGCAGCCCACTCACGCTGATCGTCTCGGCGTTTGCACCGGTGGGCGACGTGCGGGCCACTCTCACGCCGCAGTTGCGCGCCGGCGACAGCCGCCTGGTGCTGGTCGACCTGGGCGGCGAGAAGAACCGTCTGGGCGGGTCGATCTTGGCGCAGACGCTGGGCCGCACCGGCGAGCGCGCCCCCGACTGCGACGACCCGGCACGCCTACGCGCGTTCTTCGACACTGTGCGGCAGCTGGCGCGCGATGGTCGCATCCTGGCTTACCACGACCGCTCCGACGGGGGCCTGGCGGCCTGCGTGGCCGAGATGCTGTTCGCTGGACGCCGCGGCGCGACGCTGGACTACCACGGCGACGACTTCAACGGCTGGCTGTTCAACGAAGAACTGGGCGCGGTGCTGCAGGTCGCCGAATCCAACATCGAGACGGTGCTGAACGCCTTCTCGAAGGCCGGGCTGGAGCGCTTTGTACAGGTGATCGGCCGCGTCAATTCCAGCGACCACCTGCTGCTGCGGCGCAACGGTGCACCGCTGCTCGATGTGACACGCGCCGACCTGCTGGCCGCCTGGCGCCACACGGGCTACGCGATGCAGCGCCTGCGTGACAACCCGACCTGCGCCGACGAAGAGCACCAGCGTGCGCTGTCCGACGCGCCACGACTGTCGGCCACGCTGGGCTTTGACCCGCATGTCGACGTTGCCGCGCCCTACATCAAGCGCAACGTGCGGCCCAAGGTCGCGGTGCTGCGCGAGCAGGGCGTGAACGGCCAGCTGGAGATGGCTGCGGCCTTCGACGCGGCCGGCTTCACCGCCGTCGATGTGCACATGAGCGACATCATCGCCGGCCGGGCGCGGCTGCGCGATGTGCGCGGCCTGGCGGCCTGCGGCGGCTTCAGCTACGGCGACGTGCTGGGCGCCGGCCAGGGCTGGGCCAAATCGATCCGCTTCAACGAACGCGCCCGCGACACGCTGGCGGCGTTCTTCCAGCGCTCGGACACCTTCAGCCTGGGCGTGTGCAACGGCTGCCAGATGATGGCCGGCCTGGCCGAGATGATCCCCGGCGCCGAGCACTGGCCGCGCTTCGTGCGCAACCGCAGCGAGCAGTTCGAGGCGCGGCTGAGCATGGTCGAGATCGTCGACAGCCCGTCGATCCTGCTGCGCGACATGGCCGGCAGCCGCCTGCCGGTGGTGGTGTCGCACGGCGAGGGCCGCGCCTGGTTCGCCGGCGAGTTCGACCACGAGAAGGTGCGCGTGGCGATGCGCTACATCGACGCCAGCGGCCAGCCCGCGCAGAGCTACCCGGACAACCCGAACGGCTCGCTGGGGGGTATCACCGCGGTGACCACCCGCGACGGCCGCGCGACCATCCTGATGCCGCACCCCGAGCGCGTGTTCCGCAGCGTGCAGATGAGCTGGCACCCCGAAGACTGGGGCGAGAAGAGCCCGTGGTACCGGCTGTTCGCCAACGCGCGGGTGTGGGTGGACTGACCGCCCGGTGAGCAACACCGAACACACCCCGATGATGCGCCAATACCTGGCGCTGAAGGCCGAGCACCCCGACCGGCTGCTGTTCTACCGGATGGGGGACTTCTACGAGCTGTTCTACGACGACGCCCAGCGCGCCGCGCGTCTGCTCGATATCACGCTGACGCAGCGTGGCCAGAGTGCCGGTGCCCCCATCCCGATGGCCGGCGTGCCCTACCACGCCGCCGAGCAGTACCTGGCGCGGCTGGTGCGCGCCGGCGAGTCGGTGGCGGTGGCCGAGCAGGTGGGCGATGTCGGGGCCGGCAAAGGCCCGGTCGAACGCGCCGTGGTGCGCATCGTCACGCCCGGCACGCTGACCGATGCCGGCCTGCTCGACGAACGCCGCGACGCGCCGCTGCTGGCCGTGTCGGGCAGCGCTGGCGATGCCGTGCTGGGCGCCGCCTGGCTCACGCTCAGTTCGGGTGAGCTGCGCCTGGCCGAGCTGCCCGCCGCGCACCTGCCGGCGCTGCTGGCGCGCATCGAACCGGCCGAGGTGCTGCTGGCCGAAGGCAGCGACCCGTTGCTGGCTGGTCTGCGGATGGGCGGCCCGCGGCTGGCCACCACCACCCTGGCACCCTGGCAGATGGATGCCGCCGCCGGCCAACGCCGTCTGTGCGAACACTTTGCCGTGCACGACCTGCGCGCTTTCGGCTGCGACGCGCTGCCGCTGGCACTGGCCGCCTGCGCCGGCTTGCTGGACTACTGTCGCCACACGCAGCGCCAGGCGCTGGCCCACCTGCGTCCGCCGCTGGCCGAGCAGCCCGATGGCCTGCTGCAGATGGACGCCGCCACCCGCCGCAACCTCGAACTCACCGTCACCTTGTCCGGCGAACGCGCGCCGACGCTGCTGAGCGTGCTCGACGACTGTCGCACCGCTGCCGGCAGCCGCTGGCTGCGGCACGCCCTGCACCACCCGCTGCGGCAGGGTGCCGAACTGGCGCAGCGCCACGCCCTGCTGGCCGCCCTGCGCACCGCCCCTGGCCCGCTGCGCGATGCCCTGGGCGGGGTCTGCGATATCGAGCGCATCGCCGCCCGCATCAGCCTGCGCAGCGCCCGGCCGCGCGACCTCGCCGCCCTGCGCGACACCCTGGACCGGCTACCCGACATCACCGGCGCATTGGCCCGGCTGGGGGCGGGGCTCTCGGCCGAGCACCCGCTGCCCGGCCTGTTGGCCGCGCTGGTGGCACCGCCGCTGACGCAGTCGGAACTGTCCCACTGGCTGGACGAGACCCCCGCTGTCAGCATCAAGGACGGCGGCGTGATCGCTGCCGGCGCCGACGCCGAGCTCGACGAGCTGCGCGGGCTCGACCAGGGCTGCGGCGACTTCTTGCTGGCGCTGGAAGCGCGCGAACGCGAGCGCACCGGTATCGCCACGCTCAAGGTCGAATACAACCGCGTGCACGGCTTTTACATCGAGGTCGGGCGCGGACAGGTCGACCGGTTGACAGCCGACAGCCTGCCGCCCGACTACCGCCGCCGGCAGACGCTGAAGAACGCCGAGCGTTACATCACGCCCGAACTGCAGGCCTTTGAAGACCGCGCACTGTCGGCCCGCGAACGCGCCCTGCAGCGCGAGCGGCTGCTCTACGACGCGCTGCTGGAGCGCCTGCAGCCGGAACTGCCGGCCTTGCAGACGCTGGCACGCCAGTTGGCCTGGCTGGACGCCACAGCGGCACTGGCGGTGTGCGCCGGTGCACCGGGTAGCCCGCGCAGCTGGGTGGCGCCGGTGTTCCGCAACGCGCCGGGCCTGCTGCTGCGCGACAGCCGCCACCCGGTGGTCGAGACTACGGTCGAGCGCTTCATCGGCAACGACTGCGAGCTGTCGGCGCACCGCCGCCTGCTGCTGGTCACCGGCCCGAACATGGGCGGCAAGTCGACCTGGATGCGTCAGGTGGCGCTGTGCACGCTGCTGGCGCACATCGGCAGTGCGGTACCGGCGGCCGCCGCCGAGTTCGGCCCGGTCGACCGCATCTTCAGCCGCATCGGCGCCAGCGACGACCTCGCCGGCGGGCGCAGCACCTTCATGGTCGAGATGTCCGAGGCGGCGCATATCCTGCACAACGCCACCGACCAGAGCCTGGTGTTGATGGACGAGATCGGCCGCGGCACCTCGACCTGGGACGGGCTGGCGCTGGCCTGGGCGATCGCCCGGGCGCTGTTGGAGCAGACGCGCTCGCTCACCCTGTTCGCCACCCATTACTTTGAACTGACGGCACTGGCGACCGACCACCCGACCCTCGCCAACGTACACGTCGAGGCCACCGAACACAGCGGGCGGGTGGTGTTCCTGCACCGCGTGCTGCCCGGCCCGGCAAGCCGCAGCTACGGCCTGCAGGTGGCGCAGCTGGCTGGAGTGCCGGCCGCCGTGTTGCGTGACGCAAGGCAGCAGCTGCGGGCGCTCGAGGCGCGCGCTGCGGCGGGTGACAGCGACGCGCAGGCCGACCTGTTCGGCAGCGGAGGTGCCGCGTCTGCGGCCGACCCTGTGCCCGCGCCGCACCCGGCGCTGCAGGCGCTCGCCGCCACCGACCCGGACACGCTCAGCCCGCGCGAGGCGTTGGAGGCGCTCTACCGGCTGCGCGGCCTGCTGGAGGATGCCGACCGGCGCGGCTGATGTCGGTCGGGGCTAGGCCAGCGCCTGGCGGATCGCGGCGATGACCGCCGGCTCGAGCCGCCCCTCGCGCACCGGGTCGGTCAGCTCGACCTGCACCCCCATGCCGGTGGCGCCGCGGTTGCAGATGTTGCTTGGCTGACGGCCGGGGAAGCGGTGTCCGTCGGTCTGACAGGGCACACCGCGCGCCGCCAGTGCAGCCGCGATGCGCGCCTTGAGCACCTCGTCCAGCCCGCCCAGCAGCACGTTCTCGTCCAGGCCGTTACAGCCGTGGAGGGTCACCACGCGGTCGCAGCCGGCGATCAGCTCGAGACACCGCGGGTCGTCGAAGCGGCTGCTGGCCAGATGCAGGTATTCGTAGTTGAGCGCCGGCAGACGGCCTTCCAGCAGGTAGAGCGTGTGCTCGCTGCCGGCCACCTGCCGGGCGATGCGCGACACGCCGCGCTCGATCGGGTCGCCGTGGATGGCGACCACCGCCGCCGTCGACGGCCGCGCCAGCACCTCGACGACGAAGTCGCGCCCCTCGGGGTGGCGGGCGCAGAGGTCGGCGAAGCCGGTGAGCGAATCGGCCGGGTCAGCGGACACCCAGCAGCTCGACGTCGAAGATCAGCGTGGCGTTGGGCGGGATCACGCCACCGGCGCCACGTGCGCCGTAGCCCATGTCGGGCGGGATGACCAGCGTGCGCTTGCCGCCGACCTTCATGCCGGCCACGCCTTCTTCCCAGCCGCGGATGACCTGCCCGGCGCCCAGCGGAAAGACAAACGGCTGACCGCGGTCGAGCGAGCTGTCGAACTTCTTGCCCTGGCCGTTGGGCGCGGCGGCGTCGTACAGCCAGCCGCTGTAGTGCACCTGCACCACCTTGCCAGGCTGTGCTTCGGCACCGTTGCCGACGGCGCGGTCGATCTTGGCCAGCGCGGTGACCGGCGGCTTGGGCAGATCGGCGGCGCTGGCCGGACTGGCGACAAGCGCGGCGGCAAGGGTGATTGCGGTGGCTGCGGCGGTGGCGAATGCAGCGAAGGTCTTCATGCGGTCTCCAAATGGTTGAGCCGGCTGCTCGAGCCGGGGATGCGTACGCTGGGGATGAACCCGACGCCTGGCGGGCTGGCGCCGGGCGGCTGTGGCAGCATAGCGGCTCTGTCGTCATCCCGCTGACCTGCCATGACCGACGTCATCCAGGCGCTAGGCCGCGCCACTGTCAGCCTGCTGCATCCGCGCATGTTGCTGCTGTGCCTGGCACCCCTGCTGCTGGCACTGCTGCTGTGGGTGGTGCTGGGTGTGCTGTTCTGGCGCGAGGCGCTGGAGTGGACGCAGAGCAGCGTCGTCCCCGGCGAGTGGGCGCACAGCGTCGAGCAACACAGCTGGGCCGAACCGCTGCTCGCCCTGGGTGCCGGCATGCTGCTGGTGCTGCTGTGGGTGCCTGCCGTGTGGCTGACCATGCTGGTCATCGCGGCAATCGTCGCCATGCCGTGGATCGTCAGCCATGTCGCTGGCCGCGACTACCCGGGCCTCGAGCGTCTGCGCGGCGGGTCGTTCTTCGGCAGCCTCTGGAACGCGGTGGCCGGGGTGCTGCTGTTCGCGCTGCTGTGGCTACTGACCTTGCCGCTGTGGCTGCTGGCCGGTGCTGGCGCCCTGGCGGGGCTGCTGGTCACTGGCTGGGCGACCCAGCGCCTGCTGCGGTACGACGCACTGGCCGAGCATGCCAGCGCCGCCGAGATGCGTCTGTTGATCGAGCGCCTGGGCGGCCGGCTGTGGCTGCTGGGGGTGGTCTGTGCGCTGCTGGCGCTGGTGCCCGTGGTGAACCTGGTCGCGCCGATCTACGCCGGGCTGGCGGTGACACACCTGTGCCTGATGGAGCTGGCCGAGCTGCGGCGCGATGGGGTGGTGGTGGCGTAGAGCGCGGAAGCGACTGGAGCGCGCTCAGTGCCGCGTCGGGGTGCCCTGGAACAGATTGCCCCCGGCAGCGAACACCGCCGCGACGCCGTTGGCATCGAAGCGGTACGACTGGTTGCAGAATTCGCAGTCGACCTTCACCTCGCCATGCTCGCTGATGATGCTGTCGACCTCGTCACGACCGATCATGCGCAACATGCCCTCGACACGCTGCACCGAGCAGCGGCAACCAAAGGCCGGCTTGCGCGGTTCGTAGACGCGCAAGGTCTCTTCGTGGAACAGGCGCCGCAGCAGGGTCTCTGGTGCGTTGGCGAGCAGCTCGTCGCGGCCAAGGGTGGCAGCGAGCGCGCCGATCCGCTCCCAGGCGTCGACGTCGTGGCTGGTCTGGTCGGGCAGGCGCTGTAACAGCAGCCCACAAGCGGCGCCGGCGTCGGCCGCTAGCAACAAACGGGTCGGGATCTGCTGCGAGCGCGCCATGTAACCCTCGAGCGCTGGGCCGACCGCGTCGCTGTCCACCGGCACGATGCCCTGGTACGGCTCGCCGGCAGAGCTGTCCAGCACCACGCTGAAGGTGCCGCGGCCCAGCAGCGCAGCCAGGCCTTGCGCCGCCCCTAGATCACCCCATTCGGCAGTGGCGCGCACACTGAGCGTGTCGCGCGCCTCGGCCACTGCCAGCCGCAGCGGCCCGGCGCCCTGCAACTGCAGAGCCACCGAGCCCTCGAACTTCAGGCTGGCGGCCAGCAGCGCCGACGCGGCAGTCAGCTCGCCCAGCACAACGCACACCGGCGCCGGATAGTCGCGGTGGCTGCAGATCGTCTGCCACGCGTCCTCCAGGCGCACCACCTCGCCGCGAATGGCGGCGTTCTCGAAGTCGAAGCGGATCAGCGTATCGGTCATCGTCAGATTGTAGCTGGCCGACGCGGCTGTCCTTCGGCCTGAACGACATGCAGCGCAGCGACTCTTGAGCGATGCCGAGGCCGTAGCTGCGGCCGGCCACAATCGCCCCAGCCGAAATCGCCCCAGCCGAGGCGGATGGATCGGCGATCACGCCAGCGTGATCGCCGACCATCCGGCAAGTGACATCGATTCGTCATTGGAAAGTCACGCTTTCGTTACAGAGGCGAACCATCCTCGCAGGTTCGTCACGCAAGTTTCATGAACACACCGAGGAGACTCAACAATGACACTGTCCCTGTCGCCCGCTTCGAACTTGTTCTCTGTTGCCAGCGGCATCCGCCTTGCTGGAGCAGAGATCGCCGCTTATGACCCGATTAGCAAGCAGGTTTACGTGACCTCTTCGGGTGGCCTGCAGATTCTTAGCTTGGGCGCCGACCTGTCGCTGACATTGATCAAGACGGTGCCGTTCTCGACGGCACTGGTCGGCGGTACAGCGTTCGGAAGCAACGACGTCAACAGTGTCGCGGTCGGTCCCGACGGCTTAGTCGCCGTGGCAGTGGCCGCCAGCATCAAGACCGACCCCGGTCGCGTGTTCCTGCTGAATCGCAACGGCGACATCCAGAACAGCGTTCAGGTCGGTTCGCTGCCCGACATGCTCACCTTCACCCCTGACGGCAGGAAGATCCTGGTCGCCAATGAGGCAGAGATCAATGTCGGCAACACCATCGATCCGGAGGGCTCGGTCAGCCTGATCGACCTGGCTGCCGGCGTGGCCAGCGCGGTGGTCCGCACCATCGGCTTCACCGCCTTCAACAGCCAGGCGCAAGCATTGAAGGACGCGGGCGTGCGCTTGTTCGTAGGCACCGAGGGCTTCGAGAATCGGACTGTGGCCCAAGACCTCGAACCTGAATACATCGCGGTTTCGCCAGATGGCACGCGCGCCTTTGTGACGCTGCAAGAGAATAACGCGGTAGCGATCATCGACCTCGCCACTGAACAGGTCGTCAGCATCGTCCCGCTTGGCCTGAAGGACTTCCGCGGTCTGCAGGCCGACCTCACCGACCGGGGCGGGATCAATCTTCAGCCCGTCACGGCGCCGATCTTTGGCACCTACATGCCGGACGCGATCACCAGCTTCGCCGTGGGTGGACGCACCTTTTACGCGATCGCCAACGAAGGCGACGACCGCAACGATTTCCTGACAGCCGAAGAGACGGCACGTCTGAGTTCACTGACCCTCGACCCAACTGCCTTCCCGGATGCAGCGACCTTGCAGTCCAGCAGCGTCGCCGGCCGTCTCACGGTATTCAGCAAGACTGGCCTGAATGGCGACACCGACGGCGATGGCGACATCGACCAAGTGCTGATGTTGGGCGGCCGCTCGTTCTCGATCCTCGACGACCAGGGCCGCATCGTTTTTGACAGTGGCGATCACATCGAGCGTTTCATGGCTCAGGGCGGCGCGTTTCTGCCGACAAGCACCGGCGGCAGTGGTCTGTTCGACGACACCCGCTCGGACAACAAGGGCCCGGAACCCGAAGGCATCACG
Organism: uncultured Enterobacteriaceae bacterium; assembly: GCA_964524005.1. GTDB lineage: Bacteria > Pseudomonadota > Gammaproteobacteria > Burkholderiales > UBA3065 > UBA3065. The sequence goes on from CAZGBK010000015.1 coordinate 21,539, forward strand.
GTCGGCGTCATCGATGGCCGCACCCTGTTGTTCGTCGGTATCGAGCGCGGTGGCGGCGGTGTCATGGTGTACGACGTCACCGACTTCAATGGAAGCAACCCTGCCTCCATCTCGTTCGTCCAACACCTGCGCAACCCCGGCGATGTCAGCACTGAGGGCACACTTTTCATCTCTGCAGCCGACTCACCAAGCGGTCGGCCTTTGTTCATTGCCAGCAACGAGGTCAGCAACACGCTCACCGTGTTCGAAAGCTCCGGCACGCCGGCTTATACCTTGCAACTGCTGCACTTCGCCGATGCCGAAGCCGGTTTGCTTGCCAGCACCACCGCGCCCAACCTTGCCGCGCTGGTCGACAAGTTCGAGGACGAGTTCGCCAACACCATCAAGCTGGCTGGCGGGGACAACTTCATCCCCGGCCCGTTCCTCGCAGCCGGTACCGACGCTCCGACGCTGCTTCCGGTGCTCGGCGTCCCCGGCAATCGAGGTAACGTTGAACCGGCAGCTGTCGACATCGCCATCCACAACGCCATCGGCATCTCGGCGAGCGCGCTAGGCAACCACGAGTTCGACCTCGGTTCCTCTGCCTTCGCGAGCGCCATCACACCCGGCTCTGGCAGCCCCGGCGCAGCCTTTCCGTACATCACCGCCAACCTCGATTTCAGCAATGACAACGCGCTGCGCGGCCGCTTCACCGACACCACGGCGACCGCGGGTCTTGAGGAAGCCTCCAGCTTGAATGGTCGTATCGCCCCCTCCGCAGTGGTGACCATCAACGGCGAGCGGATTGGCCTCGTCGGCGCGACCACCCAGCTCCTGCAAAGTATCTCCTCGCCAAGCGGCACCACCGTGCGCGGCGGCACGGGCGACAACATGGATACCCTTGCCGGGATCCTGCAACCGGTTATCGATGACCTCACCAGTCAAGGTGTGAACAAGGTCATCCTGATGGCTCACCTGCAGCGGATCGACAACGAAAAGCTTCTGGCGACGAAGCTGTCGGGTGTCGACATCATCCTGGCTGCCGGCAGCAACACCCGCCTTGGCGATGCCACCGATACGGCAGTCGGCTTCCCCGGCCACACGCCCGATTTTGCGGACACCTATCCGCTGGTACTTGAAGACAAGGACGGAAAGACCACGCTGCTGGTGAACACTGACAACGAGTTCACCTATCTGGGCCGCTTGGTGGTCGACTTTGACAGCAATGGTGAAGTGATTGTCGGGGCGCTTGGGGCGCGCGAGAATGTGAACGGCGCATACGCCTCGACCACCGCAAATGTTGCGGCTGCTTGGGGCGTCAGCGAAGCAAACCTTGCGACCACGGCCTTTGCCGCTGGCACCCGCGGTGCGCAAGTCAAGGCACTGACCGATGCCGTGCAGTCGGTGATCACGGTCAAGAACAGCAACGTGTTCGGCTTCTCCAAGGTCTATCTTGAAGGGGAGCGCGGCCAGGTCCGCTCACAAGAGACCAACCTGGGCAATATCAGTGCAGATGCCAACGGCTTTGCGGCAAAGGTGGCCGCGAACGACGGCAATCCCTTCGTCGTGTCACTGAAGAACGGTGGCGGCATCCGAACCGTCATCGGTGAACTCTCGGCGCCAAAGGCCGACGGAACTGTCGACAAACTTGCGCCGGCAGGCAACACCGTGACCCAACTCGGCGTCGAAGATTCACTCCGCTTCAACAACCAGCTGATCACCTTCGACACCACTCCGGAAGGCCTCAAAGCCATTCTTGAACACGGTGTTGCGCTTGGTAGCACAGCCTTTGCCGGGCGGTTTCCGCAGGTTGGCGGTGTGGTGTTCTCTTGGGACCCCAACGCCGAAGCCGGGAGCCGCATAGGTGACATCGCGCTGGATGTGAACGGAGCCCGTATCAACCTGTACAACGACGGGACTCTGCTCCCTGGTGCACCAGCCAGCATCCGGGTGGTCACGCTGGGTTTCCTGGCGCAAGGAGGCGACGCCTATCCGATCAAAGCCAACGGGGATAACTTCCGTTACATCATTCAGAATGCAGATGGTTCACTCTCGCTTGGCAACGTTCTGGACGAAACTCAGAACCTGACGGCATTGGCGCCTGCCAGTGCCCTGGGTGAACAGAAAGCCTTCGAGCGATTCCTGCAAGAGTTCCATGGCACTCCCGAAACCGCCTTTGCGCAGGCGGACACACCGGTGGAGCGTGACGGACGTATCCAGAACCTGAGCGCACGTGACGAAGATGTCCTGACCACCCAGATCTTCCGCATCGCTGCAGAGCGAAAGGTCGCCGGCACCAACGCCGACGAGCTGTATAAGATCGACGACCTTTCGGTGCGCATCTCTGAGAAAAAGAATGGTGGCGAAGACACGCTTCTGTCGACTGTCAGCATCGACCTGAAGCGCTTCAAAAACGTCGAGAACGTCATCTTGGAAGGGGCGGCAGGCCTGAGCATCACGGGCTCCAATGCCGACAACACGCTCATCGGCAACGCCGGCAATAACCGCATCGACGGTACCAAGGGCGCAAATGTGATGACTGGCGGCGCTGGTCGCGACACCTTCGTGTTTTCGGTGCGCGACAATGCGGTCGATACGGTCACCGACTTCGCCAGTGGCAGCGATGTACTGGCATTCCGTGGCAGCGCGTTCGGCCAATTGAAGACGCTGAAAGGTCAGTCGGTCAGCAACGCGGATCTTGCTCGCTTCTTCAAGTTCAACGCCAATACCGGCGTCTTGAGCATCGACACCAACGGCGACAAGGCTGGAGGTGAGGTCGCAGTGGTGCGTCTGATCGGCGTGACTGCTCTGGAGACTGGCGACGTGAGCGTGTTCTGACCCACCGCAGTCGGTTGCCTTGTGACCCCGGCTTCGGCCGGGGTTTTTCTTTGTGCACCCCCCTATCATTTGCGGATCCTGGACCCCGATTACACATGCTCAACTGGCTCCGCCGCCTCCGCGCCCCCACCGAACTCGTCATCGACGAGCCGGACTGGACGCGCCTGCGCCGCCGCCTGCCGCTGCTCGACATGCTCGAGCCGGGCGATCAGGCTCGACTGCGACAGTTGTGCGGGCGCTTTCTGGCGAACAAGTCGGTCTACGGCGCACGCGGACTGGAGGTCGATGGCGATATGCAGCTGCTGATCGCCGCGCAGGCCTGCCTGCCGGTGCTGAATCTGGGGCTGGAGGCCTATGCCGGCTGGCAGTATGTCATCGTCTACCCAGACGAGTTCGTGCCAGTGCTCGAATGGGTGGATGACGCCGGGGTGCAACACCGCCGCGCCGAGCCACGCATCGGCGAAGCCTGGGCACGCGGCCCGCTGGTGCTGTCATGGGCCGACGTGAAAGCCAGTGGCCGCGGCGACGGCTTCAATGTGGTGATCCACGAATGCGCGCACAAGCTCGACATGCTCGATGGCGACGCCAACGGCTGCCCGCCACTGCATGCAGGCATGTCACGCGCCGACTGGCACGCGGCCTGGTCGAGCGCATTCGAGCGCTTCCGGGCCGAACCACAGCGCATGCCCTGGCTGGACCCATACGCCGCCGAGAGCCCCGAGGAGTTCTTTGCGGTAATGAGCGAGGCGTTCTTTGAACTGCCGTGGCAGGTGCGCAGCAATCTGCCGCTGGTCCATGCACAGTTGCAGGCGTTCTACCGTAGCGGCCGCTAGGTCGACCGGGGCGCGCACAATACACGTCATGCAGACCCGCCAGCGCCCCATCGACGCTTCGGCCGCCAGCGCGCTGGCTGCCGCCGGCGTGCCACCACTGCTGGCCCGGCTGTACGCCGCGCGTGGTGTCGGCAGCATCGACGAGCTGGACGCCGGGCTGGCCGGCCTGCTGCCCTGGGACACCCTGAAGGGCATCGATGCCGCCGCGCAGCGCCTGGCGCAGGCGATCACGCGGCAAGAGCGCATCGTCATCGTCGGCGACTACGACGCCGACGGCGCCACCGCCACCGCGCTGGGCATGCTCGGCCTGCGGGCGCTGGGGGCGCAGGTCGATTTCCTGGTGCCCGACCGTCTGACGCTGGGCTACGGCCTGTCGCCGGGCGTGGTCGAGATCGCCGCGCAGCTGCAGCCGGACCTGCTGGTCACGGTGGACAACGGCATCGCCGCGCTGGACGGCGTGGCCGCGGCGCAGGCACGCGGCATCGATGTGCTGGTCACCGATCACCACCTGCCCGGCGAGCGGCTGCCGCCCTGCATCGTCGTCAACCCGAACCAGCCCGGCTGCGGCTTTGCCAGCAGGTGCATCGCCGGCGTCGGGGTGATGTTCTACGTGCTGCTGGCGCTGCGCGCGCGGCTGCGTGCCGATGGGGTGTTGCCGCCCGCCGCCGACGGCAGCCCCGGCGGGCCGAACCTGGCGCAGTGGCTGGATATCGTCGCGCTGGGCACGGTCGCCGATGTCGTGCGCCTGGACCGCAACAACCGCATCCTGGTCGCGCAGGGGCTGGCACGCATCCGCGCCGGCCGCGCCCGGCCTGGTCTGCTGGCACTGCTGCGCCTGGCCGGACGCGAGCACTGGCGCGCCAGCAGCACCGACCTGGGCTTTGCGCTGGGGCCGCGCATCAACGCCGCCGGCCGCATCGCCGACATGCGCATCGGCATCGACTGCCTGCTCGCCGACGAGCCGGCCGAGGCCGAGCGTCTGGCACAGCGGCTGGACGCGCTCAACCGCGAGCGGCGCGAGCTGCAGGCCGACATGTTGGCGCAGGCGCAGGCGGCGCTGGCCGATGTGCAGGTGGCGGACGGCGCCAGCATCTGCCTCTACGACGCCAACTGGCACCCGGGCATCGTCGGGCTGCTGGCCGGGCGGCTGAAAGACGCGTACCACCGCCCGACCATCGTCTTTGCGCCGGATGCCAACGGCGTGCTGAAGGGCTCGGGGCGATCGATCGCCGGCCTGCACCTGCGCGACGCCATCGACCTGGTCGACCGTCGTCGCCCCGGCCTGATCCGGCAGTTCGGGGGGCATGCCGCAGCGGCCGGCCTGAGCCTGGACGCCGACGCCTGGGCGCCGTTCGCCGCCACCTTCGAACAGGTCTGCCGCGAATGGCTGGGGCCCGCCGCACTGCAGCGCCTGGTCGAGACCGACGGGCCGCTGGACGCGGCCGATTGCAATGCAGAGCTGGTCGAACAGCTGCACGCCGCGGTGTGGGGCCAGGGCTTTCCGCCGCCGGCCTTCGACGACGTGTTCGAGGTGCTCGAGCAACGGGTGGTGGGGAGTGGGCACCTGAAGCTGACCCTGCAGCACGCTGGCGCACGGCGTCCGGCCATCCTGTTCGGCCGCGCCGAGCCACTGCCGCCGCGCATCCGCGCCGTGTTCGCGCCAGCGATCAACACCTGGAACGGCCGCACCAGCGTCGAGTTCATGCTGCAAGACTGGCAGCCGGCCTGATCGGGCGCAGGCTGCCTCTGCCCGCGAAGCCCACCCGATGGGGTGCCAAGCGGCCTGGCGACCCAGATGGCACAATCGGTGGCTCTAGCCGCCACGCCGCCGACCCCGATGCAACGCCTGTTCGCCCCCTGCCCGCGTGGCCTTGAAGGCATCGTCGCCGACGAACTCGCCGCGCTGGGCGCCAGCGACGTCAGCCCGGCCGCCGGCGGTGTCGCCTGCCGTGGCGACATCGCTACCGTGCTGCGCGCCAATCTGGAGAGCCGCTGCGCCAGCCGCATCCTGCTGCAGCTGATCCAGAAGCCCTATCGCAACGAGCAGGACATCTTCCGCACCGCCAGCGGCATCGACTGGCCAGCATGGTTCGGCGTCGGGCGCACCATCAAGGTCGAGACCAACGGTATCCGCGCGCCGGTGAAGAGCCTCGACTTCATCAGCCTGCGGGTGAAGGACGCGGTGTGCGACGTGTTCCGCGCGGCCTGCGGTGAGCGCCCCAGCGTCGACACGCAGCGGCCGGACATCCGCATCCATGTGTTCCTGACCGCCGACACGCTCACCCTGTACCTGGATACCAGCGGCGAGTCGCTGTTCAAACGCGGCTACCGGCGCGGCGCCGGCACCGCCCCGCTGCGCGAGAACCTGGCGGCCGGCATCTTGCGCCTGACCGGCTGGACACCGGACCGCCCGCTGTTCGACCCGATGTGCGGATCCGGCACCTTCCTCACCGAGGCGGCGATGATCGCCATGGACCGCGCACCAGGGCTCGGCCGCAGTTTTGCCTTCGAGCATTTTCACGGGCTGGACGCGGCGCTGTGGCAGCAGCTGCGCGACGCCGCCGTGGCGCGCCAGCGGCCTCTGCCAGCCGGGCTGATCAGCGGCCGCGACAGTGACCCGGGCGTGCTGGAGCACGCACGCCGGCATCTCGCCGCGCTGGGCTGCGCGACGCAGGTCGACCTGCAGGTGGGCGATGCGCTCGCGGCAGTGGCCCCCGCCGCAGCCGGTGTGCTGGTGATGAACCCGCCCTACGGCGAGCGCATGGGCGAGACCGAGGCCCTGGCCGAGTGGTATCCGCGCCTGGGCGACTGGCTGAAACAGCGCTTTGCCGGCTGGGACGCATGGATCCTGACCGGCGACCTGCAGGGCATCCGCCGCATCGGCCTGGCGCCGTCACGCAAGGTGCCGCTGTTCAACGGGCCGATCGAATGTCGCCTGCTACGCTACGAGATCATTGCCGGTGCACGGCGAGGCCCGATATGACAGACCTGCTGATCACGGCTCTCGATGCCAGCCCGGTCGCAGTGCGCATCATGCGCCTGACCGACTTACGACTACTGTATGCCAACCGCGGCTACCTGCAGCTGTTCGGTATCGGCGACGATGCCTTGGCCAGCTTCGACCCGCGCGCGCTCTACCAGAGCACCGCCGACTTCGACGAACTCCTGCTGGCCATTCGCAGCGGCCAAGAGGTCGCTGGTCGCTTGCTGCCCATGCGCACGGCAAAAGGCGAGCCGTTGATGGTATCCGGCAGCTTCCGGCGTTTTCGCGACCCGACCGGCGAGGACCTGGTCGCGGCTTGGTTCTACGACGTCACCGACAACCACCAACGCTATGATTTCTTGCTCGCGCACTCGCCGGCGATCGTCTACAGCTACGACGCCGCAAGCTTCCGCCCGACCTTCATCGGCCCCAACATCCGCGAGCTGTTCGGCTACGCGCCCGAAGACTACTTGCGCAACGCCGATTTTTGGACTGACCGCGTCCACCCCGACGACCGCGCGCGGGTCGAACGCGAACTGAATGCCGTCTGGAAGTCGGGGCAGGGCCGCCTGGAATACCGTTTTCGACATGCCGACGGCCGCTGGCTGTGGGTGGCCGATGATCTGCACATCGTCGGTGCCGACCGACCTGGCGCCGCCGGCGAGGTGGTCGGCTCGTGGAGTGACATCACCGAAAAGCGCCGTGTCGAGCAGGAAGCGCAGGCCGCCCGCGAACGCGAGGCGATGGCCGAACGCGCCACGCGCATGAAGAGCGAGTTCCTGGCCAACATGAGCCACGAGATCCGCACGCCGATGAACGCGATCATCGGGATGGCGTTTCTGGCCCTGAAAACCGACCTTACGCCGCGCCAGCGCGACTATGTCACCAAGATCCACCAGGCCGGGCAGCACCTGCTGGGCATCATCAATGACATCCTCGACCTGTCGAAGATCGAGGCCGGCAAGCTGACCCTCGAGCGTGCCAGCTTCGACCTTGAGGAGCTGATCGACAGCGTCGCCAACCTGATCGGCCACAAGGCCGCCGACAAGGGGCTGGAACTGATCGTCGATGTCGATCCCCAGATCCCCCAATACCTGGTCGGCGATGCCCTGCGCCTGTCGCAGATCATCGTCAACTACGCTAACAATGCGGTGAAATTCACCGAGTGCGGCGAGGTCGTGATCGCCATCCGGCTCGCTCAGCGGCAAGACGAGACCCTGCTGCTGCGCTTCGAGGTGCGCGACACCGGCATCGGCCTGACCGAAGAGCAGTGCTCGCGCCTTTTCCAGTCGTTTGAACAGGCCGACAGCTCGACGTCGCGGCGCTTTGGCGGCACTGGACTTGGATTGTCGATCAGCCGCCAGCTGGCCGAGCAGATGGGTGGGGCGGTCGGCGTTGAGAGCGCACCGGGTCGCGGCAGCAACTTCTGGTTCACTGCCCAACTACAGGTCGATACCAGTCGCAGCCGACGCCGACTGCTCCGCGAGGACCTCGCCAGCCGGCGGGTGCTGGTGGTCGACGACAACGAGACCGCCCTGCGCATCACCGAGGACATGCTCGCCGCCATGGCCCTGCAGGTCACCGCCGTCGCCTCGGGCGCAGCCGCCCTGGAGGCGGTTCTGGCAGCCAACGCCAGCGGCCAGCCCTTCGACCTGGCAGTGATCGACTGGCAGATGCCACCCGGCATGAGTGGCCTGGAGCTGGCACGGGCGATCAATCAGCTGCCCGACACGCAGCGTCCCCACCTGATCATGCTCACCGCCTACACCCGCGAGACGCTCGCCGACGAGGCCGCGCGCGCCGGGCTCGACTACATTCTGGCCAAACCGGTCAGTGCCTCGCTGCTGTTCGAGACCATCCTGGCGGTCCTGAGCCTGGACGAGGCGACCCCGCAGCGCGCTGGCAAGACCCAGGCGGCTGCCAGCGCCGACCTGTCGACGGTGCGCGGTGCCCGCATCCTGCTGGCCGAGGACAACCTGCTCAACCAGCAGATCGCCGTCGAGCTGCTGAGCGACGAGGGCTTGGTGGTCGAGGTGGCGCAGAACGGCCGCGAGGCGGTCGAAATGGCCAGTAGCCGGCCCTACGATCTGGTTCTGATGGACCTGCAGATGCCGGAGATGGATGGTCTGGAAGCGACACGCCAGCTGCGCCAGCGCTTTACCAGTGCGCAGCTGCCGATCCTGGCGATGACCGCCAACGCTGCCGAAGCTGATCGCCAGCAATGCGCGCAGGCGGGCATGGACGCGCACATCGGCAAGCCGATCGACCCGCCCCTGCTATTTGCCACTCTGCTGCATTGGCTCAGCCAAGACGCGAAGCGGGTCCGCGACACGGCTTCGGTTCCGGCAAGACCGGTGCCCACGGCCAATGCAGCAGCCGCGAACGTGGCTGTCGAGCCGCAACAGGCTGACGCCACCGCCGGCGCCCTGGCGATCGCCGGAGTCGATACAGCTTTGGGGCTGCGCCGGGCGGCGGGCAAAGACACGCTGTACCGCAAGTTGCTTGCGACCTTCGTCAAAGACCAAGCCGACAGCGTTGCCCAACTGCGCGCAGCTGTGAGAAACAGCGACCGCAGCACCGCGATCCGCATCGCCCACACGGTGCGCGGCGCCGCCGGCACCATCGGTGCCACCGCCTTGCAGGAGCTGGCGGAAACACTCGAAGCCGCGCTAGGCAGCAGCAGCGAACCGCCAGCCGATGCCACCCTGGATACACTCGACGCCGCAGTCGGCGCAGTGGTTGCGGCGATCGATAGGGCGTTGGCTGCAAGCACCAACGACAGCGAGACGGCGACCGCACCGCTCGATCCGGCCGTGCTGCAAAGCCTCGAGTCACTGCTGGCCAACGACGACACCGCCGCCATCGGGCTGCTCGACAGTCATGCCGCGGCACTGCGTGAGACGCTGGGCGAGGCGCGCTATGCCGCGCTGCGTGCAGCTGCCGACGATTACGACTTTGCCGCCGCTTTGGCCGCGCTGCGAAGAACGGCTGCCCCCTGACTACAACCATGACCGCCCGACCATGACCGATCCCCGCCCCGACCACCAACGCCCCACCGTATTGGTCGTCGACGATACCCCGGCCAACGTCACCCTGATGAGCGGCCTGCTGCAGCAGGATTTCACCGTGAAGGCCGCGACCACCGGCGAGCGGGCGCTGAAGATCGCGTTTGGCGAGCAGCCGCCCGATCTGATCCTGCTCGACATCGTCATGCCCGAGATGGACGGCTACGAGGTGTGCCGGCAGCTCAAAGCCAACCCTGCCACTGCGGAGATCCCGGTGATCTTTCTCACCGCCAAGTCCGACAGCGAAGACGAGGCGCTGGGCCTGGCGCTTGGCGCCGTCGACTACATCACCAAACCGGTCAGCCCGGCCATCGCCAAGGCCCGTATCAGCACCCACATGTCGCTGCACCGGCACAAGCAGCGTATTCAGGAGACCTTCGGCCAGTACGTCGATCCGCGCATCGTCGAGAACCTGATCACCGGCCGACCCGACGCGGCACTGAGTGGCGAGAAACAAGTGGTGACGGTGTATTTCTCGGACCTGGTGGCATTCACGGCGCTGGCCGAGCTGCTCAGTCCGGCTGGGCTGGTAGGCTTGATCAACGAATACTTCGCCGCCATGTCCGAACCGATCCGCGCGCACAACGGCGTCATCGATAAGTACATCGGCGACTCGATCATGGCGTTCTGGTCGCCGCCGTTCTCGCCGACCGCCAGCCAAGCGACCGACGCTTGTCTTGCAGCGGTGGCGCAGTTGGATGCGCTTGACGCCTTCCGCGCCCGCGTACCCGACCTGATCGGCCTGCGCAGGGGCGTGCCCAAGGTCGACATGCGCATCGGCCTGGCCAGTGGCGAGGCGATCGTTGGCAGTATCGGCTCGAAGACCTCGCGCAGCTTTACGGTCATGGGCGACACCGTGAACCTTGGCTCGCGGCTGGAGGGCGCCAACAAGGTGTATGGCACGCGCGCGCTGATCGATGCGACCACCCGCCGGATGGCAGGCGACTCTATCCGAGTGCGCGAGATCGACTCGCTGGCGGTGGTCGGCAAGACCGAACCGGTAGCGGTGTTTGAGCTGCTCGGCGCGGCGGGTCAGGCGTCACCACTGCCCGACGGACTGCTGGCCGCTTACGGCGAAGGGCTGGAGCAATACCGCAAGGGCGAGTGGCGAGCGGCACAGACGGCATTTGCCGAGTGTCTGAGCGTCGCCCCTGACGACGGGCCGACGAAAACCTTGCTGGCACGCTGTTGGTCGCTGCTGCGCGACCCGCCAGTGCAATGGAACGGCTGCTGGCAGCTTGCCAGCAAATAAGCCTTAGCTCGCCAGCGACTCCAGCCGCAGCCGGGTCACGGTGCCGACGGTGGTCGCCAGGGCCTCGATGCGCGCGATGGCGGCATCGATGTGCTTCTCGCGGGTGATGTGGGTGAGCAGGATGATGTCGGCCTCGCCCGCGCCCTCGTCCGGCTCCTTTTGGATCATCGCTTCGATCGAGATGCCATTGTCGGCAAGGATTCGCGCGACGTCCGCCAGCACGCCTGGCTTGTCCTGCACCCTTAGGCGCAGGTAGCAGGCGGTCTCGACCTCGCTCATCGGCACGATCGGCGTGTTCTCCAGGCGGTCGGCCTGCACCGCCAGGTGCGGCACGCGGTGTTCCGGGTCGGCGGTGTGCAGGCGTGTGACATCGACCAGGTCGGCGATCACGGCGCTGGCAGTCGGCTCGGCGCCGGCACCGCGACCGTAGTAGAGCGTCGCGCCAACCGCGTCGCCCTTGACCAGCACCGCGTTCATCACGCCCTCGACGTTGGCGATCAGGCGTTTGGCCGGCACTAGCGCGGGGTGCACACGCAGCTCGATGCCACCCGCCACGCGCTTGGTGATGCCGAGCAGCTTGATGCGATAACCCAGTTCCTCGGCGTAGCGGATGTCCTCGGCGGCGAGTTTGCTGATGCCCTCGATGTGCGCCTGCTCGAACTGCACCGGCGTGCCGAAGGCGATCGCCGACAGCAGCGTGATCTTGTGCGCGGCGTCCACACCCTCGATGTCGAAGGTCGGGTCGGCCTCGGCGTAGCCCAGGGCCTGCGCGTCGGCCAGCACGTCGGCGAACGGGCGGCCGCTGTCGCGCATGGTCGACAGGATGTAGTTGGTGGTGCCGTTGATGATGCCGGCGATCCATTCGATGCGGTTGGCAGTCAGGCCCTCGCGCAGCGCCTTGATGATCGGGATGCCGCCGGCCACCGCCGCTTCGAAGGCCACGGTGACGCCCTTCTGCTGGGCGGCGGTGAAGATCTCGGTGCCGTGCACGGCAAGCAGCGCCTTGTTGGCGGTGACCACGTGCTTGCCGTTGGCGATCGCCCGCAGCACCACGTCCTTGGCAACGCCGTAGCCGCCGATCAGCTCGACGACGATGTCGATGCTCGGGTCGTCGACGATGCTCATGGCGTCGTCGGTGATGCGCACCCCCGGCGTGCCACCCACCACCTCGCACGCACGCTCGAGGTTCTTGTCCGCGACCGCAGTGATGACGATGGGGCGACCAGCGCGACGCGCGATCTCCTGCGCATTGCGGGCAAGCACGGTGAAGGTGCCGCCGCCGACGGTGCCGATGCCAAGCAGGCCGACGTGGATGGGATTCATGGTGTTATGCCGTGCCGTGTTGTTTGCGGTAACGCGCGAAATGCCGGTCGATGCGGGTGATGGCCTCGCGCAGGTCGTCCTCGTGCGGCAGGAAGACGATACGGAAGTGATCCGGGCGCGGCCAGTTGAAGCCGGTGCCCTGCACCAGCAGCACACGCTCGGCCTCGAGCAGGTCAAGGATGAAGCGCTGGTCGTCGGCGATCGGGTAGATCTTCGGGTCCAGCCGCGGGAACAGGTACATCGCGCCCTGCGGCTTGACGCAGCTCACCCCCGGGATGCTGGTGATCATCTCCCAGGCGAGGTCACGCTGCCGGCACAAGCGACCGCCGGGGGCGACCAGCTGTCGGATGGTCTGGTAACCGCCCAGCGCGGTCTGAATGGCAAACTGCGCCGGCACGTTGGAGCACAAGCGCATGCTGGCGAGGATGCCCAGGCCGTCGATGTAGTCGCGCGCCAGGCGCTTGGCACCCGAGACGATCATCCAGCCAGCGCGATAGCCGCAGGCGCGGTAGTTCTTCGAGAGGCCGTTCAGGGTGACGAACAGCACATCGTCGGCCAGCGAGGCGATGCTGGTATGGCCGACGCCATCGAACAGGGTCTTGTCGTAAATCTCGTCGGCGAACACCACCAGCTTGTTCTGGCGGGCGATCTCGACCAGTTCGCGCAGCACCGGCTCGGGGTAGACGGCACCGGTCGGGTTGTTCGGGTTGATCAGCACGATCGCCCGTGTGTTGGCGGTGATCTTGCTGCGGATGTCGGCCATGTCCGGCATCCAGCCGGCGCCCTCGTCGCACAGGTAGTGGCAGGCTTTGCCGCCGCCGAGAGTGACTGCGGCGGTCCACAGGGGGTAGTCGGGCGCCGGCACCAGCACCTCGTCGCCAGCGTTCAGCAGGCCCTGCATGGCCATGACGATCAGCTCCGACGCACCGTTACCGATGAAGATCTCGTCGATGGTCACGCCCTGGATACCCTTCTCCTGGGCGTACTGCTGGATCGCCTTGCGCGCCGCGAACAAGCCCTTGCTGTCGGAGTAGCCGGCCGCCTCGGGCAGGTTGTGGATAACGTCCTGGACGATCTCCTCGGGCGCGTCAAAGCCGAACGGCGCCAGATTGCCGATGTTCAGCTTGATGACGCGGTGGCCCTCTTCTTCCATCTCGCGGGCGCGCGCCAACACCGGGCCGCGAATGTCGTAACAGACGTTCGCCAGCTTGGCCGACTTCATCACCAAGCCGGTGTTGCCGGCGGCGGTCTTGTGCACGGGGGCGTTCATGAACAGGCCCTAAATCGCAGAAAGAACCGGATTCTAGCCGATGCCGGCCTGATGCAAGCCGACGCGGATGACCTTTGGGCCGAGCCAGACCGCGCGCAGCGCCTCTCGAGCGATGCCCAAGGGCGCAGCAGCGGGCACGGAACGGCGGCTCGGAAGCCGACAGCCGGCTCAGGTCGGAAACAGCAGCGCCACCACTTTGCGGTCTTCGCCAACCAGGACGTTGTAAGTGCGGCAAGCGGCAGCAGTGTCCATGCAGTCGACGCCGATCTGCGCCGCTGTGAGCGCTGCATAGAGCCGCGGGTGGGCGAAGCGTTGCCGGCCCCCGGTGCCCAGCAGTACCACATCCGGGCGCGCGGCCAGCAATGGCTCGAAATGGTCGGTGGCGAGCATCTCGAAGCTGCTGGCGGCAAGCGGCTGCGGCGCAGCATCGGGCCAGACCAGCACCGGTTGTGTCCAGCGCTCGCCGTCGATCACGATGGCGCCCTCGCTGACTGCCGAGATGAGGGTGCGCCCATCAGGGCGCTGCAGATGGAACTTCATGTCGACAATCTAGCAAAGCGCGCGGCGAGCCGTTGGCGAAGAGGCGCGACAACGAGTCCGCCACGGGCTTTGGCATCGCTCGGCGAGGGAATGGAGCGCGGTCTTGAAATCGTCGCAGCGCATCCCTATTATTAGCACTCGCTGGCGGTGAGTGCTAACAACCGCTCAGACCCAATTCCAAAACCCATTCTCAACATGGAGACCCAAGAGACCATGAAGATCCGTCCCTTGCATGACCGCGTCATCGTCAAGCGCCTCGAGGAAGAGCGCAAGTCGGCCGGTGGCATCGTCATCCCCGATAGCGCCACCGAAAAGCCGGTGCGCGGCAAGATCATCGCTGCCGGCAACGGCAAGATCCTGGAGAACGGCGATGTCCGCCCGCTGGCGGTGAAGGTCGGCGACGAGGTGCTGTTCGGCAAGTACAGCGGCACCGAGGTGAAGATCGACGGCGAAGAACTGCTGGTGATGCGCGAAGAGGACATCGTCGGCGTGATCGAAGCCTGATCCACACACAACTTTGCGGTAGCCCGGCCTGACACGGCCAGTGCACCGGACCAAGATCCCTAGATTCCCGGCCACCGGCCCTATTGGCCGCCTGGCCCAAACCGATTCAGGAGCAAACAATGGCTGCAAAAGAAGTCAAGTTCCATGACCACGCCCGCGAGCGCATGGTGCGCGGTGTCAACATCCTGGCCGACGCGGTCAAGGTGACGCTTGGCCCGAAGGGCCGCAATGTCGTGCTGGAGCGCTCGTTCGGCGCCCCGACCATCACCAAGGACGGCGTCTCGGTCGCCAAAGAGATCGAACTGAAGGACAAGTTCGAGAACATGGGCGCGCAGATGG
>CAZGBK010000016.1:0-32417 GCA_964524005.1 uncultured Enterobacteriaceae bacterium
ACCTCCAGCTCGAGCAGTGCCACGAGGCGCCGTTCTACACGCTGGGCCCGCTCACCACCGACATCGCGCCGGGCTACGACCACATCACCAGTGGCATTGGCGCGGCGATGATCGGCTGGTACGGCACCGCCATGCTTTGTTATGTGACGCCGAAGGAACACTTGGGCCTGCCGAACAAGCAGGACGTGCGCGACGGCATCGTGACCTACAAGATCGCCGCGCACGCCGCTGATCTGGCCAAGGGCCACCCCGGTGCGCAACTGCGGGACAACGCGCTGAGCAAGGCGCGGTTTGAATTCCGCTGGGCCGACCAGTTCAACCTGTCGCTGGACCCGGAGAAGGCGCAGGAATTCCACGACGAGACCCTGCCGCAGGAGGGCGCAAAGCTGGCGCACTTCTGCTCGATGTGCGGGCCGCACTTTTGCAGCATGAAGATCACGCAGGACGTGCGGGATTACGCGGCGAGCCAGGGCCTGGCGGAAGAAGAGGCGCTGAAGAAGGGGATGGAGGTGAAAGCGGTGGAGTTTGTGAAGGGTGGGGCGGAGGTTTACAAGACTTTGTAGTCGTTCTTGACGCGCCAACCGAAGCAACCCGCATGGCTGAGGACACTCACTGCCCATTCTGCAGCATCCCCAGCGACCGCATCGTCGGCCGGCAGGGTACGGCCTTTGCCATCCGCGATGCCTTCCCGGTGTCGCCCGGCCACACGCTGATCATCCCGCGGCGCCACATCGCCTCGCTGTTCGGGGTGCCGGGCAGTGACCTCCTCGACATGCTCCAGCTGCTCGCACAGATGAAGACCGCGCTCGATCGTGAATTCGCCCCTGCGGGCTTTAACGTTGGCGTCAACGATGGCGTCGCTGCCGGGCAGACCGTGCCGCACCTGCACATTCACCTCATTCCGCGTTACACCGGCGACCAGCCAGATCCGCGCGGCGGCGTACGGTGGATCTTTCCAGAGAAGGCGGATTACTGGAGCGGGCAGTGAGCTCGACCGGCCGGCTGCCGCCGCCGAGCCCGGAGGCGCAACTGCAGTGGCTCAACAAGCTGCAACGGCTGTTCAGCGAAGGCGATTTCACTGCGACTTACAAGTTTGCCCTGCTCATCGCATTGGCCGACCTGGCGGTCGAACGTGGCAACGACGACGGCGAGCCGCTTCACCTGACCTTCCGCGAGATCGCCGCCCAGTTCGTTGAGCTCTACTGGCAGCAGACGGCACCCTATGTGCGCAGGACCGGCTCTGCGGTATTGCTCGCGGCCGACAGCGGCATCGAGCAGGGGCTCTATCAGAGCACCAACCGGCAGGCGCTCGTCGTGTCGGCCATCCAAATGTTCCAGAGCGAGAACCCGGGGCTCAACCCCAATGGTCTGCGCGACGAGGGCGCCTTCCGGCCTCTGCTCACCAAGATTGCCGAAACCATCCGCAAGCAGCCCGCGCAGTTCCTGCAGAACTTCGCTGGCAAGCCGGACGCGTTCCTCTACGAGATCGCTCCGGGTGGTTTGAATCTGCTCCCTGGAGTCGCCTTCTGCCTGCGGCGATTCCAGCCACTGGTGCACCAACTCTCGCGCAACGGCTGGGTCCGGCAGATCAAGGCGATCAGCCAGAACGCGGCACTGCTCGGCGAGACGGACGACCTCGAGTCTTTCCTGTTTGAGACGCCGCGCCAGGCGCTGGTGGCGATTGGTGCTGGCCTGCGCCGGATGGTCGACAGTCGCTGTTTCTACTGCGGCGGGCGAGTCCACGACGCCGATGTCGACCATTTCGTGCCGTTCTCGCTCTACCCGCGCGACCTCATCCACAACTTTGTACTGGCCCACCCGCCCTGCAACCGCAGCAAGTCGGACACGCTCGCGGCGCTCGTACATTTAGAGAACTGGCGCGCCTACATTGACCGCTACGACGACGACCTGCTCGACATCGCACGCGCTGTCGGGCGGCCGGCGGACCTGGCCGGCAGTCTGGCGGTGGCGCGCTGGGGGTACGGGAATGCGCTGAGTGGCGGCGCACAGGCGTGGTTGCGCTCAGCGCAGTACACCCCGGTCACGCAGCAGTACCTGAAGGTGTTGTAGGGGGTTCGCGCATTGCGCCATCGCTGTCCTCGTTGAACCGTAAAGATTCGGTGCGACCACACGCACTGGCTATCCCCCAGCCTTCACCCGCACCGGAGCCCCATCAGTAAGAAACCCGGCGCCATCGACCACCACCACCTCTCCCGCAGCGACACCGCTAACGATCTCGACCAGCCCATCCTGACGGAAGCCCGTCTCGACCACCCGCTGCCGCGCCGTGTCACCCTCGACCACATAGGCGACCCGCCCCGCCGGTCGCTGTACGACCGCTCGCGCCGGAACCACCAGCACAGCGTCGCGCCGCTCGACCTCGATCACGCCGGTCACCGACGCGCCTGGTTTCCAACCCGGCTGGTCGATCACCCGTGCCATCACGTCGAGCATGCGACTGTTGTTCAGGGCGTTCGGCTTGATGCCGTCGATCACCCCACGGTAGGGCTGTTCGGGCGCGGTGGGGGTGGTCAGGGTCACTGGCAGGCCGACCCGCATCCGCGTCGCCGCGCTCTCGGGCAAGTAGAAGTGGGCTCGCAGACGCGACGGCGCCAGCAGCCGGTAGATGACATCGCCGGGACGCACATAGTCACCCGTACCGACGATCTGCACCTCGACGACGCCGTCGATCGGCGCGACGACTCGGGTGCGGTCGATATCCCGCTGCTGCAGCTTGCCCATGGCCCGCGCAGCGGCCAGAGCCTCGCGTGCCGTGTCGCGTGCCGCGACCGCCTCGTCCAGCGCGCTGGGCGCAAAGAACTTGCGTTCGGCCAGTGCCTGCACGCGCTCCAGATACCGCTGCTGCTGCGCCAGCTGCGCCTCCAGTCGGGCGATCTCGGCCTGCTGGGCCTGCCGCGCCAGGCGCTGATCGGTGTCGTCGATCACCGCCATCAGCTGGCCCTTGCGCACCGGCTCGCCCGGGCGCGAGATGGTCCGCACGATGCGGCCGGCGATCTCGGCCGCCACCGCCGGGTCGACGATGCCCTCCAGGGTGCCCACAACCGTCTCGGTGACGGCGAAGTCACGCAGCGCTGCAGTCTCGACTGTGACGGTGAC
This sequence comes from uncultured Enterobacteriaceae bacterium, assembly GCA_964524005.1. Taxonomy (GTDB): domain Bacteria; phylum Pseudomonadota; class Gammaproteobacteria; order Burkholderiales; family UBA3065; genus UBA3065. The sequence goes on from CAZGBK010000016.1 coordinate 3,118, forward strand.
TGCGCGGCGGTCCCCCTTGCTGCCGACGGCCGATTTGTCGCCGTCGCCGCATGCAGCCAGCGTCACCGCCGCGGCCAGCAGCACACCCAGGCGTGCCGCCAGCCACGACCAGGCCAAGCCCCTCGATCGCTCGTCCATTCAGCTCCGACCCTTTGCTTCTGTCCTGTTCACTGGCCCGCCCGCTCTGCGTCAGACCACACCCGTTCGCCAGCCAACAGATGCGCCAGCGACTCGCGCTCGCGCACCACCTGCCAGCAGTCCCCATCGACCAGCACCTCGGCCGCCCGCGGCCGCGAGTTGTAGTTGCCCGACATGCTCATGCCATAAGCGCCTGCCGAGAGAATGGCCAACAGGCTGTCCGGCGCCAGCGCCATCCGCCGCCCCCGTGCCAGCACATCACCCGACTCGCACACCGGCCCGACCACGTCCCAGTCTTGTTCTGGCACGGCAGCCGGAATCACCGGCACCACCTCGTGCCAAGCGTCGTACAGGGCGGGCCGCATCAGGTCGTTCATCGCCGCATCAACGATGGCGAAGTTACGCACCTCGCCCGGCTTCAGGTATTCGATGCGGGTCAGTAACACACCCGCGTTACCGGCGATCGAACGGCCGGGCTCGAGCATGAGCATCTCGCTGCGCCCGGCGAAGCGCTGCACCAGGGTCTGGCAATACGCTGCGATATCGACCGGCTGCTCGTCGCGGTAGACGATGCCCACGCCGCCGCCCAGATCGATGTGTTCGAGCTCGATGCCCTCGCGCGCCAGCCGGTCGACCAGGTCGAGCACGCGGTCGGCGGCTTCGGCCAGCGGAGTCGTGTCGATCAGCTGCGAGCCGATATGGCAATCGATGCCGACCACCTCGAGGCCCGCGGTGTCGGCAGCGCGCCGATAGAGGTCGGCAGCCTCGTCGTAGGCGACCCCGAACTTGTTCTCCTTGAGGCCGGTGGAGATGTACGGGTGCGTCTGCGCGTCGACATCTGGGTTGACGCGGAACGACACCGGCGCGCTGGCACCGTGCGCCTGCGCCACCTCGGCGATGCGCTCGAGCTCACCGGCCGATTCGATGTTGAAGCACTGGATGTCAGCCTCGAGCGCCTGCTCGATCTCGGCGCGGCTCTTGCCCACGCCCGAGAACACCACCTTGCCCGGCTCGCCGCCGGCCGCCAGCACGCGCGCCAGTTCGCCGCCCGAGACGATGTCGAAGCCGGCACCAAGCCGCGCCAGCACATCGAGCACGGCGAGGTTGCTGTTGGCCTTCACCGCATAGCAGACCTGGTGCGGATGCCCGGCCAGCGCCTCGTCATAGGCGCGGAAAGCGGCCGTCAGCGCGGCGCGCGAGTAGACGAACACGGGGGTGCCGACCACCGCAGCGATGTCGGCCAACGGCACGCCCTCGACTTGCAGGCCGCTGCCCCCATGAACAAGATGTCGCAGCTTCACGGTGCCACCTGTTGACTCGCAGCGGCAGCCCGTTCTGGCAGGTAGAGTGCGCCCTTGTAGCCACAGGCTGCCACCACCGCGCAGACGACAAGCGCAGCCGTGACTCGCGTCATCGCCCCACCCCCGGTTCTTTGACGGCCCCCGGGAACCCGGCCGCTGCCTGTGCATCCATTGCCATCCTTACCCCCGACCGAGCCTTCAACCACCTATGAAACAACCGCTCACTGAAACCCAATACAACGACCTGGCTGATGCCGCCTTCGCCGACATCGAGTCGCTGCTCGACGCCGCCGGACTCGACCTCGATATCGCCGGCAATGTGCTGACCGTCGAACTGGACGACGGCAGCAAGATCATCCTGAACCGCCAGCCGCCAGTGCACGAGATCTGGCTGGCAGCGAAGAGCGGCGGCTACCATTTCACCTGGGACGGCAGCCGCTGGTATTCGCAGCGCGACAACGCCTCGCTCGACTCACTGCTGCGACGCTGCATCGCCGAGCAAGGCGGTCCGACCCTGCCTTAAGCGTCGCCTAGAGCTCAACGAGTTCGAATTCGTCCTTGCGCGCACCGCATTCGGGACAAGTCCAGTTGGGTGGCACGTCCTCCCAGCGGGTGCCCGGGGCGATGCCCTCGTCCGGCACGCCTTTGGCCTCGTCGTAGATCCAGCCACAGATCACGCACATATAGGTCTTCATCACTCCGGTCCTTCGCTTTGACGAATCGAATACACTGGGACGGATTCTAACCCTTCAGCCGGCCTGCCGACCGTGCCTCGCCATTGGGCGCTGTGCGGAAGACGCCGCGTCGCAATGCCCAGCCAGTCTCCACCCATCATCCTTTGCTTTGCCGCGACCGACCCGAGCGGCGGTGCTGGTCTGTCTGCCGATGTCTTGGCCATCGCCGCGATGGGTGGACACGCCCTTCCAGTGGTCACGGGCATCACTGTGCAAGACACACTGGGTGTCGAGGACATCCACCTGCTCGACGCCGAGTGGGTCGCCGATCAGGCGCGCTGTGTCCTCGAGGACATGCCGGTGGCGGCGATCAAAGTGGGCGTGCTGGGGAGTGTCGAGATCGTTGCCGCCGTCGCCGAGGTGGTGTCTGACTACCCCGATCTACCCCTGATCCTTGACCCGGTGCTCGCATCCGGGGGTGGCGACAGCTTCGCCAATGACCAGGTGGTGCTGGCGATGCGCGAACTTCTGCTTCCGCAAACCACAGTGCTTACGCCTAACAGCCTTGAAGCGCGGCGCCTCGCCAACGACGAGACGGATGACGAACTCACCCTCGACGAAGCAGCCGGCCGACTCGTCGCCATGGGTGCCGAGTTCGTACTGCTCACCGGCACCCATGAGTCGACCAGCCAGGTCAGCAACCGGCTCTACGGCGCCGAAGGTTTGCTACAGACACTCCACTGGGACCGCCTGCCTGGCAGCTACCACGGCTCGGGCTGCACCTTGGCGGCGGCCTTGGCCGCAACGATGGCCTGCGGCGCCGACCTGCAGCAGGCCAGCCAAGACGCGCAAGCCTTTACCTGGAACGCGCTGGCACGCGGCTTCCGCCCCGGCATGGGGCAATTCATCCCGGACCGCTTGTTCTGGGCGCATGACGACGAAGCCGACACCGAAGCCTGAGGGCCTGTACCTAATCACCCCCGAGCAGCTGCAGGGCATCGCGCTGCTGACGGTGGTCGATGAGGCGCTCAGCGCCGGCGCGCGCTGGCTGCAGTACCGCGACAAGGGCAGTGACCGGGCGCTCCGACGGGCTACCGCGGTGGCACTGGCCCGGCTGTGCGACCAACATAGCGCACAGCTGATCATCAACGACGACCTCGACCTTGCGCTATCGATCGACAATGCGGGCCTGCACCTAGGCCGCGACGATGGCGACCTTGCAGCGGCGCGCGTCCGGCTTGGACCCGACCGAATCTTAGGCGCATCGTGCTATGGCGATCTGCACCGCGCCAGTGCTGCGCTGATCGTTGGTGCTAACTATGTCGCCTTCGGCGCGATATACGCATCGGCCAGCAAGCCCCATGCACCAGCAGTCGGCACCAGCGTGCTGGGTCAAGCGCGGGCTGCCGGTATCGGCCCGGTGGTTGCGATCGGCGGCATCACGCTGGACCGTGTGCCAGATACACTGTCAGCTGGTGCTGACGCTGTCGCTGTCATCGGTGACGTGTTCAACGCCCCGCAGGTTGGCCAGCGCGTCACCGCTTACTGTCGCGCCATCGCCCAGCTGCAGCAGACGACAGGTGGCGCCCAACCCACACAGACCGAGACCTCATGAGCCGCAACGACACCCTCTTCGCCCGTTCCCAGACCCACATCCCCGGCGGCGTCAACTCGCCGGTGCGCGCCTTCCGCTCGGTCGGCGGCACGCCCCGTTTCTTTGAGCGTGGCGCCGGTGCGCACGTGTGGGACGCCGATGGCAAGCGCTACATCGACTACATCGGCTCCTGGGGCCCGCTGATCCTTGGCCACGCGCACCCGGACATCGTCGAAGCGGTGTGCGAGACCGCCCGCACCGGCATGAGCTACGGCGCCCCCACCGAGCGCGAGGCCGAGATGGCCGAGACGCTCTGCCGGTTGGTGCCGAGCCTGGAGATGGTGCGCCTGACCAGCAGCGGCACCGAGGCGACGATGAGCGCCATCCGGCTGGCGCGCGGCTTCACCGGCCGTTCGCGCATCGTCAAGTTCGAGGGCTGCTACCACGGCCACGGCGACAGCCTGCTGGTCAAGGCCGGCTCCGGCATGCTGACCTTCGGCAACCCCGACTCGGCCGGCGTGCCGGCCGAGCTCGCCGCGCACACCCTTGTCCTCCAGTACAACGACATCGAGGGCGTGAAGCAGGTGTTCGCCGAGATGGGCGACACCATCGCCGCCATCATCGTCGAGCCGGTGGTCGGCAACATGAACCTGGTCGCGCCGGAGCCGGGCTTCCTCGAGACGCTGCGCGAGGTCTGCAGCAAACACGGCTCGGTCCTCATCTTCGACGAGGTGATGACCGGTTTCCGCGTCGCGCTCGGTGGCGCGCAGGCGCTGTACGGCATCACGCCCGACCTCTCGACCTTCGGCAAGGTGGTGGGCGGCGGCATGCCGCTGGCGGTGTTCGGTGGCCGCGCCGACATCATGAAGCACCTTGCCCCGCTCGGCCCGGTCTACCAGGCCGGCACGCTCTCAGGTAACCCGGTCGCCGTAGCGGCAGGCTTGGCGCAGCTCAAGCACCTGCAGAAGCCCGGCTTCCACGATGCGCTCACCGCCGCCACCCGTGCCTTGGTTGACGGCATGGTCGCCGCGGCGGGCGATGCCGGCATCACCTTCTCCGGGCAGGCGGTGGGCGGCATGTTCGGCGTCTACTTCAGCGCCAGCGTGCCCAAGAGCTACCCGGAGGTGATGGCCTGCGACCGCGAGCGCTTCAACCGCTTCTTCCACCACATGCTGGACGCCGGCGTGTATCTGGCGCCGAGCGCGTTCGAGGCTGGATTCGTCTCTGCGGCGCACAGCGAACAGGACATCGCCGACACCGTGGCGGCTGCGCGCGAAGCCTTTGCGGCGCTGGCTTAGTCCGACCCGACTCGACCTCGCTCGATCCAGCACAGACTCGGGGAACCGCCGCCGCGCGCTAGCGACCAACACAGTGTCCAGCCCCAACCTGCGAGGTCCTCATGTTGCGCTCCACCCTATCCGCTGCTGCCGTCGTCCTCTTCACGCTCGCCCCGGGTGTGCACGCTGGCGACCGTTACACCCTCGACCCGACCCACACCTACCCCAGCTTCGAGATCAGCCACCTGGGATTCTCGACCCAGCGCGGGCGCTTTAACGAGACCAGCGGCAATATCGTCCTCGACCGCGCCGGCAAGGCACTGTCGGCCGACATCCGCATCCGCGCCGCCAGCGTCGATACCGGCCTGGCGAAACTCGAGGATCACCTGCGGAATGCCGACTTTTTTGATGCTGACAAGCACCCCGAGATCCGCTTCATCGGCAGCAGGGCACGCTTCGACGGCGACCGCCCGGTCGAGCTCAGCGGCGAATTCACCTTGCTTGGAGTCACCCGCCCGCTGACGCTGACGATCAGCCACTTCCAGTGCGGTGTCCATCCGAAGACCAAGAAAGATGTCTGCGGCGCCGACGCCAGCGCCACCATCAAGCGCTCGGACTACGGCATGACCTATGGCGTACCGGCGATCGGCGACGAGGTCCGTCTGCTCATCCAGGTCGAGGCGGTGAAGGACTGAATCGGCTCATTTTCGTCCGTATAATCCGGGCTTTCGTCTGGGCTGGCGCCCGGCAGGAGGCGCAATGAGCACACCGCTGGTTGGGGTGGTGATGGGAAGCGACAGCGACTGGGCGGTCATGCAGCACGCTGTCGCCCAACTCGAGGCCTTTGGCGTCGCTTACGAGGCACGTGTCGTGTCGGCCCACCGCACCCCCGATTTGCTGTTCGACTATGCCGCGACGGCAGCCGATCGCGGGCTCGCCTGCATCATCGCCGGCGCTGGTGGTGCCGCGCATCTGCCCGGCATGCTGGCGGCTAAGACCACGCTCCCGGTTCTTGGCGTACCGGTGACTAGCCGACAGCTGCAAGGTCTCGACTCGTTGTTGTCGATCGTGCAGATGCCCAAGGGCATACCGGTCGCGACCTTTGCCATCGGCGAAGCCGGCGCTGCCAATGCCGGGCTGTTTGCGGTCGCTTTGCTGGCTGGCCGCGATCCTGCATTGGCTGACCAACTGGCAGGTTTCCGCCAACGCCAGACCGACACTGTGCTAGCCATGCAGCTGCCACCGCGAGCCGAATGAGCGAACCCCCCGCCGTATCCGCAGCATCAGTGGACCCGATCCTGCCCGGCGCCATGCTGGGTGTGTTGGGCGGCGGCCAGCTCGGTCGCATGTTCGTACATGCCGCGCAGGCCATGGGTTATCGCGTCACGGTGCTGGACCCCGATCCGCATGCTCCTGCCGGTGCCGCCGCCGATGCGCAAATCTGCGCCGGCTACGACGATGCTATCGCGCTTGACCGCCTCGCCCAGACCTGCGCTGTTGTCACCACCGAGTTCGAGAACGTGCCGGCCACGTCGATGCGCCGGCTAGCAGAACGCACACGAGTCCATCCTTCAGCCGACGCCGTGGCTGTGGCGCAAGATCGCATTGCCGAGAAGACCTTCATCCGCGATGCCGGCTTCGAGGTAGTGCCATTCCTCGCCATCCTCAGCGCCAGCGAGATCACGGCGGCGACCTGCGACGGTCTTCTGCCAGGCATCGTCAAGACCGCGCGGCTCGGATACGACGGTAAAGGCCAAGTGCCGGTGGACAGCATCGACGCCGTGCGAGCGGCGTTCGCTGGCCTCGGCGAGGTGCCCTGCGTGCTGGAGAAACGCGTCGATCTCGCCTGCGAGGTGTCGGTGGTCCTCGCGCGCGGCGCCGATGGCCACTGCCGGGCCTTTCCGGCCGGCGAGAACCGCCATGTCGGCGGTATCCTCGACCTCACCATCGTGCCGGCTCGGGTCGCTGCCGACACCGCGCAGACCGCGATGGACGTCGCCACTGGCATCGCCGCAGCGCTTGACTATGTCGGCACGCTAGGGGTCGAGATGTTCGTTCTGCGCAACGGTCAGGTACTGGTCAACGAGATCGCGCCTCGCCCCCACAACAGTGGCCATTACACCCAGGATGCAACCGTATGCAGCCAGTTTGACCAGCAGGTGCGGGCGATCTGTGGGTTGCCCCTGGGCGACCCGTCACTCATCACCCCGGTCGCCATGCTGAATGTGATGGGTGATCTCTGGGACACCGGCGAGCCGGACTGGCTGGCGGTGATGCAACACGATGGCGCGCGTCTGCATCTGTATGGCAAGCGCACGGCCCGACCAGGCCGCAAGATGGGCCATATCAACGTGCTGGGACACAGTGCCGACGATGCTTTGCGCGCTGCCGAGTCGTTGCGCGCGCGTCTGCTCCGACGCCAACCGGGTCGCTGATGGAATGGCTCTGGCTGACCGCACTGATCCTGGGCGCGATCGAGGGTCTGACTGAGTTTCTGCCGATATCGTCGACAGGGCACCTGATCATCGCCGGCCATCTGCTGGGCTGGACCGACGCGACCAGTAAAGTCTTCACCATCTTCATCCAGCTGGGCGCCATCCTAGCCGTGTGCTGGGCTTACCGAACGCGGCTGGCCGCGCTGACCTGCGGACTGGGCAGCGACCCATTGCAACGCCGGTTCGCGATGAATCTGCTTCTGGCCTTTCTGCCGGCCGCCGTGCTGGGCGTGCTGTTCCATGACTTCATCAAGACAGCGCTTTTTGGGCCGCTCACGGTTGCCGCCGCGTTGCTTGCCGGGGGGGTGTTCATCTTGTGGATCGAAGGACGAGCGCACCCGGCGCGCGTCGAGCAGGTCGACGCGATCGGACCGCGGCTGGCACTGAAGATCGGTCTGGCGCAGGCGGCGGCGCTATTCCCCGGTGTATCGCGCTCGGGCGCCACAATCATCGGCGGCCTATGGCTGGGGCTGTCGCGACGCACCGCGACCGAGTTCTCGTTCTTTCTTGCCATCCCGACCATGTTCGCAGCGACCCTGTACGACCTGGCCAGCAGCGTCGATCGACTGTCGGCCGATGCCATTCCGGTATTCGCCATCGGATTTGTAACTGCCTTCGTCTTCGGACTGCTCGCAGTTCGGCTGTTCCTCGCCTACATTGCAAGACACACGTTTCGTGCCTTTGCCTGGTATCGCATCGCCTTCGGTCTGCTGGTCTTGCTGAGCTGGCAGGCTGGCTGGGTCGACTGGCTGCCGCACTAAGCACCGGACCACCGACCAACCATGATCTCGCTTGCGCCTTATCGCGGCATCCTCGCGGTCGCCGACTTTCGGCGCTCGGCCCTAGCGTCCGTGCTGGCGCGACTGCCGCTGGGCCTGGCCAGCCTGTCCTTGCTGCTTGCTGTGCAGGAGTCGACCGGCGATAGCGCGCTCGCGGGTCTCATCAGCGGACTCTACGTATTGGGGCTGGGCCTGGTGGCGCCCGTCGTCGGACGCATCATCGACCGGTTCGGTCCGCGTGCTTTGCTGTTGTTCTCTGGCTTTGCTTACCCACTGCTGATGGCCTTGCTGATTGCCGCTATCGGCCTTCAGATGACCGCCCTGTGGTGGGCGCCCTTGGCGGTGCTGTGTGGCGCGACCCTGCCCCAGGTCACCGTACAGATGCGAAGCGCTATCCCGCGTCTACTACCCGAGCCGGGTATGCGACAAGCCGCTTTCACCATCGACACCTTGATCATCGAGGCAGTATTCATCGTTGGCCCACCTCTGTGCGGCTTGTTCCTGCTGGCGGGTGGACCGCTGTGGGCGACCGCGACCGCCGCCGCCTGCGGTGGCATTGGTGCGCTGTGGTTCCTGCGGACGCCAGCAGTGCGCGGCTGGGTGCGCCACCCCGGCCGCGAGCTCGATCGCTCGCTGGTTGGCGCCCTGCGCGAACCCGGTCTCCGCGCGGTGCTATGGAGCTGCCTGTTCTACAGCCTGTGTTTTGGTCTGTTCGAGATCGGCGTCGCCGCCTTCTGCCAATCCTTTGGCGCGCCAGAACACACCGGCTGGGTTTTGGGCCTGGCCAGCATCGGGAGTGCCACCGGCGTGTTGATCTACGGCAGCCGCAACTGGCCGGGAGGACTGACCGGGCAGTACCGCGTCGGCATGCTGTGCACAGGGCTACTGCTCGCCATGGCGGCGCTGACGCCAAGCCTGGCCTGGCTCTACCCCCTGACCCTTCTGGCTTCGGTCCCTATGGCTAGCGTGTTGGTGATGCAGAGCCTGCTGGTGGCACGTATCGCCCCGGCCGGACGCATCGCCGAGAGCTACACCTGGGTCGGCACAGCCCTGCTGTTCGGCATCTCGGCTGGACTGATCGGTGGCGGCATGCTGGTCGCCATCAGCTCAGCCGCCGATGCCGTCTGGGCCGCCTGTGGCTGCGCCCTGCTAGCGACTTGGCTGGGCCGCAGGGTACATCGGCATCAACCCATCACATCCGTGTGATCCAATATGGTGCGCGCCAAGCTTATATGCACCATAGTGGTGCAATTATTCGGCGTGAGCCGCAAAAAGACCCCAGTTGAGCGCGTTACGGCCTGTATGGAACAGTTTGTGCTTTGCATTTGAAGTCGTGCCGTTGCTCTGCCGCGGCTCGCCCCTTAAACACCCACCGATCACCACACCAGGAGCAGAACATGACGGTTGCCAATGTCACCAAGATGATCAAGGAGAACGAGGTCCGCTTCGTCGACTTCCGGTTCACTGATACCCGCGGCAAGGAACAGCACGTTGGCGTGCCGATCTCGGCCTTCTCGGAAGAGAAATTCGAAGAAGGCCACGCCTTCGACGGCTCGTCGATCGCCGGCTGGAAGGGCATCCAGGCCTCTGACATGCTGCTCATGCCGGACCCAGACTCGGCCTACATCGACCCGTTCATGGATGAGACCACCCTGGTTTTGAGCTGCGACGTGGTCGAGCCGGCCGACGGCAAGGGTTACGACCGCGACCCGCGCTCGATCGCCAAGCGCGCCGAGGCATATCTGAAAAGCAGCGGGATCGGCGACACCGCCTACTTCGGGCCCGAACCCGAGTTCTTCATCTTCGACAGCGTCGAGTGGAAAGTGGACATGTCGGGCTCGTATTGCAAGGCGTTCTCGGAAGAGGCGGCCTGGTCGACCGCCGACAAGTTCGAGGGCGGCAACCTCGGTCACCGCCCGACCGTCAAGGGTGGCTATTTCCCGGTCCCGCCGGTCGACAGCCTGAACGACATCCGTGCCGCCATGTGCATCGCGCTGGAAGAGATCGGCATCCCGGTCGAGGTGCACCACCACGAAGTGGCGACCGCCGGCCAGTGCGAGATCGGCACCAAGTTCGCCAGCCTGACCAAGCGTGCCGACTGGACGCAGATGCTCAAGTACGTGGTGCACAACACCGCCGCCGCCTATGGCAAGACCGCGACCTTTATGCCCAAGCCGATCGTCGGTGACAACGGCTCCGGCATGCACGTCCACCAGTCGATCTGGAAGGATGGCAAGAACCTGTTCGCGGGCAACGGTTACGCCGGCCTGAGTGAGTTCGCCCTCTATTACATCGGCGGCATCATCAAGCACGCCAAGGCACTCAACGCCATCACCAATCCCGGCACCAACAGCTACAAGCGCCTGGTCCCGGGCTTCGAGGCCCCGGTCAAACTGGCCTACTCGGCGCGCAACCGTTCGGCTTCGATCCGCATCCCGTACGTGCAAAGCGACAAGGCCCGCCGTATCGAGGTGCGCTTCCCGGACCCGACTGCCAACCCGTACCTGGCGTTCGCCGCGCTGATGATGGCCGGGCTGGACGGGGTGCAGAACAAGATCCACCCGGGCGAGGCTTCGGACAAGAACCTCTACGACCTGCCACCGGAAGAGGACGCGAAGATCCCGACCGTCTGCTCGAGCCTTGACGAGGCGCTGGCTGCGCTCGACAAGGATCGCGAGTTCCTGACCCGCGGCGGTGTCTTCAGCAACGAGATGATCGACGCCTATATCGAGCTGAAGATGGAGGAGGTCACGCGCTTCCGCATGACCACCCACCCGGTCGAGTACGACATGTATTACAGCCTGTAAGACGCCTGGCGCCGGCTTCGCCCGGTACCTGGATGCAGGACAGTCGGGCGCAGAGCGATCTGCGCCCTTTTTCTTGATCAGTTGCTTGACCGACCGGGGGCTGAAGACACGTGCGGGCCTGCCGTAAACTGCACGCATGAAGACCGTTGTCTGCTTGTTGCTCTCGCTGCTGGCCCTGCCGGCTCAGGCCGACTTGTACCGTTACCGCGACGCCGATGGCCGAGTGATATTCGGCAATACTCCGCCTGCAAATGCACGTGAGCTGCAGCGCATTCCCTACACACCGTCACCGGCCAAGCCGATACCGCCCAAAGCGCCTGACCGTCCAGCCGCCACGCCCGCCGCTCCGGCAAGCGCGCCCCAACCCGATCCAGCGCTGGCGACCCAGCGTCAAGCATTGCTGGGTGAACTCCTGCGGCAGCAAGAGGCCTTGCGCGCCGCGCAACAGGCACTAAAAGAGGGCGAAGACGTGCGTCTAGGGAGCGAACGCAACTACCAGCGCTACCTGGATCGGGTACAGGGACTGCGTGATACGGTCACCCGACATGAGCAAAATATCGAGCTAATCACTCGCGAAATCAATTCTTTATCGCCGCTCACCGGCGTGCCTTGAGGGGCTCAGGAAGCGGCCACCGAGGGGGCCGGCGCGATTCTTGCTAAAGTCCAGTGAGAACGCACATATGAACATGGCTCCCCCTCAACATTTCGGTCTGGACATGCTGGCGACGGCGGTGCTGTTCGTCGACGCCGACCTGCAGATCCTCTACGCCAACTCCGCCGCCGAGAATCTTCTTCGCGTCGGCGCAAAGAGCATGCGCGGCAGCGCACTCCCGCGACTGTTCCTCGACAGCCAACGTGTGCGGCGGGCGGCCACGAGGGCGCTCGCCGAGACCTGCCCGCACACCGAGCACGAGCTGCTGTTCGCGCGGGCAGACAACGAAGTCCCGGTGTCGATCACCATCAGCCCGATGCAAAGCCCGCTTGGCGAGTTTGCCGTCGAGCTGCGGCAGCAAGACCAGCACCTGCGCGAAGAACGCGAGGAACGACAGGAGTCGCAACAAGAAGCCAATCGCGTCCTGCTTCGCAACCTAGCCCACGAGATCAAGAATCCGCTGGGCGGGATCCGCGGCGCCGCACAGCTACTGCAACACGAGCTCGAGCGTCCGGAGCAGCGGGAATACACGCAAGTCATCATCACCGAGGCCGATCGGCTGCAGTCACTGATGGATCGCCTGCTGATGCCGCATCGGCTGCCGCAAGTCGAGCTGATCAGCATCCACGAGGTCCTCGAACATGTTCGCAGCCTGCTGCAGGCCGACCGTGCCGCAGCCGGCATCGAGATCGATCGCGACTACGACGTCAGTCTGCCGCCCTTGCTCGCCGATCGCGAACAGCTGATCCAGGTGTTCCTGAACATCGCCCGCAACGCCGTGCAGGCGCTCGGACCCAACGGTGGGCGCATCGTACTGCGCAGCCGTGCCGCGCGTCAGGTGACGTTGGCACGCAAGAATCGCCGCGTCGTCCTTAAGGTACAGGTCATCGATAACGGGCCTGGTATCGCGCCGGCGCTGCGCAACCGCATCTTCTTTCCGATGGTGTCTGGGCGCGAGGATGGCAGCGGGCTTGGGCTGTCGATCGCGCAGACCTTTGTCCACCAGCACCACGGCCTGATCGACTGCGAGAGCAGTCCGGGGCATACGTGCTTCACCGTGCTGCTGCCTTTCGACCATCCGCCAGCTGGCGCCGAGACCTGAGCATGCCGATACGCCCTGTCTGGATCGTTGACGATGACCGTTCCATCCGCTGGGTGTTCGAGAAGGCCTTGCAGCGCGAGGGCATCTGTCACCGCATGTTCGAGTCGGCCAATGACGCGCTCGCTGCGCTCGCTGATGATTCGCCGCAGGTGGTCGTCAGCGATATCCGCATGCCAGGGCAGACCGGCATCTCGCTGCTGGAGCACATCAAGACACACTTGCCACACATCCCGGTCATCATCATGACCGCGTACTCCGACCTTGAAAGTGCGGTGTCAGCATTTCGTGGCGGTGCCTTTGAATATCTGCCGAAGCCGTTCGATGTGGACACGGCCGTCGAGTTGATCCGCAAAGCACTCGACGAGAGCTTGAAGGGGGGCGGCGAAAGCGAGCCGGAAGAGACAGCGCCCGAGATCCTTGGCCAAGCGCCGGCCATGCAAGAGGTGTTCCGCGCCATTGGCCGGCTGTCGCAGTCGCAGGCCACCGTGCTGATCACCGGCGAGTCGGGCTCGGGCAAGGAACTGGTGGCGCGCGCCCTGCACCGACACAGCCCACGCTCGAGTCGGCCATTCATTGCCATCAATACCGCAGCGATCCCGCGCGACCTGCTTGAGTCGGAGCTGTTCGGCCACGAACGCGGCGCGTTTACCGGCGCCCAGACCGCGCGTCAGGGTCGTTTCGAGCAGGCCGAGGGCGGCACCCTGTTCCTCGACGAGATCGGCGACATGCCTGCCGAGCTGCAGACGCGGCTGCTGCGCGTGCTGTCCGATGGCCATTTCTACCGGGTCGGAGGCATGCAACCGATCCGCTCGAATGTACGGGTCATCGCTGCGACCCACCAGGACCTCGATCAACGGGTCCGCGAGGGGCTGTTCCGCGAGGATCTTTATCACCGCTTGAATGTGATTCGGCTGCGCCTGCCATCGCTACGCGAGCGCTCGCAGGACATTCCGCTGCTGTTGCGCCACTTCCTGCAAAAGAGCGCGCGGGAACTCGGCGTCGAGCCCAAGCGCCTGGCCGATGCGGCATTGCGTTACCTGACGGGGCAGGCCTTCCCAGGCAATGTCCGGCAACTGGAAAACCTGTGTCACTGGCTGACCGTGATGGCGCCGGGACAAACGGTCGAGATCGCCGATCTACCACCGGATTTTCGCGACTTGCCGCCGCCCCCAGCCAGTGGTGACTGGACCTTGGCGCTGGACCGCGAGGTCGATGCCGCCCTGTCACGCGGCGAACGCGGCATCATCGATGGATTGGCGCAGGAATTCGAACGTATTCTGATCTTGCGGGCCCTGCAGCACACCGGCGGCCGACGCATCGAAGCCGCCCAATTGCTGGGCCTGGGTCGCAATACCCTGACCCGCAAGATTCAAGAGATGGGCCTGGATACCCCTGGCGACGATGACGAACCCGGCTAAAAACCGCTAAGCCACCGCCACGCCCAGGGCACTGCCGATCAGCCAAGTGGCTAATGCAGCGCCGGCGCCGATCAATAGCATCCGCGCACTGGCCGGTACCACATCCTGCCCAGAAAACAACGCCACCGCCGCGCCGAAAGCGATGAGCGCCACCGCCGACGCTGCAGCACTTGCCAGCAAAGCGTGTCCCGGCACCACCAGCAGCAGGGGCAGCAGCGGCACCGCCGCACCAACGGCAAAGGCAAGGAAAGAGGCCACGGCCGCCCGCCAGGGCGATGCCAGGGCCTGGGGATCGAGGCCGAGCTCCTCGCGGGCCAAGGTCTGCAGAGCGAGGTCTGGGTCAGCCACCAGTCCATCGGCAAGTAAGCGAGCCTGGGCCGGAGTCATACCGCGAGCTACAAAGATGGCCGCCAACTCGCCGGCCTCTTCTTCTGGATAATGGTCCAGCTCAGCACGCTCCAGGGCAATCTGCGACTCATGCAGTTCGCGCTGCGCCCGAACCGAAATATATTCGCCGGCAGCCATCGACAAGCTGCCCGCCAGCAGGCCGGCGGCACCAGCCAGCAGCGCCGCATCGACCGCCCCGCTCGCACCGGCAACGCCAAACATCAGTGCGAGATTCGATACCAGACCATCGTTCATACCGAACACGACGGCACGCAGATCGTGGGCCCCGGACAATGGGCTGTGCCGGCGCTCGGTGGCGGCATGACTGTCGGTGTAGACCGACAAGCCACGCACCTTCATCGACGCCAACAGCGGGCGCAGGCTGCGAGGTTCGAACCAGCACAACAAGCGCGCTGCCAGATACGCTCGCCAGCCAGGCGAGAAATCTGGCAGTTGTCGTCCCTGCGCCACCACCACAGAACGCCACATGTCAGCCTGTCGATCCGCCGCAGCGGCGAGCTCAAGGAACAGGAGTTGCAGGGGCGTACCCGACTCGCGGTCGGAGAGCTTGCGATATAGCCACGCCGAGCGGCGCTCCTCACGCCAAGCGCGGAGCGCGTCGCTTAAATCAGCTTCCAGAATTGCCACCAGGCCGGATCACGGTCGCGGCCCTCGAGGTAGGGGCTCGCAGGGAAATTCGTCTCGAGCACGCGCAAGGTATCGTCGCGCAGCTCCGCCATGCCCATCTCGTTGTAGGCACGCACCATCAGTGCCAGACCCTCCTCGTTGGCGGCTGCCTGCGGGTAATTGGTGAGCGCGTACTGTGCGCGGTTGACCGTCGCCACATAGGCGCCACGGCGGAAGTAGTAACGGGCGACGTGGATCTCGCCGGCCGCCATAGCATTCATCAGGTAGGTCATACGGGCCGCTGCGTCTTCGGCGTAACGACTCTCGGGGTAGCGGGTCACCAAAAGCTTGAAAGCTTCGAAGGACTCGCGCGCGGCCTTCGGGTCGCGCTCGGTCGGGTCCTGCTTGCTGACCATGCGGAAGATGCTGCGATCGTCGATGAAGTTGGCGAGCCCCTTCAGATACTGCGCGTAGTCGATATTTGGGTGATTCGGATGCAGCCGCATGAAGCGGTCGGCGGCGGCGATGGCCTGCTCCGGCTCACCTTTCTTGTAATACACGTAGATGATCTCGAGCTGCGCCTGCTGGGCAAAACGCCCGAACGGGTAGCGCGCCTCGAGCTTCTCGAGCAGACCGGCCGCCTTGTCATAGTTGCGGTCATTCAGCTCGGCGCGGGCCTCGGAATAGAGTTTTGAAGCAGACCAGCCTTTGGTCTTGTCCTCGGTGCTGGAGAGCGACTGGCAGGCCGCCAGGACGGCCAAAGCGAGGATTGCAAGTAGACTACGCAGCATGGGCGACACCCCTGATCAGTGGGACGATTATAGCGAAGGCGTCCTCGCCGCCACGGTACCAAAGGACGCCGCCGGGGCCCGCCTCGACCGCACCCTCGCCGAACTCTTCCCTGACTACTCACGCAATCGCTTGCAGGCCTGGATCGACGAAGGTCGAGTCCTGGTTGACCAGCAGCCGCGACCAGGCAAATACCGTCTGTTCGGTGGCGAGCAGCTGTTGGTCAAGCCAGCCGCGCAGATCGAGTCGCTGCAAGACGCCGCTGAGGATATCCCGCTGCAGGTCGTCCACGCCGACGCGGATATCATCGTTGTCGACAAACCCGCCGGGCTGGTCGTGCACCCAGGCAGCGGCGTGCCAAATGGCACCCTTCTGAATGCCCTGCTGTTCCATTTCCCCGAGACCTCTGGCGTGCCACGCGCCGGCATCGTGCACCGGCTCGACCGCGACACCAGCGGCCTGCTGGTGATCGGGCGTACGCTGTCGGCACAGACGCGGCTGGTCGATGCCATGAAGGCCCGGAGCATCGGGAGGCGTTACACGGCACTCGCCACCGGTCGCCTCGATAGCACCCAACAGGTCGATGCGCCGATCGGGCGTGACCCGACACACCGCACGCGCATGGCCGTCGTGCCGAGCGGTCGCGAGGCACGGACGCTGCTGCAACCGATCGAGAGCCTACCCGGCTCGACCCTGCTCGACTGCCAGCTCGACACCGGGCGCACGCATCAGATTCGTGTTCACTGCAAGCACATCGGCCACCCACTGGTCGGCGATCCGGTCTACCTACAACGCCGACCGACGCAGCCGCTGCTGCGCGCATTCCCCCGCCAGGCGCTGCACGCGGCCCAGTTGCGACTGCCGCATCCGCGCAGTGGTGCCGAATGCCGATTCGAGAGTGCGCTGCCAAAAGACCTGCGACAACTGCTCGAGGGACTGCGTGAACTGGCCGGCTGACTGGCTGCGGCCGACTTGGCCCGCGCCCCCCGGGGTGCTGGCCCTGAGCACGACCCGCTTCGGCGGCGTGAGTCACGGTCCTTGGCGAAGCCTGAATCTGGCCGCCCATGTCGGCGACGACCTGGCGGCAGTCGCGGCAAATCGAGCACGACTCGCCAAGCATCTGCCAGCCGCACCCGTATGGCTCCAGCAGGTGCACGGGGTGACGGTGATCGACCCGGCGCAGTACGACGCAAACGCCGCACCGCCGCATGCAGATGCGGCTGTGACGCGAGTGGCCGGGGTGGCCTGTGTAGTGCTCACCGCCGACTGCCTGCCAGTTCTGTTGTGCGACCGCAGCGGTAGGGTGGTTGGCGCTGCCCATGCCGGCTGGCGTGGCCTGGCCGATGGCGTGCTGGAGGCCACCGTCGCTGCCATGGACTGCGATCCTGCGCAAATACTGGTTTGGCTGGGGCCTTGTATCGGACCAACAGCCTTTGCGTGCGGCAACGATGTGCGAGACGCCTTCTGTCAGCACGATCCGACAGCGGCGGCCGCCTTTCAAGCCCATCCGCAATACGCCGACAAGTGGCTTGGAGACCTTACAGCGCTGGCGCGCCTGCGGCTGGGAGCGGTGGGTGTACTGAGCAGCCAGATCTATGGCGCTGCCGGTGACAGCGGTGAATGCACGCTGAGCCAACCCGAGCGCTTCTTTTCCTACCGTCGCGATGGCGTTTGCGGGCGCATGGCCAGCCTGATCTGGCGCGAGGCGAGCGAGGCTTAGGCCCCGACAAGGCTACAATCGGGCATGTCCGCTCTTCAGTCGATCGTTCTCGCCAGCGTCCTCGCGGGCGTACTCAGCGTGCTGGCCGCTACCGGTGTCGCCCGGCTGTTCCGCCCTGACTCGCTGCCCATGCTGATCAGTTACGCGGTAGGGGCCTTGCTCGGGGCGGCCTTCCTCGAGGTCCTGCCGCACGCGCTCGAGCCACCGGCACACCCGGCGTCGGTGATCATGGCGGTGCTGGGCGGCATTTTGGGCTTCTTCGTGCTAGAGAAGCTGGTCTTGTGGCGCCATTGCCACCACGAGCACTGCGCGGCCCACGAGCCCGGACACAGCCACGAGCGCAGTGCCGGCGGCCCCTTGCTGATGCTGGGCGACACCATGCACAACTTCATCGATGGAGTGATCATCGCCGGCGCCTTCCTCACCGACCCGGTGCTCGGCACAGTGACAGCACTGGCGATCATTGCCCACGAGATCCCGCAAGAGGCGGGCAATTTCCTGGTCCTGCTGCACTCTGGCTACAGCCGCGGGGAAGCGCTGACGTTCAACCTGGTATCGAGCATCGGCACCCTGCTCGGCGGCCTGCTGGGCTACTGGCTACTGGCCGACCTCGCCGAGTGGATGCCCTATCTGCTGGCGGTTGCGGCATCGAGCATGATCTACGTGGCGGTGGCCGATCTCATCCCCGGCCTGCATGAACGACGCGACATCGGCACTTCGGTTCGGCAAGTGCTATTGATCGCGCTGGGGATCGCCACGGTGGTCGTCATCGGAGCGCTCACGCATACGGATTGATTCACGTCTGCGCCGGGAAGTGCCGATATAGGCGATGATGGCGACAGGGACCAAGCCGTAAAAGAAAAAGCTGAGCACTGCTCCGACAACGCTCGGCTCGGTCGCAGCAACCAAGCCGGCGACGTAGAGCCAAGCGATGATGATCATATGCATGGCCAAAGCATAGTCGGCCGCCCTCCTGCCCGCCAGCAGGCCCAGCGGGCTTCGCTGACGTGCATTGACAGGCATTATGTTGCAGCGCACAATTCTCGGATAAGCGCAGTCCGCGGGGAGAGTTTGGGATGAATGACAAGGAAGTTCCGCAGGCGCCGTTCGAGCAGCTGATGGGCCAGTTGCAGGGTGCCCAGCAACGTTTCTTCGGCGACTTCATGGAAAGTGTCACGCCGGCGCAGAACGCCGACATGATGGGCATGTACCAGTTGCTGATGCGCGAGCTGATGCAAAACCCTGAACAATTGCTGCAACAGCACGCCCGCTACACGCAAGAGCAGTTCCAGCTGTGGCTGAACTGGATCACTCGGCAAGCGGGCCAGGAAAGCAAGCCCTACATCGAACCCGACCGCGCCGACCGTCGCTTTGCCGCCGAGGAATGGTCGACCTACCCGATGTTCGACTACCTCAAGCAGTCGTACCTGTTGGCCGCGAAGTTCTCGCAGAACATGGTCGAGGCCGCCAACCTCGACCCCGAGACCAAGAAGCGCGTCAGCTTCTATACCAAGCAGTTCATCGATGCCTGGTCGCCGTCGAACTTCTTCGCGACCAACCCCGAGGCATTGAAGGCCGCTGTCGAGAGCAATGGTGAAACGCTCTCCAGCGGTCTGCGCAACTTCCTTGCCGACGTCGAACGCGGCCGCATCTCGATGACAGACGAGACCGTCTTCGAGGTCGGCAAGAACCTGGCCATCACCCCCGGCAAGGTGGTTTATCGCAACGACCTGTTCGAACTGCTGCAGTACGATCCGACCACACCAACCGTGAACGAGCGGCCGCTGTTGATCGTGCCGCCTTGCATCAACAAGTACTACATCCTCGATCTGCAGCCCGACAACTCTTTTGTTCGCCACTGCGTCGACAGCGGGCACACCACGTTCTTGATGTCGTGGCGCAATATCCCGCCCGAGCTTGGCAAGACCAGCTGGGATGATTACGTCGATCAGGGCATCTGCACCGCGATGGACGTCGTACAAGACATCACCGGCGCCAAGCAACTGAACACACTTGGTTTTTGCATCGGCGGCGCACTGCTGAGCTGTGCGCTGGCGGTCGAGCGCGCGCGGCGGAAGAATCGCGCCGCCAGCATGACGCTGCTCACCACCATGCTCGAGTATTCGGATGTTGGGGAGATCGGCGTCTACTTGGACGACAAGTTCGTCATCGAAAAGGAACGTGCCCTCGCGGCCGGCGGCATCGTCGATGGAAAGGAATTGGCGACGACCTTCGCCAGCCTGCGCGCCAACGATCTGATCTGGTTCTTTGTCGTCAACAACTACTTGAAGGGTAAGAAGCCCGACGCCTTCGATCTGCTGTTCTGGAACAGCGACAGCACCAATCTGCCGGGTTGCATGTACATCTGGTACCTGCGCAACACCTACTGGGAGGACAACCTGGTCAAACCCGGCAAGGTCGAGGTCTGCGGTACGCCGCTCGACCTGCGCAAGATCAAACTGCCGACTTACATCATGGCGGCGCGCGAGGACCACATCGTGCCGTGGCATACCGCCTACGCCAGCGTTCGCCACCTGACTGGCGATATCACCTTCACGCTAGCGGCATCCGGCCACATCGCCGGTGTGATCAACCCACCAGCCAAGAACAAGCGCAACTACTGGGTCAACCCCGATGTCTCGCTTGATGGCCACACCTGGCTAGAGACCGCAGAGTCGCGGCCAGGAAGCTGGTGGACCCACTGGACCGAATGGCTGGCTGGCCACGGCGGCAAGCAGATCCCGGCGCCGCAAGCGGCAGGCAGCGCACAACACCCACCGATCGAGGCGGCACCCGGGTCATATGTGAAGGTACGTGGTTGAGAGAGGCCAACGGCCGTCAACGCTGACGCCGACCGGCAAATGATGCAAGACCAATACCGCATCGGGGAGTAGTACTCGCAGCAACACAAAACGCAGAACTACAGGAGGAGCAGACATGCAAGATGTGGTTATCGTCGCCGCGGGACGCACCGCGGTGGGCAAGTTCGGCGGAAGCCTCGCCAAGATCGCCGCGCCGGACCTCGGCGCCATCGTCATCAAGGGCCTGCTCGAGCGCACCGGCCTCAAGCCGGAGCAGATCAGCGAGGTCATCCTCGGCCAGGTGCTGACCGCCGGTTCGGGCCAGAACCCCGCCCGCCAGTCGCTGATCAAGGCGGGTCTTCCCAACAGCGTCCCCGCCACCACGCTCAATGTCGTCTGCGGCTCCGGCCTGCGCGCCACCCACTTGGCGGCTCAGGCTATCGCACTGGGCGATGCCGACATCGTCATCGCCGGTGGCCAGGAGAACATGTCGGCCAGCCCGCACGTGCTGCCGGGCTCGCGTGACGGCTTCCGCATGGGCCCCGCCAAGCTCATCGACACCATGGTCCACGACGGCCTGACCGACGCCTACGACGCCATCCACATGGGCGTCACCGCCGAGAACATCGCCAAGAAGTACGGCATCGCGCGCGAAGAGCAGGACGCCTTCGCCCTCGCCAGCCAGCAGAAGGCTGCCGCTGCGCAGGATGCCGGTCGCTTCAAGGACGAGATCATCCCGGTCGTCATCCCGCAGAAGAAGGGCGACCCGGTCACCTTCGATGCCGACGAGTACATCAACCGCAAGACCGACGCCGCTGCGCTGTCCGGCCTCAAGCCCGCCTTCGACAAGGAAGGCTCGGTCACCGCCGGCAACGCCTCGGGCATCAACGACGGCGCTGCCGGCGTGGTCATGATGTCGGCCAAGCGCGCCGCCGAACTCGGCCTCAAGCCGCTGGCGCGCATCGCCGGCTACGCCTTGTCGGGCTGCGACCCCAAGATCATGGGCATGGGCCCGGTCGCCTCGACCCAGCTGGCGCTGAAGAAGGCCGGTTGGAGCATCGGCGACCTCGACCTGATCGAGGCCAACGAAGCCTTCGCCGCGCAGGCGCTCGGCGTCGCCCGCGAACTGCAGTGGGATGCGGCCAAGGTCAACGTCAACGGTGGTGCCATCGCGCTGGGCCACCCGATCGGAGCCTCGGGCTGCCGTGTGCTGGTCACGCTGCTGCACGAGATGCAGCGCCGCGACGCCAAGAAGGGCCTCGCCACGCTGTGCATCGGCGGCGGCATGGGCGTCGCCCTCGCGGTCGAGCGCTAAGCCCAGACAACCCAACCATTTCAAGGAGAACCGCATGAGCCAGAGAATCGCTGTCGTCACCGGTGGCACCGGTGGCATCGGAACCGCCATCTGCAAGAAGCTCGCCGCCGCCGGCCACAAGGTCTGGGCCGCCGACATCATCGATGACGCCAAGGGCGCCGAGTGGGTCGCCGCACGCAAGGCCGAGGGCTTCGACTTCGGCTACGTCCGCGCCGACGTCACCGACACCGACGGCTGCGCTGCCGCGCTGGCCAAGGTCGGCCAGGTCGATATCCTCGTCAACAACGCCGGCATCACGCGCGACGCCGTGTTCAAGAAGCTGACCAAGGTCGACTGGGATGCCGTCATGGGCACCAACCTCGACAGCGTCTTCAACATGACCAAACCGGTCATCGACGGCATGCTCGAGCGCGGCTGGGGCCGCATCATCAACATCTCGTCGATCAATGGCCAGAAGGGCCAGTTCGGCCAGACCAACTACTCCGCCGCCAAGGCCGGCATGCATGGCTTCACCAAGGCGCTGGCGCAGGAGACGGCGAAGAAGGGCATCACCGTGAACACCATCAGCCCGGGCTATATCGGCACCGATATGGTGATGGCGATCAAGGAAGAGATCCGTGACCAGATCATCGCCGGCATCCCGGTCGGTCGCCTGGGCAAGCCGGACGAGATCGCCGCACTGGTGACCTATCTGGCCTCTGACGACGCCGGCTTCATCACTGGTGCCAACGTCGCCATCAACGGCGGCCAACACATGTTCTGATCGCTGCGGTTCGGTCGATTGGACGGGCGGCCTAGGGGTCGCCCGTTTGCGTATCGGCCGGCGCCTGCGGGCCGCGGCCGGCTGTCAACCGCATGCTAAGATTGCGCGTTCTGCTCGGCACCCAGCCGACCCTTCCGCTGCGGCGACTGCCGCCACTCCGACATGATTGCACGCCTCCTTAAAACGCTTTTCGGCAGCCGTAACGACCGGCTGGTGAAACAGTACGGCCGCACCGTCGAGCGCATCAACGCCCTTGAATCGACCCTGCAAACGCTCGACGATGCCGCGCTGCAGGCCAAGACGGCGGTCTTCCGCGAGCGGTTGGCGGCTGGCGAGACGCTCGAGGCGCTGCTGCCCGAGGCGTTCGCTGTGGTCCGCGAGGCTTCACGCCGAGTCATGGGCATGCGTCACTTCGACGTTCAAATGATCGGCGGCATGGTCCTGCACGACGGGCGCATCGCTGAAATGCGTACTGGCGAGGGCAAGACCCTCACCGCGACCTTGGCGGTCTATTTGAATGCGCTCCCCGGCAATGGCGTGCATGTGGTCACTGTGAACGACTACCTCGCCCGCCGCGACGCCGAATGGATGGGCAAGCTTTACAACTGGCTGGGGCTGAGCGTAGGCGTCATCGTCAGCCAGCAACCCGCAAGCGAGAAGCAAGCTGCCTATGCCGCTGACATTACCTATGGCACCAACAACGAGTTCGGCTTCGACTACCTGCGCGACAACATGGAGTACAGCCCGGCTGAACGCCGGCAAAGGCCACTGAACTACGCCATCGTCGATGAAGTCGACTCGATCCTCATCGACGAGGCACGCACGCCACTGATCATTTCGGGGGCGGCCGACGGCGACACCGGCATCTACGAAAAGATCGATATCCTCATTCCCCGCCTGACGCGGCAGGAGCAAGAGGACGGCGAAGGCGACTTCAGCGTCGACGAGAAGCAGAATCAGGTGCTGCTCACCGAAGCTGGCCACGAGAAGGTCGAGGCCCTGCTCACCGAGGCCGGACTGCTGCCAGAAGGCTCCAGCCTTTACGACCCGCACCACATCAGTCTGGTGCACCACTTTTACGCTGGCCTGAAGGCGCACGCGCTGTACCACCGCGACCAACACTATGTGGTGCAGGACGGCGAAGTCATCATCGTCGACGAATTCACCGGCCGTCTGATGCCGGGTCGCCGCTGGTCAGAAGGTCTCCACCAGGCAGTCGAGGCCAAAGAGCGTGTGGCGATCCAGCGCGAAAACCAGACGCTTGCCTCGATCACCTTCCAGAACTACTTCCGCATGTACGGCAAACTCGCCGGGATGACCGGTACCGCCGACACCGAAGCCTACGAATTTCAGCAGATCTACGGACTGGAGACGGTGGTCATTCCCACCCACCGGGCGATGGTCCGCAAAGACGAGCTCGACCAGGTCTACAAGACTGCAGCGGCAAAACACCGCGCAGTCATACGTGACATCCGTGACTGCCACCAGCGCGGTCAACCAGTGCTGGTTGGCACCACCAGCATCGAGAACAACGAGCTGCTCTCGGGGCTGCTCAAGCAGGAAGGCCTGCCGCACCAGGTGCTGAACGCTAAACAGCATGCATCGGAAGCAGCGATCATTGCGGAGGCTGGACGCCCTGGAGTGATCACCATCGCCACCAACATGGCTGGGCGTGGTACCGACATCGTGCTCGGCGGCAACCCGAAGAGCGAGATCGCCAGCATCGAGAACGATGAGTCGCTGAGCGAAGTACAAAAGCGCGAACGCATCTCCAGCATCGATGCCGACTGGCAAAAGCGCCACGAGGCGGTGTTGGCCGCAGGTGGCTTGCACATCATTGGCACCGAGCGTCACGAGTCTCGACGCGTCGATAACCAACTGCGTGGCCGCGCCGGTCGTCAGGGTGACCCGGGATCGAGCCGCTTCTATTTGTCGCTCGAGGATCCGCTGCTGCGCATTTTCGCTGCCGATCGGGTGGCGGCCATCATGACGCGCCTGAACATCCCCGAAGATGAGGCCATTGAACACCCGTGGGTGACGCGCTCCATCGAGAATGCACAACGCAAGGTTGAAGCTCGCAACTTCGATGTGCGCAAGCACTTGCTCGAGTTCGACGATGTCGCCAACGACCAGCGGCGCGTGATCTACCAGCAACGCAATGAGATCATGGAGGCTAACGACCTGCGCGAAATGGTCAATGGACTACGTCGCAGTGTCATCGAGGCGATGGTCGCACTGCATATGCCGGCCGGGTCAGTCGAAGAGCAATGGGATCTGCCTGCACTAGAGGCTAGCGTGGCCGATCAGCTTGGCTTGGAGCTACCCGTACAGGAGTGGCTAAAGGCCGACGGCGAGTTGGACGATGCCGGCTTGGTCGAGCGCATCGCTACCGCCGCCGAGGCCGCCTACCACGACAAGGTGAATCCGCTCGATCCGCAGTCGATCCTCGATTTCGAGCGGTCGATCATGCTGCAAACCATCGACACACGCTGGCGCGAGCATCTGGCAGCCATGGATTATCTTCGCCAAGGCATCCACCTGCGCGGATACGCACAGAAGAATCCAAAACAAGAATACAAGCGCGAGGCTTTCGAGCTCTTCAGCGATCTACTGGACGCTGTCAAAGCCGAAGTGACCCGGATATTGATGCGTTTCCAGGTCAGACCTGCCGAGGAATTCTCGGCGCCACCTCTGGAGCGCCCGCGCGAAGCAATGCCGCAAGCAGGGGGAGAGGACGCGCCGCGGGTGGGCCGCAACGACCCGTGTCCATGCGGCTCGGGCAAAAAATACAAGCAATGCCACGGTCGGCTGAGCTGACCAGCAAGGCCCACCTGCCACCCCATGCCGGTTCGCCTGCCGCCGCTCAGCCCTAACGATCTCCACGTGGTCGACGGCGTCCGGCTTGGCGTCGCCATGGCGGGCATTCGCAAAGCCGGGCGTCGCGATCTACTGTTGATCGAGTTTGCCCCTGGCACCACCGTCGCTGCCGTATTCACCCGAAACCGTTTCTGTGCCGCGCCAGTGACCATCGCGCGCGAACATCTCGCCAGCGGGGTCGCCACTCGCGGCCTGGTCGTGAACACCGGATGCGCCAACGCCGGTACCGGTGCCCAAGGACTGCTCGACGCTCGCCGTATGGCCGCTGCCGCCGCACAGGTACTGAATGTACCAAGTGAAGCGGTGCTGCCATTCTCGACCGGGGTCATCCTCGAGCCTTTGCCACTGGACCGTATCGAGGCCGGCTTGCCCTTGGCATGCGCCGACTTGCGTAACGACGCCTGGGCCGACGCCGCCGAGGCGATCATGACCACCGACACCGTAGCGAAGGCCTGCTGCGAACAAGTGCACATCGATGGGGTCCCGATCACGGTCACCGGCATCTCCAAAGGAGCTGGCATGATCCGCCCCAATATGGCGACGATGCTCGGCTTTATTTGCACCGACGCGCCCGTGGCTCCTGGGCTGCTGCAAGAGATCCTGACGCACTCTGCCGAACGTTCCTTCAACAGCATCACGGTCGATGGCGACACCTCAACCAATGACGCATGTGTCTTAGCCGCGACGGGGCAAGCGCCGATCGCACCGGTCGAGGCCCTCGATACGCCGCGGGGGCAGGCGCTGCTAGCGGCCATCGAGCGGGTCTGCATCCGTTTGGCTCAGGCCATTGTCCGCGACGGCGAGGGGGCAACCAAGTTCATCACCATCGCTGTCAAGGGCGGACGCAGCCGCGAAGAGTGCCGAACGGTCGCCTACGCGATCGCACATTCGCCGCTTGTGAAGACAGCATTCTTTGCCAGTGACCCGAATCTGGGCCGCATTCTCGCGGCAATCGGTTATTCCGGCATCGAAGATTTCGATGTCGAGGGCGTACGCGTGCACCTCGACGATATTCTGGTGGCCGAACACGGCGGCCGGGCAGCGAGTTACACCGAGGCCGACGGCGCTAGAATCTTGGCGCAGGACGAGATCACCATTGGCGTCGACCTGCAACGCGGACGCGCACGGGCGACCATCTGGACCTGCGATCTCAGCCACGACTATGTCAGCATCAACGCCGACTACCGCAGCTGACGAGCCCGCTGGCTCGCCCCCAAAGGATCCGCTGACACGCGTTGCCGACGCCTTGGAGTGCATAGCGCAGTCGATCGAGATGCGCGATCGACCGGCACGCGCCACCGATTGGTCGACCGTCATCGCGGTTCGTTGGGCGCGCGGCGCATGCCGCCCGGTCCGCGAGATTCGCGGCGCCACCCTGGATTCCCTGCTCGGTATCGATCTGCAAAAACAGCGAGTGCTCGAGAACACCCGACAGTTCGTGGCTGGCCACACCGCCAACAATGTGCTTCTAAGTGGTGCGCGGGGCACGGGCAAATCCTCACTGGTAAAAGCTGTGCTGACACAGTTCGCCGGCCAGGGCCTACGCCTGATCGAGGTCGATCGTGATGAACTCAGCGAGCTGCCAGAGATTCTCGAGCGAGTCGCCGCTGCGCCCTATCGGTTCATTGTGTTCTGTGACGACCTCGCCTTTGATGCCCGCGACCCAGGCTATCGAGTGCTTAAAGCGGTTCTTGACGGGTCGGTCGCAGCCTTGCCGGATTCAGTACTGGTCTATGCCACCAGCAATCGCCGCCACCTCATTCCCGAACGCATGGACGAGAACCTGCCTGCAAGCGCCGAGGTGCATCCCGCCGAAGCGATCGAGGAACGCATCTCGCTGTCAGACCGCTTCGGCATTTGGGTCAGTTTTTACCCGTTCGACCAAGACGATTATCTGCGCATCGCCGGGCACTGGTTACGCGCACTGGGCGGTAACCTGGCCGACGACTGGGAACGCGAAGCATTGCAATGGTCTCTGGAGCGCAGCGCGCGGAATGGCCGTGCCGCCATGCAGTTCGCCAGGGACCGCTGTGGCAGGCTGGCCGTCGCCCCCAAGTCGAACACCTAGCGCCAATGCCAGGCACACCAAAGATCATCGACGTCGTGTGCGGAGTTCTGCAGCGACCCGATGGCGCCGTCCTGCTCGCGCAGCGGCCGGCGAACAAGATCTGGGCAGGGTATTGGGAATTCCCGGGCGGAAAGATCGAAGCCGGCGAGAGCCCTGCAGACGCGATTGAACGGGAACTCCGAGAAGAGCTGGGCATTGCGACGGGCGAGATCGCACCATGGCTGGAGCGCAGTTTTGACTATCCGCATGGCCGGGTTCGGTTGCGCTTCATGCGCGTCCTGAACTGGACAGGAGAACCCCAAGGCTGCGAAGGGCAGTCTCTGACCTGGTGTCAGCCACCCAATGTTGGTGTTGCGCCATTGCTCCCGGCAAATGCACCGATCCTGAAAGCTTTGGCGCTCCCCCCTATCATTGCCATTACACCTCCGCACGAGACGCCGCTGAACCTGGCACTACGCAAAGTTGCAGCCGGCCTCCAGCGTCACGGGTGGCGTTGGCTACAAGTACGTCGCTGTGATGCACACGGCGACCTGAGCGAACAAGAATGGCAACAGTGGAGCGCGCTCGGGGCGAGGTACGGCTGTCGAGTCAGCCTGAATGCCTCGCTGTCGGTAACGCGTCGTTTAGGCGCCCAAGCGTGGCACGCAAACAGCGCGAACCTGGCACAGCTACGCGAACGACCAGCGGGTATGGTCTGCGTCGGCGCGTCGGTCCATGACAGCGCCGCAATCGACCGAGTCAGTCGACTCGGGCTTGACTACGCAGTACTTGGAGCTGTGCATGCGACCACTTCACACCCGGGCCAGACCGGCCTGGGCTGGGACGGCTGGAGCGACATCATCGGCCATACGACTGTGCCTGTATTTGCCATTGGTGGACTGAATACAAGCGATCTTGAGACGGCCACGCGGCGCGGCGCCCATGGCCTCGCGATGATTCGCGGTGCTTGGGAAGCCGGATGACAGTCAACGATACGCATCAGCTGGCCGGCAATACACTCGTGCTGCGACGGTCGCTCGCGGGGGGGCTGCTCACCTTGTTGCTATTGAGCGCCTGCAACCAAGAGGTTCAACCTGGCGTCACGCCATGCGATGACCCGTGGGGGGTCGGTTGCAGCCTTAGCAGCGGCACCCTTGTTCGCCTCCAAAGCGATGATCCGCGGCCACTCGAAAACATCGACGTCGAGGTCCACGGCGCTACCGTGAGTCAAGCCTGGGTCCAACTGCGGATGCTCGGCATGGACATGCCGCCCAATCGATTCGCACTCACGAGAACGGACACCGGCATTCTTCGGGCAAGTGTGGTGTTGCCCTACTGCAGCGCCGCTCGCAGCGATTGGCTCTTGGTTCTTGACCTGGACAGTAGTAAACACGCGATTGCGTTTGAGATTGCCGCTCGTTAGAGCGTTACAAAACAAAACAGCCACCCCGAGAGGTGGCTGTTTTGAGCATAAAAGCCTGGCGGTGACCTACTTTCACACGGGAACCCGCACTATCATCGGCGCAAAGGCGTTTCACGGTCCTGTTCGGAATGGGAAGGGGTGGGTCCACCTCGCTATGGCCGCCAAGCGTAACTGGCGTCGCGATCGCGACTAAATCTGGCAAGAGGTTGTTTTCGTTCTGGATTGCAGCACTGAGCGAGCGCTACACAGAATTATAGGATCAAGCCGCACGGGCAATTAGTACTGGTTAGCTTCACGCATTACTGCGCTTCCAC
>CAZGBK010000017.1:0-29345 GCA_964524005.1 uncultured Enterobacteriaceae bacterium
CACGCTGCACAGACCGAAACAAGACAGCAACCGAACTTCAAACCCCTCGACAGCATTGTCGGGGGGTTTTTTCTAGGAATCCCCATGAACTGGAAACACGGTTACTACGCCGACAGCGGCTACACCTACGGCTACTACGCCGAGACCATGCCCATCCGTATGCGCTGGGCGGCTCTCGTCCAGGGCCACCAGGCGCCAGCCTCCAACTTCCGCTACCTCGATGCCGGCTGCGGGCAAGGCCTCAGCCTCATCATGGCTGCAGCCAGCCACCCCGACAGTGAGTTTGTTGGTATCGATTTCCTGCCCGAACACATCGCGCATGCCACCAATCTGGCGCAGCGGTGTGGCATCACCAACGTCCGCTTCATCGAGGGCGACTTCATCGAGCTCGCCAAGGATCCTTCGGCCCTCGGGCAGTTCGACTACGCCGTCTGCCACGGCATCACCACGTGGATCGCACCCGAGGTCAAGCGCGGTCTGTTCAGCCTCATCGGCAAGGTGCTCAAGCCCGGCGGCGTGTTCTACAACAGCTACAACACTTTTCCCGGTTGGCTCGGTGCTGTGCCGTTCCAGCATCTGGTGCTGCTCGAGCAGCGCAGCAAGACGGGCTCGCTGGCTCTCAAGTCGGCTCAGCGCAACATGGACCGTCTCAAGGAGGGCGCACCCGGGCTCTTCGCGTCGCTGCCGGGCCTGCAGGCGCGTCTCAAGAGCATGGAGACGCAAGATCCGGCGTACCTGGTCCAGGAATACAACAACCAGTTCTGGCAGCCGGTGTTCGTCACGCAGATGATGGACGACATGGCCGCGGTCAAGCTTGCCTATCTGGGCACCGCAACGCTGCCCGAGGCGTACGACTCGGTGCTGGCGCCCAAGGTGCGCGAGTTACTGTCCGAGCAGAGCGTGCCGGCGATTCGCGAGCAGTTGCGAGACTACGCCCTTAATCAGGCGTTCCGGCGTGACCTCTATGTCAAGGGTCAGGTACGGCCTTGGCAAGGCGAACTCAGTCAGCGGTTTCGTGAGGTGCGCTTTATTGCCAACCCCATCACGCCGCGCCCGGAGGCTGGCAAGCCCTTCGCTATCAAGGCTGGCGGTATCGAGCTCAACGGCGAGGCTGATTTCTACGGCCGCATGCTCGACCGTCTCGCCGCATCACCCAACGGGCTTACCGTTGGTGAACTGATCGACGGTGAGCCCGACCAACGGCTCAAGAACAGCGTGGTGTCGTCACTCTCGATGCTGCTTCACGGCGGCTGGGCCTTGCTGCACAACGATGCCGAGGTGGATGCTGTGGGCAAGCGTTGCAATCGCGGCCTCGGCGAGGCGGTGGTCGGCGGTGCGCCCTATCGATACATCAGCCTGCCGCGCACCGGCGGGGCCTTTCCGCTGGGCGATACCGAGTGGATCCTGTTGCATGCGGCGGCCACCGGTGTGCCTGCCGCCAAATGGAGCGTTTACCTCGAGGAAGCGCTTGCGCGTCTCGGCCGCGGGGTATCCAAGGAGGGCAAGGTCATCGCCGACGCCGCAGAGCGGCAAAAGGTCATCAAGGGCGTGATCGACGAGTTCAAGAAGAACAAGCTCACCTTCTTCCGCAGTCTCGCCGCAGTCGAGTGATCGGCAGGGGGCCACGCGCCCCCTTGCTTTGCCTGTACGCTGTTATCGCATGACCCTCCACACCAACGTCCGCTAGCAGCTGCTTGCCCAGCTTGCTGCCGATTCCTCTCCCGGCCACGAGCAGCCCCAGCTTAACAACGCCCTGCGCCTGCTCGCCAAGTGGCGCAGCGTGCTCATTCAGAACACCGTGCTGCAACAGCACGGCACGCGGGTGTGGCAGGGGCCGCTGGCCGGGTTGGACTTTCTGCCGCAGTCGGCCGAGGGCTGCCATATCGCCAAGCTGCTCGGCTGTTATGAGCAGCCGCTGCAGCCACACGTGCAGGCCGCCATGGCGGCGGGCTACCACACCATCCTGAACATCGGCTGCGCCGAGGGCTACTACGCCGTCGGCATGGCGCGGCAGATGCCGCGCACCCGCGTGCTCGCCTTCGATCTCAACCCCGTGGCGCAGCAGACCTGCGTCGCGCTGGCCGCCAAGAACGGCGTCGCCGACCGTGTGCAGGTGGGCGCGCTATTCCAGCCGCAAGACTTTGCTATCCACGCTGCGGCGGCGGATAAGCGCGTGCTGGTGTTCTGCGACATTGAGGGCGCCGAGCGCGACTTGCTCGACCCGGTAGCCGCGCCTGCGCTGGCCGGCATGGACATCATCGTCGAGAGCCACGAGTGCCTGGTGCCCGGCATCACCGTCGAGCTGCAGCGGCGCTTTGCCGCCACGCATGATGTCGTGGTGGTGCACGACGATGGGCAACGCCAACTGCACGATCCGCCGGAGTGGTTCCGCGGGTTGGCGCACCTCGACCAGCTGCTGGCGGTGTGGGAGTGGCGCAGCGGGGCAACACCCTGGTTGGTGATGCGGGCGCGGCTGTGATAAACCTCTGGCACCCATCTCACCCATGCCCCACGCTCGCTAGCATCCCCTTATGGTCAAAGGACAAGCCCCCTCGGCAACGCCACCGCGCACTCTCCTGCACGTCGGCTGCGGCCCCAAACGCAAAGCGCAGACCACCCGCGGTTTCAACACCGACGCTTGGCACGAGATCCGCCTGGACATCGACCAGTCTGTCGCCCCCGACGTCACCGGCACCATGACCGACATGTCGGCAGTGGCCGCGGGTTCGGTCGATGCCGTGTTCAGCAGCCACAACATCGAGCACCTGTACCCGCACGAGGTGCCGGTGGCGCTGGCCGAGTTCCTGCGCGTGCTGAACGACCGCGGCTTCGCCGTCATCACCTGCCCAGACCTGCAGTCGGTGTGCGCGCTGGTGGCACAAGACAAGCTCACCGAGCCGGCCTATACGTCGCCAGCCGGGCCTATCGCACCCATCGACATCCTCTATGGCCACCGCCCGCCCATGGCCGCCGGCAACCTTTACATGGCGCACCGCTGCGGCTTTACCCGCCGCGTGCTGCACGGCACCTTGCAGGCTGCTGGCTTTGCATCGGTGGCCACCCTGGCCCGGCCGCAGCACTTCGACCTTTGGGCCGTGGCCAGCAAGCAGCCGCTGCCCGACGACGCCCTGCGCGGGCTCGCGGCAGAGCACCTGCCTGGATAAGTCCCCGAACGGCCGGCTGGGCATGCGCTGGGGTCTGCGCATGGTGCGCTGCCTGAAGGCCGGCCCTAGCACCAGCCGCCCCTGAACCCAGGATGCACCCCGTGACCACCATCGCCTACCGCCACGGCCTGCCGCTGCCCACGCTCGACGTCACACTCGACCTGCGTCTGCCCGCCAGCGGCGACACGCCGCCCGACCTCGCCGCGGTCGATGCCGTGCTGGTCGATCTGCTGGACGTGCCCGCCGCCGAGCTGCCACCCCCACCCGGTCCGGGCGCCACACCCCACGACCTCGCCGCGGCCTGCCTGCAGCGCGTGCTGCTGGCCAATGCCGCACTGCTGCGCATCGGCCTGCTGCCGTGCTTCGCGCCCGGGGCAGTGCTGGCACTGCAGCTGCACGACGACGCCGCCGGGCACTACCGCGGCCGCGTCGCCGTGCCCTTCTACGACGCCCTGCCCGCCGGCCTGCTGAAGCAGTCGCTGCAGCTGGCCGACACGCTGGTGCGCGGCTTGGCCGGCCCGGTCGCGCGGCGGCCCAGCCGCCAGCAGATCGACCGCGCCGTACAGCGGCGTATCGTCAAGCCGGTGCGGGCGGCGGCGCGGGGTGGTGTGTCGACCGTGCCGATCATTTACGCTGCGCTGGCCGCCGGCCTGCCGGTGCGGCACCTGGGGGCGGGCAGCTACCAGCTCGGCTGGGGCGCCCACAGCCGGGTGGTGTCGCGCAGCGCGCTGGACACCGACTCGGCGGTCGGCACCGAAGCCGCGAACCGCAAAGACCTCTGCGCCCGGGTGCTGGCCCTGCATGGCATGCCGGTGCCCGATCACCAGCTGGTCGATTCAGCCGAGCAGGCGCTGCAGGTGGCGCAGACGCTTGGCTGG
Source organism: uncultured Enterobacteriaceae bacterium (assembly GCA_964524005.1). Taxonomy (GTDB): domain Bacteria; phylum Pseudomonadota; class Gammaproteobacteria; order Burkholderiales; family UBA3065; genus UBA3065. The sequence goes on from CAZGBK010000017.1 coordinate 4,043, forward strand.
CCGGTGGTGGTGAAGCCCGCCGACCGCGAACGCAGCGAAGGCGTCACCACCCGCATCGACACGCCGCAGGCGCTGCAGGCCGCCTACACCCAGGCCCGGCGGCTGTCGCCGCACGTGCTGGTCGAGCGCCAGGTGGTCGGCCCCTGCTACCGGCTGCTGGTGGCCGGCGGGCGCTTCCTGTACTGCGTCGAACGCGGCGCCCGGGCGCTCACTGGCGACGGCCAGCACAGCATCGCCACGCTGCTCGAGCACGACCGTGCCGCGCAGGCCGCCGCGCCGTCGTGGCTGCGCAAGAAGACCGTCGAGCCCGACGCGCAGACCCTTGCCGCCCTGCAGCTGCAGGGCTACAGCCTGGACACCGTCCCGGCCCAGGGCGCGGTGGTGCGGCTGCGGGTGATCGAGAGCACCGAGTGGAGCGAGACCAGTGTCGACGTCACCGACCGCGTGGCGCCGGCCAACCGTGCGCTGGCCGAGCGCGCCGCCCGTGCGCTGGGGCTGGGCAACGCCGGCATCGACCTGATGACCAGCGATATCGCCCAGCCGTGGTACGCGACCGGCGGCGTCGTCACCGAGGTGAACTTCCGGCCACATTTTGGCGCGACGCTGGCGGCGCGGTCGCGCATGGGCGAGTTCTTGCGGCGAGTGGTCCCCGGCGACGGGCGGATCCGCATCGAGGTGCTGGTGGGCGATACCGCGGCGCTGCAGCAGGGCACGGCGCGCCTGCGGGCGCTGCACGCCGAGGGGGTGGCGGCCTGCCTGTGCAACGCGACGTCGGCGCGGGGAGCGGACGGCCCCATCCACCTGCAGCTGCGCGAGCCGGGTCTGTACGGCGTGTGCCGGGCGCTGTTGCTCGACCGCACGCTGCAGGCGCTGCTGGTGGTGGTACACGACGACGAGCTGCTGAGCAGCGGCCTGCCGTTCGACCGCATCGCCGACCTGCAGGTGGTGAACCGGGCGCTGCGGGGTGCCTCTATGGCTGGCGGCGGGCAGGCGGCGGACGCGCTGCCGCCGCAGCGCATCGAACAGCTCCTGACGCTTTTGCGAACTTACTGCGCGCTGGAGGTGGGATCAGCACCCACCGACGGGGATACACTTTTGCCATGACCGCCGCCCTCTACTACCACCCCGAGGCCTACACCACCAGCGGGCCCAAGCTGATGGGCCGCAACGCCGCCGGCGAGTCCTTCTTGCGCGGTTTTTTGCTGCACAGCCAGCCGGGCGAGCTGTGGCTGCAGGTGGTCAAGCCCGAGCACGCCCAGCATTTTGCCGACACCGCCCGTGCGCTGGGCCGCCACGAGCCGGTGCGGGCGGTGCAGGCCGCGCAGCTGGGTGCACTGGCGCAGCCTGGCTGCATCTACTACCCCGGCCCGGGGATCGGCGAACACGCCTGGCACCGCGCGGTGGCCGGCGGCGCGGCCACGGGCACTGCCGCCGGTGCCGCCCAGCGCGCCGCCGCGCACACCGCCTGGAGCCTGTGCGGTATCACCCACACCACCTCGTCGGCCGGCGCCATGGACGCGATCGCCGCCCTGCTGACTGCCCCGGTGCAGCCCTGGGATGCGCTGATCTGCACCAGCACCGCAGTGAAGGACAACGTGCAGCGCCTGTTGCAGGCGCAGGCCGACTACCTGGTGCAGCGGCTGGGCGTGCAGCGGCTGGTGCTGCCGCAGCTGCCGGTCATCCCCTTGGGTATCCACACCGCCGATTTCGCTTTCACGCCAGAGCAGCGGGCCGCTGCCCGCGCCGCGCTGGGCGCCGACGACGACACGCTGGTGGTGTTGTTCATGGGGCGCCTGAGCTTCCACGCCAAGGCCCATCCGCTGGCCATGTACCGCGCGCTGCAGGCGGCCGCCGAGCAGACCGGCAAGCAGGTGGTGTTGGTTGAATGCGGCTGGCACGCCAACGACTTCATCGCTCAGGCCTACGCCAGCGCGGCCGCTGCGGCCTGCCCGGCGGTGCGGGTGGCGACGCTGGACGGCCGCGAGGCCACCGCGCGCACCACCGCCTGGGCCGGCGCCGATGTGTTCTGCAGCCTCTCCGACAACATCCAGGAGACCTTTGGCATCGTTCCCATCGAGGCGATGGCCGCCGGCCTGCCGGTGGTGGTGTCCGACTGGGACGGCTACCGCGACACGGTGCGCGACGGCGTCGACGGTTTCCGCGTGCCCACGCTGATGCCGCCAGCCGGCCTGGGCGGCGACCTGGCCGCCCGCCACGCGTTGGAGATCGACACCTACGACATGTACTGCGGCCACACCTGCACGCTGGTGGCGGTGGATGTCGAGGCGACCACGCAGGCCTTTGTGCGGCTGTTCGAGTCGCCGGAACTGCGCCAGCAGATGGGCGAGGCCGGCCGCGAGCGGGCGCGGCAGGTCTACGACTGGGCGGCGATCATTCCGCAGTACGAGGCGCTGTGGGCGCAGCTGGCCGAGCTGCGGACGGCGCAGCTGCAGGCAGCGCAGTCGCAGGGGGCCGGGGCCGCGCCGCCCCTGCTGCAGCCGTGGCCGGCCCGCATGGACCCGTTCCATGCCTTTGCCGCCTACTCCACCCACGCGCTGACGCCGCAGACCGTGCTCGCGCTGACCACCCCCGGCTGGCAGGCCGCGGCGCAACAGGTGGCGGCCGACCGCAGCCTGAAGATGGTCGATTTCGCCAGGCTGGTGCTGCCCACAGACGACGAGGTGGCGCTGGTGCTGCAAGCTGCGGCTGCCGGCCCGCGCCCGGCTGGCGAGCTGGTGGCCACAGTGGCGCCGCAGCGGCAAGCAGCGGTGTTCCGCGCGCTGGCGTGGTTGGTGAAGCTCGGCGTGCTGCGGGTGGCCCAGAACTAGATCGCTGCCGGGTCGAACAGCACCAGGTTGCCGGCGTCCAGCGTCGGCGTGCCGACCAGCTTGGCAAACACCACCGGCTTTTGCTTGCCGTTGCCGTCGGGGTCGTAGGCCAGTTCACCTTTGCGGGTGTTGTAGAGCAGGTGGTGGTTGGCGGCGCGGGCCACGGGCTTGCTGCCCACCACCAGGTCGGCCGCTGGCAGTGCGCCCGCGTCGGTGTAGACGTTGAAGATGTTCAGGCCCAACAGGATGCGGTCTTGCGCCGAGTCAAAGCCGACCACGGTGTCAACGTTGTTTTTTGTGTCCAGCGCTGTCGTGAACGCGAACTGGTCGACACCGACACCACCGGTGAGCGTATCGCGGCCCATTCCACCGTCGAGAATGATGTTGTTGCGCCCGGCCGTGAACAGTTCGTCGGCGGTGTCGGCGGCGATGATACGCAGGTTGTCGCGCTGCGCGACGCCCATCACCGCGCTGGTCGACAGCTCGCCGCGCAGCTGTTCGTTGATACCCAGCGAAGTGTCCCGGAACTGCAGGCGGTCGATCGACGCCACCGACACCGGGGTCTTGTCCTTGCCCTTCAGCGGCTGCACCAGCAAGGTGTCGCCGCTGGCGCTGATACTGTAGTCCTTGCGCTTGTTGGCAAAGAACTGCGTCGAGCGGGCAGTCTGGATCAGCACTGGCTGCACCGGAAAGTCTTGTAGCACGCCCAGCGTGCCGGCGTTCACCGCCCGCGTGTCGGCCTGGCTGAGCCCGGCCAGCACATCCAGGCCGCGCACCGTTTGGCCGAACACCGCAAAGCCAGGCTGTTCGGCGCTACGGAAGTCGAAGTCGGCGGCGTTGTTGGCGGTGTTGAAGTAGAACTGGGCAGCGGCAGAATCGGGCACGTTGGTGCGCGCCATGCCGATGCTCCCCAGGATATTGCTCAGCCCGTTCTGCGACTCCAGCGCGATGGGTCCGAACAGCGGCGACTTTGCAGTGAAGCTGCCATCGGCCTGGGCCGCCAGCAGGCCGGCCTGCGCCACCACAGCCGGGTTGCTGCCGGTGGGCTTGAACAAGCGATGAAAGACCACGCCGTCGTAGAAGCCGGCATCGGTGTAGCGCAGAAAGTTGGCAACGCTGATGGGCGCCTTGGTTGGATCGAGCTGCACGTCGATACTGCCTGCCGACGTGACAAAGGTGACGACCGGGTCGGAGAGCTGTTTGGGGCGCGTGATCATGCCGGTATTTTAGTGCTTGCCGGGAGCCAGGCGGCAATACCTGCAAGTCGCTGATGGGCTGGCTGGTCCCAGACCCGCCACTTCGATATCGAGTACAGCCGCAGCCAGGCCTATACTCAGAATCAATAGAACAACACTCGGCGACCGTGAGCACCCCGACCTTCAACAGCACCACCACGGTGTTCGACCTGCAGCCGACCGGCGACGTCCGTATCGATGCCCTGCTGTCCGGCCGCCGCTACACCGACACATCGTTCACCTTCAGCTTTCCGGACGTCGGCTCGCGCTGGGCACCCGGTTACGGCGACGGCGAGCCCTTCCACCCTGCGTATCAGGGCCTCAGCCCGACTGCACAGGCCGACGTGCGCGCTGCATTGGCCGAGCTCGAGAAGGTCGCCGATATCCGCTTCACCGAGGTCGTCGAGACTGCCACCGTGGTTGGCGACTTCCGCTTTGCATTCTCGCGTCTGGAGCCGGACACCGCGTTCATGTACGCGTATCTGCCGTCGAGCAACCCGGCGGCCAGCGACGTCTGGCTGAACACGTTGTTCTTGTCGGATTTCGAGTTCGGGCTGCGCGGCAGCTTCACCTACATGTCGCTGATTCACGAGGTTCTGCACGGGCTGGGCCTGGAACACCCGTTCGAGGGCGATATCACCCTGCCGATCGCGCAGGAGACGCGCAAGAACACGGTGATGAGCTACAACAGCCTGCCCGAAGTCGGTGACACCTTCGAAGCGAATCGCTTCTACAACACCACGCCGATGGCTTACGACATCTTGGCCCTGCAGCACCTGTATGGCGCCAATACCCGTCACGCCAGCGGCGACGATACTTATACGTTCCGCGCTGGCACCCGTTACTTCGAGACCCTGTACGACACTGGCGGCAACGACACCATCCGCTTTGATGACGAGGGCACCGGACGCGCCACCACCATCGATCTGCAGGGCGGTGCGTGGTCGCGTCTGGGGCTGCCGCAAGAATACTTTCGGGTCGGCCAGAGTGGCCGCGTGTCCGACCCGGACACAGTCTTTATCTTTTACGACACGGTCATCGAGAACGCCATTGGCGGTGCTGGCAACGACACACTGCTGGGCAACACCGCCGACAACCGTTTCACCGGCGGCAGCGGCAGCAACATCATCGACGGCCGTGGTGGTACTGACACCGCGCTCTACATACAGCGTCTGGAGACGGTATCGCTGCAGCGCGCGCCTGGTGGCGACGTGCTGTTGCGTCACGCTGGTGGCACCGACACGCTGCGCAGTATCGAGGTGCTGGCTTTTAGCGACGGCGCGTTTTTGCTCGACGATGTGCTGGCTGGCAACGCCGGCAACCTGCGGTTGTCGTCGCCGCTGCCGGCAGGTCCGACACGACAGACCCAGCTGGTGCTGGAGGTGGCCGGCCCGGTGGGGGCCGATGTGGTCATCTTGCGCGACGGCGCGGTGTTCGCCAGTGCCGTCGAGCTGACACCCGGGCGCTATCGCTGGCAGAGCGACGCGCTGCCAGACGCCCGCTATGTGCTGACCGCCGCAGTCCGCAGCGGCAGCGCGCTCAGTGCACAGAGCGCGCCACTGGTGTTTGTTGTCGATGCCACCGCGCCCGAGGTGCTGGCCCAGGCCAGCGGACCAGATACCGGGCTCTCGGCCACCGATGGCATCACCTCGGCGCGAGTGCAGACCGTGACACTGCGCTCCGAGCCGGGCCTGCAGGCGGTACTGCTGACGTCGCTTGGCGACCGTCTGGCCGCCAGCGAGAGCAATACCGAGCCAGGCTTCTACAGCGTACAGACCCCACCGCTGCCCGAGGGACGCACCGAGCTGACCTGGGAGCTGACCGACGCGGTCGGCAATCGCTCTGTCGGCGCGGCCTTTGGCGTGACCATCGATCTTGGCATGCCGCAGGTGACGACAAGCATCGCGCAGTCTGCACAGCTGGGGGCGTACCTGTTCGGCAGTCGTCTGGCTTTGGATGCCGCCGGCCTGCAGATCGGTGATGTGTTGACCCCGGCTTTTCTACCCCTGACCTCAGCCGGCAAGGACTGGCAGTTGCCCAAGGCTACGCGGGTCGTCGACGTGGCTGGCGACGACGGTCTGTCGCTGCTGCTGCAACGTGGCGAGGGCCGCAAAGCGCAGTTCAGCGAACAGGCGGTCGATCCTGCCGGGGCGGTGGTTGGCAAGCCGCGCAAGCTGGCATTGGGCGAACTGCTGGCGCGCGAGGCCGCCGCCGGGGGCGATTTCAACGGCGACGGTCTGGTCGGCGATGCCGCCGTGCGGGTAGCAGGCGGCGCCGACGCCGTCGGCCTGAGTGCCTGGCAAGGGGTCAGCGGCGGCTGGTTCGTCAGCCCCGGCCTGGTGACGACCGGAGAACGCCCCGACACAGCCACGGCGCTGTTTGTCGGCAGCAGGTCGTGGAGTCCTGGCAAGGCGCTGATCGTGGGAGTGGCGCAGCCCGACGATGCGCTCTATCAGCTGCTGTTACAAGCCGGCAAAGCGTCCAAACCGACGTTCTCGGTGCAGGGCTTCGATGTGGACTCAGGACAGGTGATCGGGCGCGCTCAAAAAGTGGCCGCGACCCAGTTGGCCGAGCTCGAGCCCCTGTTCGGGATCGGCGACTCTGGTGGGGCGCCGGCCGAAGTGATACGGTTGGCAGGCTTGGCGACCGCCACCGTGTCGGGTGAGGTCGCTCTGGCCTGAGCAGGCCCGTTCTAAATCTGCGCTATCGCATGGTCAAAGACCCAACCGCGTACTCCCCGCCTGCCGAACCGGCCTACCCCGACCTGATGCTGCAGACCTTGTACGGCGCCACGCCATTGTCCGCGTGGGCCGGGCTGCGGGTGCAGGCCACCGTCAATGCAAGCCCGCTGCGCCGCGGCCAGTGGTGGGCCGCTGCGGTAAGGCTGCTGCAGCAGTTTGCTGCCCGGCATGCGTCCTTGGCGGACTGGCATCGGTGCGCCAAGACCCAAGACCTCGCCCGGCTGGGTGAACAGCCCCTGGCCGCTGCCTGGCACTCGCTGCAGGCGGCGCTCGGCCTGCCCGACTACCCGCTGACGGTGCACGCCGCCTCCGCCCCCGACGCTGGCTCCGGCCCCAAGCCTCATCCTGGGCGTCCTGCGCCCTTGCTGGACACCGCCTGCCCCTACGCGGACTGCACCACCAAGGGCTTGCAGGCCTGTGTGCAGCTGCTGCAGTGGGCCAGGTCCGTTCTCGATGCCGGGGGTTCGCTGCAGATCCCCGCAGCCGACGTCAACCGCTGGTGCGCCAGCTTCGATGCGCTGCCGGCAAGTCTGCCAGCACCCGATCTGCGGGCGCTGCACCATCGGCTCTGGCAGCAAGGTGTGCAATGGGAGTGGCTAGGCGATGCTCGCACACGCATCGGCTCGGGTGCGCTGCAGCGCGTCGTCAGCGGGGTCCCGGCAGCGGCCAGCATGGCGCACCCCGGGGTCGCAGCATGAGCTCCCGTGCCACGATATCCCCGCTGCTCGACCTGGTCCGCCTGCTCAACGGCAGCCGGCCACTGCCGGCCGACACACCGGTGCATGTGATCGATGCCGGTCCGCCGCGCAGCCTGCTGGTGCTTGCACCCGCGGTCGCAGAAGCTGTGTTGCGCTCGCCGCATGTGCGACAGACCTCGATCTGGGACTTTTACAGCCAGGTGACCGGACTCACCTGCGAGGACCTGCCGGTACTTTCCGAGACCTTGCGACGTCTGCCGATATCCTTGAATGGCGCCCGGCATCGCGAGGGGCGGTTGCAGGTGGCACCGCTGTACCGGCGAGTCGAGGCGGCCCTGAGCGACTGGGTCGGGCCGTTGTGCGGTGAGTTCGTCGCCGATCTGCATCTGCAGCAGCAGATCGACATAGCGCACTGGGCATCGGAATTCAGCGACCGCCTTGGCCGCGGCATGGTGGCTACCGAGCTCGGCAAAAATTGGCGCGACCTGCCTCCGCTACCGGACGGGCTGTTCACGTTGATACCGTCTGCTGCGAGCTTGCAACGCCAGGAGCAGATGCTGTCGACGGTCAAGGAGCTTGTGTGCCAAGGACTCGCGATGGCCGGACGCCACACCGACGAGTATTGGCCCTTGTCTTCACTTCTGATGATGAACCGTGACGCCACCCAGGCGGCCCTGCTGGGTATCTTCCAGGCGATCCGGGACGGTAGGCAGCCCGATGATGCGCGAGCAGTCCTTGTGGCCACGACGCCGGTCAGCTTGTTGCAGTGTCGGCTCTTTGAACACGACCTGGAAATCGCGGGCTTCCAGTGGCAGAGCGGCGATCTCGTGCACATATCGCCGCATCTGCTACATCGGCAGGCGCCCCCGCCAACCGGTTCTGACTTCACCTTCGGTGCGGGCCCTCATGTCTGTGCCGGCATGCGGATCGCCGTCAAAGTCATCGATACCCTGATGCAGGCTTTGCAGCAGCGCCCACTTCAACCACAGACCTTCGCCACACCGCCGCCGCTGTTAAGACATACGGTACTGACCGCCCTTCCGCAGCCGAGGAGAGACTCCCCATGACCACCCACGACCCATCTAGCCAAACCTTGCCAGACGATCGCATCGCAGCGATGGTGGCCTTCACCGTCGAACATCTGTGCTTGGACATCGACCCTGCAAAGGCGGCAGGCCAGTCGTTGCCAGCGCTGGGCATCGACTCGCTCGAATTCATGTCGCTGGTGATGGCGCTCGAGGAGGCATTCCACGTCGAGCTCGACCTTGACCGTCTTGAAGGCCGGGGCACCGATGGCAAGGCGATGACCCTCGCCGACACCTTGCGAGTGATGTCTTCCAAGCAGGAATGACATCAGACCGCGCGGAGAAGACAGTGACTGCGTCGGCTCCAAGACCCTCGGACACCCACCTTGAGATACCGTTGACTCGGCTGTCCCAGGCGCGGCCGGTAAAGGCGGGCATCGCGCTGTTCTCGATCGTCCGCAATGAGCAGTATTTCTTGCCCCATTTTCTATCGCATTACCGGGCGCTCGGTGTCCGCCATTTCGTATTCCTCGACGATCACTCGACCGACGGCACCCGCGCACTGCTGCTGTCTCAGCCTGACTGCGAAATCTTCGAGTCCGAGTTGCGGTTTGGCGAGCCTTTCCACGGTGTGCCTTTTCACAAAGCGGTCAAACATGTCGTCCCCGGTCAGTTGCTGTCCGACCGCTGGGTGCTCACTGTCGATGCCGACGAGTTCTTGCTACTGCCGCCGGCATTCCAGACGATCGAGGAGTTCTGCATCGATCTCGACAGACAGGGGCTCGATCACTGCCGCGGTCTGATGATCGACTTCTTCCCGCAGCATCTATCGGACATCGACCGGTTGGGTCGGCATGACGACCCATTCACTGCTGCGCCGTTCTTCGATGCCCTGACCCAGGTCGATTGGCCAGAAGGCGCCAGCATGCCCGCTAACTTGTCCTACCACGAGACGGTGCGGGTCCGCCTGTTCCACACGCTGCTGCAAAGCGATCCGGATCTACTGCCCCAGTTCCGGACATACCGATACGCGAATCTCAACAAGGTCCCCTTGCTGCGATGGCGCCCGGGTGTGCATGCGGTTGGCTCGCACCGGATCAATGTCCCGGTGAGCGCCCGCAACCAGCTGGTGCTGGCGCATTTCAAGTTCTATCCGGGCTGGAGACAAGTCGTCAAAGAGAATCTCGAGCGTGCCGTGCACTGGAACGGGGCCATCGAGTACCGCATGCTGGCCGCCGCTGGTCAGCGATTGTCAGATACCTGCGTGCTCGGCCCTGTCAGCCGGCGTTATCTGGGTCGACAGCAACTCGCCGACATGGGGCTGATCTTCAGTGCTCGATCAACAACCAATTGATAAGGTCTTGCAGGCGGTTCTCGATGATGGCTGCGCTGAATGTGCCGTGGGTGCTCGACTCCAGAAGACTGAACTCTGTCGCAAATCCGGCTCTGCGGTACGCGTCGATGATCGTGACATCGTTTGGGTCGTTGCGCGACAGGACCGACAGGACATTGCTGTGCGGGTAAACCCCTGCCGCCTTGGTCATGCAATCGCCGGATGCCCCCGGGGCGCTTCCCTGATCGGGCCATCCCGAGAAGTTGAGCACCCGTCTTAGACCCATCGGGTGGGCGTAACGCACCGCCGTGTAACCGCCCAGCGAGGTGCCCAGGCCGTAGAGTTCGGTCAGGCCGAGCTTACGTAGCAGTTCCTTCAGGATGCGTGCAGAGTCGTCAGTGTCATGGCCGGGCAGACCTTGGTAGGTGAAGCGGCCCCGGGCATTGAAGATGTAGCAGATCGGGTACCCGTATCGGGCCAGTGCGACATGCGCCACCGGCAGGGTCGCGTTCAACGTGTTGCTGCTAGTACAGAAGCACACCAGTGCTCTGCGGTGCACGCCTCGGTCTGGCGGAAACCAGACATAGATATTCGGCTGACACGTCAAAAAGGGCAGATCGAACACTGGGTCGAAGGCGTTCTGCAAGGCTCGTAGGGTCGATCGGAACTTCGGCGTCAATACCGCCGCGGTATTGTCATGCTTGTGGGCAAGCGCGGCCAGCGCCTGCTGGGGGCCAAGCCGCATCACCCCAAGGATTGCCTGTCGGATCGCCGGAGAGGGTCGCTCGACTGGTCGGTCGAACTCCAGAAGGGCGCGCGCGATGTCCGACCGCCCCCCCGCGATGCCGCTGTGGAGATCATGTCGCAGCGACAACCATTGCGAGAGTGCTGGAAACTGCTTCCGCAGACTCCAGATATCGACTCCGGGTGTGGTTGGAAGCGCCCCCTGCGGCGCCTTCCGACTGCAGTAATGCGCGATCCGCCCGCCGTTGACCACCCAGAACAGATGGTGTCGGGGTCGGGTCGCGGCAGGGGACGTCATGCCCCGGCCGGCGCTTCCAGCATGCCTGCTGCCCGCGGCCACAGCCGATCGACCTGGTCGGCTCCGAAACGCGCTCTCACGAACTGGTATACGGGTTGATAGTGTTCACGGATCTCGGCGATGAGTTGTGGGTCGATCGGGTGGCTGGTCCGGGACACGTTCACCGCGTGGTTGAGATCGGGTGTGCGGTAAGGGATATCAAGGAACTCGCACAACCGTCGGATCGACGGTTCTGTGAACAGGTTCTCATAGAACTCCAGATGCACTTGCGCCGGGTCGAATGCGCGTTCGAGCTGGCTGATGGTCCGGTCATAGCGGCCACGGATCTGGTACCGCTGGGTCTTGTAATGCTCGGCGAGGACGCGGTTCTCGGTGGCCGCGTCCCAATCCCGATCTCGCCTGGCGTTGCGCAGGTCCATGCGCATGCAGGAGATGCAGCGATCGACGGGGTCGCGCATCAGGAACACGACCTTAGGCTCCATCCCTCGCGACTCGATATTGCTGCGGATGTACGACAGGTGCGTGGCTTGCAGGGCCGAATAGCTGGGCGTGATGTCGCCGGTGAGCACGACGTCGGGCGACCTGGAGACGCGGTCGGCGAAATAATCGAAGTAGAGGTTCGGGTCGCCGAGGAACTTCAGGATGGCGATATCTGCCTGGTTGACACGAGGCTCGCCTTGCCTTTTTGGGGCGAACAGCCGGTTGAGGCGTCTTTGCAGGAAGTCACGCACGATCTGCGGCTCCTTCACATATAACGCGTCGAAGATGTGGTACTCCTTCCGAAAGCCCATGTCAGTCGCCGGATGCCGCTGCAGATAGTCGTAGAGCCATGTCGTCCCCGATTTTTGGGCGCCGACCCCAAGCAGGAAGCGCGGCTTGGTGCCGATCATGCTTGCCGGATCCCCAAAAAGGCCATGAACTGCGGCAGTAGCGGGTCTTTTCCTGACGACTGCGGCTGGAGTTCTGGCTGCGCAGCCACCGGGGCTTGCGGCAGGTCAAGGGCATCGAGAAGCTTGCGCGACATGCCCTGGATGTCGGCAGCAAAGTCCTCGTAGACGACCGTCAGTGGGGCGCTGGCCGGCTCAGAGAAGCGGGTCTTGAGCACCTGCGCCCACCCTTGCTCGGAACTGACCAGCAGTTGTAGCGCGTTGCAGATCCGTGCCGGGTCGAAGGCTGGTTGCAGGGTCAGGCGGGGGTCGTCGGCCGCCAGGAAGTTCTTGTCCTTCGAGCTCCAGACCTGGGTCACCTGTGCCCGATAGAGCGATACCGCTTGCGCCAGTTTGTCCCGGCGAGACAGCACGATGATGGCGTCGAAGCGCTCGAGGAAGGCGCGCAGACCTGCACTGTCGCCGTGCCACAGCGCCTGTACCTGGTCGAAGTGGGCTTTCATGCCGAACACGCCGTTGGGCGAGGTCCGGCGCGCCTCGATATCCGCCAGATAGTCGGCGAGGTCAAGCGTATCGCCGGTGCCTTTGGCGCGCAACCAAGCTGCAAGTGCTCTCCGATTCAGATACTCGAGGGGCTTTCCTGCCTGACCAGACAGTTCCAGCATGTTGGCGACCAGCGTTGAACCGCTGCGCGGTGTCGAGCAGATGAGGTAGCGGTAGTGCGGTGCGCTGGGCGGTGTAGCAGCATTGATGCAGCCTGGGTAGTCATTGTCGCGACTCATCAGGTGGTCCCACATCGGCACCAGGCCGATATCGAGCGTGGGTAGTTTGATCCTGCGGGGCTGCATGCGTCGGTCCTTGTTGTTGGCGGTCTGGGGAAGAGCAGTGGGCCGTGCCATGGGTTCTGCCTGGCAGCGGATGTGAACCGTCGCCAACCTACGGTGTGCGCGGTCGAGGGCCGTCGCATAGGCTGTTTCGAGCTGTCGCGTCAGGTGCGTGGCATCGAACAGGCCACTCGCCGACACGCGGCTGCGCACCTGCTGTTGGAGGTCAGCGAGTGCACCGGGCGTCTTCAGCAACTCAACGGCCGTGTGCACGTAGGTATCGGCGTCGGGCATCACCAACTGGCCGAACCCTGCGGTCTTGAGCAAGGCCCCGCTGACCCGCCCGACAAAGTTGCGGCCCTCCATCGCCAGTACCGGGACACCTGCCCACAGCGCATCGCTGGTGCTGGTGTGGCCACCATACGGCCATGGGTCCAGCATCAGATCGACCAGGCGTAGCCGCTGGAGATGCTGGGCCTGTGGCAGCCGCTCGGCGAACATGACGCGCACCGGATCGACTCCGGCGGCCTGCGTCTCTTGCCACAGCACGTCGCGGACCGAGGGCCCCGGGTCGAGCACCCAGAGCACGGACCCGGGAGCGCCGAGCAGAATGCGCATCCAGACTCTCCACACCTCACGCCGCACTTTGTTGATGGCATTGAACATCCCGAGCACGGGCGCGCCCGCAGGCAGTTCGTTGGGGCGTCTGGGAGGCCGCCCGGGGTCGGGTAGGGCGGCATAGTCGTTGATCTGGTAGACCGGCGACACGCGGATCACCCGCTCGGGATATTGCTTCTCTTCGTCATCGGGGATGGTGATCGCATCGCCGATGACGTAGTCCACCGAACCGCCACCATAGCTGCCCGGCCAGCCCAGATAGCCGATCTGAACGGGGGCCGGACGGTGGGCGAGGATGCCCATGCGGTTCGCCCGGGTGGGGCCATTGCACTCGACGAGCACATCGATGCGGTCGGAGCGGATCACTGTTGCAGCATCGGCATCGGACAACGTTGCCAGCGAGCGTACCGGGTGTGATGCACACTGCTGCAGCGCCCTGCGGATCGGCGATCCATCGTCCCAACCCGAGCAGTACAGAAAGACCTCGCATCGAGTCTGATCGTGGTTGCGCAGCGCACCCATGAGTAAGCGCGCTGTCGGGTGCTCACGAAAATCGCTCGACAGATAGCCGATGCGCAAGCGTCGACCCGCGGGCGGTTCGATGTCCGGTGGCACGACATGGGCAGGTCGCGGCAGCGAGCGTCGTTGCCAGGCCTGTACCACCCGTGTGTTCCGTGCCTGGTCGTCGCACCACAGCACGTGCGTGCGTGGTCCTTCCAGCAGGTCGGCTTCCGGTCGGCTTTGGTGGGCGGCCTTCAGGTCGGCGATCAGCGACTCGGCCAAGGTCCAGTCGGCACGCCGCAGGGCGATATACAGCAGGGCGCTTGCCTGCTCGACCGGCGAGCCCATGGCCCGGTATGCCTCGACGCCGCGTTTGCACGCGCGATCGCTGTCCTCCAGACGCGACACCAGGTTGCAGGCGTGAAATACGATTTGTGGCGGCACATCGGAACGCCGAAGCAGCTGGTCGAGAAGTTGCAGGGCCGCTTTCCGCTGGCCAAGGCGATCCTGATGGATCGCGCGACGCAACACGACGATGGCGTCGCCGCCGGCTGTGTCGCTCGTGGTCGAGGACGACGGGCCTGCCTTGGCTTCAACCGGGCGATCGGTTGGCCTCTGTCGCGCCTTCTTGGGTCTGGACTTGGGTGCTGTCATGCCGCGACAGCCGAGGTCCAGCGGGCAAACCTTCGCACGCAAGGGACTTTAGGGAGATGCTTCATCCATGCGCGATACAGGTTGCCATGAATGCGTTGGCCGATCTCAGGGGTCCGCGCATCGAACAGGTGGGAGGAGAGTGTCTCCGACCCATAGGCGCGTTGCTGCACGCGCCGGCAGATCTCGGTCCATGGGCAGAACAGCGTCGTCACGCTGACCGTATCGAAGCGCTCCGCAAGCTGCGCCAGCACCTTCAGCTGCAGCCCGATCAATGCCTCGGCGCGAGCCCGGTCGACCAGCAGACCCGCCAGCTTTTCAGGACTCATGTCCTGCAGGTGACGCATCATCTGTACCAGCGAGATGAAATCCCAGTGGATGACCGCCTGCGCTGGCATCTCGGCCTGGCCCAGAAGCCCCAGTAGATGGCTCGCGCTCAGCCAGCTCCCCGTCCGCATGGCCTCCTCGAAGGGGACGTCGGCCTCGCGCGCAGCAGTCGGCGGCGAGGTCGCGGCGAATGCGTCTACATAAGCGTCGCCAAATAACGGTCCGCGCTGAGCATGGGCCAAGCCAAGAAGCGTCGATTTACCGGAGCCGCGGTATCCGGCCAGCACCATCAGTACGCTCAAGATCGACAGCCCCCCGGCTGGCTCGCTTCGGCCAGGATCATTCGTCCCACATGCGCCGCAAGTTGGTCGACGTCTTCAAGAGCAGGTCAGCGATACGATCGTGCCCAGCCTTGTCCAGGTAGGCCTTGCGTGCGACCTCGACGTCCATGATGATCTGCCGCTTGCGCGCATCGCGGATGCGCGACTCGAACCACCCGACCACCGCAAGCCGCTCCCCCGATGTCAACTCGGTGACGCGATGCAACACGCCAGTCGGGTAGACGACCATGCTGCCGGGCTTGAGCTTGATGCGCTTCTCACCGAAGGGCGTCTCGAGCGCGAGTTCTCCGCCCGCGTAGCTCTCCGGGTCCGACAAGAACAAAGTGAACGACACATCTGAGCGATGACCGTCAATCACGGCGGCATCCGTATGGGTGCCATAAGCCATGCCGGGGTGATAGCGGCTGATCATGATCCGCACCAGGGCGCGGGGCATGGCCAGCGCCTGGACCGGCTTCAAGGACGCGACCTTCATGGCCAGCTCTTTGATCAGCTCGGGCGCTTCGCGAGCGGTGAGCTGAAGATTCTTCTTCACCGATTTGGCCATGCCACTGGCGGTCTTCTGGCCATCAGCGAACTCGAACTCGGCGACTTTCTGCCGCAGCGCCTCGACCTCCTGCGCCGTCAATACATCGGGGATAACGTAAGTCCCATCCATGCTGTCATCGATCCCTTGCCGTTAAAAAAAGGCCCGTCAGCAGACGGGCCTTCAGACCTGAGCGGTGGGGAGCCCACGCAGCGCTCCCCTCCCGCAACCGCCACTTTGTTACGTCAGCTGGACGAAGCCCAGGTTCTCGAGAGTGAGAGTCCCGGTCACGCCAACCAGTTTGACGATGTAGTCGTCGGCACCGAACGACGCCCCAGCGGTATCACCCACCGCGATCAGGTAGGTGCTGCCGCCGTACGAGAACAGCCCCGCCGCGTTCGTTGCAGCGCTACCGCTCTGCTCGAACACATTGTTCTCGGCGAACAGACCGCTGACTGCTGCGGCCAGGTTCGGCGCGCTACCGTTCATGGCCGCTACTGCGCCAAAGTTCACGACCTGCGTCATCTGGGCAAGATTGCCTGCCTCGAGGAAGTAGGAGTGGTAGCCAGCGCCATAACTGCTGGGCCCGAAGAAGTCGATACCGTTGAGCGGGGCGACGTCCCCGAACGGACCGAAGGGACCGCCTTCCAGATCTAGAGCGTCGGAACTTGCATCGAGGAACAACAGGCGATCGGCATTGAAGGCAAATGCGCCAAGCAGCACCGCATCTCCGTCCTCGCCCAGCTGCAAGCCTTCGATGGTGTCCATCTCAAGCAACGCTTCGGCGATCGTGTCGGCCTCGCTCGACTTGTTGATGAGGAACAGGTCGCTGCCTTCCCCACCGATCAGGGTGTCCTGGTCGGCATGGACGGTGAAGCGCTCTTGGACGATCGACACGGTCGGGGCGTCTTGGCTTTCGGCCGCTTGAACGGCGTCAGTGACGATGACGGTTGCACCGAAGGTCAAACCGACCGCGAGAGCATCATCACCCCCACCAACCTGCTCAACATACGCCTGCTGGATTTGCGGCATGCTTGCCCCGGTCAGCGGTCCCGTGATGGTGATGGTGTCGTTTGTGCCGTTATAGACGAAGTCGGTGGCACCCAGGACTTGCTCAATAGCGGCCTCTTGGGCAGCCGAGCCGGCCTCACCGGGGTTATAGCGATACGTCTCGCCACCGATGACCAGCACGAATTCGCGCTGGCCATTGCCACCTTCTGCAGAACTATCATTGTCCAGATCGACACTGCTATCGATCACGTAGATCTGCGGCACATCCGCGATCCCCGCCGAATTATCGATCTCGGCAGTGACATTCAGATCAGCGCCGGCGATCAGATTGACGAGGAACAGGTTGGTCCCGTTGTCGGCCCGCGTGATGGTCGCCGCCCCTAAGTTGCCAGCACCCCCGATCTGAGCGAGACCAGTGATGGAGAAGGCTTTTTCGACGATAACCCTGGCCCCGGTACCTGGGCTAGCGTCGGCGATCAGGAAATCCTGGGCGGTGTCGGATGCAGAGGCAGCATCGATCACCGACAAGATATTCGCGGCTAGAGTGCTGGCATCGGTTCCTGATGCGGTCAACCTGCGGCCGTCAATGAAGAACTCGACCGTGACAGCGCCCGCGGCATTGCTCACATCGATCGTCCACTCATCGTCGTCGATGGCCAGAGTGAAGTCGTCCGAACCACCCTCGATATCGTTGATCTGGTCACGCAAGGTGTTCACCACCAACGCGCCGCTAGCCACCGCAAACGCTTCGGTACCGCCGTTGGCCGGCAAGGTGAAGCTGAAGGTGTCGCCATTGACAACCAGGCTCACGACGTCGCCCTCGTCGTAGTTACCGGCGAACGAGATTTGGGTGACCTCGTTCTCGGCAGTGACCAGGTCACCTTGGAGTACGTCGAAACCAGCGCCGCCCTCCAGCGTGTCGCGACCGCCTGCGCCGATCAGCACATCGGCACCGTCGCCACCGCGAATGATGTCATTGAAGCGACCGCCGACCAGGAAGTCGTCGCCGGCGCTGCCAGTCACATCCAGACGAACGCTAGCCTGGTTTGTCGCCGAGACCAAGGCGCCATCTGCAGAGACGGGCAAGAACTCAAGCGGATCATCCCCGTCGGACACGCCGAACACCTCATCCAGGAAATCGGGGTCGAAGGTGCTGTTGTTACCAAAGGCGAAGTCCTCGAACACCGTCGCCACATGCAGGCCGACCCCGCCTTCGAGGCCATCACCAACCGCCCCCGAGGCATCAAACGTGAGCAGCTGTACGCCTTCTTCGTCATCGGTATCGTTGTTGACATCGAGCACGAACTCACGGAAGGCACCCTCGCCACCCTCGAACCCCGCATCGGCTGTCACGTTGACGGCGTCGATGAACGTTCCGTTGATCCGGAGAACGTGACCCGCTGAGAAACCCTCAAGGTCGGTGGACAACAGGGCTGTCGTCAACACATTCACCGTATCGACCGAATCGCGATGGCCCGCAACCAGGACGCGCGACACCGTGTCCGTGTAATCACGCGGATCCCCGTTGTCCTCACGCGGGTCCTGTACGGGCACGTTCGGGTAATTGTCCATCTCCGGGTCGCCCGTGTTGGCAGTGTCCAAACCGAAGAACAGATCGCGCACCAGATCACGATCGCGGATGTCGATGTCGCGCACATTCACGGTCAGCGCAGCACCGTTGGTGTCGTTGATCACATCCAGGCGGTCGATATCGCTGTCGGTGACTTCGTTGTACGTAGTCACGCTGACCGAGTCGTCCGAGCCGTAGGCTTCGCCGAAGGTCACCGTCATGTCTTCGAGGTTACGGCCATTGACTTGCAGCGGCTGGTAGTCCCCGTCCACCCCCACGGCTTCCGCGTAGATCAGACCGTCATCGATGTTACCGAAGACGATCGAACCACCCGATACGCTGGCCTCCGTAGCTGCAAGAAACGCCTCCAAATCGCTGTCCGCGACCGCCTGGAGTGCGGCAAGCAGTTGCGTCGCGACCTCGGGACCATCGTCGGTGGGGTCGCCATTCAGCCCCTCGACCTCATACGTGACAGCCGTGCCGGCAATCACGACGCGGATCACGTCACCATCAACCCACGTGTTGCCCCCGGACCCTCGGGAGACATCGATCGAAGTGACCCCCGTTTGGTTGTCAGTCAGCACGACGTCGCGGATACCCGCGTCGTGGGCACGTCGGTCGAATGTCAGGCTGAACGTCGAGCTGTTCTGATCGCGACGCGGCGTAGTTGCATCGACGAAAACGTCTTCGACCTGCCCCTCGGTCCCCAGAACAAGCTTCTGAACATTGCGGACAGTCGTAAAGTCTTGGTCACGCAGCACGTTCAAACCGCGGGTGTAGTCATCGTTGACATCGGCCGGGTCAGCGAAGGCGTATGCGTTATCGTCCGCGACACTGTCGGATCCGAAGCCACCGTAAGACTCGGTACGACCCTCTAGGTCGCGCAGCTCGGTGCGGTTGTCGATGTTGTGGGCGTCCATCACCAATGTGTTGTAGCCACCACCCAGGTCGATCGTGTCGTCCAGCTCGACCAAGGCGAACTCGTTACCCGAATCTTGCAGCAGCAGCGTGTCGTCGCCGGAGCCGGTACGGACATTCAACGACGCGTCGTTATTACCCACCATGCGGATGGTGAGATCGGCGGCGCTGGTGCTGGCGTCCACCGTCGCCGCGATCACGTTGTCGAGATAGATCTGACGGTTTGCGGCACCACCGGTCAGGGTGAGCGTGTGGGTCTGCTCGAATGCGTCAGCGAGTCCGTTGTCGACAAAGTCGATGAAGTGACTGAAGTTGTCGCGAACGTTCAGTTCGACATGTTCGTAGCCGTTGGCCGCACCTTCCTCGTTGGCGGTCAGTGACAGATCGAGGTCGAAATTGCCGCGACCATTGATGGCAAGCGTCAACGTATCGTTGGCGGTATCTTCCTCGGCGTCGATCGACGCACGAACGAACACATCGCCCACCTCGTCGTCGTCGGCGCCCGCCGAAACGATTTGGGCGATTGAGTCGCCCGACCCGGTGGTGGCGAGACTGAACGTCTTATTTTGGGTGCTGCTGCCAACCAACGTGACGGTGTTTCCGCCAGAGTTCACGAAGGTGAAGCCTGCGGCAGACGCTGCGGCGGCTAGGGCGCCCTCGAGGCTGCGCGCGATATTGATCGAATCGGCGGCCGCATCGGCACCCGCCAAGTCAGCGGCTGTCACGGTGTACTCGACGGTCGTGTCGCCCAACGTCACCGTAATGACATCTCCAATGGCATGGTCTTCGTCCGAGCTGCCGATGGTGATGCGTAGAGCCTGGTGGTCGCCTTGGGCCGTCACCTCGTCAGCCTCGATCGAGAGCAGGCGGCTCTCGGCACGGCTGAGATTGGTCAGCGTAAAGCTCACGACCTCGCCAGACTCAAAGTCTGCACCTTCGACGCCAAGCGTCTCGGCGTCGGTCAGCGCCGACTCGCTGTCCATATTGATCGCGGTCGTTACGCCCGAGATCAGACCGAAATCGGCGACTATGTCGGCGAAGTCGTCCTCGCCGTTATTGACAGAGATCAGGTTGATGGTCTCGAAGCCGGTGATACCGACATCCGACAGTTGAACGCTGGTGACCGTGCCGGAACCAGATGTCACCGTGACATCCCGTACATCCAGCCTCTTGGCCTCGATGTCGATGATGTTGTTCGAGCTGCCCACCGTGGCGTTGTAGTCGTCGCCGAGGGCACTGGCGTTGATTGCCGCCCGCAGCCCAGCCGCGACGTTGTCACGGACTTCGACGTCGGTGATGCCCTGCGTAAAGTCCGACGCCTGCACAGTGTAGGTCACCGTGACGCTACCGACTGTCACGCTCACTACCTGTCCGATCGTGTAGGTCTGGTCCAGGGTCAGATGGAATTCCTGTCGCTGCGTGCGGGCGATGAGGTCGATGGTGTCGTCACAGCTATCGCCGCCAGCGCGGAAGTTGAACACGTCATCGGTGCCAGCGCCGCCATCGATGGTGGCTCCAGAACCGACGACAGCGTCGTCGCACCCATCTTGCGAATACAGAGTGACCGTATCGTTACCGCCACCCATGTTGATGGTGGTCAGGGTACCTCTGCCATCGATGTCCGCGCTGTCGCGGGTGGAACCAACCGTCAACGTGTCGGCACCGGTGCCGAAAGTGAACGTCGCACCCCCATTGATATCGCCATCCACCGAGGCGGTATTGCCACCGTTACCGAAGGTAAGGGTGCCAGCCTCGACGTCATCGCCGACCCTAAGCGTGTTCGCTCCACCGCCGAAAACGATGGTGCCCGATTCCACGTCCCGAGCGACGACCATGAGGTTGCTGCCGTTGCCGTTGAAGGTGACGGTGCCGCCATCCATGTCGCCGTCACCCTCTTCGTCCAACGCCGTCAGGGCAACGAGGTCCGCGTTCGAGCCTTCAGCCTCGTAGAACTTGAGAATGTGGACTTCGTTGTTGCCGCCGGCGAACGTGATGGAGGCGTTATCTTGAATCTGGTCGCCAACAAAGACACGGCTATTGCCGGTGCCGAAGGTCAGCGAAGCGTTGTCCTCGATATCGTTCTGCACGACGACAAGGTTGTTGCCATTGCCGAATGTCAGTTGCGCGGTATCACCGATGTCATTGCCCGAGCCAAACGTCCATGTACCGTCATCGTTAAGTCGAAAACCCACAGCGACCGTATTGTTCCCGTCACCCAGATTGACACGGGCCGCGCTGTTGATATCGCCGTCTACGACGACCAGGGTGTCATTACCGGAGCCGCCGGTGACAGAGCCCGCGATCGAGCCAAGCACGCCGACAAGGTTTATGCCCGCCGCGACATTTACCGACCCGGTCGCTGCGATCGAGCCAGCGCTCACGGTGTCAGCCCCGCTGCCACCAGTGACCGAACCGGCATGTTCCTGAGTGATCACCACGCTGTTGATGCCATCACCGACACTGATGGAACTGCCGGCATCGGTCGAGGTGGCCGTCACGCTGTCGTTGCCGCCAGCCCCGGTGATCGAGCCGGCGTGGGCGCCGGTGGTCACGCTGTTTGTTCCCGAGCCGACATTGATCACACTGCCGGCAGCGGTCGAGGTGATCGAGACAGTATCGTCGCCGGTTCCGCCAACGATCGAGCCTCCATGCGCGCCCGTGGTCACACTGTTTGTGCCGTTGCCGACATCGATCGAGCTGCCGGCGGCAGTCGAAACAGTGGTGACGGTATCGTTGCCCGAGCCGCCAGTGACGCTGCCAGCCAGCGCAGTGGTGATGTTGAGGCTGTTGGTGCCGGCCCCAAGATTGTAGGAAGACCCAGCGGTATCGGCCCATCCCGAGATCGTCACGGTGTCATCGCCCGCACCGAAAGCGGCCGTAAAGGTGCGGCCGCTGGTGTAGGTCATGTTCCCGGCGAACGAGGCAGCGCTCAATGAGCCCCGCTCTGCGGTGTCATTCGCATTCAGGCTGAATGCCTGGCCGGCGCGACCACCGGCGACGCGAATGTCGCCTGTACCGGCAGAATTCAGGTCGAGGTTGCTAGAGCCGCCGACACGATCGAGCACCACCAGGTCGATGCGCTCGACACCCGCGTCGACGTCGATGTCAGCAGCGCCGTCTTCCCCGCCACTGAGGTTGTCGACAGTGATGCTGAGGGTATCGGCGTTGCCAGCGAGAACGCCGGCTGCGTATCCAAGCTGGTAAGACGTCGCGGCATTCGACGTTCCATTGTCGGTGATGACCACGCTGGCGACCGTTTTCTGGTCAAGAATTTGGACCGCGCCATTGTCGACGCCGGTCACAAGCACGCGCGTGAGGCTGTTGTCCCAGTCTGTCATGCGAACCACGGTCGGGCCAACCACGCCTGTCGCGTTGAGGCGAACATCCAACGTCTCGATTCCGAGAACGTCGACACCGTCGGCAACGCCGCCACGGTCCATGAAAAGACGCAACGTGTCGGCGCCAAGGCCGCCGTTCACGATATCGCCCGGGTTGAATGTCGTGGGGTTGCCATTGCCTTGGAAGGCCGTGGTCACGGTGCCAGTGAAACTATCGGCCCCAGAGCTGCCCACTATGCTGTCTTGGTTGATGGTCAGCTGGCGGCTGGTGGCCCCCAGATTGTCAAGCCTCACCACAGTGGCGGCGTTCAGACCAAAAGCATTCTGCAGCTCACCGTTGACCAGGAAGCGCACATCCGCGATAGGGGCATCGACGCCTTTCTTGAACGTGTACTTGATGCCGTCGATGGTGATCGAGGCGCTCTTGTTTGCTTGGACCTTCTTCTCGAAGGACTGCATCCGCTTGATCAGCGCTTTCGCTTGCTTCTCAGTTCGGTTGGCAAAAGACACCTGTAGATCATTGGTAAAAACGGGCATGTCGTGCTCCTGTCGAAAATGTGTTCTTGATCAATCGGGCGCTGCACAGCAGGGCAGAGACCGGTTCTGGCGCGGACAACCGCGGGACCAACCACCGGCCTTGTTCGCAACCGCTTGACTTGCAGTGCCACTGCAGGCAATCATTCGGCCCCGGCGTAAAAACAAGGCTTTAACAAGGCCGCCGTCGCGCAGGTCGTGCGCAAGTCACGGTAGTGACCGACCTCCGCGAGGCCCCACCCGCTATCGGCTCGTGTTTTGAGCCTGCGGTGGTTCAGATTCGGCGATGTCCGACCTTGTTTTTTCGAGGAAGCCTTGGCGCAAGCCTTTGTTTCACAGGCCTTGTTGGAGCAGTGCAGGCAGGCTCTTCCAACGCGCCCGGTGAAATTTTTCGATCCCGAACTCATCGGCTTTTATCTCGAGGTACGTCCCTCGGGCGGGGCCTCGTTCGGCATCCGCTACTACGTCCACGGCAGCCCCCGGCAGATGGTGCTGGCCGACGCCGCTCAGACCAGCGCCAACGAGGCACGCGCCGCCGCCTGGGAGGTCTGCAAACTGGTCCGTGCCGGGCGCGACCCGGCCTGGGAACGTCGTCGTGGCACCGGCAACATGTCGCTGCTGCGCTTTGTCGATGGGCACTATCTGCCACATGTCAAAGCGACCAAGCGCAGCTGGAAGACCGACGAGTCGATCCTGCGCAACCACCTGCTGCCTGCGCTGGGGGCGGTATCGCTGGCCCGCATCACCAACGCTGATATCCGCACCCTGCAGCACCAGTTCCTCGCCGAGGGGGCGGCCGTGGGCACGGTTAATCGGCGGCTAGCGCTATTGGGTGCTGTGTTCGCACGGGCGATCGATTGGGGCCAGCTACCCGACGGCGCCAACCCGGTGCGCAAGGTGCCATCACTGGCCGATCAGGCGGTGCGCGAGAGTTTTCTGGATGCTGAACAGATGCAGCGCCTGCTGGCGGTGCTGGATTCGGAAGCGAACCGATCGATTGCGGAACTCTGCCGCTTGCTACTGCTGACTGGCGCGCGACGCGGCGAGATTGCCAACGCCCGCTGGGAACACGTCGACCTGCAACGGGGCCTCTTGCGGGTGCCGCTGTCGAAGTCAGGTCGCAGCCGGCACGTCGTGTTGTCTAGCCGCGCTATCGAATGCATTCGTCGTTTGCCGCGCGAGCCGGGCTGCCCGTGGCTGCTGCCGGCGCCACGCACCGGCCGGCCACTGACCGGTGTATTCCAGGCCTGGGACCGCATCCGCAGGCGTGCCGGTTTGCCGCATCTGCGCCTGCACGACCTGCGCCACAGCTATGCCAGTTTCTTGGTGAATGCCGGACGCAGCCTGTACGAAGTGCAGCATCTTCTGGGGCACACCAACCCCCGTACCACCCAGCGCTACGCCCATCTTGCGCCGGGCACCCTGCGCGATGCGGCGGATGTCGTAAGCAATCTGGTGGATAGCGCTGCCGCTTGACCCCCGTCAGCGCTAGTTCATTTGGCTGATGTATGTCACCGGGACTGAATCTAGAATCCGCCTCCTTGCCACACCCGCGGCGACGTGGGGCCGGAAAGCCGCGGGTCTCCTGTAGACGGCCGGGCTGCCGACAGGGCCATCCCTGTCGCCTTCCGTCGTTTTTACGCTGCTCGGTCAGCGTCAGGGAGCCCGGTCATGTCCACAGCAAGTTTCCTTCCTTTCAACCAACAGAATGTCAGCGAACATCTTCTGTTCGTCGCGTCGGCGGTCAGACCTGTGAAGGACAAGGTCCCGGCACGTGCCCAAGCAAAGATGCAAGCCAAGGTCGAAAAGGCGGTAGCCAAGGAGATCTCAAGGCTGATCAAATTCGAGAACAAGGTTGATGCAAACAAGAAGGCCGCCGTCACAGTCGTGATCGATGGCGTGATGACGCGACTGGTACACGATCCGAAGGCGCTGCAGGGGGGGTTACCGCAGGGCTTCGATGCCTTTTTCACCTATTCCGACGTCGATGCCAATGGTCAGGCTCTACTGCGGCCCTTGCTGCCCATCGGCTCGAAAATCGACAGTACATTTGCAAGGCTAGTTCTAGAGGCCATTCGCCGGGTTCCTCAGTCGGGTGATGGCATTGGGCAAGAGGTCGATGACGGGACCTTGCCGACCCCGGCCCCGACCCCGGCGCCCACGCAGGCACCGACCGACGCCCCGACCCCGGCCCCGACGCCGGTGCCCACGCAGGCACCGACCGACGCCCCGACCCCGGCCCCGACTCCGGCGCCCACGCAGGCACCGACCGACGCCCCGACCCCGGCCCCGACCCAGGCGCCCACGCAGGCACCGACCGACGCCCCGACCCCGGCCCCGACGCCGGCGCCCACG
>CAZGBK010000018.1:0-29128 GCA_964524005.1 uncultured Enterobacteriaceae bacterium
CGATGAAGACGATGCAAGGCGACTGTTTCTTGGCCTGTTCGAACATATCGCGCACCCGTGCCGCGCCGACGCCGACAAACATCTCGACGAAGTCCGAGCCCGAGATGCTGAAGAACGGCACCTTGGCCTCACCGGCGATCGCTTTGGCGAGCAGGGTCTTGCCGGTACCGGGGCTGCCGACCATCAGCACACCGCGCGGGATACGACCACCCAACTTCTGGAAACGCGAGGGATCACGCAAAAAGTCAACAAGCTCGGCAACCTCTTCCTTGGCTTCTTCGCAGCCGGCGACATCGGCAAAAGTGACCTGGTTGGCGTTCTCGTCGAGCAAGCGCGCACGACTCTTGCCAAAGCTGAACGCACCGCCACGACCACCGCCTTGCATCTGGCGCATGAAGAAGATCCACACGCCGATCAGCAACAGCATCGGGAACCACGAAACAAACACACTGGCGAGGAAAGACGGTTCTTCTTCCGGCTTGGCCTCGACCTTGACGCCGGCTTTGAGCAGGTCCGACACCATCCACGGATCATTGGGGGTGTACGTGGTGAACGAGGACTGGTCCGAGCGCACGCCACGGATCACGCGGCCCTCGATGATGACCTTGGCAACGCGCCCGCCCTTCACTTCTTCAATGAACTGCGAGTATTCGACCTGCGACTGCGTCGCCCGACGATCGCCGAACTGGTTGAAGACGGCCATCATCACCAGCGCGATGACAAGCCATATGGCGATATTGCGGACGACGTTGTTCAAGTGTTTACCTCTGTCGGTCAATGGGAGCGCCCACAACGCGGACGGCTCCCGGAAACATCTGACGGGCTTGCACAGCGCAACACGAGCACCCCCGCCGCCCCATTCTATGCCGATTCCCGCGGAGCGGTGGGGCCGCGCTGTCGCAGGCTCTTGCCCAGCAGAAAGATCTCGGCACTGCGGCCTCGCGAAGCCTCGGGTTTTCGGACGACCACCTGGGTGAAAAGTTCGCCCATACAGGCCCGAAGCTCGGCCACCCAGTCGCTTTGGAACACTTTTAACACCACGTGTCCCCCGGGTCGCAGCGCTTCGGCAGCGAACTGCACCGCCAGCAGGCCCAACTCGTAACTCAGACGCTGATCGCGATCAGCAATACCACTGATATTGGGCGCCATGTCCGAGAGCACAAGATCGGCACCGGCCGGCGCGCGGGCCAACAATTCGGCGCGGGTCGGCGTGTCGGTGAAATCGCCGCGCACGATCTCGACACCCCGGATCGGCTGCACCGCTAGCAGATCGATAGCGAACACGCGCCCGGCCGGCCCCACCGCCTGTGCGGCGACCTGCGACCAGCCACCCGGAGCAGCGCCCAGATCGAACACCACTGCGCCAGGGCGCAGCAGACGGTCGCTTTGAGCGATTTCGAGTAGCTTGTAGGCGGCACGCGACCGAAAGCCGTCGCTACGTGCCTTCTTCACGAAAGGGTCGCTGACGTGCTCCTGCATCCAGCGTTTGCTGCCTGCCCGCTTGATCATGCCGCCATTCTGCCAGTCACCACCGGTATCATGCGGTGATGAGCGCGACCCCACCGAACGATGACAATGCGGCGCCAACGCGGCCCGAACCGGCCCATGCCAGCGACCCAGCTCCCAAGCCCGCCCCGGAACTGACCCCGGCGCAAAGGCGCGAGCTGAAGGCAAAGGCTCATCATCTGCATCCGGTGGTGACCATAGGGCAGCATGGCCTGAGTGACGCCGTGGTCAACGAGACCGACCGCGCCCTCGCTGCTCACCAGTTGATCAAGGTCCGCGTGCTCGGCGACCACAGGCAAGAGCGCAGCAGTCTGCTCGATGCGCTATCCCAGGCGGTTGGAGCAGCGGCGGTGCAGCACATTGGCAAGACGCTGGTGCTGTGGCGTCCAGCACCGCCGGCCAGCGACACCCCCAAAGTCAAGCCAGCCGCACGTCGCCGGGAACTGGCTTCGCGGCCAGTGATGCCTCGCGGCAGTGCCGCTGCGACGCCCAAGCGCCGCGGTGGTTCGCTCGACACACGCCCGGCGTCGCGCCAGAACACACGTCGCAAGACGCCGCGTGGCGGCAGTTCACAAGGACGCTAGCCGGCCTTAGCCGACCCGTTCCAAACTTACGAACGAATACGAGATCCCGGCTGAAAAGCCTGGCTCGCGCGCAGTCTCTCGCCAAACGAGCGGGTCGATGGTGGGAAAACGCACATCACCAATGACTTCGAGGTCGACCTCGGTCAGCTCGATATGCGTCGCGAGATGCAGGGTGGCGGCATAAAGCTCGCCGCCACCGACAATGAATGCGCGCTCGACACCGGCGCACAACGCCAGCGCATCGCCGATGCTGTTGGCGACCTCTGCCCCCTCGACTCGCCACTCCGGGCTGCGGGTGACGACGATCGAGCGGCGACCAGGCAACGGTCGACCGATCGAGTCCCAGGTCTTGCGGCCCATGATGATCGGCTGACCCATGGTCAACGCACGGAATCGCCGCAGATCCTCGGGAAGATGCCACGGCAGCTGGTTGTCGGCGCCGATGACGCCGTTACGACTGCGAGCGACCAGTAGCGTCAGGATACGAGGGGTGAGCATGGCGACAATCAGATTGGGATGCAGCAGTTAAACCGCGATCGGCGCAGCGATGTGCGGGTGCGGGTCGTAGTCGTCAAACCGGATATCGTCAAAAGTGTAGGCGAACACATCGTCGACTGCCGGATTGAGCCACAGCCGTGGCAGCGCGCGCGGCTTGCGGGTGAGCTGCAGGCGGGCCTGATCAAGGTGGTTCAGGTATAGATGCGCATCCCCGAGCGTGTGGACAAAGTCGCCAGGGCGCAGGCCGGTGACCTGCGCCACCATGTGGGTCAGCAGGGCGTAGCTGGCGATATTGAATGGCACGCCTAGAAAAACATCGGCGCTGCGCTGGTACAGCTGGCACGACAACCTGCCCTCGGCAACATAGAACTGGAACAAGGCATGGCAAGGCGGCAGGGCCATGCGGTCGACATCGGCCGGGTTCCAGGCGGTCACGATATGCCGCCGCGAATCGGGGTTGCGCCGGAGGCCATCGATCAGCTGACGGATCTGGTCGATCTCGCCGCCGTCGCGCGCCGGCCAGTGGCGCCACTGATGGCCGTAGACCGGTCCTAGCTCACCCCGCTCGTCCGCCCACTCATCCCAGATCGTCACACCCGCGTCCTGCAAGCTGCGCACATTGGTTTCACCGCGAAGAAACCACAGTAGCTCGTGGACGATGCTGCGGGTGTGGAGCTTTTTGGTAGTCAACAGCGGGAAGCCCTGCCCCAGGTCGAAACGCATCTGGTAGCCGAACACCGAACGCGTGCCGGTGCCAGTGCGGTCGGTCTTGTCCGTACCGTGCTCAAGAATGTGTTGCAACAAGCCCAGGTAAGTGTGCATGTCCAGAGATGCCGCCGGGGTAAGGGCCCGAGTGTATATAATCGGCGCCCTCGCTTGGCTCCTTGGTCGAACTGATGCAAGACCTCCTGCTGGAGCTGCAGACCCCGGCATTCTGGATCGGGCTGCTGCAGATCATCGGCATCGACATCGTCCTGTCTGGCGACAACGCCGTGGTGATCGCTCTTGCGGCGCGCCGTCTGCCACCGCGACAACGCCGCGTGGCTGTCATCACCGGCGCCGGCGCGGCGATCTTCTTGCGCGTCGTCCTAACCCTGTTCGCTGCCCTTCTTCTGGAGCTGCCCTGGGTGAAGACCATCGGCGGACTACTGCTGCTGTGGATCGCCGTCAAGCTGGTGGCGCCCGACGACGACGGGCATAGCGGGGAGGTAGAGGCCGCCGGGAATTTCTGGCAAGCAGTGCGCGTTATCTTGGTGGCCGACTTCATCATGAGCCTGGACAACGTCATCGGCATCGCTGCGGCCGCAAAAGGTAGCGTCACCTTGCTGGTGCTGGGTCTGTTGATCAGCATTCCGCTGATCATCTTCTCGTCGACCTTGCTGCTGAAGTGGATGGAGCGCCTGCCAATCATCATCACAGCGGGGGGCGCGCTGCTGGGATGGATCGGTGCAACCACTATCATCAGCGACCCGGCCTGGACAGCGGGCGCGCCGGTCGATCCACTGCTACGTGTCGGCGCTGGACTGTTCGGTGTGGCCTTGGTGCTGCTTAGCGGGCGTATGCTCAAAGCGCGGCGCGAGCGGCGCCCACAGATGAAAGAACTCTAGGAGGCGACATGACCAGCCCACACTGGACCGACACCAACGGTGCGACGGCCCTGCTTGTCCCGACCGACGGTTCGGATCCCGCCTTGCGGGCCGTCGACCAGGCGATTGCCCTGGCCAAAGTTCTGGTACACCCCGCGCGCCTCGTGCTGCTAAATGTTCAGCCCGAGCTGCCGGGCGATGTGCGCATGTTGGTGCCGGAGCAAGACATCCGCGCCTATCTGAAGGGTGAAGGCGAACGCCAACTTGCCTCGGCGCTGAAGCGGGCCCAAGCGTCGGGACTGGAATTTGAGACGCACGTGATCAGCGGGCCGGTCGTCGGCTCGATTTTGGAGGCCGCCGAACGCTACGGGTGCCAGGCCACGGTCATTGCCGGGCGTGGCTTGGGCGGCATCAGCGGTGTGCTGCTCGGATCGGTCGCCAACCAAGTCCTGCAACTATCCAAACGTCCCGTAATCCTGGTGCACTAGGGCGCGTCGCAGGGAACTAGTCGAAGCGCTGCCGTAGCGCCAATCCCGCACTGGCGCCGGCGACCATGGCCACGGTCGCCAACAAACTGGCGAAGGCCAGCGTCGAAACACCGCTAACCCCTTGCCCCAGACTACAACCCATGGCGAGCACCCCGCCAACCCCCATCAGCACCGCTCCGAATAGGTGCCACAGAGCATCCGTGATGCCGGCGAAGCCGCGCAGACGCCAGTGCCCCCGACCCGCAGCATAGAGCGCGGCGCCGAGAAGGCTCCCCGCGGCGACCGCCATACCCACGGTTACGCCAGCCGGCTGCACGAACAGAACCTGGATCAAGTCCGCCAAGGGACTCACCAGCGTGGCCGACTGCGGCGCCACGTGCAGCGGCACATCGAACTCCATGGCCGCCCAGTCTTGCCAGGTTGTGCCAACCCGACCGCCGGTCACATACCACAGTGCGAAGACCACACCACCCACCACCAAGGCGGCCCGCTGGGCTTCACGGTCGGTGCGGAACGCCGCCGAGCGGAACACGCACAAACCCGCCGCACCACCCAACACCAGCACCGCAGCGCGACGTGATTCGCCCTCGGGTACCCCGGCGAGAGTCATGAGAGCCGCCGCATCGGTCGGCCAAGCCGCCGGGAATGTCCATTCCCCCAACCAGGGAGCAAAGGCCAAGGCGTAACCGTCACCCCAATGCATCCACCACGCCACTGCACCAACCACCAGCAACACACACAGTGCCCGCAAGTCGCCACTGCCAGTGCGTGTGAGATTACGCAGCACACAGCCCGACGCCAGGCTCATCCCGAGCCCAAACAGGGCACCGCCCAACAGCGCCCGCCCCCATGGCAGGGGCGCTCGACGGTAGTCCGGGAAGCTGCCGCCAGACAGGTCGATCCAGCCGGTCGTCTCGAAGACCGCCAAACCCAGCGCGGCGACCACGGCAGCCAGTGCCCAGGAACGCAGGCGGGTGGTATCGCCTAACAAACGCCAGTCGGACACTGCCCCTAGCGTGCAAAAGCGGAACGCCACACTAGCCATGCCAAGAGCCACGCCAAGCATGAGCGCAGCGAACACGACTTGCTGGTGAAGGGACAGATCCATTAACGATACCGGGTCGGGTCGGCGATTCCTGCCTCGACAAAGCCACGCGCCCGCAACTGGCACGAGTCGCACAAACCGCAAGCGCGGCCCTGCGCATCGACTTGATAGCACGACACCGTCTGCGCGAGTTCGATACCCAAGGCAACGGCAGTGCGAACGATCTCGGCCTTTGACAGATGCAGCAGGGGCGCATGGATGCGCACCCTTTGGCCCTCGACGGCCGCGCGGGTCGCCAAGTTCGCCATGTGCTCGAAAGCCTGCAGGTACTCGGGACGACAGTCTGGATATCCCGAATAATCGACGGCATTGGCGCCGATGAAGATATCCGCAGCACCGGCGACCTCGGCGCAGGCCAGCGCCATCGACAAAAACACCGTGTTGCGTGCCGGAACATAGGTGGCAGGGATTCCCGTGCCACCACCAGCCGGCACCGGTATCGTCATATCGGTGAGAGCCGAGCCCCCGAAAGCCGAGAGGTCAAGCCGCAAGGTGCGATGGCTGACGGCGCCCAGTTGCGCGGCGAGATGGGCAGCAGCATCAAGTTCAGCCCGATGGCGCTGGCCATAATCGAATGACAAGGCGAGACAGCGATACCCTTCACGCACGGCCATAGCCAGCGTGGTGGCCGAATCAAGCCCGCCCGAAAGCAGAACAACGGCAGCTGCCATGCTTAACGACCACGGGCGTCGTGCCAGAGCAGCTTGTGCAGCTGCACCTGCAAACGCACTGGCAAACCGTCGGCTAACACCCAATCGGCGAGCTGACCGGGCTCGAGCTCACCCCAGACGGGCGACACCAGCACCTCGCAACGCTCGGCCAGACGTTCGCGGGTCACAACGTCACGCATCCAAAGGTAGTCGTTGTGGTCGGCGAGCACGAACTTGACCTCGTCGTGCGGCCGCAGGTGTTGCAGGTTGCTCCACAGATTCCGGCTGTCTTCGCCAGAACCCGGACATTTCAGGTCGAGAACGACATGCACGCGCGGATCGACCGCAACCGTATCGATCGCACCACTGGTCTCGAGCGACACCTCGTAATCATTTGCCAACAAGGCTTGCATCAGCTGCAACACGCCAGGCTGGGCTAAGGGCTCGCCACCGGTTACGCAGACATGACGCGCCGGGTGTTGGGCGACTGCCCGCAAGATCGCCGACAAGGGCGTCGATACACCCTCGTGAAATGCGTAGGCCGTGTCGCACCAGCGACAACGCAGCGGGCAGCCCGTCAAGCGAACAAACACCGTCGGTAGGCCCACGCGGGACGATTCACCCTGCAGCGAGAAGAAGATCTCGTTGATACGCAGTGTGACGTCGCCCGGGGTGTCGGCCGCCAGCATTGTGTCGGCTGCCAAGCCAGCGACCGCCGACATGCTCAGCGCCGGGCGGCGAGGCGTTTACGCGCCTTCTCGGCCGCTTCGCTGGCGGGATGTGTGGCGATCAAGCGTTCCAGCATCGCTCGTTCAGCCGCGGCATCACCGGTATCGCGATAACAGCTGGCCATGTTGAGCATCGAGTCGGGGACCTTCGGGCTGGCCGGATAGACCTCAAGCAAGCGCTGGTGTGCCAGCAAAGCACCACGATAATCGCGCGCATTGAACAATGAATCTCCGACCCAATACTGCGCCGGAGCTGCCAGCCCGCTGGCCGGGTGATCCGCCACAAAGCGAGCGAACATGGCGGCGGCCTCGGCGAAACGGCCCGCCCTCCGTTCGTGATGGGCAGCCTCGTAGGCAGCCGCCTCGCTGCCGACACCTGACGGACGCGCGACCGGGAGCGCGGCAGCGTCGTTGGCCAGCGGGGGTGATGCAACACCCCCTGATGCCGGCGCGGCCGTGGCTGTGGAAGCGTCTGTTACTGCAGAAGCGGGCATCGCGGCATCCCGACCGGTGGCCTCGATGGCTGCCGGTGCGGTGGGTTCGGCGATGGCGCCTGGGGCGATCGGAGCCTCTGGGGGCGGCGCGGTCGACGCGGTTGCGGCAAGCCCCTCCTCCACCGCCCGCAAACGGCCGTCGGTGTCCATGTAAAGGTCGCGGCTACGCTTGTCGGTCAGCTCGATCTTGTTGGTCAGCGTCTCGATCTCGCCGCGCAGACGCGAGAGTTCGGCCGTGAGCTGTTCGATCTGGTTAAGCAAGGTCAGAAGTGACCCGGAATTCAAGGTGGACTCGACCGCTCCCAGACGTTCGACCAAGGCATTGAGCTGTTTGCTCTGCTCGTCGATACGCCGGTGCGCGTCGGAGTCGCCAAAAATGGCAAAAGCCGGGGTCGTAAAGACCCCGGCCAGTACAACAGTCAGCAGCAAGCGTTGCATCAACCCGCCACGTAAACGATGTCAGCGCGACGATTCTGCGACCAGCACGACTCGTTGGGACATTCGGACATCGGCTTCTCTTCACCAAAACTGACGGTCTCGATACGGTCGTCGGAGATACCCAGCACGTTCAGTGCGCGACGCACTGACTCGGCACGTTTCTGGCCAAGCGACAGATTGTATTCGCGGGTGCCGCGCTCGTCGGTGTTACCCTGGACGATGATCTTGACCTTCGGGCGTGACTTCAGGAAGTCAGCCGTCGCCTGCACCACCGACTGATATTCGGGCTTCACTGTAAATTGGTCGAAATCGAAGAAGATCTGACGGGCCGAGGGGGCGCCAGCGACATCGCCAGCACCATCGGCATCGGCGTCGCGGGACACAACCTGGTCGCGGTCGGCACCACCGGTGTCAGCCCCCGACGACGCGGAGCGGTCGACAACCGGCGCTGTGGCTTCCCCGGCGCCCTTCTTGCCGGCGCAAGCACCCAGGGCGAAAGCAAGCGCGACACACAGCGCCGAAATCTTGATCTTGGTATCCAATTTAGGCTCCATTCTTGTGAGTGGATAAGGTTTTAGCAGTGACTACAGCCATAGTCGCAGGCGCAAAAGCCCGAAACGTTGTTTACAACCATCAACAGCGGCCACCCGTCAGCAGGTGATCACGCTGTTGTCATGGACCAAACGGGCCCCACGCCGGTTCCCTGACATCGCCCGAGCCAACGCTCAGGCGCTGTCGCACCCGACCATCGACCGAGATCGCAGCCAGCTCGCCCTGGCCAACACGCCCCCGACCAAACAGGATCATCTGGCCGTTCGGCGCCCAGCTGGGCGAATCGTCATCCGGACCATCGGTCAACGGCAGAACCTGCCGGCTACCCAGGTCTTGCACGGTCAAACGGAAACGCCCCCCCGAGCGCTGCACGAACGCCAAGGAACGGCCGTCGGGCGACGGCCGCGGCACGGCGTTGTAGTCGCCCTCGAAGGTCAAGCGCTCCGCTGTGCTACCGGGCTGCGGCGCAACCCGATAGACCTGCGGACCACCACCTCGATCCGAAGTGAAGTAGATAAAGCGGCCGTCGGCACTGAAAAACGGTTCGGTGTCATTGGCGGGAGTGGTGCGCATCAGGCGCTCCGGGTGACCGCCGGTCGCCGGCACCAGATAGATCTGCGACGAGCCGTCGCGTGTCAACACCACCGCCAGCTGTCGGCCGTCCGGTGACCAAGCTGGGGCCGAATTCGAACCTTTTAGGTTGGCCACGACGATGCGCTGCCCGGTATTCAGCACCTGCACGTAGACGATCGGCTTCTTCGCCTCGAACGAGACGTAGGCGATGCGACTGCCGTCGGGCGACCAACGCGGCGACATGATGGGCTCTGACGAGGTGACCACAGTGCGCGGGTTGTAGCCGTCAGCGTCGGCAACCATCAACTGGAAACGCTTACCAGCTTTGGTGACATAGGCAATGCGCGTGCTGAACACGCCACGAATGCCCGTGAGCTGCTCGAACACCTCGTCGGCGATGCGGTGGGCAGTCGCCCGCAGCTGTCGCGACTCGACCGGATAACTCTTGCCGAGCAGCTGACCGCCTCGCGCGACGTCGAGCAGACGGAACTGGATCTCCCAGCGTCCCGCACCAGCGGGTTCGACGCGGCCGATCACCATGGCCTGCGCGCCACGGTCACGCCATTCGGCGAAATTCACCTGGGCGGCGTCTGCCGGACGGGGCGCGATCGCACTGGCGTCGATCATGCGAAACAGGCCGCTGCGCTCGAGGTCGGCGCGAACAACACTGGTCAAGCCCTCGGGCAAGAGGCCCTCGCCAACCAATGGCGCGACGGCGATGGGAATCTGGTTGGCGCCGGCGCCGACAATCTGGAAACGCAATTCCTCTGTGCTCGCAAACTGCGGCAAGCAAGCGAGAGCGAGACCCAGCAGCAAAGAGACGGTCGATCTCAACACCAGCACCCCGTGAGATGTCTGTGGACGGCCAATACGACCGAAGCGGCACGCGAAAGTTTGCGGCGAGGATACCGGAAACTGGCTTGCGGTTTCACGTGCGAACGAGGTGGTCTTACTCGAACGGCCGGAAGGTGAAACTGAACTCGCGCTTGAACAGGCTGCGGTCAGCAGGCAACGGCAATGGGCTGGCGGCAAATACGGCGCGCTCGACCGCCTGATCCAATGCCGCATCGCCGCTGGAGCGCAGCAAACGCACCGAAACCACCTCGCCTGTCGGCAGCTGCACCACCCGCAGTTCGGCCTCGGGATTGCCCTGCACCGAGGGTGGCAAAACGATGCGGGCGCGCACAGCGCGTGTCAGCTGGGCGATATAGATGTCCAGGGCACGCGCACGCGCCTGCTGCACCTCGGCCTGCCGAGCCTGGTCGGCGGCTTGCCGGATCGCGGCATCACGGGCCGCCTGCTCGGCGCGTTGCTGCTCTTCCAGCCGTCGCTGCTCTTCTTGCCGCCTCTGATCTTCCTGAAGCTTCTTTTCAGCGAGCTCGTCTTGGCGCTTCTTTTCGGCCAGGCGCTTCTCCTCCTCGACGCGCTTCTGCTCGGCCTTGCGCTTCTCCTCCTCTAGGCGCTTCAGTTCTTGCCGACGCTTCTCTTGTTCTAGGGCGATATCTGGCTTCGGCGGCTCCGGTGGCTTGACATCTGGCTTTGGCGGGGGTGGCGCTGGTGGCTTTGGCTTTGGTTCGGGCAGTTCAGGTTCGGCCTTGGGCGGTGGCGCAGGGGGTGGGGCCGGTGGCGCAGGCGGCGGCAGCACAGTCTGCGGCGCCGGGATGGCATCCCACAGCTCGGCGACGACAGGTGCCGGCGTCGACTGCCAGCGCAGGGCGAACAGCATCAGCCAAACGAACAGGCCATGCACTGCCAGCGCCAGCAGCGCCGACAACCAGCGACGGTCGGGCGCCGGGTGCACCACTGCTCAGCGGCCCGGCAAGGGCTGAGCCAACAGGCCGACGCGCGTCACCTGTTCGCGCTGCAGCAGGTCCATGACCCGCAGCACAGCGTCGTAACGCGCGGCCCGGTCACCAGCAATGACCACCGGTTGCTCAGGATTCGCAGCCTGCTTCGCTTTGATGGCCGCCAGCAGCTCGGCCTCGTTGCCACGGCTGCGCACGCCACCGGCCTGCAGGTCGCGCCAACTCAGGCTGCCATCGGCGGCAATCTGTACCTCGATCGGCCGCGTCGAGGCCTGCGAGCCTTTGCCGACAGATGGCAGTGTGATCTCGACCGGCTGGACCATGGGTGCCGTGACCATGAAGATGATGAGCAGCACCAGCATCACGTCGATGTAAGGGACGACGTTGATCTCGGCCTTGAAGCGACGGGTGTGGCGGCCGGCCATGTCAGTTGGCTCCGCGCGTCTGCCGCTGCAGGATGTTCGAGCACTCCTCCATGAAGCTCTCGAAACGGATCGAAAGCCGGTCGATATGGGCGCTGAAGCGGTTATAGGCGATCACCGCCGGGATCGCGGCGAACAAGCCCATCGCAGTGGCGATCAGCGCCTCGGCGATGCCCGGGGCGACATGTGCCAGCGTCGCCTGCGACACGTTGGCGAGCCCGCGGAACGAGTTCATGATCCCCCACACTGTGCCGAACAGCCCGATATACGGCGACACCGAACCGACCGAGGCAAGGAAGGCCAGATGCGATTCGAGCTGGTCCATCTCGCGCCGATAGGTCGCCTGCATGGCGCGACGGGTGCTGTCTGCCATCGACGACGGGTCGATGCCGGGCTGCTTGCGCAGTTTCATGAACTCGCCAAAGCCGGCTGTGAAAATGCGCCCCATGGCACCGCCCTCGTTACCACCGTTGGCCTGGTACAGCTGCTGCAGATCGCCGCCGCGCCAGAAGCGCTGCTCAAAGCCGTCGGCCAGACTCTCCTCGCTGCGAATCGAGAAATGCTTGCGGAAGATGTACCACCACGAAAACACCGAGGCGAGCAGCAAGATCAGCATCACCAGTTGCACCAGCAGGCTGGCCTCGGTGATCAAGGTCAGTACAGAAAGGTCGTGCGAGACTTGAGCGGTCATTGGGCGTCCTGCAGGGTACGAATCAGGTGCTCTGGCATACGAGCGGGCTTTAGGTTCTGCGCCGAGACGGCGACGACATCGCTGGCGCTAGCCACCAAAACGTCGCCGTCACGTTCGACGGTCTGTTCAAACTGCATGCTGACACGGCTCAGGCGGGCGATGCCGCTGACCACCTCGAGGGCGTCGTCGAGTCGCGCCGGACGACGGTAATCGGCCGTGACGTTACGAACCACGAAGAGGATCCCGTCACGCTCCCGCAAGGTTGTCTGATCGAGCCCGAGTCGACGCAGCCATTCGGTCCGAGCCCGCTCCATAAAGCGCAGATAATTGGCGAAATATACTACCCCGCCGGCATCGGTATCTTCGTAGTAGACGCGCACTGGCCAACGGAAGGCACTCATATAGCAGGCTCAATGATTTGGTCGGCAAGGTCGCTGCGCCGGGCGCCGTCCAGCACATCGCGCATTGGTCGCGGCATGCCCAGGCTGACCAGATCGGACCAAGCGAAATACGTGCAGCTGGCACGTTCGGCCGCCAGCATCGACTGGGTACCAACGAACCACACCCGCAGGTCCAGCGTTCGATGCGTCAACTCGTGACAGGCACTGAAGTCCGCTTCCCGCTCCAACGCCTCGCCCACCGGAGCGCACCATAGGCCACCCCAGATACCTCCGGGCGGACGGCGCTCGAGCCAGACCCCATTCCGGTCGATCGGAAGCCGCATATACAACGCCTGCCGCAGACGTTGTCGGACAGGACGCGGCGCCGGGATCTGGGCCGTGAGCTCGCTGTGACGGGCGACGCAGTCGACCGCCACGGGACACACCCGACAGTCCGGTCGACTGCGCCGGCAGATGGTCGCGCCCAGATCCATCAGGCCCTGCGTGTAAACAGCTGCATCGTGGTCTGGCAGACGCTGCTCAGCGAGTGCCCAAAGTCGCGCTAGCACGGCGGCATCGCCAGGCCAACCGTGAATGCCGGCATGCCGTGCCAGCACGCGCCGCACGTTGCCATCAAGGATCGCCGCTGGACGGTCGAAGGCAAGCGAGACGATAGCCGCCGCTGTCGAGCGGCCGATACCGGGCAAAGCAGTCAGCGCCTCCATGCTGTCGGGAAAACTCCCTCGCTTGGCGATCAGCCCGGCGGCCTGGTGCAAGTTGCGTGCCCGCGTGTAGTACCCCAGGCCAGCCCACATCGCCATCACTGCATCCAGCGGCGCTTCAGCCAAGGCCTCGACACTGGGAAATGCCGTCATGAAGCGCTGGAACGCCGGCCCCACCACGGCAACCTGCGTCTGCTGCAGCATGATCTCCGACACCCAGACGGCGTAGGGACCAGCGCCCTGCCAAGGCAGCCCATGCCGACCATGACTCCGCTGCCAGCGCGTGACTCGGGCAGAGAACGCAGGCATGTCCGGGTCTGATGCGTATCCAGTTGCCGACGAATGCGCCGCACAGTTCGCCTGATGGGGTGTGCTAGAGGAATTCAATGTGTTATGGTTCCGCTCGGTTCTGGCCCCGACAACAACGGGCCTCATGATGCCGCAAATCTAAACGCCGCACTCTCGATGACCAGACCCGAAAAGCCCCAAGCCGCTCATCTGCGCCACATCGCCTGGCGTTCTGCCATCACCGGCGCTTTCGCCATCACCGCCTCCCTCGCGGTCATGTCGGCCTTCGGTATCGCTCCCCAAAGCAGTTTTGATGTCGACCAGCTGAGCGTGGTCGAACCTGCAGTCGAGCTCCCGGTCGCCGCCCTGCCCCATACCAGCGACGATGTGTTTTTGTTCTCTGAGACGGTGCGACGTGGCGACACTCTCGGCAACGTATTGCTGCGCGCAGGGGTTGATGGTGACGCCGTCAGTCGGGTGCTCGGCGACGCCGAGGCGCGCAAGCGTCTAAGCCAATTGCGCCCGGGCCAAGCACTCGAGGTTGGCGTTGACCACGATGGCGGACTGCGCCACATCCGTTTCCGCTCCTCGTCGGAGCAGCAGGTGCGCGTCGAAGCCAACGACGACGGTCTCCAGACGCGCCTAGAGGATCTGCCGATCAAGGTATCGACGCGCTTTGCGAGTGGCGAGATTCGCTCATCGCTGTTTGGCGCTACCGATGATGCCGGAATCCCAGACAGCGTCGCCGTGCAGATCGCCGAGATCTTCTCTGGCGTCGTCGATTTTCACCGAGGCCTGCGCCGCGGCGACCGCTTCTGGGTCGTGTACGAGCAGCGCAGCAGTGCTGGAGAACCGTTGCAAGCGGGCCGCGTATTGGCAGCCGAGTTCCGCAACGGCGGCACGACCCACGTCGCTTACTGGTTTGCCACCGCTGGCGAGCGCGGAGGCTACTACACCGCCGACGGCAAAAGCCTACGTCGCCAGTTCCTGCTTTCACCGCTGGAGTTTTCGCGCGTAAGTTCGGGCTTTACCAACGCCCGCTACCATCCAGTACTGAAGGAGTGGCGCGCACATCGCGGTATCGACTATGCGGCGCCGATCGGAACCCGCGTACGAGCGACCGCCGAGGGCGTGGTGGACTTTGTCGGCACGCAGGGCGGCTACGGCAATATTGTGATTGTGCGCCACCATGGCGGTTACAGCACGGCCTATGCGCACCTTTCCCGTTTCGCATCGGGGCTGCGCAAAGGCAGCCGCATCGGGCAAGGCGATACTTTGGGCTTCGTCGGCATGACTGGCCTCGCCAGCGGTCCGCACCTGCACTACGAAT
Source organism: uncultured Enterobacteriaceae bacterium (assembly GCA_964524005.1). Lineage (GTDB taxonomy): Bacteria > Pseudomonadota > Gammaproteobacteria > Burkholderiales > UBA3065 > UBA3065. Next base: position 14,841 of record CAZGBK010000018.1, read on the forward strand.
TCCGCGTCAACGGGCAACAAGTCGATCCCCAACGCGCCAAGCTGCCCGACGCACCGCCACTGGCCGGCGAGACCCGCCGGGCCTTCGAGCGTCAACGTGAAGCGGCAGCCCGACAGATCGAGCTTGCCCGGCAGACAGTCGTTGCCCGTTTTGAGTGACGTCTACGCCTGACGGCCGCTGGTTCGCCGGGCTGATGTCCGGCACCAGCCTCGACGGCACCGACGCAGTTCTGCTGCGCCTGACGGGCGATCGCCCGAGCCAACTGCGGCATCTTTACCACCCCTTTTCGAGCGACCTGCGCCAGCGGCTGCTCGCCTTGCAGAACGACAGCTACGGGGATCTTGGTTTGGCGGCTGTCGCGGCGCGCGATCTTGCCGACCATTACGCCGATACCCTGAACACCCTGCTGGCACATTGTTCGATACCGGCGATCGCGGTCTGCGCGGTGGGTGCTCACGGCCAGACCGTGCGACACCGCCCCGAGCTCGGTTACACCGTTCAGTTGCTCGATGGCGCGCGGCTGGCGCAGCGCTGCGGCGTACTCACCGTCTGCGATTTTCGTAGCGGCGACATCGCGGCGGGTGGTCAGGGTGCGCCCTTGGTTCCGGCCTTCCATGCTGCCATGTTCAGCCCCGAGGACAACGGCGACAACGCTGCCCTGTGCGTAGTCAATATCGGTGGCATGGCCAACCTGACCGTGCTTCGCCGGGACACACCCACACCCGTCATCGGCTTTGATGTCGGACCGGGCAACGTCCTGCTCGATGCTTGGGTGCAGCGTCACCGTGGCGAACCCTACGATCGTGAGGGGGCGTGGGCAGCGGGCGGCACCGTCGACGAGGCCCTTCTACGACATTTGCTGGGGCACCCGTTCTTTCAGCTGGCACCCCCAAAAAGCTGCGGTCGCGAGCAGTTCGATGTGCATTGGCTCGATCGGGTCGATGGTCTGGACGCACTTGCGCCCCAGGATGTCCAGGCAACCCTGGCGCAGCTCACAGCGCAAAGCATCGCCGACGCCGTGCGCCAGCAAGGACGGACCGCGACGCTGTTGTTGTGTGGTGGCGGCGCCCACAACGCCGACCTCGCCCAGCGTTTGCGCAACTGCCTTCCCGGCATCACGGTCGAGACCACTGCCAGCCGCGGCATCGACCCACAGCAGGTGGAAGCCGCAGCCTTCGCTTGGCTGGCCATGCGTCGTATCGAAGGTCTGCCCGGCAACCTCCCTGCCGTCACCGGGGCGCGAAGCGCACGCGTCCTCGGCGCGATCTACGCTGCCTGAGGACCTCTCGCCACGGCCATCACCGTCTGGCACGGCCAGTGGCCGCCCACCGCCCGCCAAACGCAACGGCGCCCCGCAGGGCGCCGCGTGGGTCGTGGCCGGTCCAGCGCTTACGGCGAGAACGATGAGCCGCAACCGCAGGTTGTGGTGGCGTTGGGATTCTTGATAACGAACTGAGCGCCCTCGATGCCTTCGGTGTAGTCGATCTCGGCACCGACCAGATACTGGAAGCTCATTGGATCAACGAGCAGAGTCACACCGTCCTTCTCGATGACGGTGTCGTCGTCGGCCGTTGCTTCTTCGAACTGAAACCCATATTGAAAGCCAGAACAGCCCCCACCGCTAACAAATACTCGAAGGCGGATGTCGGGGTTGCCTTCTTCGGCAATCAGATCGCGAACCTTGGCGGCCGCGCTGTCAGTCAGCAGAACCGCGGCAGGAATGTCGGTGGCTGCGTTCATGTCGGTTTCTCCATAGAACACTGCGGTTTGGGCAGTGCATTAGTCACAGTGGTTCGATTATGGGTGCGGCGCGGGCCACCTTCAACCCTTAGGGCAGTAGGCCCAAACCGCCCAGGCCGGTGGTTTCGGAAAGACCGAACATCAAGTTCATGTTGTGCAGGGCCTGGCCGGCTGCGCCCTTGACCAGGTTGTCGATGACCGACAGAACCACCACCGTGTCGCCACCCTGCGGTCGGTGCACAGCGATACGACAAGCGTTGGCACCCCGCACCGAGCGCGTGTCGGGGTGCGAGCCAGCCGGTAACACATCGACGAACGGCTCATCGGCATAGGTTTGGGCGAAAAGATCCTGCAGATCGATCGCCGGGTCGGTCAAACGCGCATAGAGCGTCGCATGAATACCGCGAATCATCGGCGTGAGGTGCGGGACGAAGGTCAGGCCGATCGCGGCACCGCTGACCGCGGCGAGCCCCTGGCGTATCTCCGGCAGATGCCGGTGACCGGGGACACCGTATGCTTTGAAGTTGTCGGCGGTTTCTGCGAACAAGATACCCAGCTCGGCCTTGCGACCAGCGCCACTCGCGCCTGACTTGCAGTCGGCGATCAGGCTATCGGCAGCTACCACACCGGCACGCAACAGCGGCAAAAAACCCAGTTGGACAGCAGTGGGATAACAACCGGGATTGGCGACCAAGCGCGCTTCGCGCACCGCATCGCGGGCAACCTCGGGCAAGCCGTAGACGGCCTGGGCCACCCACTGCGGGCTGGTGTGGGTCATGCCGTACCAGTGCTCCCACTGGGCGATGTCCTTGATACGGAAATCGGCCGACAGGTCGACCACCCGAACGCCAGCATCCAGCAAAGCCGGTGCCTCTTGCATGGCGATACCGTTGGGCGTGGCAAAGAACACCACATCGCAGCCGGCCAGGGCCTGGGGGTCTGGCTCACTGAAGGCGATATCGATAGAACCGCGGAGGCTGGGGAACATGGCCGCGACCGGTGTTCCGGCATCCTTGCGCGAGGTGATGACACCAAGCTCGACCTTAGGGTGCTGCGCCAACAAGCGCAACAGTTCGACGCCGGTGTAGCCGGTGCCTCCAACGATGCCGGCGCGGATCTTTGCCATACCCTACCCCCAAAAAAACAGAACCGCCCGAAGGCGGTCCGTCGATCAGCGCTTCGAGAACTGCTTGCGCCGACGTGCCTTGTGCAAACCGACCTTCTTCCGCTCGACCTCTCGCGCATCGCGGGTCATCAGGCCGTGACGGCGCAGGGCGCCCTTGAAGTCGGCGTTGTATTCGACCAACGCGCGTGCCAGGCCATGACGCACAGCACCCGCTTGGCCGGTCTCACCGCCACCGTCGACGTTGACCGTGACGTCCAGACTACCCACGCTCTCGGTCACTTCCAGCGGCTGACGAGCGACCATGCGTCCGGTCTCACGAGCGAAATAGTCGTCGATCGACTTCCCGTTGATGACGAATTTGCCGCTGCCTGACTGCAAGAAAACGCGGGCGACCGAGCTCTTGCGACGACCGGTGCCGTAATAGTATTTGCCGATCACTGTCAGCTCCTCAGATATCCAGCGCTTGCGGCTGCTGCGCCGCATGCGGATGTGCGTTGCCAGCGTACACCTTCAGCTTTTTCAGCATGGCGTAACCCAGCGGGCCCTTGGGCAGCATGCCCTTGACCGCCTTCTCCAGCGCACGGCCGGGAAAACGCTCCTGCATCTTGCCAAAGGTGGTCTCGTAGATCCCGCCTGGGTAGCCGCTGTGACGGAAATACTTCTTGTCTTGGGCCTTGTTGCCGGTGACGCGGATCTTATCGACGTTGACGACGACGATGAAATCGCCGGTGTCGACGTGCGGGGTGTAGATGGTCTTGTGCTTGCCACGCAGACGATGAGCGATGGCAGAGGCCAGTCGGCCAAGCACCTTGTCGGTGCCGTCGACGACGAACCAGTCGCGCTGTACCTCGTGCGGCTTGGCGGAGAATGTCTTCATGTGTCGGGCTCGGAGCGGCCACTAGGCCGGTGAACGAAAGCCCGCGATTGTAGTGTGCTCGCTAGGTCCGCGTCAACGCGGATCGGTGCCGCGAACACCGCGTGCTAGCATCGAGAGTGATCCGCCAAGCCGGCTTGTCGAACGCTGGTCGGTGCACTCGAACATCCGGAGGAAAGTCTTGGAAGCGCGCGTCAAACTGGTAGAGAACGTCTGTTTTATGGGCGAGACCGGCAGCGGACACGCCATCGTCATGGATGGCGCCCCCGAGGCCGGAGGCCGCAACCTCGGCCCGCGGCCTATGGAGCTTTTGCTGGTAGGTGCCGGCGGCTGCACCAGCTTCGATATCGTCACCATCCTGCGCAACAGCAAGCAGGACGTCGCCGGCTGCGAATGCCAGCTGCGCGCAGAACGCTCGCCCACCGACCCAAAGGTGTTTACCAGCATCCACCTGCATTTCGTCGTCAGCGGGCGGGGCCTGCTGGCCAACCGCGTCGAGCACGCGATCCGCCTGTCGGCCGAAAAATACTGTTCGGCGACCATCATGCTGGCGAAAACGGCAACGGTGACGCACAGCCACGAGATCATCGATCTGGACTCAGTGGCCTGAACAGACCCACCGACCTGCCCAAGGACAAGGCCGCCAGAGCGCCGTCTGCCCGACCAGACCCCGGGGAGCTAGACCCAGTAAGCAGTGCGCGTCATGACCCGCGAAACAGCGCGCATCGCCTCTTGTAACGGCGCGGGCAGCTCAGCACCTCCATGCTGCAGAGCGGCTTGCCGATGGCGGTCTTCGTCGGCCTGCATCTGCCGCAGGATCGCCGCGGACCGGGCATCCTGTGCTGGCAAACGGGTCAGATGCTCGTCGAGATGGTCGTACACCTGACGCTCGGTCTCGGCCAAGAATCCGAGATTGAAGCGGTCGCCGACCGCTCCGGCCAGCATGCCCATGGCCAGCGAACCGCCGTACCACAAGGGGTTGAGCAGGCTGGTGCGGCCGCCCAGCTCATCAAGGCGACTTTTTGTCCATGCCAGGTGCTCGGTCTCTTCACGTGCGGCCTCGGCCATCGCCTCGCGCACCGAAGGGTCTCGGGCAGTCAGCGCCTGCCCCTGATACAGCGCCTGGGCGCACACCTCACCAACGTGATTGATGCGCATCAGCCTACCGACCTCGCGCTTCTGCGTGGCGTCGAGTTCGGCCTCTGGCAGGTCGGCGCCAGGCACCGGCCGAGCACTGTGGGCCGGAGCGGCCAAGGTGCGCAGGGCATTGTCGAGGGCACTAATAAGAGCATCTAGACTCATGGTCTCAGGTTAGCAGACGAGACTGCGATCGCAGTCACCTGTGTTGTCAGCGTTGGCATCGTGGACACCAGAAAGTCGAGCGCTGACCCATGCGCGCCATGCGTATTTCACCGCCGCAGGCCAAGCAGGGCTGGCCATCGCGGCCATAGACACGGTGCTCGAGCTGAAAGCACCCGAGTTCACCGTTGGCCTGTACGTAGTCGCGCAGCGAACTGCCGCCAGCCGCAAGCGCCTCCTGCAGGGTCTCGCGGATGGCGGCGACCAGGCGCTCACAAGCCGGCCGGCTCAGGCGTTGCGCTGGAGTACCGGGCCGGATGCCGGCGCGGAACAGCGCCTCGCTGGCGTAGATATTGCCGACCCCGACCACCGTATGCGCATCCATGATCACCGTCTTGATCGGCGCAGTGCGGCCACGCGTGGCGCACCATAGTGCGGCACCGGTCCAGGCCGCATCGAGGGGCTCGGGACCCAGATCGCGTAGCAGGGGATGCTGCTCGGGCAGACCGGGCACCAACAACAGCGCACCGAATCGCCGTGGGTCGTGCAAACGCAGAGCACGGCCGTCACCCAGCAAGATATCGACGTGGTCGTGCTTGCGTGGCGAGGTATCGGTGTCGACCACCGACAGGCTGCCAGACATGCCAAGGTGCAGCAGCAGATGCGTGTCGGCAAGGTCAATCAGGATGTATTTGCCGCGACGACTCACGCCGGCGACACGGCGGCCGCGCAACTGCGCGTCGAGGTCGGGCGGAACCGGCCAGCGCAGGCGCGACTCACGCACCCGAGCTCCCGCGAGGATGCGACCCAGCAGGTGCGGCCCGATGCCACGGCAAGCAGTCTCGACTTCGGGAAGTTCAGGCATGCCGGCATTCTGCCGCAGCTGCGGCTGGCGGCGACAGCGTCACGCACGATCCAACGCCGCAAGATCGAGAGTCGCCGGGGCGATGGCGGTGTCAATGATCACACCCACGTGCCTACCCGGGGCTGTCGGTGCGAGAGTCGCAATCGGCGACCTGGCGGGCTGTTAACGTAGAATGCAGGCCCTGCCCGCTCACGCCGAACCGACTGCGCCGACCCCGATGTCCGACACCGTCCTCACCGCCCTCACCGCCCTCTCCCCCCTTGACGGCCGCTACGCCAGCAAGGTCACCCCGCTACGGAAGCACTTCAGCGAGTTGGGCCTGATCCATGCCAGGACCCGTGTCGAGATCGAGTGGCTCAAGGCGCTAGCGGCCGAACCCGGTGTGCCCGAATTGCCAGCTTTTTCGGCAGCAACACTGGCCGAGCTCGACGTCGCTGCAGCCGATTTCAGCGAGGCCGACGGCGCTACAGTGAAGACGATCGAGGCGACCACCAACCACGACGTGAAGGCGGTCGAGTACTGGCTGCAGAAGCGCTTCGCCGGCAACGCCGAAGTCAGCGCCGCCGCCAACTTCCTACATTTCGCCTGCACGTCCGAGGACATCAACAATCTCTCGTATGCGCTGATGCTGCGCGCCGGACGCGACGAGGTGCTGCTGCCACAATTCGACCGTGTCATCGCCACGCTGCGCGAGATGGCGCACCGCCTCGCCGACCTGCCGATGCTGTGCCGCACGCACGGGCAGTCGGCGACGCCGAGCACCCTGGGCAAGGAGCTGGCCAACGTCGTCTATCGGCTGCAAAGGGCGCGGGCAGCGATCGCCGAGGTCGCCATCTTGGGCAAGATGAATGGCGCGGTAGGCAACTACAACGCCCACCTCGCGGCCTACCCCGAAATGGATTGGGAGGCTTTTGCGCAGCGGTTCGTCGAATCGTTGGGCTTGCAGTTCAACCCATACACCATCCAGATCGAGCCGCACGACTGGACCGCCGCGCTGTGCGACGCCATTGGCCGGGCCAACACCATCCTCGTCGACCTCGACCGCGATCTCTGGGGGTATATCTCGCTGGGTTACTTCAAGCAGCGTGTGGTGCAGGGCGAGGTCGGTTCTTCGACCATGCCGCACAAGGTCAACCCGATTGATTTTGAGAACTCCGAGGGCAACCTCGGCTTGGCGAACGCCATGCTGCGGCATTTCTCGGAAAAGTTGCCGATCTCCAGATGGCAACGCGACCTGACCGACTCGACCGTGCTGCGCAACATCGGCGTGGCCTTCGGTCACACCTTGCTGGGATTGGAGTCGCTCCTGAAGGGCTTGGGCAAGCTCGAGGCCAATCCGGCACGACTCCAAGAGGACCTGGATGCCAACTGGGAGGTGCTGGCCGAGCCGATCCAGACGGTGATGCGGCGCTACGGTGTGCCCAACCCTTATGAGGCGCTGAAGGCGCTGACGCGCGGCAAGGCCGGACTATCGCAGAAGGACCTGGCGGTGTTCATCGACGGCCTGACGATTCCGGACAGTGCCAAGCAAGCCTTGCGGGCGCTGACCCCGGCAAGCTACATCGGCAAAGCCGCCGAACTGGCACGGCGCGTCTAGCGACGACGCAGATAACCGCGCGCCGCGGTCCAGACCAAAGGGCTCACCGACGCCACGATGATGGCAATAACGACCAGCCCGAGGTTTTCTTTGACCAGTGGCACGTTACCGAACCAAAAGCCAGCCGGAACCAGTATCCCCACCCACAACAAGGCCCCTAGCAGGCTGTAAGCTAGAAATGGCTTGTAAGTCATGCGCCCGAGCCCGGCAACGAAGGGCACAAAGGTCCGCATCAGAGGCACAAAACGGGCAATGATGATGGTCTTGCCGCCATGCCGCTCGTAGAAGCGGTGAGTGGCGTCGAGGTTGGCCGGCGTCAGCCAGCGCGAGTTCGGCCGATTGAACACCGCCGGCCCAACCCTCCGGGCGATCCAGTAGTTGGTGTTGTCGCCGCACAGTGCGGCAGTGATCAGCGTCGCCATCAGCCACCACAGCGGCATGCCGACCAGGGCAGCCACTGCACCCGCAATGAACAGCAGGCTGTCACCCGGCAAAAACGGGGCGACGACAAGGCCAGTCTCGGCCCAGACGATCAGGAACAGGATCAGCAGCAGACCAGCACCATAGGCCTGCGCCCAGTCGAGCAAATGGGCGTCGAGATGGACGACGAAACCGATGAGCGATGCAAACGTTTCAGTCATCGACGCAGAGACCCCGACGCCAGCGCTCAGGGCAGCGCGTCGACCTGTTCCTTGGGCACCTTGACCAGGTCGGCGGCGGTCACGCCCATCCACATCACGAGGCCCGAAGCCACGAAAGCCGACGAGTAGATGCCGAACAGGATGCCGATGGTAAGAGCCAGCGCAAAGTAATGCAGCGCCTCGCCACCAAAGATCAGCATTGCCAGCACGGCGAGCTGGGTCGAGCCGTGGGTGATGATGGTGCGGCTCATGACGCGGGTGAGCGCGTTGTTGATGATGTCAGGCACGCTGCGGCCACGCATCTTGCGAAAGTTCTCGCGGATCCGGTCGAACACCACCACCGACTCGTTGACTGAATAGCCCAACACCGCCAGTACAGCTGCCAGCACGGTGAGCGAGAACTCCCACTGAAAGAACGCGAAGAAGCCCAAGATGATCACGACGTCGTGGAGGTTGGCGACCAGTGCAGCGACGCCAAACTTCCACTCGAAGCGCATCCACAGATAAATGACGATGCCGATACACACAAACAGCAATGCCATGGCGCCATCGTGGGCGAGTTCGCTACCGATCTGTGGTCCAACAAACTCGACGCGGCGCAGCTCGATATCGGGCTGCGTGGCGCGCAGCTCGGCCAGCACCTGCTCCGAGACCTGGGCGCTGGTCATCCCCTCCTTGGCGGGCAGGCGGATCAGCACCTCGCGCGAGCTGCCAAAGTTCTGCACCGACGCGTCGCTGTAGCCGAGCCCCGCGACGGTCTTGCGGATCTGCGTGAGATCGGCAGCAGCCGGCGTCGAGACCTCCATCACTGTACCGCCGGTGAACTCCACCGAGAAATGCAGTCCGCGCGTCGCCAAAAAGAACACTGCGGCGACGAAAGTCAGGATCGAGATGATGTTCAGCACCAACGTGTAGCGCATGAACGGGATGTCCTTGCGGACGCGGAAGAATTCCATGCCGGATTACCCCTGCTTGGCAGTGGGCTCACGGGCCCACTCGGTATTGCCGATCGATAGACGGCTGACGCGCTTCTGCCGACCGTAGATCAGGTTGACCAACGCGCGAGACACCAAGATCGCGCTGAACATCGAGGTCAGGATGCCGAGCGCGTGCACGACCGCGAACCCGCGCACCGGACCCGAACCAAAGGCCAGCAGCGCCAGCGCGGCGATCAGCGAGGTCACGTTCGAATCGAGAATGGTGTCGAAGGCGCGGTCGTAGCCGGCGGTGATCGCTGCCTGCGGCGAGTTGCCGTTGCGCAGCTCTTCGCGGATGCGCTCGTTGATCAGCACGTTGGCGTCGATCGCCATGCCGAGAGTCAAGGCAATGGCAGCAATGCCCGGCAGTGTCAGTGTGGCCTGCAGCAGCGACAGCAAGGCGATCAGCAGAAACAGGTTGGCGGCCAGCGCCACCGAAGAAATGACACCGAACAGCATGTAGTAGAGCGCCATGAAGACGACGATGGCGACAAAGCCCCACAGCGTCGAATTGAAGCCGCGGGCGATATTGTCGGCGCCCAACGACGGGCCGACGGTGCGCTCCTCGACGATCTCCATCGGCGCGGCGAGCGAACCGGCACGCAGCAGCAGAGAGATGTCGCGTGCTTCTTCGGTGTTCATGGCGCCGCTGATCTGCACCCGCCCACCGCCGATCTCGGCGCGGATGACCGGCGCCGTCACCACCTCGTACTTGCCCTTCTCCACCAGCAAGATCGCCATGCGCTTGCCGACGTTCTCGCGGGTGACCTGCTTGAAGATGCGCGCGCCCTTGCTGTCGAGATTGATGTGGACGGCCGGCAGCCCGTTGTTGTCAAAGCCGGGCTGCGCGTCGGAGATGTTCTCGCCGGTGAGCAGCACCTGCTTCTTGACCAAGTAGGGAACGCCGGTGCGCTCAAACACGAGGTCGGTGCCGAACGGCACCTGCCCGGCCTGCGCAGCCGCCAGCGAACTGGCATCGTTGCGCTCCTCGTCGAGCATGCGCAGCTCAAGTGTCGCAGTGCGGCCCAGAATGTCCTTGGCCTTCGCGGTGTCCTGCACCCCAGGCAGCTGCACAACGACACGGTTGGCGCCCTGCTGCTGAACGATCGGTTCAGCCACGCCGAGTTCGTTGACGCGGTTGCGCAGGGTCGTGATGTTCTGCTGCAGCGACTGCTCTTCGATGCGCTTGAGCTCGGCGGGCAACAAGGTCACCAGCAGCTGCGGCTCGTCGCCTTCGACCACCCGCAGGTTCACTCCGCGCTGATCGCGTTCGATGCGCTCGCGCGCTGCGTCGAGCGCGGCGCGGTCGCGGAAGCGCAGCGAAAGTTCATCGCCGCGACGGCTGATACCGGCGGTGGCGATGCGCGCATCGCGCAGCAGACTGCGGATCTCGTTCTGGGTGCGCTCGACCGCCTTGTCGATGGCGGTCTTCATGTCGACCTCGAGCAAGAAGTGCACGCCGCCGCGCAGGTCGAGGCCCAAATACATGGGCAACGCGCGTACCGACGCCATCCATTCGGGCGAGGCCGACTGCAGCGCCAGCGCCACCACGTAGGACTCCCCCAGCTCCTGCTGCAACACGTCGCGAGCACGGATCTGCTCGTCGGTGCTGGCCAGCCGCACACGCACGCTACGCTCGTCGCTCGCGGTGGCCACCCTCGCCACACCGGCCTGCTCGAGAGCGCTGTCGATGCGGGTCATCAGCTCTGTGTCGGCCTTCAAGCCGGCGCGGTTGGGCAGCACCTGCACCGCCGGCACCTCGCCGAACAGATTGGGGATGGCGTAGATCACGCCCAGCGCCAAAACCACGGCGATGACAGCGTTCTTCCAGAGCGGGTAGCGGTTCATGTGACGACTCGTTGCTGGGCGGGCAGCGGACTGCCCGCGAAGGGCGCGGGACTTAGACCGACTTGAGGGTGCCCTTGGGCAGGACGGCCTGGATGGTGACGCGCTGCACCTTGACTTCGATGCCCTTGGCGATCTCAACGTCGATGTATGAATCGCCGACCTTGGTCACGCGTCCGGCGATGCCACCACCAGTGACCACTTCGTCGCCCACGGCAAGCGCTTCGACCATCTGCCGATGCTCCTTGGCGCGCTTCATTTGCGGCCGGATCAGCATGAAATAAAACAGCACAAAGATGATGACCAACGGCAGCAGGCCGGCCCAGTCGAAGGCAGGTGCTGCCGCGTTGGCAAACGCAGGACCGGCGGCAACAGCAGCGGCGGTGGCAAGAGCAGTTCGGATGGCGTTCATGGGACGTGGGATTCGCTGTTGAAAAGGGCTAAACGCACGCACTTTCGAGGGTGCGCATTTGCGGTGCGCGATAGTAGCACGGGGCATCGGGCCGGCCGACTCAGCGCATCGCCGTGGCGTCGGAACGCTGGCAAGCGCGCGCCGCACTGCCGCCCGCATCTATGCAGTACCCGCGTCTGAGGCACTGCCAGCGGCGTAGCGTTCCCGACGATCGCGAGCCCAGGTCGCAAAGCTGCGATCAACGATCGCCTGGCGCATGTCGGCCATGAGCTGCTGGTAGTGGCGCAGGTTGTGGAGGGTGTTGAGGCGCGCACCAAGTGCCTCGCCGGTGCGATGCAAATGATGCAAGTAGGCGCGGCTGTAGTTGCGGCAGGTGTAGCAGTCGCATTCAGCATCGACTGGGCGTGGGTCGGAGCGGTGCACGGCGTTCTTGATGCGCAGCTCGCCCAGCGTCGTATAGAGGATCCCATGGCGCGCGTTGCGGGTCGGCAACACGCAGTCGAACATATCGATACCCCGCTCCACTGCGTCCATCAGGTCGAGTGGCGTGCCGACGCCCATCACGTAGCGCGGCCGGTCGACTGGCAGGCGCGGCGCGGAGTGGTCGAGGACGCGCAGCATGTCGGCCTTGGGCTCGCCCACCGAAAGACCCCCCAGCGCATAGCCCTCGAAGCCGATGTCGGTGAGGCCGGCAAGAGATTCGTCGCGCAGGTCCTCGTACATGCCGCCCTGGACGATGCCGAACAGGGCGTTGCCGCAACCGGTGGTGTCGAAGGCATCGCGGCTGCGGCGTGCCCAGCGCAAGGAAAGGCGCATCGAGTCGGCGGCCTCGGAGTGGGTGGCGGGGTACGGCGTGCACTCGTCGAAGATCATGGCTATGTCGCTGTTGAGCGCGGCCTGGATCTGCATCGAGACCTCTGGCGTGAGCATGAGCCGGTCGCCGTTGAGCGGGCTGGCGAAGCGGACACCCTCCTCGCTAATCTTGCGCAGCGCACCCAGCGACCACACCTGGAAGCCACCGGAGTCGGTGAGGATCGGCCCGTTCCAGTTCATGAACCCGTGCAGGCCGCCAAAACTGTGCAGGACCTCGGTGCCCGGGCGCAACCAGAGGTGAAAGGTGTTGCCGAGCAGGATCTGCGCGCCGCTGGCGGACACCTCATCGGGTGTGAGCCCCTTGACCGCGCCATAGGTGCCGACCGGCATGAACGCCGGCGTGTCCATCTGGCCGTGCTTGAGCGTGATGCGACCGCGGCGAGCCGCGCCGTCGGTGGCAAGGAGCTCAAACCGCAGTGGCGGGGTCATCGTCCGACCCGGCCGCTAGGCTGTAAGTCGCGCAGACCCGGGTCGATCAGCATGGCATCGCCATAACTGAAGAAGCGATAGCCCTGATCGATGGCGTACTGGTAGGCAGCGCGAATGTTCTCGACGCCGCCCAGCGCCGACACCAGCATCAGCAGGGTCGACTTCGGCAGATGGAAGTTGGTCATCAGTGCATCGATGACACGGAACTGATAACCCGGGCGGACAAACAGCTCGGTCTCGTCGCTGCCGGCGCGCAATTCGCCGTCCTGCGCCGCCGACTCCAGCGCCCGCAAGGCGGTGGTCCCGACCGCCACGACCCGGCCACCGCGAGCACGGGCGGCGGCCACAGCCTCGACGGTGTCCTGTGGTACCAGCCACCACTCGCGATGCATGGTGTGTTCGTCAAGATTCTCGGTGCGCACCGGCTGAAAGGTACCGGCCCCTACATGCAGGGTCACCCAGGCCAATTGCACACCGTGGTTGCGCAATGCCTCGAGCAAGGGCTCGTCAAAGTGCAGACCGGCGGTGGGGGCCGCCACCGAGCCGGGCGCTTTGGCATAGACGGTCTGATAGCGCGAATCATCGACAACATCGGCTGGGCGGTCGATGTAGGGCGGTAGCGGCAAGTGGCCGTAGCGCTCGATCAGCTCGAGTGCGCTCGAGCCAGCTCCACCGACCCTATCGTTACCATCGGCCAAGCCTTCCAGCAGCAAATGGAAGAACTCGCCGACGCGCCCTAGCACCGTCGCCCGGACGTCGCCTTCCAGCAAAAGCGCGCTGCCGGTTGGCGGGGTCTTGCTGGCGCGCAGCATAGCTAGCACCTCGTGTGGACCGATGACGCGTTCGACCAGCACTTCGACGCGTCCCCCAGTGGATTTCGCACCAAAGAGGCGGGCGCGGATCACCCGGCTGTCGTTGAACACCAACAGGTCGCCCGGACGCAGCCACTGCGGCAGATCGCGCACCGTCGAATCGAAGCGCTCTGCGCCGCGCATCACCAGCAGGCGACTCGCAGCGCGGTCGTCCAGGGGAGCTTGGGCGATGCGGTCAGCGGGCAGCGTGTAATCGAAGTCGGACAGCGAAAGCGGCATCGGGCTTGCTGCGGCGTTTGCGGATGCCGGATAATGCCGGATTCCCCAGCCGAGATGGCGGAATCGGTAGACGCAGCGGACTCAAAATCCGCCGGTGGTAACACTGTGAGGGTTCGAGTCCCTCTCTCGGCACCAAAACACGCAACCGAGCCAGCGCATGGCCTTTCCCAGGGACTCAGCCCTGTCATCTGCGTATGGTTTCGCCGTCTTGCGGCCGGTGTTATGTTCAGTCCATGCAGGACACCGAGCGCATCTACCGCATCGATCAACTGCTGCGCGATCGTGGCGTCGTCAGCATTTCGACCATGCTCAGCGAACTGGGCGTCTCCCTGGCGACGTTCAAGCGCGACCTTGCCTACCTGCGCGACCGTCTGCACGCGCCGATCCTCTTCGACCGTGAACGCGGCGGCTACCGCTTCGACACGCCTGGCGACGGCCCGCGTTATGAGCTCCCCGGACTGTGGTTCTCCGAGGCCGAGGCGGCGGCGCTGGTCACGATGAGCGAACTGCTCGTTCACA
>CAZGBK010000019.1:0-25806 GCA_964524005.1 uncultured Enterobacteriaceae bacterium
TCGGGCCCGCCGAGTTCCATGGCGAACACGCCGTCGCGCTTGAAGCAGACGTCGCTGATGGTGACCGGCTCGCCGGCCAGTTTCTTCTTCGAACTGGTCTCGATGATGGTGGGGGTGGCCTTGCCGCCGAACAGCAGGCTGGTGGTATCGGATTTGGGGTCGCAACCGATGAGCAGGACCTTCTTGCCCTGCTGCGCCATCATGTAGCTGAGGTTGGCCAGCGTGAAGCTCTTGCCGATGCCCCCCTTGCCATAGATGGCAATGATCTGGGTCTCGCTCTTGACCTCGCCGGTATGCACCGGATCGGGGTCAATCGCGGCCTCGGCGCGGAGCGCCTGCTTGTTGAATTGCACCGGTGATACGGAGCTGCTTGCGCAGGAATGGCTCATTGCGGGTGTCTCCAGTCGAGGACCATCTTCAGGCAGGCAGGATCCGAGAAGGCCGTCTCGTAAGCCTCGCCGGCTTGGCCCGGGGTGCTGCGGTGAGTGACCAGGCCCGCCAACGACAGACGACCGCTGTCGACCATCTGCTGGACGGCCTGCAAGTCTTGCGGTTGCCACTGCGCGGCGATGCGCAGCCGCGCCTCGCGCATGAAGGCGGGAGCAAACTGGAACGAGAGGGCCTGGTCGTAGAAGCCGGCCAGAACCAGCTCACCACCTGGAGCGAGATGACCGATCAGACGATCGAGCAGATCGCCGGCACCGCTAACATCGCAGATGCACCGATAGTCGCGACGCTGGTCGGCGGCAGGATCGATGACGCGATACCCCGTGGCACCTTCTCGGCGAACTGGGTTGGTCTCCCAAACCACCGGCTCAGCACCGAGCGCCACAGCGATGCGGGCAATCATGCGACCCAGGACGCCGTGACCGATGATGAGGTCGGGCTGCACCGCGCCGGGCGCCTGGGTGACGTGCAGTGCCGTCGCGGCCAGCGCAAACAACACGTTCTCTTCATCGGGGTCGCCCGACAGTGACAGCACACGGTCACCAGCGACAACAACACGCGAGGCCGCACCTCCGAACAGACCGCGCACGTCGCCGTAACACTTCGCGCCGGGCACGAATACCGTCTCGCCAATCGCGTGACCGGACGCATGACCGGCTGCGATTACGGTACCGACCGACTCGTAGCCCGGTACCAATGGATAGCCCATGCCCGGAAACTGCGGCATCCGTCCGTCCCAAAGCAGCTTTTCAGTGCCCGTGCTGATGCCGCTGAAAGCGATATCCACGACGATGTCGGCGTCGGTCGCCGGAGTCAGAGTGAGGCGACTCAGCTCGACGTGATGAGGCTCGCGCATCACCACTGCGGTGGTGTCGAACGGGCGACCTCGGAAGGGATCGGAGACGGCTGTCATTCTCGTTATACGCGCCTAGATGTCATGCTGACTTGACACTATCCTATGCCCGCGGGATTCAGTGTCAAGCGAAATCTTTTTGAACGGTTCAAGGTTTTGTGCGGCTTGCGGGCCCGGTCACCAGAACGCGGGTCTGCAGTGGCAAGTGGGTCGGCAGCACGCGCGGCGGCCGGAACCCGGCGGCCTGCAGCAAAGCGCCCAATTGCTCCGGAGTCCGGGACTCGCCCTTACCCATCGCCAAAAGATAGAAGCCGAAATAGGCATCGCCCATCGCCTCGGCCCCTGGTGTACCGGCCATGGGCTCGGCCACGATCAAAGTGCCTTCGGCCGGAAGAGCGACCCGCACCGCACGCAAGATGGACAAAGCGTGCTCATCATCGTGGTCATACAAAACGCGAACCAGCGAAACGATATCGGCGCCCCGGGGCAGGGCGTCGTCGAAGAAACTGCCGCCGACGACACGGGCACGCGGGCCCAATCCTTGGGCAGCGAATTTCTGCCGACCCCGTTCGGCAACAGCAGGGAGGTCGAAGAGCACCAGTTGCAAACCGGGCACGCGTCGCGCGACCTGGCAAAGAAATGTGCCCTCGCCGCCACCAACGTCGAGCAGGCAGCGATGGCGACGCAGCGGGTAAGCATCGATGATCTGATCAGCGACCAACGGCTGCGAAGCCGACATCAATGCCGAGTATTCGGCCACGCGCTCTGGCGGCAACATGCGCGCCGCAGCGCTTGCATCGCCCGCATAAGGCCAGTAGCCCGCCAATGCGGTTGGCGCATCCCGACGCAACAAAGCGACCGGGTCTTGCAGGTCGCCATAGACTGCCGCGTGGTGCTCGACCATGGCGGCCACCGCCCGGTTGCCAACCATCACCGCGCCCAGCTGGCCAAGGCCATAACGCCCATCGCTGCGACGCGACAGCAAGCGCAGCGATGCTGCGGCGGCGAGCAAGCGTTGCGTGGACGATTCGCTGAGCTCGAAGCGATGGGCCAGGGTTGTCACCGACTGCGGCCCCTCAGCGAGAATTTCGAACACGCGCAGGCGCACACACGCTAGAAGCACCTGGCTATAGACGAAACCGGCAACCAGATCGAACAACTGCGCAGCCTGACGCCGAGCGATCGGGCGCGTCAGTGGAAACGCTGCAGCCCAGCGCTGGAATGCTGCGCTGCCGACCAGGCGGTCGCGCCAGGCGTAAAAGCGGTCAGCCCAGCCCAGAGCCAGCTCAGACTGCGACATGGCCTGCCGCCCCGTGGACGGTGCGGATGCGGCGGACCCAGGCTTTAGGTACCAGGCGCTCCGACTCTGACCGTACCAAGGCTCGCAAGGCTTTCGCCCCGGCGCATTCGGGTACCGCTGCGGCGGCCTGCTCAAGCAGTGCATCGAAGCGCTCGACCGCCCCGGCCAAACCGAATTCGCGGGCTGCACTCATGCGATCGAGGGTCTCGTCGCGACCAGTAGGCTTGCCCAGCCACTGCGGATCGGCCATCACGTCGCGGATATCATCGGCGACCTGATACGCCTCACCCAGCCAATCGCCAACCCCGCGCCAGGCATCGGGAGCCTGCCCGGCGGCCTGCGCACCGGCCGCCGTCGCGGCAGCGAACAGGGCGCCGGTCTTGGCGCGCTGATAGGTCGCGAGATCGGCTCTCGGCTCGCATTCCCACGCCTGGCCGGAGACGATGCCATCGGGTGCACCGACACCTGCAGCAATGGTCTCGATCAGCCCGGCGATCCGGTCCGGGGCAGCCGCGGCGGCAGGTGGAATGACTCGGAACGCCTGCACGATGAGGGCATCACCCACCAGAACCGCCAAACGCTCGCCAAATGCCGCGTGGACCGAAGCCTGACCTCGACGCATGGCAGCGTCGTCGAAACATGGCAAGTCGTCATGCACCAGTGACGCGCAGTGCAACAACTCGATGGCCACGGCAGCAGCATCGGCCAAGACTGGTTGATCGTCTCCGCAGGCCCAGGCCACGGCCAGACACAGACGCGGTCGAATGCGAGCTCCTCCCGGGAATACCGCGTGGCGCAATGCGGACCGCAACTTCGGCGGAGTCGCCGCCACCTCACCAGACTGCAATGCCGCATCGAGTGCGCGCTCGATCCGCAACTGAGCATCCATCCCGCCCCTCCTGCCGCGCTGTGTCGCGGCGCCATTTCAGTGCCGAGGACAACGTCGGCCTGAGGCTGTGTAAGTTTTACCGGTCACTGCATACTGTCAGTCACAATAGACACCTGCCCGCGGTGCGTCAACCGCACACAGGCCGCAAACGAAAGGATCGACGCCACCATGAACCGACCGTCCGACGGCGCACCACCCGCCGACTGGCCCAACCGTCAGTTCAGTCAACGGGTACAGGCCGCCAACCTGGATTGGCACGTGCAGACAGGCGGCGTTGGTCCGCTGGTCGTGTTGCTGCATGGCACCGGCTCGTCAGCGCATACTTGGGCGCCGCTGTGGCCGCTGCTGTTGCCGCACGCCACACTCCTCGCCCCCGATCTTCCCGGGCATGGCTTCACCCAAGGAGCTGACTTCCGCGCGCTCGATCTGCGCAGCATGGCCCACCAGCTCGACGCCCTGCTCGATGCATTGGGTCTAGGCGCTCCGGCTTTGGTGGTCGGACATTCGGCTGGCCTACCGCTGGCCCTGCGCTGGGCGCTCCTCACCGCACATGGCCCGCAGGGGATCGTCGGCTTCGCCCCCTCGCTTGTGCCTCCACCGCCAGCCTATTCGCTGTTCCTCGGACCATTGATCAATCCACTAGCGACATCTGGCCCCATGGCTCGACTGCTGGCCAACCTGAGTGGTCCATCGGGGATGGTCGACCGCCTGCTCGATTCCACCGGTACGCTGCTTGGCGCCGATCAAAGACGCTGCTACCGCACGCTGTTTGCCCAAGCCCGACATGTGCGGGGGGCGATGAACTTTATGGCGGCCGCCGACCTGCCAAGCTTGCTCGCTGACGCTCAGGCGCTCGATATCCCAATGACCTTGGTGATTGGTGAACGCGACACATGGGTGCCAGCAACGGCGCTACGCGGTGTGCTTGCGCGCAACCTGCCACGGGCGCATCTGATCCACTGGGATGCCGGCCACCTGATGCACGAAGCCGAACCCGAACGTGCTGCGTGGGTGA
The DNA here is from genome assembly GCA_964524005.1 of uncultured Enterobacteriaceae bacterium. Lineage (GTDB taxonomy): Bacteria > Pseudomonadota > Gammaproteobacteria > Burkholderiales > UBA3065 > UBA3065. The sequence continues at coordinate 4,505 of CAZGBK010000019.1, forward strand.
TCCTGCAAGCACTCTCGCCCACCTCTGCCGGACACAGCCAAGTCACCCGATCAGGCAAGTAGGGTGCGACTTGCTGTCGACAGCGAAGCCGATGGCCGACGCGCGCGGTCAGCGCCCGAGGGCAGCGACGCTCGCGCCAATGCGGGCGGACAAGGTGCGTGGGTCAGCATGCGGCAACGGTTGGTAGAGCGCGCCCATCTCTACGGCGAGACGCAGTCCATCCGGAGTGGGTCGGGGCGAAGTATCGACCAGCACCATCGCCATGCCGTCCAGCCGGGCACGCCGTGCAGCCGCCAACGCATCTGCCTCGGCCTGGCTCCGCCCGGGGCGCCCGTCCAGCCCAATATTCGCGCGACCATCGGTGAGCAGCACAGTGACGACACTGTCACCACGGCGTGACAATTGCCCGGCCAACTGCCGCGCCGCCTCGATCGCAGCCGCCACCGGCGTTCCCCCGCCGCCTGGCAGACCAGCCAGCGCACGTTTGGCGCGGGTCAAGGAGCGGGTTGGCGGCAGGATCAGTTCACAACTGTCGCCGCGGAATGCCATCAAAGCCACGCGGTCGCGGCGGACATAACAGTCGGCCAAAAGCGTCTCGACCGCACCTTTGGCTTCAGCCAGGCGATGCAAGGCTGCCGACCCACTGGCATCGACCACGAACAGCGTTGTCGTCTCGTTGCGTTGCTGATACCTGGTCACGCGAAAGTCGTCGGCGCGGATCAGCACACGGGCCTGACCGGAGCGTCCAGATGCCAGCTGCTCCCGGCGTCGCAAGGGCTGCCACGGAGCGGCATTGCGCAAGGTCTCGATCAAATTGAGACGCACACCTGGACGCAAACTGCCCCGCCGCGAACCCAGCGGCCGGCCGCGTCGCTCGTTGCGCTGAGCCGCACCGGAGCGTCCGGCACTGCGACCGCGTCCCAGCGGCAGCGAAGCCTGCAACATCGCCAGCAACCCCGCGGGAATCGCTGCCTCGGCAGCCGCGAGGACGACATCGTCCAGCGGGCGCTCGCCCGCCGCAGCGGCATCGTCGGCTGGTGGCGCGACATCGGCTGGCGCGGGCTCGATCGAGTCCGGGCTGGCTGACGGAGAGTCCGGCGGGTCCGGCTCGGCCGGCTCGCTGCTGGCATCGTCCGCCGACGGTGGCAGGCGCGTGGCCCGGGGCGCGATGACTAGCCGAGCGGCGACCTCGCAATCTTCGGCGCCAACCAGCGTGCGCCCATCAAGGGCGGCCGCAATGCGGGCTACCGTCACGGCAACGATCGCCACCCGTGGCGAATCGACACCGAGTGCTGCCGCGGTGGCACAGAGGGCTTGCAGGGCAGCATCGCCAACAACCACCTGACGCCAAATGGCGCGTGCCGCTTGCACTTCAACGGCCCAGACCCGCAGATCAACCATCGCTGGCAGCGGGCAAGCACTGGGTAACAAGGCATCGAGCGACAACACCGGACCCAGCCGGTCCACCAGCGCCGGCGCTAGCGGGCCGTCATCGGCGCAAGACTCGTCCATAGCCACGACGCCGATGCGCGCCGGCAGACAACGGTCGATGCCATCGCGCGCCACACGCACCTCGCCAGTGTCGAGCACCTGGGCGATACGGGCCACACTGCTGGCGTCGATGCGCTCGGCCATGGTCAGCAACGCGATCCCGCCGTGCGATTCGGCCAGAACACCCCGCTGCGCAACCGGACGCCCTGCTTGCAGGGTCGCGGCCAGATCCAGCCCGCCTAGCAAGCGCTCGTCGGGAATATGCAAGGGGATGCGTCGCAGCGGTGTGCCGCCGGGCAGCAAAGCCTCGAGGACCGCCAGCCAGCGTTCGCGAACCGGGCCGGCACCTGCACGCAACCAGACTCCTCGCACAGCCGACGGATCGACCGCTAGCAGGGCGGCAGCCTGTAAGGCCCGGCCCCAAGCCAGCTCGGCATCGACACCGGTCGCCGGTCCAGGCTGACCGACCGGCTCGTCGATCGAGGTTTTCACGCCCCGTATAACTCCTCGAGCGCGCGCTCGACGCGCACACCAGACGCCGTCTCGTCGAGCGGGTCGCGCCGCAAACGGTGACGCAGCACCAGCGGCGCCACCGCCTGCAGATGCTTGTCGGTAACCGCTTTCGCACCATCGAGGGCGGCACGAGCGCGAGCGGCGCGCATCAGCGTCAGCTCGCCCCGCAGACCATCAGTGCCCAGGCGGGCGCACAACCCAGCGGCCCGCTCTAGCACGACGTCTGGCACGGTCAATTTGTCGAGGCGTTTGCGCGCCTTGACGATACTGTCACGGACGGCGCGATCGGCATCGGCCCAGGCCGCTAGGAAGGCCTCGGGGTCGCGCTCGAAGGCATCGCGGCGCTTGATCACCTCGACCCGCTGCGCGATCTCGGCTGGTGTGCGAACGTCGAGCGAAAGTCCGAAGCGGTCGAGCAACTGCGGGCGCAACTCGCCCTCTTCCGGGTTGCCTGAGCCGACCAGTACGAAGCGGGCCGGATGTCGGATCGACAAGCCCTCGCGCTCGACCAGGTTCTGCCCCGAGGCGGCGACATCGATCAGCAGATCGACGAGGTGGTCTTCGAGCAGGTTGATCTCGTCCACGTAGAGGAAACCGCGATTGGCGCGAGCCAGCAGGCCCGGCTCGAAAGCCTTTTCGCCGGCGGTCAGGGCGCGCTCGAGGTCAAGTGCGCCAACCACCCGATCTTCAGTCGCACCCAGTGGCAGGTCGACGACAGGCACTGGGCGCTGCACCGCCTTGGGCTTGGCCCTGCGTTCGCCGGAAGCGCTCGCACATAGCGAACACGCGGGCGTTGAACCACCCGGCTCGCAGTTGTAGACGCAGCCCTCGACCACACTGATCGGTGGCAGGATTACCGCCAGGGCCCGCACTGCGGTCGACTTGCCGGTGCCACGATCGCCCAACACCAGCACGCCACCGATGCTCGGATCGACCGCCGCCATCAGCAGCGCGTCTTTCATGTCATCCTGGCCGACGATGGCCGAGAAGGGATAGGCGTATGCCATTTCAGCTCCGAAAAAGGTCAGTCGCGGACAAACGGGCCGCGCCAGATCAGGTACGCTGACGCCGTTGCCGACGCCAACTGCGTTTCAGGTCCCAGGCGTGCAACACGCCGGCCAGCAACAGCCAGCCGGCCACCACCGGCAAGTCAGCACCAACCGACGATGTATAGAGTGCCGCCAGCAGACAGGCGCCCGACAACAGGTTCAGCAGCCAGGCGCGCGATGGCAGACCAACACCTCGCCGACGTGCCCAGCTCAAAGCCAGCAGCTCCAACAGCGTGACCAGCAGCACTGCGGCTGCGAGGTGATGCGCCTGAAGTCCGTGGATCAGGGGCTCGGGCATATCGATCGACTCGACATCGGGATGGCTTGGGGCGAGACTGTCACGCTGTCCTGACAGAGGTAAGGTCTTGCCAGATTACATGACAACCCCCAGAGCCGACCATGCTTCCTGCCACAACGTCATCTGCTGCTGTCGTCCAATCCGGATCGACACACTCGCGCAACCCTGCCCAGCGGCAGCTCGGCCTCGTCGTACTGCTCGCCAGTCTGGCCTTCGTCTGCGAGACTGCCATGGCGGTTGAAGAACCCCCCTACACCGTCAATCGTGCCGATGGCCCCTTCGAACTTCGGACCTACCCAGGCTTCGTCGTTGCCGAGACCTGGGTCGATGGCGATTTCGACGCTGCCGGGCGCACCGGCTTCCGCCGGATTGCCGGCTACATCTTTGGCAAGAATCGTAGCCGTGGCGGCGACGCCGAAAAGATCGCGATGACCGCGCCAGTGACCATGGAGCCAGCGACACAAGACCAAGCCACCAGCGAACGCATCGCCATGACCGCGCCGGTGACCATGGAGTCGGATGGCATGCGATGGCGCATCCACTTTGTGATGCCCGCCGGGTACACCTTGCAGAGCTTGCCGCAGCCGCTCGACCCCGAGATCATGCTGCGAGCGGTTCCGTCCCACCGGATGGCGGCGGTGCGCTTCAGCGGCTGGACGACACGCACGAGCATCGCCGAGCAGACCGCCCTGCTAACCGACTGGCTCCACCAACAAGGTCTGCGCGCCGCCGGAACACCGCAGGTGGCGCGCTACAACGATCCCTTCACGCTGCCCTGGAACCGCCGTAACGAGATCCTGCTCCCGGTCGAGTGAGCCGCCCATTGGTGGACCGCCGAACCGACCTTCGGAGGAGGCTCGGTCCGCCCCGTTACCAGACCGGCGCCACCCGCACCTGCTTCGGCAGGGCGTGTCGCTTGACCGGCTGCAGGTAGAGCCCGACGAACACCCCAAAGGCGCGCGTCGCATGCCAACCCTGCGCCAACTTGGCAAATACGCCACCCCGCTTTTCGGCGGCGTAAAAAGCGTCGGCGATGCGGTGCAGGCGCTCGAGTCCTGCGCGGAAGGCCGGACTGTCGGTGTCCAGGCTGATCGGGAACACCTGCCTCGAGATCTGCGTGGTGACGCGGAACACCTGATGGTCGTATTCGGTCGGGTCTAAGCCGAGCGCGCGTTTGAGCGCCGGCCGGGTGTGGTCGCGCACATACATGGTCGCGTACACCGCCAGCAGAAAGAAGCGGATCCACAGCAGATTGGTCCCGCGCAGCAAGGACGGGTCGGCGCGCATCATCAAGGCGAACGACTCGCCGTGGCGGAATTCGTCGTTACACCAGCGCTCGAACCAGCGGAAGATCGGGTGGAAGCGCTTGTCCGGATGCTTCTCGAGGTGGCGGAAAATGGTGATGTAGCGCGCATAACCGATCTTCTCGGACAGGTAGGTCGCATACATGATGAATTTCGGCCGGAAGTAGGTGTAGCGTTTGTTGCGCTTGAGCTCGTTGAGGTTCACGCCAAGCCCGAAGTCGCGCAAGGTGGCATTGATGAAGCCGGCATGCCGCGATTCATCGCGCACCAGCCAAGTCATCAGTTGCTTGATGTCCGGATTGTCGACCTTCTGGCGGATCTCGTTGTAGAGCACACACCCCGAATATTCCGAGGTCAGCGAGGTCACCAAGAAATCGAGGAACTCGGCGCGGGCGTCCGGATCGAGCCGCTCCAGCGCACCGGCCGCCTCGCGGGCGAACGACTCGTCGCGCTGGAAGTGGTCGTGGTTGTTGTCGCCCTGGTATTCGGCTTGAACGATGTCCCATTCGGCACGCACCGGCGTCACGTCGATGCGGTCCAGCGCTGAGCAGTCCGTGGTGTAGAAACGCGGACTGATCATGTTGTGCACTTCGGCGCGGTCGATGGCCTCTTGCGGGGTGTGGATCTCGGCTACGGTTGTCATGTCGGCTCCTGCCGTAAAGGAAGCTTCATGTAACGCCAGCCTGACATCGGTTGATTTGACGCAGGTCAAACCTCACGCCGAGCCGAGTGTTCGCCCCCCCTTCAAGCGGACTTGTCGGGCATCCCGGGCGGCACGGATTTTCCCGGCGCCGCCTGCGTTTTCGACACCTCGTCGGGCTGCGGCACCAGCCCGTAGGGTGCGACCAGGTGCCAGACATGCTTTGGCACCATGTGCTTGATCCGGCTAGGCGCCTCGCGACGCAGGTGGATCACCGTCTCGGCGGCCTTCATCTCGACGCGGGTGCGGGCGAACTCGAGCCCACGCGGGCCGACGCGCGGCATCAGCCAGCCCATGATCGGCCGCAGCCAGTCGGGCATGCGGCGCAGCGGCAATCCACCCGCAGCGCGCTCGACATTGCCGATAAAGCCCTTGACCGCGCCGCTGCGCTTGCCGGCATCGCCCGGCGCTTCGAGTTGCACCTCGTCACCCAGCAGGTCGAGCATCTGTTGGCCACGCGCGTTGCGCACCAGCAGCCATTGCCGCCCTTCCCCGCCCATGTAGCCGACGGTGATATCCGACAGGACATTCGTGTAGTCGACGCAGGTGCGGCAGGTGAGCGGGAAGAAGTTCGGCCGCAGTTGCGACAGTGGCAGCTGCAGGAAGGGGATGGTGCGGACGCGGCCGTCGGTGTAGCGCAGTTCGACGTGATAGTCGGCGCGGAACTCGAGGTAGGTGATCGCCTGCGGCGCCGGATCGATGAGCGCAAGGAACTCGTGGAAGTTCTCGGTGGGCGTGTTGTCGGAGCACGGCGTGCCGACCACGTAGAGCTGCTCGAGACCCAGTTCGGCTTGCAGCGCACGCAGCGCATAGACCTGACAGGGGATGCCGATGACGGCGATGCGCGTGTGGCCGGCAGCGATGGCCGGTTCGAGCAGCTCGAGCAGCGGCGCGTAGCCCATGCGCATGCCGCGGCAGGCAGCCATGTCGGCGGCGCGGGTGACGAGGATTGGCTTGGGCCGCCAGCGATCGTCGGGGTCGGCGGTCATGCACAGCACCGCGCTCACAAGCCCCGACTCGAGCAGGCGTTCGCCCAGCCGAGTGGTGATGCCGGTCCACTGCGCACCGTCGCGCGGCTGGCGCAGCGCGGCGCGGTGCATGGCCACATACGGCCCGAAGAACCTCTCATCGGCGCGCGCCGGGTCGCCGCCCGAAGCCGGCCCCAGGTCGCGGCTGCGGCCGTGCACCGCCGCCTCCAGCCGCGGGTAATCCGGCGCGATGAACTGGCAGGCGCGGCCGCAGCGCTTGGGGTCGCTGGTACGGCTGATGCCGCAGTCGGTGCAAAGTTCGCGAAACGGGGCCCCATCGCTCATGGGTGGAGTATGCCCGCCCGCCACCGAACTTGCGGATCGCACGAGTGTCATTCGTTCATGCAGAGACCTGATCGCGCGGCGCCGGTGGCCCCGCATCCACCTGATCGGCCCGGTCAGGTTTGGCACAGCCTGTCCGGCGAGGACGCTCTAGCAGCCTTGGCCGCTGCCTGGCATGGGCTGGCTTCCCGCGATGCGGGGGAGCGTCTGAAGCGCTTCGGCCACAACCGGCTTCCGGAACCTCCCCGGCAAAGCGCCTTGCACCGCCTGCTGGCACAGTTCAAGAACCTGATGATCGTGGTTCTTCTATGCGCTGCGGCGGTGACTGCCTTATTGGGGCACTGGATCGACAGCGGCGTGATCTTGGTCGTGGTGCTGGTCAACGCCGTCATCGGCTTCGTCCAAGAGGGAAAAGCCGAGCGCGCGCTGGAGGCGATCCGCCACCTTTTGGCACCCCGCGCAGTGGTTCTGCGGGATGGCAACCAAATCGAGCTCGACGCTGCTGACCTGGTGCCCGGCGATATCGTACTGCTGGCGCCGGGTGATCGACTACCCGCCGACGTTCGTGTCCTGCAGGCGCGCAATCTGCACATTGATGAGGCTGCGCTGACTGGCGAATCGGTTCCAGTCAACAAGGATACGAGCCCAGTGGCGGCCAATACGGCGATCGGCGACCGCTTGTGCATGGCCTATGCCGGCACGCTGGTCACACAGGGGCAGGCCCGTGCGCTGGTGGTCGCCACCGGTTCAGCCACGGAGATCGGCCGTATCGGCCGCATGCTCGAAGCCGTCGCGGCGAGCGACACACCCTTGCTGCGCAAGATGTCGGACTTTGGCAAAACCCTCACTTCAATCATCTTGGTTGCTGCCGGGATGCTGTTCGGCTTCGGTCTTCTGGTTCGCGATATGCCGCTGGGCGAGGTCTTTTTAGCCGCGGTCGGTCTCGCGGTGGCGGCCATCCCCGAGGGCCTGCCGATCATCATGACCGTCGGACTGGCGATCGGTGTGCAACGGATGGCTGCCCGCAATGCCGTGATCCGCCGCTTGCCAGCGGTCGAGACGCTGGGTTCGGTGACTGTCATCTGCTCGGACAAAACCGGCACCCTGACCCGCAACGAGATGACCGTGCAGCAGCTGGTCTGCGCCGGCGCGACGATCGACGTTGAGGGTGCTGGTTACGAACCAGAGGGCGAACTGAGCCTGAACGGGGTTTCGCTAGATGTCGGCAACTCCAGTGGCGAGCAGCCGGCGCTGGCTGCCTTGCTCGACGTGGCTGCCCTGTGCAACGACGCAGTCCTGCATCAACAAGCGGGCCTCTGGCAGCTGACCGGTGACCCGACCGAGGGCGCGCTGCTGACCCTGGCGATGAAAGCCGGCATCAACGTCGCCGAGCGGACCGTCGAACGCCCGCGGCTGGACGTCATTCCGTTCGCTTCCGAGTACCGCTTCATGGCCACCCTGCACCCCGCCGGTGAACCTCGGTCACACACCATAGCGTTGGTCAAAGGTGCTCCCGAGCAGGTCCTCGCCATGTGCCAGGACCAGATCGGTGCCGACGGGCGACTACACCCGCTCGATCTTGCCTGGTGGACCGCCGCTGTCGACCAACAGGCGCGCGCCGGACGCCGTGTGCTTGCACTCGCACAGCGCCGCCTGGCTGGCAGTCATCTGGAACTGCGTCACGCCGATGTCGAGCACGGCCTGACCATGCTGGGTGTGGTCGGCATCATCGACCCACCTCGCAACGAAGCGATCGAGGCCGTCGCCCGATGCCATGCGGCTGGTATCCGCGTCGTCATGATCACCGGTGACCACGCGGTCACCGCCAGCGCCATCGCGACCCAGCTGGGGCTGGGCACGCAGCTCGAAGCGATTGACGGACCCGCGATCGAAACGATGGACGATGAGCACTTGCGTGACGCAGTCCGCAGCGTGCAGGTCTTTGCTCGCGCCAGCCCGGAGCACAAGCTGCGTCTGGTGCGTGCCCTGCAATCCAATGGCGAAGTGGTCGCCATGACCGGCGACGGCGTCAACGACGCGCCCGCGCTCAAGCAAGCTGATGTCGGCATCGCCATGGGCATGAAAGGCACCGACGCGGCCCGTCAAGCGAGCGCCATCGTGCTAGCCGACGACAACTTCGCCTCGATCGCCCACGCTGTGGAGCAGGGCCGGGCGGTTTACGACAACCTGAAAAAAACCGTCTCATACATGCTGCCGATCAACGGCGGCGAATCCTTGTCGCTCCTGCTGGCGGTTCTTCTGGGTCTGACGCTGCCGATCGCGCCGGTACAGATCCTGTGGGTGAACATGGTCAGCTCCGTCGCTCTGGCCATGGTGCTGGCCTTTGAACCCACCGAGCCCGACGTCATGCGCCGACCACCACGCCCGCCCAGCGAGCCGATCCTCTCCGGCTTCGTCCTGTGGCGGATCGGCTTTGTCTCGACGCTGTTCTTGGCCGGCATCTTTGGCATGTATAGCTGGTCCCTGGCAACCGGCAGCAGTGAGGAAACGGCGCGGACGGTGGCAGTCAACGCCTTGGTTTGCATGGAGGTGTTCTATCTCTTCAGTGTGCGTTACCTGAAGTCGCCCTCCTTCACCTCGCAGGGTGTACGCGGCACGCCACGGGTATTGCTGGCAGTCGCTGGGGTGGTGGTGCTACAGCTGGCATTCACCTTCCTGCCGCTGATGCAGGTGCTGTTCGACACCACCGCGCTCCCCCTCTCGACAGGCCTTGTCATCCTCGGTGTCGGCATCGCCGTTTTCCTGGTGATGGAGCTTGAGAAAGCCCTGCTGCGCGGGCTGGGTTGGACGCCCCGCTAGCTTGTCAGCATTCCCTCGAAGTTAATGAATGCGGCCTTGTCCGGCCAGTGGATATAGGGTTTGAAAGGATCGGCCAGCTTGGTTTAGGGTTGCTCTTGTGTGCTTCCGAACATGACGGTGACATCATGAAATCGGCCAGTGGAACCGAGCATCTACAACTGCAAGCATCCAGCCGGGCGGCGACTTCTGCTGCCGCCCGACTGCTCGAAAACGCCGACGTCCGGATCAACGGTGATCGGCCGTGGGATATCCAGGTGCATCATCCCGACACGCTCGACCGCATCCTCGCCCGCGGCAGTTTGGGGCTGGGCGAGAGCTACATGGAGGGTTGGTGGGACTGCGCGGAGGTCGACAGCTTCATCGACCGCGTACTGCGTGCCCGGCTCGACCAGGCGGTCGGGCGGCCAGGCCTCCTGCTACAGACACTGCGCGCGAGGCTACTGAACCTGCAATCCAAGCGCCGGGCGTGGCAGGTCGGGCGTGAACACTACGACCTGGGCAACGACCTGTTCGAGTCGATGCTCGACCCCTACATGGCTTACAGCTGCGGCTATTGGGCGCAGGCCAACACGCTGGAGCAGGCGCAAGAAGCCAAGCTCGACCTGATCTGTCGCAAGCTCGGGCTGCAACCGGGCATGCGTCTGCTTGACATCGGATGCGGGTGGGGCAGCCTGATGCGTTTCGCCGCCGAACGCTACCGCGTGAGTTGCGTCGGCCTGACGATCTCGCGCGAACAAGCGCAGTGGGGCGAAAGGAAAGCCAAGGGTTTGCCGGTGCAGTTTCAACTAACCGATTACCGTCAGTTCAACACAGACGGCAGCGAACGCTTCGACCGCATCGCCTCGGTCGGCATGTTTGAGCACGTTGGCCATAAGAATTACCCGGCTTATTTCGATGTTGCCCGTCGCAGCCTGAAAGACGACGGGCTGTTCCTGCTGCACACGATCGGCAAGAACATCAGCGGCAATGGCGTCGATCCTTGGATCGAAAAGTACATCTTTCCGAACGGCACACTGCCCTCGCCGGCTGAGCTGGCGCAGGCCGCTGAAAGCCGCTTCATCATCGAGGACTGGCACAACTTTGGCGCCGACTACGACCGCACGCTCATGGCCTGGCATGCGCGTTTCGAGGCTGCTTGGCCACAATTGCAGAAAAACTACGGCGAGCGCTTCTATCGAATGTGGCGTTATTACTTGCTGGTTTGCGCCGGCACGTTCCGCGCCCGCAGCAACCAGCTCTGGCAGGTGGTCATGTCACCTGCTGGCATCAGCGGCGGTTACCGGCGCCTCTCCTGACGCCTCGCCGACTTCAGACCAAAGTGCACCGGGCAGATGGCCGGGCTTAGCCTTCGTCAGCCAGACGCTGCAGCGACCCGGCAAGATCATCGATGCGCGTCTTGGTGGTGCCAACCAGTTCGCCGATCTCGCGGGCGGCATCGGCAGAGCGCACCGACAGGTTGCGCACCTCCTCGGCGACCACGGCGAAGCCCCGGCCCGCGCGACCGGCGTGGGCCGCCTCGATCGCCGCATTCAGCGCCAGCAACTGCGTCTGAATGCTGATGCCGTTGATGGTCGAGACAATCTTGTCGATCTGCTCACTGACCTTGAGCACTTCGCCCATCGCGTCGTTGGTCTCGGTGATGGTCTGCTTCCGCGTGGTGACGTCGGTGCCATACAGGATGACCTTGACGATGCGGCCGTTGACATCGCTGATTGGCGACAAGTGCGCGGCGACCCAGCTCTCGGAGCCATCTGCAGCGCGGAAGCAGACCTCGCGATGCACCGGCTCGCCCTGCATCAGCAACTGATAATCAGCGGCACCGACCAGCGCCTGCAGCAGCCCGCTCGTCACCTCGGGGAGTTCGCCAGCGGCAACTTCACGTTGACCGAGCATGGCTGAGACGATGGCATTGGCGTCGATCAGGTCGCCCGCCGGATCAAACTCGGCCACCGCGCTGCTGGCCCGGATCGCGTCGAAGCGCACGTTGTATTCCAGGGCGCGCTGCTTGGTTGCGGTGACATCGGTCTCGACCTGCACATAGCGCACCACCTGACCGGCAGCATTCCTCACCGGGTTGACCGCCATCGACACCCAGTAGGGCTCGCCGGATTTCTTGTAGAACAACACCTCTTCGACGACCGACTGGCCCTTGGCCAAGCGGCCCCACATACGGCCCAGAGTCTTGCGACAGGTGTCCTTGCCCTCGAGCAGGCTACCCGGGTTGCGGCCCATGACCTCGTCAGCGACATAGCCGGTAAGTGCAGTAAAACCCCGGTTGACGAACTCGACGCGGCCCTCGGCGTCGACGATCAGGACCGAGTTGTCGGTCTCGTTGGCGACCAGCGACAGCAGTTCCATCTCGCGACGGCGCTCGACCTCGGCGGTGACGTCGCGCACAAAGGCGGTGTAGTGGATCTGGCCACCGGTGCGCACTTTCGACAGCGACAGGTTGCCCCAGACGAGACTGCCATCCTTGCGCTCGATCTCGACCTCGCGGCTTGTGCCAACGATGGTGTCGCGGCCGGTATCGCGGTTGCTATTCACATAGCCATCATGACGCGACTGGTGGATGCGCGGCACCAACATGCGCACGTTCTGACCGATCACCTCGCTGCGAGCGTACCCCCACAACCGCTCGGCGGCTGCATTGAAGAAGGTCACGCAGTTGTTGTGGTCGATGCTGACCACCGCATCGAGTGCTTGCTCGAGGGTCTGGCCGATGCGGTCGCTTGGGTCCCCAGCGGCCGTAATGTCAAGAGCTGAGTCCGTTGTATCCGGGTGGGCAAAGTGTCGCATCGGGTACCCCGCCGTACTGCACTGTCGTTACCCATGTCATCGGCAGGCATGGCCGATGCTTTAGCAGCGCCTCTTTGCAGGCGCAGCGCCAAGAACGCCAAGAATCAAGCAAACGGTGCGTAACGCGCTGCGATCGGGTACCGCCAGTCTTTGCCAAAGCCACGCGGGGTGATGCGCGGCCCGACCGCCGCCTGCCGGCGCTTGTATTCGTTGATGCGGATCAAGCGCACCACACGCTCGACATCGGCAGCGGCGTAGCCTGCCGCGACGATCGCCTGCGGCGATTGATCTTGCTCAACGTACATCGCCATGATCGCGTCGAGCACCTCGTAGGGTGGCAAAGAGTCCTGATCACGCTGGTCGGGACGTAATTCGGCGCTGGGCGGCCGCGTGATGATGCGCCGCGGAATGACCTCGGATTGCGTATTGCGCCACTCGGCAAGCCGGTAGACCAGCGTCTTGGCGACGTCGCGCAGCACCGCGAAGCCGCCCGCCATGTCGCCGTAAAGAGTGGCGTAGCCGACCGCCATCTCGCTCTTGTTGCCAGTGGTCAGCACCAGCCGGCCAGACTTGTTCGACAAGGCCATCAGCAGCGTGCCGCGGGCGCGGGCCTGGAGGTTCTCCTCGGTGGTGTCCGGTGCCGCCCCGGCAAGTGCTGGCTCTAGCGCGCGCTCGAACTGGGCGGTGATGTCGCCAATGGCAATCTCCCGATACGCCACGCCCAGCCGCGCCACCATATCGCGCGAGTCGGTCACCGAAATATCCGCCGTATAGCGCGACGGCATCATCACCGCTTCGACGCGATCCGGACCCAGCGCATCGACGGCAATCGCTAGCGTCACCGCCGAATCGATGCCGCCACTCAGGCCCAACACAACCCCGGGAAAGCCACATTTGCGGACGTAGTCGCGCACTGCGGTGACCAGTACCGACCAGACCTGTTCCGGGTCATCGCCCAGCGGCGAAACCACGCCGCCCCGGTCCGGGTCGAGTACCGTCAACGCCTCGCTGCAGGCGGGAAGACGGTGCAGCAGCCGGCCAGTCGCATCGAGCACGCAGCTATTGCCATCGAACACCAGTTCGTCCTGACCGCCGACCGCGTTGACGTAAACGACTCCCAGACCGGTCTCGACACAGCGAGCTGCCAGCACAGCCTCTCGCTCGGCCTGCTTGCCAACGTGAAACGGCGAAGCGTTGAGGGCAAGGATGCGCTCGGCACCGGCCGCTTTCAGAGCAGCGACGACGTCGGGCCTCCAGATGTCCTCGCAGATAGCGATACCCAACCGCTCACCGGCCACCTGTACGACCGTGACGGTCGCGCCTGAGACAAAATAACGCTGCTCGTCAAACACCTCGGCGTTGGGCAAATGACGCTTGTGGGCGGTCGCCACAATGCCTCCATCGACCAGCAGAGATGCCGCGTTGAACAACGCGCCCCCGTCCCGGTGCGGGTGGCCGACCAACACTGGCAGTGGCGCCGCCTTGGCCAACCGAGCCAAATGGCCGTCGCACTCGTCAAGAAAATGCCCGCGCAGCACCAGGTCCTCGGGCGGATAGCCGGTCAGCGAGAGTTCGGGGGTCAACAGCAGGTCAGCGTCCTGCGCGCGCGCTTGCTGGCATGCAGCGAGAATGCGCCCGGCGTTGCCGGCGAGGTCACCGACGGTCTGGTCGAGCTGGGCAATAGCGATGCGCATGAGGGTCCTGGTGGAGAGGCAGCCACCATGTTAACCAAGCCCGCGGGCGCCGCGCCTACCGCCGTGGCGAACCTTGTATCGGTGAGACACCCTAAGACCCATGTCCCGCTTTGAGATCTCTGTTGTCCTGCGCGTGGCGGACCTGCCACCTGATTGGGACGCACTGGACGGCCAGTGCATCTGGCATGCGCGCGGTTTCTTGCAAGCACTGGAAGACAGCGGCTGCGTCGGTCCCGGAACAGGTTGGGAGCCTCGCTTTCTGCTGGCACGGCAGGACGAACGCACCATCGCCGCCCTGCCTCTGTGGCTCAAATCCCATTCGTACGGCGAGTACGTCTTCGACTGGGCTTGGGCGCGGGCTTGGCAGCAACACGGACTCGACTACTATCCAAAGCTGCTGTCGGCCATCCCGTTCACGCCAGCCACCAGCGCAAGGCTGATGGGCGATGCAAGAGCCGCGCCGGCACTGCTTGCTGCCGTCGAGGGTTGGCTGGCCACCGGCGAGGTGTCATCGGCGCACGTCCTGTTCCCGGCCCAGAACGAAGCACCCCACTGGCAGAACGCTGGCTACCTGCTGCGCGAGGGCGTTCAGTTTCACTGGCAGTCGCGCGGCGAGCCGGACTTCGAGACGCTGCTATCGAGCCTGACCCGGGAGCGGCGCAAACGTATCCGTCAAGAACGTCGCAAGGTCGCTGAAGCAGGCGTGCGCTTTCGCGTCGAGAGCGGACATACGGCCAGTGACGGCGACTGGGACTTCTTCACCGCCTGCTACGTCCAGACCTACGCCGAGCACCGCTCGACACCCTACCTGAATCGCCAGTTCTTCGGCGATTGGGCGCGCGCCTGCCCAGACGTACCAGTGCTGTTCATCGCCGAACGCGATGGCGAACCCGTAGCGGCAAGCCTTTGCGCGCGCGATGGCGAGACCCTGTACGGGCGCTACTGGGGTAGCCGGGTGTTCATTCCCTGTCTGCACTTTGAGGCGTGCTATTACCAACCGCTGGAATGGGCGCTCGCCCAAGGTATCCGCCGTTTCGAGGGCGGCGCACAGGGTGAGCACAAGCAGGCGCGAGCGCTGGAACCCGTCACCACTTGCTCGTGGCACCGCATCGGCCAGCCCGACTTTGCCGATGCCGTGGCGCGGTTTCTGCAGCGCGAGCGCGCTGGTGTGACCGACTACCGCGAGGCCCTACAGACCCACAGCGCCTATCGACGGGTCGAGATGGGGCCGCCTGGGGAGGGGGGTCCCGCAAGCAGCCCCGAGAACAACCAGGACGCGGGGCGTCCTGTCTGACGACCGGCAGGCGACCAAACCGCCCGCCGAGCCAGCCTTAGAAGCGCCGGCCGACACCCACGCTAAACAACCACGGGTCGATATCAAGGCGGTCGATACGACCGACCCCATTCAAGCGGACGTCGGTGTCGATCCACAGGCGCTTGACGTCGATGTTGAACAACCAGCCATTGTCGAGGTTGTAATCCATTCCGACCTGTAACGCCGGACCGACACTGTTGCGGTCGACATGGATGGCTCCGCCCAAAAGGCTGTTATCCATGAATCGGGTATAGTTGAGACCGGCTCCAATATATGGGTCGAAACGTTGGTCCGGATTGAAATGCCATTGCAGCAACAAGGTCGGGGGCAGCAGGTTGACACTGCCAAGGTCGACATTGCCCCCCGGGTTCAAGCCTGGCACCGCCGAGCCTTTCAGGGTGACGTCGTGCCGGGTACCGATGGCGAGGATCAGTTCAGCTGCGATGTTGTCGGTGAGGTAGTACGAGACATCGATCTCGGGGATGGTGTTGGCATCAACCGCGAGGCGATCACCGATCGCTCCGACAAGCTTGCTAGATTCGTCTGGCGAGACGCTGGTGGCCCGAAGACGAACGACCCAATCGCCCTCCTTGGCAGACACCGGTGCGATGTGAGCAGCACACAGAGCAAGAGCGCAGGCATGCAAAAGAACTTTCATGATGACCTCGTCGGTTGTGTTGCAGAGAGGCTACGGGGTGCCCGTCAGCCGCTGCTTGACCCAGGTCAAGGAGGCACGACATGAGTGACCACTCGGGCCAGATCTACACCCTCGGCCAGCATGCTGGGCTGCATGCGCCGTTGAAGAACGCGTGCTCGCAATGTTCGCTGCATGAGTTGTGCTTGGCCGAGGGCCTCGACCTCGCCGACCTGATGCGCATCGATGAACTGGTGCAGAAGCGACGTCGGGTCGCGCGCCAAGAAGCGCTGTACCAGGCTGGCGACCCGTTTACCGCGATCTATGCTGTGCGCTCGGGTTTCTTCAAGACGGAAGGCCTACTCGGCGATGGTCGCGAACAGATCACTGGCTTTCAGATGGCTGGCGAGCTGCTGGGTCTGGACGGCATCAGCACCGAACGCTATGCCTGTACGGCGGTGGCGCTCGAAGACAGCGAGGTGTGTGTGATCCCCTTCGCCGAGATGGAAGACCTCGGCCGCGCCGTGCCCGCGCTGCAGCGCAACTTTCACCGGCTGATGAGTCGCGAACTGGTGCAGGACCAGAACCTGTTGGTCTTGCTGGGTAGCAGCCGCGCTGAAGAGCGCATCGCTGCCTTCCTGCTCAATCTTTCGCGTCGGCTATCGCGCCGCGGCTATGCGGCGTCTGAATTTGTCCTGCGTATGACGCGGGAAGAGATCGGCAGCTATCTGGGGCTCAAACTGGAAACTGTTAGCCGCACACTGTCGAAGATGCAGCGCCAGCAGATCATCGAAGTGCAGCAGCGCCACATCCGCATCATCGACATCGGCGCCCTAGAGCAACAGTCGCAGTGCCAGTGAGTTGCCTACATCGAGCGACGCTGGCCTAGTCGACGCTGGCGACCAACTCCAGCGGGCCGTCAGCCTGCAAGGCGTGCCAGCGTCCAGCCAACCGCCACTCGCTGTCGACGTCTTCGACCAGCACGTGCCAGTACGCCTCGCGCAGCGGCTGCAGCGAGCCCAGATAGACGTCGCTGGACTCGCGCCGCGCCAGGACGGTCTGGTCGAAACCCTCGCGCGTAGGGTGCGAAAAGCGCACCTGCAACTGCATGGGCAGCTCGATATCTGACCCGGCCGACAACAAACGGACACGCACCAAATGCCCCGCCGCCTCCAGGCTGACGATGGCTGACAAGCCCAGTTCGACCGCGCGCTGCTCGCGGCCGATGACACGATTAATGGCCTTGCCCTCTTTGTAGTAGTCCTCTGTGACCAGCCCGTCGCTGGTGCTGACCGCCAACCAAATCATGGCGATTCCGCCACAGATGGCAGCAAACGGCGCGAGCAGAAGCAGCCACGGGCCACGATGTCGGTACCAAGGAAGCGATGACTGAGTCTGCATGGTTTAGCGCACGATAAAAGTAGACCGCTCACGGACGGTATGGGCCTGGTCAGACCCGAGTTGGCTGACGCTAAAGTCGACCGCATGTGAACCGACAGCGACCTGGTTAGGATCGACCCGCAAGTACACCGCCAAGATGCGGTGACCGACTGCTGGCACTTCAAACTCCGGGCCTTCCATCGACAACACGGCCAAGTCGGGAAGGCCTTCAGCCTGCAGGCGGTAACGTTGCGGCTGCTCGCTCATATTGAACACCTTGATGCGGTAAAGGTTCTCGATACGCCCATCGCTGGTGGGACGCGACAGTACACTCGCCTCCCGCATGACATTGACGCGGAAGGGTTCGCGGCTAGCCAGGGAGAACACCATCGCTGCGGAGACAGCAAGCAGAATCAGGGCGTAGATCACCACCCGCGGCCGAATGATGTGCTGGTACCAGCGGCCGCTAGGGCGTTTGCCCTGCATGACGTTCTGACTGGAGTAGCGGATCAGCCCGCGCGGATAGTCCATGCGGTCCATCACCTGGTCACACGCGTCGATGCAAGCGCCGCAGCTGATGCACTCGATCTGTAGACCTTTGCGGATATCGATCCCGGTTGGACACACCGCTACACAGAAGCCGCAATCGACACACGCGCCGAGGCCCTGTGCCTTGAGGTCGGCGTCTTTGCGCCGAACTCCGCGGGGTTCGCCACGTGCCGCGTCGTAACTCACGATCAAGGTATCCGGGTCGAACATCACGCTCTGAAAGCGCGCGTAAGGACACATGAACTTGCAGATCTTCTCGCGCAGGAATCCCGCGTTGTAGTAGGCCGCAAAGCCGTAAAAGCCGATCCAGAAAGTTTCCCAAGGGCCGGTATCGAACGCGCCGATGGCGCTCAACAAGTCGCGGATCGGTGAAAAAAAACCGACAAAGGTGATGCCCGTCCACAGCGCCAACAAAACCCAAAGCAGGTGCTTGGTGCCCTTGACCGCAACCTTGTGCGCGCCCCACGGGGCGGCCGCCAGGCGTTTCTGCTTGGGTCCATCGCCTTCGACGGCACGTTCGATCCACATGAACATCTCGGTGTAGACCGTCTGCGGACAGGAATACCCACACCAAAGGCGCCCGGCCACTGCAGTGAACAGGAACAGGCCAAGCGCCGACAGGATCAGCAGCCCTGTGAGGTAGATGAAATCTTGCGGGTACAACACCAGGCCGCCAAAGAAAAACTGACGTGCCCCCAAGTCAAACAGTACGGCTTGTCGGTCGTCCCACTGCAGCCAAGGCAGCCCGTAGAACAAACCCTGTGTCAGCACCACCAACGCGACACGCCAGTTCGCGAACCAGCCTTGGATCGAGTGTGGGTAGAACTGCCCCTGCAAGTCGCGCAGCGCCGCTGGACCCGCGGCGCGACGCGAGGCCGGAGCGGCGACTGGGCGGGGCGAGACCGGGTCAGCCACCGACAGCCGCGCTGTTGCACGCTGCGGTAGAGCGGCGACCCGACGACATCACTGCAGCTTGCCTTCGAAGCGCAAGCCGTAAACGTAAGCAGCCAGCAGGTGCACCTTGGCCTCTCCCAGCGCCTCTTCCTGAGCCGGCATCTTGCCAGCGCGGCCCTTGACCAGGGTCTCGACAATACTCTCCTGGATCGCGCGGGTGTCAGCGCCGCGGGCGTAGAGCCAGTAACGGTCGGTCAGGTTGGCCGCGCCGATGATGTGGTTGCCACCGCCGTCGGCACCGTGACACACGGCACAGGCCTGCTGGAACTTGGGGGCAGCCTTGGCGGCCAGCACGGCGTCATGCTCCAAACCCGACAAGCTCATCACGTAATGCGACATCTCAACTGCACCCTCGGGTCCGCCAACCACCGCCTCTTGGCCCCCATAGGCCGGCATCATGGCATTGCGGCCGATCAGAATGGTCTCGTGGATGCGCTCGGCGTCACCCCCCCAGATCCAGTCTTCGTCACGCAGGTTGGGAAAGCCGACATTCCCGCCGGCGTCGGCGCCGTGGCACTGCGAGCAGTACGTGAGATACAAGCGTTTACCCATCTCACGCGCCTCGGCGACTTGTGCGAGCTCCTCGATCGGGGTTGCTGCGTACTGCGCCAGCACTGGCCCGAAGCGTTCGTCGGCCTGCTTCATCTCCGCGCTGTGTTGACCAACACTGGTCCACTTCAGCAAACCGGCATAGGTTCCGATCCCGGGATACAGCAGGAAGTAGCCAACCGCAAAGACGATGGTCGCGTAAAACAGACCCTTCCACCATTTCGGCAGCGGATTGTCGAGTTCCACCAGGGTCTCGTCCCAACGGTGGTCGAGCTCTTTGCCCTCTTCGGTCGGCACATCCTGCGACTTCATCAGCCACAGGCAGCCGATGACGCTGGCGATGACGATCAGGCCAACGTACCAGGCCCAGAAATCACTTACGAAATCACTCATTTGCCTTTTCCTTGCTGTGCCTTGCCCGAGGCCGGGCGATCGTCGTCGTCGAGGACCAACCGGGCTGCCTGATCAAAAGCGGTCTTGCGCTTGCTGCTCCAGGCCCAGAGGACGATGCCCAAGAAGGTCGCCAAGGCGATCACCGTGACCAAGCCGCGAATGTCATTCATGTCCATGCCAGGCTTCCTAGCGGCTCGACTTCAGCGCCGTCCCCAGCACTTGCAGGTAGGCCACCAGAGCGTCTTCCTCGGTGCGACCCGCGACCTCACGCACGCTGTCGGCGATTTCGACGTCGGTGTAGGGGACACCCACCGAACGCAGTGCGCGCATGCGCGCAGGCACATCCTTGCCATCGAGCACGCGGTACTGCAGCCACGGGAAGGCCGGCATATTCGACTCGGGCACAAGATCGCGCGGTTGACGCAGATGCAAGCGATGCCATTCGTCCGAGTACTTGCCGCCGACACGATGCAGATCTGGGCCGGTGCGTTTGCTGCCCCACTGGAACGGGTGGTCGTAGACGAACTCGCCCGCCACCGAGTAGTGCCCGTAGCGCTCGGTCTCGGCACGGAACGGACGGATCATCTGCGAATGGCAGGTGTAGCAGCCCTCGCGGATGTAGATGTCACGCCCCACAACTTCGAGCGCAGCGTAGGGTTTCAGCCCCTCGACCGGCTGCGTCGTGGAGCGCTGGAAGAACAGCGGCACGATCTCGACCAGCCCGCCGATGCTCACCACCAAAAGGGTCAGCGCGATCAGGACTCCGACGTTCTTCTCGACGATGTGATGTGTGTTGAACTTGCTCATCGTCGTCTCCTCAGGCCGCCGCCAACTGGGCCGGAACCACCGGCGCTTCGTTGTACGGCCGTGCATCCCGCGCGGTGGCGGTGCGGTAGACGTTGTATGCCATCAGCAGCATGCCCATGACGTACAACACCCCGCCAAGGAAGCGGATGAACAAGAACGGCTTGGTTGCCTTCACCGACTCGGCAAAGCTGTAGGTCAGCGTGCCGTCGACGTTGGTCGCACGCCACATGAGGCCTTCGGCGACACCAGCGATCCACATCGCGGCGATGTACAGGACCACCCCGATGGTCGCCAGCCAGAAGTGAATGTTGATCAGGCGCACACTCCACATCACCTCACGCCCAAACATGCGCGGGATCAGGTAGTACAGCGAACCAATCGACACCATCGCGACCCAGCCCAAAGCCCCCGAGTGCACGTGGCCGACCGTCCAGTTGGTGTAATGCGACAGCGCGTTGACGGTCTTGATCGCCATCATCGGGCCCTCGAAAGTGCTCATCCCGTAGAACGACAGCGAAGTGACGAGGAACTTGAGAATCGGATCGGTGCGCAACTTCTCCCAAGCACCCGAGAGGGTCATGATGCCGTTCACCATGCCGCCCCAGGACGGCGCCAGGAGGATCAGCGAAAACACCATGCCGACCGACTGTGTCCAGTCTGGCAGCGCGGTGTAGTGCAGGTGGTGAGGACCGGCCCACATGTAGGTGAAGATCAGGCCCCAGAAGTGCACCACCGAGAGCCGGTAA
>CAZGBK010000020.1:0-22482 GCA_964524005.1 uncultured Enterobacteriaceae bacterium
AGAAAAAAGGTCGACCGGAATCAGACCGGCCAATGGAAACCTAAGAAAAGATCGGGTAGCCAGGGATGGTCGTAAGCGTTTCCGGTATCGGCACGCTTCTGTGCCGAGTCGAACGGTCGCTTGGATCTTTGGCCCGGGCCATGTCGTAATTCCTTTGCCGAATGCCGACAAAAGTAAACTACAACTATACTACTGCTCGAATTTTGTGGTCTAAAAAAGACGAGCAATATCAGGTATTTGGTGGGCGGTACTGGGATCGAACCAGTGGCTTCCACCGTGTGAAGGTGGCACTCTACCGCTGAGTTAACCGCCCGGAAGAGTGCGCGGATTGTAGGCGGAGCAAGGGTTTTCGGTCAATTTCCTTGGAGTTTGATCGCTACCTGGGACGAGTAGCACTCAGGTTTTTGGGGTGTGCTCGCAGCCCCCGCCCAAATCCCCGAAGGCCCCATTTTTTTGATGTTCCCCACAGCGGGGCCCCATGGTCAGGGCCGTGGGGCCGAATCCTGCCTTGACCCAGCCCAGCAGAGTCTTTTGATGGGGCCCCACGTCAAAACGCCGGGGGTCTGAGGCCAGCGTCTCATCGGGTGAGCCTGGCCTGTGGAAGCATGACTTTGCGGACCTAGAATTCGACGGGGGGCTTTATGTTTGAAGATGCATTGGACGAGCTGGCCATGATCCTGGCCCAGCTCTCGGAACTGGTGCTGCGGTTTGTGCAGGGTGTGATGCCGTGAAGCGTTGGCTGCCGGTGATTGTGGGGGTCGCGTGTGGGCTGCTGTTGGTTTTGGCCATGCCCAGCGCCAAGTGGGAGCATATGGCCTGCGCGGGAGATTTCTATTCCAAAGCCCGGGTCAAAGTCCGCAATATGAAGCGCCTGGTTCAGGGTTTACCGCCACTGGAGTGTACGGGCCCCGGATCCGGCAGCGTGTTTGCAGTGCTCTACGTTATGGGAGGATGTCATGACGAAGACCGTCTGCGCCGCCGCTGCGGCGCTTGTACTGGCAGCAGGGCAGGTGGCCTTGGCCAACCCCGCCTTCGACTTTAACGCCAGCCCGCTGAACTACCAGAACAGCGGGCTCAACTATGAGAACTCGTCGCTGAATTACCGCAACAGCCCGCTCAACTACGACAACAGCGCGCTCAATCCCCGGTCGGGCAACGGCATCTACAACAGCGATGGCCATCGTATTGGCTACGGCGTCGAAGCCCCTTCGGGGGTGATCAACTTCTTCGACAACAACGGCAACCGCATCGGTTACCAGCCGGCCAAGCGGAGGTAGGACAACCGTATCGACTAGCAGCGGCGCGCGGATTTCAGTTACTGGCCCCAAGTTCCACGTGGCGAAAATACCGGGCTTAAACTTGGCGAAGTCTCGCTCTCTGGTCGCAATCAATCTGCCGGACAAGCAACATCATGATCCATCTTCGCAAGTCGAGCGATCGTGGCTATGCAGACCACGGTTGGCTCAAGAGTTTTCACTCGTTTTCATTCGCGAACTACCACGACCCCGATTTCATGGGCTGGGGGAACCTCCGGGTGATCAACGAGGACCGTATCGCGCCGGGCATGGGTTTTGGAACCCACGGTCATCGCGACATGGAGATCCTCACCTATGTCTTGTCGGGTGAGCTTGCGCACAAAGACAGTCTTGGCAACACCGAGACCATCCCTCCAGGCGATGTGCAGCGGATGTCTGCTGGGTCGGGCATTACGCACAGCGAGTTCAATCACGCGCAGGGGGAAGAAACGCACTTACTGCAGATCTGGCTTCTTCCAAGCCGTCGCGACCTCGCTCCTGGCTATGAGCAACGCGCGATCAGAGAAGAGGACAAGCGGGGTAGGCTCTTGCGGATCGCTGCTCCATTTGGATCCGGAGGCGTGGTCAGTTTGAATGCAGATGCCTCGATCTATGCCGGTCTATTCGATACCGGCGAGCAAGCTGAGCTCGAGCTAGCTCCCGGACGAAAGGGATACGTTCATCTCGTTCGGGGCAACCTGGTCGTCAACGGCATAGCGATGTCTGCTGGTGACGCGCTGATGGTGGACGACGAACGCCGGCTGCACGTCGAAAAGGGCGAAGAGGCCGAGGTTCTGGTGTTTGACCTTGCGCCGCTGTGAGCAGGTCTTCAACGTTGATCTTTCTTCTGTCTAGTTGCCAGGTGTCGTTCCGTCGGTTCCCGACCCAATCGCCAGCTCCGACGGCAATACCCCGAAACGTTGGCGGAAGGCTGCGGCAAAGCGGCCCATATGCCGAAAGCCACTTTCGCGGGCTGCGGCGCTTACCGTCATTTGAAGCCCGCTGCCGCGGATCAGCCTAAACGCGCGTTCAAGCCGGCGCTGTAGCAGCCAATGCATGGGCGATATGCCAAAGCGGGCGCGGAAGCTTGCTTGCAGCATCCGCGCCGACATCAGGCTGACCCGCTCAAGGTCGCTCAGCGTGATCTCCTCGTGTATGCGCTCCATCATGTAGGCGCAGGCCTGGTCGATGCGGACATGCTTTGCCAGCTGCCGACGGCTGCGTTTGCCTCCGGCCGGCTCGACTGTCAGCGGCCGCGCGAGCAGTCGTTCGAGGGTGTCTTGTGACTGTCGGGGCGCATCACGCATGCTGGCCAGCAACAGTGGTAGCTGAGCGATGTACCGGCGCATCTCTGGCGCGTCGAAGCTCACCAGATGTGGGTAGAGCCGCAGCACCGGTGCATCCATGCCGAACATCGTGCGCGCTGTGTCCTCGACGCGGTCGACTTGCACCTCGATGGAGATCGACATCCAGACCATTTTCGAGAGCGGTGATCGCTGCGGCTGGCACACCCACCAGCTCGCCCGTGGATTCGAGCGATAACAGCAGCGAGAGCCGTCGGCGCCTCAAACTTAGACGATCAAGCGGCGCAACCACATCCCGGCCTATGCAGTCGATGTCCTCCTACGGTCAATCGGGGTTTGCGGCCGCCAGTGCAGTGTGAGCCGACACCCGACCAGCTCCGCACCGACTCGTTGGCAGCACCTTCAACGCCACTGATTGGCGAGATGCGCGGATCCCATACGTCGGCAAGGGTCATGACGCCGATGTTGTCGCAAAACCGTCATGCAAGGTGTCCGATTCACGAACAAATTCACTCGTGCACGGAATGATCGAGCACGATCTTCCCGCAGGCGCGATGACGTTCCATCTCGGCATGCGCTCGTCGCAGATCAGCGGCGCAGATCGCCCCGTAGTGCAGGTTCATGGTCGAGCGCAGCTGCCCGGCATCGACCTGCTGCGCAACCTTGCTCAGGATCTCACCCTGGCGTCCGACATCGGGCGTGTTGAACAGTGACCGGGTGAACATGAACTCCCAGTGCAGCGAAGCGCTCTTGCGCTTGAGCAAGCGGATATCCAGCGCTGCCGGGTCATCGATCAGCGCCAGCCGGCCCTGCGGTGCAACGAGCTCGGCCAGCGCCGGAAAATGGATGTCCGTGTGGGTCAGGCTGGCGATGTATTCGACCTGTCCGATACCCAGTGCCCTGACCTGGTCCACCAGCGTCCTGCCGGATCTATGTTCGGCGTGATCCACGACATGGTGCGCCCCCATGTCTATCGCCCAGTCACGCGATTCTTGCCGCGAAGCGGTCCCCACCACCGTGAGGCCGGTCAGTTGCCGGGCGAGCTGCAGCAGCGCGGAGCCGACGCCACCCGCAGCGCCAGTCACCAGTAGCACACCCTGAGTGTTCGGACCCGGTACCACTTGTAGCCGATCAAACAGCAGCTCCCAGGCGGTCAGCATGGTCAGCGGCAGGGCGGCGGCCGCGGTAAAGCCCAGGCTTTTCGGCATCGGTCCGACCAGGCGCTCGTCAACCAGCTGGAGTTCGGCATTGCTGCCCGGACGGTCCAGTGCGCCGGCGTACATCACCCGGTCGCCCGGGCGGAAGCGGGTCACATCGCTGCCCACGGCACGCACCACACCGGCGGCATCCCAACCGGGGACGCGCAGCCCACCGGATGGCGGAGGCAGATTGCGCCGCACCTTGGTATCGACCGGGTTCACCGCCACCGCGCGCACTTCGACCAGCAGGTCGCTGCCGTGCGCAACCGGGTCGGGGAGTTCGACGTCGATCAGGCACTGCGGGTCTTCGACCGGCAGACATGTTCGGTAGGCAACAGCTCGCATCGCATTCAAGTCGCAACAAACGCTGTCGAGAATGCTACAGGCAGACGCGGCGTGTCACCGACAAGGCGCTTCGCGGCAGACAGATCCGGAACGGGGAGGGGTTATGGCGAAGCGCGACAACGCTGGCGGAGCTGCCGGGCAGTCGTTTGACTACGACCTGCTGGTGATCGGCTCGGGGCCGTCGGGCCAACGCGCGGCGATCCAGGCGGCAAAGCTCGACAAGCGCGTCGCAGTGGTCGAGCGGGCACGCGCAGTCGGCGGTGTCTGCGTGCACACCGGTACGATCCCGTCGAAGACCTTTCGCGAGGCGGTGATGCACCTCTCTGGCTTTCGCGAGCGTGGCATCTACGGTGGCTCGTACCGGGTCAAGCAGGACATCACCATCGACGACCTATTGCACCGGGTCAACCATGTGGTCAGCTCCGAGGTCGACGTCATCCGCGCCCAGATGTCGCGCAACCGCGTGCAATTGCTCGAAGGTTCGGCCAGTTTTGTCGACGTCCACACAGTCGAGCTCGTCAGCCCCAGTGGAGCTGGTACGCAACAACTCAGCGCCGGGCACATCGTCATCGCCTGCGGCACCGAGGCCGCCCGCGACACGCACATCCCCTTCGATGGCCAGCGCATCTTCACCAGCGACGACATCCTTGGGCTGCGTTTTCTGCCGCGCTCGATCATCGTCGTCGGTGCGGGGGTGATCGGCGTCGAATACGCGACCATGTTCGCCGCGCTGGGGGTGCGAGTGACCATTGTCGACAAACGGCCGGTCCTGTTGCCATTTCTCGACCACGAGATCTCGACCGCGCTGACCTACATCGGGCAGCACCAGAACATCTTGATGCGGCTGGGTGAAGAGGTGGCGGAGATTGCTGTGGTCGAGGATCACGGCAAGCCGGTCGAGGTGCGTCTGAAGAGCGGCAAGACCTTGCATGCCGAGGCGGCGCTGTACTCGATCGGACGGGTCGGGGCGACAGCGCGGCTGCAGCTCGAGCGCGCCGGCGTCGAATGCGACGAGCGGCATCGCATCCCGGTCAACCAGAACTTCCAGACCAATGTCGAGCACATCTACGCAGTCGGCGATGTGATCGGCTTTCCATCGTTGGCATCGACCTCGTATGAGCAGGGTCGGGCGGCTGCGCGCCATGCCTTTGGTCTGCTGCGCGACGACGCGAGCGGGACAGTGTCGTTGTTTCCGTATGGCATCTACACCGTCCCCGAGATCTCGACTATTGGCAAGAGCGAAAACGAGCTGACCCAGGCCGGCACACCGTACGAGGTGGGCAAGGCCTACTACCGCGAGATCGCCCGTGGCCAGATCATCGGCGACCGCAATGGCCTGCTCAAGCTGTTGTTTTGCCCCAGCAGCCGGCATTTACTCGGCGTGCACATCATCGGCGAAGGCGCCAGCGAACTCATCCATATCGGCCAGGCCGTCATGGCGCTAGGTGGCACGATCGACTACTTCGTCGATGCGGTCTTCAACTTCCCGACGCTTGGCGAGTGCTACAAGACCGCTGCGCTTGATGGCCTGAACCGGATGGCGTACTGAGCCGGGGACAGCGGTCTGTCGGTGCGACCGCTGGGGCATGATTCAACCCAGTGCCGCTAGACGCTCCAACGTCCGTTCGCGGCCCAACACCCCCAGCACCGCATCGATTGCCGGGGTGCTGGGCGTACCGCACACCAGGATGCGCAGTGGCATGGCCACTTTAGGCATCTTGAGTCCGTGCGCGGTGGCCACGTCTTTAATCAAAGAGCCAATATGTTCAGCTGTCCATTCAGTGGTTTGCAGAATGGTCTTGAGTTCGCGCAAAGCCGGTTTGGACTCCTCGGTCACGTGCTGCGCCAGCAACTCGGCCGACGGGTGGGGTGAGGCATAGAAATAATGTGCCGCGTCGGCGATCTCGTTGAGCGTGACGCCACGCTCGCGTAGCAGGTCGGCAACCAGGGCGACATCGGGTCCGGCGTCGACGTTGAGCCCGGCGCGCTCCAGCCGCGGCCGCAGCAACTCGCCCAAGCGCGGAGCAGGGCAAGCCTTCAGATAGTGCTGATTCAGCCAGTTCAGCTTCTCCGGGTCGAACCGCGCCGGCGAGCGGCTGATGTGTGCCAGATCGAACCACTCGACCATCTGCGCCAGCGAGAACACCTCGTCGTCGCCGTGGCTCCAGCCCAGCCGCGCCAGGTAGTTGAGCAGCGCCTCGGGGAGATAGCCGTCCTCGTCGTACTGCAGCACGCTGACCGCGCCATGGCGCTTGGACAGCCGCTCGCCGTCGTGGCCGAGGATCATCGGCACATGGGCGTATTCAGGGACTGGTGCACCGATCGCTCGCAACAGATTGATCTGCCGAGGGGTATTGTTGACATGGTCGTCGCCGCGGATGACCTGGGTGATGCCCATGTCCCAGTCGTCGATCACCACCCCGAAGTTGTAGGTGGGCACACCATCGGCGCGCAGGATCACCAGGTCGTCGAGCTCTTCGTTCGACACCGAGATGACGCCTTTGACCAGGTCGCGCCAGGTGACTTCGCCACTGTCGGGGTTGCGGAAGCGGATCACCGGTTCCACACCCGCGGGTGGCGTCTTGCCAGCGGCGTTCTCTGGCCGCCAGCGGCCATCGTAACGAGGCTTCTGGCCAGCGGCCCGTTGCGCCTCGCGCATCGCGTCGAGCTCATCGCGGCTGGCGTAGCAGGGGTAGGCCAGGCCGCGTCGGATCAGGTCGTCGGCGACCTCGCGATAGCGCGCCAGCCGGTCCATCTGGAACACCGGGCCCTCGTCCCAGTCCAGCCCGAGCCACTGCATACCGTCGAGAATGGCATCGACCGACTCCTGCGTACTGCGCTCGCGGTCGGTGTCCTCGATACGCAGGACGAACTGGCCGCCTTTCTGCCGAGCGTAGGCCCACGAGAACAACGCGGTGCGGGCGCCGCCGATGTGAAGATAGCCAGTGGGTGAGGGGGCAAAGCGAGTTTTGTGCATGGTCCGTTGGGCGCAGCCGGCCAGAGGGCGAGGCGCGCATTCTACTGGGCGAAGGGCGGCTTGCGCCGGCGCCTACAACTGTGGCTGCAGGGCCCGCCAGACCGTCTCTAGCAGCTTCGGCTGAGCACTGGCGGTGGGGTGCAGGCCATCGGCCTGGATCAGCTGTGGGTCCAGAGCGATGCCGTCGAGGAAAAACGGCACATGCCCCGAGCGTGTCTGCTTCGCGACATCTGCAAACGCCTGGTGGAACTTTGTCGTGTATGCGGGACCGTAGTTGGGTGGGATGTGCATCCCCAAGATCAGCACCCGGGCGCCGGCCCGCTGCGACAGGCGCGTCATCTGCAGCAGATTGTCGCGCATCGCCTCGACCGGCTGACCGCGCAGTCCGTCGTTGGCGCCCAGCTGCAGGATGACGATATCGGGACGTGCGCGGTCGAGCTCGGCGGGCAAGCGGGTGAGGCCGCCCTGGGTCGTTTCGCCGCTGATGCTGGCATTGGTCACGCGGCTGCCCGGGCGCTCGCGCTGCAAGCGTTGTTCGAAGAGCGCTGCCCAGCCTTGGCGGATGGACATACCATACGCCGCCGACAGGCTGTCGCCCATCACCAGGACCGACACCGGGGCCTTGCCCGACTGCGCGGCCGCCAGCGAGGGAAACAGCAGTACGAGGGGCAGCAATAGACCGATCCCCAGTTGGACAAGCGGTCGATGTTCACACAGCAGTTTCAGCAGACGAGGAAGCATGGCGGCAGACACAGTGGCAGATCAGGTGGCAGGGAGATCGTCGGGGCAGTCATCGGCAGGGTCATCGTCGCGATTGCGGCGCGTCGGCTTGGCGACTCAAGCCGACGATGCCCAGGCCAACGCCGACAGCGAGCCGATCATCCGCGCCGTGAACGTCAGCCGCAAGGTCTCCATGCCCGACGGCTCGCTGACCATCCTCGACGCGATCGATTTGTCCATCGCGCGCGGCGAGACGGTGGCGATCGTCGGCCCCTCGGGTTCTGGCAAATCGACCCTACTTGGGCTGCTTGCCGGGCTCGATGTTCCCAGCGGCGGCGAGGTTTGGTTTGACGGGTGCTCGTTGTTCTCTCTAGATGAAGAGGGGCGCGCTGCACTGCGGGCACGCGCGGTTGGGTTTGTGTTCCAGAACTTTCAGTTGCTACCTGGCCTGACCGCACTGGAGAACGTCGCACTGCCGCTTGAACTTGCCGGCCGCGACGACGCTATCGAACGTGGCCGCCATTGGCTGCGGGCCGTTGGTCTGGATCAGCGAGCCGGCCACTACCCGTTGCAGCTGTCGGGTGGCGAGCAGCAGCGTGTAGCGCTGGCGCGGGCCTTTGCCGGCGACCCCGCACTATTGTTCGCCGACGAGCCGACCGGCAATCTCGATCATGCGACCGGCGCACAGGTTGCCGACCTGCTGTTCCATCTGAATGCCGAGTCAAACACCACGCTGGTCCTTGTGACACACGACCGGAGCCTGGCGGCGCGCTGCGATCGCATTGTCGAACTCGCCGGTGGGCGGCGCGTGACCTGATGCTGGGCAAACACGCCTTGCGTTTGCACTTTCTGCGCTCTTTGCTGCGCCAGTGGCGCGGGGGCGAGCTGCTGCTCATCGCGCTGGCACTGGTTCTAGTGGTGGCGGCACTTGCAGCGGTGAACGTCACAGCGCAGCGGGTCGACGACAGCCTGCGCGAGCGCGCAGGACAGTTGCTTGGGGCTGACCTGGTCATCACGGGTGACCGCCCCTTGCCTGCGGCTTGGCGCGAGCAAGCCACTGCGGCCGGGCTGACCTCGACCAGCGTGGCGGGGTTTCTCAGCATGGTTGCGCTGGACGAAGCCACTCAACTGGCAGAGGTGCGGGCGGTCGACGGGCGGTTTCCGTTGCGTGGCGATGCCGGTCAAAGCGAACAGCTGCCGGCCTTGCCTGCTCCCGGTACTGCCTGGGTCGATGCCAGCTTGGCCGAGCGCCTGGCGTTGCAAGTGGGCAGCGAAGTGCAGGTCGGTTACATCCGCTTGCAGGTGACGCGTGTGATCGGCGCCGAGGGCGATGCCGCGTTAGAGGTCTTTAGCATTTCGCCCAGGCTCGTCATGCACGCCGAAGACCTGCCTGCCAGTGGGCTGATCGCACCAGGCAGCCGGGTGAACTGGCGGCTCTTGCTGGCTGGCCCGCCGCGGCAAGTGGCGGCGTTGCGCGCGAAGGTCGAAGCGCAGCTGGAGCGTGGCCAGCGTATCGAGGGTCTGCAGGACGCACGCCCCGAGGTTCGCAGCACCCTTGAGCGGGCGCGACAGTTCCTTGCCTTGGCGGGTATGGCCAGCGTTGTGCTGGCTGCCGTGGCCCTGGTGCTGGCGGCGCGCCGCTACACAGCCCGGCGAGTCGATGAAACGGCCTTGATGCGTTGCTGGGGGATCCCGTTTCGGCGCATCCTGGCTGTGCATCTAGGTCGACTGTTGCTGCTGGGGCTGTTCGCCAGCTCGCTCGGCGCGCTGCTGGGGCTGGCGCTGCAGGCCCTGCTGGCCCAGCGTCTGGCCAGCTTTGTCGGCGATGCGCTGCCACCTGCACAAGCCGCACCCGTGTTGTGGGCAGCAGCCAGCGGCGTGGGCTTGTTCTTGGCCACTGTGTTGCCACCCTTGCTACGGCTGCGTCAGGTGTCGGCCCTGCGCGTATTGCGCGCCGATCTACCGCCCCTGAGGTTGGCCGGCTGGGCGGGCTACATTGTCGCTGGAGGCGCTTTGGCTGGACTGATGATCTGGCAAGCCGGCGACCTGCGCAGCGGGATCTACGCCTTGATGGGTTACGTCCTCACCTTGTTGGTGGCATTGGTGCTGGGCAGCTTATTGGTGCGCCTGTTGGGTGCTGCAAGACAGCGCATCGGCAGCGTCGGCAGTGGTTTGCGGCTAGGTATGGCGGCAATAGCCCGGGCACCGGGTCGCAGTGTGTTGCAGGTCGCGGCGCTGGCGGTTGGAATCATGAGCTTGTTGCTGCTGACCGTGGTGCGTGGCGACCTGCTGTCGGCTTGGCGGGCCAGCCTGCCGCCCGATGCACCAAACCGGTTTGTCATCAATCTGCAGCCAGCCGATCTGCAGCGTTTCGAGGCGTTGTTCA
Organism: uncultured Enterobacteriaceae bacterium; assembly: GCA_964524005.1. Classification (GTDB taxonomy): domain Bacteria; phylum Pseudomonadota; class Gammaproteobacteria; order Burkholderiales; family UBA3065; genus UBA3065. Next base: position 10,227 of record CAZGBK010000020.1, read on the forward strand.
ATGACAGTGGCCTGCCGGTGCCGCGCAGTTATCCGATGGTGCGCGGCCGCTTGCTTGCCATCAATGGCCGCGACATCGATCCGGAGGACTATTCGGACAGCCGCACTCGTCGCTTGGTCGAGCGCGAATTCAACCTTAGCTTCGACGCGCAGCCCGACTACCGTGGCAGCCGCTTGCTCAGTGGGCGTTGGTGGGCGCCCGACAGCAGTGCGCTCGAGGCTTCGGTCGAAAGCGGTATCGCTTCGCGCCTGGCAATAGGCATCGGCGACCAGCTGCGCTATGCGGTCGGCGGCCGCAACGTCGAGCTCACCGTCACGTCGCTGCGCGAGGTCGATTGGGACAGCTTCGGCGTGAATTTCTTTGTGGTCGCCAGTCCGGCGGCGCTTGCTGGCGAACCCACCACCTGGGTCGCAAGCTTCTATCTGCCGCCCGATCAGCGTGCTTTCGATACGCGGCTGGTACAGGCGCTTCCCAGCATCAATGTGATCGATGTCGGCGAGTTGCTCGAGCGCATCCGCGAGTTGGTCGACCGGCTAGCCGCAGCAGTTGGGCTGCTGGCCTGGTTGACGATTGGTTCGGGCCTGTTGGTCGTGGGTGCGGCTGTCCTGGCGGCACAAGATGAACGGCTGCGCGAGGCGGCGCTTCTGCGCAGCTTGGGGGCGAGCCGCCGGCAGTTGCGCGGTGCCTTGCTCGCCGAGCTTGCTCTGACCGGCGTACTGGCCGGCGTAGTCGCTAGCCTGGGGGCTTGGTCGGCAGGTGCGCTGCTTGCCACACGCGTGCTCGACGTGCCGTATCATCCGGGCGGCTGGCTGTTGATTGGCGGGCCCGTGCTGGGTGTGTTGCTGTCGGTCGCGGCGGGCTGGCTGGTTGCCTCGCGCAGCACCCGCGTCCCGCCACTGCAGCTCTTGCGTCTTGCCTGACGCTCAACCGCGCACACGCGCCAGAACCGCTCTCTCACCCGTCCGATGCTCCGCACCCCTGACTAGCCGATGTCTGCGACCAGCACTTCGATCTATGAGGTTCTTGGCGGCGACGCTGGCGTACACGCCCTGGTTGCCTCGTTCTATCGTTTGATGGACAAGGACCCGGCCTACGCGCGTATCCGCCATTTACACCCTGCTGACCTCGCGCACAGCGAGGAGAAGCTCTATCGATTCCTTTCGGGTTGGTTGGGTGGGCCGCCGCTGTATGTCGAGAAATATGGTCACCCCATGCTGCGCCGTCGCCACATGCCGTTTCCCATCGGTGAACAAGAGCGCGATCAGTGGATGCACTGCATGATCGCTGCCATGGCTGAGCGTGGCTTGCCGGCCGAGCTCCAGCAACAGCTGGCGACAGCGTTCTTCAATACGGCCGACTTCATGCGCAATCGACCCGAGCCACAGGAACCCAATGTCTAACGATCGTTCTGCTCCACTCGCCGCCCGTGTTCTTGGCTTTTCCGGACTGATCCCGTTTTGGGGACTGGCGCTCGCGCCGCTGTTTGGCGTGAATCCGCCCTGGGTGCAGCAGGCGCTAATGGCCTATGCTGCGGTGATCCTGAGTTTTGTCGGTGCGTTGCACTGGGGTGTTGCGGCCACGGTCCGCCCGCAGCGCCCGTGGCGCGTGTTTGGTTGGAGCGTGATTCCGGCGCTATTGGCCTGGGTGGCGCTGCTGTTGCCGTTCCGCGATGCCTTGATGCTGCTCACGCTGGGTTTTGCCACAGCCATGTTGGTCGACCAGCGCCTGTATGTGGACAGTGCGGCGGCGCCCTGGCTAGTCCCGATGCGAACCGTGATCACCGTGCTGGTGCTGGTGGCGCTGTTCGTCGCTCAGCTGTCGGCTTAAGGCCAGCACTCAGGTCTGCATCGTCCTTCAACTGTTGCTGTCCGCATGCCCCAGTCCACACACCGTACCGACACCACTTCATGCAAGAGCTGATCCGTAACTTCTCCATCATCGCCCACATCGACCACGGCAAGAGCACGCTCGCCGACCGTTTCATCCAGCAGTGCGGTGGCCTAGCCGATCGCGAGATGGAAGCGCAGGTTCTCGACTCGATGGACCTCGAGCGCGAGCGTGGCATCACCATCAAAGCGCAGACCGCTGCGCTCACCTACAAGGCCCGCGACGGCAAGACCTACCGCCTCAACCTCATCGACACCCCAGGCCACGTCGACTTCTCTTACGAGGTGAGCCGCTCACTGGCCGCCTGCGAGGGTGCGTTGCTGGTGGTCGATGCGAGTCAGGGGGTCGAGGCGCAGACGGTGGCCAACTGCTACACCGCGATCGAGCAGGGCGTCGAGGTGCTGACGGTGCTGAACAAGATCGACCTGCCTTCGGCGGAACCCGATCGCGTCATTGCCGAGGTCGAGGACATCATCGGCATCCCGGCCTCCGACGCCGTGCATTGCTCGGCCAAGACCGGGCTCGGCGTCGAGGATGTGCTCGAGGCGGTCGTCAAGCATGTGCCGCCGCCCAAGGGCGACCCGGATGCGCCGCTGAAGGCGCTGGTCATCGACTCCTGGTTCGACGCCTACGTCGGCGTGGTGATGCTGGTGCGCGTGATGGACGGTACGCTCAGGCCGAAGGACCGCATCCGCCTGATGGCCGCTGGCGCCGAATACGGCTGCGAGCAGGTCGGTGTGTTCACGCCCAAGAGTCTGCCGCGCGAGAGCCTGTCGGCCGGCGAGGTAGGGTTCGTCATCGCAGGGATCAAGGACCTCAAGCACGCCAAGGTCGGCGACACCATCACCTTGGCCGCCAGACCGGCCGCCGAGCCCTTAGAGGGCTTCAAGGAGATCCAGCCGCAGGTGTTCGCCGGATTGTATCCGGTCGAGTCTCACGATTACGACTCGTTGCGTGATGCGCTGACCAAGCTGCAGTTGAACGACGCCAGCCTGCGCTTCGAACCCGAGACCTCCCAGGCGCTGGGCTTTGGCTTTCGCTGCGGGTTTTTGGGGCTGTTGCATCTGGATATCATCCAAGAGCGTCTGGAGCGCGAGTTCGACCAAGACCTCATCACCACCGCGCCCACGGTGGAGTACGAGGTGGTGATGAAGGACGGCAGCACGGTGCCGGTGGAGAACCCGTCGAAGCTCCCGGACACGACCAAGATCGCGGAGATCCGTGAACCGATCATCACCGCGACCATCTTGGTGCCCGACGAATACCTCGGTAACGTCATCACCCTGTGCAACCACAAGCGCGGGGTGCAACTGGACATGCGCTACATGGGCCGGCAGGTGATGCTGAAATACGACCTGCCGCTCAACGAGGTGGTGATGGACTTCTTCGACCGCCTGAAGTCGACCTCGCGCGGGTATGCCTCGCTCGACTACGAGTTCAAGGAATTCCGTCCAGCCGACCTGATCAAGCTCGACATCCTCGTCAACGGCGACAAGGTCGATGCTTTGTCGATCATCGTCCATCGTGCATCGAGCCAGTATCGCGGCCGCGAACTGGCCGCCAAGATGCGCGAGCTGATCCCGCGCCAGATGTTCGACATCGCCGTGCAGGCGGCGATCGGCAGCCACATCATCGCCCGCGAGACGATCAAGGCCTTGCGCAAGAACGTGCTGGCCAAGTGTTACGGTGGCGACATCACGCGCAAGCGCAAGCTGCTCGAGAAGCAGAAGGCGGGCAAGAAGCGCATGAAGCAGGTTGGTAACGTCGAGATTCCGCAGGAAGCATTTCTTGCGATTTTACAAGTGGATGGAAAATGAACTTCGCGCTGGTTCTGTTTCTGCTGCTGGTTTTTTGTGCAGCAGTCTGGTTGCTCGACAGGGCATTGCTGAGGCGTCTGCGCGCCGCCGATGCGCCCGAGCCGTGGTACATCGAGTACCCGAAGAGCTTCCTGCCGGTGATCCTGGCGGTGTTCGTGCTGCGCTCGTTCCTGGTCGAGCCCTTCCGCATCCCGTCCGGTTCGATGATCCCGACCCTGCTGGTGGGCGACTTCATCCTCGTCAATAAATATGCCTATGGCATCCGCCTCCCGGTGGTCAACCACAAGATCATCGACATCGGCGACCCTCAGCGCGGCGATGTGATGGTGTTCCGTTATCCCGAGAACACCCAGGTCGACTACATCAAGCGCGTTGTCGGGCTGCCTGGCGACACGGTGCGCTATGTCGACAAGCAGCTCAGCATCAACGGCGTACCGGCCCCCATGGAGCCGGCCGGAGAGTTCATCGACGTCGACTCGAGTGCCGGTTTTATCGCCTCGCAGCGTTTCCGGACGGCACTGGGCGAGCACCGCTTCGATATCCTGGTTCGACCACAGCAGCCCTCGGTGCTGTTGGGCCAGGTTCGCCGCTTCGAGGGGCATGATCAGTGCCGCTACCGCAGCGATGGCTTCGAATGCACTGTCCCGGCAGGACACTACTTCATGATGGGTGACAACCGCGATGCCTCGAGCGATAGCCGATACTGGGGCTTCGTGCCCGACCAGAACATCGTCGGCAAGGCTTTCTTGGTGTGGTGGAACTTTGGTCGTTTCGACCGCGTGGGGCAGTCGGTGGATTGATGAGCGACGCGTTGGAAGCCCGTCTGGGCCATCGCTTCGCCGACCGCTCGCTGCTGCAGCAGGCGCTGACGCACCGCAGTTTTGGCACGCCACACAGCGAGCGACTGGAGTTTCTGGGTGATGCCGTGCTCGACTGCGCGCTCTCGCGTCTATTGATGTTGCGTTTGCCCACTGCCGCCGAGGGCGAGCTGTCACGCTTGCGCGCCGCCTTAGTACGGCAAAGCAGTTTGCACGCCATCGCCCTGAGTCTCGATCTGCCACCGCTGCTCCGACTGGGTTCGGGGCTGGAGCGGGCAGGTGGGCGGCAGCAGGCGAGCATTCTCGCCGACGCGCTCGAGGCGTTGATCGGCGCGGTGCATCTGGACGCCGGAGCCGCGGCCTCAGAGCCGCTGGTCGAGCGCCTGTTCGCGGCGCAACTCGCCGACCCGGACTTGCCAGACACCGCCCGCGACGCGAAGACTTCGCTGCAAGAGGTCTTGCAAGCGCGCGGCTTGCCGCCACCCGAATATCACCTCACGGCCACTGACGGCCCGGCGCACCAGCAGACGTTCACTGTCCTGTGTCGGGTCGCTGCGTTGGACATCGGCGCGCTCGCCAACGGCAGCAGCCGCCGCGCCGCCGAACAGCAGGCCGCCGCGCAGGTATTGCAGGAGCTCGCAGGTGAGGGCGGGGCATGAGTTTCCGCTGCGGCTTTGTTGCCATCGTGGGTCGGCCGAACGTCGGCAAATCCACGCTCATGAATCGCCTCATCGGGCAGAAGGTGTCGATCACCTCACGCAAGCCACAAACCACGCGCCACCGCATCACGGGAGTGCAGACGCTAGAGCAAGCGCAACTGGTGTTCGTCGATACGCCTGGTTTTCAAACCCGGCATGGCGGTGCTCTGAACGCCAGCCTCAACCGCACGGTAAAGGCGACGTTGGCCGAGGTCGATGCGGTGGTGTTCGTCGTCGAGGCCGGACGCTTTGGCCCCGAGGATGAGCAGGTGATGCGTCTGTTGCCCAGGGGCCGCCCGGTGGTGCTGGCGATCAACAAGATCGACCGAGTTGGCGATGTCACCCGGCTGTTGCCATTTGCTCAGCAGATGAGCAGTCGCCACGATTTCGCCGCTCTCATACCCCTGTCGGCCCAAGAGGGCACGCAGACAGAAACCCTGGTCAACGCGCTGTTGCCCCTGTTGCCCGAGGGCGAGCCAATGTTCGGCGCCGACGACCTGACCGACCGTTCATCGCGTTTTCTGGTCGCCGAACTGTTGCGCGAGAAGGTTTTTCGCTTGACTGGGGACGAAGTGCCCTATGGGACCACGGTGGTGATCGAGCAATACGAAGAAGCCAAGAACCTGGTGCGTGTGCACGCAGCGATCCTTGTCGACCGTCCGGCCCACAAAGGCATGCTGATCGGCCAGGGTGGGCAGCACCTGAAGCAGATCGCCAGCGCCGCCCGTGGCGATATGGAACGCTTGCTGGGCTGCAAGGTGTTCTTGCAGGTGTGGGTCAAGGTGCGCAGTGGTTGGGCCGACGACCCTGCCGCGCTGCGCCAACTTGGCCACGAATAGGCGCCGCCATGCCGCGCGAAGGCGCCCGTGTCGACCACGCCGAGGCGTTTGTCCTGCATGCCATCCCGTTCCGTGAGACCAGCCTGCTGGTCGATGTACTGACCGCCGAACATGGTCGTTTGAGTCTTGCGGCACGTGGCGCCCGGCGGCCATCCTCGGCCTTGCGGGGTGTGCTGCTGCCGTTCCAACGCATCAGCGTGTCGTGGTACGGACGTGGTGAGGTGCGCACGCTGCACGCGGCCGAATGGCAAGGTCTGCTGCCCGGAATGACCGGCCGGGCGTTGGTGTGCGGCTTTTACCTGAACGAGCTGGTCGTGCGCTTGCTGCCGCGCGATGACCCGCACCCCCTACTGTTTGCCGCCTATGCCGATGCCCTGCAGGCGCTGCCGGGCGCCGACCCGGTCGATCCGGTTCTGCGTGGTTTCGAGCTCGCGGCGCTGGCCGAACTGGGCTACGGCGTCGACCTTGTTCATGAGGCTGGCGGCCAGACCCCGGTGCAGCCTGGGCGCGGATATCGCTATGTTGTCGAGCATGGCCTGGTGAGCATGCCAGCCGGCGACCCGGCGACACAGATCAGCGGAGACAGCCTGCTGGCCATGCAGCGCGCGGATTACAGCGATGCGACGACTCGCCGCGAGGCGCGCTCTCTGCTGCGCAGCGTGCTTCGCCACTACCTGGGTGATCGGCCACTCCTTTCGCGCGACCTGTTGGCGCCGTTCGGCAGCTGATCTCAGGCTAAGATTCGGCGATATCGGGCCCTCAGCGAGTACCACACATGGCAAGCACCGGCAGCATCCGTCTTGGCGTCAATATCGACCACGTCGCCACCCTGCGGCAGGCTCGCGGCACCGCTTACCCGTGCCCGGTCGAGGCGGCGCTGGCCTGCGAACGCGCCGGCGCTGACCTGATCACCTTGCATCTGCGCGAGGACCGCCGGCACATCCAGGATGCCGATGTGTTCGCCATGCGGCCGCGCCTGAAGACGCGCATGAACCTGGAGATGGCGGTCACCGACGAGATGATCGGTATCGCTCTGCAGGTGCAGCCGCAAGACGTTTGCTTGGTGCCCGAGCGGCGAGAGGAACGCACCACAGAAGGGGGGCTTGATGTCTGCGGGCAGCAAGCGCGCATCGCCGACGCTGTGGAGCACCTTCGTGCCGCAGGCATCCGCGTATCGCTGTTTGTCGCTCCCGATGCAGAACAGATCCGCGCAGCTCGGGCTGTCGGTGCGCCGGTCATCGAGCTGCATACGGGTCATTACGCTGAATCGACCGGCAAGGCGCAGGCGCTCGAGTTGATCCGCATCATCGAGGCCGCCGAGCTGGCCAGCACCCTCGGCCTGGCGGTGCATGCCGGGCATGGCCTGAACCTGGGCAATGTCGCGCAGATCGCCCGCATCCCGCAGATCGTCGAGCTGAATATCGGCCATGCGTTGATCGCCGACGCCGTGTTTGTCGGCATCCGCACCGCGGTAAGGCGCATGCGGGCGGCGATGAACGCCGTGCGCGAACCGCTGGTGTTGCGTCCGGAGCAGGTCGCGCGGTGATCTACGGCATCGGGCAGGATGTGGTCGAGATCGAGCGCATGCAGGGGGCCTGGCAGCGCTTCGGCGAGCGTTTTGCTCGCCGGGTGCTGGCCGCGTCCGAATGGGAGGAGTTCGCCCAAGCGGCGCAGCCAGCACGCTTTCTCGCTAAACGCTTCGCCGCCAAAGAGGCCTTCGCGAAAGCCCTGGGCACTGGCCTGCGACCTCCGGCCACACTGGGCAATATCGCGATCGAACACGACAGCTTTGGCCGGCCGTCGTTGTGCCTGGCGCCGGTGTTGGAGGATTTCCTGCGCATGTCCGGCGTCAGCTCCCATCACCTGAGCATCAGCGACGAGCGCAGCATGGCAGTGGCCGTGTGCGTGCTACAAAGGCCGCCGGCGTGAGCCCCCTGCAGTTGCCGCGCGGTCCGCTGATGGCCGATGTCGCCGGGCTCGAACTCCAAGCCGAAGAGGCCGGACGGCTGTGTCACCCACTGGTCGGCGGTGTGATCTTGTTCCGGCGCAACTACGCCAGCCCCCAGCAGGTGGCGGCGCTGGTCGCCAGCATCCGGGCCCTGCGCGAGCCGCAGTTACTGATCGCCGTCGACCATGAGGGCGGGCGGGTGCAGCGTTTTCGCGACGGCTTCACGCAACTCCCGCCGATGCGCACGCTCGGCGCGCTGTGGCAGAGCGACCCAGATGCTGCCTGTGCATTGGCCTTCGATACCGGAGTGGTGCTCGCTGCCGAATTGCGCGCGGTCGGCGTCGATCTCAGCTTCACCCCGGTGCTCGATCTGGACTGGGGGCACTCGGAGATCATTGGCGACCGCAGCTTTGGCCGCGACCCGGCCTGCGTCGTCGCGGTCGCCGGCGCGTTGATGCGCGGCCTGGCGGCACGCGGCATGGCTAACTGTGGCAAGCATTTCCCCGGCCACGGCTGGGCTGTGGCCGACAGTCATCACGCTCTGCCGGAAGACCCGCGCAGCGCTGCCGAGCTGGCTGCTGCCGACTTGCGTCCGTTCCGCGAGTTGGCGCAGCAGGGCCTGACATCAGTGATGCCCGCGCACCTGTTGTACCCGGCGATCGACCCTTTGCCAGCGGGCTTCTCGCCGTTCTGGTTACAGACCGTCCTGCGCGAACAGCTGGGCTTTGCCGGGGCAGTGTTCAGCGATGATCTGTCGATGAAGGGTGCGCACGGTGTCGGGAATATCATCACGCGGGCCCACGCCGCCTATGACGCGGGCTGTGACATGGTGCTGGTGTGCAACGATCCGGACAGCGTTGACATCGTCTTGGCTGGCTGGCGGCCAGCGCAGCGGGCCGACTCGGTGCGACGCATCGATGCAATGGTCGCCCGTAACGCGGTCGCGGGCGACCTCGCCGCTGGCTTTGCCAATCTCGCCGATGATGTGCAATACCAGCAAGCGCTTGCGAGCCTGCAACAGCTGGGCATCGCGGCGTCGCGATTCGCAGCCGGCCCGGCGGTGGGCGAGGCGCCCTGAGCTCTGTTGCCATGGATCAAGGCCTAGCCTTCGACCCGGCTTGCTCTGCCTGCTCGCGCCTATCGGGGTTCCTTGCCGAACAACGCATCCACCTGCCTGGATATCACAACGCCCCGGTGCCAGCCTTCGGCCGGGCCGATGCACGACTGCTGGTGGTTGGGCTCGCTCCTGGGTTGCACGGCGCCAACCGCACCGGTAGGCCGTTCACCGGTGACCATGCGGGCATCCTGCTCTATCAGACTCTTTACGACTACGGGTTTGCCAGCGCTCCGTGGTCGGAGCACGCTAACGATGGTCTGCAGTTGCACGATGCACGCATTAGCAACGCAGTGCGCTGCGTACCGCCGCAAAACAAGCCAGAACCCGGCGAGGTGCGGCGCTGCAACGCGTTCCTGGCGCACGACCTCGGCCTGCATCCGAAGCGCGGCGTAGTGATCGCGCTGGGCACCATTGCCCACCAAGCGGTGTTGGATGCGCTGGGCGTGCGGCGTGCCGACCACAACTTTGCCCATGGCGCACAGCATGTATTGCCAGATGGCCGCTTGCTGATCGACAGCTACCATTGCAGCCGCTACAACACGTCGACCAAGCGCCTGACTCCGACCATGTTCGCCTCGGTCTTTGCCCAGGCCAGGGCGCATCTGGACGCCCCGCGATGACGTCACGAGACGTGTCCGACTGCATCGTGCCCGAGCTGCAGGCGTGCATCGACCCGGCCACTGGCTTGGCGACCCTGCCGGCGGCACCGGGTGTCTACCGCATGCTCGCGGCAGACGGCGCGGTGCTGTATGTCGGCAAGGCCCGCGACCTGAAGAAGCGCGTCTCGAGTTATTTCCAAAAATCCGGGCATGGTCCACGCATTGCCCGCATGGTTGAACAGATCGCGACGGTAGAAGTCACCGTCACGCGCTCGGAAAATGAGGCGCTGCTGCTCGAGAACAACCTCATTAAAAGTTTAAGTCCAAAATACAACATATTGTTTAGGGATGATAAGTCGTACCCATACATCGTTCTAAGCCAACATCGTTTCCCGCGCCTTGGGCGCTTTCGTGGTACCCCCGACCGCCGCGCGCGCTTTTTTGGGCCGTTCGCCAGCGCCGGAGCAGTGCGGCAAAGCCTACAGCTTATGCAGCGGGTGTTCCGCTTGCGTACTTGCACCGACAACGTCATGGCGCACCGCTCACGGCCATGCTTGCTCTATCAGATCAAGCGTTGCAGCGGTCCATGTGTGGACCTCGTCAGTCCCGAGGACTACGCAGCCGATGTCAATGCTGTAGCCATGTTCCTCGAGGGCAAGACCGATGAGGTGACGGCCGCCATCGAGATCCGCATGAACGCGGCTGCAGCTGCCCTCGAATACGAGCAGGCTGCGCTCTATCGCGACCAGCTCTCGGCATTGGCCAAAGTGCGCGCGCAACAGGCGGTCAGCCGAGATGGCGGTCGTATTGGCGATGTCGATGTGGTGGCGGTGGTTCAGGCCGGCGGCCTCAGCGCGGTGTGCTTGGCCATGGTGCGCAATGGCCATCATCTGGGCGACCGCGTCTACATCCCGCAACACGTTCAGGATGCCACCGCTGCCGAGGTGCTCACGGCGTTCGTCGGTCAGCACTACGGTGCATCGGCCGCGCCGCCCGAACTGGTGGTGAACGTCACGCCTATGGTCGGTGATCTCGACGGTTTGCAGACGGCTGGGGGCAGGGCGGTGCGGATCGGTGCCAATCCGCGCGGTGACCGGCGGGTCTGGCTGAAGATGGCCGAGGAAGCAGCGCATCGAGAACTCCTGTTGCGCTTGGGGGACCGTGCCAATCAAAACCGCCGATTGACCGAACTTGCGGAGTTCCTGCAGCTCGATGTGCCGCCGCGGCGTATCGAGTGTTTTGACATCAGTCACACCATGGGTGAAGCGACAGTCGCCAGCTGTGTGGTCTACGAGGACGGTCAGATGCGTCCGGACCAGTATCGGCGCTTCAACATCGCCGGCGCCGCTGCCGGCGACGACTACGGCGCGATGCGTGAGGCGTTGACGCGGCGTCTGAAGAGAGCCGGGGAGGGCGACGCGATCCTGCCGGATCTATTGCTTATTGATGGCGGTCGCGGCCAGCTGAATGTCGCATGCGAGGTGCTGAACGAGCACGGCTTGTCTGATCTTGCGGTGATCGGCGTCGCGAAGGGGGCGGAGCGCAAGGCGGGCATGGAACAGCTGGTATTCCCCGACGAGGACACGCCACGCCGACTGCCTCCTGACCATCCGGCTTTGCACCTGATCCAGCAAGTCCGGGACGAGGCGCACCGTTTTGCCATCACCGGCCACAGAGCGCGCCGTGGCAAGGCTCGTCGGTCCAGTAGCCTTGAGGATATCGAGGGTGTCGGTCCTGCGCGGCGGCGCCAGCTGTTGGCGCATTTTGGTGGGCTGCGAGGCGTACAATCAGCGAGCATCGAAGACATCGCGCGGGTCGCCGGCATCAGCCGCACCCTGGCGGAACGCATCTACCGGGAGCTGCACTGAACGCGCACTTGAACCTGCCAACGGCCATCACTTGGTTGCGCATCGCCATCATCCCGCTGCTGGTAGCGCTCTACCACGTCGATTGGCCCGCGTTCGACCCAGTCACTGTCGATCGTCTGGCCGCCGGTCTGTTTCTGCTGGCCGCGCTGAGTGACTGGCTAGACGGTTGGCTGGCGCGGCGTCTGGGCCAAACCTCGGCGTTTGGTGCGTTCCTCGACCCGGTCGCCGACAAGCTGATTGTCGCCACTGCGTTGGTCGAGCTGGTGGCCCAAGGACGACTCGACACCTGGATCGCTGTAGTCATCATTGGCCGCGAGATCGCAGTCTCGGCGCTGCGTGAGTGGATGGCTGGGATCGGCAGCCGCACGTCGGTGGCGGTCAATGTCTTGGGCAAGGTGAAAACGGCGGTGCAGATGACAGCCATCCTGCTGCTGCTTTACAACGCGCCGCTAGCCGGTTTGCCGTTGGCTGCCGCCGGCCAGCAGTTGGCGATCCTGGCGGCTGTGTTGACCATGATCTCGATGCTGGTGTACCTGCGCGCGGCTTTGGCGTCGCAAAGTACTGCCAAAAGTTGACGCGCACAGACCGTATCGCTATAGTTCGCGCCTCGATTCATGCGGGAATAGCTCAGTTGGTAGAGCGCAACCTTGCCAAGGTTGAGGTCG
>CAZGBK010000021.1:0-11625 GCA_964524005.1 uncultured Enterobacteriaceae bacterium
ACTTGCATGTGTAAAGCATGCCGCCAGCGTTCAATCTGAGCCAGGATCAAACTCTTCAGTTCGATCGTTTTTGGGCTCTTCGCTTTGGAACCTGTTTGACCAGGTTCCGGGCTTGAGCACCGATTTCAAAGCTTTTTGGACCTTGCGGTCCTGTCAGGCTTCTCAACCAGGCGCCCACACTTATCGGTTGTCTGTTTTGTTAAAGAGCGGCTGACTCGGCGGGTGCCGGTGCAGCGAAGAGGCCGAACTATACGAGCCTGTCAGATGGAGTGTCAACACTGGAGGCAAAAAAATCCGAGGATTTTGCGCTGCGTCCAGAGGATCAAGGACTTAGCCCTCAGGCCAGGGTGACGCGTGCAAAGCGGCGCTTGCCAACCTGCGCTACAACCGTGGCCGGACCGCTCACAACGGCGTCGCGCGCGACGACTTTTTCGCCGTCGATCCGCACGCCGCCACCGGCGATTTGTCGGAAAGCCTCGCTAGTGCTCTCCACCAGACCAGCCTGCTTGAGTAACTGAGCGACGCCGATTGCAGCCTGGCCGTCCAGGGCCAACGTCAACTCTGGCATAGCATCGGGAATGGCTCCTGCTCGGAAGCGCAACTCGAAGTCGGCCAGCGCCGCCTCGGCCGCAGCCCGGTCGTGGAAGCGGGTGACGATCTCCTGCGCGAACGCGACCTTCACGTCACGGGGGTTTCGGCCTTCGGCGACCGCGCGGCGGTCGGCCTCGATCTCCGCCAGCGAGCGGAACGACAGCAACTCCATGTAACGCCACATCAGGTTGTCAGACACGCTCATGAGTTTGCCGAACATGTCGTTCGGTGCTTCGGCGATACCAATGTAGTTGCCCAACGACTTGCTCATTTTCTGCACGCCGTCCAACCCCTCGAGAATCGGCATGGTCATCACCACCTGCGGGCTTTGGCCCAATTGCTTCTGCAGTTCGCGGCCCATCAGCAGGTTGAACTTCTGGTCGGTCCCGCCCAACTCGACGTCACTCTTCAGCGCCACCGAGTCATAGCCCTGGATGAGCGGGTAAAGGAACTCGTGGATGGCGATCGGCTGACCAGCAGCGTAGCGCTTGGAGAAGTCGTCACGCTCGAGCATGCGTGCCACGGTGGACCTCGCCGCCAGCCCGATCATGTCGGCCGCAGACATCTTGCCCATCCAGTCAGCGTTGAAAACCACCTGGGTGCGCTCTGGATCAAGGATCTTGAACACCTGGCGCTGGTAGGTCTTGGCGTTCTCTGCGACCTCCTCAGGAGTTAGCGGCTTGCGTGTCGCGTTCTTGCCGGTAGGGTCGCCGATCATCCCGGTGAAGTCGCCGATCAGGAACTGCACGTGGTGGCCGAGGTCCTGGAAGTGCCGGAGCTTATTGATGAGTACCGTGTGCCCCAGGTGCAGGTCGGGCGCGGTCGGGTCGAAGCCAGCCTTCACGCGTAGCGGGCGTCCGTTTTTAAGCTTCTCTATGAGCTCGGCTTCGACGAGGATCTCCTCGCTGCCGCGGCGGATCTGGGCCAGCGCGGCTTGCCAATCGGACGGGTGGGGTTGGCTTTCGGATCCAGAGCTTGGGGACATGACAAAGGACTTCAATGGTGGTGGATCGGATCAGCACCTGGGCTGCGTCCGGCGGTGTGGTGATGGGACGGCCGGGCAAGGTGCTCGCCATGACTGCGTAACGCTTGCGGCAACAGCGATCCGGCCAGCATGCCGACGATGCTCATGCCAAGACCGGCAAGCTGCGGGGGGATGATGAAGTCGTCGCCTACCAGGAACTCGACGATGAGCCACGCCGAAATGCCAAGGATGATCGCGGCATAAGCCCCCTGAGTGGTCGCCCGCTTCCACATCGCTCCGGCGATCAGCGGCACAAAGGCGCCCGCAAGCGTCACCTTGTAAGCGTTCTCGACCATGTGGAAGATCGACGCGTTGGCGCTCAGCGCATAGACCAAAACGATGGCCGCGAACACCACAATGGTGACCCGCATGACCCGCAGGAAGGTGCGGTCGGACATCTGGGGGAAGAAGCCGCGAACGATGTTCTCGGCAAAGGAGACCGACGGGGCCAACAACGTCGCCGACGAACACGCCATGATCGCCGACAGCACCGCGCCGAAGAAGATCGCCTGTGCAAACAGCGGGGTGTGACTCAGCACCAGGGATGGCAACAGCAACTGCGCATCGGTCTCGAGCATCGCCCCAAAACGGGCAGGGTCGATCAGCGTCGCCGCATAAGCGATGAACATCGGCACAAAGGTGAAGGTGAAGTAGATGCTGGCACCGATGACGCTGCCCCAGACCGCGATGCGCGCGGTGCGTGCCGAGGTGATGCGCTGAAACACATCCTGCTGCGGGATCGAGCCGAGCATCATGGTCAGCCAAGCGGCGACGAAGGTCAGCCACTGCGCCAGGTCCGGCGGCGGGAAGAAATCGAGCAGTCCGGCGCTGCCGGCGTGTTCAATGACCGGCATCACACCCCCGGTCTGGTCGGAGATCAACCAAGCGATGAACAGCATCCCGCCGAGGATGACACCCATCTGCACGAAGTCGAGGATCGCCACCGACATCATTCCGCCGAGCGTGGTGTAGGTGAGCACCACCAGGGTGCCGATCACCATGCCGGTGTCCTGGTCGATGGCGCCGTCGGTCAAGACATGCAGGATCAGGCCGAGCGCCTTGATCTGCGCCGACACCCAGCCGAGATACGAGGCCATGATCGCCAAGGTGGTCAGCACCTCGACGCCGCGGCCATAGCGCAAGCGGAAGAAGTCGCCGAGGGTGAGGATGTTCAACCGGTACAGGTAGCGCGCGAAGAAGATGCCGGCGAGGACAAGGCACATCGACGCGCCGAACGGATCGGCCACCACGCCGCGCAGGCCTTCGGTGGCAAAGGTCGCCGACACGCCGAAGATCGCCTCGGCGCCAAACCACGTGGCGAATACCGTGGCGGTCACCACCGGCAGCGGCAGATGCCGCCCGGCGACGGCGAAGTCTTTGCTGTTGTGCACTCGCATGGCGGCCATCAGGCCGATGCCGATCGACACGAGCAGGTACAGGACGACGAAGGTCAGCAGCATCGCTGGCGATCAGGGTGGAAGCCGGTCACGCCGCAGTGTAGCAAGGCCTAGCCGGCCAGCCAGCGCCATGTCAACAGACCAAGCACCGCCGCCAACAAGACGGCGACCACGGCCAGCCAACGCTCGACGCGCCGCAGCGGCGCGGCCAGGTCAGCCGGGTTGGCCGGCGGCTCCTCCAGCCGCAAAAGCGCCTGATGCGCCAGCCGGGGCAGCTGCGGCAGGATGCGCGCCCAGGTCGTCGCCTCGTGTTGCACCTGACTGCGCAAGGCCCGCCAGCCGATCTGTTCGCTCATCCAGCGCTCGAGATAGGGTTTGGCAGTCGCCCACAGGTCGAGTTCGGGGTCGAGATCGCGTCCCAGCCCTTCGATGTTCAACAATGTTTTTTGTAGCAGGACCAGTTGCGGCTGGATCTCGACTTGGAACTGGCGCGAAGTCTCGAACAAGCGCAACAGCACACGTCCGAACGAGATCTCTTTCAGCGGGCGGTCAAAGATCGGTTCGCAGCAAGCGCGAATGGCCGATTCAAACTCGTCGACACGGGTCCCCGGCGGCACCCAACCGGCATCGACGTGGGCCTGCGCCACCCCCCGATAGTCGCGGCGAAAAAAGGCCAGGAAGTTGCGCGCCAGATAGTTCTTGTCGACATCGGAGAGGGTTCCGACAATGCCAAAGTCAAGGGCGATATAGGTGCCGTCATCGTGGACGAGGATGTTCCCCGGATGCATGTCGGCATGGAAGAAGCCGTCACGGAACACCTGCGTGAAGAAGATCTCGACGCCTTCGCGGGCGAGCCGCGGGATATCGATGCCGCGTGCGCGCAGCGTCGCCACCTGGCTGATCGGTGTGCCCTTCATGCGCTGCATCACCAGCACATTGCGCTCGCACCAGTCCCAGTAGATCTCGGGCACATAGAGCAGGCTCGACGTCTCGAAGTTGCGCCGTAACTGGCTGGCATTCGACGCCTCGAACAGCAGATCGAGTTCCTGCGCGATGTGTTTTTCGAACTCGGCGACGATCTGGCGCGGCTTCAGCCGCTTGCCATCGACATAGATCCACTCCACCAAATGGGCGAGGATGTGCATCAGAGCAATGTCGCTGTCGATCACCTTGCGGATGCCGGGTCGCAGCACTTTGACCGCGACCTCACGACCATCCGGCAGCACCGCAAAGTGAACCTGCGCAACCGACGCGCTTGCCACCGGGACTGGCTCGAAACTGGCAAATACCTGATCTAATGGACGCTTATAAGCCCGCTCCAGCACGGCCACGGCCTGCTCGGAAGGGAATGGCGGCACACGGTCCTGCAAGAGCGCAAGTTCGTCGGCGATGTCGGTGGGGACAAGATCGCGGCGGGTCGACAACAATTGACCGAACTTGACGAAGATCGGACCGAGTTGCTCTAGCGCCTGCCGCAACCGCCGACCACGCGGCACTTCGAGCACGCGACGCCGCAACCGCGCGCTCCACCGCCAGCGCCCCGGTAGCAAGAGCTCGTCGAGGCCAGCGGTCCAGACAATCTGGACGATGCGGAGCAGGCGGAGCAGAGTCATCGAGGGTCGATCAGACGCAGGCGGGCCTCGATGCGGTCGACGGCCTCGCTCAAGGTATCGACATCGGCCAAAAAGTGCTCCAGTTCGTCGCGCCCCACCGCAACGGAGGCCTCATGGCGCAGGAAATCGGCGATTCCTGCGTCTGCCCGTTGACGCAGAGCCGTTGCAGCATCGAACAGCGACTGCGCGGCGTCGGCCAGTGGCGTGGCAATGGTCATGGGTAGCGCCGCCTCGATAGCGGCGCGCCATTCCCAACACGGATCGGCCGCCAAGGCCGCGAGTGCTTGAGCCAGTGCAGCGTCACCACTAAAGGGCAGATCAGAAAAGGCCGCCAAGTCGCCGCCAGCACGCCGCAACAGGCGGCCAGGCGGGACATCAAGCGTGAGATCCACCGGAGTAGCCTCGTGATCCGGGACGGGCAATCCATCATCACAAATATGCGCCCGCAGCGGAATGCCACCAACACGCAGCTCCACCGTCTTGCCCGCATGGGGGCGCAAACGCTCGCACACCTGCTCGACCATTTGTCGCTGACCCAGCAGCTCGCACAGACGCCGAGTAAGAGTTGCCGACATCAGCGGCTTCAGTCGAGACGCACGCCGCGGTGCAGGGCGACGACACCACCGGTGAGGTTGAAGTACTCGACCTGCGCCAGCCCCGCATCAACCATCATCTGGCGCAAGGTCTCTTGGTCCGGATGCATGCGGATCGACTCGGCAAGATACCGGTAGCTCGCGGCATCGCCAGCGATGCGTTGCCCCAATGCCGGGATCACATGAAATGAATAGGCATCGTAGGCCGGCGCCAACAGTGGGTTGACTTTGGAGAACTCGAGCACCAGCAGACGCCCCCCCGGTCGCAAAACCCGACGCATCTCGGTCAGAGCGGCTTCCTTGCGGGTCATGTTGCGCAGACCAAAGGCGACCATCACGCAGTCGAAATAGCCGTCGGGGAAGGGTAAGTGCTCGGCATCACACTGGATCGCCGGCAGCGGCATGCCAGCATCGAGCAAGCGGTCGCGCCCAACCCGCAACATGTCACTGTTGATATCGCTTAGCCAGACCTGCCCGTCTGGACCAACCTTGCGCGCCATCAGGCGACTGAGATCACCCGATCCTCCAGCCACGTCAAGTACGCGATCGCCCGCGCGGGCGCCCGACAGTTCAATGGCATAGCGTTTCCAGAAGCGATGCAGGCCGAACGACATGACGTCGTTCATCAGGTCGTAGCGACGCGCGACCGAAGCAAACACCTCGCGAACGCGAGAGGCCTTCTCGCCTTCATCGACGGTCTGATAGCCGAAATGGGTCGTCTTGCTCATGGCCGCCATGGTAGCAGGGGCGAGCGGCCATCTCCGGTTCACCCGTCAGGGCGCACAGATCAGTGCCAAAACACGCACCGTCATGGTGCTGTAACACACCGGTCATACTGTCGCTGCAACAGCAACGTTTACGAGCGCCAAGATGGCAGCCAACATTCTCCTCGTCGAAGACGAACCCGCCATCCAAGAACTGATCGCCTTCAACCTGCAGCATGCCGGTCATCATGTGCTGCGCGCCGGCGACGCAGAGCAGGCGCTAGCGCTGGTGCGTGAGGCCTTGCCAGATGTGGTCCTGCTCGACTGGATGCTGCCCGGACAGAGCGGCGTCGAGCTTGCCCGTCGCCTGCGGGCCGATCCGCGCACACGGCCGGTGCCGATCATCATGCTGACTGCCCGCGGCGAAGAGACGGACAAGGTTGCTGGTCTCGATGCCGGTGCCGACGACTACATCACCAAACCGTTTTCGCCACGCGAGCTGCTGGCCCGCATCAAAGCCGTATTGCGTCGCCGCGCCCCGCAAATGACCGACGACATTGTCGAGGCCGGGGGGCTGCGTCTGGACCCACAGACCCATCGCGTCAATGGCAATGGTCAGGCGCTGACGCTGGGCCCAACCGAATTCCGGCTGCTGCATTTCTTGATGACCCACCCCGAGCGTGTCCATACCCGGGGACAGCTACTGGACCAAGTGTGGGGGGACCATGTGTTCGTCGAAGAGCGCACGGTCGATGTTCACATCCGCCGCCTGCGCGCGGCCCTAGAGCCGACCGGTCATGATGCCTTGGTCCAGACCGTACGCGGAACCGGCTACCGCTTCTCGGTGCACACGACATAAGCCGCTACACTGCTGTGTAAACGTGCCCGGCGCATCCGCGCCCTACCGCTGTGAACCGACTCCCGACCCTGCTGTGGTGGGCTACTTTGATCGGGCTTGCCGCGATCGTCGCAGATCAGCTCGCCGGTGGAACGGGCGCTGTGTTTGGCGCCTTAGTGGCGGCCGTGGTGTTGCTTGGCCTGCAGTTACGACAGCTGGAACGCCTCGAACGCTGGCTAGCGGCACCAGATGAGCAAGTGCCCGAGGGATCCGGTGCCTGGGAAGACGTCTTTGCCCGTCTGGCCCGCCTGCAAAAAAATCACCGCGCAGCATTGACCCGCCTCGAACGCGCGGTGAAAACCTTTGAATCTGCGGGTCAGGCGATTCCCGAAGGGGTGTTGGCGATCGATGCCGAACAGCGCATCGTCTGGATGAACCGGCTCGGCGCGCGACACTTTGGCCTTGATATGCAGCGTGACCGCGAATTCCTGGTCACACAGTTGATCCGCGATCCGGCATTTCGCAACTACCTCCAGCAGGGCGACTTTGCCGAGCCGCTGCTGATGCACCCGACGCACCGCCCCGACCTTGCCCTGCAAGTATTCGTGGTGGCATTTGCTGGCGAGCAAACACTGATCCTCAGCCGCGATATTTCCGACCGCGAACAGCTAGAACGCATGCGTCGCGACTTCGTGGCAAACGTCTCCCATGAGCTGCGAACTCCGCTCACTGTTGTGTCCGGTTTCGTCGAGACACTCAGCGACCTCGGCGGAACCGCTGGCGAATCGCTACCGCAGATCTTGCCACTGCTGGAAAACCAGACCCGCCGAATGCAAAGCTTGGTCACCGATCTGCTGACCTTGGCACGGCTCGAGTGCGAACGCGACGAGCCGCCGATGCAGGCAATCGGCATGCAGCCCCTGTTGCAAGCCCTGGTCAAGGATGCCGAAGTGCTGTCAGCAGGGCGCCACCAGATCATCACCGACATCGATCCTGGCCTTGAACTGCTTGGTGCGGACGGCGAGATCCGCAGCATCTTGTCGAACCTGCTGAGCAATGCCGTCCGTTATTCGTCAGCCGGAACCATCAAGGTCAGCTGGCACGCCTGCGCGGAAGGGGCCTGTTTTACGGTGCGCGACACTGGACCTGGGATTGCACCAGAGCACATCCCGCGCCTGACCGAACGCTTCTATCGAGTGGACAGCGACCGATCTCGCGCCAGCGGCGGTACTGGGCTCGGGCTCGCGATCGTCAAACACGCACTGACGCGCCATGGCGGACAGCTGCGCATCGACAGCACACCAGGTGTCGGAAGTACTTTCGCTGCCGTCTTCCCAGCAGCCCGGATCGGTGCTGCGCCAACGATGGGCGCGCCGCTCAAACGTAGCGGACGTCGATGATCTCGTATTCCCGCACGCCGCCGGGTGCTTGCACCTCGGCAGTCTCGCCAGCGACCTTGCCGATCAGGGCGCGGGCGATCGGACTGGAGATACTGATCTTGCCCTGTTTCAGGTCGGCCTCATCGTCGCCGACGATCTGGTAGGTCACGCGATCGCCCGAGCCCAGGTCCTCGAGCTCCACCGTGGCGCCGAACACGCAGCGACCATCGGCATCCAGCGTCGTCGGGTCGATGATCTGGGCGTTCGCCAACTTGGCCTCGACCTCGGCGATACGGCCCTCGATGAAGCTTTGGCGTTCCTTGGCAGCGTCATATTCGGCGTTCTCGGAGAGGTCGCCATGGCTGCGCGCCTCGGCGATCGCGTCGATCACTTTCGGCCGTTCGACATGCTTCAGATGATGCAACTCGGCCTTCAACTGCTCGGCGCCGGCGACCGTCAGCGGGGTCTTTTGCATGGGTACCTCGTGGCTCAGGCGCGGCCGTGCAGGCCCTGCAGGTCGTAGACCTCAAGCGCTTGCATGTGGCCAATGCCGGTGGCCGCAGCGCGGGCGCCGGCGACCGTGGTGTAGTAAGTGACTCGCCCTTGCAGGGCGGCGTTGCGGATCGACCAGGAATCCTCGATCGAACTCTTCTTCTCATCAACCGTATTGATGATGAGCGCGATCTCGCCGTTCTTGATCATGTCGACGATGTGCGGCCGACCCTCGGTGACCTTGTTCACCGGGCTGACAGTCAATCCGGCCTCGGCAAGTGCAGCGGCGGTGCCGCGGGTCGCCACGAGATCAAACCCGAGCCCCGCCAATTCGCGGGCAACGGTGATGGTCGCCGGCTTGTCGGCGTCGCGCACACTGAGGAATACGCGGCCAGCCGCTGGCAGACGCACACTCGCCGCCAGCTGGCTCTTGACGAAGGCCTCGGCGAAAGTCTTGCCGACCCCCATCACCTCGCCGGTCGACTTCATCTCAGGGCCAAGGATGGTGTCGACGCCCGGGAACTTGATGAACGGGAACACCGCCTCCTTGACCGAGTAGTAGGGTGGCACGATCTCGCCGGCGAAACCCTGCTCGCGCAGGCCGCGGCCAGCCATGCAGCGAGCGGCGATCTTGGCCAACGGCGCGCCGATGGCCTTGGACACAAAGGGCGCGGTCCGTGAGGCACGCGGGTTCACCTCGAGCACGTAGATGGTCTGCCCCTGGACCGCGAACTGCACGTTCATCAGCCCGACCACTTTCAGCGCGTGAGCCATCAGGGTGGTCTGACGACGAATCTCGTCGATGATCGCCGGCGCCAGGCTGTAGGGCGGAAGGGAGCACGCGCTGTCCCCGCTGTGCACGCCGGCCTGCTCGATATGCTCCATGACACCGCCGATCAGCACATCGGTGCCATCACAGATGGCGTCGACGTCGACCTCGATCGCGTCATTCAGGAAGCGGTCGAGCAACACCGGGCTGTCGTTAGAGACCTTCACCGCCTCGCGCATGTAGCGCTCGAGGTCGGCCTGCCGGTGGACGATCTCCATCGCTCGGCCACCGAGCACGTAGGACGGCCGCACCACCAGCGGGTAGCCGATCTCGTCGGCTTTCTGCAGGGCTTCGGTCTCGGCACGAGCCGTGGCGTTCGGGGGCTGCAGCAGCTTGAGGTCGTGCAGCAGCTTCTGGAAGCGCTCGCGGTCCTCGGCGGCGTCGATGCTGTCGGGGCTGGTACCGATGATCGGCACGCCGTTGGCTTCAAGATCGCGCGCCAGCTTGAGCGGGGTCTGGCCGCCGTATTGGACGATCACACCCCACGGCTTCTCGACCGCCACCACCTCCAGCACGTCCTCGAGCGTGAGCGGCTCGAAATACAGGCGATCGGATGTGTCGTAGTCGGTGGACACCGTCTCGGGATTGCAGTTGACCATGATGGTCTCGAAGCCATCCTCGCGGAGGGCGAGCGCCGCGTGCACGCAGCAGTAGTCGAACTCGATGCCCTGGCCGATGCGGTTCGGCCCGCCGCCGAGCACCATGATCTTCTTGCGCGACGACGGTTGCGATTCGCATTCCTCATCGTAGGTCGAATACATGTAGGCGGTGCTGGTGGCGAACTCGCCCGCGCAGGTGTCGACGCGCTTGTAGACCGGGCGGATGCCCAGCGCATGGCGCCGCGCCCGCGCGGCATCACCGCCGGAGCCAGTGAGTTGGCCGATGCGGCGGTCGGAGAAACCGGCACGCTTTAGCGCATGCATCTCTGCGACCGACAGCGAAGCCACATCGCGTCCGGCGAGGGCCTGCTCGCGCTGCACGATGTCCTCGATCTGGGCAAGGAACCACGGGTCGATCTTGCTGTGGCCGAACACCTCGTCGAGCGTCATACCGATGCGAAAGGCATCCGCTACGTACCAGATGCGCTCCGGTCCCGGGCTGCCCATCTCGCGGACGATGGTCTCGCGGTCGGCGGTCTTCTCGTTGAGCCCGTCGACGCCGACCTCCAGACCCCGCAGCGCCTTCTGGAAGCTCTCTTGGAAGCAGCGGCCCATGGCCATGACCTCGCCCACCGACTTCATCTGCGTGGTGAGGCGGTCATTGGCCTGCGGAAATTTCTCGAAGGCGAAGCGCGGGACCTTGGTCACCACGTAGTCGATGCTCGGCTCGAACGAGGCTGGCGTGGCGCCGCCGGTGATGTCGTTCTTCAGTTCATCCAGCGTGTAGCCCACAGCCAGCTTGGCGGCGACCTTGGCGATCGGGAAGCCGGTGGCCTTGGAGGCCAGCGCCGACGATCGACTCACACGCGGGTTCATCTCGATGACGATCATGCGGCCGTCGCGCGGGTTGACGGCAAACTGCACGTTGGAGCCGCCGGTGTCGACGCCGATCTCGCGCAGCACGGCGATGCTGGCGTTGCGCATGATCTGGTATTCGCGGTCGGTGAGTGTCTGCGCTGGCGCCACCGTTATGGAGTCGCCGGTGTGCACACCCATCGGGTCGAGGTTCTCGATCGAGCAGACGATGATGCAGTTGTCAGTGCGGTCGCGCACGACCTCCATCTCGAACTCTTTCCAGCCGAGCAGCGACTCCTCGATCAGCAGCTCGCGGGTGGGGCTGGCCTCGAGGCCGCGCTCGCAGATGGCGAGGAACTCCTCGCGGTTGTAGGCGATGCCACCACCAGAGCCACCCATGGTGAACGACGGCCGGATGATCGCCGGGAAGCCGACGGCAGCCTGCACTGCCAGTGCTTCCTCCATGCTGTGGGCAACGCCAGAGCGCGCCGACTCGAGCCCGATGCGGGTCATCGCCTCCTTGAACTTCTGGCGGTCCTCGGCCTTGTCGATGGCCTCCTCACGGGCACCGATCATCTCGACGCCGTACTTTTCGAGAACGCCGTTGCGGGCGAGATCGAGCGCACAGTTGAGAGCGGTCTGGCCGCCCATGGTCGGCAGCAGGACGTCGGGCCGTTCCTTGGCGATGATCTTATCGACCATCTGCCAATT
>CAZGBK010000022.1:0-9568 GCA_964524005.1 uncultured Enterobacteriaceae bacterium
GGCCAGCATCAGGGTGCGGGCTTCCATCTGGGCCTCGAGCGACAGCGGCACGTGGACGGCCATCTGGTCGCCGTCGAAGTCTGCATTGAAGGCCGAGCAGACCAGCGGGTGTAGCTGGATCGCCTTACCCTCGATGAGCACTGGTTCGAATGCCTGGATACCAAGGCGGTGCAGCGTCGGTGCACGGTTGAGCAGGATCGGGTGCTCGCGGATCACATCTTCGAGAATGTCCCAGACCTCGGGCACTTCCATCTCGACCAGCTTCTTCGCAGCCTTGATGGTGGTTGCCATGCCATTGAGTTCGAGCTTGTTAAAGATGAACGGCTTGAACAGCTCAAGCGCCATCTTCTTGGGCAGACCGCATTGATGCAGCTTGAGGGTCGGACCGACGACGATGACCGAACGTCCCGAATAGTCGACGCGCTTACCCAGAAGGTTCTGACGGAAACGGCCACCCTTGCCCTTGATCATGTCGGCCAGCGACTTCAGCGGACGCTTGTTCGCGCCGGTCATCTCCTTGCCGCGACGACCATTGTCCAGCAGCGAATCGACAGCTTCTTGCAACATGCGCTTCTCGTTGCGCACGATGATCTCCGGCGCGCGCAACTCCAGCAGACGCTTAAGGCGATTGTTGCGATTGATCACGCGACGATAAAGATCGTTCAGGTCCGAGGTGGCAAAGCGGCCACCGTCCAACGGCACCAGCGGGCGCAGATCGGGCGGCAGCACCGGTAGCACCGTCATCACCATCCATTCGGGCTTGATCCCCGACTTCTGGAAGGCTTCGAGCACCTTCAGACGCTTGGCGAGTTTCTTGATCTTGGTGTCGGACGAGGTTGCTCCGAGGTCGCGACGCAGGTCCTCGATCTCGCGCACCAAGTCGATGCTGGACAGCAAGGCGGCGATGCCCTCCGCGCCCATCACCGCGGTGAACTCGTCACCGTATTCCTCAACCTTGGCGAGATAGTCGTCCTCGCTCATGATCTGGGCCCGCTTGAGCGGCGTCATGCCAGGCTGGGTAACGACGTAGGCCTCGAAGTAGAGCACGCGCTCGATGTCGCGGAGGGTCATATCGAGCACCATGCCCAGACGCGATGGCAGGCTCTTCAGGAACCAGATGTGCGCCACCGGACTGGCCAGTTCGATGTGCGCCATGCGCTCGCGGCGCACCTTGGCCAGCGTCACTTCGACGCCGCACTTCTCGCAGATCACGCCGCGGTGCTTGAGGCGCTTGTACTTGCCGCACAGGCACTCGTAGTCCTTCACCGGGCCGAAGATCTTGGCGCAGAACAGCCCGTCGCGCTCCGGCTTGAAGGTGCGATAGTTGATGGTCTCGGGCTTCTTGACCTCGCCGTAGGACCACGAGCGGATCTTCTCGGGCGACGCCAGCCCGATGCGGATCGCATCGAACTCCTCTTCCTGGGTGACCTGCTTGAACAGATCGAGCAATGCTTTCATGTCGTCGGTCTCCGCTTAGTAACGCTCAAGGTCCATGTCGATGCCTAGCGAGCGAATTTCCTTCACCAGCACATTGAAGGATTCCGGCATGCCGGCATCGATACGGTGGTCGCCCTTGACGATGTTCTCGTACATCTTGGTGCGACCGGTGACGTCGTCAGACTTCACGGTCAGGATCTCCTGCAGCGTGTACGACGCGCCATAGGCCTCCAGTGCCCAGACTTCCATCTCACCGAACCGCTGGCCGCCGAACTGCGCCTTGCCGCCCAGCGGCTGCTGGGTCACCAGCGAGTACGGGCCGGTCGAGCGGGCGTGCATCTTGTCGTCGACCAAATGATGCAGCTTCAGCACGTGCATGTAGCCGACGGTGACCGGGCGATCGAAAGCCTCGCCGGTGCGGCCATCGGTGAGCTGGATCTGCCCGGACTCCGGCAGGTCCGCCAGACGCAGCATCTCTTTGATCTCGTGCTCAGTAGCACCGTCGAACACCGGGGTGGCGAACGGAACGCCACGCACCAGGTTGCGGCCGAGCTCGATGATCTCGTCCTCGGTCATCGAGGCAAGGTCTTCCTGGCGGCCGGAGCCGTTGTAGACCTTCTCGAGGAAGGCGCGGATCTCGCCGGCTTTCGACTGCGCCCGCAGCATGGCGTCGATCTTGTGGCCAAGACCCTTGGCCGCCCAACCCAAGTGCACTTCAAGGATCTGCCCGACGTTCATCCGCGACGGCACGCCGAGCGGGTTGAGCACGATGTCGACCGGGGTGCCGTCGGCCATGTGCGGCATGTCTTCTACCGGCACGATGCGTGACACCACACCCTTGTTACCGTGGCGACCGGCCATCTTGTCGCCAGGCTGGATGCGACGCTTCACCGCCAGATAGACCTTGACCATCTTGATCACACCCGGTGGCAATTCGTCGCCCTGGGTGAGCTTGCGCTTCTTCTCTTCGAACATCTTGTCGAAGTCGAGACGCAGTTGATCCAACGCGGCTCGCTGCGACTCCATCTGCGCGCTCGTGTCGTCATCCTGCAAGCGGATGTCGAACCAGTCGTGACGCGGGATGCTGTCAAGGTATTCGCGACTCACCGCGGTCCCCTTGGCCAGCTTCTTCGGCCCACCGTTAGCAAGCTTGCCGTCGAGTAGACGCGCCAGACGCTCGAACGCATCGTTCTCGACGATACGCAGCTGATCGCCGAGGTCCTTCTTGTAGCGCGAGAGTTCGGCATCAATGATCGACTGGGCACGACTGTCGCGCTCAATCCCTTCGCGGGTGAACACCTGGACGTCGATGACGGTGCCCGACATGCCCGACGGCACGCGCAGCGAAGTGTCCTTCACGTCGGAGGCCTTTTCGCCAAAGATCGCGCGCAGCAGCTTTTCTTCCGGGGTGAGCTGAGTCTCGCCCTTCGGGGTGACCTTGCCGACCAGCACGTCGCCAGCCTCGACCTCTGCACCGATGTGCACAATACCGGCCTCATCGAGACGACCAACGGCGGTCTCGGCAAGGTTCGGGATATCGCGGCTAATCTCTTCCGGACCGAGCTTGGTGTCGCGAGCGACGACCGACAGTTCCTCGATATGGATCGAGGTGTAGCGGTCTTCGGCGACGATGCGCTCGGAGAGCAGGATCGAGTCTTCGAAGTTGTAGCCGTTCCAAGGCATGAACGCGACCAGCATGTTCTGGCCGAGGGCCAATTCGCCGAGGTCGGTCGAGGCGCCATCGGCGATCACATCGCCGCGGGCGATGGTGTCACCGATCTTCACGATCGGACGCTGGTTGATATTCGTGTTCTGGTTCGAGCGGGTGTACTTGGTCAGGTTGTAGATATCGACACCGACCTCGCCAGCACCCGTCTCGTCGTCATTCACACGAACGACGATACGGGCGGCATCAACGTAATCGACCACACCACCGCGGCGCGCCTGCACCGCCGTGCCTGAGTCGACCGCTACGGTACGCTCGATGCCGGTGCCGACCAGCGGCTTTTCCGCGCGTACGCAGGGCACCGCCTGACGCTGCATGTTCGAACCCATTAGCGCGCGGTTGGCGTCATCGTGCTCAAGGAACGGGATCAGCGAAGCCGCCACCGAGACGATCTGCGCCGGCGCGACGTCCATCGCCTGCACGCGGTCTGGCCCGGACAGCTCAAACTCGTTCTTGAAGCGGCATGACACGATGTCTTGGGCGAACGAGCCATTCGACTTGAGTTCGGCGTTGGCCTGCGCGATGACGTAGTTGCCCTCTTCGATCGCTGACATGTACTCGATCGTGTCGGTGACCTTGCCGTCGGCAACCCGACGATACGGCGTCTCGAGAAAACCATACTCGTTGGTCCGTGCATAGAGCGCCAACGAGTTGATCAGGCCGATGTTGGGACCTTCCGGTGTCTCGATCGGGCAGACCCGCCCGTAGTGGGTCGGATGCACGTCGCGCACCTCGAAGCCGGCGCGCTCGCGCGTCAGACCACCGGGGCCGAGGGCCGAAACGCGACGCTTGTGCGTGATCTCGGACAGGGGGTTGGTCTGGTCCATGAACTGCGACAGCTGGCTCGAACCAAAGAATTCCTTGATGGCTGCCGACACCGGCTTGGCATTGATCAGGTCATGCGGCATCAGGTTCTCAGACTCTGCCTGCGACAGACGTTCGCGGACCGCCCGCTCGACCCGAACCAGACCCGCGCGGAACTGATTCTCCGCAAGCTCACCCACTGAACGTACGCGGCGGTTACCGAGGTGGTCGATATCATCGATCTCGCCGCGACCATTGCGCAGCTCGACAAGGATACGGATCACCTCGACGATATCGCGCGGGCTGAGGGTGAAGCGCTCGGCAACGGTGACTTCGACCTTGGCAAGATCGACGCCAGCGTCCTTCAGGCGCTTGCGCGCCGACTCGGCCTCGGCCTCGGCGTCCTCACGGGACTGCGCGGCATCCAGACTGACTCGATTGACGTTCAATTCCGGCACCGGGCCAAAAGCCTCGCGCACTTGGGCCCACTGCTTCTCGGTCATGCCGATGTTACGCAGCGTCAGGGTCCAGCTGGTCTTGCCCGGGTAGCCGACACGGCGATTGAACTTCATGCGACCGACGGCAGACAGGTCGTAGCGGTCTTCCGAGAAGAACAAACTGTGGAACAGGGTGTTGACGGCATCCTCGGTCGGCGGCTCGCCAGGACGCATCATGCGGTAAATGGCAATCTGCGCCTGCTGCTGGCCGCCGGTCTCGTCGGTGCGCAGCGTCTGGCTGATATATGCGCCGTGATCGAGATCATTGGTGTACAGCGTGTTGATCTCGGCGATGTGCGCAGCGCGCAGCTTGTCGAGCAAATCGGCATCGACCTCGTCGTTGGCACGAGCGACCAGTTCACCAGTCGACGGGTCGATAACATCGCGACCCAGAATGCGCGTCATCACAAATTCGTCTGGCACGGCGATGCGAGCGATGCCGGCGGCCTCGAGCTCGCGAACGTGCTTGACGGTGATGCGCTTGTCCTTGGCGACGATCAAGTTGCCAGCCTTGTCGACGATGTCGAAACGCGCCACTTCACCGCGCAGTCGGTCTGGCACGAGCTGAAAGTAAACGGTGTCGTCGACCAACTGGAAGGTGTCGAAGCTGAAAAATTCAGCGAGGATGCGCTCTGGTGTGTAACCGAGCGCCTGTAGCAGGATGGTGACCGGCATCTTGCGACGGCGGTCGATCCGGAAATACAGGTAATCCTTCGGGTCGAACTCGAAATCAAGCCACGAACCGCGGTAGGGGATGATCCGAGCCGAGAACAGCAGCTTGCCGCTGGAGTGGGTCTTGCCACGGTCGTGCTCAAAGAACACGCCGGGCGACCGATGCAGCTGACTGACGATGACACGCTCGGTGCCGTTGATGACAAACGAGCCGTTCTCGGTCATCAACGGGATCTCGCCCATGTAGACCTCTTGCTCCTTCACTTCCTTGACCGTCGGCTTGGTCGCTTCGCGATCCATGATGGTCAGGCGCACCTTTGCGCGCAGCGGTGCCGCGAAAGTGAGACCGCGCTGTTGACACTCCTTGACGTCGAACGGCGGGTTCCCCAGCACGTAGCTGACAAAGTCCAGTCGTGCATTGCCGGAATGGCTGACGATCGGAAAGATGGCGTTGAAAGCGGCCTGCAGGCCCTCGTTGCGGCGGTTCTCGACACTCACACCCTCTTGCAGGAAGGCGCGATAGGAATCGAGCTGGGTCGCCAGCAGGTAGGGCACGGGCAATACGCTCTCGCGCTTGGCGAAGCTTTTGCGGATGCGCTTCTTTTCCGTGAAGGAGTAGGCCATGACGTCTCCGGTGATCAGTCAGTACTAGGGGCGATCCCGACGCGCTTTACGCCGGGCATCGAAAACGTGGGGACAGAACGGCCCGAAAGCACGGAAAGCGGGCTGCCAAAGAGGCAGTCCGCTTGCCAGCACAGATCGGTCACAGACGGGGCGATGGTCAACGTCGGTCCGCGGGTAATCCTGTCTCCGTGCCACCGGCCAACAACAGCCGATGACGCATCTATTTGGGGGCATCCGCCAAGACGGATGCCCGGGGTGGCACAGCCGCTTACTTGACCTCGACGGTCGCGCCGGCTTCTTCCAGTTGCTTCTTCAGCGCTTCTGCATCGGCCTTGCTGATGCCTTCCTTGACCGGCTTCGGAGCGGCGTCGACCAGATCCTTGGCTTCCTTCAGGCCCAGGCCGGTCACAGCGCGCACAACCTTGATCACCTCGACCTTCTTTTCGCCGGCAGCGGCCAGGGTCACGGTGAACTCGGTCTGCTCTTCAGCAGCGGCTGCACCAGCACCGCCAGCAGCAGCGGGAGCAGCGACAGCAACGGCGGTGGCAGCTGCCGACACGCCAAACTTCTCTTCCATTTCCTTGATCAGTTCCGACAGGTCCAGAACGGACATGCTGGCGATCGCTTCCAAAACATCAGACTTGGTCACAGCCATTTCAAACTCCTTGTCGGGCGACATGCGCCCCGGTTAACGATGTGATGAATACGCCACGTGCCTTAGGCAGCCGCCTGCTTCTGGTCGCGAACCGCAGCGGTTGCGCGAACGAATGCAGTCGGCACCTCGTTGAGCGTGCGAACGAATTTGGCGATTGGGGCCTGCATCGTCCCCAACAGCTTCGCCAGCAGTTCTTCGCGGCTCGGCAGATTCGCCAGGGCTTTGACTTCAGCCGGCGACATGACCACATTCGGCATGGCGCCGCCCTTGAGCACGAACTTGTCGTTGCCCTTGGCGAAGTCATTCAGCACCTTGGCGGCTGCGACGGGATCAGTCGAAATGCCATACGCCAACGGGCCGACCATTTGGTCGACCAGACCGGCGAAAGGCGTCTCGCTGACGGCACGACGCACCAGGGTGTTCTTCACCACGCGCAGATAAACACCAGACTGACGTGCTTTGACACGCAGTTGGGTCATCTCGCCCACGGTGAGCCCCCGGTACTCGGCGAGGATGATCGCTTGGGCTGATGCCACTTGGGCACCCACTTCGGCGACGACTTCCTTCTTGCCTTCCAGATTGAGACTCAAGGTCTTCTCTCCTGTCACCGTGCGCACCGAAGTGCGCACATCCACCATCGGCGACCTCAAGTCAGGCTGGCGAAGCAAACCCTGGCGGGATCACATCTCCGGGACAACGGTCGAGACCGTTTCCACACCTGTTTTGGGGACCGCCATCTGCGTAGGGAGGTCGACTTCTCCAGCTTAAGCGGCCAACGGCACCGCCCCTACGGTCTTTGACAACCTGCCGGGAATACGCCCCCGGCAGCCCAAAGTCTTTGTTACAGCGTGGCCGAGTCGACACGGACGCCAGCACCCATGGTGCTCGAGAGCGACACCTTCTTCAGGTAGACACCCTTGGCGGCCGACGGCTTGGCCTTGTTCAGTGCTTCGATGAGCGCTTTGACGTTATCGCTGAGCTGCTCCGGCGTGAAGGACGCGCGACCTACGGTGACATGAACGATGCCGGCCTTGTCAGTGCGGTACTGCACTTGACCGGCTTTGGCGTTCTTCACCGCCTGCGCCACATCCATCGAGACCGTACCCACCTTGGGGTTCGGCATCAGCCCGCGAGGGCCAAGGATCTGACCGAGAGCACCAACGACGCGCATGGCATCGGGGGTGGCGATAACGACATCAAAATCGAGATTGCCGCCCTTGATCGACTCGGCGAGGTCGTCGAAACCGACAACATCGGCACCAGCAGCCTTGGCCTCCTCAGCTTTGGCCCCTTGCGCAAACACCGCCACGCGGCTGGTCTTGCCAGTACCGGCGGGCAGCACAATCGAGCCACGCACCAGCTGGTCCGACTTGCGCGGATCGACACCAAGAATGACGGCGATATCGATCGACTCATCGAACTTGGCGGTCGCGGTGTCCTTGACCAGAGCGAGAGCCTCGTTCAGCGGATAGATACGATTGCGGTCGATTTTTTCGCGCAAGGCCGCGGTGCGCTTAGAGAGCTTGGCCATTACTTCACCCCTTCCACTTCGATACCCATGCTGCGGGCACTGCCTGCGATCGTGCGGACCGCGGCGTCGAGATCTGCGGCTGTGAGGTCCGGCATCTTGGTCTTGGCGATCTCTTCGGCCTGCGCGCGGGTTAGCTTGCCAACCTTGTCGGTGTGGGGACGCTGGCTGCCCTTTTGCACACCGGATGCTTTCTTGATCAGGACCGTGGCCGGCGGCGTCTTGAGGATGAAGGTGAACGATTTGTCCGCGTAAGCGGTGATCACCACCGGGATCGGCAGACCTGGCTCCATGCTCTGCGTCTGAGCGTTGAATGCCTTGCAGAACTCCATGATGTTGAGCCCGCGCTGACCCAGCGCGGGACCGAGCGGCGGCGAGGGATTCGCCTTGCCGGCCGGCACTTGCAGCTTTACAAAGCCGACGACTTTCTTAGCCATGCTTCACTCCTTGTACGGGTACAAACGGGCTGCACCAAGCAACCCTCCCCAACCCGGCGGCCTGCAAAGACCGCCATCGAAAATGGTCAGCTCTTCTCGACCTGACCGAAATCCAGCTCGACAGGCGTGGAACGCCCGAAGATCGATACCGCCACCCGCACCTTGCTCTTCTCGTAGTTGACGTCTTCGACGGCACCCTCGAAGTCGGTGAACGGGCCCTCCTTCACGCGCACAACCTCGCCAATCTCAAACAGCACCTTCGGACGCGGCTTTTCAACCCCCTCCTGCATCTGCTGCATGATATTGGCGACCTCCTTCTCGGAGATCGGGGTCGGAGCGTGAGCACGCCCCCCGACAAAACCGGTGACCTTAGGCGTGCTCTTCACCAAGTGCCAGGTCTGGTCGTTCATTTCCATCTCGACCAAGACATAGCCCGGGAAAAACTTGCGCTCAGAGAGCGTCTTCTGGCCACTCTTCATTTCGACGACTTCCTCAACGGGAACCAGGATGTCGCCGAACAGATCTGCCATGCCAGCCTGATCGATGCGCTGGCGCAAATTGCGCTGCACCGATTTCTCCAGACCCGAATGGGCATGCACCACGTACCAACGCTTGCTCATCAACCGCCTCGCACCAGAACTTCGACCGCCTGGAACAGCAGGGAATCCACCGCCCAGAGGAACAGCGCCATGACGAGCACCATGCCGAATACCACCAAGGTCATCTGCGTTGCCTCGCGACGACTCGGCCACGCGACCTTGCGGGTCTCGTCGCGCGACTCGCCGGCGAAGGCAAAGAACTGCTTACCCGGCTCAGACGTATAGGCGACCGCCAAGCCGACCAACAGGCCGACGAGTACGGCCAACACCCGCACAACCGCAGGTGTGTCACCCTCGAGCAGATAGAACACCACGATACCGGCAATCAGGCACAGCACTGCGGCGGTCAATTTCAGCTTGTCGATCATGTCCCGTACCGGCTTGCGCCGGCAATTAGTGTTGGTCTGGCAGGCCAGGAGGGTCTCGAACCCCCAACCTTCGGTTTTGGAGACCGACGCTCTACCAATTGAGCTACTGGCCTGCTGCCTACATGGCCAGCCCGAAAGCTGACCACCAACAACCTCTAAGCGCTCGCTTACTCGATGATCTTGGCGACGACGCCGGCGCCGACGGTGCGGCCGCCTTCGCG
>CAZGBK010000023.1:0-8158 GCA_964524005.1 uncultured Enterobacteriaceae bacterium
TCCACTTCCTGGTCGGTGGTCCCGACAGAGGCCTGGAATCGCGCTAGTCTATCCTTATCAGGTGCATCCGCGGCGGCGTGCATCGCGCGTGTCCCGGAACCCGGTAAGGACTGCGCAGGCTACGCGGCGCAGCGCCGGTGCTAGCGCTCCAAATCCACTGTACTCGGGCAGAAATGCCTTTGCGTTCGGCTCGCGTGCGATATAGACAGTGGGATGCAGGCACTGCTCGACGCCGTAGCGCTGAAGATCAATGGTTCCCGATGAGACACCCAGCTCCCAATTGAATGGGAGCAGGTGGTGGGCTTGGTCAGGTCATGGACCGAGCCGGCGCGAATAGATGACCAGGCCTTACACGCCAAGTTTGTAGAGAACGCTGACGTTACGTCGCGTCGGGGTCATTAACCTCTAGCGCTGGTCTCGGAGACACGGATGCTCGGAGAGGAGGTTCGTCTACTTCAGGGTAGGTTGAGCGGTCACGAACCGGGGTCGCTCGTGTCGGCGTGGGCGGCTCGCGCAGCGGTGTCAGGCTGTCTGCCAGCGGGGCTGGGTACCCGGTGTCTGCTTGGCGCGGCCTAGGGCTTCCAGGGTGTCCAGGATGGTGGGCAGGCGCTCGCGCCAGCGGCCGCGGGCGGTGAAGCGAGCCTCGATGTCGGGCAGGGCCAATGCGCCTGGGCTGCTGGCCAGCAGCTCGGCCACGGCCTTGATCTGCTCGGGCAGGCCGCTGGGCCAAGGGCGCTTGGGCACGGCCGGGGCCGGGGCGGCGGGCTCGGCGGGGCCTTCGGCCTCGGGCGACACGTCGATGCCTGCTTGCACGCCGGCGCCGCGCTGCTGAAAGTCGGGCCGCAGCCAGCGCACGTGGCCGGCGGCTTCTTCGGCGGCGCGCTTGGCGTTCAGCGCCACCAGGCGCTCGAGCAGCGTTTCCACGGCGGCGGCGCGGGCTTCGGGCTGCGCGTGGTTGGCCAGCGCGGCTTGCAGGTCTTGCCAGCCGTAGGCGGCCAGCACCGCAGCGTCCAGGTCGTCGTGCAGGCTTTTCAGCACCGACACCAGGCCTTGTGTGTGCGTGAGCTTGTCCTTGGCGTTGAGTGCTTCGCCGGCGCGCAGTTTTTCCAACACGTTGTACATGCCGGTGAGGGTGAGATCGCGGTGCGCGGCCTGCTGGGTCTTGCGGTGGGCGTCCAGCTGTTCGGCCAGGGCGCGAATGAGGGTTGTCAGGTCGGGGGTTAGGCCGGTGTCGTCGCTGGGGAAGGGGAAGGTCTCAAAGCATCGAGTTTTGTTGTATCTCGGGCGATCCTCCAGCGTCCCACCTGCAGCCAGCGACCATTCCACATGAACAACGCTGACCAGCGTCCCCAGTACTTGAGCATCTTCGAATGCGAAGGTGACGAGTGTGCTGTCCGGAACGATCGACGAGTCGAGTGCGGCGAACAGCCGGTGCTTTGCCGTTTCGACAGTCACAACGTAGCGGCGAAGCGCGGCTGTTGCTGCTCGAAATTGCGGACGCGGATGCCCGATGACCCACCAGAGCCTCTGGAAGAGGACATTTCTGTTCAGCTCGCGTTCTGGTTTTGCGCGATCCAACAAGTACTGATAGGCCGCAGGGAATCGATGACGCACCTCGTCGGCTTCAAGGCCGAAGAAATCAATGACCATCACGCCGCGCTCGGTAGCTGTGAAGTCCCGGCCACTGAGGTATCGACGGATGTGGCGATCCAGTTCCGGTACTTGCCCGAGGCCAAGGCTTGCGGCCGTTTCCGCATCAATTTGAAAAGCGCTGCCAATGGTCTTCATACCGACTGAGCAGAGCCCCAGATTCGCCTGCAGGACTTTGGCACCTGCCAACGCTGGCCCGACGCGCAAGTCCGGACCGATGGTGCCATTTCGCTCTGTCATCTCGTCGACGAGGTCGTCGCCCTCCGCGATCGCCGTGCGTTCGCTCAAGACTTCACGCAGTCGTCCGGTGTGCAGTCCAAACGCGCCAACGGTCATCGAGATACGAACAGCGGCGCCATCTGCCGAGTCAACCCAAGGATGGTCGGGTATTGCCAGAACGATAGAGATGCGCGGCTCGCCCACCAAGTGTGGTTCTACGGCGCGCCTCACGTAGACCTGCTTCAGGCTGTTCGATGTGATGAAGCCAAATCTGCGAACCGACCCGGCTTTCGTCAGAATTGCAGCGGCGTGCCACCAGCGCAAAACGAAGTCCGTTGCTTCGGGAATTGCAGGCCATGCAGCCTGGATTGCATCAACGTACCCATCGCCAAGCGCTGAGCGCATCCGCTTCGATCCAATGAACGGCGGATTCCCCACGATGAACTCCGCCGCCGGCCACTCCGCCGGGCGCGGGTTCAGATACCGCCACTGCGGCACCAGCGCGGTGTCGTCCGGCACATCCTCGCCCGTCACCGGGTGGCGCTTGAAGGTCTTGCCGTCCCAGCGCTGCACCAGCTGCCCGTCGGCGCTGCGCATTGGCTCCATTCCGTCATACGCCAGCACCGCGTCGCGGTGTTCGATGTTGCCGTAGTCGTGGATCACGGGTTCGGCCACGCTGGTGTTGCCGAAGGTGCGGATGTGCCACTGCAGGTAGCCGATCCACAGCACCAGCTCGGCCAGCGCGGCGGCGCGTTCGTTGATCTCGATGCCCAGCAGCTGCTGCGGCGTCACGGTTTCGCCTTCGAAGCCCAGGCGCGTCTGGGTTTCGCTCAGGGCTTCCAGCTGGTTGTGCACCTCGCCTTCCAGGCGCTTCAGGTGCTCGAGCGTCACGTACAGGAAGTTGCCGCTGCCGCAGGCCGGGTCCAGCACGCGGGTGGTGCACAGCTGGTGGTGGAAGCGCTTGATTTCTGCGCGCGCCTCGGCCAGTTTGTCGTCACGTTTCTTGCCGTCCAGCGCATCGGCCTCTTTGGCTAGCACCAGCGCGGCGGCTTGGGCGTCGGCCCAGTCGGCGCGCAGCGGCTCCACCACGGTGGGCAGCACCAGGCGCTCCACATACGCACGCGGTGTGTAGTGCGCGCCCAGTGCGTGGCGTTCGTCGCGGTCCAGCGCACGCTCAAGCAGCGTGCCAAAGATGGCGGGTTCCACCTCGCGCCAGTTGCTGGCGGCGGCGTCCAGCAGGCCGTCGATGTGGCGGCGCTGCAGCGGCAGCACAAAGTCATCGGCCGCGCTGCCCTTGAACAGCTTGCCGTTGAAGCGCAGAAGCGGGTGCGCCACGGTGGCGCTGAAGCCGCCGCGGTCCATGTCGGCCCACAGCACGCGCAGCATGTGGCGCAGCGTGTCGGGCTGATCTTGCCACTGGTGCAGCAGGCTGATGAAGGCGCCGCGGCCGTCGGTGGCCTTGGGCAGCAGATCAACGTCTTCGGCAAACATGCAAAACAGGCAGCGTGTGAGGAACGCGGCCACGGCCTGCGGTGCGTGGCCGGCGTCTTCCAGGTCGGAGGCCAGCGTGGCCAGCTTGGCCGCCACCTCGCGCGTCACACGGGCGCTGGCACGCGCCGGGTCCAGCGCCATGGGCTCGTGCCACAGCGTGTGCAGGCGCTGGCGCGTGGCGGGGTCGCGCAGGTCGGCCAGCTTCAGGCGGTGGCTGCGCGCGTCAGGGAAGGGTGTGTAGGTGGCGCCGCTGCGCGTGAACTCGGCGTACAGCTCGATCACGTGGCCTACGTCCACCACGAGCAAGAACGGTGGGCGGCCTTCGCCGGCGGGCAAGGCACGGGCGTAGCCCTCGGCTTGGTTGCGGGCGCGCATCAGTGCGTCGTCAAAGCCCTGGGTGGCGGGGCCTGCTTTTACCTTCTTGGCCTCCAGCACAAAGGTGCCGCGGCGGTAGCAGTCGATGAAGCCATTGCTTTGGCTGCCGTCGCCATGGGCAAAGGTGACGCGGCGCTCAAAGACGTAGGCGTTGTCGCGTGTGTCGTCGCGGGCCGGGTCGGGCTGCGGCAGGCCCAGCAGGGTGCACAGCTCCATCACGAAAGGTTGGCAATTGGCGCGTTCCGACCCGCTGGCTTGCGACCAGCGTTGGATGAAGGCCTCGATGGGGTCTGTTTCTGACATGACGCGGATAGTACTTTCAAAAGCCCTACGGACGGCGACGAACTGCGCTCGTCCACTGCGCAACGGCTCGACGGGTGTCGACGCCCGCCTGCAACACGGCCCCAATCAGCCCGCCAGCCGGGTTGATTCGGCCTGTCCTGCACCGAGCGCGATCGGGCCCGCCCCGCTGCCGCTTCGGCGGCGCAGGTCTGTCTCTGGATCCGGGGCCGAGGCTCCCTTGCGTCGGCCTCACAGCAGCCCGCCCTTGCCGCGACCCGCCGGCGTGATCGCCGCGCGCAACTTGCTGTGCGGCGCGAACACGCCGTGATAGCGCATCAGGTGCATCCGCGCCGTCGCCACCGGCGGGCGGCTCACTTAGCGGCACAGGCGTTCGAGCTTCGCGCGCTCGCCAGGCTGGATCTCCAGGCCGGTGTGCAGCGAGAACCCGCTCGCGGGCCAAGCAGCCGCGCATGAAGAAACTCCAGAAGGACCTGCGGGTGAAGCTGCAGGCGGCGGCGACTCCGAAGTAGGGGCGAGGCGGGTGGGGGAGGTGGGGAGAAACAGTGGATGACCACCAGCCAACCAAGAGCACGTTAATCGACTCTATTGAGCGGCTATAATGCGTCCTAAGGACGCATTATAGCCGCTTACCAAGGTCCCTTCAAAGACCAAATAAAACTCTCCCATTGAGAGGAGAATCTTGACAAACTTATTGGCCATCGGTATACGTCCTAAGGACGTATACCGATGGCCGAGAAGCAAACCACCTCATTGGCTCAAGCATCCGCCTTGGCGCTCACCGCGCTGAGATTGCGGGTAGTTACCGCGTACCACCTCGGAAGAACGGTTCACCGCGTTTACCGGGACAAGGGAACCGGAGAACAGCGGGTTCGCGTCAAGAAGGTCCTGCCTGAGGCCAGGCACTACCGCGAGGTTCTGAACTTCCTCGAATCGCACGGCGTGTTGCAGGCGGTGCGAGGATTTCCGGCCGGCTCGATATTCACACTGCCAGGCCCCGAGGATCCCACAGCCGCTGAACTTCTCTGCATCGCGGATCCGTTTGCGTACATCTCTCACCTGAGCGCCATGGACATTCATGGCCTGACGGATCGGATTCCCACAACCCTTTTCGCTTCATCGCCGGCCCCGAGCCAGTGGAGCGCTGCCGCGCGGGCCCAGATGGAGAAGGATCTCGGGGATGACTTGCCGAGCTACCTCGATGCGGGCTTCCCGGCGCTGCGCCGGACGAAGTTCGAGAAGATCCACGGCAAGCCGGTCCACTTGAGCCACAGCAGCCATCTGGGGGCGTTCAAGCGGCTCGAGCCGAGTGGCGTGCGCGTCTCCACCATCGGACGGACCTTCCTGGACATGCTCCGGGAACCGGATCTGTGCGGAGGCATCCAGCATGTGTTGGACTGCTACGAGGCCCATGCGAAGACTTACCTCTCGCTGATCACCTCGGAAGTGCAGCAGCATGGGTCCGACATCGACAAGGTTCGCGCCGGCTATGTTCTGGAGGAACGCTGCGGACTGGACTTACCCGAGTTCGCGGAATGGGTCCGGTCCGCGAAGCGGGGCGGCTCCCGGAAGCTCGTGGCCAACCAGCCGTACGCCTCGACGTACTCTGCGCGCTGGTGCCTGTCATTGAACGCGGATTGATCCGGTGATTCGGGAAGAAATGGCGGCCTGGATTGCTGCGGCCCCGGATGAAGGTCAGCGGGAGCTGCGTCGCGCGGTCCACACGATCCTGGCGGCGGTGGCCACGGCGCCCAACCTGCCGAAGCTGATCTTCCTGAAGGGCGGCATCCTCATCGCGCTGAACTACGCGGGAGACCGGTTCACGCGCGATGTGGATTTCTCGGTGCGCGAGCGACTACAGGAGCTCGATCCGGAACAGCTGGTCGCCGAGCTGAAAGCCGCCCTGACGGCGCAGGTCGAGGCGATGGACTACGGGCTCGATTGCCGAGTTCAGGGTCACGAGCTCAAGCCGACCGGGGCCGAGCGGACCTGGCCGACACTCAAGGTCAGCGTAGGGTACGCGCCCAAGGCCGACAACAGCCGTCATCGCCGGCTGCAAAGGGGCGGTGCCACTACGACCGTGTCCGTGGACATCAGCTACAACGAGGTGATCACGGCCGTCGAAGTGGTCGAGGTTCCGGGGGCTGGTCCGGTGCAGGGGTCGACGCTTGCGGACCTGGTCGCCGAGAAACTTCGGGCGATGTTGCAGCAGCCGGGTCGTCGTAGATCGCGGCGTCAGGATGTCTACGATCTCTACCGGTTGTTGGAGCGTCCGGAGCTGACCGATCCGGCCATCAGGTCGCTGGTTCTGGCGGCGCTGCAGGCCAAGTCCCAGGGCAGGGGCGTTCCGGTCGAGCCGGATGGGCTCCGAAATCCGGAAGTCAGGAGGCGATCCCTTGAGTACTACGCCTTGCTTGCTGATGAAATCACGACCGATCTGCCGGAATTCGACGAAGCGTACAGGGCGGTTCAGGCGTTCTATGAGGATCTGCCGTGGTCCGAAAACGCGTGACTGGAATCCTGACGCGGGCGCTGGTCAAAGCGGCATGCAGCCCGTCACCTTGGGATCTGGGTAACCAGGTTCTGTATGACCTCTGCCGGAAGCACCCTCGGCATCAGGGCGTGCCTGCGATCCTTGCCAAGGTCTGACGGGTAGTGCTTTCAAAAGGCCTACGGACGGCGACGAACCGCGCTCGTCCACTGCGCAACGGCTCGACGGGTGTCGACGCCCGCCTTCGCAACGGGCCCGATCAGCCCGCGAGCCGGGTTGATCCGGCCTACAGACCCCTCCCGACAGCGTCACAGCAGCCCGCCCTGCCGCGGTGGCGCCCGCGCGGCGATCGGCGCGAACTCCGATTCGGCCGCCCCGCATTCGCGCTCCCGATGCGCGAGGATGCGCGCGATCACGCGTAGCCTTCCCTGGCAACGGGCGCAGGTGTCGATCTCGATCGCGAACACCCGCCTCAGACGCTGCGCCCAGCGCATCGCAGCGTGGCGCAGCGTGGCGCGGTGTGGCGCTCGGCTGCACCGTCACATCGACGATGAAGCCTTCGAGGTCCTGCTCGCGGAGGCGCAGCCGCTCGACGATGGCGCGCCGCAGGGCGGCCTGGGTGCGCGCTTCGGTGGGGTCGCCCCAAGGGAGCGACAGCTCGGTGATCCGGATCATGGTCCACTTCCTGGTCGGTGGTCCCGACAGAGGCCTGGAATCGCGCTAGTCTATCCTCATCATGGCCCGATCCAAGAGCAGCGGCAGCTGGTTGCGCCGCCACGTCACCGATCCCTTCGTCAAACAGGCCCAGATCGACGGCTACCGGTCGCGTTCCGCCTACAAGCTGATCGAACTCGACGAGAAGGACCGCCTGATGCGTCCCGGCATGCGGGTGCTCGACCTCGGGTCCGCCCCCGGCGGCTGGTCGCAGGTCGCCGCCAAGGCGGTCGGCGCCAAGGGGAGGGTGCTCGCGACAGACATCCTGCCGATGGACCCGATCGGCAACGTCGATTTCATCCAGGGCGACTTCACGAGCGACACGGTGGTCGAGCAGATCAAGGCCTGGCTCGGTGACGGCAAGTTCGACCTCGTCGTCTCCGACATCGCGCCCAACCTCAGCGGCATCGACTCGGCCGATCAGGCGCGCTCCATCCATTTCCTCGAGCTCGCGCTCGACACCGTGCGCCTGATGCTGAAGCCCGGCGCCAACTTCGTCGCCAAGATGTTCCAGGGGCAGGGGTCTGACGAGTACGTCAAGGAGCTGCGCAAGCACTTCGGCAAGATCTCGATCCGCAAGCCGAAGGCGTCGCGGCCCGAGTCGCGCGAGGTCTACATCGTCGCCAAAGAATTCAAGGGCTGAGCGCTGCGGGCCCGGTCAGAGCTGCCAGATGACCAGCAGGATCAGCAGCGCTGCGAGGACCGTCCACCCGATGGTGTCGATGTAGCGGCGGATCTGCGCTTCGATGGGTGCGCCACCGAAGCGCACCAAGGCCGCGACCAGGAAGAACCGGGCGCCCCGGCCGATGACCGACCCCAGGATGAACGGCGCGAGCGCCATCGAGGCGGCACCCGCGGCGACTGTGAAGACCTTGTAGGGGATGGGCGTGAAGCCGGCGGCGAAGATGGCCCAGAAGC
>CAZGBK010000024.1:0-1511 GCA_964524005.1 uncultured Enterobacteriaceae bacterium
GTCAACCTGCTGGAGATCGGCGTGGCGTGTGGCTCCAGCCTGAAGATGTGGCATGGCTACTTCCCGCACGGGCAGATTACCGGCGTGGACATTCGCCCCGAGTGTGCGGGGCTGTGCAAGGGCTATGACCGCATCCGTATCGACATTGCCGACGCCACTACCTACACGCCGGACAAGCCACTGGACATCGTGATTGACGACGGTTCGCATATCTCGCTGGACATCGTGAAGACCTGGCGGCACCTGTGGCCGCACGTCAAGCCCGGTGGCCTGTACGTGATAGAAGACCTGCGCTGCACGTTCGACCAAGCCTATATCGAAAGCTTCGAATGGCCGCGCAACCGTCAAGACTTCTCGCGCCGTCACTTCACCATGTGGCTGGATGACCTGATGCGGCTGACGGACGTGCGCGGCACGGACATCGACTTTATCCACTACTGGCGCGAAATGCTGATACTGGGGAAGAAATGATTGCAGTAGACGAACGGGCGCAGGAAATCATCAAGCGTGTGGCGGGGATCGACTTCCCCTCCGTGGTGGAAGTGGGCGTATTCGACGGCAGGCTATCGCGCAGGCTGTTGTACCGGCTCAACCTGCACTTGCTGATGGTGGACCCATGGGGCACGGCCGCATCCTCGGATGATGCCAAGTACGCAACCGGCTACGGCGTGGAGACGGCGGAAGACTGGGCCAAGGTCATGCAGACCGCGCAGGAAAACGTGCAGTGGGCGGCAGACCGCGTGCGCATGTACCAAGGCACCTCGGAAGAAGCCGCGCAAGAGTTC
Organism: uncultured Enterobacteriaceae bacterium; assembly: GCA_964524005.1. Classification (GTDB taxonomy): domain Bacteria; phylum Pseudomonadota; class Gammaproteobacteria; order Burkholderiales; family UBA3065; genus UBA3065. Next base: position 786 of record CAZGBK010000024.1, read on the forward strand.
CAGGAGCAATTCGACCTTGTGTTTCTGGACGGCGATCACGGCTATGAGGCGGTGTCGAATGACATTCGCGCCTGGTGGCCGAAGATTGCCCCCGGTGGCTGGATCGGCGGGCACGATTACCGCAGCGACATGGACGTGGGCGTAATCGAGGCCGTGGAGGATTGGGCGGACGAAGCCATGGTGGACGTACACATGGGGAAAAACCATACGTGGTGGGTGCGCAAATGATCGTCTTCTTCCACGTCGGCCCGGACATCACACAAGCACAGATGGCGGTGAACTCCGCCCGCGCACACGGCATGGAGTGTACTGTCCTCACAGATGCCGATTCCCCGCACGTAGAAGGCGCAGAAAGCGTTGTAATCCCGCGCGAATGGGAAGGCATCATGCACTACCGTGCCCACGCCTATGCGGCTTATAACGAACCCGGCATCTACCTGGATACCGACATGCTCATCCGCCACGATCTCAGCCCGATCATGGAACTGGACTTCGACGTGGCGCTGACGAAGCGGGGGCACAAGATCATTTCCTCCAACGGCGTGGACGTGGGCGAACTCATGCCCTACAACGGCGGCTTTGTCGCAGTGCAAGACCCAACCTTCTGGCCGGAAGTCGCCCGCATCATGGACGCGCAGGATACGGAAACCCAAAACTGGTACGGCGATCAGTTCGCCCTGGTGGAAGCCGCCAAAAGTCGCAACATCATCGAACTCCCCGTTCGCC
>CAZGBK010000024.1:1521-3756 GCA_964524005.1 uncultured Enterobacteriaceae bacterium
TCAAGGGACGCGGCAAAGATGTAATGGCAAGCTATACTTAACGCAACCTTAACGCCGGGAGGCGCAGGCATGATCCATCTCTACGCCGGGTACGACCCGGCTGAAGCTGCCGGATACCACACATTCTGTCATTCGGTACTGACACGGGCGTCTGAACCCGTCGCCATCCACCCCATCGCCCGCAACACCTTCGCATGGTGGAAACGCCAGGGCGAAGACGACGGCGCAACGCAGTTCTCCTTCGCCCGTTTCCTCATCCCCTACCTGCAAGGCTATCGCGGCCATGCCATCTTCATGGACGGCGCGGACATGCTGTGCCTGGGCGACATTGCCGAACTGTGGGCCATGCGCTCGCATCGGCATGCCGTGCAGTGCGTACAGCACCCGCCGTATGAGCCACTGCCGAACAAGATGTGGAACCAGCCCAACCGCAATTACCCGCGCAAGAACTGGTCAAGCGTGATGATCCTGAATTGCGACTATCACCACGCGCACAGGCTCACCCCGGAAGCCGTGGCAACGCAACCCGGCGCATGGCTCCACCAGTTCGACTGGACGGAAGAAGAACGCATCGGCGCATTGCCGCCCGAGTGGAATTGCCTGATCCCGCATGACGACTGGCGCAATGCCAAGCTATTGCACTGGACCTATGGTCTCCCGGACGTGCATCCAACCGGGGAAGCCGACCGCCTCTGGTATGACGAGCGCGACCGCATGAGCTTTATCAAGCCGAAGGAATGACATGATTACCAGCAAGATCGACGCCGTAACGAAGATCGCCCCCGAGTTCCTGCAAGCCATCTGCCCGCCGCCCCCAAGCATCAAGACGGAAACCTCCAACCGCTGCAACTACCGTTGCACCTTCTGCGCCCTGCGTACCCGCGAACAGCAGGGGCATGAAGACATGCCGTGGGAGTCCATGGAGCACGTCATGAAGATCACCCGCGCGGCAGGTGTGGAGGAATGGGGTTGCTTCTACCTCGGCGAAGCGACGATGGCCCCAGACCTGCTGATACGCGAGATCAAGTACGCGAAGGCGCTAGGCTTCCCCTACGTCTTCCTGACCACGAACGGCTCACTGCTCACCCCCGGATTCATCGAGGAAATGATGATGGCGGGGCTGGATTCGCTGAAGTTCTCCATCAACGCCAAGGATGACGCGCAGTTCGAGGAAGTGATGGGCGTGAAGGCCAAGAACTTCCACAAGTCCTTAGCGAACCTGAAGTCCGCCCGCTACATCCGCGACAAGTGGAATTACAAGACCAAGCTATACGCCTCCTATATCCGCTTTGACGGCGAACAGGCGCAGGCCATGGAAGCCCTGCTCGCCGAGCATGTACGCCCCTATGTGGACGAGTGCTATGCGCTGCCGTTGTACAGCATGGGCTTACGCGCTGCGGAGATCGAAGCGGCAACCGGCTTTGCCCCGACGCACGGCAACATGGGGCGCGTGGACGAGGAAACCGGCCTGCCCATGCGTGCGGGCATCCCGTGCTGGTCCGTGTTCAAGGACGCGCACGTACGGATCGACCAAAGCAATGGGCATCCCATCCTTTCCGCCTGCTGTTTCGGCGCGGATTCGCGCTTCGACATCTGCGACCTGATGGAATACGATAACTTCATGGACGCATGGAACCACCCGAAGCTGCAAGACATCCGCAAGCGGCACTTGCAATGCCTGGAGACCGGCAACACAGACCCGCTGAAGGGTTCTATGTGCCAGGTGTGCGTCGCGTACTAGGAGCTAGACATGTCCGGACTGCTTGGCGCACTGCGTAACCTGCTCAACGTGGAACCGGCCCGCGTGCCTGATCCCTTCGACCGCCAGGCGAATGCCGCCGTCCCCATCATGGGCACCTCCGAAATCATCCCTAACATTGTAGGGCGGATGACCGGGAGCCAGCTTGCGGAGTTCTCCTCCAGCTTTCTCAGCCCGTGGGATGCGGTACGCAAAGCGCCGAAGAAGATGGAAATCTTCGCCGGCAAAGGGGCCAAGACTGCGGACATTCCCAAGCTTGAGAAGGCGCAGGACATGGCGAAAGCCGGTAGCCCAAGGGAAACCATCTGGAAGGAAACCGGATGGTGGCAGGGGCCGGATAAGCAGTGGCGGTTTGAGCTTGACGACAGCGGGGCTTCTGTTGCTGATCGCGGTTTCCTTGAAAGGATGGTTGACCCAGCAACTAGAAATGAATCACCTAGTGAGATGCCGTTAATGGCATGGCTTAATCACAAACC
>CAZGBK010000025.1:0-2564 GCA_964524005.1 uncultured Enterobacteriaceae bacterium
CCCTTGAGGCCCGTGCTGTCGATCTCGGCCAGGTCCAACATGCGTTCCATGCTGCGCTGGAAGATGGGCGCCATGGCGCCGGCCAGCACGGCATCGGTCAGCATCTCGTGCATCAGCCGCCGCAGCCCGTCCTTGTAGGGTGCCAGCGCATCGAGGCCGCGCATCATCACATCGAACAGCCGGTCGCGCGGCGTGCCGCCCTGGTCGGGCACGGTGCCGGCGGCGACTTCCTCCATCACCACCTCGCCGAAGCTGCGCAGCAGCCCGAGGCGCGAGGGGTAGCGGGCCAGCAGCTCCGACGCGGGAATTCCCGATTCGGCAGCGAGCCGCGCGACGCTGACCCCGCGCCAGCCATGGGCTGCGACGATGCGGAACAGGGCCTCAACGAGGTGCCGGTCGGGGTGGGCGCTGGTGTCCATGGCCGAATGGTGGGGATGACGGGCTGTTTCGCCAAGCGCCCCCTCACGGCCCGGCACCGGCATGACGTTCGGGTCAGGCACGCAAGGCGCCCTCGATACGCTCGAAGACGTGCTCCCAGTCGCCAGCGACCTCCTGCCGGAACAGACGCATGCTGGGGTACCAGGGCGAATCCTCCCGCCCAAGAAGCCAGCGCCATTCCGGAACCCGCTTCAGGACCAGCCAAGTCGGTACACCAAGCGCCCCTGCAAGGTGCGCAAGGGAGGTATCCGATGTGATGACCAACTCACACAGCTGGATCACAGCGGCACTATCGAGGAAGGCCGCGCCGGGGGCATCGAAGTCGGCACCGAGCGTCTCCACCACGCCGTCCGGCACATCCTTCAGCTGCGCCTCGCCCGCCCCCTTTTGGAGGCTGATGAGCCGGACCCCTGGCACATGCGCCAATGGCAGGAACTGGCTCAGATGAAAGGACCGACCCACATCGGTCGCTCCGATGCTGCCCTGCCAATTGATGCCGATCTTCCGGCCCTGCGGGCCCAGCCGGCTTGCCCAGCGCGCCACACGCTCAGCTGGCGCCTTCAAGTAAGCGGGCCAGGTGGGGACCGTCGTCAGGGTGGTCCCGAAGGCGAGCGGCAGGCTGTGCAGGGGCGCATGGAAATCGAAGGCGTCGGGCTTCTGCTCTGCGCCGATGACCTTGATGTCGGGGTGGAGCTCGCTCAGCAGAGGGACCAGCGCATCCTGCACGCACAGAACAACCTGCGCCCCGCGCTCTTGGGCGAGTAGCGCGTAGCGACAGAATTGGATCGTGTCGCCAAGCCCCTGCTCCGCATGCAGGAGGAGCCGCTTGCCGGCGATCGGCTCCCGGCCCAGCCAGAGCGGTTGGCGGAAGCTGCGCGTCGCGACCGGATCGCTTTTGCGCTTACGCCACTCATGCTCTGACCAACCTTCCTCGAAACGGCCGAGTTGCAGGAGCGCAAGGCTACGGTTCCAGCGGGCGTCGGCGTAGTCAGGCCTGCGGTCGATGGCATAGGTATAGCTTGCGATTGCTTCGTCGAAGCGCTCAACCGCGGTCAACAACCGTGCGCGGTTGTAGGCTGCCTCGGTCAGGCCCGGATTGAGCGCCAGGGCCTGGTCGAAGCTGGCCAGAGCCTCCTCGGCGTGGCCGAGATCCTGGAGCGCGGCGGCACGGGTCGCATATGCTGTCGCGAGACCCGGGACGACGGCGATGGCGCGCTCGGCAGACTGCAGCGCATCCGTCGGCCGGTCCAGCCGCAGCAGTACATGCGCCCGATTGGCATGAGCCTCGGCAAAGTCTGACCGAAGAGCGACAGCGCGATCGCAACTCTCGAGCGCCTCCGCCAGACGGCCGAGTTCCATGAGCGCCCGGCCGCGGTTCGACCAAGCCTCGGCGTAGTCGGGCCGCAGACTGACGGCCTTGTCGTAGCTGCTCAGTGCCGGGACGAACCGGCCGAGATCGGCCAAGGCATTCCCGCGGTTCGAGTAGGCGTCGGCAAAGCCGGGCTGCAGGGAAATGGCCTTGTCGAACGCCTCGACCGCGCGGGCGAGTTGTTGGGCTTCGCGCAAGCCATTGCCGAGGCTGTTCCACGCGGCAGGAAACTTCGGATTCAGCTTGAGCGCCTTGCGGACAAGCGCGATCCCCTCCTCCGCGCGGCCTTGTTGCAGTGCCACGACGCCACGCAAATGCAGCGCGTCGTGATGGCGAGGAACCGCCTGGATGACGGCGTCATAGAGACGAGCTGCCGCGTCCAATCGGCCCTGCTGGTGCAAGGAGACCGCTTCTAGGAACGTCGCATGGGCCCGACGCACATCCAGACCGAGCGGCAATCCAGGGCCGGCCACCATCCGCCACCTTCCAGTCTGCTGTCGTCTTGTCTGTCCCCGGCTGCGCTCGAGCAGGTCGGCGGAAGCCTCCGCAGAATGAGAGGTTTTCAGGATGAATCAAGGCACCTGGGTGCGACGTCCCATAGCAGGCCGGTCAGGCAGGCCTGCAATCTGCACTCACCCCGCCAGTTCACGCGAACGCGCCGTGGCGGCGGCGATGGCGCGGGAGATGTGGTCGGGCCACGCTGTCTCGTCCATCAGCACGGCCAGTGCGCGTTCCGTCGTGCCCTTGGGGCTGGTCA
>CAZGBK010000026.1:0-2423 GCA_964524005.1 uncultured Enterobacteriaceae bacterium
GTAAGCGTTGCCTGCAGGCCACCGGCTAGGCTGCCTGGGCAATCAGCGTGTGCTCGGTAGCAGCCCAATTCCACGGCATGAGTTCATGCCAGCGCGAGGCTGGCCAATCACCCGCGATTTTCGCGATGACATCGGCGATGTAGGCCTGCGGCTCGATGCCGTTGAGTTTTGCCGTTTCGATAACCGAATAGATGGCGGCGGCGCGCTCGCCTCCGGCTTTCGACCCTGCGAAGAGCCAATTCTTCCGACCGATTGCGACGCTGCGCATCGCGCGTTCAGCGATGTTGTTGTCGATCTCGGCCAGGCCGTCATCGAGGAAGCGTGTCAGCGCGATCCAGCGCTTGCGACCATAGGCGAGCGCCTTGGCCATCGCCGACTTTGGCGACAGGCGGCGCAAGGCATCGTCGATGGCCGCGCGCAGTTCATCGACCAGCGGTTTGGTGTTTTCCTGTCGCTTTTGTTTGCGAACATCAGGGGGCTGACCCCGTACCTCGTCCTCGAGCCGGTAGAGCGCCGTGATCCGCTCAAGCAGATCGGTGGTCAACGGCGTTGGGCTGGTCTGGTGGTTCTCGAAGATCTTGCGACGGAAATGCGCCCAGCAGGCGACCTCCTGAATCCGGTTGCCAGCATAGAGTTTCTCGTATCCAGCATAGCCATCGGCCTGAAGGAGGCCAGTGAAACTCTTCAGCTCGGTTTGCGGATGGATACCGCTGCGGTCTGGCGTGAACCTGTACCACGCTAGCGCCGGGGCGGTTGATCCGCTGGCCCTGTCGTCGACGACGTAGGTCCACAACCGGCCCTGTGCGGTCTTGCCCTTGCCGGGTACCAGCATCGGCACGGGCGTATCGTCGCTGTGGATCTTGGCGGCCTTCAGGCCTTCCTCGCGGATCCGGGAGACGATTGGGTCGAGAAGATGCGCGGCTTGTCCTGCCCACCCGGCCAGCGTCGAGCGGTCGATGTCGAGGCCCTGCGCCGCCATCATCTCGGCCTGCCGGTAGAGCGGGAGATGATGATCGAACTTGGACACGACCACATGGGCGAGCGTGGCGAAGCTGGCCTTGCCGCGGGCGATGGCCTTCGCCGGGGCCGGCGCCTGCACGATCCTCTCGCAGGAGCGGCAACTGTACTTGGGACGGATTGTGCGGATCACGCGCCACTGCATCGGCAGGACGTCGAGCATCTCGTCGCTGTCCTCACCCAGCGGGCGCAGGGTGCCGCCACAATCAGGGCAATTGCAGTGGCCTGCCTCCGGTTCGATCCGCTGCTCGGCGCGCGGAAGATGGGGCGGAAGGCTGCGAACCGGCGCTGGCCGTTCGGACCTACCCGCCGGCGCATCCTTGCGGGCATCGGCCACAGCGGCTTCGCCTTCGAGCTCCTCAAGCGTCAGTTCGAGCTGCTCGATCTGGGCCGACAGCTTCTCCGACGATTGGCCGAACGTCATGCGGCGCAGCTGCGCCAGCTGGAAACGCAGCGTGTCGATCAGCGTGTCACGAGCCGCCAAGGCTGCTTCCAGCTCGGCGATCCGGGCATCTTTATCAAGGGTGGAAGTGGCTGCGTCCGACACCGTGACCCAATAGCAAAGTGGGCCATTCCGCACCAGAAAAACCACGCAAATCTGCGGATTTTTATCCTGCCAGAAGCGGCACCGCAGTGCGTTCGGGACGGCGCCAGTCGATACCTTCGAGCAGCATGGAAAGCTGGGCCGAGGTAAGGCTGACCTTGCCTGTCTTCGTCACCGGCCAGACAAATTTGCCGCGATCCATGCGCTTGGAAAACAGGCACATCCCTTGGCCGTCGAACCAGAGCAGCTTGATCAGATCGCCGCGCTTGCCGCGGAAGGCAAACAGCGCGCCGGAATGCGGAGACTGCTCCAGCACCTGCTGGACCAGCACCGCCAGCCCGTCAAAACCCTTCCTCATGTCTGTCGCGCCGCAGGCCAGGTAAACCCGCGTCGAGGGTGGCAGCGGGATCATCGGCCGAGCACGGCGATCACCCGGGCAAGGGCGTCGGCATCGACCATCGCATCCACGGTCAGGCGGACACCCGTCAGCAGTTCGATGCCGATCTGCCCGCAACGTGATGGCACCGACGGTGCAACATCGTGGGCGACCGGATCCGCGACCTCAACCTCGGAAAATGCCGGAAAGACCGGTGGCCGGACGCCGGTCAGTTCTCCCGACATCGCCTGTCGGCGCCATGTATAAACCGCCCCGCTGCCAACCTCGTGCCGGTCGCATGCAACTCGGACCGAACCCTCCGGCCCAAACGCATCCCGCAGGATCGCCAGCTTTTGCTCCACCGTCCAGCGACGGCGGCCGGACACCCGGCCAGCCACCTCAATCCGAGTAGTCATACGACCACTCATATGACTACTTGCTCGCTCAGCCCCGATATCGTCCATCTACGCCACCCCACAAAAGGAG
>CAZGBK010000027.1:0-2180 GCA_964524005.1 uncultured Enterobacteriaceae bacterium
TGACGCCCGAGAAGTGGGACAAGCTCGCCGAGCTGCTGACGCAGGCCGTCATCGTCTGCTTCGCCATCCTGCTGCTCGGCTGGGCGGTCGTCGAGGCGCTGTCGTGAGGTATGTGGGGCGACCGCCGAAGATGACGCTCGAGCAGTACCAGCGCATCATGCAGGTGCGTGCGGCACGGAAGTTGATTCCGGGGGACAAGGCGCTGGCGCGTGAGCTCGGCATCCCTGCTGCGACGATCAGAACCACGATGGTGCGTGGCATCAAGGCGTATGACCATCAACTGAGGGTGAAACATGGGCGCAAGTCAGAGGGTTAAGGGGGCCGCCGGCGAGCGGGAGTTGGCGCAGATTCTGACCAACGAGCTCGGGTGGGCGGTCAAGCGCAACATCGGGCAGGCCCGGGACGGTGGGGATGACATCACGACCGGGCGGTTCCGGTGGGAGGTCAAGCGCCGCAAGGGCATCGCGGTCCACGAGTGGGTCGACCAGGCGGTTCGCGCGTCCGGCCCCGGTGACACCCCTGTGGTGGCCTGCCGGGGTGACGGGAAGGGGTGGCTCGTGGTCATGCGCCTTGAGGACGCCCTGCCCCTGATTCGGGGTGAGTTGCCGCAGCGGTAGGCTAGCGGTAGACTCGCGGTCATGACCGAGTCTGAGCGCATCTGTCTGAACTGCAACGGCGGTAGATGGGTCGCGGACGGGTTCGGCGGGTGGGTGCGGTGCCCGGAGTGCAACCCGGAGCCGCCGGAGCCGCCCGTCAAGGTTGAGTTTCATCGGGGCGCGAGAGTGCGCCGCGCTGACGAGAAGGAGGCTGCCTGATGCCGGGACTGTACGCGAACATCCACGCCAAGCGCGAGCGCATCAAGGCTGGCTCTGGCGAGAAGATGCGCAAGCCCGGGACCAAGGGTGCGCCGACTGCGAAGGCGTTTCGAGAGTCCGTCAAGACGGCGATGAAGCGCAAGTGAGGCAGCCTGCGATGGAATGGCGGCCGGCGCTTGGCTCCTGGCTGCTGCGGACGGAGACCCCGGTCCCGGCATGGGCGGTCAAGCGGTGCGTCGACTTCATGCTCAAGGTGCAGGCCGGTCGGCGGCTCGGCCTTGGGGCGGGTGACACGCGCGACGACCTCGATGCCAGCGTGAAGGCGCTGCGCGAGGGCAAGGTTCAGCAGTGGGCGGCCGGTCCGCAGATGGACGGGTCGGGCGAAATCGAAGTGTTCCGGTCGTCGGCCGGGACTGGCAAGATCATCAGCATGGGAGCGTAAGACATGGCGGCAACATTCCGAGCGACTGGTGGCGCGATCGCCTACGCATCAAGCAAGGACATGCTCAATGTCTTCAACGGCACGGCTACGGCTCGCGTCATCCGCGTCTATCGCGCCTACTGGTTCAACAACGGCACCGCAGCGGTGACGGGTGTGCTGACCACGGCGCAGTGCCGGCGCATCACGGCGGCTTCTGGCGGCACGGCTGTGACCCCGGTCAAGCACGACACCAACAGCTCGAACCTCGACGCCGCGACGACCTGCGGCACCAACCAGACCACGACCGGCACGGACATCTTCCGCCGGTTCCTGTTCGTCAACGAGGAGCCGATCGTCGCCGGTACCACGCAGGCCAACTGGCTGACGCTGGTGCCGTTCGCGGAGATCTGGAACGCCGGGTACGGTGACACGAATGTGGAGCCGGTGACTTGCCGCGCGACGCAAGGCTTCCAGCTCTTCCACTCGGGCACCTCGGCGGTCGGCACGGCCGACCTCGAGATCGAGTTCACCGACTCGGCGACCTGAGTCATGGCTACGCTTCGGCACCTCACCTGCGGTCATGAGTGGGTCGTGTCGGGCGAACTGGCCGAGCGCGTCGAGCAGGACATCAACGGCGGGCAGGGGAACACTTCCCCGCCTGTCCGCTGTCCCGGCTGTAATGTGCTCGACCGCTACTCGCGTTTCGATGTAGTGGACGAGCCCGATGCCTGAGACGCTTTACCTCAAGCTCGATGCCGTCGATGTCCGACCGATGGAGGATGGCCTGCTCGCCATCTTCAACAACGAGGCGTCGGACGAGCGGCGGTATTTCGAGCTGGTGTCGCTGCGGGTGTCGCCCTCTGCGCCGCTGTCGAACAACGCGGCGGGCGTCGGGCGTGCCGGGTCGCTCTCGATTCGTCGCATCACCGCGCTGTCTGGTGGCG
>CAZGBK010000028.1:0-1997 GCA_964524005.1 uncultured Enterobacteriaceae bacterium
AACGAGTCTACTTCGGTGATGCATCTTCAAAGGATTTTACTCTGTTCTCCCCACTAGAGCGTGAGGAAAGAAAACGAAGATATATCAGTCGTCACTCTGCTCGGGAAGACTGGACAAAGTCTGGGATTGAATCACCAGGCTTTTGGTCTCGTTGGATCCTCTGGAACTTACCAACCGTAAGTGCGAGTCTAGCATCCACCCGACGCCGATTTAATATATAGACGGGAAGAGGGACATCTGTTTTAATTTGATATACATCTTCATAGGCTTATCTGTCTCAGGACTGTCTGGTGTTTCCATCTTATGGACAAATCTGACGGCCTTCTTACGAGCAGCAACACTCTTTTTCGATTCCTTCATCTCTTTCATGGGCTCTTCACGATCGGATTCGGACTCGTAGTCCATCGGTTTGGGTTCACCCGCAACATAACGGACTGCAGCAACAGTAATAGCATCTTCACTCAGAGCTGATTTGTCGGCTATCGGTATTACTTCGTTCACTCCTACTCTGTGACGGTTGTTCATCTCTATACATAGGATTGGTTTTTAATTCTATCTTGACTTCTTCTATGTTCGAGTTCGAAGGTGACCGAAAGATGGATATTTTTTGTAATCCGTTGGTCTCAACGGGTCGTGAAATAGATTTATCTTCGTCTTTGAAGTGTCTGTTGAATTCGTCTAGGATAGCGGGTGGGGGTGACGGAGTTGTTTCGGCTAAGCGTTCCATCCCATCACGAATCTGTTTTAAGAGCTGTTCTGCTTCTTGTCGTTCAACTCGAGGCAACGACATCTCGACACGGATGATACTGTAGAGCTTACTGTATTGAAGATAAGCAATACGATGAGCTTCTGCTTTTCTAGCCCACGAGAAGTATGACGAGATAGTATTTAAGATTCCAACACCAATCGAAACCAAACCTATTACAACAGACGATATCTGAGTATCACCTTGGAATAAACTAGACGATCCAACAGATGCAGTCCCAGCCAAAGTAGATAAGACGATAACGGGAATAGCGATTGCGTTAGCTCTGTGAGCATAATATATCTCTGCTTTTTGATTAATCCAAGCCAGACCACGACACTTTTCTCCCTCAGAGGCTACAAGCTCTTCAAGAGGTTGTGACCAGTGAATATCTCTTTCTTCCTCCATCTATTTATACGCAAAAAATTGATTCCCTTCTACTTTATAGTGAAAGTCTGGACAGACCTTGGCAAAATCTTCCAAGGCCGTAGCGACACCCACTTGCCCAAAGATACCAGGTTTATGTTGGATAAAGTAATCACCATCTTCGTGAGGTTCTTTGATATCTTCAACATCGTCACCACAAAGCAGACCACCTTTCTTAATCTTAGGCCACCAGACAACTAAATCTTTTAAGACTTCACGGTGATGATGATTACCGTCAATATAGACTAACGCCAAATTGTCTGGTATCTTTTTAGCGGCTTCGTAAGATGTCAGACGAACCATGGTGACTGGCTTGTTAACTTTATTTTGGATCAGACGATTGGCTACGATAGAAAATTTCTTATCTAACTCAGACTGAGGTTGAAAGTTGAGGGCATCCCAATACAGATGAGTAGGGAAGACTTTATAAGGGTCAACGCAGATAAGATGAGACACAGCAGTATTGAGGAGCAAGAATTCCGCAAAGCCACCCCAACAAGTTCCTATCTCGACATAAGTTCCAGATACATCTTTGAGTAACGAAGCAAAAAACTGTTCACGAGGAGTCATCTACTCTTGGACAGATTTTCTTTTAAAGAGTCATCCGTAATTAGGCGGATTCAACTTCTTTGCGAAGTTTTTCTTTCTCACCTTCGTAAGTGCGTTTGGATTCTTTCTCCTCACTGTATTGTTTCAAGATACGCATCTGGGCTTTTGCATCTGCGAGAGGAATAGGACTGGACGAATAGTGCTTTCCAGTCTTCATGTTGACAACGATGGCTTTTGATCCGTATCGTTCAAGAGCGTAGGGCATCCTATTGTTTAG
>CAZGBK010000029.1:0-1897 GCA_964524005.1 uncultured Enterobacteriaceae bacterium
TTGCCGATGAGCCGCATGGCCTGTGCCAGCGCAGCGCGGATGACCGGCTCGCCACTCTGGCGGATCAGGCCGCCGACGAAGGAGGCCGGGCCTTTCTTTGCGCTTTCCGGCGCGCCGATGACACGGCCCGTCAGCATCAGGCCCCAGGCGGCGGCATTCACAAAGGCGCTGTCGCTGCGGCCCAGATGCGCATCCCATTGACCCTGCGCGATCTTCTCCGCGATCAGCTCGGTGACGTGGATGTCCAGCGGGTGATTGCTCTGAAGGCGCGTGATCGTGATCTTGTTAGCCTTCTGTCCGATGCGGGCCACGCGGTCCTCGGCCTGCTGGTTCATCGCGGGGGTCCAGTCGAGGTCGCAGAACAGGACGTTGCTGGACCGTGTCAGGGTGATGCCGACGCCACCGGCCGCGATGGTGAGTCCAACGCCCTTGAGTTTGCCCGCCTGGAACCGCTCCACGATCTGCTGGCGCTTGGCCGGCGGAGTATCGCCCGTGATGATTTCCCAGCCTTTGCGGAGGGCGAGATGGTGGATTGGCGCGGTGAACGCGCTGAAAACCACGAGGGGAGTGTCCTGCTCCTCGTAGTCCTCGACCAGTTCGTCCATCGCCGGTATGCGGGCCTCCGCAAGCGCAGCTCGGACCTCGCTGAACCGCTCGAAAGGAGGCAGGGAGTCGGTGTTGCCTTCCTCCTCGTATTCGTCCCAGAGCATGTCGAGTTTTTTGCGGAGGATGGCGCTCATGCCGTCCACGGTGACGGTCTTGATCAGCTTGTCGGGCAGATCGGGCAGCACGTCCTTGCGGAGCCGTCTGAGCATCACGCGGCGCAGGCGCTCGGCGACCTCCGGCCCAGGCATCCCGAATTCCCAACCGCCCCAGCGGTTCTTCACGCCACGGTACAGCTTGGTGAACATGCCCCAGTGGTTGAAGACTTCGTTCGCCATCGTGAGGTTGTTGAGGACGCCCCACAGGTCGAGGGCGCGGTTAAGGAGCGGCGTACCTGTCAGGCCCCAGACGCGCACGGCACGTTTTGCGAGCTGGCGCACCGACGCGCTTCGGGCGGCATCCCTGCTCTTGACCAGATGGGCCTCGTCAACGATCAGCGTCATGCCCTGTGGGATTTCAGCCATGGCGGACTCGACGGCCAGCGCCTCCACTTCCTTCTTGGCTTTGCGTAGGTCGGTCGGGTCTGCTTTCAGGTAGACCGGCAGGAGCGAGTAGCTCGTGACGACTATCTCGCCTTCTGCGGGCCAGCGCCACGAGTCCTTCGCGTCGATGACGTGGACCTTGTAGCGTGACGCCCACTTCTTTGCCTCTGCCTCCCAGTTGTACTTGAGTGAGGCGGGGCAGATGACCAACACCTTCCAGCCGTCTCCGAGAGAGCAGAGCGCCTGCACGGTCTTACCCGTGCCCATTTCGTCGGCCAGCAGTGCTTTATCGCGTCGGGACATGAAGTCCACGCCCTTGACCTGAAAGGCGAACAGCCGCGGATCGCTGGCGATCGCCGCCGCCTGCTCGGTCTTGACAGCAGCGCGAGCGGCCAGCTCCGGCGCGACGTCGAGCTTGAGCTTCGCCGCAATCTCCATGACCCGAGGCAGGTTGGCCGTGTCAATATTGACGCGCCAGCACTTGGAAGTCTTGTCCCACTTTGCGCCCGGGAACGCCCGCATCAGAGGCAGATTGTCTTCCTCATACGGGCAGCGGACCTCGCCGTTGGCACTGAGCGACCGCTCGACCTTCGGGCGCGGCTTCTGGTCCGCTCGCACGGGCTTGTCCCCGCTCTTGTAGCACGACGGGCAGAGCACACATCCGGCGTAGAAGCCCTCGTTCACGCCGACGTGTATGCCACAGCCACGGCATGTCCCTTCGTATTTGTTTCTCATCGGCAACCTCTTCGTTT
>CAZGBK010000030.1:0-1824 GCA_964524005.1 uncultured Enterobacteriaceae bacterium
GCCCCCCGTGTCAGGACAGTTGTCGCCCCGATTGGACTTGGCTTAACTGAATTCCAAGTCCTTCGTGATGGTAGTGGGTGGCTGTGGAGTTGTGGGCGAAGGCCTGCGCGGTGGGCAACGCGCCAGCGTTGTCCACGGCAAGCTGGCCGGTGCGCGGAGCGCATCGTCCACAAATCCACAGCCCGGCTCGCCGCCATCATCTTTCCCCGGGGGCGATACAAGAGGACGTCATGGCTCGATACGGAAAAGCATTCAGGGAACGAGCGGTCTCACGGCTTCTGCCGCCGGAGAGCGCCGCAATTGATGTCGTGGCGAACGATACGGGTGTGAGTTCTGACACACTTGAGCGCTGGCGGAACGAGGTGCTGGCTGAGCCAGCCCGGCAAACCACCTGGACCGCTGCAGCGCGGCTCGAGGCCGTCATCACGGTGGCAGCCTTCGATGAGACCGCACGTAATGCCTGGTGCCGGGAACATGGCGTGTATCCGCAGGAGTTGCAGCAGTGGCGCGAGAGTGCGATGCAGGCGCTGGCTCTTCCGGACGAGGCGCGGGCGAGCCCCTCGCAGACCCGGCAGGACCAGCGCCGGATCAAGGAACTCGAGCGCGAGTTGCGGCGCAAGGAAAAGGCCCTCGCTGAGGCTGCTGCGCTGCTGGTCCTGTCAAAAAAAGTCGAGGCGATCTTCAGCAAGGGCGAGGCCGAATGATCAGCCTCGAAGATCGCCGTCAACTGGCCCGGGATATCGACACGGCGCACGCGGCTGGCGCGCGCCTGGATCTTATATGCGAGATTGCCGGTATCGATGTCCGAACCCTCCAGCGCTGGAAGGCGGGAAAGGGGCTGGAGCTTGGCGATGGGCGGCCGCTGGCGGTGCGCCCCACACCTGCCCACGCGCTGACCCCGCTTGAGCGTGACATGATCGTGCAGGTGGCCAACGAACCGCGCTTTGCCGACAAGCCGCCCGCCCGCATCGTTCCGGCTCTGGCCGACGAAGGTATCTACCTGGCCAGCGAGTCGAGCTTCCAGCGGGTACTGCGCGAGCGGCGGCAGACAGCCCACCGTGGCAGGGCCAAGCTTCCGCGCAAGGTTCGACCGCCCACGACCCACGTGGCCACAGCCCCGCGCCAGGTCTGGTGCTGGGATGTGACCTACCTGCCGGCGCTGATCCTCGGCCATTGGTTCTACCTGTACCTGATCCTGGACATCTTCAGCAGAAAGATCGTCGGTTTCGAGGTGCACGCCACCGATGATGGAGAGCATGCAGCGCTCTTGCTCAAGCGCACGGCGCTCGCAGAAGGCCTTCACGCGGCGCCCGTCAAGCCGGTGCTGCACGGCGATAATGGACCAACGGTGAAATGCCTCTCCGTAAAGGCCATGCTGGATTGGCTCAAAATCTCGCCGTCCTACTCGCGTCCGCGCGTCAGTGACGACAATCCCTATGTCGAGAGCCTGTTCCGGACAGCCAAGTACCGGCCGGAGTTCCCGAGTGGCGGCTTTCCAAGCCGTGAGGCTGCCCAGAAGTGGGCTGCGGAGTTCGTGAATTGGTACAACAACGAGCATCTGCACAGCGGCATCCGGTATATCAGCCCGGCTGTACGCCACACGGGTCAGGATCACGATATCCTGGAAGCCCGGCACCGTCTTTACAGCGAAGCACGGCAGCGCAACCCGCGCCGCTGGTCCCAAAACACTCGAAACTGGACACCCGTCGCGGCAGTCACGCTCAACCCGGAGCGCGAAACAGTCGTCGCGGCGAAACTCAGGTCAGCTGACGAAAATCGGCAGACCGCGTGAAGAAGAGGCGGCAACTATCTTGACCCGCACCG
>CAZGBK010000031.1:0-1645 GCA_964524005.1 uncultured Enterobacteriaceae bacterium
CACTCGCCGCCATCTTCATCTTCTGGCTCAGGCAATGAGTCCTGAGCCTAGAGCAGGGTGGTGGCGGAGGGAGTGAGATTGGTGTCGAACCGTCACCGACCTGTTGCTGTGGAGAGCAACGCACGCAGCGATGCGGTCCTTAGCCGTGCGCGTGACCAAGCCACGCGGCAGTCCAGGGGCTGAGCAGCAATGATGGTCGCCTAATCTTCCGCGCCGCCCGCTCGATCAGGGCTTGCCACGTCCCGGTTGGCCTCGATGAGAGCGGAGATCGCCCGGTCAACCGCCGTGACGCGCGATGCATCGATGAGGCGCGCAGCGCCAAGCGTCGCCCAGCCGTGACAGAAGGCGAAGATCTGCTGGGCGACCTCTACCGCACGGGCGCGCTGCCCGGGGACCGAGGGCAAGGCACGTTCGACCGCCTCGACCAAGTGCTCCAAGGTGGACATCGCGCGCTCTCGGCTTTCCCTGGGGGGATCGAAATCGCCGCTGTGCGCGCCGAGCATCAACGCATAATGGTGCGGTCGCTCAGATGCGAGCCTCAGGTACTGGCGACACAACATAAGGACGCGCTCGGCAGGCGGCATGGTCAAGGGCACGGCGTGCTGAGCGCTGGCCAGCGCCTCGAAGCCCTCGTCGAACAAGGCTTGCAGCAAGCCGTCCTTGCCGCCGAACCGGCTGTACACCTGCATGGTCGTGCAGCCTGCCGCTTCGGCAACCCGACGGACGGACAACGCAGGCAGCCCCTCGGATTCGAGGATCTGCCTCGCGGCCCGCAGCAGCGCATGGAGCGCGTCCGCGGAAGCTGCGGCCGCCGGGCGATGCCGCGGGCCGGACGCTTTCCCGATGGCTCGTTGCCTAGATTTCATAACGTTGTTATGTGCCTGTTCATAACGGCGTTATGGGCCTCGGCGAGGATTGCATGCGGAAAATGATCCTTCTCTCCCTTCTCATCAATGTTGCGGTGCTGGTCCCCGTGAGTGCGGGTCTGCTGGCCGACGCCTCTTGGGTCGCGGACGGCTACGGCGCTCCGTCGCCGGCACGAGGCATCCTACTGTCCATCTACGGCGCCATCTTGGCGGTCTCCGCATGGCTCCTGTTCGTGCGGAATCCGATGCTGGTCGCCCCCTTGCTGCTGGTCCAGGTGGTCTACAAGCTGACCACGCCGATCACGGTGGGCAGCCTCGCCAATCCCGTGGTGATCAGCAATCTCGTCATTGCCGCGGTGCATCTGGTGACCCTCGTCCTCATCCTCCGACATGTCGGAGGACGGCGCGGGCTGTCGGCTGCCGCCTGACGACAGGTGTCCGCCAGCGACCTTCCGGGTTCGGGTGGATCCTGACGGTCACCGGGACAGACCCTGCCCGGCCGCCGCTAGCCCATGCGCGGCACCGCCGACCGCGTCTCGCGGACTGAACCGTGGCCCCGAGCGCGAGCGCCAGGCAGGATGTTGGACAACCAGGATTCACCGCGGCGGGAGTGCGACCGGTTACAAACGGCCCGTCGCAGGTTGTCGCGCGGATGTGCTGGAGTCCCCAGGGTATGCGCGAGCCCGAGTGACAAGCAGCGTAGCGGTGCGAACCACAATGAAGCTGGCGGAGGGGATGGGATTCGAACCCACGATAGAGGTTGAAGCCCCTATGACGGT
>CAZGBK010000032.1:0-1542 GCA_964524005.1 uncultured Enterobacteriaceae bacterium
AATGTCCCGGCGAAGGCGCTGCGGTCGGATGAGGAGCTTGAGGCCATGGACGCTGTCGAGCGTGAGCAGGCGCAGGTGCAGCAGCTCCTCGCGGCGGCGCCGGTAGCCGGGCAGGCGGCTGAGCGATTCGCCAAGGCTGAGCAGATTGCCGCGTCGGCTCCGAGGCGTGAGGTGCTGGGGCTGTAATGTATGCGCTACGACCAGTCTGCCATGACCGACCCTGATACTTGGCCTTCGCGGTTGCGGAAGGTCGAGAGCGACCTGTCCTCGCACGAGGCCGTCTGTGCCGAGCGGTACGAGCGGTTGCGTGACGATCACAAGGGGCTGCGTCTCAGCATCGCGACCTATCGCGACGACATGAACAAGCGCGTCGATGCGATACAGGCGCTGTTGCTCAAGATCGCTTTCGCGCTGTTGACCGGCATGGCTGGCATCCTTGCCACGATGGTGTTCTTCAAGTGAGCCGACGGCTGGAAGACCTGCATCCGTTGATGCGTCCGCTTGTCGAGCGGTTCCTGCGCTCGTGCGTGAAGGAAGGCATCGACCTCATCGTGACCTGCACCTACCGGAGCGACGAGGAGCAGGCGCGGCTGTACGCGATCGGCAGGACGAAGCCCGGCCGCCGGGTGACGAACGCGAAGCCCGGGCAGTCGATGCACAACTTCCGGTTCAACGGCAGGCCCGCCTCGCTCGCGGTCGATGTCGTGCCGCTGCGGGCCGGGAAGCCGGTGTGGGGCGCGACCGGGGCTGACCTTGCGCTCTGGCAGCGGGTCGGGCGGCTCGGTGAAGCGGCCGGGCTTGAGTGGGCCGGGCGGTGGACTCGGTTCCGCGAGTTCCCGCATTTTCAGCACCCGAGTGCTAAATCTGTCCGGTCTGTTGTCAACTGACCGTATTCCAGAGGAGAGGTGACCCATGAGCGGTGAAGAGATCAGCGGTGTGGTTCGTGCTGTGGTGGCGTTCCTCGGCGGGTTCCTTGTGAGCAAGGGGCTGGTCGATGCGGCGACGCTGACGGCGGTGGCTGGTGCGTTGGCGACGCTCGCTGCGGCGGCGTGGTCGGTGTACGCCAAGCGCAAGGTCGAGCCGAAGGCGTGAAGGTCTGGGCGGCGGTTGCCGTCGTCCTGATCGGTGCCGGGTGGTTCGGCTACCGGGCGGCCTACCGGGCGGGCTATGAAGCCGGCTCGGGGGCTGTCCGGGCTGACTGGTCCGAGGCTAGGGCCAAGGATGCAGAGGCCCATGCCGAGGCTCTGCGTAGGTCTCACGATGCGTTCCGGCGCGAGATTGAGCGCCGAGAGGGGGTAGAGCGTGACCTCGATGCGAAACTGGACGCTGCCGATCGTCGCGGGCGCGAGCTTGCTCGGCGGCTGCGCGACACCGGAGCCTGTCCGCTGCCCGGAGCCGGTGGCCCCGCCGTCCCGGCTGATGGTCCCGCCGGAGAGTCCGGCGACGCGGGAGAAGCTCTTGCGGAGCATCTTGCCGCCTGCGAGCGAGACGCGACCCGGCTTGGGGAGCTCCAACGGTGGGTAGTCCGGTAGATCGGCACAA